>JADJSS010000001.1 GCA_016711605.1 Saprospirales bacterium
ACTTGATAAGTTGTAAAATCTTCTATTTTTTCATTACATTTAAAAACTAACTTTTCAGTTAATTTATTTATAGGTGATTCATTTCCTATTTTTTCATAATTTTTCCAAGCCCTACGTCAAGTCTTGTTGTTGTAATGAAAAATGCTATCATTTTTCTAATCAAAGGATTTTTTACTGATATGATTTTTATCATTAAACTATATTTGTTAAAACATTTTTAATTCATTTTTATTTCTAGCTTCACCCATATTTAAGTAAAACTAGAGCTTTTTTATTTTTTTGCATTCTCTTCTAACCTTATTATTTTATCACTGCACCAAGATGCCATATCTAAATCATGTGTTATTAACAAAATCGCACATTTATCTAATAATTTTATTAATAACTTCATCACATCATAAGCTATGATATTATCCAAAGCAGATGTTGGTTCATCCACCAAAAGTAAATCTGGTTTCATTAAAAGTGCTCTTAAAATAGAGCATCTTTGTAATTGTCCTCACTTAATTCATGTGGTTTTATTCAATAATTTTTATCTAAACTCAATTTTGATAAGAAATCGCATTTAATTCATTTTTATTATAATTTTTTTTATAACATCTTTTATTTGTTCAAGTATTGAATATGTTGGATGAAAAGAGTTATATGGGTCTTGAAAAATCATGGTAATTTTTGATGTTTCTATAGTTCCACTTATTGGTTTTAAACTTCCTAAAATAAGCTCAAAAAGTGTTGTTTTTCCTGTTCCACTTTTTCCAAATATCGTAACTAACTCGCCTTTTTTTAACTCTAATGAAAAATTGTTATAAATTGGATTATCTTTTTTATAAAAAAATGTTAAATCTTTTATTTGTAAAAAACTAAATCTTTATGCAAATTTCAACCCTTATTTTTAAAATCTTACTATATACAAAAATAGCTTTAAGTATCTATGTCAGTAAAAGTTTTAATTACTTCACTTTTTTTATACAATTATAGGTAAAAGTTATGTTTGAATTTAGGAAAAAATAGAAAAATATTAAGTATATAAAAAGAAAAAAAAGCTAAAATATTTTTTCTAAAAATCAAGGAGAAAAAATGAAAAAAATCGTATTATCTGCAATCGTAGTAGCTGCAACAGCTGCGTCTTTATCAGCTGCATCAATAGCTGCATGTGCTGGATGTCATGGTGCTGGTTTTGAAAAAGCTGCATTAGGTAAATCACAAATCGTAAAAGGTTGGGATGAAGCTAAAATAGTTGCTTCATTATCTGGATATAAAGCTGGAACTTATGGTGGAGCTATGAAAGGTGTTATGTTAGGTCAAGTTAAAAACTTAACTGATGCTGATATCGCAGATATTGCAAAACAAATTGCTGCAATGAAATAATTTTTTAAAAGTTAGTCAATTTTTTGACTAACTTTTTTCTCTTCTTCCTCTTTTTTTATTTCATTTTTAAGTCTCGATTCTTTTGCATCTTTTGAATTTTTTTCTTTTTTAATAGCATCATTCAAATCATCTGTACTATCAAATAATAAACCATTTACCATTTTATTTGCATCGTCAAATTGTCCACTACGGGCAGCCCAAATAAAAAGAAATAACATTCCAGCTGAGATTATAATTCCAACAATTAACATAAAAAAAAGTGTATCATTTATCATATATATATTCCTATTTCATTTTTATTCTAAGAGAGTTTAAAACAACCATTAACGAGCTTAAACTCATTGATAATGCAGCAACTAACGGTATAACATATCCGAACATGGCTAAGGGAATCGTTACCATATTATATAAAATTGATAAGCCTAGATTTTGTTTAATAAATTTATATGTTTTATTGGAAATAAGAAACGCATCTTGTAAAGAACTTAAAGTTGAATTTAATAATACAACATCAGAAATAGCCAAAGATACATCAGCTGAATTTCCCATTGCTATGGCAACATCAGCACTACTCAAAGCAACACTATCATTAACTCCATCACCTACCATGACAACTATTTTATTTTGTTTTTTTAACTCTTTTATATAATTAGCTTTTGATATTGGTGTTTGGGTTGAAAAATATTTATTAATATTTAATTGTTTTGCTATTCTTGAAGCAACTTTTTCATTATCACCTGTTAACATCACAACTTCAATATTTTTCTCTTGCAAAAATTTAATTAGATTTTGCGCATTATCTTTTATTTCATCTTCAAGTTCAAATGTTGCAATTACTTCTTTATTTATAGTAAATAAATAAACTGTTTTATCAGAATCAAACTCATAATGAATATCATTTTGTTTTAATAACTCTATATTTTCTTTCTAGTAATCTGCATCCAACTTCTCCCATGATTCTATCTCCTTCTATCCTACAAAGTTAAAAGCTTAAAGCAAAGTGGATTGTGTTTCATTCATAATAAGGTGTTATGAACTAAACGGGGTAAAATTTTGCCTCAATTTAAAAGCCCGACTATTGTGAAGATATACCTCTGGTATCCAAGAAAAACTTGGCTTTAAAAAATGTCAATCTCATTCAAAATTTAGTATTCAAAGTTCCTCATTAATCATGGTGCTCGCGCCTTTGGTCGAAAGTAACCGTTCAAATAAGTATGCGTCTTTTTTAATCTTTCAATCGTTTTTCTAGCTGAATATGAATAAACAACGCTTAGCTGCATCTTTTTAAAAACAGTCTGGGCAGTTTGCGGTTTTGCGTCAAAACTATTCTCAATAGCCTTAGCCCAAGTTCGTTGTTCGATGAATTCAAGCTTTTCTTTGATGCGGTTTGCATAGATTCCATAATAACGAATCATTTTTCGGTTTGGTTCAGGTAGAAAAAATAACATCCGCGCCATGAATTCATAAACATCAATTGTTTGTTCCTGAAAACTTTTCTCTCTTGTATCTTTCTCTACCCAACTCTTGTATCGAAAGGTAACAGTTGCTAATCCGGTTGGTTGCCTCGGCGAGCTTGCCGAACCATCATCTACTTTTTGAATTTGCGAATTGTGAAAAAATCCTGATGCAATATACTCCGCTGTTCTAAATAATGGTTCTTTCTCATCGCCTGCAATCGGCTGAAAATATACATGAAAACCATTTTTGTATTTGTTTTGGATAACAAGAGATTCCGCTTTCGTAAGGACTTTTTCTTTTTCGTAATGTTTACAAAAAGCTTTCATCCATGAGAACGCAAATTTCTTGTATCTTAAAAACGAGAGATGCAAAACTTCTTTCGTTTCTTTGTGGATAATTGCCGTAGTCCCCACGAGATGAACATGAGGATTAAAATTTAAACTGTCATTTCGAACCTCGCTTGGCGGTAGCGGCGACAGCGTGGAACTTCGAGCGTGAGAAATCTATCTGACAAAAGAACGGTTGTATTAAGCAAGATAGACCTCTCACGATGAAGCCGTTCGAGGTGACAGGGGTAACCAATCTTTGTCGCTAATCGTAATTTCTTCTTTTTTAAATTTCAGTTTTGCGAATTTGATTAATTCTTTCTTGTAAACTTCTGCTGCTACGGAAATCATATCTTCGACTTCGCCTCTTCTTTGCAGAAGAATATTAGATACAGTCCCTGGAATGGTAAAGGTAATATGAATATGCCGCAAGTCTATGTTTAGTATATGAGAAAGATTAACCGACCAACCGAAAAGTTTCTTGCGATAACAAGACAAACAAAGTCTTGATTTACAACTAAATGGAACGATTAAGTTTACATCGCATTCTTCACAAGAATATCTCTGAAACCCATTCTGAAAATTCCCACAACCTAAAAGCTTTTCCACCTCTTCTATTTTCCCGTCCGAAAGTTCTCCATACTTCGACAAGAATCTTGTGTTATAAATTCTCCGAAACTCTTCCCAGTGATTCATCCAAATAGATTTGTATAGACTCCATCTTTCGAAGGCTGGAATATAAGCGGGTTTAATTTTTATTGGTTGAACAAATATACAGAGTAGTTTGGCTCTTACGCTATATAGGTCAGAAAACTAAAAAGATGTGCAAATTAACGAAGCCCCAACGGGGCGCAATACTCTTCACATGGGCGTCAGTTCAACCCATGCATATAAAAAGCCCCCTGCCCTTCTTTCCCCTTTGCGAAGGGGTTAGGGGATTTTAGGGAAGGGGATACTTCTGAATATTCCACAAGAACAGCAGAATCTGGGGTTAGGTAACACCATGTTGCAGTCCATCTTGCAGTTCATGTATCAGTTCAACTATACTCTCAAAATTCCATGACTAAAGATAAACTGCAACTTGAACCGCAACATGAACTGCAACGAGGGGATAAGCGTGGTAAAACAAAGGGGATAAGTAACTAAAAGATCAGGGTGGCAGGGGTAATAGCTTTTTAGTAAAAAGTCACGTTCGATACGCGACTTTATTGCGAACTTAATCTTCGTAGTAAACACGCACTCAGTGACCGGACATTCTTCCATCCGTGATCATCGGTGATAATCTTTAAATCAAACTATATATTGTAGCGCAAAATAGGTGTTTACCGGTATCTGATATGACCGGGGAAAAACGAAGTTAATCCCAAAGATCATTCCCTGTTCTTTTACCTCTGCTGGAACAGGACCGAAGTTTTGTCCGCGGAGGGAATCCATACAAGCGCGGTCTACAATTTCTTGTCCCTGCGAAGTGACTTGCTTTACATCGATTACTTGTCCTGCATCATTTAGCATGAAGCTAACCTTTGTTTCCCCCGGACTAATTCCTTCTCGAATAAAAATCCAGCTTGGTCACGATAGGCGATATTGCTCCGCCCGGTGCTGCAAATCTTCTTCGATTTGTTTTATCATATGCTTGAAGTATTCATAACCAGCCATTTTCTTGCGGGGAATAGAGAGTTGACTCGAACCGTCCCATCTAAACTCGAAGTCTTTTGGAAACGATAGTTGAAAGGGGATTTTGGTTTCCCCGTCCTGTGTTCGGATTGGACACGGAAGTTTTTTGTGGAGTTACTTTCATCATCGGATCGTTTTGAAAGATTCCCACTTCATAGATTTCGTCTTCTGTCTTTTTAGATTCAGAATCCTTTTGAGTCATTTGAGGAGATGAGCTAGGCATTCCTCCATATATAAATTCGTAGAAAGGAGAGTTTGTGTGAAATCCTTCTTTTTCTGTTAGCCCACCTGATCCGGCGGAGTCTTCATTCGAGAGAGTTTTGATTTCATCCTTTTTGTTTTGTTTGTAAATTCTTGTTCGAGTAGAACTTCGTAGACTTTTGATTCTCTCCGCCTCTTCTTCATATCCACAATATTGCTATCTGTTCCGAGAAGGCGCCAGAGCATATTCTTTGTAAATAAATGGCAATAGAAAATGAGAGCATGAAAAACAAGGCTTGCTGATAGCAGCAAACGCCGTTCATCCTCATCGAGCGAGTTTAAATCAAAAGAAAAAGATTTCTTTGTTCATCTTTTTCTTTCCTTCCAAGCCCATATGTTGATAGGCTAGCTCACTTGCCATGCTACCTGCGTGGGGTTCGCAGTATTAGCCCTATGCGAACGAGATAGGATTCATAGGAATCTTCAATCGTTCTTCTTCTTCGCCAACTATGACGGCTATCGCTTTAATCCTACAGGTCCGCCTTTGTATCTTCTATCATACAAGTTAGGATTTGTCTATCCATATTATCCAGACCTAGATGATCAATTCCGAATTTTTGTAGAGAGCTTTTACAAACATCATGTAATACGCCTGTTATTCTGCACTTCTGCGAAGTCACGAATTCTTTGAGTAAATGATTTGCAATCCGAGGAGTTTTCCTACTGCGCTGCCAATTTCAAGTGCAGCATTTGAACTAAATCTGTATATTTAAAATCTTGGCAGAGCGAGAAACGATACGCGCGATCTTTCCATCTGAATAATACCTAAACGAAATTGAATTCCAGCAAAACGATTCTTGAGAGGCTCACTAATCATTCCAATTTTTGTAGTCGCTCCTACAAGTAAATTTCTTTAGAGGTATCTGCACAGTTTGCGCTGTAACTCCTTCTCCTACTACTAGATCAATTTTGTAGTC
>JADJSS010000002.1 GCA_016711605.1 Saprospirales bacterium
GTTGTAGCTAATGGTAGGACGAACCACCAAAGTAAAGACTTCCTTAAAAATCGACAAATTAGATGAGTTCTAAGAGAATATACTCCTTATAAAGACAAAAAAATAACAAATAAATAGATCTAATTCTATCTATTATTACTATATTTGTAGTAACAAATGATTTTATGGGCAGTATAAGTCTTATTCCAACAGAAAAAATAATTGAACGCTTACGGTATGAAAATCCTTGGTGGGTTAACAAAAAAATACCGGAAGTGTATAGCACAATGGCCAAGCGACTATATTTTAGCTTGTTTTATCCATTTGTAATTGAAAAAAATGTAAAAAGAGCATTGGTTCTTATGGGGCCAAGACGTGTTGGGAAAACTGTAATGTTATTTCACAGCATACAACAATTATTGACTGAAAATGTAAATCCGCAAAAAATATTTTTTATAGGTATAGACAACCCTATTTATGTGCACTTAAGTTTAGAAGACATTTTAAATTTGTGTAAGCAATCACTCAATCAAGACAATCTAAAAAGTTGCTATGTTTTTTTTGACGAAATACAATACCTTAAAGATTGGGAACGCCACCTTAAAGTGTTAGTTGACTCCTTTCCTGAAACGAAATTTATTGTATCAGGTTCAGCAGCCGCAGCATTAAAATGGCATAGCACGGAAAGCGGAGCGGGTAGATTTACAGATTTTATGTTGCCTCCACTTACATTCCAGGAGTACATTCATCTAAAAGAAATGAACCACTTAATATACAATGGAGAAATAAGCTACGGAGAAAATCAAATACCATATTGTCTTTCACACGATGTAAAGGCTTTAAATAAAGAGTTTGTACATTACTTAAACTTTGGTGGTTACCCAGAAGTTGTTTTAAGTGAAAAGATACAAAGTGATATGGGACGATACGTAAAAAACGATATTGTAGATAAAGTATTACTTAGAGATTTACCAAGTTTATACGGCATAAAAGACGTACAAGAGTTGAACCGATTTTTTACTTACATAGCTTACAACACTGGTAATGAATTTTCTTATGAAACAATGAGTAAAGAAAGTGGAATACAAAAAGACACTTTGAAAAAATACCTAGAATATTTAGAAGCTGCATTCTTAATCAAAGTATTAAACAAAGTTGACGTAACAGCAAAACGACTAAAACGAATAACCAGCTTCAAAGTGTATTTGACAAATCCATCATTGCGAACAGCCTTATTTTCACCCATTAGTGAAACGGACAGTGAAATGGGGAATATGGTGGAAACAGCAGTTTTATCGCAATGGATGCATAGGGAAAAATTGGATTTAACCTATGCCCGATGGAAAGAAGGTAGAAAAGAAGGTGAAGTAGACTTAGTGTTGGTTGATGATAAAAAATATAAACCTCAATGGGTTGTTGAGATAAAATGGAGTAATCGATATTTTGAAAAACCAAACGAATTAAAAAGTTTAATACATTTTTGTAAAAGCAACAATTTTAAAAATGCTTTGGTAACATCAATAGACCAACTAGGAATAAAGCAAATAGAAGGTTTACAATTTTCATTTTTACCAGCTTCAATATATAGCTACAATATTGGCGACATAACATTGAAAATGAAGAATCAAAATTAGATTGTGTAAACAACGAACGCACAACAGCGCACTTGCTCAATTGCCGTTAAATCGCTGTGTTCGGGCTTTATTTTACACTTTAATCCTTATATTAGCTTGACAATTTATAGTTCGGCAAACGGCAACTAAGCAAGTGCGCCAAACATTATAAAAAACATCATATCCAAACAAATTTTTTCGTTTTTTTTGGCGGTTTAATATTACTTTTTTGAAAATAGCATTTAAATCAAAGGTCAGCTTCGCTGAATGATTTGCTTTCGCATTAAACTATGTCGCGAGTTTTCCGCAGGATCAATCGTGTCTGCTGATGCTGCCTGTCATTAACCAGATTTTTTTTAAAAGTTAAACCTTTCAAATCAAAATTTTTTTTAATACACAAAAAAAGTCTTGCGCAAGAAAAATCAACTGAAAAACACTTGAATGATTTTAATAAAGACATAGAAGAATTGAAAAAATTAGTGTGCTATTTTTTTTATTTTTATTTCATCTAAAATCTATCGTATGAAAAAATACACGTATCTATTACTTACAGGATTACTTTATTTTTATTCAAATGGATTTGCACAAGAAGTACTTCAACTCAAAGATAGCGAAGTTGCGGACAAAGGCAAACTATCCGATATAGCATGGCTAACTGGAAATTGGAAAGGTACAGGTTTAGGTGGCACTTGCGATGAACTTTGGATGCCTGCTGGCGACAGCAGTATGCAAGGCATTTTCCGGTTTTATGAAAAAGGAAGATTACAGTTTACCGAATACATGAACCTTACTCAGGAAAATGACGGTACGCTTTCCGTGAAACTTAAACATTTCAGTGCAGACTTATCACCATGGGAAGAAAAAGAAGATTGGACAATCTTTAAGTTGATAAAACTAGAAAACCAGACCGCTTATTTTAATGGCATGACTTACCATCGCATCAAAAATAAATTAGTGATAAAACTACGTATGCATAACAAAGAAAAAGAATGGCTAGAGGAATTTGTATTTTATAAAAAGAAACTCTAGAATTATGAAATAAAACCATTGAATAATTTTCAAAGCCAATATCTTGGAGTAGTAGTTTTGTTTTAAGTTCTTTTAATAAGTCAGTATTGTCTTTTTCCCTTTTATCTCATGGTAAAATACAGTATTAAGACATAGAGCTTAAAATGAATAATGTAAATAAATATGTAAAAATAGGGTTGATTATTAAATTAAGTTTAAATTATATTTACTTGTACAATGTATGTAAGATCATTATTTATAAGTAACTTGATAATTAACAAATTAATGATTAATTTTACTTTCTACATCTTATTTCCTACCATAAACATATACTATGAGATTTTTATTTACATGTATTTTTTTTACGATTTATTTCTTGACAACCAAATCATCTTTTGGTTCACACGTCCAGGGTTCTGAATTAACTTATAGTTGTATTGGACCTAATCAATATCAAGTAAAATTAGTAGTCTTAAGAGATTGTGATGGTATTAGTATGCCAACTAGCTTTATTGTAGATTATGCAAGCACCAGCTGTTCAATATCTTCTAGCTTTACAGTTACCTTACAGAGTTTTCAAGACATTACGGATCTTTGTCCTTCTCAAACAAGCTTATGTGCTGGTGGAAATAGTCCTTATGGTTCGGAAAGATATATTTACGCTGGCATCTTAACTCTTCCTAATGGATGTGGCAACTTTGTATTAAGCACAAGTACTTGTTGTAGGAATGGTTTAATTACTAATATAACAAATCCAGATGCAAATGAATTTTATATTTCAACAACAATAAACAATACAACTTCTCCTTGTAATAGTTCACCAGTATTTGCTTCAAATTCTGTAATTGCAACTTGTGTCAATCAGGCGGTTACTTTTCAGCAATTGGCAACAGATGCAGATGGTGATGTTTTGGTATATTCATTAGTGAATTGCAAACAAGAAGCCAGCACAAGTGTCACCTATGCTGGTGGATTTAGTGGCACAAATCCATTAACAAATCCTGTAAGTATAAATTCAGCTACTGGCGACATCTCTTTTACAGCTACTACACCACAAGTTGCAAATATTTGTGTTCGGGTAGAAGAATACAGAAGCAGTGTGAAAATTGGTGAAATATATCGCGATATACAATTGTACATCATAAATTGCAGTAACCAGATCCCTAATTTATCAGGAATTAATGGTGTTCCTGGTGTATATAGTATTACAAAATGCCAAGGAAGTAATTTCTGTTTTGATATAAATGGAACGGATGCAAACGCTGGTGATAACGTAACCATGCAATTTGTTGGAAGCATACCTGGTTCAACATTTAATGTAACTGGAACAGGTAATAATAAAACTGCACGTTTTTGTTGGACGCCTTCCAGTTCAACTGTCGGTACTTTTAATTTTTCTGTTGTTATTAGAGATAATTCATGCCCAATTCCAGGACAAAATTCTAGAACATATACTATTAATATCATACCAAATCCGAATGCGCCAATTAATGCAGGAGTAGATGTGTCTATTTGTAACGGTCAATCAACAGTTTTAACTGCAACCTCAGCTGCAACCAATATTACTTCATACGCATGGATACCTGTTAATAATTTATCCAGCACTACTACTTCAACAACAACAGCATCACCAACTACTACTACCGATTACACAGTAACTGCAACGTATTCCGATGGTTGTAGTTCTTCAGATAATGTGAGAGTTACCATACAACCAGATCCTGTTGCCAATATATCTGTTAATTCAGTTAATGTTTGTGCTGGTGGAAGTGTTCAAATAGTTGGTAACTCGAATACTACTGGTATGAATTTTCAATGGTTTGATCCTTCAATGGTTTCATTAGGAACTGGTACGGTATCGGGCACTACATCAACAATTAATATCGTTGCACCTTCAACATCAGGAACATATAATTACACAATGAGAGTTACCAATCCTACATCAGGTTGTGTTTCACAAGATGTAGTATCTTTAATTGTTGGCTCACCACCTGCTTTGCAAAGTTGTACAAATATATATGTAAGTCCAACTGGAACAGGTATAGGCACTCAAGCTTCTCCGGCAAATTTGGCTAATGCAATAAATTTTGCAGCTTGCCAAAATGCTGTCTTAAAATTAGCTATTGGAACTTATACAATAAATAATCCATTATATCTTAGTAGCTTTTTAACAATTGAAGGCGGTTTTGATCCTGCAAATAGTTGGACAAAAACTAGTCAACCTGGTGCAACTACTATTAATCGTTCCAATTTAAATCTTGAAGGAACTGTAGGAGCTCAACGTATTGTAGCATTTTATGGAAATACAATTACAAATTTTAGATTTCAGGATATTACAATAACTACATCTAATGCAACAAATGGCTCTGGAACTTCTAATTATGGTGTTCACTTAACAAATTGTTCTAATTATTATTTTATTCGAACACAAATATTAACAGGAAATGCTGGTTCGGGTGCAAATGGTATTGCCGGTACTGCAGGAAATAGAGGTGGTAATGGAGGTTACGGAACTGCTGGTGATGTTGATGACCAAGAGGATGCCGGTACAGGCGGTGGCGGCGGCGGCGGCGGTGGCACTACAGTTGGTGGGAATGGCGGGAATGCATCGGGAAATTTTGCAAGTGCAAATAATTGTACGCTTACTGGTGGCACAGGAGGTGCTGGTGGCACAACCGGAGGTGGTGCAGGCGGTACAGGTGCAAGCGATGTAAACGGTTGTGGTTGTTGTGCTGTAGGAAATGCAGGTGCTGCAGGTGCTATTTCGACCGCAACACGAAGTGGTGGTGGTGGTGGTGGTGGTGCTTCTGGTGGAGAAGAATCTAGTAATGGTGGTATAGGTGGTAATGGTGGTGGAGTTTCTGGTACTTATGGAGCAAATGCAACTGGTGGTGGTGGTGGTGCTTGGGGCGACCCAGGTAATGCAGGTGGTACAGGTAGCGCTGGCGTTGCAGGTATAGTAGGTGCAACAGGTGCTTCGGGTGCAGCAGGTATGCATACTACAGGTTTTTGGGTGCCTGGTTCGCAAGGAGCTACAGGTGGCTTTGGTTCTGGTGGTCAAGGCGGCAAAGGTGGTGGTGGTGGTGGCGGTCAATATTGTACTTTTTGTGTAGACGGATCAGGTAATGGCGGCGGCGGCGGCGGCGGCGGCGGTCAAGGTGGTGTAGGTGGTACAGGTGGCAGTGGTGGTGGATCATCTTATGGAATTTATTTATTTAATAATAGCACTGGTGGTGTTATTGATCAATCAAGAATAGTTGCCGGTACTGCCGGTGTAGGTGGTACGGGTGGCGCTGGTGGCGCAGGTGGTGCAGGTGGCGCTGGTGGCGCTGGTAGTACTTATGGTACTAGTGAAGTAGGTAGAGGCGGTAACGGTGGAGCTGGTGGAGCTGGTGGAGCTGGTGGAGCTGGTGGAACTGGTCAAGCTGGTCAATCTTTCAATATACATTTACAAAGTGGTTCAGCATTAAGTACTAATAATTCTGCTTTTAATCTTGCTGGGCAAACAATAATAAATGTAAGTAATGTAAACTGTACCAATTATAATGTTACCTATACATCTGCAGCTCCAGCTGCTTGGGATTTTGATATTACAACTAACGATGCTACACCAGGTACTGCAATAGCAACAAGCCCAGTTGTAACACAATATACTCAAATTGGAAGATACAATATTGGTATGGGTGCAAATTCATATCTTGGATTTCATAATATTGCTTTTCAAAACACAATAATACCAGATATTCTTACGAGTTTAACACCAATTGGTACAGATACATTCCAAATTTGTCAGGGGCAATATTCTATATTTGAGAGCTTATACCCAGCGTCTACTTATAATTGGAATTTTAATGGTGCTGTTATTAATCCAGGAAGTGTGAAACAAACACCTGCACAACAATTTAATACACCTGGTCTTTTTCCAATAACCTTAAATTTAACAACAGACTGTTGTGGTCTTAGTCCAACTGAAACTATATACTTATTAGTAACAAGAAACCCAACAGTAACAGGATCTGGCGGCGTCTCTATATGTTCTGGCCAATCTACCACTTTAACACTTAGTGGTTTAACTGCAACAGATTCAGTCGTGTGGTCGCCATCATTCAATATAATGTCATCAACCAACAATTCGATAACTGTAAAACCAACTTCGACAACAACTTACATAGCATCTATTTATTCTAAAAATACGCTTGGTAGCAGAACATTAATTAATTGCCCTATTAGTATTAGTTTCCCTGTAACAGTAAATAGCAATCCTGTAATTAATCTATTAGCAACACCAGTTATTTGTTCTAATGATGGAACAGTATCTGCAAGTATTATTTCTGGTGGTAATAGTAATTTTTCGTGGTCAAATGGTGCTACTACTTTAAATGCTACTTCATCAAATATCTCATCACTAACTTCTGGTACTTATATATTAACTGTTACTCGTGTACCTTCAGGATGTTCTATTACAGATACGGCTTTTGTATATTCAGGAGCATCAGCACCTAATATTTATTTACAATCTAGTACATCAGCTACCTGTGGAATTAATAACGGAAGTGCTATTGTAAATACTCTAAGCGGTACCGCACCCTATTCTTATTCTTGGAGCAGTGGCGGAACTGGAAATTCACGTACTAATTTAGCAGCGGGAAATTATTGTGTGACCGTAACAGATGGGAATAGCTGTACTTCAACAGTCTGTTTTGATATTACATCAAACGGACCAGTAGATATTCATCTACACAGTAGCTCTGCTCCTTTTTGTCAGGGCATAAACGATGGTACTGCTACTGTAGAAGCACATGGTGGTACTGGTAATTACAACTATTTGTGGAGTAATGGAGAAACAGGACCAACTGCAATTGCACTTCCAAGTGGTACTAATAAAGTAGTTGTAACTGATGCAAATGGATGTAAAGACAGTATCAATATCGTATTTTCAGCACCTAATACGATTTCCACTGCTCCAACAATTACATCAATTGGTACAATCTGTCCAAACACTACAGTTACCTTAACCGCATCTGGTGGAACTGCAGGGACCGGCTCTCTTATTTACTGGTATTCTGGTCCTAATGGAACAGGAAGTTTATTAGGAACAGGCAACTCCATTAACCTTTCTTTTGTTTCAAATACGACTATTTATGCTCGTCGTGAAGGTTTATGTAATACCACTACTGATGCGAGTTTAAATATAAACGTAAGAAATTTCATTTATGCTGCTGATAATACGGTTACAAATACGTACTGTACAGATAATGCAGGATGGCATCATTTTTACGTTGGTAATGATATTATTTTTTCAATACAAGGAAATCTTTCTGCTATTCCACCTGGTTTTCCTATTGTAACTATACGTGATAATGGTGCGTACTATCAACAATCACAAGGAGTAGGACCTTCTAATTGTTTAACAGGATTAAATCCAGGTGAAGAACAATTTGAGATGGAACGCAACTGGAATGTAAACTTAGGTGGCGGCACACCTAGTGGTTCGTATAATGTGCGCTTTTATCATTTACCTTCAGAGCGAACTGCTGTTGAAGCAGCTGCAATTAACTGGATAGCAACTTATCCTCTTTGTGCATATACTTATAAATATCCGTTGCCTTTGGGTTTTTATTGGTTTAAAAATAACAGCGGAAACTATACTGCACCTCAATATGATGGAACACATTTGACTGGTACATCTGGTAGCACATCAAATAGTATAAACTACATTCAATTGAATAGTATTTCTAGTTTTTCTGGTGGTACTGGTGGTATAATACTCATTACTGATGTCTTATTACCTGTTGAACTATTTGCCTTTACAGGAACTACAGATGGAAATGTCAATTATTTACAATGGTCAACAGCAACTGAACAAAACGCTGCTTATTTTGAAATTCAGAGAAGTATTGATGGTGTTAATTTTGAGTCTATTGGAATGATGAAAGCAAATGGATTTAGTAACGTGAATATCGATTATAACTTTATTGATGAAACTCCATCTTTAATAGGAAATTATTATCGATTAAAAATAGTGGATAATGATAGTTCGTTTTCTTATTCTGCAATTATTTTTATTAATAGAAATCCTTCTGACATTTCAACTATTCTTTATCCAAATCCAGTAAATGAAATATTAAACTACCAATTTAATAATGGAATTTCAGAAATAACTAATATCGAAATAATTGATATAACTGGACGTGTAGTACATGTAGAGCAATATTCTGCAACTATTGGTTTAAATACCATTAAAATAAATACAAAAACTTTAGCTGATGGTGTTTATTCATTAAAAATTATTAAACAGTCAACAGGAAGAATGTATATTGAAAAATTTATAAAAAGTAAATAGCATAAAGCAAATACATTTTATAAATCTGGGTTAGCTTGTTGAGTTAGTTGGTCTGTATTGGATAATATATTGTACTGAAAAATAATTATCTTCATTACAAGATAACACCATCATGCCATCAAAAAGCAAAACAATAAATCCTGACAAAAAAACAGCCATGCAAACGTTTAACGATGCGTGGAAATATCTTGATAAAAAGAAACTGAGTAAAGAAGAAAAAATTACTTTGTTAAACTTAGTACATACTTCGTATTATTTATGGCAGCAAGTACCGGAATGCAATGCTACTAATACATCCATCAGTTTATGGCAAATCTCCAAAGCTTATGCGCATATCGGTGATGGAACCTGTGCCTTGTTGTTTGCAGTGCAAAACATCAAACATAGTAAAACAAAAAAAACTGACGGATTTTACATAGCTTATGCATACGAGTCTGCAGCAAGAGCATATTGGATTTTAAAGGAGAAGAAAAAAGCAGAAATTAATATTAAATATGCAATGAATGCTATTAAGCACACTAAAGAAACTCACTTGGAAACTTATTTCAAAGACATTGAAGAATTAAAAATAAAGATAAATTCTTTGAAGTAAAAACAACTAAGGCACAATACCATTACCGTACACTTTTGCTTTTACTTTCTTTTTGCTGCTACCTTTGCCTGGATCGTGCGGGCTTTTCATTTGCTGTTTTCGGTTCGCTTCAATTTTTTTCCAATCGTTGTATTTGTCTTGTTCGCAGCCAATGCCTCTGTCTTTGCAAGAAATAGCAGAAGTTGCAATAATGATGATAATAAACAAGTAAATTGGCGATAAAAATTTTCTCATAACATAAAAATAAAAAATAGTTGCTACAAAGTCAAACAATACTATAACAAACAGCAAAAAATTAAACTTGTTTATGATCTCAAAATAGCGGTTGCTTCAATTTCCACTAATAAATCATCGGAAATTAATTTTGAAATTTGATACATTCCAGTGGTTGGTTTTATTTCGCCGAAAAATTCGCCGTGTGCTTTTCCAATTTTTTCCCATTGCGTAATGTCTGTACAAAATATGCGTGTGCGTACTACATCTTGCATGGATGCGCCAAATGTTTCCAGTACTTTTTCAAATTTTTGCAAGATGGTTTTGGTTTGCAAATACACATCATCTTTACCAACTACTTCGCCGTTTACAGTTGCTGTAGTTCCAGAAATTTCAATGATATTGCCAATTTTTACGGCGCGTGCATAGCCAACAATTGGTTCCCAAGGCGAACCTTCTGTGAATGTTTGTCTTTCCATTTTATAAAAGTAAAAAAATAATTACAAACTATACTAAACAAAAATTTAACCACTTAAGACACATTAGAAACTTAAGTTACAATAGAAGAAGATTACAAAAACATAGACGAGTAGAAAGCTTAGTTTGCTGGCGATCTAAATTAATTTTCTTTAAATTTTTCTTAGTTCCGAAAATTCGGAACTTAAGTGCCTTAAGTGGTCATTTTTTAGAGAAATTAAAAAGCAATATTTTTCATTGCTTCGTTAATGATTTCATATTCGTATCCTTTTTGCATAGCAAATTGTATGAGTTTTTGCTTGCGTTTAAAAGCATCTGTTTCTTTCAATTGTCGATTTTTCTTTTCCAATACATCCTGCAATTTTATTAAATACATGCCTTCATCTATTTGCAATAAAGATTGCTGAACGGTTGCATTATCGATTTGCTTGGATTTTAATTCCATGATAATTTTTTTTCGGCCCCATTTTTTGATAGCATTTTTACCGCGAGCAAATGAATTAGCAAAACGAGTTTCGTTTAAAAAATTATTTTCTTTAAGGTAATTTATATAGAACTCAAAATCGTTAGCGTCCGCTTTTAGTTGGTATAATTTCTGATTAATTTCTGAGGTGCATCTTTCTCGATAAGAACAAAACGATTCTAATTTTTGGATGATTTGTTCTTGAGAAAGTTCGATATGTTCGGTTTGTTTTTTCACAGCAATCAAATGTCCCAAACTGGATTGCGTTTGTTGTTAATCATGTAGCGCAAATTAAGCACGAAAGTTAGAATCAAATAAATAATAATTGGCGAGCCAAATGCAATGAATGAAGTGTAAATAAAAAACAGACGGATTTTTTTTGTTGGCATCGATAATTTTCTTCCTAAATAAGAACAAACACCGTACACGTTACGTTCTATAATGTCGCGCAAACTTTTAGATTGAAATATTTTAAACGATTTTTCTAACATAGTTTAAAGGTAGAAACGAATTATGAAAAATGCAATTTTATGCTACAACTTTATTTATTGTACTGGTTGTTTTTCGCAAAATTTTATTTCCAATGCAGCATTCTAAACATCGCTTTTTTACACAATAATTATCGTACAACTCGAGCATTGCCTGCGAATCGTAACTGGTTTTTAATTGTATTTTTGTGGAAGAAAAATTCTCCGTTTTAACATTGTATTCAGCGTAATTTTTGTGCAATAAATCAATAGCATGTTCTGCTAAATCTATGTCGTTGTATTGCTTTGCATATCCAAATAAAACAGGTGAAAACACGTTTATTTGCAGCATTTGCTTAAAATCTTCTCCTAAAGATTTGTTGCGATATTTGCTCAATTTATCTAACACATAATGTGATTTCCAATACTCGGAAACTTCTATTTTGTTCAATATATTTTCGATGTTTTTTTCTTCTAGAACCATTGAAAATAAAGGCATTTTTTGAATTAACTGTGCGAACAATGCAATTCGAATAGTTGGAAAGGAGCTTGGACGAATACGCAAAAATTGCCAGTGATATTCCTGCATTTCTTTCAAATTATATTTATGTTTTAGAAACTGAAATTCTTGTTTCAATGCTCTTGGATAAATTTCTACAAAATCTTTATTTAAAAAACCAGCTACGCCAAACAAAATAGCTTCCAATTGAAAAATATTCTGTTGGTGTTTTAAAAGAATTTTATAATCGATGTGGTTCACCAATAATTCAAATGCATAAAAATTAATATGGCTGCCAAAATATTTTCCTATGAGATGATACAATGTCTTTTCCCAATCTTTTCCATTTTGTTTTAAATCATCTAGAATTAAGTTTGACTTGCGTTCCAAGCGTTCTGCAATCAATCTTTCTTTCCAACTTTCGATGGTAAAATCATCGATTTCATGTAGCATGTTTTTGCAAATTAAATCCTGTTTAGAAATTTGCAAGCGTTCGTATTTATCTAATAAAATAGGCGAAATTCGTCCATTCAGTTCTAGTGTTGGTAAATTCATTTCATCTTCACCATCATTAAAAAAGACTACATGTAAAATTATATTTTGATATTTTTTATCATCTGTATGGTTGTGCAATTTCCAATCTGACGTATGAATATGCAATTCAATATTTCCGAGTAAAACTACATCGTCGATTTTAATTTTTGCTTGTAAAAAATCTGGACCGCCATCTTTATTGTGTTTTCCAACTTCCAAAATTTGTAGTTGACTACCGTCGGTTGTGGTTAGTTCTTTGGTGTTGTATAATTTGTGTTGCCAAATAAAATGGAATAGCTGCTCTTTCATGATTGTATCTTATACTATTGAGATACATGAACCTGTCAAATTCCATAAATTTTTGAAAAAATATTTTTACCATTGGATTTTACTCTTGTTAAAACAAAAAAAAGCAACTCTCTTAGAGTTGCTTTTTTTATTGTTAGTTGTTGCTATTGCTTAGAATGGACACACTTTACAAGGATCCACTTGCATATCAAAGCGTTCTAATGATTTCAAGTCGCCTATCTTGCCACCAATCACTCTAAACTCTGTTCTTCTGTTTCTTTGGTGTTCGTACTCTGAGCATTGTACGCCATCTACGCAACCATTTCTTGGTTGTGTTTCACCATAACCTTTTGGTTTCAAACGGCTACGGTTAATACCGCGTTGAATTAACCAATCAACTACTGATTGTGCACGACGTTGAGATAAACGTATATTATAATCAAATGGTGCACGAGCATCCGTATGTGAGCCAATTTCAACTATTGTTGTTGAATTTTCTTGTAAGAATCCTAATAATTTATTTAACTCACGCTCAGATTCTTCTCTGATATACCATTTGTCAAAATCATAATAGATGTCTTTTAACTCTATAGCTGGTCCGTCTGTATATTCGTCAGGAATTCCATCGCCATTTGTATCAACACCACCTGGTATTCTATCTAAAATAATTTCTTCTTCTCTTGGATTTACGCCACATTTTCTATCTATCACACACATGCCGTCATCTTTAATAACTGTTTTATTAGCTGGTAAATATCCAGTTGCGTTGGCAACTATAATATAATCGCAATCACAACGTACCACTTCACATATTTTTCCATTTTCGTCAGTTACTAATGCTTTTGTCCAACCTTCGCACACACTTGAAAGTAATATTTTAGCATTTGCTAAAGGTTTTAAACCACGTTCTTCTGGTGATTTTACATCTTTATTTTCTGGTGATTTATCATCTACCGATTTATCTGCTGGTGATTTATCATCTACTGATTTATCATCTGGTGATTTATCATCTACTGATTTATCTGCTGGTGATTTATCATCTACCGATTTATCTGCTGGTGATTTCACCTGGTGATTTTGGTGATTTACCTAACACCTGAACACTCATAGCATATACTTTACTTTTCTCTAGTGGAATTTTTACAAATACCTTTCCGCCTGGTGCTACACCTTTTGTTGTAGCACAAACATCACGATTAGTACTGTATCCTTCTGCACTTGCTACGAAACAGTAGTCTGTATTTCTAACCACATTAAACTCAAACTCGCCATCACATTCTGTATTCGTTCTACCTTGTTCTGCACCTGTAAGTTTTGCATTCATCACTACATTACTAGTGCATATTGGTTCACCTGTTTTAGCGTCCACAACAATACCTTCTAAATAAATACCATCATCTGTAAATGAATATATATCATCTAAACCATGTCCATCCGGACGATCCGATGTAAAGTATCCGTAGCTTCTATCTTTTCCATAAACCATAGCAAAATCATCATAGCTGCTATTGATTGGTGCTCCAACATTTCTGATTTTTCCAAATTTTCCTGTTTTTGCATTTTTCTTAACTCTGAAATTATCCAAGCCACCTAGTCCGCCGTGACCATCAGAAGCAAAATATAATTCTCCGTCTTTATCTACAAACGGAAACATTTCGCGTCCTTCTGTATTAACATCTGGTCCAAGATTTTTAGGTGTTCCCCAAGTATCGCCTTCTTTTTGCGAAACATATATATCTGTATAGCCATAACCACCAGGCATATCACTTGCAAAATATAACGTATTGCCATCTGGAGTTAATGCTGGATGTCCAACACTGTATTCATCATTATTGAATGGAAAATTTTTATCATTTTTCCAATCCAAACCATTCACATCTGATTCATAAATTTTTAGTTTCATGATTTTATCAGAACTTGTTTTAGTTTTATTATTAAAGAAGTTATTTCTAGTAAATAATACTTTTTTGAAGTCTGATGTAAAAGTAGGTATTGCCTCGTGGAATTTTGTAGCTGCATCACCTTTCATGCGTTGAGGTTTGCCAAATTTTGTTTTATCACCTTTCACATAGTACATGTCGAAGAATTGGGTACCTGTCCATGTGTGCTCTCTGCTGATTGCTTTTGCACTATCACGAGAAGATGAAAAGATAATACCTTCGTTGAACAATGCAGTACCAAAATCATAACCACCTGTATTAAAATCTAAATTTTTAACAGTATATCGATCTCTGGTTAATAAAAACTGACCATAATCTGCACATGCTTTCATCTCATTTCCTGAGCGTCTGTCTTCAGGAACTGCTTGTTTATAATTTGCATACATTTTGGCAGCATCTTCATACTTACCATTTACCTGCTGCATTTGTGCAAGATATAATTTATATTTAGCATCAACACCACCTTTATCAACTGCTTTGCTGTACCAGTATTCTGCTTTATCATATCTTGATGTTAATCTATAGCAATCACCAAGGTGAGCCATTGCTCGTGCGCTATCGTGTTTCTTGATATATGCTTCATAAAGTGGTATTGCTTCATGATAAGCTAAATCATTATAAAGCTTTTCTGCCTTACTAAAACCACCTATTGCTGCACCTTGTGTGCCGCCGCCTTCGATGTCCTGAGCATTAACTTGGTTAGCAGATAATAGAATAAACCATGCGGCTACTATTATTTTGCTGATTTTTAAGGATATTTTTTTGGTATTCATAACTTAGCAGTATTCTTTGGTTTTGTTAGGTATTATATGTTCTAAATGGTAGGTGTTAAAAATATCGAGGTGTAATAACTCTTTTCTTTTCAAATCCAAAATCATAACCGATTATTACTTCATGACTACCTCTGTTATAATTTCCTAGTTTAGTCAATGTATAATCATAAGCATAACCTATCATTAATTGTTTTGTTGGCCAAACTTCTAACATTACATCAAAGCTATCTGGATCTAATAATTTCACGTTATTGCTTTTATTTCCGAAAGAAGTGCGGTATTGTCCGCCAATGTTTACTCTATCGTAAATCAATAAGCTTAAATTAAAATCAAATGTATGTGGTATTCTTTGAACAGCATTGGCAATGTATCTATATTGAATTTGTGGTCTAATTTTTAATACTTTACCTGCAGGAATTACGCCACCAGCCATTAAAACTACATGTGGTGTTCTTTTCGCTTCTCCAACTGATTTTCTATTATTTAAATCACCTTTGATGAAATTCGGTACACTTGCTCCAAAATAAAAGTTTGGATGATAAACATACAAGCCAGCTCCAACATCTGGCAATACTCTGCTCACATTCTCTACAGTTGGGTCACCAAAATCATAGGCACGCTCCTGCAAACCATTCCATTTATACCACATTATACCAGCATTAATACCTAAGCTCAATTTTACTTTTTTACCTAAAGCTACACGGTAGGCATAAGTAACATTAAACTGATTCTTATGTTCTTTACCTAATCTATCATTAGTATAAAAGAAACCTAAAGCAAAATGCTCGTTCTTTAATGGACTATGAATTGTAAAACTCGCAGTCTGTGGAGCACCAACAGTACCTCCATTTTTGTTTCCTGCCCATTGAGTACGATACAACATACGTATACTTAATACCTCTCTTGAACCAGTATAAGCTGCATTCTGAGGTAGTTTATTATACATAAACTGCGTGTACTGCGGATCTTGCTGTGCATTAACAGTAAGTGTGCACGTTGCTATGATTGCAATAGTTGCCAGTAGTTTAGTGCTTAACTTTTTTATCATCGCTTTTACTTTTATTGTGTTTACTAAAGTGATTAGAGGCAGGCAATCACCTGCCTCTTTCACTGTCTATTATCTATGAATTGTTAAATAATGTGCTTTATTTACCGTCTCACCTTTATCATTAATGTATTTAATTACATAATAGTAAGTGCCATCTGGTAAAGGTGCTCCTCTGTAAGTTCCATCGAAGAAGTTACCGTTTTGACCGTAATCTTCATTTCTGTACACCTCAATTCCCCATCTGTTGAATACACAGAATGAAATTGGTGATTGAGATGGACAAGGTACTACGAATACATCATTTTTGCCATCGCCGTTTGGTGTAATTACTGTAGGTAATTCACAGTCGTCTCTCGTAATGGTAATATAAACAATTGCTGTATCGTTTCCTTCTGGATCACAGATGATATACACAAAGCTATCTATTCCAGAGTAACCAGTATTAGGTGTATATGTAATTGTACCGTCAGAATTTTGAGTAGCTGTACCGTTACTTCCATTGGTTACTATTGCATTTGGACATAATACTAATGAATCTTCATCCGTTTGTATGTCGTTGTTCAACACAGATATAATAACTGGTGTATTAATTAATGTAACAGTATCGTTTCTTATAGCTACAGGTGGTAAGCCAACTACCGTGATAATCACCGTAGTTTCTTTACAAACCTCAGTTACAGTATTACATACTTTAATACATATTGTATCTGTACCTTTTGTAGATCCTGCTGAAAACACTAAGCATTTCGTAGTTGGATTAATTGTCCAAGATCCATGATTAGTTGTTTCCGATGTCATTCCGTCACAGTTAGTTACTACTATGTTAGCAGTATCTGCTGGTACAAATTCACATATCTTAATGCTATCTCTTACTGGTAAGGTATCGTATATCGTATCTTTTACTGTTCTAGTAATGTTAGAAACGATTACTTTAGTAGTATCACAGATTCCTGCTGCGTTACAAACTACCACACATAAGGTATCTAAATTAAAGCCAACTGTATTGCTTCTTACAATCGTAATACAACCTTGTTGTGTGTTGATGTGCTATATGTATTACCACTGTTGTTTGCATGTCCACAATTAACAATAGTTGTATTCACTGGTGCACCAAATCCACCTTCTAATGGCATACATACTGTATTGGTTGTATTGATATAATTTGTATCACGAATTGTATCTACTCTTGGTGTAATAGTGATGATAAATGGTATAGTATCACATTTATTTAATACTGTATCACATTTTACAATACATAATGTATCGTTACCAATAGTTGGTCCTGAAACATATTTAATACATCCGTTAGCATCAATAGACCAAGAACCTAATACAGTTGTATCACGTGTTTGACCAGAGCAAGAAGTAATTACTACATTGCTGTCTGCTGGTGTAATGAGTTTACAAGTAACAATTGAATCTTTTACTGGCAATGTATCACTTGGTGGTACTACAGTTATGTATACCGTAGTTTCTTTACAAACTTTAGTAATAGTATCACACACTTTAATACATAACTCATCTGTACCAATTGCTGTTCCTGTATATATTAAGCAACCATTTGAATTAATTGCCCATACAATGTGCGGTTCAGCGTTACCTGTTGCTCCATTACAAGCTGTAACAACTTGGTTAGTATCTGGATTGAAACAGTATTTATCAGATCCATACAATGGTATAGTATCTCTTATCGTATCACGTGGTAACGGTGTTACTGTAATGATTACTGTAGTGATTATGCACTCATTTTTAACAGTGTCACATGCTTTGATACATAACGAATCTGTTCCAGATAATGGACCTGCTTGGTATTGTAAGCAACCTGTTCTTGGATTAATTGTCCAAGTACCAAAGTCTCCAGCACCAATTGTATCGCCTTCACAAGATGTTACTACAGTATTAGTTCCTGCTGGTACACGTACACAAGTATCTAATGTTGTTCCAACTGGAATTGTATCAATGATAGTATCTCTTATTATACCACATTCACCTGTTACACAAACATTAGCTGAATCTACACAACCAGTTAAGGTATCAACTAATACCACTTTATGGCAACCAATTGATAAGTTCAACAATGAACTTGTGTATGTTGTTTTGTCGTTGTAACGTACAGTGTAAGTTGCTGCTTCCGGATCTTCAGAGAAGAACGCAATACCATCACCATTTCTGTATCTAGTATTTGGATTTGCTGTTTTGATGTTTAATCCATCAACAAACCAAGCACCAGCTGCATCTATTGTATTTAAATAAGTTGATAATTCCGTTAAATTATTGAAGTTAATCATTGGCTCTAACGGTGCAGTACCATCTAAATCTAAACCTTCTAATAAGTGAGGTACGTTGTCTACATAATCAATTACTGAGAAGTTAAATCCTGCATCAACTAATGTTTGACCACAGCCAGTTCTTGAACTGAATTGTTGTGCTGATTTTGTACCATCAATAAAGATATTGTATTTTCTGATTTCTTGTAGTGTTAATGGTATACATAATCCACCACCTTGAGGGCTTGAACATGCAATTGTTGTATCACGTATCAAATCAGGACAAGATGGCAAGTTACTGAAGATACCTACCGTTGTATCACTGATTCCTGTTAAAGTATCAGTTACAACTATACACAATGTATCTAAGTTAAAGCCAACCGTTGTACTTCTTACGATTGTTATGCAACCAGTCGAGTCAACTGTATATGTATTGCCACTGTTGATTGTATGACCACAGTTCACAATTGTAGTTACTGTGTTAGACATACCAGGTTCAATTGGTACACATAATGTTGTTGTTGTTTCCGTACGGTTTGTATCGCGGATAGTATCCACTTTTGGTGTATTGCTTATAATTACTGTTGAAGTATCACAGATACCATAAACAGTATCACAAACAACAACACAAACAGTATCAAGGTTAAAGCCTACGGTATCGCTTGTTACAACTTTAATACAAGAAGTACCAGCAATTGTAGTGTAAATATTTCCGCTGTGTACACCACCACAATTATCTAATATAGAAATTGTGTGTGCTGTTAAACCAGGTTCTACTGGTACACAAACTATTGCAGAGTCTCTAACAGGAACTGTATCTCTAACTGTATCTCTTGTTATACAACCGATAACACAAATCTGAGCTGTATCTCTACATCCTGTTAATGTATCTACTAATACTACTTCATGGCAACCTTTCTCTAAGGTCAACAATGAACCTGTGTAAGTTGTTTTGTCGTTGTAACGTACTGTGTAAGTTGCAGCTTCTGGATCTTCAGAGAAGAACTGTAAACCACTTCCTGCTCTGTATGCAGAATTTGGATTTCCAGCTTTAACATTTAATCCATCTACATACCATGCACCTGCTGGTTCAACAGTGTTCATGTATGCTGCTAAATCTGCTAATGTGTTAAAGTTAACATTTGGTGTTACTGTATTAGTAGATGTAATGCCCCATTCTTCTAATAAGTGAGCAGTATTATCTACATAATCAATTACTTGGAAGTTATATCCTGCATCAACTATAGCCAAACCACAACCTGTTCTAGAAGAGAATTGCTGAGCAGACTTAGTACCATCAATAAAGATGTTATAATGTCTGATGTTTGCTAATGTTAATGGAATACATAAACCACCTTGACCGTTTCCATTACAAGCTATTACTGTATCACGTAAGATATCCTGACATGGGTTCGGTAAGTTACTGAAGATACCAATTGTTGTATCCTTAATACCTGTAATTGGATCAGTCACTATAATACATAATGTATCTAAGTTATAACCTACTGTCTGGCTTCTTACTACTGTAATGCAATTTGCACCTGGACCAGCTGTGTATACGTTACCGCTATTGTTTGCATGTCCACAGAATCCTACTTCTACACTTCCAGCCGTCATTCCAACTTCTACTGGTACACATACAACCGTTGTCGTACCTACTGTATTCGTATCGCGGATCGTATCTACTTTCGGTGTATTGCTTACAATGATTGTAGTTGTATCGTCTATGCCTTTTGTCGTGTCTCTTACGATTACACACAATGTATCTACGTTATAACCTACTGTTAAGCTTCTTACGATTTGGATACAGCCTGTTGCTGGATCATTGTATATGTATTGTCGTTGTTAATGGTCCGCCATTGCAGTTCGTGATGATCACTGTATCTGCATTCATACCTGGATTAACTGGTATACATAACTCAGTCGTATCTTTGATTACGTTTGTATCTCTGATCGTATCACGTTTTGGTAAGTTACTGAAGATCGCAACCGTAGTATCCTTGATACCTGTAATTGGATCTGTCATCACTAAGCATAATGTATCTAAGTTATATCCTACTGTCTCACTTCTTGTTATTGTGATACATCCTACTGTCGGTCCTGCTGTGTATACATTACCGCTATTGTTTGCATGTCCACAGTTTACTATCTCTACTGTTCCTACTGTCATGCCTTGCTCTAACGGTACACATACTACTGTCGTTGTGCCTACTATATTCGTATCACGGATCGTATCTACTTTCGGTGTATTGCTTACAATGATTGTCGTTGTATCGTCGATGCCTTTTGTCGTGTCTCTTACGATTACACACAATGTATCTAAGTTATAACCTACTGTTGTGCTTCTTACGATTTGGATACAGCCGTTTGCTAACGTTGTGTATGTATTCGTCGTTGTTAATGGTCCGCCGTTGCAGTTCGTGATGATCACGGTATCTGCATTCATACCTGCATTAACTGGTATACATAACTCAGTCGTATCTTTGATTACGTTTGTATCTCTGATCGTATCACGTTTTGGTAAGTTACTGAAGATCGCAACCGTAGTATCCTTGATACCTGTAATTGGATCTGTCATCACTAAGCATAATGTATCTAAGTTATATCCTACTGTCTCACTTCTTGTTATTGTGATACATCCTACTGTCGGTCCTGCTGTGTATACATTACCGCTATTGTTTGCATGTCCACAGTTTACTATCTCTACTGTTCCTACTGTCATGCCTTGCTCTAACGGTACACATACTACTGTCGTTGTGCCTACTATATTCGTATCACGGATCGTATCTACTTTCGGTGTATTTGATATTATACCAACTACTGTATCCGTTACATTTTTAACTGTGTCTGTAATTACAATACAGATTGTATCTAAACCATATCCAACAGTTGTACTTCTTGTTACTTTGATACAGCCATTAACATCAACTGTATATGTATTACCACTGTTATTAGAGTGGCCACAATCAACAACTGTTATAACTGTATTATCTAATACAGGATCAATTGGTGGACAGATAGTTGTATCTGTTGATATTGTGTTTGTGTCTCTAATTGTATCTGGAGCACAGTTATAAACATATAAGTTCAAGATCAATGTATCTGAACAAGGTGCATTGTTCGTTACTATTTGGTAAGTACCTGTTGCATCAAACGTTTGTGTACCTATTGTTACTGTTTCGCCTGCACATACTGTACTGTCTATTACTGTTTTGCTTGGTGTATTTACCACTAAGTTCAATGTTATTACACTATCACAGCCATTGCTGTTCGCTAAGGTAACTGTATGTGTTCCTGCTGTAGTGAATGTTTGGCCACCTACTACTACTGACTGACCTAAACAGATTGTTCTGTCAATCGTTGTAGCACTTGGTGTATTCTCTACTACTGTTAATACCGTTACACCTGAACATGGTGTGCTTTGTGCTATTGTGTATTCTCCTGCTGTAGTGTATGTTGTTCCATTGAATACTACGCTTCCACCTGTACAGAATGACAATGTCAATCTTGCTGTATCGTCTGGTGTTAATACGCTTAAGTTCAATGTTACTACACTATCGCAACCTGTTGCATTTGTTAACGTAACTACGTGTGTGCCTGATGTATTGTATGTGTTACCACCTACTGTTACTGTTGAGCCTGCACATATTACACTATCAATTACTGTTGCACTTGGTTCATTAACTGTTAAGTTCAATGTTATTACACTATCACAACCAACACTATTTGTTGTTGTAATTGTATATGTACCACTTTGTGTATAGCTGTTGCCTCCAACATTTACTATCGTGCCTGCACATACAGCTGTTGTTATTGTTGATGTTGTAGGTTGATTAACTGTTAACGTTAACTCTACCACACCTTCGCATTGTCCGTTATTTACTGTTACATAGTGTACGCCTGCTGTTGTGAATGTTTGACCACCTACTGTTACACTGCCACCTTCACAGATTGTTTCTGCTATGCGTGATGTATCGTTGTTGCCTAACACTACTAAACTGATATTTACTGTACTATCACAGCCATTTGCTGCTGCTAATGTAGCTGTGTAATTACCAGCTGTACCATATTTAACGCCACCAACTATAATGCTATCGCCTGCACATATTGTTGCATTTACATCTGTTACATTTGCTGGTAATGCTGTTAAGTTTAACGTTACTACGCTATCGCAACCGTTGCTTCCTGTAAATGTTTCTGTGTAAACACCACTAGTTGTTAATACTTGCGTTCCTAACGTTGTAGTATCTCCAGAACATATCGTTGCAGTTACTGCACTTGATGTTGATGGTGATACCGTTAAGTTTAATTCATCAACAGCTGGACATTGACCATTTGTTGTTGGTACATAATATGTTCCTGTAGCATCATAAGTGATACCATTAACTACTACTGTTTCACCAGCGCAGATAGTTGTATCTATAGTACGTAATGTATCAATAATACATACCAAGCCAGCATCAATAGTTAAGTTATCACCATTATGAGGATCGAAACTGAACACAGGTGTTACGAAAGTGATAGGATTAATATCACTGTCAGTAGAATCATTACCACCTTGATTTTGAGGTGAACCTGTATATGTATTTCCAGACGTTGATGGATCAAATGCCACTTGGTAATTACCTTGAGGAACATTTGTGAATATATATTGTCCATTAGCATCTGATAAAGTTGTTGCAATTGTATCACCTGTAGTTGCATCTATCAAGTAAACTGTAACATTCTCAATACCAGATTCTGTTGAATCTTGGATACCATCACCATCTGTATCACTCCAAACATAATCGCCTATTGAAGCAGTTACTGGAGTTATTGAGATAATAAAGATTGT
This sequence comes from Saprospirales bacterium, assembly GCA_016711605.1. Classification (GTDB taxonomy): domain Bacteria; phylum Bacteroidota; class Bacteroidia; order Chitinophagales; family JADIYW01; genus JADJSS01. Next base: position 23,339 of record JADJSS010000002.1, read on the forward strand.
TGTATCAATTCTACCATTACCATCAATTGTTACTACGCATACAGTATCTACATGGTTACCAGGTAAGTTATTACTTTCATAATATAAGCAACCATCTAAACCTGCGCTCCAAGTACCATAGATACTAGAACCTGTATTTCCACCAGCACATAATGCTGAAGTTAAACTACCATTTACTCCATTTTCTAAAACTAAGTCACATACTGTTGTATCAGATAATGTTGGTAAGCTGAAGTAAATTGTATCATGAACAGTTGGTATTACTAAACCAGCATCGTGTGTACTATCAAACGGTGTTACCGCTGGATTGAAGTAGAATACTGCTGTTGTACCTGTAGCATTTGGATCACTATCTTTTGTATCATCACCACCTTGGTCTTGACCTGTAAATTCATAGCCAGTTCCTGTTGTTGATGGATCAAATGCTATTGAATAGTTACCTTCTGGTACATTCGTAAATACATATTGTCCGTTTGCATCCGTTGTAGTTGTTGCTACTGTATCTCCTGCTGCATTCAATAAGTATACTGTTACGTCTGCTACTCCAGATTCTGTTGCATCTTGTACACCATCTTTATCTGTATCATTCCATACATAGTTTCCTATGCTTCCTCTTGGTGTGATTGAGATGATGAAGATTGTTGAATCAATTTTACCAGTTCTGCATCTACTGTTTTAACACAGATTGTATCTACATTATTTCCTGGTAAATTATTACTTTTATATGTTAAGCATCCAGACTCACTTATTGTCCATGAACCATAAAATGCTTCATGATAATGATGTACCATCACATGAATGTAGTTATTGTATTCGTTCCTACACCATTCTCTAATACCGGATCACATACAGTTGTAGTGCTATCTGTTGGCAATGTAAATCTGATTGTATCTAATACTCTTGGTATTACTAAACCAGCATCGTGTGTACTATCAAACGGTGTAACCGCTGGATTGAAGTAGAATACTGCTGTTGTACCTGTAGCATTTGGATCACTATCTTTTGTATCATCACCACCTAAGTCTTGACCTGTAAATTCATAGCCAGTGCCTGTTGTTGATGGATTAAATGCTATTGAATAGTTACCTTCTGGTACATTCGTAAATACATATTGTCCGTTTGCATCTGTTGTAGTTGTTGCTACTGTATCTCCTGCTGCATTCAACAAGTATACGGTTACGTCTTCTACTCCAGATTCTGTTGCATCTTGTACACCATCTCCATTTGTATCATTCCATACATAGTTTCCTATGCTTCCTCTTGGTGTTACTGTTACTATAAAGATGGTTGTATCTGTTCTTCCTAAGCTATCTTCTGTAACTACGCAAATTGTAGCTACATCATTGCCTGATAAGTTATTACTATTGAATGTTAAGCAACCAACTTCATTTACTACCCATGTTCCATAAGCATTGCTGCCTGCTGTTCCACCGTCGCATAATCTTGTTGTTGTTCCGCCATTCGTGCCATTCTCTAATACTAAGTCACATTCTGTTCTTGTACTATCCGTTGGTAATGTAAATCTGATTGTGTCTTTAACAGCTTGTGTATTTACATAACCAGCATCTAACGTTAAGTTATTTCCATTATTAGGATTGAACGTAAATACTGGTGTTATTCCACCTAAATTGATATCACTATCTTTTGTATCATCGCCACCAGCATTACCTGTTGTAGGTATCCAAATACCAGGTGTTGTAGTTGTTGATACATCAAATGCTACTTGATAAGAACCAGCAGGTACATTATTGAATATATAGTGTCCAGTTGCATCAGTTAATGCTGTAGCAAGTGTATCACCTGTAGTTGCATCTATTAAGTAAACTGTCACATTTTGTAAACCTGTTTCAGATGAATCTTGAACACCATCACCATCTGTATCATTCCATACATAATCGCCTATAGAAGCTGTTACTGGAGTTATTGAGATGATAAAGATTGTTGAATCAACTTTTCCAGTTACAGTATCTACTGTTTTAACACAGATTGTATCTACATTATTTCCTGGTAAGTTATTACTGTTATATGTTAAGCATCCAGACTCACTTACTGTCCATGAACCATATACACTGCTTCCTGATAATGATGTACCATCACATAATGTAGTTACTGTATTCGTTCCTACACCATTTTCTAATACTACATCACATACAGTTGTAGTGCTATCTGTTGGCAATGTAAATCTGATTGTATCTAATACTGTTGGTATTACTAAACCAGCATCGTGTGTACTATCAAACGGTGTTACCGCTGGATTGAAGTAGAATACTGCTGTTGTACCTGTAGCATTTGGATCACTATCTTTTGTATCATCACCACCTAAGTCTTGACCTGTAAATACATAGCCAGTTCCTGTTGTTGATGGATCAAATGCTATTGAATAGTTACCTTCTGGTACATTCGTAAATACATATTGTCCGTTTGCATCTGTTGTAGTTGTTGCTACTGTATCTCCTGCTGCATTCAACAAGTATACGGTTACGCCTGCTACTCCAGTTTCTGTTGCATCTTGTACACCATCTCCATTTGTATCATTCCATACATAGTTTCCTATGCTTCCTCTTGGTGTAATTGAGATAATGAATATTGTAGAATCAACTTTTCCAGTTAAAGTATCTACTGTTTTAACACAGATTGTATCTACATTATTTCCTGGTAAGTTATTACTGTTATATGTTAACATCCAGACTCACTTACTGTCCATGAACCATACACTGCTTCATGATAATGATGTACCATCACATAATGTAGTTACTGTATTCATTTACACCATTTTCTAATACTACATCACATACAGTTGTAGTGCTATCTGTTGGCAATGTAAATCTGATTGTATCTAATACTCTTGGTATTACTAAACCAGCATCGTGTGTACTATCAAACGGTGTTACCGCTGGATTGAAGTAGAATACTGCTGTTGTACCTGTAGCATTTGGATCACTATCTTTTGTATCATCACCACCTAAGTCTTGACCTGTAAATACATAGCCAGTTCCTGTTGTTGATGGATCAAATGCTATTGAATAGTTACCTTCTGGTACATTCGTAAATACATATTGTCCGTTTGCATCTGTTGTAGTTGTTGCTACTGTATCTCCTGCTGCATTCAACAAGTATACTGTTACATCTGCTACTCCAGATTCTGTTGCATCTTGTACACCATCTCCATTTGTATCATTCCATACATAGTTTCCTATGCTTCCTCTTGGTGTTACTGTTACTATAAAGATAGTTGTATCTGTTCTTCCTAAGCTATCTGTTGTAACTACACATATTGTAGCTACATCATTGCCTGATAAGTTATTACTATTGAATGTTAAGCAACCAACTTCATTTACTACCCATGTACCATAAGCATTGCTGCCTGATGTTCCACCTTCGCATAATCTTGTTGTTGTTCCGCCATTCGTGCCATTCTCTAATACTAAGTCACATTCTGTTCTTGTACTATCCGTTGGCAATGTAAATCTGATTGTGTCTTTAACAGGTGTGTAGAATCCAGCATCATGAGTGAAGTCGTTACCATTTGCAGGGTTGAACGAGAATACTGGTGTTACTAATGTTATAGGATCTTGATCACTGTCTTTTGTATCATCACCACCAACATTATTTGGTGAAGATGTCCAACTTCCTGTTGCAGTCGATGTATTGAATGCAATTTGATAATCACCTTCTGGTACATTATTGAACACATAGAAACCAGAACCATTTGTTGTAGTTGTTGCAATTGTATCACCTACTGAATTTAATAAGTAAACAGTTACGTTAGCAATACCACTTTCAGTTGGATCTTGAATACCGTCATGGTTAGTATCGTTCCATACATAATTACCAATAGAAGCACGTGGTGTGATTGTTAAAATAAATATAGTTGTATCTATTCTACCCAAGCTATCTGTTGTTATAACACATACTGTATCAATACTATTACCCGCTGTACCACCGCTGTTATAAGTTAAGCAGCCATTAGCATCAACTGTATAGTTACCATATGCACTTGAACCAGCAGTACCTGCACCACATATTGTAGCTGTAGTACCACCATTTACATTGTTTTCAAACAATGGATCACAAACTATTGTAGTTGAATTTGTAGGTAGTGTATCTCTTATTGTATCTTTTGCAGTAGATACATAGAAACCAGCATCAAATGTATAATTGTTACCTAATGCAGGATTAAAGAAGAATACAGCAGTAGTGTGTGAAATAGGATCCGCATCACTATCTACAGCATCATCGCCACCTTGATTATTAGGAGAACCTACCAAGCTTGTACCACCAACTGCTGTAGTAGCATCAAAAGTAATTTGGTAATTACCTAATGGTACATTATTAAATTGGTAGAAGCCATTTGCATCTGTAGTAGTTGTAGCTATTACATTACCTAATGAATCTTTTAAAGTAACCGTTACACCTTGTATACCAACTTCTGAAGTATCCTGAATACCATCTTTATCTGTATCTAACCAAACATAGTTACCTATGTTAGCACGAGGTGTAATAGAAACTATAAATATTGTTGTATCATATTCACCATTCACATCTCTTGTTACAACACAAATTGTATCTAAGAAATTACCTGGTATTGAATCTGAATTATAAGTTAAACAACCATAATTTGAAGCCACCCAATTACCATATAAGCTAGAGCCAGGTATAGGAGTAGTTTGACCACATAACGAGGTTGTGAAAGGATTATCAACACTGTTTTCTAAAGCCGTATCACAAACTGTGATTGTACTATCAACAGGTAATGTTAAATAAATTGTATCAACAACTGGAGGAACATTGATTATTATAATCGTTGTATCCCACATCATTAATAATGAGTCATACGTTTTCACGCAAATTGTTTCAACTGGATATCCAGGTTCGTTGTCTGCGGTGAAACTTAAGCAACCATTTAAGATTGTCCAAGTACCATTAGCACTTGATCCAGATGTTGAACCATCACAAAGTACTGTTGTCGTTGCACCTAAACCAAAACCAGGTTCATGTGATGGACAAATTGAATCAGTACCATACTGAGGAACGGTTCTAACTATTGTATCTGGTCTTGGAGTGATAGTAGAAATAAAGATAGTTGTATCTACATTTCCTAATGAGTCTCTTGTTACCACACAGATTGTATCCAAGTTTCTTCCAACAATATTATTGCTAGAGAACTTAATACATCCGTAAGGAACAACTGACCAAGCACCATTTACGCTAGAACCAGTTAAAGTTGTACCATCACAAAGTGATATACTATTTGGATTTAATACATCATTTTCGAATGCAGGATCACATATAGTAATTGTATCATTTGTAGGTAATGTGAATCTAATTGTATCAGCAATTGTACATGGTGCTGTTGGTCTGATTTCAAATCCACCATCTGCAATACATCCTTTAGTATCAGTTACTGTAAATGTATATAAACCAGGAGCTAATGCTGTTACACAAGATTCTATATTTTCTGTAAAGGTAGCAGGAACAGTTCCTGAACCTTGAGTTAAGGTCAATGTATATGAACCAGTACCACCATTAACAGTAACACAAGCTGTACCGTTTGGTGTTACGCAATCAGATTTAGTTGTAGCAATATCTACTTTAATGTCAGTTGGTTTTGTCAACACAACTTGAGCGTAACCATTGCAACCAGAAGCATCAACTACCTGAATTGTATATGTACCAGCATCTAAACCGTTGAATACTTTAGTATCACCAGAATTAATATTGCCTGCACCTACACCAGGAATTACAAATCCAATTAATGGATTTGAACCAGCAGTTGCTGTAATTGAAATTGAACCATTTGTTGTACCGTTGCAAGAAGGATTAGTACCTAACGCTGTAACTTGCGGTCCGTTACTATTGTTTAATGCAACAGTAATAGCTGTATCGCAACCATTTACGTCAATATTTATCGTATAAATACCTGCGCTTAAGTTCGTTGCAGTTGCACCTGCAACAAATGAACCGTTAGGTCCGCTCCATGTATATGAAGGAACACCAGCAGCACCTGTTACGTTAACCGCAATAGAACCATTATTATTACCACATGTTGGTTGAGTTGGTGTGTTAGATACAGTGTAAGTAACAGCATTCGACTTAATGCATTGTTCTTTAATATCCGTACAACCATTTGCATCTTTTAGGATGATTGAATAACAACCTGGTACTAAACTACCAATAGTTAAGTTACCTGTAATTGGAACTGGTGCGTTAATTACTATAGCTAAACCTGTAGCATCATAAGCACTGTATGTATATGGTGTAGTTCCACCAGATGCCAAGAATCCAATCTGACCATTTGCTTGACCACAATCAGCATCTTTTGTTAAAGCATTAGCTGTTAAAGTTGGTTGACCAACACTTTCTATTTCATTATATGAAGTATCAGCACACTTACCTGAAGAATCTTTAACAATTACAGTATAAATACCTGTACCTAAATTTGATAAGCAATATTCAGTTGCACTGATGCTTGTTGTACCAACTAATGCACCAGTAGCTTTATTTAATACTGTATAAGTAAATGGAGCTGTACCACCAGATACAGTTATACATAAATTTCCATTGTTTATACCGCAATCTGCATCTTTTACAACAATATCTTGTAATGCAAATCCTTTACAATCAACACATGTATCAGGACCATCAACAACAAATGCTCTAGTTGTTTTACAACCATTTGCATCAGTAACATCGATAGTATAATTTCCTTGAACCATTGCGATAATACAAGATTCTACACCTTCTAAGAAAGTAACAGGAACAATTCCTGTACCAGTAGTTAATGCAACAGTATAAGGTGCTGTACCACCGTTTATAGTAATACAAGCTTGACCATCCGTAGCACCACACTTAGTTTCAGCAACAGGAGCAACATCTACATCTAATGTTGTTGGTTGTCCAACTGTTACTGTTGTATAACCTTTGCAACCTGTTTGATCTACCACTTCTACATTATAAGTTCCAGCACTTAAGTTATTTATTGTAACTGGAGAACCAGCAGAAATAGTACCGCTTTCAACACCAATTACTACATAACCTAATAATGGAGCAGAACCTGCAGTAGCTGTTAATGTAACAGAACCATTATTACCGCCATTACAACTTGGAGTTTGTGTAACAGTTGCTATAATTGAAGGTCCATTACTGTTGTTTAGAGCGATGTTAATTGTTGTATCACAACCACTAACACTTACAACAACACTGTAGTTTCCTGCAGATAAATTAGTAGCCGTAGAACCAGCGATGAATGTACCATTTGGTCCAGACCATGTATAAGTTGCTGCTGCAGAAACAGAAACAGCTATTGTACCATTACTATTTCCACATGTTGGCTGAGTTGGAGTTGCAGAAGCTGTGTAAGAAATACCTTTAGATATTATACAAACTTCTTCAATTTCTATACATCCATTAGCATCCGTTACAACAACTGAATAACAATTAGGTGTTAAACCACCAATTGTTAAGTTACCAGTTACAGGAACAGATGATGATGGAACAATTACTGTACCAGCAGTATCTAAAACTGTATAAGTATATGGAGATGAACCGCCACTAACTAGGAATCCTATTTGACCGTTTGCTTGACCGCAATCAGCATCAGTAGTGTTACCATTTGCTGTTAGAGTAGGTTGACCAATATTTTCAAGATCATTAGAACCTTCAACTTTACAAACATTAGTTGCATCTGTTACAACTACATCATAAATTCCAGTACCTAAACCTGTTATACAATATTCAACATTATTAGATGAAGTAGTACCTACTACAGCACCTGTTAATCTGTTAGTTACTGTGTATACAAATGGTGCAGTACCACCAGAAACTGTTGTACATAATTCACCATCGTTTTGACCGCATGTTGCATCTAAAGCAACAATGCTTACTAAGCCAAAGTTTTTACAATCTACACAAGAATCAGGACCGCCAACTGTGAATGGTTTATCCGTTTCACATCCATTAGCATCTGTAACATGAATTGCATAATTACCTTTTGTTAAACCTATAATACAAGTTTCAACACCTTCATTAAATATTGAAGGCACCAATCCTGTACCAGTAGTTAAAGCAACTGTATAAGGTCCTACACCACCATTAATTGTGATACAAGCCTGACCGTCAAATGCTTTACATTTTGTTTCATCAATTGGAGCAACATCCACTCTAATATCTGTTGGATTAGCAACTGTAGCTTGTGTATAACCAACACAACCACTTGCATCTACCACTTTAATATTATATGTGCCAGCTTCTAAGTTACTGATGGTAACAGGAGTGCCTGCAACCATAGTACCAACTTCTGCACCTTCTACAACATAACCAATAATAGGATTACTACCATTTGTACCTGTAATTGTAATTGTACCAGTTTTAGTACCATTACATAATACATCTGTAACTGTAGCGACAACAGAAGGTCCATTGCTATTATTTAATGAGATAGAAACAATAGTATCACAACCATTTACAGAGATAGTTACTGAATAAATGCCTGCTTTCAAATTATTTGCTGTTGCACCAGCTGTAAACGAACCGTTAGGTCCAGTCCAGCTATATGTTGGTACACCTGCAGCACCAGTTACGGTGATTGCAATAGCACCATCATTATTTCCACAAGTAGGTTGTGTTAATGTATTAGATACAGTATAGGTTGCTGGATTTTGATCTAAACATACTTCTTCAATATCTTTACAACCGTTTGCATCTGTTAAGATTAAAGTATAACAACCAGCAGTTAAACCACCAACTGTTAAATTACCAGTTATTGGAACTGGGGAATTTGGTACTATTTGCGTACCTGCAGCATCGTATACTGTATAAGTATAAGGAGCAAGTCCTCCGCTAACTTTAAATCCTAATTGACCATTCGCTACACCACAATCTGCATTTTGCGTATTGCCATTCGCTAATAAGTCAGGAGAACCAATATTTTCTATTTCGTTATTACCTGTTAATTCACACACATTTGTTGCGTCTTTTACAGATACATCGTATTGACCTACAGGTAAACCTGTGATACAATATTCAGTATTAGCTGTTGTAGACGTACCAATTACAGTTCCATTTGCATGATTAGTAATAACGTATACATATGGTGTTGTACCACCTTGTACTTTAACACAAATTTCACCATTATTTTCACCGCATTTAGTATCTAAATCAACTATGCTCACTAAACCAAATCCTTTACAATCAACACAAGAATCTGGGCCGCCAATAGTAAATGTTTGGGTTGTTTTACAACCTTTACTATCGGTAACTTCAACAGCATAATCACCTTTTGTTAAACCTTGAATACAAGTTTCAACACCAGCAACAAATGAAGTTGGAACAATACCAGTACCCAAAGTTAAAGCAACTGTGTATGGACCTGTTCCGCCATTGATTGTAATACATGCTGTACCATCAAATGCTTTACATTTAGTTTCTGCATCTGGTTTAATATCTACCAATAATTGATCTGGTTGAGTAATTGTAACTGTTTCAAAAGTTTCGCAACCTTGGTTGTCATAAACTTTTATTGTATATGTACCAGCACCCAAACCTGTAATATTTACAGTAGATGGTGATGACGTAAATACACCAGATTGAATACCTGTTACTACATAACCAGCTAAAGGATTTCCACCAGCAGTAGCTGTGAATGTAAATCCACCATCAGTAGAACCATTGCAAGATGGTGTAGTAGTAATTGAAGCTACAATAACAGGTGAATCTTCGTTATTTAAGATAAATGTTAATGTTGTATCACATCCATTATCATTCACTATTACAGAATAAACTCCTGCGTATAAGCTATCTGCAATATCATCAGAAGGGAATGAACCGAATGGTCCTGTCCAAGTATAAGTAGTTGGTCCAACTAATCCAGCAGGATTCAATTGGATTGTACCATTATTATATTTACATGTAGGATCTAAGGTTGAAGGATCAAATGTATATGTTGGTGCATCTTCACCAATACAAAGTTGTTTAACTGAAGCACAACCATTAGCATCTGTTACTTTTAAGTTATAGCAACCTGTAGATAACGCTGTTAAAGCAATTGCGCCTGATGTAGAACCTGAAGCAACCGTTATACCAGATGTGTTAGTTAATACAAAATTATAAGGAGCTAAACCAATTGAAGCATTGAAGTTCGCACTTCCATTAGCTTGACCACAAGTTGCATTTGTTGGTGTACCCACTAATGTTACGTTAGGACCACCTACATTTTCAATATCATTATTACCATTTACTGAACAAACACCCGTAGCATCAACGATAACTACTGAGTAAGTACCAGCTGATAAATTAGTTAAACAATAAGTTGGATTAGATGATGTTGTAGTACCAACTACCGCACCAGCAGCATCTTTTACAGTAAATGTATAAGGAGCAGTTCCACCTTCAACAGTTGTACATAATTCTCCGTTAGATTGAGCACATTGAGCATCCACAGCAACAATTGATTTTAAACCAAATCCTTTGCAATCAATACATGGATTAGGTTCACCAATTGTAACTGGAACTATTGCTGTACAACCAACTTTATCTGTGATTGTTAAATTATATGTACCAGCACCTAAACCTGTGATACAATTTTCTTGGTCTTTTATGAATATTACAGGTACAATTGCACCAGCAGATGGTGAAATAGACACTGTATATTCAGGTGTTCCGCCTGTAATTACCAAGCAAACTTTACCATCTTTCACACCACATAATGTAGCATCAGTTGGTTTAGTTTCAACTACAATATCTGTTGGAGCTGTAATTGTAAATGATGTAGAATTGATACAATCAAAACCATCTGTTACAAATACATTATATGTTCCAGCACCTAAACCAGAAACCGTAAATGGCACATTGTGACTTGCTGTACCATTGGTAACACCTGGAATATCATAAGTATATGTTGTTGTGTTGCCTGAAATAGTAATTTCTGCACTTCCATTTTTATCTGTAGAACAAACGTTATTTGTTAATACATCAGCTATTACTGAAGGGCCATTACTATTTAAAATTGTAATGTTAGCAGATTTTTCACAATCGCCATCTTTAACTGTAACCGTATACTGTCCAGCAGGTAATCCTGTAGGATTAGCACCAGCAGGTGATGTACCAGCAGGACCTGTCCAAACATAAGATACAGTACTTACGTTTCCAGATACTGCAATACTTATAGAACCATTTGCATTACCACATGTGGCTGGTGTAACTGTTGGAGTAATATCTAAACTACTATTTGGATCAGAAATTATAGTTCCATTTTCAGCAGTAACACAACCATTTGCATCTGTAACAACTAAGCTAAAGTTACCAGCAGCTAAACCACTAACTGTTACTGAACCGTTATTTACAGCAATAGAGCCTGTTTGAGATGAATTAGCACCATCAATTAATGTATAAGTAAATGCTGATGTACCAGCAACTGAGAACGTTACAGAGCCATTTGGACCAGCTGCACAATCATCAGAAGTTTGATTAACAAACGTAACCAATGGACCATCTATTGACTCTACTAGAACTCTTACTGAATCTGGACAAACTAAGTTTGAAGGGTCAGAAACAATTACATTATAATCACCAGAAGCAATATTTGAAATAGTTAATGGTGAAGCACCAGTAGCAGAAGTTACTAAAGTTCCTGCTGTTGTGTAAATGTCTACAGTAATTGGAGAAGTTCCAGTTGTTGTAACTTTAATTTTACCATCATTTGCTTGGCAATGAGCCGCTTCAGACGTAGTATTTGCAATTAAAATAGTTGGAATATCCTTCACAACATAGTTGTAATCTTTACTGCAACCAATTGCATCTGTAATTCTCAATGTATATAAACCTGGTTTTAAGTTTACTAGATCAGAATCTGAAGAAGTAAATCCATTAGGACCCGTCCATTGATAATCATATGGTGTTAAACCACCTGTTGTAGACAACGTGATAGCACCATTGTCATGCGTATCACAATTTGTAACACTATCAATTACTGCTGTTACATCCACTGTATTTGGTGTAATTGAAATTTGTTTAGTTATTGTGCTTACACATCCACTATCTGTAACCGTTAATGTGATGTTGTAATTACCTGTTGTATTATAAACGATAGATAATGTGTACTATCTAAAGTTGAATTTAAGATTGTAGCAGGTGTAACAACCCAAGAGTAAGTTGCATTTGGTCTAGTTTGACCATTAAATGTAACTATTACCTCTGTTTGTTTACAACTTGCTGTAGGATATAAGAAATCAGCTACTGGTTTAGGTTTCACATTTACAACAACTGTAAATGGTGCACCTGAACAACCATTTCTGGTTGGTGTAACTGTATAAATAACTTGTATTGTTTGTTGAGTTGGATTTGTAAGTGTTTGAGAAATTGCAGCACCAGAACCAGCACTTGCACCTAAAACACCATTTGCAACAACAGTCCATGCATAAGTTGTACTATCTAAAGAACTGTTTAATACTACGTTTGTAGCATCAACAGAACATATTTCAGAGAATGCAGGATTTGCATTTCCAACAGGTACAGGTTTAACTAATACTTGTTGAACATTTTGAGGACTTACACAACCATTAGCAGATGCTAAGATTGTATAGTAAACCGCAGAAGTCGCAGTACCTGAATTAACTAATGTTTGATTGATTAAAGTACCAGATCCATTTATATTTCCAGTAACATTTGCAACCACACCAGTTGTCCAAGCAAATGAAACACCTGCTGTTGGAGAACTAATTGCGATATCAGTATTTGTAGAACTACAAATTGATGGATTGTTATTTGTTACATTCAATACTGGTATTGGACTTACCACAACACTTACATTTTGTGTTGTTCCTGTACAAGTTACACCTGCATTTGTAAAGCTAGGTGTTACTGCATACGTTACTGTTATTGGAGCATTTGTAATATTTGTTAATACTTGTGCAATACTTGCACCATTTCCGTTTAATGCACCTGTTGTACCACCTGCTGTAACTACCCAATTAAATACAGTGCCTGCTACAGTGCTGCTTAATGCAATGTTTGAAGTGTCTCCACTACATAAGCTATCATCATTGTTGGTGATAGTTACTTGTAGTGTTGGATTCACTACTACATTTACTGTTTGTGTTGGTATGGTACAACCGTTTGCTGTAATACTTGTTACATAAGAAACTGTTGTAGGTGTTGTATTAGTTGATGTTAATGTTTGAGCAATACTTGTTCCTATTCCATCAGCATTACCTGTTACACCAGCTACTGCTGCTGTCGTCCATGTAATTACAGCACCACTTGTAGGACTTACCATTGTGATGTTCGTAGCTGCTGGTGAACAAATTGTTGGAGCATTGTTCGTTACTGTTAATACAGGTGTTGGACTCACAATCACACTTACATTTGTGTTGTTCCTGTACAAGTTACACCTGCATTTGTAAAGCTTGGTGTTACTGCATATCTAACTAATTTTGGACTATTCGTAGTATTTACTAATTCTTGAGTTATTGATGATCCGCTACCTGCAGAAGCACCATATACTGCTCCAGTTACTACTGTCCAATTGAATACTGTACCAGAAACTGTACTCGTTAAATTAATATTAGTTAATTCTTCACTACAAATACTATCATCATTGTTTGTGATAGTTACTTGTGGTGTAGGATTTACTACCACATTTACTGTTTGTGTTGGTGCTGTACAGCCATTTGCTGTTACACTCACTACATAACTTACTGTGGTTGGTGTTGTATTTGATGAAGTTAATGTTTGAGCTATGCTTGTACCTGTTCCGTCAGCATTTCCTGTTACTCCAGATACTGCTGCTGATGTCCAGCTGATTACCGCGCCTGATGTTGTACTGCTTAATGCAATATTCGTAGATGCTGGTGAACAGATGGTTGGTGCATTGTTTGTTACCGTTAACTGTGGATTAGGACTTACCACAACACTTACGTTTTGTGTCGTTCCTGTACATGTTACACCTGCATTCGTAAATGATGGTGTTACTGCATACGTTACTGTTATTGGTGATGTACCTGTATTTGTTAATGTTTGAGCTATCGTTGCTCCACTTCCTGCGCTTGCGCCTGTTGATCCACCTGTAACTACTGTCCAGTTGAATACAGTACCTGCTACTGTTGATGTGAAGTCGATATCTGTTGCCTCACGACTACATAAGCTTTCATTATTGTTTGTGATAGATACTGATGGTGTAGGATTCACCACTACATTAACAGTTTGAGTTGATGCTATACAGCCATTTGCTGTTACACTCACTACATAACTTACTGTAGTTGGTGTTGTATTTGTGCTTGTTAATGTTTGAGCTATGCTTGTTCCTGTGCCATCTGCATTTCCTGTTCCTCCAGAAACTGCTGCTGATGTCCAGCTGATTACCGCACCTGATGTTGTACTGCTTAATGCAATATTCGTAGCTGCTGGTGAACAAATTGTTGGAGCATTGTTCGTTACCGTTAACTGAGGATTAGGACTTACCACAACACTTACGTTTTGTGTCGTTCCTGTACATGTTACACCTGCATTTGTAAAGCTAGGTGTTACTGCGTACGTTACTGTTATTGGTGATGTACCTGTATTTGTTAGTGTTTGAGCTATTGATGCTCCACTTCCTGCGCTTGCGCCTGTTGATCCACCTGTAACTACTGTCCAGTTGAATACAGTACCTGCTACTGTTGATGTGAAGACGATATCTGTTGCTTCACCACTACATAAGCTATCATTATTGTTTGTGATAGTTACTTGTGGTGTAGGATTTACTACCACAGAAACATTAAATGGTGCACCCGGACATGAACCTAAACTTATAGGTCCAATTGGTGTAACTATATATGTAACAGAAGTTGGAGTAGTATTGGTAGATGTTAATGTTTGAGATAAAGATGATCCACTTCCATCTGAATTTCCAGAAATACCACTTACTGGAGCTGTAGTCCATGCAAAAGTAGTACCAACAATATTTGATGTGAATGCAGAACTTACATTGCCACCAGAACAAATTGTTGAACTTGCAGGTGTTGCGGTACCTATAGGAGCAGGATTAACAATAACTGTTGTATTTAATGGTACACTTGGACAACCATTTAACATAGCAGTTATAGAATAAACTACATTAACTGGTGCAGCAGTACCATTAACTAAAGTTTGTGAAATTGTACTATCTGAGCCAGCAGTAGCATTTAATCCACTAGCAGTCCAAGTAAATGTTGCACCAGTTGGTGAACTTGTTAATGCTAGATTAGTAGTTCCACCTGTACAAATTGTTTGGGTAGAAGGCGTAGCGATAGCAGTAACCACTGGATTTACTGTTACTCTAGCCCAAATTGTATCACCTTTACATCCGTTTAGTGATGTTGGTGTAATTATATAAATAACTTCCAATGGAGCAGCAGTAGAATTAGTTAATGTTTGTACAATAGTAGTACCATTACCATTAAAATTACCAGAAATGCCAGTAACTGGTGCCGTTGTCCATTGGAAAGTTGTTCCAAGAACATTAGAAGTTAAATCAATATTAGTTGTTTGTCCAGAACATAGTGGAGAAATATTTGGAGTAGCTTGAATAACTGGTGCTGGATATACGAGTACACTAGCAATAACAACTTGGTTTACACAGCTATTTGCTCTACCAGTTATAGTATAGTATACTCTTACTGTATCACCAGTAGTATTAATTAGTTTTTGTTTAATTTGAGATCCACCACCTGGTATAGCATTTAAGCCAGAAGCAGTGTAAGTATAAATTACATTATCTACTGCGCTTGACATATTAATTGTAGCTGTATCACCAGAACATATTATTTGAGTCATTGGTTGTACTACAAAGGTAACTGCTGGATAAACTGTAACAGTAACAAAAGTCGTATCACTCACGCATCCTAATGGCGAAATCCCAACAACTTTGTAAATTACAACTCTATTAACTGAATCAGCATTATAAAGAGTATCTAGAATTTGCGTTCCAGAATCATTCTGATTTCCTGTTACGAAAGGAACAGAATCGGTAGTCCAAGAAATTGAAGTTCCAGAAATTTGAGAAGTTAAATTTGCACTAAAAGGTGGTGGACCAGAACAAACAGTAGCAGTTGCTGGTGTTGCAACAATATTTGGTTGAGGTTGAACTATAATTTTAATTGTATCTTCACTAGTACACAATTGAGAACGTGTAGTTCTTAATATATATGTTAAAGTATCGTTGGTTGTTCCTATGTTTATAGGTAAATTAACATCTGTAGTTGGACATGTTGGACATGTTGTGTAAGATGATGGTATCCAATTGTATGTATAACCATTTAATGAATCCGTACCTATTGTAACTGTTGATTTTGAACATGCAGTCTGGTCTCCACCAAGATTAATTAAAAGAGGAGAAGAAATATTACCTATTTCTGGCAACGTACATGCACATGTTGTATTTGATAATTTAGCAACATAGTTACATGCATATTGAACAGGTGCAGTAAATGTTTTACATATTGTAATGGTAGCACCACTATTTAAACCTAAAGTGTAAGTTGATGAATCTAATAAAATATCACCTGCATCTTGTGCACCATCCTGATTGGTATCAGCATAGAAATTTACAACAATTGGGTCACCGGCCAATAAATTATCACCTGAATTAGTAATATCAATACACATTGTAGCAATTTCATTTGCAGGTGGTGATGGGATTGAAGTAACTTTTGGATTAGAGAAAGTTAAAATTGGTTTAGTAACTGCTAATCCTACTTCATTAAATCCATTAAAATATTTAACATCACAAGATAAACCATCTGCTTTACAAGTAGCAGCGTCATTTGCACTCGCTTCTAAATAAGCTTGTAAGTAATCAGAACATTCTGTTTCATTTGCTCCAACCATTTTAATACTAAACACAACAGAGTCTAAGTATGTTACATTTTTGTGGCAAACGCCATTTATACGTATGATAAGCTGGGTCATCACCTGGTACTAAAAATGGACCGACTAAACCACCACTACTTCCAGCAGGTACGTATAATATTTGAACTGAACCTACTAAATTTACAGAAACAGGAACGGTTAAATATATAGTATCGTTTAAGCCAGTTGGATTATTAGGTCCGCTAGGTGGATTTCCTAAATTAGTAAATAAAATAGTACTTCTATTCGCTAAAGTATCACAACCGTGAATATTCACATTACGCATTTGTAAATCAGCAAAATATGGCTGTGAAGAACCACGTAACACAATTGGACGCGTTGCAACACGAATTGCATCTGTTAAGTCACCACACCAGCTTTCACCTTGTGATGATAAAACGATACGTTTGTTTGAAGGCGTTTGACCATTATCACAGAACGTAGTAAATTTAAATCTATAGTAGACATAGGTTGAATCACCTCCTGTTAATGGATTTATAACACCTAAACCAGGCAATCCATTGGCTTCTAACCAATCTGCTTGCGGTGTATTTAAAGAATCTATATAATATATCGATGTATTTCCACCAGATAAATTTGGATCTGGAATAGAAGAGTATGTACCATTTTGTGGATATTTCATTTCTGAAGAACCTGGTACTATAGCAAAACCATTTGCTAATACAATTTTTGTTGCTATATGAAATACACTACTTAAGTTAGTAGCTTTTATTCTAAATTCATACGTTGCAGTATCACATAATTCCATTGTATCCACATCTTGTACCAATTGAGTCTGTAAATCAGCTGGCTTAGGATCCGTACCAAGAGACAATTTATATGGAGTACAAGGATAAGCAGGTAAATTAGCTGGATAACCCTGGCAATTCCATCCTAAATTTACAATAAATGTATCTAAATCACATTTAGTATAATCACCATAAATGTAATATCTTTTTTCTTGAGTAGCAGCAAAATTACCTAATTGGTATATACCACCTACTGGAACAATATTTGCAGGATTTGTTATTAATTCTACACTATCTACTGTAATACCAGAACCAGCTAGGTTATTAGCGATCCATACATTGTTTGCTGCTGCAGTACCACTAAAATTAGTAACAACCAATTCCCAACGAACACCTTTTTTAAATACATCTACAATTGGTTGCACTGCCTGCATACGCATCACTGGAGCATCGAACTCGTAGGCATTCACAATATAACCTGGTTTTGATCTTGCATTTGCTGTTCCTCCATAATTCCAAGCTTGATATCTATATGGATATGAGAAAGTTTTGGTGCTGTTATAAAATGCGGTATCTATATATGAGTTATTTAAATCCGTCATATTTGGTCCTGTTCCATCAAAATAATTAGACCATGAATCTGGTGCAAAAATTTGTAAATATTTATCATCTAACAATGCTCTAGCTTTCGACAATAAAGTATCTCTTGGAGGAACTAAACATGAAGGTGTTATATTTAAACGTAAAGCTTCAACCCAACCATCGATATAATCTCTGAATGTGGAACCACCACTACTAACATGTGAAGTATCTGTATTTACGTATACCGAATCACCAATTTGGGTAAACGGATATGGATTTACGTCTTTAGATGTAGTTGAAAATGGTGCTGTAACTGAATGGAATCTTATCCATGCACTATTTACTTTATATCCTTGTGGAATAGTCACATACCACTCTCTTGGATAAACCATTCGTCTAATTTCATTACTAAATGGTCTAACATTCCAACTACCACCTACATATAAATAAAACTGTCTGTAATCTTCTAAAACTTCGCAACCTCTTACTACTCTAAACCCAAGATTATCATAAGTTAGAGCGTACCCAACAAAGTTAAAATTATCTTGATTTGTATTACAATAATATGCATGGCAAGATGTATCGGCGCCTAAATTACCTGTATTATAATTACAAGCAGGTTTTGTTCCTAATGTATAAGCTGATACGTCTCTATCTGCAACATACAATGTATGGTCAAATTGTCTTTCAACATTAGTATTCCCAATATTCTGGTCAAGTTTGATGTAAGGATATGTCCAAATTGAGTCACCTTGTTCAAAAGTATAATTAGAAGGAATACCACAACCATTTGCTGCTAATGCTGGAGGTGAATAATCGTAATACAATTCACTACCTACTTTTCTGAAATTAACAATATCGCAAGTATATGTTGTACCTAAAGCTGCAGATTTTATAACAACATAACCACCTGCAGGGTCAACATAACGAATATTATCATTAAATAATATTCTACCATATCCATTTGTAAATGGTAATGGACCATACATCGCTGTTGTACGTAATACACCTGCGCTAGTATCAGAAGCAGGAATATTTGAATCTGGAATACCATCGTTATTAAAATCTTGTAAACCATAATTTTTACGATAGACATCCATTTCTATATTTGCAATACCCGTAACACAACCTGGGCATTTAATATTTATTGGAACCGAATAGGCACAATTTAACGATTGTAAACTACCTACACAAGATTGTGCAGTATTACCACCTGTGAACCAAAAATCCTCTCGTTTTACTGCTTTGGTACCACCACCATAATTACATGTTGAATTTAAAATCAGGTTAAGTTTTGAACCTTCCATCCATTGCGTAGAACTTCTATTCGTAGTCCATGCTTTTGGAGGTGGCAAGTTCCATCTGAAACTATAAACAATTTTGTTTGTGTCTGTTAAGCTATCAATAACTACTGTGTTTGCCACCCAATGAACAGAGTCTACTGCTAAATTACCAGAGTTGTGTACCATCTCTGGCATTCTGCTACTTTCCCAAAATAGCCCTTTATCAACCGTAATTCGCATTTCATAATACTCACCAGGAACTGTATCCCATACACCACTATAAAAATGATAGTAGAAATACTGTTGGGTCATAGTATACAAAATAGAGTCCTGATCTACACCATACATTTCTGCAGGTGATTGTTGTGACCAGCGAGTATAATGTATTTGTTGGCTCATTGAAGCCGTCCATGCATTATTTACAGGTACTAAACGACAAGGATCAGCATAAGTTAATTTATACGACCAAGCACCATTGTGAGGATAAAGACAACCACCAGTAGCATATGTTTTAGTTGAAGTTACACTACAATTATCTAATTTAAAGGTAATTACAACGGAGTCACCAACTGGAATATCTGCTAAACGTATTTGTACTTTTTTAATTTTATAGGTAGGAAAGCATGATCTAAATAAAGCATCCCAATTACCATCATAATTGTAAACTGTATCATAACTATAGATAAATGGTTGAAAAGGTGTACCATTATTATACCTTACCGTTATTGAATTGGTATCAATAACAGATGTAGCATACGAATATGGAATACCATCTACTCTATCATTAGCTAATAAATTCGCAAACACATCTACTGCACTTGCAGTTCCAGTATTACGGATAATTAATGTTTGTGTTTGATCGTTTACCACTTCAGGGCAAGATTTATTGTAATCGTTTCTTCTAGTATAAACTAAGTTAGGTACTAATGCACCAAAAACTACGTTTGCATTAAAAGTAGCTGATGAATCACAAAAACCAGGACCGTCATAGTTACAGCCGAATTTTGCATTAATACGCGAACGAGCAGCAATAGGGTCGCAATTTACTACACGAACATACTCTCGTATAACCCATGTTTTATTTTGACCAAATAAAGTATCACTACCATATTTAGCAGCAATTAATGCACTATCAATTAATACTTGTAATACACCACTTGCATTGGTTACTAAAATACCATCACCTGTTCTAATACTATCAATAACTACTGAAGAGCCATATAAATCTTGTATTAAGAATTCTTTTAATTTACCGAAACCACCATTCACAATAGTAACATCTCTAAAGAATGTAGTACCGAAAGTTCCATTAATTGAAGAAGGTGTCACATTCGAAACAATCAACTGTGGCACTTGCGGAAAATAATCTGTTGTAAATCGTTCATCCCAATTTGGTAAGCCTAAATGTAGGTAACTTGTTTTGTAAAAGTTACGCATTACTTTTCCATTTTTAATAGCAAAATAACCTGAGCAGGTTAAATAACCCAATACTTCAATTGTTCGTGATTCATTAGGTGCTAAGTCTGGAACTGCCAAATCAACCTTACCAGGAGAACTACTAATAACAGTATATCCATTTAGATTACCTACATATTTAACAAATTCTTGCGTAGAATCAATCGCACCATTACTTGGATTACGTTCAAGAAAAACAAGATGTGCCACTACATCAGTGAGTGGGTCATTTGTTAGATTTGTAATTTGAAAACGGAATGTATCCGGTTCGCAAAAATGCATTTCACCAGCAGCAGGCACCGCACCAGGAGAAGGTAATCCGATAAAGATACGGTTACCTGGCGAAGCCATTGCATTTTTAGAAGTTATCATTAATAACATTGCCATTAATGCAAACACAAATGATGTAAATTTAGTATTTTTCATCTGAAAATTATTATTGTTTGAAGTGGTGCAGATGGAATATCCATTTAAGTTTTGAGCTTGTTGGATAGATGATGTTGGATATTTCATTTTGATACTTTTAGATAGAATGGATGTATTTTTTAGTACATCTGAATGGATGGAAAGGTCAGTAATTGCAGCTTGTTTGAAGCATTTGTTAGATGCTTGATATGCACTATTGAAAAGTGAATTTGTTTGATTGTTGTGCAAAAATTTGTTTTCCATTTTTTCCTTTTAAATACAATAAAAATGTGCATTCCAACACGATGATTGAATGCACAATTTAGATATGTTGTAGAAACCTGTCAAAGGTATAATTAGTTCGTTTAGTTAGTTCAGCCAAAATGCAAAGAACAGAGTTCTCCACATTTTAGTTTACAAAATTAACATTCACTTTCCATAAATCCAACTATTACGTTAAAAAAAGTGAAAAAAATATTAAAAATAAGTAAACTACATACTAAAAATCAATCATATACGTTTGATGTTTTTTTTTTATACGTGCCTTAAAATAACGTGAACTTAACATGTGGATATCTATATATTTATTTTGACAAATATCAAATTAATACGCAATAGTTGCATATACATATATTAAAAACAACTAGGCATTCGTTTTGAAAACGAGAAAATGAGATTATTGCCTGTTTTGTTCCTCACAGCAACAACGAACAGGTATGCACTCCTATTGAAGGTAAAAAAGTATCATCTGAATGGCACTAAAGTTAAAATGTTTAATAAATTTAAAACTGCTGAACACACTGTTTTTATTGGTACTTAATATACAACAACAATACTATGACGTTGTAAATTATTTAACAAGCGTTTAGTATTATTTTGTTCATGACGCCATGTCTTTAAGTATGAAATGTTTTCCTATCTGAGAGACTCTTAAAAGGACTTTATACTGATGGATATCGCAGAGAACACATTGTGGAAGTTTGTATAGAAATAAAATAATTAAAAAAAACAACACATTATACAGCGAGACACTATGGCATCTTTTTGATTTAATATATAAATATTAATGTGTTGTTTAATAATAAATAAGTTATATTTATAGACTGGCAATTTGTTAAGTTAAATTGTTTAAATAAAACTTTAACATTAATAATTTTTAATTCTAAAAAATATCGGTACGATATTTGTAAATTTGTTTCAAAATAAATTAAATGAGAAGTTACCTATTTTTGGTTGTTTTTGTAATTACAAATGTATCAATAGCAAATTCACAAGAGCTAAATAAAACAAAGAGCAACACTACTAATTCAAAGAAATCTGTAGTAGTTAATACAAAACAATCCACTTTGCCTACTACTAATACTAAGAAAACCGTAACACCTAAAGCAGGATTTGAAGGTGTTACCATTTTCCTAGTACTGAGACTTCCTATACAATAGATACACTTATTAAAAAAAATTCAGGCACTATTGACAAACAGTATTTAGGTGGAATTTGGTTTTATTTAAAAACATCAAGTATTGGGAAAGATAAAAATCTTACAACAATTGTAAGAGCCTATTTTAACGATTTAGACCAAGAGCTTTACAATTCTAAAAAGGAAACTAAACAGGTGAATCTTTTATCTGATGATCAGATGATGTCTGACGCAGTAAATTTTAATAAAATAGAAGCAGAAAAATTAGGAAGACCAACCTTAGAACCAACTGAATCTTTAATTGTATTTGATCCTAATGTTCAATATTTAATATTTGATAAAGATGGCGAAAATGAAGATATTCTATCAATTAGAAAACAAACACCTAGTAATGAAATTATGGTTTTAACAACTTCAGATATTAGGGTTAACATTAAAGCAAACCCAAAAAACAATAACATTTATTATATTATAAAAGATTTTAATAGTGGCGTTGAAAAAGAATTCTTACTTTTAGAATTATCAGAAAGTAAAATGACACTTTGTGATTTAAAGTACAACGAAGTTCATTTTTTTGATAAAAGTGGTATTCATGCTAAATAATGGATACTAGACTTTAATATAAAACATACACATCTAAAAAACACTCTCTGTTTTTTACTAATAAAATAAATTATAAAAATTTAATTTATATTGTACTTATGTTACATACATAAAGTTTTAAACTTTAATTGAATTAGCTGATACATTGAAGTATCCATATCTTGACATGTGTTACTATAATACTATATATATATACACAGTACACTTCTATTCCTTTACTTTATTAAATTTGCAATGTGATATCTTTATTACAAAAAGATAACTATCTACTAAATTAACTTTATGCATAAAACCTCTACATTTTTATTACTTTATTTAATATGCAACTATTTATCGGCACAGATAAATTTGACGGCATTATCACCAACGGTGAACGAGAATTTTAATACATTGCCCAACTCAGGTGCATCTACAACCTGGACAGATAACTCTACATTAGCAAATTGGTACAGCGATAGAGCCAGTTTTATTATTAATGATGGTTCAGTTGCCACTGTTGGATTGCAGAGTTTTGGTGCGAGTGCCTCCACAGAAAGAGCATTAGGATCTGTTGGTGGAACCACACATTTTGCCATTAGATTAAAGAATAATGATGTTCAAAATATTGTTTCGTTGGATGTTAGTTTTGTTGGAGAACAGTGGCGTGAAAACATAAACCCAAGCATACTCGAATTTCAATATCAGGTAGTAAATGCTGGTGGAATTACTGACGCAAATGCGCCAACCACAGGATGGATTGCCGTTAGTGCTTTAGATTTTGCTCAAAAATTTAATAGTACAGCACAAGCATTAAATGGTAATTTATCTACCAACCAAACAAATAAAAGTTTTAATGTATCATTAACTGCAACATCAGGACAAGAAATATGGTTGCGCTGGAAATTAGTAGCAGGTTCTAACAAATGTGGTTTAGGAATCGATAACTTGAGTGTTACTGCCAATTATCCAAGTGGTTGCTCTGCACCAAGTTTGCAAGCTAGCAATATTACATTTTCTGCATTATCTCCGTTAAATTTTAATATAGGTTGTACTGCAGGCAATGGTACTGCACGTTTAATTATTGGGAAACAAGGAAGTCTACCTGCAGCACCTTCTCAAAGTGATGATTATAGTGGTTTTGATAATACAACATGGAATACTATTATACCGACTAGTAATGAAATACCACCTGCTGGCTCTAATCAATATGCGCTATATGATGGTACAGGAAATAGTATAAATGTATCTGCACTGCTTCCAGAAACCCAATATTGCTTTAGTATTTTTGAATATCAAGGTTTGCATTGTTATAATTTAACACCTGTAAGCAGATGTATTTTTTCATTAAGTACAGAACCAACTTTGAACAGTAATATTTTAACAGCTAATGTTGTATCTGCCACACAAATTAATTTAAATTTCCAATCCATGGTTGCGGTTGGCTTGCCAGTTACCAATCATGGTTATATCATTTTGCAAAAAACGGGCTCCGTACCAACAGAAATTCCTGTAGATGCAACTGGTTATATAGTTGGCAGTACTATTGGAACAGCAAAAGTAGCAGCAATAATTACCAACCCTAATGCTACAAGTATTAGCATTGCTTCTTTATTATCCAGTACACAATATTGTTTTACCATTTATTCTTACAGATGGAATGGTAGTGATTCTGGAACCATAAATTACTACACACCAGTTGTTGTTCCAAATACATGTGGTATCATGCTACCTGTAGAACTAGTAAGTTTTACTGGTAGTTGTTTACAAAATAATGAAGTAGAATTGCAATGGACAACTGCAAGTGAGCAAAATAGCGATTCGTTTTTTATTGAAAAATCAACAGATGGGTCTAATTTTATAATTATTGGCAGTGTTGCTGCAGCAGGTAATTCTACTGAAGTAAGAAAATATTCATTTACTGATTTTGAAATTTCATCTTCTAAAAACTATTACAGAATAACTATACTTGATAAAGACAATAGCATTGATAAATCAAAAATAATTCAGATAAAATGCTCTGAAGACGAAGAGATTAAAAGTTACTATTCTAATTTAACTGATGATATTATTATAGAACTGAATGCTGTAATGGAAAAAGATATCTATATAAACCTCATCGATATAACAGGTAAATCATTTTTCCATGCAAACAGAAAAACAACTATTGGTATCAATAAAATCAGAGTACCAATAAAACATTCTATGCCAAATGGAATTTATATTGTTTCAATTAAAGATGGAAGCAATAGTTTTACAAAGAAGATTCTATTAAATAGAAAATAGATTTCTATTGTTCTTGTTTTCCTATTTTTTCACGCAAAGGCGCTAAGTTTTATTATTTTTATCTTTCTCACGCAAAGGCGCAAAGAACGCAAAATTATTATTGTAATAAAAGACCGAGTATGATAGTAGTAAAAAACGGTTCAATTCTAAAACAAACAGCTACTTTTCTTTGTCACTTTTTGATGCCAAAAAGTAACCAAAAAGCATTTGTGAAAAGCAAGGCAATTTTTAATCTTATTTTCCTACGGAAAAGATTAAAACCGCTGATAAAATGAACGCAGATGCTTCAAAGCAAAACGCTTCGTTCATTTTACAGCTATTGCTGTGCTTTTCACAAACCTAACTCTTTTGCGATTCAGAACTTTGCATTTTTCATTTTTCTATTCTGATACAATCTATTCAATTTTTAGCTGTATATTCTAGAACTTAGTCCAAAAAACGTAATATTGGCTTGGTAATTCTATCATCAAAAACATCAAAGTGCCAGTAAAAACTGGCACCTCGAAAAAATAAAACTATGAAAAGAGAGATAAACTTTTGTTTATTTAATTACCTTAAATGTTTCTTTATTTCCATTGATATCTGTTGCATATACTACATAAACGCCATTTGGCAAGCCAGACATATCAGTATTATATTGCGTTTCATTGTTGTTTAATAACATTGCTAATTGTCCATTTAAATTATAGACACTAGCGTTTACCGGCAAAGTAGCTGTTATGCTTAATGTTTGCTGATTTATCCATGCTTTTATCGTATTCGTTGTCGTCTCCTCTTTAGTTGCTTTTATTAATACAATATCTGAATACTGATAATTGCCATTGAAATCATTTTGTTTTAAACGATAGTAGTTATCGCCATTTACATACTCTCTATCATCAAAAGTATATTTTTTTATTGATGATGAATTACCACTGCCATTCACTTCACCAATTTTCACGAATTGATTATTTTCATCCATTCTCTCTATTTCAAAATTTTTACAATTCATTTCTGAAGCTGTTGACCAATCTAACTGAATGACTTTTTTCGGTTCGATGAAATTTCCTGCTAAAGAAGTTAATTGAACAGGTAATGTTGATACAGGTAAAGTAATTAAGAAAATACCGCTAAATGCTGTTGCGTTAAAAGAAAGTTCCCACATATTTATAGAGGCATTCCATGTTAACGTATATTTTGAGTTATCGAAATATTCTGTTGCGCCAGAATAAGTGCCAGGTAATTTGCTTACAGAAGTACCATGACATTGCATAACAACGATGTTAAGCATTCCTGTTATATCTGTTGAATTTGCAGGCATTTTGGCAAAACTTGGAAGTACATTTGTATTGTAATGCGTAAAATCAGATTGTTGAATATAAATAGTGACTTTGGCTGCACCAGAAGAAACTGGTGTGATGTCCCAATGACGACGAGCATAAGGTTGACCTGATGCTGATTGTAAAGTTGGATCTATAAATAAATTGGCTGTTGTTGCACCTAATATGTTTCCACCTGTATTATCTTTAACTTTTGCAATCACTTCAGCAGTAGTATTGTCGCATAAAAATCTTTCTGCGCCATCTGCTATACTTAATGAAGTAGAGGCATTTGCATTTGCTGGTGTTACCGTAAAAGGATTAGACTTTACTAAGCAAGACCCAACTGTTGTTGATAATTTATAGGTTCCAAAATTTATTGGATAGATAAAATCATTTGTTTCACCACTTATATTGCTACCATTTAATTGCCATTGTTTTGTTGCGTAAGACTGCAATCCAACTGCTTGAAAGTTTTTACCAATATTACAAACTTGATTGACGCCAGAAAGTGTTGGCGATTCGTTTACAATAATATTAGAAATGGTATCACCAATAAAAGATGGAGAAGAATTTATAATAACACGGATTTTATAGGTACCTGGTGCAACAGAGTTGGGTATTGAATATGGAATATCGACATTTGTGGCAGAAGGTAAACTTGAACCTAAGATAGTAGGTGTAGAGAAATTACCTGAAGCATCACTTAATTGTACCTGAATTGGATTGGACCCTAAATTATTACAGTTTATTTTAACTTTAGTGGTATCAATAGCAGCACGGCATAATACGGTTTGATTTAATGTATACTTCATTGGAAGTATTTTCAATTTCACAATCCAATAATCTTCAGAACCATAATTAGGAGAAGTTTTGTTTCCGGATGCTGTAGATTGAGAAAAACCTGCAATAATAAATCCACCATCAGAAGTATAGGTCATAGCATTTGCTTGCTCGCCACCAATACCACCAAAAGATTCCTGGATAATTTCATCACCATTAGCTTCTAAGCTAATTACCCACATATCACTACCACCAAAAGCAACAGATGTTTTGTTTCCTGATATTCCTGCAGCGCTTCCACTAATAAGGTAGCTACCATCACTTGCTTCTTTTAAACACATGCTTGGATCTATAGATGTTGTTCCATACGTTTTTTGCCAGCTAATAGCTGCTCCATTTGCTTTAACAATCCACATATCTTTTAGGCCATAATTTACAGTTGTTTTATTTCCACTTAAACCAGACTCAGAAGTTCCAGTTAGAATAATATTATCATCAGAGGTTAGAATCATGTCCTGAAAAATATCATCCTGCGCACCACCATAAGAATTTTGACTAATTAATGTACCTGTTGCATTAATTTCTACTAACCAATAATCTGCTAAGCCAAATTGTGTACTGGTTTTTACACCTGAACCAGAAGCTGAACGTGAGTAACCACCTAATAATATGTTTCCATTTTGTTTTGTTGCAATTCTTAATGCTACGTCTTCAGCAGATCCACCGTATGTATTTTCCCAAACTTTTACACCAGAAGTATTGACTTTAATAATCCAATAATCAAATCCACCATAGTTTGGAGAAGTTTTATTGACATCTGTAGAAGATAAAGATGAACCTACAATTAAATAGCTACCATCTTCTGTTGTTTTTACATCATACGCATAATCTGCTAATGTACCACCAAATGTTCTATCCCATGATTTTACACCGTTTGATGTTAGTTTAACAACCCAAATATCATAATTACCATTATTAGGTGCTGTTTTATTTCCACCAATACCAGATTGTGAGATGCCTACCAATAAATAACCACCATCAGCAGTTTGTATAGCTGATTTTAATTCTTCGTGTTGTGTGCCACCATAAGAGAATTGCCATAACATATTTCTATTACTATCGATTTTTGCTACATAGTAATCACCTAAACCATTTGTACTTACTGTTTTATTTCCGCTTGCCATTGATGAAGAAGTTCCTGCTAATAAAAAACCGCCATCTCTAACACTTACAATTTTTAGAAGTTGATCTGATCCAGAGCCACCTAATGATAATTCCCAATCTTTTTGAATTAAATCTGTATTACAGCCACATCTATTGCTTATAATAAATTGCTTAAACGTATTGGCACCTGTTATTGCTGGGCTTGTACTTACAATTCGGATTCTGTAACCAGTTCCTGCTGCTATATTCGTTGGAATAACACAAGTAGTAGTCAGGTTTTGTGCCGTTGCAACTCCTGACCAAGTATAAGAACCAATTGAAGTTGGTGCTGTAAAGGAACCTGTTTTATCGCTTAATTGAATTTGAAAAACATTACCAGCATTAAAAGTTCCATTTAAATTATAGCTAACTTCTATAGGTTGACCAGAACACAATAATTCTGTTGGATTCGTTTCTGTTATAGCTATGGTTTGTGCTTTTGCTGAATTCGCGTATGCTATGCCTATAATAGTAAGCACAACACACAACGTGTGTAAATAGGGTTTCATGATGTAGGGTTTAAATGTTATTCAATATTAAATAACATTTAGACTGACCGCAATACTTCTGGTTTTATGATTGTGACGCTATTAAAAAGCAGAAATGAATTAGAATAAATAAAAAAAAATGAACTAACTAGTTCATTTTTAATAGATTAAAAAATATTATATTGTCTAGTTTTGTGACAAAAAATAGTTTTTACTTAATTTTATTTATTGATAATAATCAACCAGAAAATAACTATTTAACAAATTAAATTTTAATATAAAGGAAATTCTGACATAAATTTATTTATATTTTCTTTCAACTCTGTAATTAAACCACTGTTTGCTGGTTCTTTAATAATCAAATCTATCCATTCAACTACTTGAAGACAATCTTGTTCATTTAAGCCGCGTGTAGTAATTGCTGGAGTTCCGATTCTAATTCCAGATGTTATCAATGGTGATTTATCATCATACGGAACCATATTTTTATTTACAGTAATATCTGCTAATCCAAGTGCTTTTTCGGCATCTTTTCCTGAAATGTTTTTATTTCGTAAATCAATTAACATTAAATGATTGTCGGTTCCACCTGAAACCAAATTATAACCACGTTTTGTAAACTCATTTGCCATTACACGAGCGTTTAACATCACTTGGTCTGCATAAACACCAAACTCATCGGTTAAACATTCACCAAATGCAACTGCCTTTGCAGCAATTACGTGTTCCAAAGGTCCACCTTGCATGCCTGGAAATACAGCAGAATTTAAAATGGTAGACATCATTTTTGTTTCGCCTTTTAATGTTTTTTCACCAAATGGATTCTCAAAATCTTTTCCCATAAAAATTACGCCTCCACGCGGACCACGCAAGGTCTTATGTGTGGTAGATGTTATAATATGGCAATGTGGAACTGGATTGTTTAATTTGCCTTTAGCAATTAAACCTGCTGGATGTGCAATATCCGCTAATAATATTGCGCCTACTTTATCTGCAATTTCTCTAAATCGTTTATAATCCCAATCTCTTGCGTATGCTGATGCACCACAAACAATTAATTTAGGTTTTTCTTGTAAAGCAAGTTGTTCTACTTTATCCATATCAATTCTACCCGTTTCTTGTTCTACATTATAAAAAACAGGTCGAAAATGTTTTCCGGAAAAGTTAACTGGCGAACCATGCGATAAATGTCCACCATGCGATAAATTAAATCCTAAAATAGTATCACCTGGTTTTAAACAAGCTAAAAAAACAGCTGCGTTTGCTTGTGCGCCAGAATGTGGCTGTACATTTGCATATTCTGCGCCAAATAATTCGCACAATCTGTCAATTGCTAGTTGCTCAATTTGGTCAACAAACTCACAACCACCATAATAGCGTTTGCCTGGATAACCTTCAGCATATTTATTGGTAAGGCAAGTACCCATGGCTTCCATTACTTGTTTGCTGGTAAAATTTTCTGATGCAATCAATTCAACACCAGTAATTTGGCGGTTTAATTCATCATTAATTAAGCTAAATATTTTTTTGTCGCGTTCCATTTTGTAAAAATAAGAAATTGGTTATTAGTTGTAGGTTATTAGTTATAAGATTTTGAGAAAAGATAATATTGGTTTGATAAAATAAATATCGTATAACTTTTACCAAATAACTTTTACCTTTAAACCATGATAGCCATAATTCCTGTTGCTGGTGTTGGTACTAATTTGCGACCACATACCTACACGCAACCAAAATCATTGATTCCAATTGCTGGAAAACCTATTTTAGGTTTTATCATTGATCAATTAATGGAAATTGGTATTAAAGAATTTGTTTTTGTGATTGGTTATTTAGGCGAAAAAGTAAAAGAATACGTAGAAAAAGATTTTCCAAACATCAACAGAAAATATGTTACGCAAGAAACGCGCGAAGGTTTAGGTCACGCTATTTGGCTGACAAAAGATAGTATTAAAAAAAAGGAAGAAGTTATTATTGTTTTAGGTGACACTATTATTGAAGTAGACTTGAAAGAATTTGCTGCATTAGAAACGTCTGCATTAGGAATAAAAAAAGTAAACGATCCACGAAAATTTGGTGTTGCAGAATTTGATACTGACGGAAACATTACAACTGTTGTAGAAAAACCCACGATACCAAAATCGAATTTAGCGTTGGTAGGTTTGTATAAAATTAAAGAATTTGATGCGTTGATAAAAGCAATTGAATTCAACATCAAAAACAACATCAGAAATAAACAAAACAACGAATTTACGCTAACCGATGGCTTGCAGGAAATGATTAAACATGGCGTAAAAGTACAAGGTTTTAAAGTGGATAATTGGTACGATTGCGGTCAGAAAGAAGTGTTACTGCAAACGAATGCATTGTTATTAAGAAAGAAAAAAAAATCAGCGTTAACGAAAAAGAATTTAGAGAATTGTATCGTTAGAGAACCTGTGCATATTGGAAAAAATGCTATTATCAAGAACTCTATCATTGGTCCAAATGTTACGATTGGCGACCATGCATCTGTTTACGATTCGGTGGTGCGCGATTCAATTATTGGTAGCTACACAAAACTAACCGATGTGGTCTTGTTCAACTCGTTAATTGGCAGCGATTCAGTGATACAAGGTTCAACACAAAGTTTAAATATTGGCGATAATACTGAATTGGATTTGAGATAGGTTATGAAGTTATGTGTTATAAGGTAAAAAGTTATTAGGTAAAAAAAATAAAAATCATTCATCATAAATCATATGTCAAAACGGATAACTATTAACCGTTAATTTTTAATCATGTTTGCAATAATAGATTTAGAAACAACAGGTGGAAACCATAACTCGGAACGCATTATCGAGATTGGAATTGTATTGCATGATGGCAAAAATAAGACTGGCGAATACACTACTTTAATCAATCCTGAAAAAGAAATTGGTGGTTTTATTTCTACGTTTACAGGTATCACCAACTCGATGGTTCGCACAGCACCAAAATTTGAAGATGTTGCAGAAACCTTGTTAGAATTATTAGAAGGAAAAATTTTCGTGGCACACAATGCAAAGTTTGATTACAACTTTATAAAAAGCGAATTTCGCAGATTGAATATTCCATTCACGCAAAAAAATATTTGTACGGTTCAGTTAAGCAGAAAAATATTTCCACATATAAAATCGCATAGCTTAGGTAATTTATGCAGAGATTTAGGATTGCCTGTTGACAACAGACATCGCGCATTTGGCGACGCTGCTGCTACAGCTTTGTTGTTGGAAAAATTAATTGAAGCCGATAAAAATAATTTGCTGAAAGAAATGCTAGATGATGATGGTACAAAATTATATCTGCCAAAAAATCTGAACAAAAACGCATTACAAATTTTGCCTGAAGAAGTTGGTGTGCTTTATTTTCACGATAAAGACGGCAATGTTTTATTTATTGATAAAAGCAAAAATATACGTGAATATATTCATCATTATTTTTCTAAAAAAACAAGCGACAAACAAAAACTACAACTACACGAAGCGATTTACGATATTTCATTTATGCTTACAGGAAATGAATTAATTGCTGGTTTAACTGAATCACAAGAGGTAAGAAAATTAAAACCAGTTTTTAATAAACCTTCGTCAAATTTCACCTATAAATTTGGATTATTTTCGGAAACAGATATGTATGGATTTCAAAAATTAATGGTGAAAATGTTGGAAGAAGATGAAAATCCATTATTGAAATTTTCATCGAAATTTAAAGCAGAAAAAATGCTGCATTCTATTTTAACGAGTTTTAAACTAGAACCAACTTTTAAAAAAATTGATAATGCATTGCAATACAATTCGCGTTTACATAATGTATTGTCGCGCTATGTGTATCCGTACAAAAATTGTTTTATAATTGATGTTGGTCGCGGTGGCTCTGAGCGCAGTGTTATTCAAATTGAAAACAACGAATACAAAGGTCATGGTTTTTTGAACCTGCATATATCAACGATCCAAATGAGTTGAAAGACATTATAAAACCACAGCAAGAATATACTGAATGCAAAAAACTGATTCAACAATATATTCGCAAATACGAAAAACACATTGAAGTAATTCCGTATTAAAATTCAAGCCATGTTTCGTGCCTCACGAAACATTTATTTTTTTGGTTTGTGAGATACAAACCACGGCAAGTAATTAAATATACTTATCTAATTGTCGATATTTAAAGAATGCATGTACCAATCGCATTTCCATCAACACAATTAAAACCATGGCAACTGTTCCAGAAAAAATAGTGAGTTTTTTTATGTATAACAAATCATCTACCTCGGTTCCGGATTTGATGTGTTGAAATTCGTTTACTGGCAACGTATAATTGTAAACATCAAAAACATTGTTAAATGAATAATACTGATTCAATACAAAAATAAATAGTACAATATTTAAAACAAATAATAGAATTTTCACAAACACATTACGGAAAATGATAGAACGTTGCATAAACAAAATTCCACGTACATACGTAAACACTAAAAACAACGACCAACATAAATACACTAAAAACTGCTGACTAATTTTTGTGTAAATTGGATAAATTAAAATTATAGATGCAACGGCAGCAACAATCAGCCAAATTGCTTCATATGCAAGATCTAAAAGAATTTCATTTTTCACTATAAAAAATTATTATGTAAAAGTACAGAATCAAAATGGTTGTTGTTATTAGTTAAACGTTATTAGTTAAAATAAAAAAAGCAATACAAATAACTTATAACAAATAACTTATTACTTTTACTTAATGAATTTAAACACTTCAAAAAAGCAAATAGCTGTTTTAATTGATCCAGACAAAACAGATGCTAAAAAATTAGTAAAAACAATACAACAAGCTGAATTGGCAAAAGTTGATTTTTATTTAGTTGGCGGAAGTTTATTATTAAAAAATAATTTGGATGAAATTATTGCTATAATCAAAAAAACAGCAAAAAAAGTGTATTTATTTCCAGGCAATCCGTCGCAAATTTCTACTAAAGCAGATGGCATTTTATTGTTGAGTTTAATTTCCGGAAGGAATGCAGAACTATTAATTGGCAACCATGTGTTGGCTGCTCCAATTTTAAAACAATCTAAATTAACCATTATTTCTACTGGTTATATGCTGATTGAAAGTGGCACACAAACAACAGTTTCATACATATCAAACACTACACCAATTCCAGCGAACAAGCCAGCAATTGCTGCATGCACTGCGTTGGCTGGCGAACAATTAGGTTTAAAAACTATTTATTTAGAAGCTGGAAGTGGTGCACAAAATTCAGTATCTAAAGAGATAATAAAAGCAGTAAAAAAACAAATCAATATTCCATTAATTGTCGGTGGTGGCATTCGTTCAATAGAACAAATTGAAACTGCGTTTTTAGCTGGCGCCGATGTTGTCGTTATTGGTACTGCAATAGAAAATGATATAAAATTCTTGGAAGAAATAAAAAGAATTAATCGATAAAACTTTTAGACCTTCAAGGTTTTTAAAACCTTGAAGGTCTAAAAAAATAATAACTAATTTGAAAGGACGCATTTTACAAACAACTGGCTCGTGGTATCAAGTTTTATTAGATGATAAAATAGTTCCAGCGCGCCTAAAAGGTAAATTTAAATTAGAAGAATTAGACACGACGAATCCGATTGCAGTTGGCGATTTTGTTACGTTAGAAAAAACAGAAGGTGGTGAATTTATCATTAACGAAATACACAATCGCAACAATTATATTATTCGTCAGTCACCGCGAAATAAACATCAGCGACATATTATTGCGTCCAATATTGATTTGGCTTTGCTAATTGTTACGATTGCACAACCGCGCACTTCATTAGGTTTTATTGATCGATTCATTGCTGCTGCTGAATCATTTCATATTCCCGTAAAAATTGTCATTAATAAAATTGATTTGACACTTTCAAACAAAGAGAAAGAAATATTTGATTATCTGACTTTAATCTATCCTCAAATTGGTTATGAAGTATTTTCTGGTTCTGCAATAAATATGAATGGAATTAATGACTTAAACTCTATTCTTGAAAATAAAACAACATTAGTTGCTGGACATTCTGGTGTTGGAAAATCAACTTTATTAAATTCTATCAATAAGGAATTGAATTTAAAAACTGGAAAAATATCTGAAAAATGGGGCAAAGGTATGCATACTACTACTTTTGCAACGATGTTTGAAATTTTACCAAATTCATTTATTATTGACACGCCTGGTATTAAAGAATTTATGTTGTTGCAAGTTGAACCAGAAGAAGTTTCTGGCTATTTTAAAGATATAAAAGAATTTTCAGAAGATTGTCAGTTTAATAATTGCTTACATCAAAATGAACCGAATTGTGCCGTGAAAAAAGCAGTTGAAAACACACAAATTGCTGCAACACGTTATGAAAATTATCTCCATATTATTCAGAATATAAAAGATATTAATTATTGGGAACGAAAATAATTTAATGCAACTGCTTTTGTTTTCTTTTGTGCCTTTTGTGGTTAAAAATAATTAACGCATTGGCAAATCAAACTAACTATTATGTTTTCTTCCTATTCTTTGCGAAAAAAAACTTTGCTACCTTTGCGGTTAAAAAATTAAAATGCAAGACAAGCATTGGATTTCGAGAACAACTGCATTAATTGGTGAAGAGAAATTAAACAAACTCATTAATAGTCATGTATTGGTGGTTGGATTAGGTGGTATTGGTTCGTTTGCTGCAGAATTTATTGCACGAGCTGGTGTTGGCGAAATGACGATTGTAGATGGTGATGTGGTGGATCCGAGCAACAGAAACAGACAATTACCAGCATTGTCGTCAACACATGGTGTCAGCAAAGCTGATTGGATGGCAGAACGCTTAAAAGACATTAATCCTGAAATTAAATTAAACGTAATTAAAGAATTCTTATCACCAGAAAAAGCATATGAGATTGTTAGTTTGCACAACTATGATTATATCATTGATGCAATAGATAGCATCACACCAAAAATAAATTTATTGAAAGCTGCGCATGCATCAAAAAAGAAGATTGTGATGAGTGGTGGTGCTGGTGGAAAAATGGATCCAACAAAACTAATTGTTGCTGATTTAGCAGAAACATATAACTGCGTATTTGTAAAGATGGTTCGTAAACGATTAAAAAGAGAAAAAATTTATACTGGAATTCCTGTAGTTTTTTCTACTGAATTGCCTGATAGAAAATCGTTGATTTTAACGGATGGAAAAAATTACAAGAAATCTGCTTATGGTACTATTTCCTATTTACCTGCAACCTTTGGCAGTGTTTGTGCTAGTGTGGTGATTAGAGATTTGATAGAAAAATAAAAAACAGGAAGCTTGTACTTCCTGTTTTTATTAACTAACAATATTATTTACTGCGCAATTAATTTGCCTGTTGTTACTTCATTATTGTCTTCTAAAATTTTAAACAAATACATTCCATTTGCTAAATCTTCTCTGTAAATAGTAAACAAATTATTGTTCGAAGATGGAATTGTTTTTATGATTTGTCCTTCTAAATTCATCAATACTAAAACAGCATTTTTTAATTCATTTGATTCAACTATAATTTGTGTTTGTTCGCGAAATGGATTCGGGAAAATCTTTACTTCTTTTACATTATATGTTGAGTTTTTTGTGCTGCTTAATAATCTTACTTGTATAAAATCTTTTCCAATGGTATGAAACGTAGTGTTCGTTACAATGGCTTCGTTTCTATCAAAATAAATAGATGCGTTGTTATATATTTTAGTGCCAATTGGATTGTCTAATTTTTGTTGAATACTGAATTTTACAAAACCATGTGATAGTGGTTCGTTGTGCACACTATCTACCAAATAAATAGAATCAAAAACAAAACGTACTACGTTACTGTCTATTCTTTCAAATCTATAATCGTGACTTGCAACTAATGGAATCAACGTATTAATATCTAATGTTGATGAAATAGTATCCACTATAACTACTTTGTATGCAGTATCGTTTCCTGTGTTTTGAAAATGAATAGTATAGTTGATATCTGTATTCTCTTCGATAAAATGTTGAGCACCATAACCAGCAGGCGATGCTTCTTTTTCATTAGGATCAAAGCTGCCAACAATCATTCTGCAATCTGTAGAAAAATAAGGTGCGCCATCATAATTAGGATATGGTGTAATGAAGCCAGTTGAAAAAGGATCTTCAGGATTTGGTCGACAACCTTCAATAGCAGCAGTTGTATATTTATCGCCTAATTCACGTGGAAAATCTGATTCTTGTTCTGCAATAATTCGGTAAGTTTTTCCAGAATCAGATGGATACGTTTCTGTAACTGTTCCGTTAGTTGGCAGTTGATAATTTTGTATTTTTCTGATTACCTGATCTTCAATGACAATATATTTTTTGGGTGCTTGCATATTGCCACCTGTATTCTGTAATTGCAAACGAACACTATCACCCAAACAAACTGCGCTTGCTTCAATTATAGCTCCAGTGTAATTCGGCAACACACAAACATCATCTGGATAAATATGACTTTCTATACAAACTGTTTGTCCTAAAATTGCTTCTGGTCTTTCATGTAAGTAAACTGTAAATTGTCCGCAATCAAAAATAGAAACACCAACAATATCGAAGCGATATACATTGTTGCCTAAATTGGTAAATGGTATTGTATTTCCATAAGTTCCAGTCGCAAAATCAACTATTAAAACTGGATCTACTTTTATATCAATGTATGCATTATTAGCTGATACGGTTCCAACATTACAATAATTTACATCATAAAAAATTTGTGGATCTAAATGACGAAATCTTCTAAGTGCAACATCTACGGTTAGACCAATGCAAGATACAATTGGTGTGAAATTAAAGTTGACAGAATCAATGCTTACATCAGTAGTTAATTGTGCAATTATAGTATCATTACATGCACCTTTTTTCCATAATGGATATCTAAAATTATTTCTGGATGCAATTTTTACAGTTCCAGCACTATTCGTTGCAAACTGATAATAACCATCATTATCTGTTGATGTAAAAAGCACGTTCGTATCAATGTTTGCTGTAACAGTGATGTTTCTCATGCGTACATCTGTACCAGTATCAAACGCACAATCATTATCAAAATCACCAATTACATTTCCTCTAATTAAATTATTATACACATTTCCTAAAGAATCTATTTGAATTAAATACAGATTTCTATTATTGGGTCCTGCTATCAAACCAAACAAATATGCATAACCATCTTTAAAGGTTGTTTGCGAAACAATATTAAAATTTCTGTATGAAATTCCTTCAGGATAATTGATATGCCATATTTCTTGTTTTTTAGCTTTGCGATTATTGATATCGATAATTTCTTTTACCATACCATATTCTGCTGGTTGGTTTGGATAATAATCACCTTCAATATTTATAAGTGTACCATCTTTTGGCTCAATAAATATGGCTGCGCTACCAGGAAGTGACGTAGAATCTATTGCAAATAATGGTTGCAAATTGCTGTTGTAAACATCAGTAGTCGTAAAGCCGCCATCACCATTTGCAGGACCTCTGAAGTTGTGTTTTACCAATAGATTTCCATTGTCTAATAATTGAGGTGAAATAAATCCATTTGGATAATAAACAGCAGCAGAATCCCAACTTAAATCAGCATGTACTTTTATTAATCTCGCATAATACACATTGGTGTTATTAACATTATTGCTAACGTTTAAAATGTAATCATTCTGCACTTTTTTCATAGTATACAAAGCATATTGAATACTTGATGAACTGTATTTATTTGGAATTACAAGAGAATCTGTTTGTGCAACAGTATCTAAATTTGAGAATGAAATTTTTGCTCTATGAAAATTAATCGAATCTCTAACATGATTGTTTATATTATCAAATTTAGTAGTTGAAAAACCAACTTCAATAACTGAATTTGTTTCAGAAACAATTAATTTGTTTGAGTACAAATCGTCATTTTTGAAGGCATACAATAAATGTTTCGGCTGAATTACAAACGGTTCAAGAGATTCAATAATCTGATAATAGATTATGGCATTAAAACTATAACTTGGATCATATACTTCATAAATCAAAATGTATTTTTCTATGGCTGAAATATATTTTATAGCATGAACTTTTTGTACCTGTTTGTTAGCTATATTAGCTACATAACTAAAATTAAACAGTAAAATTTCGCCATTTTCTTTTGTGTATTGATGTAAATAGATAGCCGTGTCCCAAGGTTGTGCAAAATTAGTGGCAATTAAACAATTACCATTCGGCATTATCTCAATTTCTGAATTTGCTGCTCTGTCACTAGGGTTGATTAAATCTAACTTTTGTTGCCAACCACTTGCAAATAAATTATTGTAGCTTACAAAAATTATAAAAGCTAAACTGATTTTCAAGAGTGTTTTCATATAGTGTATTTTAAAGTTAGTAAATCTATTTTCTGATTTATAATTTTTAATAGGCATAAATCCATTATGTAAATAATAGATAGAATTATGTATCGTGTTTTGCTGATGTATTGTTGATTTTTCCATGACATTTAATTTTTATAGTTGTTTACGATACAAATGTGCGCACGAATACTGCAATAAAAAATTACAATTAATATAGTTTGTCCGATATTTTTATACTATTTTTGATAAATAGTTTTTATGTTATGCTGGAAAGTAAATTAGTCAAAATATATCTTTCTCTCAATAAAGAAGAACATCGGTTATTAACTAAATGGATAGCTTCACCGATTGCAAATGTGCATGAAGATGTCCGAAATTTTATTGCGTTTTTAGATTCCAGAAAGGCATTTTCTGCGGTTACTTTGCAAAAAAATCGCGCTTTTTCTTATTTATATCCAAAAAGCAACGTTTATGACGACTTGCGATTGCGCCATGTGATGTCGCTTTGCACACAAACATTGGAAGATTTTTTAGCGTATTCTTACTTTATAAAAACAGAAATGAACAACAAATTGCTTTAGCAAAAAATTTACAACAACATCAATTATTAGAACAAGCGCAAGTTGTTTTACAAAAAATAAAAACAACACAACATCTACAAGCCAAACAAGATGCTTCTTTTTATTTAGAAACGATACAACTGGAAATAGAACAGTTTCAATTATTGAGTCAAAATTCAAGAGAAAAATCATTTAATATTCAATCTATTTCTGATACGATTCATCAATATACTGCTGCGGAAATTTTGAAGTATGCGTGTATTTCTATCACACATCAAAATGTAAGTAATCAACAATATTCATTTGCGTTTTTGCCATTTATTATTGAGCAAATTGAAAGTGAGAAATTAGCATTTACACCAGCTATTGAAATTTATTTTTTCGCCTATAAAACATTAACCAACACCAATGAAAATAGTTATTTTAAAAAATGTGTGGAAGCTGTTTACAAACATGAATCTTGTTTTACAGAACATGAATTGAAAGATATTTTTCTATTGTGCATTAATCATTGCATCAAAAAATTAAATTCGAGCGAATTGCTTTTTGCAGAAACTGCCTACAAACTTTATCTTCATTCTCTTGATAAAAAATATTTATTAGACAATAATGAACTGAGTCGTTTCACCTTTACCAATGTAGTTTTTATTGGCTTGAAACTACAAGATTATGTTGGTGTAGAAAATTTCATAAAAACATACGGTGAATATTTAAATGAATCAACCAGAGAAAACACGATTTCGTTTAACAAAGCACGATTATACTTCACACAAAAAAATTATAAAAAAACAATGCCAATTTTATTGAGCATTGAATACAGTGATACTTTATGGAATTTAGCAGCCAAATTTATGTTGGTAAAAATATATTTTGAAACAGAAGAATACGAAGCATTGGTTGGTTTGCTTAATACATTTAAAGTGTATTTATTTCGGCAGAAAAAAATTGGCTATCACAAAGAACGATACAAAAATATTATAAAATTTAGCGAGAAATTATATGCCAATATTGATGTCTCAAAATCAAAAAAATTAAAACTAAAAAATGAAATTGAACAAGTTGCAGACTTGCCTGATAAGGATTGGTTTTTAGAAATGCTGAAATAGAATAATTCAAACTATTACTAAAACAAATTCCAGTCATCTTTCATATCATCTTTTTCAAAATGCGATGTCCATTTTATAAATGTTTCTTTAAATTCTTTATGCTCATCTGCCAAAATTGATAAGTAATCTTTTTCAATAATAATTTCATCTTTATATTCTGAAAACATTCTTACACTTCCAATAAAATTATATAATTGTATCATGTTGTAACGAACAATGGCTGCATTTTCCATGTATAAAATATGCATCTCACAATCCAAACAACTACATAATTTCACAGTTGTTTGGTAGCTGTCAAAAACATAAGTATCAATGGTTTTTGCATCTGCAAATAAATTATCATCATCAACGGTTTCTTTTAATGCTTCTAAGGTTTCCGTAATTTTTTCAATGATTTTTATTAGTTCTAATTGAACTTGATTGATTGGTTTCCAATCTGTACCTTCTTTAATTAATTCTTGTTTATGTCTTTCGTAAAATGATAATTCGCGTGACATGTTATGGTTTAAAATTTTTCGTTTTTTCTATCACTTCGTTTTCTAAATTCCTTTTATACTCTATTACTTTTTGAAGTAAATTATCATCATGCGTAGCTAAAATTTGAGCTGCCAAAATGCCTGCATTTTTTGCACCGTTTATAGCTACTGTTGCAACAGGAACACCACCTGGCATTTGCACAATTGACAATAAAGAATCCAAACCATTCAAGCTTTTGCTTTGCACAGGAACGCCAATTACAGGCAACGGCGAAATCGCTGCAACCATGCCTGGCAAATGTGCTGCACCACCAGCACCAGCAATAATTACTTCAACACCTTGTTCGTGTGCAGTGCGTGCAAACTCATACATGCGTTCTGGTGTTCGATGTGCAGAAATGATCGTGTATTCAAATTCAATTCCAAATTCAGTGAGCACTTTTGCTGCTTCTTGCATGACTGGTGAGTCGCTGTCGGAACCCATTATTATTGCTACTTTTTTCATACACTATTTTTTTGTATCACAGAGTTGCACTAAGATTTCACAGAGCACAATAAACAAAAATCTCTGTAAACTCTGTGTTTCCTTTGAGTTCTCTGTGATATTATTTTACAATCTCAACTTCCACTAAAGTTCGTACTTTTTCTGCTAATTTAATTAATTCATTTCTATCTGAATGTACAATTGTAACATGTCCAAGTTTTCTGTTTGGTTTGCTTGTTTTTTTGCCGTATAAATGAATGAAAACGCCTTGTAGTTGCATCAATTCTTTTTCATATTTTAAGCGATAGTTGCCTTCACCATTTTCAGCACCAACAATGTTCACCATGGCGCAAGGCGCAATCATTTCTGTAGAACCTAACGGTTTATCTAACAACACACGCAAGAGTTGTTCGTATTGCGAAGTATAAAAACCTTCAATAGTATGATGCGCTGAATTATGTGGTCGTGGTGCAATTTCATTGACTAATAATTCATCATTTTCTGTCAGAAAAAATTCTATGGCAAATAAACCTGCGCTGTTAAATGCATCAGCACATTGTAAAGCAATTTTTTTTGCATTTTGTTCTATCGAAACATCAATATTTGCTGGTGAAATTAGAAACGAAACTAAATTGCTTTCATTAAATTCCATTTCTATAGCTGGATAAACAGCATTATTTCCATGAATATCGCGCGCTACTAAAACGGCTAATTCTTTTTTACATGGTATAAATTCTTCTATCATCAAATCACCATCAAATGGAATTTCTACTTCATTTTCTAAAATAGATTTTACATCAGCAATAAAAACACCTTTGCCATCATAACCACCAGTGCTTGCTTTTACGGCTACTTTTTTAAAATTGGTTTGTGCTAATTTTTCTTTTGCATCTTCTTTATTTGTTGCAATAAAAAATGCAGCCGTTGGTATATTATTCTCTTTGTAGAAAGTCTTTTGTGTTCCTTTATCTTGTATAATTTTCAAGATTTCAGGATTTGGAATAATGGTTTTACCTTGTTGTTGAAGTTCAATTAATTTATCGACATTGATGTGTTCAATTTCCCAAGTTAAAACATCAGAAATATCAGAAAGTTTTTGAATTTCATCAGCGTCTGTAATGCTGCCAACAATATGTTGGTTGGCAATTGT
The DNA here is from genome assembly GCA_016711605.1 of Saprospirales bacterium. GTDB lineage: Bacteria > Bacteroidota > Bacteroidia > Chitinophagales > JADIYW01 > JADJSS01. The sequence continues at coordinate 66,887 of JADJSS010000002.1, forward strand.
ACTTGCAGGACAAGTTGCGTCTCTATCTAAAATATTAATTATTGCAGAAATTTTCGATGCATTTTCGATGAACATTTTACCAAGTTGTCCACCACCAATAATGCCAATAGTTTTTGTTGATTGCATCGAGTGCAAAGATAGGATATTTCACGCAAAGGCGCAAAGAACGCAAAGAAGTATTACAAGTAAATTAATCTTTACAGAATTTGTACGAACTATGATTTATTTGATTGGTGTGATGAAGATGATTTTATTTACAATAGTATGTTTCATGAGACACAAACCATATATGTAATTAAAATTGAAGTTAATGAAAACAATTAGATTCTAATCTTTATAATAAAATAGAAATTGCTGAGATTTTTTGTTGTTAATTGGATTTGATATTTCTTTTATTCTATTATTTTTAGCAACATCAAAATAATATTCAAGTGATGGTTCAGAAACTAAATATTTTGAATTAGAGTTTCCACTATTAAAATTATGGATCAAACAATTTTTTTGATATTCACCTATATCATCCATAAATCCGTTTAAGTAATAATCTGTAAAATTTGTGTGAATGAAATTAAAGTATCCTAAAAATTCATTTACATCCAAACCAATTAAGTCTTTCTGGTTTAAATAAGAACTGTAATTAAAATTTAGTAGAGAAGCTCCATTTAATGAAATCGAAGTAAGGTTGTCATTAACGTATTCATATAGATATGTTTCTGTTGTAGTGTCCAATAATAGTGTTGGATCAATGATAGAAAAGACACCAATTCTTAGATGCACAACTGAATCAATCATATTGTTAGTATTAAAATATAGATAATGGTGCTGATAATTTCCGTCTTGACCATATTATTCCAGATACATCGTGTGAAAATTCTGTTACCTTTGTTTCCACAATCGAATTGCTGTTAAAATGACTTAAATAAAAATCTTTACTTAAATATGTTGTTGTGTCATTTCGTTTAAAAACATCTTCGAAGACATCAATATTTGAAGGTATGTAAGTATATGTAAACAACAATGTATTTGATAGAGTATCAAATTGTTTGTAGACAACAGAATCAATCTGATATGATTTTGGTGAATTGATTTTATTTTCAACTTTATTGCAACCTACAGTCTATACAAAGTCAACTACTTTTCTTCGTATATTTTCATTATACAAATTTAATGAAGAATAGAACCTTTATCCTAAAATACTCAACTACGGAAAAACACTAATGAGATTTTTTCTTTCTATTTCTCTACACAATCATACCAGCAGCAACGGTTTCGTTCGTTGATTCATCAACTAAAATAATGCTGCCTGTGATTCTGTTTTTTCTGTAGCTATCAAAAAATAATGGAACTGTGGTTCGAATGGAAACGCGCGCAATATCATTCAAACCAATTTCTATATCATCAGTAATTCGTTGTAGTGTATTGATGTTGAGTTTGTATTTCGCTTCTTTTATAATGCATTTGCACTCGCGACTGGTGTGTCGTAAAATATATTTACCACGTGGCACTAATTTTTTCTCATTCATCCAACACAACATCACATCAAATTCTTGCTCAATTTGTGGCACATTATTTTCGCGCACAATCATATCACCACGAGAAATATCGATCTCATCTTCTAATGTAATAGTTACACTTTGCGGTGCAAATGCTTCCTGCAAATCACCATCCATCGTAACAATCGATTTTATTTTGGAAGAGAAACCACTTGGCAATGCTTTCACTTTATCGCCAACGCGAAAAGCGCCACCTGCAATTCTGCCTGCATAACCACGAAAATCGTGGTAATCATTTTTCATTGGACGAATAACATATTGCACTGGAAAACGTGCATCAATATGATTGATATCAGAACCAATATGAATCGTTTCTAGTAAATACAATAAGGTTGGACCTTTGTACCAATCTAATTTCTCAGAACGGTTGACAACATTGTCGCCTTCTAACGCAGAAATCGGAATAAAATGCACATCTTTAATATCTAATTTTGAAGCAAACGCTTTGTATTCCTGTACAATTTTATTGAACGTTTTTTCGTCCCAATTTACCAAGTCCATTTTATTGATAGCAACAATAATGTGTGGAATTTGTAACAAAGAAGCAATGTAAGAATGGCGATACGTTTGCTCAATTATTCCTTTGCGAGCATCGACCAAAATGATAGCCAAGTTTGCTGTTGACGCACCAGTAACCATGTTTCGTGTGTACTGAATATGACCTGGTGTGTCTGCAATAATAAATTTTCTTTTTGGTGTAGAAAAATATCTGTATGCAACATCAATGGTGATGCCTTGTTCGCGTTCTGCACGCAAGCCATCGGTTAGCAACGCTAGGTTTACATATTCTTCGCCACGTTTTGCAGAAGCAGCTTCTATCGCATCCATTTGATCTTGGAAAATAGATTTGCTATCGTACAATAATCTTCCAATTAACGTTGATTTTCCATCGTCAACGCTACCAGCTGTACTAAAGCGCAACAGTTCCATATCTAAGTATGCTTTAGAATCAAATTCATCGGTCATTAAGTCATTAGTCATTGGTTATTTATTTTATCTGTATAGTAATTTATTTGATAATTATGATTTGTTTGATGGTATAAAAGCGAGTAAATTTTTATCTTTTAATCTGATAAAGAATTTTTCAAAAACTTCATAAGAAAAAATGGCAACTAAAATAGTGCCTGCATATGAACAGAAATATAAAGAATACATGTTGAATACATTATATTTTTTCAACAACACATACGCCAACGGAATTACCATAGAGTGATACATGTAAATGCCGTACGTTACTTGTCCTAAATAAGAAAAAACTTTATTATCTAATACTGGAATTGGCTTTCCGAAAACAATTATACATAGAATCACATACATGTACAAAATGGCTAAAACATCTTGCGTAAAAATTCCTGTAACTAATAAAATAATGATTAATGCAGTGGCGAAATATGCTCTTGGAACGGTGCAATATTTTTGCAGTACATCCATATTATTGATTACCATATAAGCACCAAAACCACCAACGCACATACAGCTAATTCTGTTTAAATAGACAGAAAATACAGCAAACGTTGATAGTTTGGACAAAAGTCCGCTGTGTAATACATATTTACTTACGACTAAAGCCAAAATAGAGAGTGCATATATTGCAAAATAAAAAACAAATACTTTTGTAATTCCTTTTTTTTCATTTTTAGATTTATTTAAAACAAATGGCCAAAATAAATAGAAAAATTCTTCTACACCAATGCTCCAAGTAAACGTTGCATACGTTGCAATGCCATCAATTATAGAAGCAATTGAATAGGTGAATTGAGGCAAAAACAGCATACTAATAATAAAATAATTATTTTCAGAAAGCAGCATTCCATGTTTGGATGGATTTTGTTGTACAAAGAAAAATGCATTATGTAATGATTCTAAAATTGGAAGATTTGGTAAGATTTTCCAATAGATAATGATGGTTAAATAATACAAAGGCCAAATGCGCAAAATTCTGCTTTTGTAAAATTTTTTATAGCTGATGCTGCCGTTTTTTTTCTTCTCTAATAATAAAAAATAAGAAATTAAAAATCCACTGATCACAAAGAAAAACGAAACTAAAACTGGGCCAATATCACGCAATAATTTTGATTTTTCGAGCAAAGTATTTTCAAAAATATAACCACGATATAATTCAACATGTATCAATATTACTATCAACGCGAAAAAAAATCGCATGGTATTTAGTGAATAGAAATAATGTCTTTTTTGTTCCATTTAATTAGTCATTGGTCATTAAGTCATTGGTCATTTGGTAATAATAATAGTAAAATGGATTTTGGTAAAATTATTTTTCTTCAGTATTGGCTTTGCCAATTGCTTTTATATATCCATTTAGCATTTTGCCAATTGTATTTAATTTGTCATCTAAATCTAAAAATCTTTCTTCTGTAATTATTTTTCTATCTTTTAATTTTGTTATCCAATCTTTTGTTTCAAAAATAGAACCTCTTGAATAATAACAAAATTGTTTATTCTCTTTGTAAAAAAATCTACCATAACCTTCTGCAATATTTGCAGAAATTGAATCAGCAGACTTGCAAAGTTGTTTTCCAACAGTATCTCTTTCAAAGTAATTAAACAATAAAACTATTTCCCAAATCTCATTAGAAAATTGTTTTGCTAATTTATGTACTTCTAAATCTTCTAAACCCATTTTTATACAATAAACTAATTTCTAATATCATTTTTAATCTTTCTACTATTGTCTAATCTCTAACAACCAATGACTAAAAATAACCAGCTTTTTTTCTGTCTTCCATGGCTGCTTCGCTTCGTTTGTCATCTGCACGTGTGCCACGTTCTGTAGTGCGAGAAGCTGCAACTTCTTGTATAATATCTTCTAATGTTGCTGCTTCTGAAAACACAGCACCAGTGCAAGTAATATCACCAACTGTACGGAAACGCACTATGCGTTCTTCAATAATTTCAGTTGGTTTGTTTTGAATAAATTCTGATGCAGCGTACCAAACACCATCACGTTCAAATACTTTTCGTTTATGTGAAAAATATAGACTTGGCATTTCTATTTGTTCCTGATAAATGTATTGCCAAACATCCATTTCTGTCCAGTTAGAAATTGGAAACACGCGAAAATGTTCGCCAACATGTTTTCTACCGTTAAAAATATTCCATAATTCTGGTCGTTGGTTTTTAGGATCCCATTGTCCAAACTCATCTCGATGCGAAAAGAAACGTTCTTTTGCTCTTGCTTTTTCTTCATCGCGACGTGCGCCACCCATGGCACAATCGAATTTATTTTTTTCGATGGCTTCTAATAATGGAATTGTTTGCAGTGCATTTCGCGAAGCATTAAAACCTTTTTCTTCACGCACAGAACCATTGTCGATTGCTTCTTGTACAGAAGCAACTAATAAACGCAAGCCATGTTTTTTTACTAATTCATCGCGGTAATCCAATGCTTCCTGGAAATTGTGTCCAGTATCGACATGCAATAAAGTAAACGGAACACTTGCTGGATAAAATGCTTTTAATGCCAAATGCAATACTACAATAGAATCTTTTCCACCAGAAAATAAAAGGCATGGATTTTCAAATTGTGCAGCAACTTCGCGCAACACATATATTGATTCTGCTTCGAGTTCTTTAAGATGGTTTAAGTGATAGTCGGTCATGATATAGTTTTTAGTATGTGAGTATGCAGTATGCAGTATTGCCTACTGCATACTATAATACTGCCTACATTTGTTTAATATTTTTTATAAAGAAATTATAAATAGTTTCGATGCTTTCTTCAATGCTTTGCTCTGCCGTTTTGATTTCTAAAACAGCATTTGTTGGTGCTTCAAACGGTGCATCTAAACCGGTGAAGTTTTTAATTTCACCATTTAATGCTTTTTTGTATAAACCTTTTACATCGCGTTTGGCACATTCATCGAACGATGCATTGATGTATACTTCGTAAAAATCTTGTTCGCCAATAATAGTTTTTGCTAAATCTCGAATGTCTTTTGTTGGACTTACAAAAGAGTTGATAGTTACAATTCCTGTTTGTAAAAAAAGTTTGTTGATTTCTGCAATTCGGCGAATATTTTCTGTTCTATCTTCTTCAGAGAAACCTAAATTGTTATTGATTCCTGAACGTACATTGTCGCCATCTAAAATAGTCGTCAGAATTCCGTTATGATGTAATTTTTTTTCTAAACCTTGAGCAATGGTAGATTTTCCAGAACCAGACAAACCTGTCATCCAAATACAGATTGCTTTTTGATGCAATAAATTTTCTTTATCGCTGCGTTGCAAGAGTTGGTTAAAAATTGGATGAATATTGGTTGCTTTTTCTGACATAACTTTTTATTTCCAAAGGAAAATTTTATGAGTAGCAAATATACAATAAATCAGTTAAAATTCTTAAAGTATATCGGTTTTATAGAGTATGAAAAATAATTAATTAAGTTAACAAAAAAAATAAAAACATTACAACTCAACTTCAATTTGTGTAGCCAATAAATCGTCTAAATTTTCTCTTCGTCGAATTAATTTTGCTTTGCCATTATGTATTAAAACTTCTGCTGGTCTATAACGCGAATTATAGTTAGACGACATTGAATAACCATACGCACCAGCATTGTGTAATACTAAAATATCGCCTTCGCGTACTTCATTCAATTTTCTGTCCCAACCGAAAGTATCTGTTTCGCAAATGTAGCCAACCACTGTGTAAATGCGCTCAATTCCGTTTGGATTGGAAACATTGGTGATGTGATGATATGCATCATACATCATAGGTCGAATTAAATGATTTTGTCCAGAATCGACTCCAGCAAAAACAGTTGCTGTGGTTTGTTTTATTACGTTTGTACGTACAAATAAAAATCCGCTTTCGCTTACTAAATATTTTCCTGGTTCAAAAACAAGCGTTAATTCTCTGCCATAATTTTTGCAAAATTCCTGAAAGCGTTCGCTAATTTTTGCGCCTAATTCTTCTATGTTTGTGGTGTTATCATTTTCGTGATATTTCACTTTAAAACCACTTCCGAAATCCAAATATTCCAAATCTTTAAAACTTTGTGCCGCTTCAAATAAAATATCAGCGCCGCGCAAAAACACATCAGCATCTAAAATATCAGAACCTGTATGCATGTGCAAGCCAATTACTTTTAAGTTGGTTGATTTCACCACGCGCTCTAAATGACGCAACTGATAAATTGAAATTCCAAATTTAGAATCGATGTGACCTGTTGAAATTTTTTGATTTCCACCAGCCATAATGTGTGGATTGATACGCACACAGACAGGATAAGTGTCTTTATATAAATTTCCAAATTGTTCTAAAATAGAAAGATTATCGATATTGATGTTTACACCAAACTCAACTGCACGATTGATTTCGTCAATATTGACGCAATTAGGTGTGTACATAATATCTTTAGCTTCAAATCCAGCTTTTAAACCAAGTTGTACTTCCTGAATAGAAACGGTATCTAAACTACCACCTAAATTCTTTATCAATTTTAAAATATTGATGTTGTTTAATGCTTTACAAGCATAATGTACATCAATTTTAGTCTTGCCAAATGCATTTTTAAGTCGATTGTATTGTCGCTCAATAACTGCTGCATCGTACACATACAATGGCGTACCGAATTCTTTACAGAGTTCCAAAACTGAAACACCATCTATTTCATATTGTTCGTTTACTAATTCCATTTTATAAAGATAAAAATAGATTTGAGAAATGAGTTCCGAAACATCGGAAGAGAAATAAGATTTATTGATAGATTAACCATCAATCCCAAGGAATGGCTAATTGATAATTTCCAAATTCATCGCAACCAGTAACTTCGCCGAGCATTTTGTGTGATTGGAAGAATCTATACATTGGTTGTGAGGATTTCCAAAATGGAATTTGTGTCGGATCTTTTTTATATAGTTTTGCAAGGTTTTTTTCTCCCATTTTACAAGGAAAAATATGTACTGGAATTGGTGTATTATTTTGATAGATTATCTCACAAATAAAAAACAATTCTTCAATGTTTTCATCGCCAATTGGAATACAACCGACTGTAGATTTTCCACCATGAATATAGATATCACCACCTAAATTCTGTTCGTTTTTGTTACGAATAGAATCTGCAAAATTTGGATAATTGATTCTGAACGAAAGATGAAATTTTGAATTTGGATTAAATGTATCTATTTGATAGAAACCTTCTGGAATTTGCAAATCACCTTCACGATGTTTGGGTCCAACTTTACCAGAAGTTGCAGTGAATTTATAGGTTTTTATTAAATGATATTGTACATCGTTACTTGCCCAAAGTTCAAGGATTTGCTCATTTTTTAAAGCTCGTAAATAATGAATTTTGGTGGAATGAAACTGATATTTAATTTATCAACACAGCAGATTCAATTATCAATATTTTTAATTTTTTGTAAGTATATTTACAAAAATAAGACTAGGAAAAAATAATGTTTATAATTTATTACTAATTAAACTAAATACTTATCTTTTCTCAAAGATTTTTCTCGATCGTGTCTACTCATGTATCTATCTCCATTATCCGAAATCAGAATTTTCAAACCAGTAATAATTTCTCTTCCATCAGCTGATGGAACTGATGTATAACTATAGAAGATTTTTCTGTTCGAAATGGATCATCATAAATATTTTTAGTTGGCATATTCTGGATTTAATGGATCTTCCTTCCAAGATTTACTGTTCATCAACAGCATTCATTTCTGTTTGTTGCTTTAGCTTTAAATTCCTTTCTTCTGCTATTGCGTCCCAGTTTCTTCCTAGAGTATCTTTATCTGAGAGTACAATTTTAGTTGGATCGCTTGTATCGTTACTAATTGAATCCCAAAAGAAGAATCCGAAAATGAGCACTATGCCAAGTATGGTTGGTATTTTATACACTTTTTATACAGTTTTTGTTGCGCCTGACCAGCGTTTCAGTATAGGTACCAGCAATAATAGTACCAAACCTCCACCAAGCGACACATAAAATATTTTCATAAACACGCCGCTATATATACTTAAAGACTCAACTGCTGACACAGTGGTTGCACCGCCTTCAGATGGTATTGCCATTAATGTACCGATAACGCCAGCTAAATGTTGTCCAAGTGCCGAAGCTAAGAACCAAAAACCCATCATCATACCTGTGTATTTGGTTGGTGACAATTTTGTAATCATAGATAATCCAATTGGAGAAATACACAATTCGCCTGTTGTTAGCAATAAATAACCTAAAGCATACCACAAGAAACTAACACGTCCGTTTAATGCCAATTTTGCGCCTATTACAAACAATAAGAATCCGACACCTAATTGTAAAAATGATAGTGTAAATTTCATTGGAGTAGATGGTTCTTTTCCTTTATTTGCTAATCGAATCCACATCCAAGCAAAAGGAAAACTCAATAAAATAATATAAAATGGATTGATAAAATTATTTACTGCTGCTGCTGGCAAACCAAATGTATTTACATTTCGTTCTGTATATAAATTTAAAGAACCACCACCTTGCTCATAAAATGCCCAAAAAAGAACAGAAAATGCAACCAATATTATTGCTGCCAACATTTTATTTTTTGCTTCTTTATCTTGTTGAAATGCGATAATAATCATTGCAATTGTTGCAGCAATACAAACAGGAAACATGATTTTTCCCATCAATGTGTAATTATTAAACAAGAATATAAATATTGGAATAATTACTAAAGATGCTACCAATACTATCAGTTGTTTCGACATGGCCGTTTCTACTCCAGATGATTCTTTTGGAGTTAAACCAATTTCGCCTAATGATTTTTGACCAAACATAAACGTGATTAAACCTATAACCATAAAAATACCAGCTAAACCAAAACCATAATGCCAATTTATTTTTTGTCCAATATATCCACAAATTAAACCACCAATTGCAGCGCCAATATTTACACCCATATAAAAAATAGAAAAAGCTCCATCTCGTCTTGCATCGTCTGGTGCATATAGTTTACCAACCATTGTAGAAATATTTGGCTTAAAGAATCCATTTCCAGAAATTAGAAATGCCATGCCTGCAAAAAACGACCATTCAGTTGGAATTGCTAATATTAAATGACCTGCTGCCATTAATATTCCACCTAAAATAATAGCTTTACGATAACCTAAAAATTTATCGGCGGCAATACCACCAAATAAAGGCATTAAATAAACCAACGCTGTATAGGTTCCATAAATTAAATTCGCTTTTGCATCAGCATAATGTAATTGATGTACCATAAACAATACCAATAACGCACGCATTCCATAGAATGAGAACCGTTCCCACATTTCAGTAAAAAACAATAATGCTAATTGTTTTGGATGTCCTTTTACGGCATCTGCAATATATGTTTGCGCGTCTGCTTTTAATATATCGTCATCAAGTAAACCTGTTTCGTTGCCCATATGTATATGTTATTAGAATGTAAAGATAAAAAATTATTCCTCTCTAAAAAATTTAAATTGAAGTGCCGCAATGGCTCCAATTATAGCTGGAAAGACTAAATTTATTAACCACAACATTATAGTTGTCGCTAAAATGCCTAAATCATTGTCTGTATATGGTTTAAGGAAGAACAATGCGACGTTTCCGCGAAATCCAATATCCAACAAATCTATTGAAAATGGATTGATGGTTTGTATAAAGAATATGGCACTAATTAACACAAAACCTAGTGTTAGTGGTACTTGCACACCAAAAAAACGAAGCAACAACATAAATTGGAGACAATAAATGCAATATCGACTCAATGATAAAAACTCTAATTTTAGCAAATCTGTTAGACTGTATTTATTAATAACATCGATATAGTTTCTAATCTTTTGAAGTTTTTTTATTTTAGAAAATTTGGTGCTAACAAAATCCAGGTTAAAATAGGTTAGATGTGTTGCCAAGGCAATCAATATAAAAAAGAAAATAAAAACACCATTTAAATAATTATCATTTTTGCCTTCGTAGAAAGTATAACACAAAAAACCAGCTGCACCAAAACAAATATTGACAACAATTTGCGCATAACTGCCAATTAATGTGGAAACTATGGCTGTAATTCTATCTGTATTTAGTGCCCAAACTCGTCCACCAAATTCACCAACTCTATTTGGTGTAAACATAGAAAAAGTGATACCGAATAAAATGCCTTCAATTGCTTTTAACCAGGATAATTCGTGCCATTTATTGATTAAATATTTCCATTTTATCGTTTCAATCGTCCAATTTAATAGCATTAATAAAAACACTAAGACTAATAAACCATATTCACCTTTGAAGGTATTTTTGAAATGTGTAATTACTTTCTGAAGATTTTCGTTGTAGAAAATTTGCTTATATAATACGATAAGCAACCCAATAAAAATGAGTAGCTTGATGATGGTATTTAATGTTTTATTTTGAAAGAAATTTGTCATTTGGAATGAAAGATTTTCAAAGATAGTTTTTTATTTATTGATAAAAAATGAAGTTCTTATATGCAAACAACAAATGAACACCTATTTTTACAACGTGGCAAATCCAAAACAAATTATTTTAGGCATTGACCCAGGCACGCAGGTTACTGGTTATGGTATTATTTCATCAGATGGTTTAACGATGGAATTGATTGCCATTGGCAGTATTCATACCGAAAAGTTTGATGACCATTATGATAGATTGCAATGTATCTATGACAGGGTTTTGGAAATTGTTGTTTCGTTTAAACCAACAGTACTAGCCATTGAAGCACCCTTTTTTGGAAAGAATGTACAATCGATGTTGAAACTTGGACGCGCGCAAGGTATGGCCATTGCTGCTGCACTATCGCAAAAAGTTCCGATTCAAGAATATTCTCCGAAGAAAATAAAACAAAGTATTACCGGAAATGGAAACGCTGCAAAAGAGCAAGTAGCTGCGATGCTTGGTCATATTTTAAAAACAGATGCTTTGCCAAAACAACTCGATGCAACAGACGGTTTGGCTGTCGCGGTTTGTCATCATTTTTCGATGATAGGCATTCCAAAAGCGGGCAAAAAGTATAGTGGCTGGGACGCTTTTATAAAAGACAATCCGAAGCGAGTGAAATAAAAGATGCTGCTAAGACCATGCGTCCATGAATCTTTTTTTCATTAATTATAAACGAATGGTATTGGCAGAAGTACCGACGATATCAACGATATTCATGAGCATAGTAGAAGATATTTCAAACTCGCGTGCCCAATATTTTACATCGAGCGGCTCGTTGATATTAATTTTGGTAGAGTAACGCTGTGCTGTATTAGTTGTCTCGTATTTCATAATCTTCATTTTATTAGTACAAAAATAAAAGAAGACGTGTTTTAGTGCATTACAGAATTAGTATGGAATGTTGTAAGATTCTCATAATAAGGTGTAATTGAAAGATAATAGTTGTTAAAAGCAAGTTTCAAATTTGCTATTAAATACATCGAAGTCGGAGATGTTTGCTGAGAAACTTTGCTGAGATTTGTGTGTGAAATAACCGTGTAAAAACAAAAAAAGTAGCTAATTTCTTAACTACTTTAATTGAAGTGGTCCCACATGGGCTCGAACCATGGACCACCTGATTATGAGTCAGGTGCTCTAACCAACTGAGCTATAGGACCGAAAACCAACGCTTAATTTTATGGATTAAATGTTAATTTTGCTCCGATTATTCGGAGTGCAAATATACCATTTTATTAAAATCAAACACACAAATTCTATATCATGCAAAAAAAAGATACTTTAATTTTTGATTTAGGAAATGTGATTATCAATTTAAAACCTGATGATATCTGGCAAAAACATGACATGTTTACTCTTTTTGATGCTAAAAAACTTCAAGAATTACAAAGTACCTTGTTTTTTAATAACTATGAAACCGGAAAAATTTCATCTGCTGATTTTATTCAACAATTAAAAGATGTTGCGATGAATGTTGCAATTTCTGATGCAGAAATTAAAAATGCATGGAATGCACTTTTATTAGATATTCCAATGCATCGAATTGAGTTGCTTTATCAACTAAAACAAACCTACACCTTAATTTTATTGAGCAACACCAATGATATACATTTAGATTTCATTTTAGATTATTTGCAGCAACATTTTGGTAAAAATGTATTTGATGAAATTTTTACACATCAGTTTTATTCGCAGAAAATGGGTTTGCGAAAACCAACTAAGGAAATTTATGAAAGGGTTTTACAATTGGCAAACATAGATGCCACAACTGCTTATTTTTTTGATGATAAACCAGAAAATCTAATTGAACCAAAGAAATTAGGTATTAAAACGGTTTTGGTGGATAAGGATATATCTGAATTGACCAATTTCTTAAACTAAAAAACTTTAGAGTTAAGACTCACGACTTACGACTAATCATTATCTTTGCGCTTCAATAATTTTTACTATGCAACAACTTAGCGAACAAGAACAAATCAGACGCGAAAAATTAGACAAGATCAAAGCACTTGGCATCGATCCATATCCAGCGCCATTATATCCAGTAAATGTTTTATCATCTGAAATAAAGAAAAATTATAACGAAGAAATTTTAGAAGACGGCACGAAAAATCGTTTGAACTATCAGGAAGTTTGCATTGCAGGCAGATTGATGGCAACACGACCAGCAGGAAAAGCTACGTTTGCTGAAATACAAGATGGTGATGGTCGTATTCAAATCTATGTAAGAAGAGATGATATTTGTCCGACGGAAGACAAAACTTTATACGATGCAGTTTTTTCAAAATTATTAGACTTAGGCGATTTTATCGGCATCAAAGGTTATGCGTTTAAAACAAAAGTTGGCGAAATTTCAGTGCATGCTACTGAGTTTGTTTTATTAGGAAAATCATTACGTCCGTTGCCTGTTGTAAAAACAGATAATGATGGTAATATTTTGATGCATTCACTGATCCAGAATTGCGTTATCGTCAGCGTTATGTTGATTTGATTGTAAATCCACAAGTAAAAGAAACGTTTATTAAACGTACCAAATTAATGAATTCCATTCGTGAATTTTTAAATGAAAAAGGTGCGTTAGAAGTAGATACGCCTGTGTTGCAAAGTATTCCTGGTGGTGCAGCAGCTCGACCATTTACTACACATCACAATGCATTAGATATTCCATTGTATTTGCGTATTGCGAATGAATTGTATTTAAAAAGACTGATTGTCGGTGGTTTTGATTGGGTTTATGAGTTCAGCAGAAATTTCAGAAATGAAGGCATGGACAGAACGCACAATCCAGAATTTACGGTGTTGGAATTTTATGTTGCGTACAAAGATTATTTCTGGATGATGGAAACAACGGAACAACTTTTAGAAAAAGCTTGTATGGATACCAATGGAAAAACCGCTGTAGAAGTTGGTGAAAATATCATCAATTTTAAAGCGCCATACAAACGAATTTCTATATATGATGCGATAAAAACATACACTGGTTTTGATGTCTCAGAAATGAATGAAGATGGCTTGCGTGATGTGTGTAAGCAGCTACATATTGAAGTTGACAATTCTATGGGAAAAGGCAAATTGATTGATGAAATTTTTGGCGCACGTTGCGAACATAATTATATTCAACCAACATTCATTATTGATTATCCAATTGAAATGTCGCCGTTAACGAAAAAACATCGTAGCAAAGATGGTTTGGTTGAACGTTTTGAGTTGATGATAAATGGCAAAGAAGTTGCAAATGCTTATTCAGAATTGAATGATCCAATTGACCAACGCGAACGATTTGAAGAACAAGTGAAGCTGATGGAACGCGGTGACAACGAAGCGATGTTTATAGATCATGACTTTTTACGTGCATTGGAATATGGAATGCCACCAACATCTGGTATTGGTTTTGGAATTGATCGTTTAGCCATGTTGTTAACGAATAATGCAAGTATTCAGGAAGTATTGTTTTTCCGCGGGGGGGGAAATGCGACCTGAAGTAAATCAGTAAAAATTATTTATTTGCATTCTTAGCCAATCCAATTTCACTGTATACCGGAAAATGATCGGAAATTTTATTGTTGACAATTTCAAATTTTTGAATCTCAAAACTTGGATTGGTCAAAATGTAATCGATACGTAGAAATGGAATTTTACCGTTGTAAGAATGTCCAATTCCAAAACCAGTTTCTAGAAACGCATCTTTCATGTTTTTTGAAATATGATTAGCCACATACGAATTAGGTAAATCATTAAAATCGCCACACAGTATAATTGGCTTAGTTTGTTTATTTAAGAAAGCTTTCAACTCATCTGCTTGTCTTGCTCTTCGTTCAAATGCTTTCCGCAATTTTACAAAAATATTTTTCGCACCACGTTCATCCAAATCTTGTGTTTCTTTAAATTGTTCGATTGTTTCGTAATCTTCTGTTCCAAAATAAATAGATTGCAAATGCACATTTACAAAACGAATAATGGTATCGTCAAATTTAATATCGCAATAAATTCCTTTAAATGGTTTTTTGCCATAACCTGTTGTGAAATTCTGTTTCATAATGGTTCCAGAATCTACGATTGGTCGCTTAGAGAACAAGGCAATGCCCCATTCATCGGTGTTTCTAAGCACTAATTCTTTCGTAAAATAATAGTATTTGTAACCAATATCTTGTAGTTGTTTTACGGTGTTAAAACTTTTAGACGTATCATTATAAAACTCTTGAAAACAAACTACATCAGCATTTTTATCTTTTATGGTCTGAAATATTTTTTGTTTGGAATTTTTATTTTCACTCCAATTATACAAGTCAAAATCGCGCACGTTATAACTCATTATTTTTATTATTTCTGATGATTTGAGCTTTTCACCAGCACCAATGTTTGTAGCAAATAAACGAAATACTTGCGGCATACATGCAGCAATAGCAATGACGGAAACCATAGCAAAAACGCGTTTGCGCAAAACCCAAACGATAGCAAAAAACAAATTAATCAACAGCAAAGCTGGCAAACACATTCCTAAAAATGGCAACAAGAAAAATTTGGTTGGATGAATGTAAGACGCACTTAAGCTAATTAATAGAAATGCTACTGCAACAATGTTTACAGTTCGTGTGGTGAATGAAAATATCCATTTTAAAAATTTCATTGTTGGTTTTGGTCAGTGGTCACATTAGGCATCGGTTATTATCAATTATTTATCGTTAGTCTTCCTGACTTACTTTAAATAAAAAATCTTTTTCTTCTTGTGATAAACTTTCGTAACTCGATTTATTTATTTTATCTAAGATAGTATCTAAATACTCTTGCTTGTTTACGTTAATATTATTTTGTTTTGCAGTTGTTTGTTTTCTTGTTTGACTGGAAGCTTGTTTATTTTCATTTTTATACGCTACTTTTAAGTTTGATTTTTTTGCAAACAAATTGGTAATAAAATCTTGCACTGCATGAAATGGTTTTGCCATATCAGTGCCATTTCTCAATAAAACAATATACAACCAGCCAATAAAAAACCACCTAGATGCGCAATATGTCCACCTGGATTATCGTATTGTATGCTAATTAAATCAACAAATATGTATGCAGCTGTTAGCCATTTTAATTTCACATTCAAAACCATAAACAATCGTATTTCATAGTTTGGTGAAATGGTAGTGGCAGCCATTACAATTGCTGTAACACCAGACGAAGCGCCAATTGCAGTTGCTATATTCACGTCATTTGCAAAAACTGGCAATAAGTTATATACTGTAAGATAAAGAAGCCACCAACTAAACCACCTAAAATATAAATTGGTATCACTTTAGATTTTCCTATTAAATCACCAACAATATTTCCGAACCAATAGAGCGCTACCATATTCCATAAAATATGCCAAAACTTTTCGTGCAGAAACATGTAGGTAAATAGTTGCCAAGGTTTATACAGCAATACATGCAGATTTGCATGCAACGAAAAAAGCAGAAAATATACTGTCGCCGAAATTACTGTTTTGCGTTAAGAAACTAAATAGAAATAACATTTGAACAACTACAAACACGCCAACATTCACCAATATTAATTTGATTACATCTGAACCAAATTTATATTGCCATTTTATATCGTCCCAAATTGTGTTGCCGTACATAGTTTATACGTTAATTGTTATTGGTTATAAGTTATCATCAAAAATAGAAAATAAAATTCACTTTCACTTTCACCTTCACTTTCATTACTTAGTTCATTAATAAAAAGAATTCTTGTTGGTTTTGTTCCAATAGTAAATTAATAAAAAGCCAAATATCGCACCACCAATATGTGCAAAATGCGCTACGTTGTCACCACCACCTAAACTTCCATATCCTAAATCATAAACAATTAAAACCAATGGCACCAAATATTTAGCTTTTATTGGCACTGGAATAAACATTAACATTAATTCTGTATTTGGGAACAAATAAGTAAAGCCAGCCAATAAACCATATATAGCACCACTCGCACCTACCAATGTTGAAAGATAAATAGAAGCCAACTTTTTATTCGTAACAAATTGAAGCACTTCATTTGTTACTTCACCACTCATGTATAACAATCGCTTTCCTTCTGTGTTTAAAAATAGATCTGGTTCTAAAATTATACCACCTGTTTGTGAATACACGATATACGTTTCCACCAATAGATGCAAACCAATAGCAGCAAAACCAGATAAAAAATATAAGGTAATAAATCTTTTTGGACCTAATACTCTTTCTAAAATAGAACCAAATGAGTATAAACCAAACATATTAAAAAATATGTGTGAAATGCCACCATGCATAAACATGTGCGTAAACAATTGCCATGGTTTAAACAATTCATTTGTTGGATAATGCATTGCCAATAAATCATTTAAATCTGGATAAATCATGGATGCAACAAACACCACAACATTAATTGCAATAATATTTTTTACGATTGGTGTCATTTGCGAAAAGCCACCAAATCTTCTAGGTTCATTCATATTTTATTTTTTGATTTTTTACATTTCCAAAGTTTAAAACTTTGGAAATGTAAAAACTAATTATCAAATTTTCGTTCAATTTCATCAAAACCATATTGCACAAATGTAGTTAAACCACTTGGATTGACAGTTGGTTGTTCGCAAGCAAATAATTCATCTATCAAATTCTGCATGGATGGTTTATCTAAGGTTTGTCCATATTTTATGGCTGTTTGATAAGCCAACGTTTTTGCTACATTTTTGCGTTTATCAAATTGTTCACTTTTAGCACTATTCTTAAACTCTTCTAACAAATTTTCTATTAATTGAGTTTCATTTTCTTCTGTTAAATCTGCAGGCATTCCATGAATAACAAAAGTAGTGTTACCAAAAAACTCAATATCAAAACCCAAGATTTTTAAGTCTGAAATAATTTCCTGCAACAATGCTGTATCGCTATTATTCAATTCCAATGTTTTTGGAAACAGCGTTCGTTGAGATGCAGCTGGCTGATTCGCTAAGTTTTTTAAATATTTTTCAAACAAAATTCGTTGATGTGCTTTATGCTGATCAATTAAAATAAAACCACTTTTAATTGCGTTAAAATATAACGTTGATGCAATTGAACTGGTTCAAATCGTTCATCTTTAAATGGATGCGACGAAAATAAATTCTCATTTTCCAGTGCTTCAATCTGATCCATTTTACTGCGAATGGTAACTATCTGTTCTTCGGTTTCTTCGTCAATATCATATAGTTTTTTCCATTGCTCAAAGTTTTGTTCATGTGTTGGAATATCTTTATCAAATGGCGAATGATACGAACCTTTTGTCTTTTCATTCGCATTCATTTTCGATTGCACCACAGTAAATGGCTGCTCAGTATAAATTCGATTATCGACTAAATTTCCAAATTCTTTTTCGTGTTCAAAATCAATTGTTGGCATGATGCTGTATTGCGACAAACCATGTTTTGCAGCTGCGTGCAATAACTGATAAATCGATTTCTCATCTTCAAATTTTATTTCTTGTTTAGTTGGATGCACATTAATATCAATAGCATTTGGCTGTATATCGATGAACAAACAATAAAACGGATAACTTTTATCTGAGATTAAACCATCATACGCTTTAGTAATTGCATGATTTAAAAACGCACTTTTTATAAAACGATTGTTGACAAAAAAGAATTGTTCGCCACGTGTTTTTTTAGTTAAATCTGGTTTTGCAATAAAACCACGAACGCTTACATAATCAGTGAGTTCTTCTATCGGAACTAATTTTTCGTTGTAATTTTTTCCAAAAATTTGTACAATTCGCTGACGAATATTTCCTGCTTTTAAATGATAAATTTCTAAACCATTATGATGCAACGAAAAAAAGATAGTTGGATTTGCTAAACACACATGAATGAATTCATCGATTACATGTTTGAGTTCAATTTGGTTGGATTTTAGAAAATTACGACGTGCAGGAACATTATAAAATAAATTTTTTACTGCAATAGATGTTCCTTGATTATGTGAAGTTGGCTCTTGCAAAATTACTTTTGAACCTTCAATAATTAAAATGCTACCAACATCTTTATGGTGCAAACGCGTTTTCATTTCTACATGTGCCACCGCAGCAATCGATGCCATCGCTTCGCCACGAAAACCGAATGTATGTAATGCAAAAAGGTCATCAATCTTTTTTTATTTTGGAAGTTGCATGTCGTTCAAAACACATGCGCGCATCGGTTTCTGACATTCCAGAACCATCATCTACTACTTGTATCAGCGCACGACCAGCATCTTTAATAATGAGTTGAATATTTTTGAACCTGCATCGACGCTGTTGTCCAGCAATTCTTTCACCACAGATGCAGGTCGCTGAATAACTTCACCAGCTGCAATTTGGTTAGCAAGATGGTCTGGCAATAATCGAATAATATCTGACATATCGAATCAAAAATACAAAAACAGCGTGTTAGAATTGTTTAATTTGTGTTATTTGATGGAAAAGATTAAAAAGTGAAGGTGAAAGTGATAGTGAAAGCGTTCAATATCGTCTGAATTTTTATATCTGTCATGTATGTTTTTTTAAATCGCATGTAAATCAGTTCACTTTATTTAATTAACCTAATAAGTTCATCAGATATTTTCGGATGATGCTTATTAATTTTAATTTTTACAAGATCATAGAATTTATTTCTTTCTACATGAGAAAGTCTATTAACAAATTCATTTTCACTTTTTGACCTTTTTTTGGTACCACCTAAGAAACCATTGAAATTATTGTTGACTTTATTATTCTCTTCTTTTGGTTATCAATTTTTTGAATAATACTGAAGCATTTCCTTAAATATTTTGCTTCATTTCTTACTACCTTATTTGGATATTGCGAAGAAAATGCAATTTGAGTTATGAATAAGCTATAAATCAGTATTTTCAAAATTTCTATTTAATGAACTTCATACAATAAAGATTGTCATTAAAAAATATTATTTAAGATTCATGTTTTCTCATCTCAAAAACAGTTCTATCCATTTTTGGCGGATGGTTTATATCGAAATGAAAAGCTACAGAATTCAAATAGAATGCGATGCGTAATCTTTCATTGATTGAAAGATGTTTATATTCATTTGTATAGCTTGCAGCTTCTTCAAATGTTTGAATTTTAAATGAATTTCGATCTAATTTATACATACTTAAAGATAATAAAATTTATTGAAAGGTATCAGAAGCTAGTGTGCAAGATTTTCCTTCAGAATGTTTACAAACCACATTTTGAAATGCTATGAATAATTGCCATTATCATATAAATCATTGGCAATAAAATAAAATTCAATAGAAATCTTCCATTTAGATTTGTCATTTTATTAAGTAGATTGCAGAAAATATTAAATTTAGAAGGCATTGTAAAAGAAAGAATTTATTATCTCTCGAATGTACACATTCAATGCCAGCATAGTTATCTGGACAAGTTAATGAAACAATATTCATAAATATTAGAATAAATACAAAATTAACAAGCAATAAAAATTTAAGATTTATGTTTTTTAGCATGTGTAGTATTAAGTCTAAAAATTATCCGTAAAAATTGCTTTTGTATGGATAGCGTTTATGATACATATCTTGCACCATTAGAATCATGGTGTTGCGAAGCTGATCGATATTTTCTTTATTGGTTGCTGAAATAAATACGCAATTGCAATTCATCCATGAACGCATATTTTTTTCAAATTCCAATGACAATTCTTGCTTAATTTCTTCTGGTAAAAATTTATCGAAATGTTTTTCACGATACAAATCCATTTTGTTAAACACCACCAAACGCGGTTGACGCGTAACACTTAAATCTGACAATGTTTCATTTACAATATTTATATGATCTCGAAAATTTTCGTGCGATGCATCAACTACATGGACAATCACATCAGACTCTTTCGTTTCATCTAATGTTGACTTAAAACTTTCAATTAATTTGTGTGGCAACTTGCGAATGAAACCAACCGTATCGCTTAATAAGAACGCAATGTTTTCAATCACTACTTTACGAACAGTAGTATCTAAAGTTGCGAATAATTTATTTTCGGCCAGCACATCGCTTTTGCTCATCAAATTCATAATCGTTGATTTGCCCACGTTCGTGTATCCAACCAACGCTACGCGAATGAGTTCGCCACGCGTTTTTCTGCGTGTTGCTTCTTGCTTATCTAAAATTTCTAAATCTTGTTTTAATTTAGAAATCTTATCGTTGATGACACGTCTATCTGTTTCAATTTCTTTTTCACCAGGTCCACGCATACCAATACCACCACGTTGACGTTCTAAGTGTGTCCACAAACCTTTTAATCGTGGTAATAAATATTGCAATTGTGCGAGTTCAACTTGTGTGCGTGCCTGTGCAGTTTGTGCGCGCATGGCAAATATATCCAAAATCAAACTGGTTCTGTCTAAGATTTTACATTTCAGTTCTTCTTCTAAATTGCGTTGCTGAGCTGGTGAAATTTCATCATCGATGATTACAGTATTAATTTCTGCAAATTCATTGTATGCTTTTATTTCTTCTAATTTTCCAGAACCAACATAAAACCGAACATCAGGATGTTTTAATTTTGCGTATATTTTTTTAAGGTGATGGCACCTGCAGTTTCTGCCAAAAACGCCAATTCGTCTAGATATTCAGCTACTTGTTCTGCAGTTTGGTTATCACGAATGATGGAAACCAAAACGGCGCGTTCTTCAATAATTGGATTTACTTCTGTTGTTTTTGCTGGACTATTCATTTAAAATTTTTGAAAGATAAAAAAATGGTTAGCTTACTTAAAACTGTAAACTAACCATTTATTTTTATACTAATTTACTTTTATTATTTACAGTTAAAATAGACAGTTTTGGTTATAGGATCGCCACCAGTTGGCTGCATATCTGCAACGATATCTAATTGCATATTTCCACCTGTTGCCAAATCATTTACCCAAAAATTTTCGATAGTAAAAGACGTACTGTTGACAATTCTGGAATTGAATTTTACTTGTCCACCTGCTGTTTTTTTAAAGACTACTCTGTAAGCATTAACATTTTTATTTGAAGTAACTGTTGCGAATACTTTTATGGTATCACCTAAATTAAATTCTTGATTTTCGATTGGTGATGTGATAGCAATATTTACTGTTGTTGGCACGTCTTCTACTTTATCACAAGCAGTGAAGAATAAAACAACAAAACTTAAGAGTATAAAAATATGTTTTTGCATGTGTTACTTTTTATAAAAATTAAAAATACAATTCTTTTTTTATTTTTTATGGCGATTTTTTGAATTAGTTAGATTTTGATGCATAAAAAAAGCCAAACAAAAAATGTTTGACTTCTTAAAATTTATATTTGAATCATTTATGATGTCGTATAAAAATTAACCGTTTTGGTGGTAGTATTTCCGTTATGATCTTCACCTGTAAGTATTAAGCGCAATTGCATTGAAACATCTGGCATTTTATATTTTTTGCTGAATGTAACATTGTCATGTGCATGCTCATCTTCTAAAAATAGCGTGTCGCCTGTTGTAGTATTAATTATCCTGAAATCAAATCCATGTGTATCTGCGTCTGTTATGGTAAATGCAACCAATGCAGAATCACCTGTTGCAATAGCTTGACCTTCCGTTGGTGACGTGATAGTAACCACAGGATTATCACTGTCTTTCTCTTTTTTGCATGCTAAAAATGCAAAACTTGCTGCAAAGAATAGTACGAGTAACTTTTTCATTTTTTTTTGTTTTTATAAGTTTTAGTTAGTAAATATATACATTAAATTGAAATTAAAATTCAGAAAATCTGGAATCGTTTAGAAATTTATTATCTGTTAACGTTTTTAAGAATGAGATTATTTTTGTCTTTTCATCATTGGTCATTGGAATTCCAAGCGTGTTGTTTCTTTGTAAAATGGTATCTAAAGTTGTTGTTGTATTTACAACACTATTTGAATAATGGTTTAAAACTTCATCCAATGTATTAAATCTACCATCATGCATATAAGGTGATGATTTTTCGATATTGCGCAAGCTTGGCACTTTAAACTTGAAACTATCTGTAGCTATAACAGACACTCTAAATCTTCCTAAGTCTGATGTTGTAGATAATCCATTATTTCTAAAACTAAAATCAGTAAATAAAATTCCTGTATGACACGATGCACATTTTTGGTTGAATAGATCCAATCCAGCTTGTTCTGTTGAAGTAAGAGTTGTTTTTCCAGCTAAATATTCATCGTACTTTGATTGATTAGAAACCATAGAAATTAAAAAAGTAGATAATGCCTGATTGAACCTGATTGCTGTCATTTCAGATGTGCCAAATGCCTTATTAAACAAAGTCAAATAATTATTGTCTGTTTTTAATTTGTCTATAACAGCTGGAATCGTTTCATCCATTTCCACTGGATTTTGAATTGGATTGACATGAAATAAATCTAAATCGCCAACACCACCATCCCAGAAAAACAAGGGTTGCCAAGCTAAATTGAATAGTGTTGGTGAGTTTCTGGTGCCTAATTTATTATCAATTCCATGGCTCACACGATGACCTGCATGAGCAAAGGATGCCACTTGCTGATGACAACTTCCACAAGAAATTGTATTGTCTCTTGATAAACGAGCATCATAAAATAATTTTCTACCTAATTCTCTTTTCTCATTAGAATATGGATTTTCTATTAGATTATAGCGTACTGCTGGAAAATTAGTCGGTGCCACAAAACCATTATCAATATCTGGTTTTGTGTTTTCCTCTTTTGTACATTGTAAAAAGAAGAAAACTAAGATTATGTAATAAAACTTTTTCAATACATTTTTGATTTACAACAACTAGTAATGAACAAAAAAAGAACAAAGTAGAATTAGTAAATTCTACTTTGTCATTCTAAAAAATTATTCAGCTTCGATATGGTCTACTACAAACATGTTTTTGTAGTTGTTTGCTATCGCTGGTGCATTTGGGCCACCCATAACAACTGGTGTAGTTGGCACACTAATATTAGTAGAACCATTAACCACTTTTAGTGCATCTACAAATGTATGAATGTGTTTGTGGTTATTGCTTCCAAAACTAACTGGTGCTCCAGGGAAAGTTAATGTAACAGTTTTTAAATTATTCTGAGTTGGTGAACTATAACCACCAAAACCACCAACATGGTACATAAAATCAGCACCAGCAGCTTGAGAGAATTTGCCTTCTGTTTTTACGAAGATATAACCAGAGTTCCAAACCCAATACATATCAGCGTGTGTGGTAACATCTAAGACACCCGTTCTTTCTGATTGCGGTGCTGTAGATTTTAGAGAATCAACACCAATGGTGAATGTTACAGAAGTATATTTTCCAGCTGGAACGTCAGGAAATTCTACTGTTTGAGAAACGTCATCTGCTTCATCTATTAAGAAATAGCATGTTTCTTTAGGCACTACATAAGTGCTGCCATCTTCTTTTGTAAAGATAAAATTACTTACATAGTATTTGAACAAAGAAAAATTCATTGAATCGTTGTTAGCATTTTTGTACCATATAGTGTTTAATTTTAAATCTGAGCTGCCTGCTCTATTGTCAAATTCCATGGCAACCATGCCTGGTCCTTCTGGTGTTGATTCTTTTTTTACAAGATGCAATAAATGATATGATTGCGATTGATAAGATAAATAGATTTAATTTTTTCATTTTTTTTAATTTTGATTTGTTTGTTTTGATTTATTTGTTTTGATTTTCAAAACTTTCAGCTTGCACTTTTTTTTGTTTTTTTTGAATCAGATACGAGCATTTTAATAGAAAGTTCGATTGTTGTTTAATAGAATTTGCTGCTGTATTTTGCGATATTGGATGCAATACCTGAAATCCTAAATTCCAGTTCTTGATGTTGTAATCTAATCCATATTGCAAAAACATTGCGTAACTTCCTGAAGTGTTTTGTATAATAGTATTATGTAGATTTTTTTGTTGAATTTCTGCTCTGATGCCTAGATTTGGTAATAATTGGCTGTTTTTAAAAGTATGTGTATATGCACTTCCAATTTGAATTGAATATAAATGACCATAACGTACTTTATCTTTGTTTCTGGTATTTATTTTTACCAAACCAGCGCCAATAATATTCCATTTTCGGTAACTCATACTATACACACCTGAGAACAAAAAATCAACGCTTTTTGAACCTAACGTAAAATTTTGTAATTGGTTATCTGCAGAAATTTTATTTTTTCCTGTTGGAAGTTCAATACCAAAACCGAATATCAAAGTATGTCCAACTTTTTTGTTCGTACCTATAGGAGACTTGCTTAGTACTTTGAAGTTAGATACAATACTCATGTCGCCAATACCAAATGTTTTGTCATTAGTGTTCTTATATTGATTCATCATCCAAATTAACGGTAATGTAGAACGAAGTTCTACCCATTTTTTTGGAGCATAAGCAACAGAAAGATTGGTACTCACTAAGTGAGATTTAGTTAAACCATTTTCATTGTTCTTATATTGGTATCCTTTATAAATTGTGTTAATTCCAACGGAAGATTGAGGTTGCAACGACAGTAAATCACTATTCATTACAGATGGTGAACAACCACAAAAATCACACGCATAGGCACTGCTAAAGCAGCACATGAATGCAATAATAATTTTATACATTTTATTTGTTTTAGACTCTAAATCCTAAATAAGGATTTAAAAATATTTACATGCATTAAATGCTATGACATACTATAAAATAGACTGTCATAAAAAATATTATGCTAAAACGGTTGGTGGTTTGATAGGTGTTTGAGTAACACCTTTTAAGATAGCAGGAGAATAATTTTTATTAAAACTTGCAGAAACTATAAAAGCATCTAACGTTTCAATATTAATTTTGTAAAAATGCTGCAGGTAAACTTCTACTTCTTTAACCTTTAAATTAAGCACAGAAAACGGATTATTTGTATTTTCATTTTCTGCTTTAGAAATAGTTTTATTTAAGTGGCATTTTCCGTTACAGCAAGAACCTTTTACATTTTTATTGATACAATATTTTTCAGTAATTGATTTTTCATTGAGTTTATACATTAAATATAAACTAGCTTCCTGCATGGTAGTCAGCAGAAAAAACATGGAAAATAATATGGCACTAAGTGCTTTCATTTATATTGTGAAATTAAGCAGATTATGATTGATAAAATATGACATCAGTCATAAAATACAATTATCTATTTCCAATTTCCGAATAAGAACGAACGGTTGCGCCTAAATAAATTTGGCGTGGACGACCGATTGGTTCTTTGTTTTCTTTTAATTCTTTCCATTGAGCTACCCAACCTGGCAATCTTCCTAAAGCGAATAAAGTAGTAAACGAATCTGTTGGGAAACCCATTGCTTTGTAAATAATACCAGAATAGAAATCTACGTTTGGATATAATTTTCTAGATACAAAATAATCATCATGTAAAGCTGCTTGTTCTAATTCAACAGCAATAGTTAATTTTTTATCTGCAACACCTAAATCATCTAACACTTCATCACATGCTTTTTTCAAAATGCGAGCACGCGGATCGAAATTTTTATACACTCTATGACCAAAACCCATTAAACGGAAACCAGATGTTTTGTCTTTTGCCATCGCTACAAATTTTGCCGTGTCGCCACCATCTTTTTCTATGGCTTCTAATTGTTCTAACACAGCTTGATTTGCACCACCATGTAACGGGCCCCAAAGTGCGCTGATGCCTGCACTTACAGAAGCATATACATTTGCGTTTGATGAACCGACCATTCTTACGGTTGATGTTGAACAATTTTGTTCGTGATCTGCGTGTAAAATCAATAATTTATCCATTGCATCGATTAAAATTGCTGATGCAGGTTTGCCAAATGTCATTTGTAAGAAATTGGCTACATAATCTAAATTTTTATCGTTTGCTACAAAATCTAATCCTTGCGAATTACGAATAATCATTGCAACAATTACTGGAAATTTTGCTAAAATATTGATGTAATTTTCATCGGTTAATTTTGCACCATCTTTGTAAACGCCAGATAAAACTACAGTTGCAGCAGCTAATTGCGCCATTGGATGCGTTCCTTTTGGCATTGCTTTTAAAATAGTAGCAATTTCGGCAGGAACATCAGAATTATCCTTTAATTTTTGGTTGAAGTCTGCTAATTGTAGAGCAGTTGGCAATTCACCATACAATAATAAATAAGCAACTTCTGTGAAATTAGATTTTTCTGCTAAATCGGCAATTTCATAACCACGATAGCGAAGAATACCTTCTTCACCATCTAAAAAAGTAATTTTACTGGTGGTTGCGCCTGTATTTTTATATCCAAAATCAAGTGTAACGAAACCTGTATCTTCTCTTAATTTGTCAATATTGATAGCGTATTCGTTTTCTGTTCCAACTAAAACTGGACATTCTGTTGTTTTTCCGCCAAGCGTGATGGTTATTTTTTCTTCTGACATACGTTTAAAATCTGTCTATAAAAATACAAAAAGATTGTTGATTGTAGGTTAAGATTATATTATACCAAAAATTGAGTCTAAAAACAGATGCCATATCCATTTTTAAACTTTAAACAAACTCTTTTCTTTTACATAATGGTGCCAAAAGCATTTGAGTTATTAGATATTGCATTATCAGAAATATATTATTTGATTTCTACTTCATTTCTGATTTCGAAATTGCGCTTTGGCATATATGCTGGCACCAAGCCAGCTCGCAACAGAATTTTAGCTGATCTTTCTTTAGTTAGAAAGTTAGTGAAACCAGTTCCAACTAATTCTGGATTTCTACCTAAAACTATATTTATGGATTGCTGTAATGGATAGCTAAAATTATAAATGTTTTCTTGAGACACTTCATGAATGGTATCGTTTTGTTTCACATCTAAAATCTTAATGGATTGTAGAAGATTTTTTGTTTCATCTTCATCATGGTTGCTAATTAAATTAAATGGAATGAAACCAATCGATGTTTGGTTGCGCTGCACATATTCAATTACTTCATTGGAATTATTTACTACAAGTGCGTTTTTAAATAAACCAGGTTCAATATTTGCAAGTTTCATTATGTAGCGTGCAATACCTGATTGTTTATTATCAAATACTAGTTTTACTGTTGAATTTGGTTGTAAAAAATTCGATAGTTCATTTATATCTAAAATAGAATCATTAAAATTTGGGTTAGAAATAACTGCAACTGCATTGAAACCAAATACGTTTTCTAAAGTTTTAGTTTTTTGGTTTTGTTTGCTAACCTCTTTTTCATTCTTAGTAAGATTTCTGCTAATCAACATCGATGTAGTTTTGCCATTTACAAAATCGTCGATAATTTTGTCTTGCGGTTGATAATTGAAAATGATGTGCGCTGCTGGATTTTCGTGTTCGTAAATCTGAGATAATTGTTCAGCAATATTTTTTAAATTTTCATCCGTTGCGATAGTAATAATACCTGAATTCCATTCGCTTATTACTTCTTTTTTAGAAGTTGGTTTAGTATTGCAAGATGAAATAAAAATCACTCCAAATAAAACAATAAAAAAGAAAGTTAGTACGCTAAATCGTAAATTGTAATTCATAAATTATTGTTCTTTATAAAGTTGAAAAGCACGATATGCTCTAAAAATTCCATAACTAATTAATAAAGCGGCAAATGCGTATTTTAAAATATCTGATGAGAAAATGCTTATATTTTTTATTAGGAATACGCTTATTCCAATCAAAATATAAGCAACAGCGATTGCTATTCGCAAAATAAATCCAGGATTATTAAATTTTCCCATGTGCTAAAATTATAAAATTAGATGCAGTTTTTTATTTTTTTGTTGGATAATAAGAATTTATAATTGGTTATTATTTCTAACTAATTCAATTGCTTTTACTTCTTCCTGATTTACTGTTTGAATTGCGTATATTTTTGTATTTGTTATATCCATTTCATCTAAAACATCTACCATATTATTGTAGATTGCATCGTCTGTCATTTTTATTAAGCAAATTGTTTTAGTAAATCCATTTTCATCTTTTTTCCATTGCGCATCTACTAATTTTTGTTTGTTTAAAATAGCTTTTCGAATGCCATCAAATGTATAATTAGATTTTTTTAGATGAGTTACTTCATTTCCTTCGTAGTACCAAACTGTATTATTTTTATCACAAATAATGTTTAACACTTTAGATTGTTCAATATCGATTGGATGTTCATCATGAATTGGCATTGACAAATTCATGGCAACAGGTTTGGCTAATGAAGTAGTTAGCATAAAAAAAGAAATCAATAAAAATCCTAAATCTACCATTGGAGTCATATCGATTGTAGTTGTATTCTTTTGGGTGCGCACTTTATTAAGTTTGCTCTTTGCGTCACTTGGTATTTCTGGTGATGTCATGTTTATTGATTATTTAGATTTATAAATTATATGGATTTTATTGAATTTAATTATGCGAAAAATCAAATGCCACTGGTAATGTAAAATAGACTTTTACTGGTGTTCCATTTTGCAAACCAGGTTTCCATTTTGGCATTTTCTTTATAGCAGATATTGCTGCTTCACCGCACCGACCACCAATACCGTCTTTAATAACTTCTGGATTGCGTACGGTTCCATCAACATCAACATAAAACCGAATAATAACTTTTCCAATTTTACCTGTTTCAATATCTGTTGAATATGGATGTATATTATTCTTTAAAAATTCCATGAGCGCTTCTCTTCCGTTAGGAAAACTCGGTAAAATTTGTGAAGTTGGTAAAATAGTTGTTATTGCTGGAACTGGTGTTGGTGCTGAACTTGGTGGACCAGATAAGGATGCTGTGATTATGGTTGGTTCAACTGGTTTTACAGGTGCATCTATACCATCAGTAATTATTTTATCTGCAATCGGCTTATTTGGTAAATCTTGTTGTAATGGAACAGCACTTGGTTGCACTACATTTTGAACCACTTTAAATTCTTTAAACATTGTTGTATTCACTTTTGGTGGTTGAGTGATATTTTTTGGTGGTTTAGGTTTTGGAATATCTGGAATTACATTTTTAATATTTTGCGTTTCAATCGTTACAACATGTTCATTAATAATTGGCTCTCTGTTTTTTGTATTTGAGTTTTTTACGATAAGCATAAAGACAATAAATGCGCTAATAGTAACGAACAAACCAACTGTTGCGTTTTTGTCGATAGTTTGTCGCAATTGAAATGCGCCATAGTTTTTGTTTCTGTTTTCAAAGATGATTTCATCCATTGATAAATTTTGATAACTGTTCATACATTTAAATTTTATTATTAAATATAACGCAGTTATTGCAACTTAATTGCATATAAAATGTTAAAAATGCAATTAAGTTGCATTTTTAACATTTGAGCAAAAAAAAATGCTGCTTAAATAAGCAGCATTTAAATTTTAATATTAAGAAAAAATTTTAGCTTAATTTAAAAGACACAGGTAATGTATAATAAACTTTAACTGGCTTTCCTCTTTGTGTTCCAGGTGTCCATTTCGGCATTTTTTTAATTACTCGAATGGCTTCGTCAGCGCAACCGCCTCCAACACCATCTTTTAAAACAACTGGCTCTCTAACGGTACCATCAGTATCAACATAAAACTTAACAATTACTTTTCCTTCTAAGCCATTTTCACGTGCTAAAGAAGGATACAAAATATTCTTTTTCAAGAAACCCATTAATTCAGTAATACCACCAGGAAAATTAGGCATAACTTCTGCTCTGTCAAAAATTTCTGGTTCTTTTGGTGCTTCAGGTTCAGGAGCAGCAACAACTGCAGTTCCTGTGCCAGGTTTTTCTTCAATAATAGCTTTAGCGTTTTCATCACCTTTTTGAGTGGTAGTAGAAACATCGACTTTTATATCTTCTTGTTTTACTATTTCTTCTTGTTTAGCCACTTCCTCATCTTTCTTTGCAATCATCTCTACAAATTTAATGGTAGGACGAACTGGTGGTGGTGGTGGTGGTGGTGGTGGTGGTGCATCTACAGGTGGTGGTGGTGGTGGTGGTAACTCAACATCCGTCATCTCAATATTAACTTCTTTTTCTTTGGTTAACTTACCTAAAAAAGCAAATATTTTAAATTGAGATGCCAAAACCACAAATGTAAAAAATGCAATAGCAATTAATAACCCTTTAATTTTATGTCGGTCAATTAATTGTCTGAGTTCGAAAGCACCATAGGATTTATTTCGTTGTTCAAAAACGATTTCATCCATGGATAACTTTTTATAATCTATTTGACTCATTTTATATTTTTAGTTTTAACCAATCTATTTTTTACAGACAACTATTGAACTTTGGCATTTCCACCATTTGCAATTGCTTCTGTTTCTAATTTATTTACATCTTGGATAGCATATATTTTTGTGCCTGTGATATCCATTTCATCTAAAACATCCACCATATTATTATAATTGGCATCTTCAGTTAGTTTTATTAGGCAAATAATTTGTGAAAACCCTTTAGAGTCTTTTCCCCATTTTGCATCCACTTCTTTTTGTTTATCTAAAATTATTTTACGGATTCCATCTGGTGAATAATTGGTGGTTTTCAAGCCAGCAGCAACAAAACCAGGATAGTACCATATATTATTATCTTTATCACAAATAATATTTAAAACTTTTGATTCTGGAATTTCTGCTTTTTTTTCGTCGTTTTTTTCTTTTATTGGCATTGACAAATTCATTGCCACTGGTTTAGAAAGTGATGTTGTTAACATAAAGAAAGAAATTAGCAAAAAAGCTAAATCCACCATTGGAGTCATATCCACATTCGTAGATGCTTTCTTACTACGGACTTTTTTACCTTTGTCGCCACCACTTGAGGTATCAATTTGAGCCATTTTTGTTTTTTTTAGTGGTTAATCTTTATTTCCTTCTAAAGCTGTTACTAACTTAAAGCTGTTTACATCTTTTTCTCTTAACACATCAATTACACGTTTAATGGCAACAATATTACTAGTTTTATCGCCTTTTATAGCAAAAGTAATTTTGTCATCACCATATGCAAAACGCGTTGCCATTATCCAATCACCTAACTCATTGTTTGTGGTATCTTTAGGAACACCGGTAAGTTGACCTCTAGATTGCATATCTTTTAATTGATTCTGTTTTAAACCAACCATTTGAGGGATTGCTTGAGCTGGAAAAGCAATTTGTTCTAATTGAGTAAATTGAGCTTTTTGTTTGGCGTTCAAACTGCCTAACATGGTATATTTAGTACCATATTTTTCTATCATTTTTTCAAGAATATCAGCTTTTCTTCTTGGAGAAGAAGCAACATAATATACATTCCCAATTTTATCAACAGAAATAGTTACTAAATCATCTTTTACAGTTTCCGTAGCACGTGAAGCTGGTGTAACAATTTCCACTAATTCATTCGGACGAAATTTAGCAGTTAAAATGAAGAAAGTTAGCAATAGAAATCCAACATCACACATGGCAGTCATATCCATGTGCGTATTTTTTCTAGGTACTTTAATTTTTGGCATAATTTTTAAAATTTATACTAAAAAATTAGTGTTTAGAAGATGCAAAAGATTGAGAAATACTATAACCAATTTCGTCAATAGCATATGTTAAACTATCTATTTTGCTAGTTAAAAAATTATACATAATAATTGCTAATGCTGATGTAGCGATACCAATTGCTGTATTTACCAACGCTTCAGAAATACCTTGCGCTAATGCAGAAGTATCAGTTGCACCTGCTTGACCTAAAGCTGAGAATGAACGCAACATACCTAATACTGTACCTAATAAGGCAACTAATGTACCAACTGTTGCAATTGTTGAAATTACAGTTAGATTTGCTTCAAGAGCTGGCAATTCTAATGATGTGGATTCTTCTACTTCTTTTTGAATGTTTAATATTTTTTGTTCACCAGAAAGTTCGGTGTTTTTTTCCATTTCTGCATATTTCTGCAATCCAGCTTGAACAACATTTGCTACTGAACCTTTTTGCTTTGTACATTCAGCTAATGCACCGTTAATATCATGTGATGCTAATTTGCTTTTAATGTTTTGTAAAAATGCTTCGATAGAGCCATTGCCAT
This sequence comes from Saprospirales bacterium, assembly GCA_016711605.1. Lineage (GTDB taxonomy): Bacteria > Bacteroidota > Bacteroidia > Chitinophagales > JADIYW01 > JADJSS01. Next base: position 99,851 of record JADJSS010000002.1, read on the forward strand.
GTGCTTTATTGATAGTTAAAAAACGTTCGATAGAGAAAGTAATTAACACAATAAACATAGATAATAAGAATGGAACGATAAAACCACCATGATAAATTAAACCCATGTAGTTACCTGGTAACACTTCTTTTTTTGTTGCGTCTTTGAAGTTGGATGCAGCACCAAATACAAGGTGAAAGATTAATTCTGCAACTATTAATGCTACAATGATTACCACAATTGGAGGTAGTTTAAATCCGTTTTTTACGGTGTTTGCTGTTTGTCCTTGAGCCATGATTGTCAATTTTAGTTTAAAATGATGTTGATTTATTGTTTAACGTGAGCCGTAAAAATAGTTTTTTTTTTTAATACTACAATACTTTAACGTAAAAATACAAATTATATTGCAACATGGTTGCATTTTTAACATTTTTTATTTTAATATAGAGAAGTATTTGTAACAATTGTGTTATTTCATACTATTACTTTCCGATACAGAACTTTCCAAAAATTGTTGCTAATATATCTTTATCAATATCAATTTCTCCAGTAATTTCTCCAAGATGTCGTAGCGCAGTTTTTATGTCCTGTGAAATAAAATCGGATGAAATATGTTGTTGCAATTTACCAATTACTTCGTTAATTGCTTGCTGCGATTTTTGTAACGACTCATAATGCCTTGCATTGGATACAACAACGCTTTCATTGCTTTCAAGAAATTCTCTAGTTACAACTTTATACAGTTCGTTCTTAATAAAATGAACATCCTCTTTATTGTAAGCAGACAAAAAAGACAAGTTAGCAAATACACCAAATTCGCCACCAATGCTCACCCAGCCACTATTTACTAAATCAGATTTATTGGCTATTAATATGCGTGATGCTTTACTTTTACTAAGAATTTCATCTACATCTTTTTCTAAATCCTGAAAAGTTAAAGCAGTCAAATCAAAGATGTATAATATAATATCAGCTTGTTCAATTGTTTCCAATGCAATCCTAACACCTATTTTCTCAATAGTATCTTGAGTTTTTCTAATACCAGCAGTATCAATTAGTCGGAAAGTAATTCCGTTTATATTTAAAGTAGTTTCAATTTTATCGCGAGTGGTACCTGCTATTTCTGAAACGATGGCAATTTCTTCTTGCATTAAAGCATTTATCCAGCTAGATTTTCCTGCATTTGGTCTTCCAACTATGGCTACTTTTATACCATTTTTTATTGCATTTCCAAATTGAAATGAAGATGATAAAGTGGCAATTTCAGTTTGAATTTGATGCAATAATTCATTTAATTGAGTTCTATCTGCAAATTCCACATCTTCTTCACCAAAATCTAATTCTAACTCTATCAACGCTGCAAAATCGATCAGAGAAGTTCGCAATTCTTTTAATTTGGAAGAAATGCCACCACGCATTTGCTGCATGGCAATTTTGTGTGCTGCTTGCGAATCAGAAGCAATAATATCTGCAACGGCTTCAGCTTGCGACAAATCAAATCTGCCATTTAAGAATGCTCTTTGTGTAAATTCACCAGGTTTGGCTGGTCGAGCACCATTATCTATTATTGCTTCTATAATTTTTTGGAGAATATATGGCGAACCATGACACGAAATTTCTACTACATTTTCTTTGGTATAAGATGAAGGTGCTAAAAACAAACTCACCAGAACTTCGTCCAATATCTCATTTTTGTATTTTATTTTTCCTAAATGAATAGTATGAGAAGCTTGTTCTACTAAATTTTTACCGTTGAAAATGGAATTTACAATTTTAACCGCTTCTGAGCCTGACAAACGAATAACACCAATTGCACCAACTCCATTTGGAGTTGATATGGCAACTATTGTATCTGTAATATTTATGTTTTTCATTATAAAATATTGACAGTCATCTGTTTGTGAGTAATATTCACTTTCTTTTTCATATTCACTTAATTTTTCGCTTTCATTTTCCAACAAACATAACACTTTTTAAGATACACACAAATGCAGAATCTTTGATTTTACTATCTACTTACATGTTAGTTTATTACCTTTGTGTTCCTTCTAACGTAAACATTGATGAAAAAATTATTTACTCTAATTATTGTATGTTTTACAGTAATTCAAATTCAAGCTCAAAATTTAAGTGCTTTAACTGCAGGAACGAACGCTGGTGCCCTAGTTAGCAGTTCAGCTACTTCAGCTATGAGACAACTTTCACAATTATATAGCACAAGCAAAACGGCTGGAAATAGTATTGCCACCGCTGGTACAGCACCTAAAGCAGCAGCACCAAATTTATCACAATTGCAATTATTAGGAATAGACCCAACAAACATTGCCAAATTTTATAGAGATAATGTTGCCGATATGAATGGTGAAGATGGTAGTTTACAATCTTTATTAACAGAAATTAGCGATCTAAGATCTAGACAAGAACAAATGCAGAGCATGTTGGATTCTGTAAATGCAAAATCAGTAATTCCTGAAACAAAACCAAACGATATTTTTGGTCATGATTTTTTCTCTTCAGGTAGATTAGCACTGTTTATAAAATCTTCTGACAACAAAGCACCGGATTCGTATATTTTGGATGCTGGTGATGAGTTAAATATTGCAGTTTGGGGAAACGCCGATTACAATAATAGCTTCACTGTAAGTTCAGATGGCTTTATTCAAATTCCAGAATTCGGCAGAATTTATGTAAAAGGATTAACTTTTGGTGCTGTAAAATCTCAAATTGGAAAACGATTAGCAACTTTTATAAATCCTGCTAATACCAAATATGAAATTACATTGAATTATGCACGCACCATTGAAGTGAATATTGTTGGTGAAGTAAAATTACCAGGAACGTATCAAATACCTGCAATCAACTCTGTATATAATGCAGTAAATGCAGCAAATGGAATAACAGATATTGGAAGTGTTCGTGATATTCAGGTACGACGCGATGGAAAAACCATCAAACGATTTGATGTATACGAGTTTTTATTCAATCCACTTTCTATGCAAAATTTTTATTTGCAAAAAGGAGATTTCATTTATGTTTCTACGCAAAATAAATTAATAAAAATTAATGGCGCGGTTCGTCGTCCAGCAAAATATGAACTTTTAAAGAATGAAAACTTAAATGAAATCATTCGGTTCGCAGGTGGACTTTCAGCAGATGCATATGTAAAATCATTTCAAATTACCAGAACAACAGGTAACACTACACAAATAATAGATGTAAATTATGAAGATGTTTTAAACAGTAATAGCAACTATCCTTTAATTGATGGTGATATTATTAATGTAACAACTATACCTGGTGGAATTGAAAATTATATAAACATTAACGGCTTAGTTCGTTTTCCAGGAAAATATGAATTAAAAGAAGGATTTAGAGTAACGGACATAATTAAAATTGCTGGTGGTATACGTACAGATGCTTACTTAGATAGAGCTTATCTAAAAAGAAAACTAGACGACAATACATTTGTCAATCAAAAAATTTCATTGAAAGACATTATTTTGGATGAAGCTAATTCAGATAATTATTTATTACAAAAAGGTGATGCAGTTGAAATATTTTCTAAAGAAAATTTTATAGAAAAATTTGTGGTTTCAATAGATGGTTCCGTTTTAAAACCAACTGTTATGGATTTTACAGATGGTATGACTTTAAACGATTTATTATTTTATGCTGGTGGATTGAAAAAAGAAGCTGCTAGTTCAAAAATTGAAATATCTCGTGTGATGGACATTAGTTCTAATCCTGACATGAAATTTAAACCACAACACATTGTTGTAGATACATTTCAAATTGGTCCAAATTTAGAATTAGATGCAAAATCAAAATTATTTCAATTAGCACCATTAGATAAGGTATATGTACGCAAAATTTATGGTTTTGATTTACAAATGAATGTAACTTTAAAAGGTGAAGTAAAATATCCAGGTATTTACCCAATTCTACATAAAAACGAAACTGTTTTAGATTTAATTCAACGTGCTGGTGGATTAACACCTTACGCTTATGTTGAAGATGCAAAATTAACTCGTCCAGATAGAAATTTACCAAAAACCATTTTTGAACTAAAAGATGCATTCAAAGATCCAAAATCTAGAGCAAATTATATCTTAAAAGAAAATGATGAAATTGAAATACCAACAATCAATCAATTAGTTAGTATTCGTGGTGCAGTTGGTTATCCTGGTTTAGATTCTACAGAAACAATTAACGGAAAGTTCATTCCTGGCAAAACAGCTCGTTGGTATATAAGACACTACGCAGCTGGATTTAAAGGTGCGAAAAAGAAAACTACTTTAGTTATTTATCCAAACAGAAAAGTAGAATACACACATTCTTTTATTGGAATCAAAAGATATCCAGTAGTTGATAATGAAGGTGCTTTAATTACTGTAGATAAAAAAATCAAGAAACCAAGACCTCCAAAAGGACCAGAAGCTGCATTAAATTGGAATATTATTTTACCAAGTGTAATTGCTGCATTAACATCCGTTGCTAGTACACTTACGCTTATCTTTGTTTTGAAAAAATAGAATATGCAACAAAATTTATCAGAGGAAGACATACGAATAGTTGATATACTCGACTCATTTGGCGGATACATAAAGTATATGCTTAGAAAATGGTATATACTAATTGTTGGTGTTGGTGGATTAACTTATTTAGGATATTATTATGCAAAGTCATCACCGCCAACATATATTGCTTACACTTCATTTAATTCAGTAGATTCAAGAGTGAGTGCTATGGGTGGCATGATGTCTATGATGGGTATTTCTTTTGCAGGTGGTTCTTCTGCGGATGTTTTAACAGGTATTTTCTCTTCAAGAAATGTTTTCTTAAGTTCCTTATTAAAGGATGTAGAATTTGATGGAAAAGAAACAAAGTTAGCTAATAATTACATGCGTGCTTTTAAGTATGATGAAGGATTTAAAGAAGATCCAAAATTAAAAAATTTTAAATTCACTGCAAATACAATTGCAGAAATGAATGCTACTGAATTAGAAATTGCATCTATGTTATATGGCGATTTTTCTGATGGATTTTTTACTGCTGAATACGACATGCCAACGGGTTTAATTAAAGCAGAAATAGAAACACCAGATTATGAATTATCCAGAATGCTTGCAAAGACAATGTTAGAACAAACTGTTTTTTTCTATCAGAAAAAACAGTTGGAAAATGCAAAAATCTCATTAACTAATTCTAGTAAAAGACTAGATTCTATTACTGCTGAAATTTCTTCTCGTCAACGAATGATTGCAGAATCTCAAGATCAAAATATTTTTAATAGAAAAAAAGTAAACACAATTGACCAGCAAAAGATAATGCAAGAACTTCAAACATTGAGCGTAATGTATAGTGATGCTACTAGTACAAAAGAATCATCTAAAGCTGGTTTTACACTTCAAAATAATTTAGTGAGAATTATCGATTCTCCTGAGTATTCTACCTATACAAAACACAAAAGCAAAGTGCTCTATTCTATTATTGGTTTCGCGGTAAGTATAATTTTAGTAATTATTCCTCTAATTTTAAGCAAAGCAATTACAGATGGTAGAGAAGAAAATAAGCAACGTGAAGCACTTCAAAAAGCTGCAAATAATAACGTTGAAATTGTTTAAATCGTCCAGCTTGTTAAACCGATATTTGTTAATGAATAAGGCATCACTTTTCCACCTAACGTGTTGAGTGTTTCTATTAATTTATATTTGTGAATGTATGGTGCGTAAAAAATCATAAAACCACCACCACCAGCGCCTGAAATTTTTCCACCAGTAGCACCACAAGCCATCGCTGCATCATAAATGGTATCAATTGATGCATTAGAAATTCCATCAGCCATTTGTTTTTTATGTAACCAGCCATTGTGTAAAATCTCACCAATGCTATCTATATTTCCTTTTAAAATGGCTTCTTTCATCAAAATAGATTGTTCTTTTAATTGATGCATCGCTTCAATGGATTTTTCATTTTTTGATGTAACATTTGATTGTTGTTGTTTGATGATTTCAGAAGAAAGCCGCGAAGTTTGCGTATAAAACAACACTAAATTATGTTCTAATTCGTGTGCATATTTTTCTTTGATGCGCAATGGATTTACGATCACTTTATCATTTCCATAAAATTCCATGTAGTTAACACCACCAAATGTAGCTGCATACTGATCTTGTTTTCCGCCTTGCATTTGCAGGTCTTCACGCTCGATTGAATATGCTAAATGGGCAATATCATATTCACCTAAAGGCAACTTCAGCCATTCTACAAATGCACCTAAAATAGCTACTACTAAAGTTGACGAAGAACCTAAACCAGAACCAGCAGGCGCATCAACATAAGTAGATAAATCAAATGATAATGGTTGTAAATTAAATTCTTTTACGATTCTATTATACACACCTTTTGCCAAATCCAATTGTCCGTTGATTGGTAAAATCGATGCACTTTCTAATTCATTTTTTTCATTTCTATCAATTGCATGAATATTGATTTTGTTGGTTGTTGTTGGAAAAATAGTAGCATATGCATACAACGAAATAGTTGCGTTTAGAATGGCGCCACCATAAATATCAGAATATGGTGAAACATCGGTGCCACCACCAGCCAAGCCAATACGCAAAGGTGCTTTTGAACGAATAATCATAAAACAAATTTACGATTTATGATTTGTGATTTTCGGTTTTGAAAGAAATAAATTATACAGCTACTGAAGTTTAAATATAATTGGTAAGGTATAATATACTTTCACTGGTTTTCCATTTGTGTACCAGGAATCCATTTTGGCATGGATTTAACTAATCTAATCCATTCTATCTGCACCACCACCAACTCCATCTTTTAATATTACTGGTTCTTTTACTGAACCATCAACATCAATATAAAATTTGACTATTACTTTTCCTTCAAATTTAAATTGTTTCGCATCGGCTGGATATTTAAGGTTCTTATTTAAATAAGACATCAATGCACCAATACCACCTGGATAAGAAGGCATCACTTCGGCTGGACCAATGTACTTTTTCTGTTTTGCAGTATCAGCAATAGATATTTTTGTAGTATCATTATTTTTTGCAAAGTTGTTTTTGGTAAAACAACAAATAAGACAAAGCAGCAATGTAATATGAATTATATTTTTCATCTAAAAATTATTTATCCAAAATTATACCAATTTTTTATTTTTTCAACCAATCCATTCCAACTATATTTTTTCTTTTCTAATAAAATATTTTGTACAAATTCTGTTTCTTTTTTTTCTGTATAAAATTGTGAAATAGACTCAGCTATACTTTCAGCGTTTGGTTCGCAAACATAACCAACAATATTGTTCGGCACTGTTTCTGGCAAACCACCAACATTGGTAACAATCATTGGTTTATTGAAATGATAGCATATTTGCGTGATACCACTTTGTGTTGCATGTTTGTAAGGTTGTACCACTAAATCACTTGCGCTGAAATAAGTATTGACTTCATTATCTGGAATAAATTGATTGTAAATAAGTACATTATTTTCGATTCCATTTTCTTTTATAATCGTTTGATATTTTTCAATATCGCTATAAAATTCACCGGCAATAATCAATTTTATATTTTCATTTTTAAGTTTAGTATTTGCCATCGCGTGCAATAATAAATCCAATCCTTTGTATTCACGAATTAAGCCAAAGAACAAGATATAGCTGGTGTTTTCATCTAATTGCAATTTATTTTTTGCTTGTTTTTTATCGATAATCTCACCAAAATTATCGTATACTGGATGTGGATAATAAATAACTGGATGCAATTTATCTTTTGCTAAAATATCTTCTTCTACTTTTTTTGACAATGCCAAATGTGCATCACAACTATTCAAAAAATAATTTGATAAAACAGAATCGCCAATTCTCTTTTCGTGTGGATTTAAATTATGTATGATAGAAATAATTTTGGTGTGCTTGTTTTTTTTTGCGATACGTGCAATCCTACCTAAGCTTGGTCCAAGAAACGGAATGGAATAAGCAACTAAGATTAAATCAAAATTTTGTTGTTGTAACTGCTTGCCAACGTTGCGCCAATTTAATGGATTTACAGAATTTATATTACGTGTAATAGTTAATGGAAAATGCAAAGGTGTTTCAGCGTATTGTGTTTTTCCAGGAAAAATAAAATCTGGATACATCATCTTAAACGTGAACAAATGCACTTCATCATTGCTTTGTAAAAATTCATTAGCTAAACGTTCGCTAAAATTTGCGATGCCACCACGATAAGGAAATGCTGGACCAAGAATTGCGATTTTCATCTTACTATAAAGATAAATTTAATAAGTTGATTTTATGCTAAAATAAACTCTACAATTTTATCGCCAACTTGTGATGTAGAAAATTTTCCGTCATTAATATCTTCTGTTACAAAATTATTATTGATCGCTTTTTCAACAGCATCAACAATTGCTTTGCTTTCTTCCAACATGCCAAAACTATTTTCTAGTAGCATTGCTGCCGACAAAATTGTTGCCATTGGATTTGCGATATTTTTTCCTGCAGCTTGTGGATACGAACCGTGAATTGGTTCGTACAATGCATTTTTATCACCAATTGAAGCAGATGGTAAAATGCCCAAACTACCAGCAATTACAGATGCTTCATCAGAAATAATATCGCCAAATAAATTTTCTGTAAGTATGACATCAAACTTTGTTGGCTTGGTAATTATTTCCATCGCTGCACTATCAATATAATTGCATTCTAAGGTAATTTCAGGAAATTGTTTTGCATATTCTGTTACAGTTTCTCGCCATAAGCGAGATGTTGCTAACACATTTGCTTTGTCTAACAATGTTACTTTTTGTTTCCTGTTTTTTGCTAATTCAAACGCTGTTTTTGTGATGCGTAAAATTTCCTCTTTTGTATATACACAAGTATCGTAAGCAATAGTTTGGTCTTCGCTTCTGCCACGCGGTTTTCCAAAATAAATACCAGATATTAATTCTCGAACTACAATAAAATCAGCACCTTTTATTCTTTCGTTTTTTAAAGGTGATGCATCTAATAATGCGTCGTAACTTTTCACTGGACGAATGTTTGCATATAAACCTAAACTGCTACGCATCTTCAATAAACCTTGCTCAGGACGTACTTTTGCAGTTGGATCGTTATCATATTTAGGATCGCCAATCGCACCGAATAAAATAGCATCATTTTCTAAACAAATCTGATGCGTTTCATCAGGATATGGATTACCAGTTTTATCTATGGCTGCAGCGCCAATGAGTGCATACTTGTATTCAAATTGGTGATTGAATTTTAGTTCAATAGCTTTTAATACTTTAATAGCTTCTTGAATAATTTCTGGACCGATACCATCACCAGACAATACTGCAATTTTTTTGTTCATGATTCAAAAATAAACAAGAATAAAGTAATAATTATTTCTATTGTATTATTAAATTTATATTGATGCGTAAAAAAATGAAATTAAATTGGTGTCTATTATTAATGATAATGATTATAAAAAGTAATCGAAGTGATGCAAAATCAATAGTGAATTCAGTAACTAACGAGCCAACAGAGTTAGAATTAAAAGAAAACTATTCAGAATATATTTTTGAATTTCCCAAAAAAGCAGAAAAATTAAAGTTAGAAAAAAATTGGAAACAATTAGCTGAAGAATTATATAATTTATCAGATTGTTTTTTTCAATTGAATCAATACGATGATTTAAAGTATATTATCAAAATTGCAAGTCCATTTGCGAAAAAGCATAATAAAGAAAGTTACTATAAATTAAAAATAATTGAACAAAAGGTAATCAATGATTTTGGTGAGTATAAAAAATGTATTGCTAAATTAAAGTCATTGATACCAAAAGTAAAATCTACAAAATTAGAGAATTCGATTTATTTACTTTTAGCAAATTCATATTATCAGTGAGACGAGGTGGAGATATCGATGAATTAGTAGGATAAGAGACTCAGTAACAATGCAAATTTTCTGCAAAAAGCACAAGCATATAATGGAATTGGCAGTTGCTATTTTATGAATACGCAACTTGATTCTGCCAAATATTACTATGAGAAAGGATTACAAATGTGCTATAGCAATAATTGTAGAATGCATACACGTGTTGGACAGATGTTGATGAATATAGGACACCTATATAAAGCACAGGGAAATTATTCTGATTCAAGAAATGAATTCAAGTATGCATTATTAATATTTGAGAATAAGGACAATGGACAAAACAAAAAAGTTAGTGAAATATATGGTGCTATAGGTAGCATAGATATTATTGAAGAAAATTATGAATCTGCTTGCTATATCTAATAAAAGAGAAAGATATTTTAGGAAAGTTGTATGATTTTAAAAACACCACATTCGTTAATTTTTATTTAGATAAGGCTTTAATATATTACCAACTAAATGATTTTATGCTAGCAAAAAATAACATAAATTCAGCAATCAAAATAATTGAAAAAAATTATTCCAAATCACATTACTTAAATAGTTTTGCTAACACAACTCTCGCAAGTATATACCTCAAAACAAATAATTTAGAAAAGGCAAAAAAAATACTATCGGAAGTGATAGCGATAGAATCAAAATCAAAATATCCATCTGAATATTTAGGTGATGCATATTGTATTTTAGGCGATTGTCTTTTAAAACAATTCAATGCAAATAAAGCAATAACTTATTATCAGAAGGCGGTAGCGTTATATGATAATATATACGGAAACAAAAACGTATATTCAATCGATGCGCTTATTGGTTTGTCAAATTCTTATATCCAAATAGGTGATTTTAAAAAAGCACTTTCATTTGCGCAAATCGCAACTTCTTACACAATAAGAAACAATCAGATTATTTTTCCATACGATCATTGGGAAACTCAATTGCAAGCATTAATTTGTAAAAAAGAATTATACAAAACCAAACAAACAAATGAAAACGCGGAATCAATTATAGCGCAAATCAAACAAACATCTTTGGAAGCAACTAAAATTAAAAACACGTTTGTTTCTATAAATAATCAGTTGCATTATGCAGAAAAAATTTCAGAATTAAATAAATTAGGAATTTATTTTCTAACACATACCGTTCAGAAAGATAAAGATAAACTTGCAGATGATTTATTGTTTTTTATCGAAAATGACAGAGCAAATATTTTACGAAACAATATTTTAAATATTAAGTCTAATGCCTTGTTGCCCGAAAAATATAAAGACGAAGAAACAAATTTAAAATCTAGACTAAATTATTTTACAACCATGCGAGAAAATGGTGAAGAAGAATCAACACCGTATTTTTCACTCAATGATTCTATATTATTATACAGTAACAAATATGAAACATTTATTAAGAGTTTAGAAAAGTCGTATCCAAAATTATATAAATATAAATATGAACAACATAAGGTTTCGATATTACAAATACAGAAACACCTAAATAAAAAAGATCAATTTATTGAGTATTTTAATGATAATGAAAACTATTATTGTTTAGTAATTTCTAAATCTGGTAGTAAAATTTTTTGTTGTGGAAATAAGAATAATATTGATTCAATTGTCGATATTCTCTCAGCATCTATTCAACAAAAAAAATACAATATACATGCAGCTGCATTACTCGGAAATAAATTAATCAACAAAGAAATAAATTATAAAAATTGGATAATTGCTCCTGATGATTTACTGAATAATGTTCCATTTGATGCGTTGTTATATTCAAACAAAACTATAAAACCAAATTATTTTTTATACCAACATACAATGCAATATACCTTTTCAGCATCCATATTTTGTAATAAAGAAAGAATTACAAAAAACGAGCAAATACAAGTGTTTGCACCAAATTTTACAAATTCTACATTTTCAAAATTGCAAACTAAAAATGAACTCAGTAGTTTGAAAAAATTTAAAAATTATGTTGATTATAACGACTCATTTTCAACTAAAAATAATTTTATTAAAAACATACCAAAAGCAAAAGTTATTCATGTTGCTTCTCATTTAATAGTTGATACCATTAATCCATTAAAATCAAATTTAATTTTTCAACCTAGTAAAAACCAATCATACTTTTTATCTATTGATGATATAAAAAAACTATCTATAAATGCTCAATTAATAACACTAGCTGCTTGTAAAAGCAATTTTGGAAAAACCAATTTCGGCGAAGGTTTACTAAATTTTCCTTGGTCGTTTTATTTTGCTGGCGCTCGAAATATTTTAACTACAAAATGGAATGCATCTGATAAAACAACCGACAATATCATTGCAGAATTTTATACCAATCTAAGGAAAGGAAAATCAAAATCAGAAGCTATACAAAAAGCAAAAATTAAATATTTAGCTACGACAGATGCAATTGGTGCTCAACCATTTTTCTGGGCAAACTTTGCATTAAATGGAGATGCATCATCAATAAATATAGCACCATCTTTTTTAGAAAAGTTTTGGTGGCTGCCAATTTTGTTTTTACTTTTTATGTTCTTTATTAATTTTCAATTAAAAAGAAAATAGTAACTTGCACACTATGCCAAAACAATCTATTTACAAGATAATCTGGAGCAATTTAATCATCTATTTACTATTGTTTCTTTTGCTGTTGGCAGCTGGTATTATTGGTTATATGCAACTGCAGAATTATTCTTTTTTAGAGGCATTCTACATGACTATTATTACACTTGCATCTGTTGGTTACAGTGAAACAAAGCCATTAGATAACACAGGTCGCATTTTCACTATCTGTTTAATTTTAGCTAATTTGGCAATTTTGACATACGTTATTACCAAAATTTCAAAATTTTTATTTGATGGTGATTTTAGAAAATTATATAAAAAAGTAAGTATGGAAAAATCTATTGAAAAACTAGAAGATCATATTATTATTTGTGGTTGCGGACAAAATGGAAGTGAAGCCATTAAGGAATTAAAAAAAAGCAACTTTGAATTTGTTGTTATAGACAAGCTTTTAGTTCCAACAAACCATGATGTTAAATATTTCTTACATGATGATGCTACTAAAGATGAGGTACTCTTAAAAGCAGGAATCCTAAAAGCAAAAGCATTGCTAACTACATTACCGAGCGATGCAGAAAATATTTTTGTTGTGTTAACTGCAAAAGAATTAAATCCATCAATTAAAATTATAAGTAGAGCTTCTAAAGACTCTTCCGTAAAAAAACTAAAAACAGCTGGCGCAAATAACGTAATCATGCCAGATAAATTAGGTGGTGTACATATGGCCAATTTAGTTTTAATACCTGATGTAAAAGAATTCTTAGATGTTATGAGTACATACCAAAATAATGGTAATGAAATTGTGGAACTGCTTCCAACTAAATCAACATTGTTATATGATTTAGGAATCTGGAATAATACTGGAAGTCTTTTGCTAGGAATAAAAAAAATAGATGGTGAATATATTGTCAATCCCAAAAAAGAGTATAAGATTGAACTATCAGATAAACTAATTGTTCTAGGAACATCTATAGAAATTAATGCACTCAAAAAACTGATATAACTTTTGTTTTTCAAATTTCTGAAGTAACTTTAAATATGTTATTACCACTCGAATATCATTTTCCAAATAAAGAAATAGAACCAGAAAATCTGGATAAATTTTTGGCTGATGGATATTTCAGAACAGGAAACTATCTGTTACGTACTCGTGTACTATATTACGACCAGCTGATTCTAAACACACTTCATATTCGAATTGCGCTAGATAATCATCGAATCACGAAACGGTTAGAGAAAAAATTTCGGCAAAACAATTCAATTTTTACGCACATTGTGCAACCATTTAAAATCACTGAAGAAAAAGAAAGACTTTACCAATTACATAGAAAGCGTTTTATTGGTAACAATTCTGTTTCATTAGCTGCATTCATGTATGACAACTATAACAAAAATATTTTTAACACGTTTGAAATAAATATTTATCATCAAGAGCAACTTATCGGTTATTGCATCTTTGATGTTGGAAATAATAGTATGGCTAGTATCTTAGGCATCTTTCATCCAAATTATTCTAAATATAGTATTGGTATTTATTCAATGTTTTTAGAATTAGAATATGCCAAAAAATCTAACTTAAAATATTATTATCCAGGCTATGTTGCATATGAACCATCTAAATTTAATTATAAATTAAAGCTTTCAGAAACGATAGAATTCTACGATTGGTTTTCAAAAAAATGGGTTAGTTTTGAAAATAAAGACAGTCGTATTAAAGTAAATGATTTCTTTTCTGCGCAGTTAGATATTGCAAAATCTTGGTTAGATTTATTTCATTTAAAATATGAAGAATATTTTAATCCATATTTCTATATGGGTGGAATGTATCCAAATTCTGATTGTGTAAAAGGTGTACGACATTTATTGATTCACGATTTTGACATAGAAGGATTATTCTATATCGTAGAATTTCATCCAGAAAAAATGGAATTAATAATTGCTGGTATTACACTACATAAATATCAATTTGAAGATGAAATTGATTTTAACGATTTATATGAAGACAAAAATTGGAAACGTGTTTTATTGTATTTACATCCACAAATTGTGGTGAAAAATGCGTTCGAATTATACGCATCTTATATCTTTTTACAAGATTTTTTTGCAAAACATTCTCAATCAAAACCAATACCAAATACCGCTTTTAAAAATCCAAATTTAGATCGATAGTATTATTCACATTGCATTGAATATTTACAATGTAATTTTTATTTCGTACTTTCACGATATGGATTTGTTAGAAATTATTCCAACAGCACAACGCGTTTTAAAGCATTATAAAATTGACTTTCTGTCACCAAAAGAATGGGCAATGCTTATTCAATACGGCTCATTAAAATCATTTAAAAAAGGTGAAAAATTTATTTCTGCAAATCAACTAAACTCAAAAATAGCGTTTATTTTAAGTGGTGCTTTTCGTTTTTATTATGAAAAAAATGACAATGAAAGTACTTGTTTATTGGCCTTTGAAAATGGACTCATCGGTTCTTTTGAATCTAATATTTTAAATCAACCTTGCACACAAACTATACAAGCAATTGAAGACAGTCAATTGTTTATTATTGATTATAGAGATTTAGAAAAACTGTATGATAAAAGCCAAAAATTTGAACGAGTTGGTCGATTAATTTTAGAATATTATTTGGCATTTTTACAATTGCGTATCACGTCGTATTTATTAGATACACCAGAACAACGCTATATGCGACTCATCAACGAAACACCAGATTTATTGAATCGTGTGCCTTTGCAATATATCGCTTCATATATTGGTGTAACACCTGTTTCATTGAGTAGAATTAGAAAAAGAATTTTGAAAAAATAGAAATTATTCTTTTATACTTGGAACAAATTTATCTAATTTCTTGAACCATTTTAAAAGCATATTGTCAGTTGGTTTTATTTCGTGCCAATCACCATTATGTGTGCTTTCCATTTCTTGCGCGAACATAATATCAGCCATTGTGATTGCTTGTGTAGTATCAATTTCACCACCACCAAAATAAGTATCAATCAAATATCGATGCAATTCATTTGGTGTATTGTGCTGATGTATGATTTCCATTTTTAGTTCTGAGCCAATATGTTTTTCCATCAAGCTCAAAAATTCACCACTCATCATACTATCAAAACCTTGTTCACGATAAGTTTTGCTGATGTCCACTTTTTGTCCAGCTTCTAATCCTAAAACTTTCGATGCTTCAATTTGCATATATGCTAACAATGTTTCGCGTGTTGCTTTTGATTGATGATTAATAATTGATTTTTCAATGATCTTATTAGTATCTAATGACCATTGACCATTGACTAATGACTGTTGTCTAACAGGATTTTCCCAATATACTTTCCAATTCCAGGCATAATTTGGCAAAGCAACACGATTTATTTTTTTTTGTTGGTATAGTATTTCCCAATTTATTTTCTGATTGATGCAAAATAATTTCTGAAGCACTTCATAAAAACTATCAATATTATTATCGTCTTTATTTGCTGATGAAAACCAAGTTGCTAGTTCGTTGGTGCTGGTACGTTTTCCTAAATTAATTAAAACTGGATTTGGTCCACATTCTAAAAACGTATTTATCTGAAATTCATTTTCAGCAAATAAAATATTGTTTGCAAATAAAACAGTTTGTCGAATATGGTTTGCAAAATACTTTCCATTTAAATCTTCTAACTTAATTTCTTTTCCATGAACGTTGGAAAGTACTGTAATTGTTGGCTGTTTGAATGAAAACTGATTTGCAAATTCTTCAAATTTTTCTAAAATTGGTTGCATTAAAGATGAATGAAATGCATGCGAGACATTTAGCGAAACTGCTTTTATTTTTTGTTCTTTTAATTTTTCTAGCAATGAAACAATGTCTTCTTTTTTACCAGAAACCGTACAGTTTTTAGTTGCATTGATGGCTGCTAAATCTAAATTTGTATTTTCTAAAAATGGTTTTATTTCTTCTTCTGTACAAAAAACAGAAGCCATACTACCTTCACCAACTGGAAGCGATTGCATAAATGCAGCACGCGCAACCACCAATGATAATGCATCTTTTAAGTCAATTGCATTAGCAACAGTAAGTGCAGTTATTTCGCCAATACTGTGACCAATTAACACATTTGGTTGCACTCCAAAACTCATCCATAATTTTGCTAAAGCATATTCAACCACAAATAATGCTGGTTGTGTAAACTGAGTTTGGTTGATTTGATTTTTATCGATTTCTTCATTCCACAAAATATCTTTAATAGAAAATTTTAAAGTTGATTGTAATAACAAATCACATTCATCAATAATGTTTTTAAAGATTTCAAACGAATCATAATAGTTTTTACACATACCATGATATTGTGCACCTTGTCCGGTAAATAGAAATGCAGTTGTAGTATTAATTTCTGAGTTTGGCTTTGAAACACTATATTTTATTGGCTTTTCGTCGTTAATGAATGCTTGCAATGCGACAATAATTTCTTCTTTAGTAGTTGCTTTTATTGCTAATCTGTATTCAAAATGATTTCTACCAGTTTGTAACGTATAACAAATTTCTGATAGTGTATTTTCATCAAAAATCGAAATATCATCCAAATACTTTTGTGCAACACTTTTTAAACTGATTTCATTTTTTGCACTCAACACAAATAAATAAGGCGCATTCAACTCATCAGATTTTTGTTTTTGTTTTGGTGCCTCAAAAATCATATGTACATTTGTTCCACTGTAACCAGAAAGATTTATAGCAGCACACAATGGTTCATCATCTTCAGTTTTTAACTCAATATTTTCTGTAGCAACTTTTGCACTAATTGCATTCCAATCAACATCGCTATTTAATCTTGTAATATTGATTTGTGCTGATATAGTTTTATGTTTTAAAATTTCAATAATTTTAAACAACATCGGCATGCCTGTTGCTGCTTCTAAGTGACCAATATTTGCTTTTACTGAGCCAATATAAATTGGGTTCTCTCTTTCTTTATAAGAATCATAAATTGATTGCACTTCAACAGCATCTGTAAATTTATTTCCTATACCATGTGCTTCAACATAGCATATTTCATTGGCCTTTACGTTCGCATCGTGTAATGCAGCATGTATTGTCTCAATCTGAATTTGTGGATTTGGTGCTGTAAAACCATTGCTATTTCCATTGTGCTTTACTGCAGAACCTTTTATTAATACTTCGATAGTATCATTATCTTTTTCTGCATCGCTTTGACGTTTTAAAACAACCACACCACAACCTTCACCACGAACATAACCGTCTGCATCATCAGCAAATGCTTTGCATTTATCAGTAGAAGAAAGCGAACCTAACTTAGACAAACCAATAAATGGTTCTGGTGTCAACAATAAATTTGCGGATGCAACAATGGCAACATCGATTACTTTTTTATTCAGTTCTTCGCAAGCCAAATGAACTGAAACCAATGTAGATGCACATGCAGCATCTAACGAATAACTCGTGCCTTTTAAATCATACAAATATGAAACTCGACCACAAGCAGTGCCAAACGGAATGCCTGTAGTATCATAAATATCTATAGTTTCGAGGTTACCACTTCTGAAACGCGCCTGAATGTAATCTGAATTTCCGAGTGCAATAAACACACCAGTTGCTGTTCCTTTCAACTTATCAGAAGCAATACCTGCATTTTCAATCGCTTCATAAACAACTTCTAAGATCATACGTTGCAACGGATCAATGGCTTTAGCTTCTCGTGGTGAAATGCCAAAAAATTCTGCATCAAATGCACGCACATCATTACTTAAAAATGCACCAAATTTTGAGTTTGTTTTACCAGCAACAGAAGCATCTTCGTTATAAATTTCATCTACATTAAATCTATCAGTTGGAATTTTAGAAATAACATCTTTGTTTGAAATTAAAAGCTCGAATAATTTTTTTGTTGATGTTATATTATTTGCCAAACGCACGCCAGTACCAATAATTGCAATTGGTTCTTTAGTATTTGCTGTTGCAATTGATTTATTATTTTCCAAAGCTTCTTCTAAATTCTTTATTTTAATTAAAGATTTTTGAAGTAAGAGTTGCATTTGTTGTAGTTGTTCGCTCATTTTTGTTTTCTATAGATTGCTTCATGTGTTCACAATGATATATTAATCGACTTTGCTTGCTAATTCTTTCATTAATTCTTCTAATGATAAATTTTTTACTGCAGATTCAATATCATTTTTAATTGGCTGAATAATTGTTATATTTTCTTCATTTTTGATAGCATATTTTTCTGATAATTTCAATTCTTTTGCCATGAAATCAGCTAATTTATTGGTTGTTGGATATGACCAAATTGCAGAAACATTGAGTTGCAATGAAAATTCTTCTTGTAATTTATTTTTAATTTGCAATGCTAACAACGAATCAACACCAATACTTTTAAAAGTATCGTCTTCTTTAATTTTGGTAATAGCAATTTTGGTTACTATTGAAATGTAATTTTTTATGCGTTGCTTAATATGATTTACGTGAGCAACTAAATTTTGAAATTCATTTAGTTTGTCATTTACAACAACAATAGTTTCTGATTTTTGCTGTACTACATTCTTATAAAAATAAGTTGATTTAATTGTGGAATTAAAAGTAGACCACTTTTCGAAATCGATTTGCAACGCCATAATTTGCGATGCATTTGAAAGAATTAATGCATCAAAATACAACGGTAAATCAATTGGATAGATTGGCGAAACACCTTGTTCTATTAAGCGTTCACCACGATTTTCTTGTCGCGCCGAAAGACCAACTTCTGCAATAGTTCCAAAATCAATAGCAATTGCAGTTTGTCCATTTACATTTCGGTAATTTGCTAATTGGTCTAAAAATGTATTGGCTGCAGCATAGTTGCTTTGACCTGATGAGCCAACAATTCCAGCTGCTGACGAATAAAACGCAAAGAAATCCAGTTCATTATTTTGAAATAATTGATGCAAATTCCAAGCACCATTTGCCTTAAGTTGAATTACATTTTGGAATTGTTGTTTTGATAAATTATCAAATGCACCATCGTCCAAAATACCAGCTGCAAAAACAATTCCAGCAATTTTTGGTAATTCACTTTTAATTTTATCAATTGCATTTTTTAGTTGTACAGCATCGGAAACATCAGCAAAGTATTCTACAATTTGTGTTTGCGTATGTTGGTTATAAATTTCTTTGGTTGCATCACTTGCGCCGTTTCTGCTAATGATTGCTATATATTTCGCATGTTTTGCTGCTAACCATTTCACCGTTTCTAAACCTAAACCACTTGTACCTCCAACTACAATGTATGTTGCATCTTGTTTTATGGTTTTAGTAATCTTAGTTGATTTTATTGAAGTAATCGAATTTGCAAAAACCAAATTCTTTCTAAGTGCAATTTCGTTATATTGTTTATCTGTAAAAATTAATGCTGGAATTTGCTTTAATTCTTCTTCATGAATTGCATTGGAAATATCAATGTGTAAAAAAGAATACTCGTTGTGTTCGTTTTCAATAGTACGCAAAACACCAGTAATTGTTGATGCATTAAGATTTATCGTGGTATCATTTTTATTTACAATTTGTGCGCCATTGGTAACCATACAAATTTTTGGATGCCAATTTTTTGCAGAAAAATATTGAATGATTTTTTGCAATGATAAAATTCCACATTCTAAATAAAAACTATACACTGCTTCTTTATAAAAACTTCTACAATGAATAATAATATCAGGTTGTAAATTTTCTAAGCTGTCATTAAAATCAATACTTGTAACAGTACAACCTTTTTCTGCTAATGCATTTTCAATTACTTCATAATGATTGTAAGTATCTTTTATGATTAAAATATTTTTTGTTTCGATGGTTGGATTCAATACAATTTCATTCCAATCTATTGTAAATAAATTTTTGAAATATCTTTTGATGTATTTTGCTGAACATTGGAAACAACAGTAAAATCTGGTTTTTCATCAAACCAATAACGCTCTTTTTGCCAAGCATAATTTGGTAATTGAATGAACTTATCAATGTTTGGATAGATTGTTTTCCAATCAAAATGATAGCCAGTATTGTATAACGCGCCTATATTCTTATAGAACTCATACAATTCATTTTTATCACGTTGAAAAGATGGAATCGCAACTGCACGAGCACCTATTTCATTGATGTTTTCATTGATTGCGTGTATTAAAATTGGATGTGGACTCATTTCAATAAAAGCAATTTCTGCATCTTGTAAAATTGCATTTACAGCATTACCAAACTGCACTGGATTTCGCAAATTTTCTGTCCAGTAGTCTGCATTTAATTCTTCGCCATTTAATATTTTATTTAAACAAGTTGAATAAAACTGAATGCTTGAATTTGTTGGTTGAATGGATTTTAATGCATCAAATAAATCTTGTTTGATTCCATCCATTTGTGGTGAATGTGAAGCAACATCTACTTTCACTTTTCTATTAAATCTTTCTTGTGATTCTAATGTTGCAAAGACTTCGTTGAGTGCGTTTGGCTCACCAGCAATTACGGTAGAATTTTTACTGTTCATCACTGCAATTGATAACTTATCTTCGTAACCTTTCAATAATTCATTTGCTTCATCAACTGTTAAATCGGTCGCACCCATTTCGCCTTTGCCACTGAGCTGTTTCATTAGTTTACTACGTGTAGTAATTATTTTTGCAGCATCATCTAATGTGATATTTCCTGCAACGTATGCAGCAGCAATTTCACCCATACTGTGGCCAATCACCATGTCAGGAAAAACACCTTTGCTCATCCATAAATTTGCTAATGCAATTTCAATAGCAATTAAAATTGGCTGTACAACATCAATTTCTGTTAAGCGATTAGTTTCAATTGGTTTGTTGATTTCTTCTATCAAATCATAATCAACATATTTTTTGAAAACAGAATTACATTCATCGAGTGCAGCACGAAAAACAATCTCATTTTCGTATAACGATTTTCCCATTTCAATCCATTGCGAACCTTGTCCAGGAAAAATAAACACCGTTTTTATGTCAGTTGGTTTCTCAAAAATAAAACCAGTTTCATAATTATTACTTTCAGCAAAATCATTTAATTTTTCAATGAGTTCTTCTTTTGTATTTGCAATAAAAACTTCTCGCATAGTAAAGTGTGCGCGACGCAAACTTGCCATTGCACAAATATCTTCTACGTTATAAGTTGAATGTTGAATAAAATCTGCATATACTTTTGCTAAATCAATTAATGCTTGTTCGCTTTTTGCAGAAATTGGTAAAACAAAAATATCGTTTCGTAATTTTTGTTTATTTAATTGAAAAGGATTTTCTGGAACATCGCCAATAATAATATGCGCGTTAGAGCCAGTTGCACCGAAACCACTGACACCAGCGTATCGTGTTTTTTCGTCATCTTTTTTCCAGGAAATATTTTCTTTCGCCAAAACAATCGGAATATTTTGCCAATCAATTAAGGTATTTGGTTTTTTAAGATGGACTACTTTTGGAATTGTATTATTTTGCAACGCCAAAATAACCTTGAAAATACTTGCCATTCCAGAGTTGCATTCCATATGTCCAAGATTGGATTTATTAGAACTAATAACGATTGGTTTTTCTTTGGTTCTGTACTTTTCATATGCAAAAAGAATTCCGCGAACTTCTGCTGGATCGCCAACTTTTGTTCCTGTTCCATGCGTTTCGATATAATCAATTTCCGTTGGTTGCAGTTGCGCATTTTTTAGAGCTGCAGTATGCATTAAACCTTGCGCAACCGTACTTGGTGCTGTAAAGCGTTTACTTTTTCCATCTTGGTTTATAGCAGAACCTTTGATGATTGCTAAAATTTTGTCATCATCTTTTTGTGCATCAGATAAACGTTTTATAATCATTACGCAAACACCTTCAGAACGAATATAACCGTTGGCATCATCATCAAAAGATTTACAACGTGCTTCTGGTGATTGAGCACCTAAACGGCAAAAACTTAGCGATTGATCTGGTTCTGTTATGATACTTGCGCCTCCAACCACTGCAATTTTACATTCTTTATTTCTGAGTGCTTGTGCTGCAATGTGTGTACAAGTTAATGCAGACGAACAAGCTGTATCTACTGTCATGCATGGTCCGCGCAGACCCATGGTATAAGAAATTCTACCAGAAGCGCCAGTCGGTCCAGTGCTTGTATAACAATAACCGTTGATTAATTTATAATCTTTAGAACGCAATTGTTTTGATTCATAATCGACATTATCAATTCCAATAAAAACGCCAGTATCAGAGCCAATTAAAGCGTTTACATCAACGCCTGCGTTTTCAAATGCTTCGTGTGTAACTTCTAGTAAGATGCGTTGTTGCGGATCGGTGCTTTCCAATTCTATTGGCGAAATATTAAAAAAAGAACCATCTAAATATTCAATATCTTCAATAAAACCACCTTCTCTTATGTATAATTTTCCGAGTGCGTTCGGGTCTGCATCATACAAAGCATCTTTGTCCCAACGGTTGGCTGGTATTTCTTCAATACAATCAATTCCATTTACTAAAACATTCCAAAAATCTTTTTCGTTTTTTATTTTTCCAGGCAAACGCATTGCCATTCCAATAATAGCAATTGGCTCGGTTTGCTCAGCTTGAATAGTTTCTAACTGCTTTTTAAGTTCAGCAATTTGTAATTTATATTGTTCGATATCTTCCATTCTATGGAACTGATTTAATAAAAAATAGCTATTCAAAAATAGCTATTTTTTTACAGATGATTTATATTTTAACTTTGTGTGCTTAAAGGATAGCACTAAGATTAATTACATTGATTTTGCATTTACGCTAATATAATCTCTGATTTTCATTTTTTGTTCGTCAGAAATTTTTGCTTTTGGTGCCATTTTATCTAACCATTTGTCCCATTGAGCCATATTTCCACGATTCGGATTTTTTTCTGCATGGCATTTTGTGCAATAGGTTAAACTTAATGCTTTTCCTTCTAGAAATTGTTCGTGTGATACGGTTGCACTTTCTTCTTTGTTTTTAACTTCTTCTTTTACAGCAGTCGTTGCTGGTGTTGTTTTGTGTGAACATGCGAAAGCAATTAATGAAATTGATAGAATGATGAATGATTTTTTCATGTGTTTAATTTTATTGTTTTTAATGACGCACAAGGAATATCCTAATAATTTTACTCTTTTGGTTTAGAAATGAATTGGATATTTCATGTGTTTAATTTTTATTTTTTACAATAGGTTTATATCCGTCGGTTAATGTTTTTAAAAATGCTATGATGTCAGAAATTTCTTGTTGGTTTAATTTCAAATTTCCCATATCTTCTTTGTTTACAGTAGCTGGAATTTCAGGATGTGCAAACTTTGGATTTAAGTCGCGCTCGTTATAGAATTCCATTACTTGCTCTAATGTAGTAAAAATTCCTGAATGCATATATGGTGAAGAAATTTCGACATTGCGTAAGGTTGGTGTTTTGAACTTACCAATTTCTTCAATTTTTACAAACATTTCTGCTTTTGCAACACCTGAATCAATAGCTGTTGACTTAGATAATGGATTTTTTGGCAAGCCTGTGTTGTCATAAGAATAATCAGTAAATAATATTTTATCTGTGGATGCATAAGAAGTAGGTGTTGTTAAATGGCACAATGCGCACTTTGCTTTTGTAGAATCATTGAACAATTGCATGCCACGTTTTTCTTGTTCAGTAAATGAATATTGTCCTTTTAAATAAAAATCAAATTTACTAGTGAATGGATTTACTTGAAATGACATTTCAAATTTTTCTAAACACAATGAAAGATTGAAAACCACTACCTGTGAATCGCAAGGTGCTGGTGTGCCGAATAATTTTTTGTACAATGGAAAATAAGAGGCAGCTTCTACTTTTTTTACGATAGATTGCAAATCGTGCATGTTCATTTCTGTTGGTTTCGTCATTGGTTCAAAAGGTTGACGCACTAAAAACTCGGCTCTTCCATCTAAGAAAAAACCACCAACTTCTTCCCAAACGCCACGTAAAACTTCAGCATGTAAATTTGGTGCAAAAACTGCATAACTGATAGACGGTGCATTTCTGGTTCCTGGTTGATTTAAGGCACCTAAAGAAAATGCCAAATGACGTGGGTCTGAAAAACCATTCATCGGTGAATGGCAAGTAGCGCAACTAGTTCCAACTGGATTCGATAAATTTTTATCGAAAAAAATTAATTTTCCAAGTTTTGCTGAATCAGATAATCCTTCATTATTTGCAATAAATTCTTCTTCAGATGAAAAATAAAATGGTTTCGTTTCTTTCTTACAACCAATAAATAGTAGAATAGTAATAGAGAAAATAAAACTATAATTTTTCATATTTATTTAATGAAATATAACATTGTAATGATTTCTTCAAGATAAGGTATTTTCATTAAATCAGCAATAAAAATTAATTTACAAATAAAATTCTAAGGTGCCACCAACATAAAATGGAGTTGCTGCTTTTATACCTTGTGGTCTTCTTGAAACGATATGTTGACTATTTGTGATGTTTTTAAAACTCATGCCAATGGTAGTATGTGCTTTAGGTATTATATAAGAAATAGATGCATCCATTGTGAAAAATGCAGGCATTTGTCCAGTTCTTCCGTTTGCAGCTGCTGTAGTTGAATTTATTTCATCTGTAAATTGTTTGCCAGTATAATTAAATACCGTTTGAACATTTAACCCAAATGGAGTTTGCAGACCAACAATTGCAGATAAAAATATTTTTGGTGCATAAGGTAAATCATAGCCATTAATATTAATTGTATCTGTATTTATTATCTTAATTCTATCGCTACTTAATTTTGCTCTATTATATGTGGTATTGATATTAAAATATGGATCGTATTTTTTGTTAAATATTTCGCCAAAATTAATACTTACACCAGATTCAACACCATAGTGTTTTGTACGGCCAGCGTTTATAAATCCAGCGCCTGAGCCACCAGAAGATTCTGAAACTGGAATAACTTGTTTTTGAAAATCGGTATAATAAATAGTGCATTCAAAGTTTACACCTTTATAAAATTCGCTTCTTGTTCCAATTTCAAAATTCCAACTTAATTGCGGTTCCAATTTTAATATTTCTCCAGTTGCACTAATAGAATTTTTTAAACCAGGTGGTGAAAATCCACGATGAACACCTGTAAATAATGTGATATTATTTTTAGGTTGATAGCTAATAGAAATTCCTGGAATAAATGCAAATACTTTATTTTTTGCAACAATATTAGTGTCTCTGTATTGTCCTGAAGTATTTTTATACATCCTGATTTCTCTTTTGTACTGATAATTTTCTACCCTAATTCCTGTAGTGATATTTATCTTGTTTAGAAATGTAAATTTATTTTCTATATAACCACTAATTGCCCAACCAGGTCTGAATTCTTCGGCTTGAATTTGCCCTGATTTTGCAGTTGGCGAATTTCCTTTTTTTTCTTGATCTAAAGCATTTTCATATAAGCCACGAATTCCTATTTGTAAATTTCCAGCTACTTTTTTTATTTGATAAGTATAGTCAATTTTTGATTCTAAACCATAGACCCAAAATGTTCTATTGCGAAATCCTGTTTCATTTAACATGTAAATTGCTCCATTTGCGACAGTAGTATCACCAAATATTTTTCCTGTCTGATTACTTGCAGATTTACTATAACTAAATCCTTGTCGGCGCCAATCTCTACTAATGTTATAAGCATAACCTACATTTGTAATATTTAGATTGTTATTAAAAAAATGTTTATGTGTTGCAGCAATGCTAAATCGTTTGATTTTTAATAGATCATCAGGTGCTATAATGGTATATTTTTCACCATTATTAAACATTGGTGTTGTTAATCCAACATACGTAGAATTTGATTTTTCATTATACAATTGAACTTTGAAACCAAGCACAGATTTTTTACCTAATTTTAATTTAAGTTTCGCATTAAAATCATCAACCATAAAATTTAATGTACCTAATTTTGAAGCTTGTTTATGTAAATAATTTACCCTAAAATTTGCATTTCCTTTTCCGATACCATAATCTATATAAGAAGAAAAAAGACCACCTATTCCACCTTTAAATATTGCCTTTGCAACATGACCTTTTGTAGGAGCATATGCAGTAATATAGTTTATCACACCACCAATGGTTCTGGGACCAAATAATATTTGACCACTACCTTTTTACTACTTCAATTGCTTTCATTCTTTCCATTGCAGGTGTGTAATACATTTCTGGTTCACCGTAAGGATTTAATTGGATTGGAATTCCATCTTCTAACATTAAAACGCCAGAACTTCTGTCTGGATCTAATCCACGAATTCCTATATTAACTCTTAAACCAACACCTTCTTCATCAACAACATTTAAACCTGTAACTCTTTTAAATACTTCATTTCCACTTATTATAGATAGTTTTTTAAGTTCCAACTCGTTTATATATGTACCAGATCCTGGTAGTTCGTTTAATATATCATTGTTGTTTTTCTTTTGAGGTATAATGGTAATATTAGGTAATTCTTTTACTTCTAAATTTTCTATTGAGTCAGTAAAATTGATGGAATCATTTTTAGGTATTTCAATTGAGAATGAAGTAAAACTTAATAAAGATACTGTTATTGATAAACAAAATAATTTCAGTTGCATGTTATTGTTATTTAGACCAATTAAAATTAAGGAAGAGCAAATTTAGATTTAATCTAAATAATAAACAATCATGAAAATTGTGATATTGATACCTAATATTTGGTACTAATTAATTTTCAATGGATAAAGTTCGATTAATTTTCCTGCAACATTTCTTCTTTTGTTACCAATCCATTTTGGATGGCGTATAATATCATTTCAGAGGATGAATTGATATTGAGTTTTTTCATGATATTTTTTTTGTGTGTATACACGGTATGCGTACTCAAAAATAAATGGCCAGCAACGGTTTTCGCGTTCCAACCTTTCGCTGTCAATTTTATAATTTCTGTTTCTCGTAACGATAAATTAAATGCTTTGCAGTTGTCTTCATCTGTATGCATGTGCTTTTCAATAATGATATCAATTACTTTATGGCACAAGAATTTTTCGTTTTTTGCTGTTGCGTAAATAGCACCAATTATTTCTTCTTTATCGCATTCTTTAGTTAAAAAGCTGATGGCACCGAGCTCAATAATTTTATAAATATTCGATTTATTTTCATCTGCAGAAATAATTAAGAAGTTCGTTTTGGGTGAAATTTTCTTAATGACAGAAATATCTTCCATTGTAAATGATTTAGGATTGTTGTAATCAAAAATCACTACTTCAGGTTGGTGTAATTGCACCATTTCAAGCATTTCTTTCGAGTTAGAAACTTCTCCAATAACTTTAAAATCTTTATTCGCAGATAATAAATTTTCTAATCCAATGCGAACCAGATATTGAGTATCAGCGATTATAATTTTAATTGTTGTCATTTGAGCATCTCAAAAATACACAATTATCCATAATTATTTCAACTGCTTCATTATTCTAATAAAAATATAAGTGGTAATTTAGCAACATCTTTTAATAAACAATAAATGAATAATAATTTAAGCTTTAAACGCACTATTGTAGGCACGCTAAAAAGTAATGTAAATGTAGATGCGTGGAATACGGTTTTGGATAAATTTGATAATAAACAATATGCTGAAGTAGTTCGTGGTTGTATCAATTATGTAGATTCTGCTATTGAAACAAAATTTGCTAATGCTGATAAAACTGAATACAATATTCCTCATGGTTCTATTATTGTACAAGTAAAAATTACTGCAAATGAGTTAGTCGTTAATGCGCCATTCTTAAGTTTAGAAGGATCTAAACAAGTTCCTTTATTGCGACAAGTAGCTCAACTTAATTTTACACCATTAGCACTTTCGCGCATTGATTTGGAAGATGATAAATTATATTTCAGATGTGAAGTTCCTTTAGATGCATGTGAACCATATAAAGTATATGATATATTTAGAGAAATTTGTATCAATGCTGATAATTATGACGACGAATTTATCACGAAATTTGATGCAAAACGGATTCAAGAACCAAAGATAATTTCCTATGATGCAGACAAAAAAGAGACTGCTTGGAATACAATGCAGTCTTATATTAGTGAGGCATTTGCAGCATATGAGCAATTAGAAAACAAACGATTAACTGGTTTTCTTTGGGACATTTTATCGATTACATTATTAAAAATTGATTACTTCTGTTCACCTCAAGGTACTTTGCGAAATGAGATTGAAAAAGCAATTACCAACTTAAATGGAAAGGATGATTATTACGCACGTTTAGGTGCTGGAAAAGAATTCTTAAAAAAATTACAAAATTTAGATAGAACAAAATTTGAAAATGATTTGTACAAAATTGATGTTTTTGTTCCATATAAATTCAGAACCAATTTAGAAAGTGTTCGTAACAATCTAAAATATGCACATGAAACAGCTGACAAAGAAATAAAAGCAATGGATTATTTAGGTGCAACGTTAACAATAGAATATGGAATTCTCAATTTCTTTTATTCAAACAATGTTGAAGATTCAATTGCCGAAATTCTTACTCAAGCGATGGAAAATGCAGCAGGAAAACCAACACAAGAATCAGCAAGAATTTTATTTGATGCAGTTAACAAAATTATGACTACTGATAATTTTGTAAGTGCAGCTGCACCAACCAATACATCAACACAAACCAATCAAGGTGAGAAAAAAGGATTTTTTAGTAAGTTATTTGGATGATAATGATGTACGAATCATAATTAAAAAATCCAACATCAAAAAATATTCAATCATTCTACCACTCAATAATTAATAAAATGAACCACGAAGAATTAAAACACGCTGTACATAAAATAAATACTGCAAGCGGTAGTGGAACTGGTTTTTATTTAAAGAAGCAAAATATTTTTGTAACCAATTATCATGTTGTTGAAGGTAACAAAAAAGTATCGATAGAAAACCAAGCAAAAGACAGATATTTAGGTCATGTAGTATATGTAAATCCTGATGCAGATGTTGCATTTTTACACAGTGCGTCCTATGTGCCACCAACAGAAATTCCGTTTCAGCATGTGCAAGAAGTACACAGTCGCGATAAGGTTTATGTTTTAGGTTTTCCGTTTGGAATGCCATATACTATTACAGAAGGCATCGTATCCAATGAAAATCAATTGATGGATGGCAAAAATTATATTCAAACGGATGCTGCTGTAAATCCAGGAAATAGTGGTGGTCCAGTGGTGAATGAAGCTGGTATGTTAGTTGGTATTACTACAGCAAAATTTACAGAAGCAGACAATGTTGGTTTTGCCATTCCAGGAAAAGTAGTGAAAGAAGAACTGGACACATACGCACAAAACACGTCAAATTTATTTTCAATAAAATGCAATTCCTGCAAATCATTAATTTATGATAAAACAGATTATTGTCCAAGTTGTGGTGCTAACATTGATGAAAAAATATTTGACGATAAAGAGTTAGGAAAGCTCACGCAATTTGTAGAAAATGCTATTCAATCTATGGGTTTTGATCCAGTATTGGCTCGAAGTGGCAATGAATATTGGGAATTCCACTCAGGCAGCGCGTTGGTACGTATTTTTGTATATGATAAAAATTACTTGTATGCAACATCGCCTATCAATAATTTACCAATTGGCGCTTTAGATGGTTTGCTCAAATATGTAATGAGCAATCCTGTTTCGCCATATAAATTAGGTGTTTACCAAAATCAAATTTATCTTTCCTATCGAGTTCGTATTTCTGATATTTATTCTGAATTAGCTGAAAGTGTAAAACAAAATTTGGGTAATTTAATTTTGAAAGCCAACGAAATGGATGATTATTTTGTGCATGAGTTTGGTTGCGAAAAAACAAATTATGCGAAGGTAAGCGTGTAGAGAAAATTATATTTTAAAGAATTAGCATCAATAAAATCTGCTAATAATTTTAACCACAAAGAATCATAGAAAATTAAATAAAAGCAAATCGTTTTGTGCTAAATTTAAGTATCTAATAGATGCACATATTGTAAGCTTTGCTTACAACTATGATTTCCTCAACTATCCGAAACATGTACTACTGTCTGTTTTTCTAAATTAAAATCTATATTTCTATGTGGTTTAAAAATCGTTTGATATTTATTCCAATTACAACAAATCTTTGCCTACTTTTTTTACAATCTGTAATTTAATATCCGCTTGTTGGTCTTTTTTTGCTTTTTCTTCAAAATAAATTTTTAAATTTTGAACTACTTTTTTAGCACCTGAAGTATTGTAATCAGATTCTTCAAATTTATAGATATCTTTTAAAAATAAAATTCCTTTTTCTAAACGCATCGCATCTGCCGTTTTTAAATAATCACCAAAATTTTTAAAATTTTTATATGCTGAATATGGCGAATTTAACCAAATTGCTTTCTTGAAAAATTCTAAATTATCAGCAGTTGTATCTTTAAAAACATTGCATATAGCAACCATTAATCGTCCATCTTCAGTTGCTATCAATTTGTTTGCATATTGATATGCTTTGCTTTTATTATAAACTGTTAATTGATTCAGCGCAGCAGCTTTCACCAAAAGTGAAGAGTCGTTTTTTAATGTATTTTCTAAAATATCAACTAGCTTATCTTTCTCAAAAGCAACTAATGTATTTAATGCTTTTTCGCGTACTAATGAACATGAATCAGTATTTACTATTTTTTGCAACGTTAATGATAATTTAGCTTTGTTATTAAATTTAGTTGGCTCTAAATAATCTATTGCATCGCGTCGTGTGTACCAGTTTTTATCTTGTAATGCTTTATAAAAAACCTCTTGTGCTGCAACGTTATCTTTTACTGAATAACTCAACGCATCGAGTGCTTCTTGCTTGTCTTTATATAAAGATGTGTTGTAAAATTTAAAAATATTTTCTGCAACAGATAAGTCTTCTGTTTTTTCACACAGCAACACTTTATCAGCGTCAAAATCTACTAATTGCGGCGCACTTGCACATGGAAAATAAAATTTCATTTCTCTATCAACTATGTCAATTACTTTTGTTTCTTTTTTTCCATTTGCGTAAATATCTACTTTGGTTACTATTCTAAAAACTGGACCTTCTGCTTCTACTTGAGTTTGCTTAACAGTTAACTCAATCGTTTTATTTTTTTCATCGTAATTATGTTTTATATCTAATACTGGATGTCCTTTGCTTAACCACCATTGATTAAAAAACCATTGCAAATCTTGTCCAGTTATTTCTTCAAATGCTTTGCGCAAATCAGCTAATTCTGCATTTTTAAATTTATTGTCTGTTAAATATTTGTTGAGAGATTTAAAAAACGCAGCATCGCCAATATAATTGCGCAACATATGAAGTACACAACCACCTTTTTCATATCGAATGGCATCAAAAATATCATGTGGATTATCGTAATAATAATTCATAATCGGCTCATTTTTGTATTTCGATGTATGTAAATAGCTACGCATTGCTTTATCATGATAAGCATCTGCATTTTCTTTACCATTTTTATGAGCATACCATAAATATTCCGAATAATCTGCCATTGATTCATTCAAGGTTAAATTTGCCCAAGATTCAGCTGTTACCAAATCGCCAAACCATTGGTGATATAATTCATGTGCAAGGATATAATCAAAATCTGCATCTTGCAATTGTTGTTTGTTCATCAACATTTTGTCGAAATAAACAATAGCAGAACTGTTTTCCATTGCACCAGCCGTGTAATCATTTACAATTACGTTTGCCAATTTGTCCCAAACAAAATCAACACCTAATAACTGAGAAAAATATTCCATCATATCAGGCATAATTTTAAATAAATCACCAACAGTTTCTTTGTATTTCGGAAAAGTATAGGCAGAAACTTCTTTGTCGCGCCAGTTGGTTTGCCATTTATAAAAATCGCCAACACACAAGAAAAACAAATACGGTGAATGTGGTTTATCTTGTTTCCAATGATCGGTTTTAGTGCCGTCATTGTTATCTTTCGAATCAAGCAATAAACCATTAGAAAGCGAAGTAAGATTTTTATCAATCGTTACAAAAATTTCTGTTGATGTTTTTTGGTTCATGGCATCTAATGTAGGAAACCAGCACGATGATGCTTCTTCTTCGCCTTGTGTCCATAAATGTGTTGACTTATATGGATTTTTATCATCAGCATCAATAAAATACAAACCACGTCCTTTATCAATTTGAACATTGTCTTGCGTGTAAGGCATAGCTATATAATCTATTGACAACGTAAGTTGGTCGTTACTCGTATAATATTTTAAAAGATCGATAGTTAATTTCAAGGTATCGTATGTAAAAGGTAATTTCTTATTACCATCTATGCTAACCAACTCTACTGAATTAATTTGCATCCATTTTGCATCTAAAACCAAGGTGTTTTGATCATAAAAATGAGGTTTTACTTTTAACGTTTCTTTTCCAATTAGCTTTTTTTCTGCAAAAATTGGTTTAACAAATAATTGTGTAGTTAGTAAATCAAAATACTTTGTGTACGATGGTTTATAGGTTGTAATTAAATTTTCTGGCTTAATTACAATTTCTTGAAGTTCTTTAGGATTCCTTTTATATCCTTTTTTTTTGGGCTTTTCAGCGTATAAATCAGTGAATATCAACAATATAAATAAAAACAACAATTTTCTAGGCATAAATACTTATTAACACAGTTAGAAAAAGTAAAGGTAAATAAATATTCACTTTATAATTAATATCGCATTATAATAAATCTTAAAAAGATAAAATCAATCAAAACCAGCGAAACAACATCCTAAAAGCAAGCAAATGAAATATAAAGTTTTTTACACAGAAGAATCCTTTCACGAAATAGAACTGAACAACGAAAAAATAAAAATTGACGGAAAAGAAACTAATATTGATTTAGTAAAAATATTGGATAATAAGTTTCATATTCTTGAAAATCACAAATCATATAATTTGGAAGTATTACATGCTGATTATGTGACCAAACGATTTTCAATAAAAGTGAACAACAATATTTATGATTTGAATTTGCAAAACGAATTGGATTTATTGCTGAATAAAATGGGTATGTCTGCCATAAGTGCAGACAAAATGGATAATGTGAAAGCACCGATGCCAGGTTTAGTATTAGATATTTTGGTAGAAATAGGACAAACCGTAAACAAAGGTGATAATTTGCTAGTATTAGAAGCCATGAAAATGGAAAATATATTGAAAGCAAGCGGTAATGGAATTGTAAAAACCATAAAAATAAATAAAAAAGATGCGGTTGAAAAAAACCAGATTTTGATTGAAATGGAATAATGTTATTTGTTAAATGTTATTCGTTATAAGGTTCAAAAATTATATATAGCGTATTAACTAATAACTTATAACCTATAACTTATAACAACATGCACTTAGTTTCTCAAGAAATAGAAAAATACATTGACCAACATTGCAGCGACGAAAGCGATGCATTGCAACAACTCAATCGCAAAACGCAAACCGATGTGTTGATGCCACAAATGTTGAGCGGTAAAGTACAAGGTCAATTTTTACAGATGATTTCGCATGCAGTGCAACCAAATCGTGTGTTGGAAATTGGCACTTATACTGGTTATTCTGCCATTTGTTTGGCTGCAGGTTTGCAAGAAAATGGAAAATTATTTACCATTGATGTAAATGAAGAATTAGAACAGATAGTAAAAACACATGTAGAAAAAGCTGGTTTGCAACATAAAATTATTCAAATAATTGGCGATGCAACAAAGGAAATAAACAACTTGAATGAAACGTTTGATATAGTATTTATTGATGCTGACAAACAAAACTATAGTTTGTATTATGATTTGGTAATTGATAAAGTTCGAACTGGTGGTTTTATTTTGGCTGACAATGTTCTTTGGAGTGGCAAGATTATTGATGAAAAAAAAGACAAAGACACGCAAAAATTAGCAGAATTTAACGATAAGATTCAACAAGATAATCGAGTGGAAAACGTTATAGTTTCTATGCGCGATGGAATTATGATGATGCGTAAAAAATAAAAGAACTAAACTTTTTTAAAGTTTAAAAACTATAGAAAAGTTAAACAAAATAAAAAAATGAAAAAAATTATATTACTTACAACTTACTACTTTTTACTTACTACTTTTTCGCATGCGCAAGATGTTGCTGTTGTGAAAGCATACATAGAAAAATATAAAACTATTGCTATTGCAGAAATGAACAGAATTGGCATTCCGGCAAGTATTACATTGGCGCAAGGTTTGCATGAAAGTGGAAATGGAAACAGTTTTCTGGCAAAAAATACGAACAATCATTTTGGTATAAAATGCCATGAAACCTGGACTGGAAAAACGTTTTCTTATACAGACGATGCACCTGATGAATGCTTTCGTGTATATGATAAAGTAGAAAACTCTTACGTCGATCATTCTGATTTTTTGCGGAACAGACCACGCTATGCTTTTCTGTTTTTGTATGAAAAAAATGATTACAAAAAATGGGCCTATGGTTTAAAAAAAGCTGGTTATGCAACCAATCCAAAATATCCTGAAATACTAATAAAGATTATTGAAGACAACGAATTGTTTAAGTTCGACAATGGATATGAAGAATTAGCTACGGACAAAAAAGAAGATGATGTTATAGATTTTGAATCCAAAGAAAATCCGTTAGTTATTCCTGAAATTACAGTTCCAAAACAACCAACGCAAGAACAAAAAGAAGAAGTAGAAGCAATTGACAAAAACATTAAAAAACCAATGCTTTCTAAACCAATAAAAAAATCTATCTTATCTGTAAATAAATGCGATGCAGTAAAAATAGCAAAAGGTGAAACCATTGAACAATTAGCAAATTATTTTAAATTAGAAATTGAAGAATTACTAGCATTTAATGATGTTGCAGATGATTCAAAATTTAAAGCTGGACAATATTTATTCATCGAAAAAAAAAAGAAATCGAATAAGGAAAAAACCTACACCTTTAAATCAACTGATAACATTTGGTTGGTATCGCAAAATAAAGGTGTTCAACTAAATGCTTTATTAAAAAGAAATAAATTAGAAGATGGTGAAGAACCAGTTGCAAAAACCGTTATTTATTTAAAAGGAAAAGCAAAAGAAAAACCTGCATTGCGACCAAAAGTTTTACCGAAAACTGAAGTCAAAAAAGATGCAATTGCAATTACAAAACCAAGTATTGTTCGTGCAAATGACACTATCTATCCACCAATAAAAGAAGTAATAAAAAATATCATTGACAGCAATAAAGTTTTGGGTTTTGAAAGCAACACCAAATTACTGGAAAATAATTATTCGGTGCAAACGCCAATAAATACTGACAAAGACACGATTGTAAAAATTCCAACACCACCAATACAAACCATATCAAATCCAGATTTAGGACGTTCGGTTTCTGTTTATGAAAGAGGTTTAGAAACACCAACTGTTTATCCAACAACTATTGATTATAGCAAATTGCCAAAAAGCACCAACGGTTTGCACACTGTAATTAAAGGCGATACGATGTATAATATTTGTAAGCGTTATAATATTTCTATTGCACAAATTATGGAATGGAATAATTTATCAGATCAAAGTATTAAATTAGACCAAATTTTAAAAATTCAACCGTAAAAAATAAAAAATTAACCACTAAAGAAACTGAAGAAGCTGAAGGTTTTATTAATGCAACAATAAGAAAACTTAGCTTTCTTATTTCTAAAGATTCTTTGTGTCTTAAGTGGTTAAAAAAAATTAAGTTTAATTATGCAAACCGTAAAAATCCACAACAAACTTTTTCATCAATACATTTCAGCAGCAGAAATACAGGACCGCATTGTAGAAATCAGTAAGGAACTTACTAAAAAATTTGCAGACAAAAATCCAGTATTTATTGTTGTATTGCGTGGTTCGTTTATGTTTGCTGCCGATATTTTGCGCCAGTTCAACGATCCATGTGAAATTGAATTTGTGAAATTGTCTTCGTACGATGGTATGCAATCTACTGGAAAAATAAAAATTGATTTAGCGCCAAACGCATCCAAAATAAATAACAGAGATATTATTATAATCGAAGATATTGTTGACTCAGGATTAACGATGCATTTTTTTATGCATTATTTACAAGAGTTTCAGCCAAAATCTGTTTCATTGGTTTCGTTTTTATACAAACCAGAAAACATGAAAAAAGATGTTCTGATAGACCATATTGGTTTCACGATTCCTGATTTGTTCGTTATAGGTTATGGTTTAGATTATGACGGCAACGGCAGAAATTTAGCTGCTGTGTATCAGTTGGCATTGTAAACAAATCACTTATTTTTCTTGATGTTATAATTCATCTGTTTCGTGCTTTTCTGAATCATTTTTCTATCTTCTGTTGATTTTGTTTCTATGTCTTTCACATCATTTTTATACTTTGTAATCGCTTCTTTTTGCTTTTGTACTTTTCCTGTTTTAGATCGGTAACTATTAGTAACAACTACTTCTTCAGCTTTGGAAGCAAAAGCAAAACCAGCAGCATAATTGCCTTTGTCAATTTCCTGCATCGCTTTGTCCATCATTTCGGTTGTGTTATAAACAATTACCATTTCATCTACCAAACTATCAATGTTTTGGTTGTAAATAATGGTGTCGCGTGTAACAGCTAAATTAGTAGAAGTAAATAATTGATCCGTTTTGTCTAATTGTGCATCAGTAAAATACACTTGTGTTTGTAGCGTAATTTTATCAGCAATTGGTTTAATTAATTTAAAATGCACCAACACTTCTTTTGCTTCTTTTGAATAAATATCGTTTAGTAAAACCGTAATGGTATGGTTCGTATCTGTGTGATTGTAACCATACACTTTTTCTACTTTTAAATTATCTGGATATTTTATTTCCAATGTTGTTTGTTGAGCCACAACCGATAACAAACCATCTAATTCTTTGGCGAAAATCGCTGGTATTTTGGTGGCTGTGTCAATAAAATAATAATTGCTATTTCCATTTTCAGCAATCGACGTCATCAAATCTTCATTAAAATCAGCACCAACACCAAACGTAGAAACACCAATTCCTGTTTTCTTGAACATGCTTTTTACACTATCATTTATCGTTGCAGGCAACACCGTTCCAACATTTGCCAAACCATCGGAAACCAGCAAAACTCTGTTTACATAACCATCTTTTTTTGTCGTCAACACTTCGTCAAAACCTTTCAT
This sequence comes from Saprospirales bacterium, assembly GCA_016711605.1. Taxonomy (GTDB): domain Bacteria; phylum Bacteroidota; class Bacteroidia; order Chitinophagales; family JADIYW01; genus JADJSS01. Next base: position 137,497 of record JADJSS010000002.1, read on the forward strand.
CATACCACCAAATAAATTCGTTGAACCACGAACTGTAATTTCATTTACTTTTTGTTTCAACGCATCTTTATTTTTTACCAAAGCAGAAGCGCTGATTACATTTACTCTATCATCATATTCTACAATCGATAAATAATCGGTTGCGCTTAATTGGTCAATAACAAAATTCATCGCTTTTTTTGCATTTTCCAGTTTCGCGCCAGACATAGAACCGCTTCTATCTAACACCAACGAAATATTTAACGGCGCACGTTTTTTTTCGGTTTTCAATTCGTTTCCTAAAAGCGAAACATATAAATAAATATCAGAATCTGATTTTTGTTCTAAGTGGTAAGAGTTGTTCAATTTAGTGGTTAATTGAATGGCTTTATTATTTTGTGCAAACAATAGGCAACCAGAAACCATTAAAATGAAAGTTGAAATCGATCGTATCATAGTATAATTTTTAGTAAGATAAATATCATTTAATTTTAATTACAAAAGATTGAAGATGTGTTAATTAAGCATTTTTGGATGTTAATAACGGTTAATGAAAAACAGCAAAATAGACGATTAATCATATTAAAATTACATTATTTCACACTCAAAAATTAAAAAACTATTGATAATCAAGCAACTAAGAATATTAATATTCAAAAATTCTGCTAAATAAATTTCCACAATTGCGAATAAATACCTACTTTTGCATTCCTTTTTAAATCCACAAACTGATAGCATGTCTGATTTATTGAAAGAATATAAAATTCCGCATGCAGGTTTGAAAAAGGAAATTCATGAGTTCGCTTTTGAATTGGATGAAAAGTTCTTTGCTCATTTCGAGAATTCTATCATTAATAAATGCGACATTCAGGCAAGCATCACGTTTGATAAACGCCAGGAACCATATATTATTGATGTAGATTTAGATGGCACCATTTTCAGCGATTGCGATAAATGCACGGCAACGATTCCTGTAATTATTCATTCTTCATTTACGATTTATGTGAAATACGTATTCGACGAAGCAATGAAAGATATGGAAGATATTGAAATTATCCATATTGCCAAAGATGACCAAGATATTGATATTACGCAGTTTTTATATGATTATGCGCATTTATCAATTCCAATTCATAAAATCTGTGATAATCCTGGAAAAACTGAATATTGTGATTTAGAAATTATAGAATTATTAGAGCAAAAAACAATAGAAGAAGAAAATAATACTGAAACCGATCCACGTTGGGCTGGTTTAGATAAATTGAAAGACAAATTAAATTAGAATAAAATGGCACATCCAAAGAGAAGAACGTCTAATCAACGTAGAGACAAAAGACGTACGCATTACAAAATGACAGCTGCAAACGTGGCAACTTGCAAAGTAACAGGCGAAAGTCACTTATCGCACAGAGCATACGTTTCTGGAAACGATTTGTATTACAACGGAAAAGTTTTAATCGAAGGTTACGTTAAATAGTAATTAGTCATCAAGTAAGCAGTAGGCAGTTTCAACTGTATACTAATGGTACTGCATACTAAATACTTAAATAAAAAAATGGCTTCAACATCAGATATTCGCAATGGCATGTGTATCGTTTTCAATAACGATATTTATAAAATTGTAGAATTTTTACACGTAAAACCAGGCAAAGGTCCTGCTTTCGTTCGTACAAAATTAAAAAGTGTAACCAACGGAAAAGTAGTTGATAATACATTTCCATCAGGAATGAAAATCGACGAAGTTCGTATCGAACATCGCGAATACCAATTCTTATACAAAGAAGGTGAGCATTTTCATTTCATGAATAATGAAACGTATGAACAAATTGCCATTGATGGTAAAATTATCAACGCACCCGATTTTTTAACTGAAGGAATGTCTGTAAAAATTGCAGTGCGCGCTGAAGATGAATTGCCATTAACTTGTGATTTACCTGCAACAGTTACCGTAGAAGTTACATACGCAGAACCAGGCATCAAAGGTGATACTGCAACCAACACTTTGCGTCCTTGTACAACATCATCAGGAGCAAAAGTGATGATTCCTTTATTTGTAAATATTGGCGATAAAATAAAAGTAAACACCGAAACTGGTGATTACATGGAAAGAGTAAAATAAAATCAATATACATATTCTCAAAAATGCTTCATCTAACAATGAAGCATTTTTGTTTTCTACTTCCTCATTTTCAAATTATTCTCTATATTTGATTCATGGATATTGCTCAAATAAAAAAACTCATCCAATTATTAAATGATAATAATTTAGGTGAGCTAAAAATACAAGAAGGCGACTTTAAAATTTCAATTCGCCACAGAGATTTTGCAAAAACAAGTGGTGTTGCTTCTGTGGTGAGTGCACCTGCAATTGCAGCAACTTCAACACCAACGGCATCAACAGAAACAAAAAAAGAAGAAGCTGTTTCTGGAAATTTTTCTACCATAAAAGCACCGATGATTGGCACATTCTATCGTTCAGCTGGCGAAGGCAAAGAAGCGTTTGTAAAAGTTGGCGACAAAGTAAAAAAAGGCGATGTATTATGCATCATCGAAGCAATGAAATTGTTCAACGAAATACAAAGCGAAGTTTCTGGAAAAATAGTAAAAGTAATGGTAGATAATGCACAAGCTGTAGAATATGACCAGCCGTTATTTTTGATAGAGCCGAATTGATTGCCGTTTGTGTTAAAAACTAATGTGAGGAAACAGATATGAGAAAATTGGCCCATGATTTTGCAAATACGATTCGTCTCCCCCTCTGGCCCCTCCAAAGGATTATTTTACTTTTATAGACTATTTAAAAAACATGTTTAAAAAAATACTCATAGCCAATCGTGGTGAAATCGCGTTGCGCATTATTCGCACTTGCAAAGAAATGAACATCAAAACTGTTGCGGTTTTTTCAACTGCTGATAAAACAAGCATGCATGTTCAACAAGCTGACGAATCGTTTTGTATAGGACCACCAGCGAGCAAAGATTCGTATTTAAAAATGGACAGCATTTTAATGGCTGCAGAAATTACCAAAGCGGATGCGATTCATCCAGGTTATGGTTTTTTAGCAGAGAACGAAATCTTTGCAAGAAAATGTGCTGAGAAAAATATCAAATTTATTGGACCAACGCCAGAACAGATTCATTCTATGGGTGACAAAATCACCGCCAAAGCAACCATGATTAAAGCGAAAGTGCCCGTAATTCCTGGCTCTGAGGACCTAATTACAGATATTGTTTTTGGTAAAAAATTAGCGAAAGAAATTGGCTATCCTGTTATTTTAAAAGCAACTGCTGGTGGTGGTGGCAAAGGTATGCGCATAGTTTGGAATGAAGAAGAATTTCAATCTAACTTAGAAAATGCACAAGCTGAAGCCGGTGCAGCGTTTGGAAATGCTGGCATGTATTTAGAAAAATATATTGAAGAACCACGACATATTGAAGTACAAGTTGCAGGCGATCAACATGGAAATGCAGCACATTTTTCAGAACGTGATTGTTCGATTCAACGTCGTCATCAAAAGTTAGTAGAAGAAAGTCCATCGCCGTTTGTTGATGATAAATTACGCAAAAAATTAGGTGAAGCAGCAACCAATGCAGTAAAAGCTATCAATTATGAAGGTGTTGGTACGGTTGAGTTTTTAGTAGATAAGCATAAGAATTTTTATTTCATGGAAATGAATACGCGTATTCAAGTAGAACATCCTGTAACAGAAGAAGTAGTTGGCTTGGATTTAATTCGTTTGCAAATAGAATTAGCTGCAGGAAAAAAACTAGAAAAATCTGAATATTTTCCGCAAGCTTGCGCTATTGAATGCAGAATAAATGCAGAAAATCCATTTGATAATTTTAAGCCATCACCAGGAAAAATAACGAACTATCAACCAAGTGGTGGTTATGGTGTACGCATCGATTCGCATGTGTATAATGGCTATATCATTCCACCATTTTATGATTCGATGATTGCGAAATTAATTGTGAAAGCAATACGCGTATCGAAGCAATAGACAGAATGAAACGTGCGTTGAAAGAAATAAAAATTGATGGCATCAAAACTACGATACCGTTTCACTTGCAATTAATGGACAACAAAAATTTCCGCGATGGAAATTTCACCACTAAATTTTTAGAAGATTTTGAGTTGAGTGAAGAAGAATAAAAAAAGCACCACTTTCGTGATGCTTTCAATATTATATTTCTTAAAACCATTAAATTACTTCACGGTAACTCTGCCTGTAGTAATTATTTTTTCATCTATTTTTAATTGATAAAAATAAATGCCTGCATTTTTGAAATTTTCTTTCGTGATTTTTTGTTCGTAATCTTTAATCTGATTTACTCTAAAAACTTCGCTTCCAACAATATTGTAAAAAACAATGGAAACTTTATTTTTATCTAAATCCACATCTTCGCTAATTTTTATGGTAGCATCTGTTACCATTGGATTTGGATAAAGTTTGATGATGTCTTTATCACCATATCGAGCATCGTATGTAGATGATTCGATACTTGTTTTCGCTAACATGTTATTCGGCATAAAAAATAACCAAGCAAATAATATAAGTAGTAGTGTAAACGTTTTCTTCATAAGCTATTCCACATTTTTTGAGTTATCAACATGTTTCTAAATATAAATATAGACAATCAAATCTAAAAAGTCAATATCTATGCCAAAAAAAATGAAAATAAATTACGATATTAAGTAATCAGTAATATTTTGTAAAAAAGGAATTGAGTAATCAACCAACGGATGCTCGTTGTAATTGATTGAAATATAGAAAGTTGTCATTCCAACTGATTTGCCAAATTCCATGTCTGTCATATGGTCGCCAACCATAATTGATTTTGTAAAATCTATTTCTGGAAAGTCATTTTTTGCCAACAAAGCCATGCCATTATTCGGTTTTCTCAACAAATTATCTGCTGATTTTAAATCTGGCGCATAATAAACAGCATCAATTCGTCCACCATTTAATTCAATAATATTAAGCATGTGAAGATGAATTTCGTTTAAATCATCAACAGTTAATAAATCTTTTGCAATACACTGTTGATTGGTCACCACCACAATTCTTGTAAATAATTTTGCCAGTTTGGGCATCACATCCAACACACCAGGCAAAAACTCAAAATCATCTAACGATAAAACATAACCATCATTAATTTTTTTATTGATGACGCCGTCGCGGTCGAGAAATAAAGTATAAGTTGAATCGATTTGAATCATAATTTTTGTATCACAGAGTTACACAGAGATTATCACAAAGAACACAGAGAATCTGTGTATCTCTGTGCCACTTAGTGTTCTCTGTGATAATTAATTCATTTAAAATATTTTTGTGCTTTTTCGTAATCTTCCGGAATTCCAATATCTATAAAATAAGAGTCGAAAATAATTCCTTGAAAATGCAAACATAAAACGTGTTTCTCCAAAATATCATTTTCAAAAGAAAATTTAGTTGCAGTTTTTATTTTATCAAATAAGCTCTTTTTTAAATAATAAACACCACCATTAATAATACCACTTTCGCATTGTTTTTTTTCATTAAAAGAAATTATTCTGTTTGCAGAATTCAACTCAACGGTTCCATATCTATCAAAATTTTTCATTGGTTTTAATGCAATAAAAAGATCAGATTTTTCATTTTTTAATTTAGATAAATCAACATCAAAAAAAGTATCACCATTTAAAACAAACGCATCATCATCCACAAAACTAAAAGCATGTTTAATGGCGCCACCGGTTCCAAGTGGTTCGGTCTCAATGGCATATTTTATAGCTATTCCAAGGTAATTATCTTGAAAATAATCTTGAATAATTTCATGTTTATAACCAACCGAAAGAATTACGTTTTCAATTTTCTGTTTTTGTAAAGACTGAAAAATATAATGTAAAAAAGGTTTACCATTAATGTTTGCCATCGGCTTTGGCAAATCTTTCACCACAGCACTTAATCGCGTACCGAAACCACCTGCCAAAATTATAACTGGTGTTGAATTTTATGAATGTTGAGTGTTGAATGTTGAATTTTTTTAGTTTAAATGTAAGGTTTCCATGATAAATTAATCTTCCTTTTTATCTTTTATAATTTTCATTTTCAACGGATTTATATTTTCTAAAATTTCTGTTTCTTTAAAAACATGATTCTTGTCAACTGCATATAAGTATTGCCCTGAAATTACTTTGAATGATTTTGTATCTGCGGTCTATTTGACAGATTCCTCTTGTTGCCTATAATAATATGCATATTTTTTATCTTTGCAACCCAACCACCAGTGTCATGTAAAGTCTAAATCTTGGGTAAATAACCATTAAAAGGAAATTTTCAAAAGCCTTGCTTGTTTTTGTAAAAATCCTTTCAATGGCTCCTAAAGTATTCCAATTGAAAACATGAGCAGTATCTAAAGTATAGATTCATAAGGATTTACAACTCATCCTAAAATATTTTTCTTCCACTAACTGGCAAATAATATGTCCAACCAATATATGGCATTCCTGAATTCGTGGTGTATCTGTTGATGGAACATTGATTAAAAAATCTGCATATTCTTTTAGTTTTCCACCATCAGCACCAGTAAACGCAATCACTTTCATTTCTTTTGCTTTTGCAGTTTTTGCAGCTTCTACAATATTTGCTGAATTTCCAGATGTCGATAATGCAATTAAAACATCGCCTTTTTTGCCTTTCGCTTTTACCAACCTGGAATACACTTCGTTAAAACTATAATCATTCGCAACTGCAGTTAAATAAGATGTATTCACATGCAATGCTTCTGCATTCAGTGGTTCTCTGTCTTTGTAAAATCTTCCTGAAAATTCGGCAGCCAAATGTTGTGCATCAGCAGCAGAACCACCGTTACCACACAATAAAACAGTACCGTTATTTTTAAAACAATCTACAATAGCATCGGTTATTTTCTCCATCGTATTCAAAATAACGGCGTCTTGCAAAACCTGTTGTTTTACTGAAATAGACGATGATATTATTTCTTTTATTTTATTTTGCATCTTTGTAAAGATAAGCATTTCAGAAAAATATTTTAATACAGTTTAAAAATGGGAATTATTGAACTCGATATCGACGCTAAAATCATCTTAATAAAATCAACTATTATAACGTATGGCAATTCGGCAACGTATGAATTAACGCAGCAAATTTGCGATGAAATTGAAAACATGTGGAACGAACCAAACGGAGTTGTTGAAATTAACAACACCAATTATACGGTTCGATTTATGATTGATGCACAATACAATAGTTTAATTGCACCAGAAACCATTTTGCAAAATGAAAATCCAAAAAATAATTACATACGCATTGAAGCATTTTCTAAAATAAACATTTCGTTTGTTGATGGAATTGGCAGCAACACTGGTTATTTTTTAACGGATAATTTATACCTTAATTCAACATCATCAGCGCACGAATATGGACACACGCTTGGTTTGGTGCATCCAGCCGAATTAAATATTATTGGCAAAGGAAGGCCAAGCATTATGTATCCACGCGGCACGTTGGTAAATCCAGAATTTCAATACGATGTAAATGCATTACCAGCACAAAATGGCGGCACTTTATATCCAATTCATCGTCGCGTAATGCAAATTGATATCGATAATCTTCAACTAAAAAATAAAATTGAAAACGACATTTTTGTAATTGGAAAATTCAGTAATAAATTCCACGAAGCACACATTAAAGAAGCATAAAACAAGCATTTCCACGAACGTGTAAACTTTAACAATTTTTTATATCAATTTTTATTTATGTTTATCCGGTTTTAGGACTGATTTTTGATTACTTTTTAGAAAGACAATAATGAACATTTTCCAACGCAATATATACTTACTCTATTTTTTATTTTTTATTTCGATAAATACGAAAGCTGAAATTCCACCTTTTCTCCAAAATCCAAATAACAATTGGGTAGATTCCATCATCAAAAACATGACTTTGGATGAAAAGATTGGACAACTTTTTATGGTAGCTGCTTATTCAAATAAAGATGAAACCAGCTATCAAAACGTCGATAAATACATCAAAGAATATAAAGTTGGTGGTTTGATTTTTTTTCAAGGAACACCACAAAAACAAGCAGAACTCACGAACCGTTATCAGGCAGAAAGCAAAGTGCCTTTGTGGATCGGCTTTGATGGAGAATGGGGCTTGGGTATGCGCTTAGATAATACGATTTCTTATCCAAGATCACTGACATTAGGTGCCATCGACAATCCGCAATTGATTTATGATATGGGAAAAGAGTTTGCGCGACAAATGAAACGCATCGGCATTCATATCAATTTTGCACCTGATATTGACGTGAACATCAATCCAAATAATCCAGTGATTAACGATCGCTCTTTTGGTGATAATAAATTTAATGTAGTGCGCAAAAGTTATTTTTTATATGAAAGGCATGCAGGATAATTTTTGATGGCGTGCGGCAAACATTTTCCTGGACATGGCGACACCGAAACGGATTCACACAAAGACATGCCTGTTTTAAACCAAACAAAAGAAAGATTAGAAGCAATAGAATTATATCCATTTTCACAATTGATTCGATATGGTGTAAGCAGCATGATGGTAGCACATATGAATGTATTAGCATTAGATGGTGCGCCAAATTTTCCTTCTACTTTGTCACCAAAATTGTGCAAAATAAATTAATCGATGAAATGAAATTCCAAGGATTAATTTTTACGGATGCGTTGAATATGAAAGGTATTCAAAAGTATTATCCGTCTGGTGTGGCAGAAGTAATGGCTATTCAAGCAGGTTGCGATGTGTTATTGTTTCCTGATGATGTAGACAAAGCTATAGCTGGTGTTCGTTGTGCTGTGCTTCAAGATTCTATTATTTCTGAAGAAGTGATAAACCAAAAAGTTCGAAAAATTTTATTGGCAAAATATTGGGTTGGTTTAAATAAATATCAACCAATAAAAACAGAAGGAATTGATGCAGATATTAACAGCGAACAGGCAAAATTCTTAAAATATAAATTAGTAGAAAATGCGATTACAGTGGTGAAAGATTCTGATTTAATTGTTCCAATTTTAAATTTGCAAAAACGCATTGCGCATGTTGGAATTGGTAGTAGCAAAGCAACCGTTTTTCTTCTACACTAGATAAATATACACAAATCGACCATTTTTTTATTCCAAAAGATGAGAGCTTAGCAACGTTTAATACAACATTAGCTAAATTAAAATCGTATCATTTAGTGATTGTTGATGTGCAGGATATGAGTCGATTTGCTGCGAAAAATTTTGGTATTACTGAAAACTCGAAAACGTTTTTATATCAACTCAACAAACAAAACAAAACCATTCTTACGGTGTTTGGTACACCTTATAGTTTAAAATATTTTCAGGATTTTAAAAACGTAATTGTTGGTTATAACGAAGAAGAAGAAGCCGAATCTATAACTGCACAAATTATTTTTGGTGCGCGTGGTGCCGATGGATTTTTGCCTGTTACGGTTGGTAAATTTCACTATGGTGACGGTGTTTGTACTAACTCAAATATGCGTTTAAAATATGGCAGACCGATTGAAGTAAATATGAACTCAAAAACATTGAGTAAAATAGATGCGATTGTTCAGAAATCTATTGATGACAGAATTTTTCCAGGTTGCCAGATTTTAGTGGCAAAAGATGGAAATGTGATTTATGAAAAAGCATTTGGCTATCATACATATGCAACAGATTTGCCAACGAAAACAACCGATTTATTTGATATTGCATCGGTAACTAAAGTAACGGCCACCTTGCCAATGATTATGAAAATGCAGGAACAAGGCAAAATTGATGTCAATAAAAAACTCGGCGATTGTTTTACTTATCCTGAAAATTCTAATAAAAAAGATATTGTAATAAAAGAGATGCTGTGCCATCAAGCTGGCTTGCCTGCATGGATTCCGTTTTATAAAAATTCGCTGGATTCATTAGGAAATCCTGATACTTTGTGGTATTCTAAAAAACAAGATTCTGTTTTTTGTGTAAAAATTTTAGATAGTTTATTTTTGAAGAAATCATTTCAGGATTCTGTTTGGAACATGATTTATAATTGCGGTTTATCACCAGTGAAAGATTATAAATACAGCGATTTAGGTTATTATTTATTGAAACAAATCATTGAAAAAACATACAAAGATTCGTTACAAAATATCACACGTAAATATTTGTATGCACCACTTGGCATGAATTATACGCTGTACAATCCGAAATGGAATGGCTGGAATGTAAACAATATTATGCCTACAGAAATTGAAAAGAATTTCCGTAAATCGTTGTTGATTGGAACCGTGCACGATCAAGGTGCGGCGCTACTTGGTGGTGTTGCTGGTCACGCAGGCGTATTTAGCACAGCTAATGATTTAGCAAAATATTTTCAGTTGTTGTTGAATGATGGAACATACGGTGGTTATCGTTATTATCAAGCATCAACGATTACCAATTTTACATCGAAACAATTTGCAGGAAATCGCAGAGCAATTGGATTTGATAAGCCAACACCAATTGGACAAGATGGACCGACGTGCGATGCTGCTTCATCTCAATCGTTTGGACATACCGGTTTTACAGGCACGATGGCGTGGGCCGATCCTAAGAAATGGCTTAGTTTATATTTTCTTATCGAACAGAGTGTATCCAAGTGCTGATGTAAATACTTTATCTAAACAAAATATCAGACAGAAGATTCAACAGGTGATTTATGATGCTATTGAGAAATAGATCGAAAATTAAACGCAGATTTTTATAAATGATAAGATTTCATCTTCAGTGAAAATCCGTGTAATCTGTGAGAAATAGAGTTTAGAATGAAGCTGATTACACTTCCAAATACCTCATCAAACTATCATATCGGTCTTGTAGTTGATATTCAAAAACGGATTGATGGTAAACCGCTATTACGTTGTAGTTGTAGCGTTCAAAAGATGCTTGTATTTCTTTTAAATCTACTTTATTTATTTTGATAGAAACGCGTAATGAATTGTTGGGTTGCGTTGATAACATGGTTTGCAAGATCATGGCGTTGTTAGATTCTACAATGCGCGAAATTTCGGTGAGTGAATAGTTTTTTGCTTCTACTTCTAATAATAGAATGCCTCCACTTGCTGATAGTGCTGACTTTGCGGTAAATTGTTCTAAAATTTTTTGTGGCGAAGTAATTCCGATATAATTATTTTCGCTGGTCACTACTGCTACTGCATAGGAATTTATATCGTTGCACTTTTTTAAGACATCAAATAAGTGTGTTTCTTCAGAAATTTTTTCTGATTTTGCAAATTCAATTATTGCATTAATGGTGAGTTCATCATCCATTTCAAGTAAATTATTTTCGGAAACAGTTGCTACGTATTGTTCATCATTTACTACAGCCAAATGGTCTGTTTTATATTCATGCATCAAATCCAACACAAAATGAATTTTATCTTCTAAACGAATAAAAGGAATGGATGTTTCTATGCAATCTTGTGCGAACACGGCTTTCTATTTTTGTAAATGTATAAAATAATTATAAACTATGCATGAAAATTATAATCACTTAACAAACTGAATTAACTAAAGTTGTTAAAATTGATGGTTTTAAAAAATTATATTGCGCAATTAGTAACAAAAACTAACATAAATTAGTTTTAAAAATCAACCACTTAAGGCACTAAAGAAACTTAAGGTTTAATAGAAGACAACAAAAATAAGTGAATAAGAAAGCTTAGTTTTCTTCTGAAATTATACTAGACAATTTCCTTTGATTTTTTTAGTTTCTTCTGTACCTTATGTGCTTAAAAAATTAAAAATTAAACTGCAAACCCAATGTCATCAGCCATTTTGGAGCCAATGGATTGTCGCGGTGCGTAACGCGCCACATCACATCATAGCGTAATATTTTTAAGATATTTTCTATTCCAAAACCAACTTCAATATAAGGTATTTTACCTAATGGACGAATAAACGAATTGTTCATGGCGTTTATTTCTTTATTGGCATTGCTTACGTTGCCCCAAACTCCGCGCGTATGAATTACTTCTCGTAGTTTTAGTTTTCGAATACCAGGAATTCTATTTAAAAAGAAACCGTCAAAATGGTGTGAAAAATTCCACTGAATATATTGATCACTGTAAAATTCGTAATCATTCATCATGTTGAATGCAGTATTGCTGTAAATATAAGTTTGATTTCCATCGTGTACTTCAGAAAGCAAAAAAGGAACTTTGCCAAATACTTTTCCTGCTTGAAAACGCATCTCAAAACGACCGATAGTATTGACAGGAATTATGTCTGAAAATGCAACCGTAATTTTTTGGTAATTGTATTGGCTGCCTAAAAATCCTTTAATACCAAAAGCACATTCCAACTGAAGAACAGGAATGCTGCCACTATTTAATGAACTTCTAAAAAGCGAATTTTTATCTAAATATTTTTCACCAAAAGCCCAACGCGATTTGAATACTAGCTCTGTTTCATTTAGTTTAGCTAGTGTATCAATGCGATTTTCTTTGTTTTTATAAAGATGGAAAAATGGAATTAATCCTTGTTGTAAACGGCGATTTTGCAACGTAAAACCCATGCTCATTCCTTGTTTGTATTCAATAGAATAACCAATTTTGGCTTCGTCCATATATAACAAACGGACTGGTGGTTTTCGACGCGTAATAGCGATGTTTAAAAAATTATCAGTTGATAATAAATCATTGGTTCTGGTAATTTTTACCACGTCATGTGTGTAGGAAAGATTGATGATTTGTCGTGGTTTTTTATAAATCAGAAACTCTGCATATGTACCACCTTTAAATCTTTTATCTTTTAAACCATACGCTAAATAACCACCAAACTGTGTCCAATTTGCAAACTTACTAGACGTTTGAATACCTAACCTAAAGCGCCAACCTTCTAACCTATTATTGCTGATAACGTTTAAAATGGGTCCTAATTCAACAGGACCAATTCTGTAATAACCAGTCAAAACGGTGTGTAAAATTTCGCCGTAGGTTTTGTATGCAGGAATTTTTTTTATGGTATCAATTAGATGATAAATTGCAGCTTCGTTTTTACTGAGTTTAATAAACCGCGACGAGTCCCAAAATTGCTGATCTTTTTTGATTGCTTCATCATCTACTACTAAATTTTCTTTTAATTTAGCGATTACAGAATCATTATAGTATTGATTAATTCTAAAATTTTTATAGACTGCGTTTTTACGCGTAATAACGGCTGGTTTTTTTGGAATGGTGCAAACTCAATTAAGAAATGATCGTTTGTTAGCATCCAAAATTGCTTGTCTACAAAATTAAATTCCTGATTAAGTTCAATACGTTTTATAAAATTAATATTCACATGCGGCGCCATTCGCAATTGTATGTCTTTTATTGCAAAATTATTTTCAGAAACAATCATACTTCCAAAAAAAGTGAAATCGCCTTTTGTTTTAGGTTCAAACATCATTTTGTAATGCACCGAATTATCGATAATCATGGTGTCTATTACTTTGTATCTATAAAACGATTTGCACGAATTGGCAATTGGACTGATGAATTGTTTTTCCATGATTTTATAGGCATTATCATAAATATCTATATCATCGTATGTAGAACTCAAAAATTCGGTTAAACTTCCATCATTTACACCAGAAACTTTTTGAGCAATTACTACTTCGCGTTTCTTATTGAGTTTTGTGGTGTAATAAAAATCAGAAATGGTTTCTGAAAGTAACAATGGTAAAAAGGGTTCGTCTTCGCTGGTACTATCTATATTGTTAAAAATAAATTTAAATGGCTTTAGCACTTTTCTATCCATAAATTTATCTGATAAATGATGAACATCTAACTCAACTTTATTATATGCTTCGTAGCTATAATTTGCTAAATGTTTTTTGTCATTTTTATCCTTATTTTCTAAAATCTTTCGAATTAAATAATCTTCCAATGACTCTTTACTAGCAAGAATCACTGCTTCTGCCAACACATTCTCAGATGGTTTTAAATAAAAATTTATTTTTTGTTTGGATTGTTTTTTAATAGGCAATGTTTGTTCTTCATACCCTAAAAATGCAGCTGAAATGGAATCAAAATCTGCATTCAGTTTTAATTGAAAATAACCTGTATCATCAGACGTAGTTCCTAGAGTAGAACCGTTTACATAAACATTTGCATAACCAATTGGTTGTTTTGTTGTAGCGTCATAAACAATACCATCTATAAAAGTTTGTCCTTTTAGAGAGAAAAATTTAGCAGCAAAAAAATAGTAAATATGATTTTGAAAATTGCATTCGTTCTACTATTTTTTACCTTGTGTGTCTTATTCTTTTATCAGAATTATTGTTCATAGTTGGTTTTGATTTTGCTAAGTTAAGAAATACTTAAATACAATTACCAAAAAAAGTATATAAAACATGGATACAATTGAGTTAGTTTCGTATAATGTAAATGGAATTCGTTCAGCGATTTCAAAAGGATTGATTGATTGGATTCAACAAACGAATTACGATATTTATTTATTCCAGGAAATAAAGGCAAACGAAGCTGATATTCCGAAAGAATTATTTGAAGCGATTGGCTATGAATGTCATTTTTTTTCTGCACAAAAAAAAGGGTATAGTGGTGTTGGTGTAGTTACAAAAATGAAGCCACAAAATGTAGTGCGTGGTATGCAAATTCCAAAACACGATGGCGAAGGCAGATTAATTCGTTTTGATATTGGTGATATTACATTTATCAATTCATATTTTCCATCAGGTAGCAGTGGTGAAGAGCGACAAAGTGTGAAAATGGAATATTTGGATGATTATTTTAACTATATACATGAATTAAAAAAAGAAAAAAAGAAAATCATTATTTCCGGTGATTATAATATTTGCCACGAAGCGATTGATATTCACGACCCAAAAGGCAACAAAGATAGTTCCGGTTTTTTGCCAGAAGAACGCGCCTGGATGACGAAGTATTTTGATAGCGGTTTTATTGACACATTTCGTCATTTTCACAAAGAAGAAAAAGCGCAATATTCGTGGTGGAGTTTTAGAGCGAATGCGCGCAACAACAACAAAGGTTGGCGCATCGATTACCATGTGGCAACAAAAGAATTGGAAGAACAACTACTCGATGCGCAAATTTTTATGGATGTAAAACACAGCGATCATTGTCCGATTTATTTGAAGATAAAAGTGTAGCAAACTTTAGAAAAGTTCTGTAGAAATGGATTCTAAATTTTTCTAAACTTTGGTTTATCCGTTTTTCTGTCATCAATTCATTTTGTATTTCATTTTTTTGCCATCTTGTCAGAAAAATATCAATGGTATAGCTTTTGAATATTGCAATTAAAATAAATAAACTCTTAAAATCTAAATAGCTATGTCTATCGAAACAGGAAAAATTAATGTACAAACCGAAAACATCTTTCCGATTATTAAAAAATTCTTGTATTCAGATCATGAAATTTTCTTGCGCGAATTGGTGTCGAATGCAGTTGATGCCACCAAAAAATTGCAAGGTCTTGCTCAATTAGGCGAAGCAAAAGGCGACATCGGCGATTTGACGATTCAGATTTCAATCGATAAAGAAAAAAATACGCTAACTATTGCCGATAAAGGTTTAGGTATGACGGCTGATGAAGTGAAAAAATACATCAACCAAATTGCATTTTCTTCGGCTGGTGAGTTTGTAGAAAAATTAAAAAATACGGATTCAAATGCCATCATTGGACACTTTGGATTAGGTTTTTATTCAGCATTTATGGTTGCTGAAAAAGTAGAAATTTTCACCAAATCATATAAAGATGAACCAGCCGTAAAATGGACTTGTGACGGCTCGACAGAATTTACGTTAGAAGAAATTGAAAAAACAGATCGTGGTTCTGAAATCGTATTATATATTGCTGACGATTCGAAAGAATTTTTGGAAGAACATCGCATCAAAACATTACTGAATAAGTATTGCAAATTTTTGCCAATTCCAATTCAATTTGGTGATAAATATCAAAGCGATGAAGACAAAAAAGCAGAGAAACCTGTTGAAGCAAATATCATCAACAATCCAAATCCAGTTTGGACAAAAACACCAGCTTCGTTAACGGATGAAGATTACAAAAACTTTTATCGTGAATTGTATCCAATGAATTTTGATGAACCACTTTTTTGGATTCATTTAAATGTTGATTATCCGTTTAACTTGACTGGAATTTTATATTTTCCAAAATTGAAAAAGAATTTTGAAGTACAAAAAGATAAAATCCAATTGTATTCAAATCAAGTTTTTGTTACAGATAATGTTGGTGAAATTGTTCCTGAATATTTGACTTTATTACATGGTGTAATTGATTCGCCAGATATTCCGTTGAATGTGTCGCGTTCGTATTTGCAAAGCGATGGAAATGTAAAAAAAATCAATCAACATATTTCTAAAAAAGTATCGGATAAATTGCAAGAAATTTTCAAAAACGACAGACCGCAATTTGAAGATAAATGGAATGATATTGGTTTGTTTGTAAAATATGGAATGATCAGCGATGAGAAATTTTATGAAAGAAGTAATGGTTTTGCGTTGTTTCAAACTACAGAAAAAGCGTTTTATACTTTTGATGAATTGAAAGAAAAGATCACACCAAATCAAACAGATAAAGATGGCAATTTAATTGTGTTATATACTTCTGATGATGAAGAACAACACAGTTATATACATCAAGCAAAGGAATATGGCTATGAAATTGTGAAACTCGACACAATGATTGATAATCATTTCATACAGCAGTTAGAATCGAAAAATGAAAAAGTACAATTCAAGCGTGTTGATGCAGATATTGTTTCTAATTTAATTGCGAAAGATGCTGCAATTGAGTCTGTTTTATCAAAAGAACAAGAAGAGAAATTAAAAATACTTTTTGAAAATACAGTTGAAAAAAACAAGGTTGATATTGAATTGAAACCACTTTCGCCAACCGATGCACCAATTGTAATTACACGCAACGAATTCATGCGACGCATGCAGGAAATGCAAAAAATGGGTGGCGGCTCGCCGTTTATGTTTGGCAATATGGAAGAAAAAATAAATTTGGTTGTCAATACCAATCATCCAATAAATACGAAGCTTTTGGAAGAAGATGCAGCACATCAGGAAAAACACATCAAGCAATTATATGATCTAGCGTTGTTATCGCAAAACATGCTGAAAGGTGAAGCACTGACGAAGTTTGTTCAACGTAGTTTTGAGTTGATATAAATTTTATAAACCATCAAAGTTTTGTAAACCTTGATGGTCTATACACTATTTTATTTTAGCAAATATTTGATTGTTGTTAGAAGCACAAGTAAGCAAACCGTAGCCACCAATTACATTTGTATAAAACCAAAAAGGCACATCATAAATATTATTATTAAGCAACGCATGGTATTGACGTTTGCTTTCTTTATCTAAATAAAAGGAAGCCGAATATTGACGAACAGAAATACCAACATACGCTTCAATTATACTGCTATCTGCATCAAACAATTTTGAGATTTCTAAATTAAATGGTTTGTTTTGACCATTAAAAGTGGCATCTTCTATTTTATTAAAATCAAAATTATTGTTTGATAGTATTCCATTTATAGAATATGTATGTGCAAACTGCGTATTCCAAAGTAAAACGCTATCGTTAGCATTTATTCTGAAATATCTGCTGTAATAATAAAACGGATACAACACATATTCATTGTGTTGATTCGCATTATCAACTATTGTAAATTGTAGTTGACCATGCGTGGTATCTCTATTTAAAACATATAAAGGAAAACCAGAAACACTTGTATTGTTTAACGTAGTTAATGGTGGAACTGTATCGGTTGCAGTTATACTCGGAAAATTAGGGTGCGTTGCTTTAATTGTATAAATTCTTTCTGGCATTATGTGAATAGTAGAATCACCATAATAACTTGACTGACTGCTGATAAAATCTTGTACATATGTTAATGTGCTTATTTTATTGCCATTTTCATACAATTCAACAGTGGCATTTGATATAAATTGTAACATAAGAGAATCACCAGGAAGTGCGCTTTCAAATAATTGTACTTTAATTTTATTATCTGTATCTAATTCTGCATTCAACGTCATTTGCTTAGCAATATCAGTATGTATTGGTAATACTTTTTCGCAACACAAAAACAAAAATGAAAGAATGCTATATATCCAGAATTTATTTTTCATTGGCTTTAATGGTAATGCTGTAACTTAATGATGGTAAAATAGGAAACAAACTCAGCTGATAATAGGTTTTATCGACTGACCCAACTGATTTTTTAGTATACACTGAAAAAACATTTTGTCGACTATAAAGATTAAAAATACTAAAGTTGAATTGATGTGTTAATTGCTTTGTTTCTTTAGTATAGTTGAAACTGATATCCATCCGATGATATTTTGGCAATACATAATCGTTCATGTTCGAATAAACTGGCAACCATTCGCCTGATGCGTAATAGTATGCTTTTGGAATAGTAGTACGTTGTCCTGAATTAAAGACCCAAGTTAGCGAAACATCGAAATGTTTTTTGAAACGATATGCTATCATCAGTGCCAAATCATGTCGTTTATCATACTTGTAAAAAAATGGTTGTCCATTATTCAAAGAATCAAATTGACGTGTGCTCCATGCTAAATTATATCTTGCTGATGCAGTAATCTTTCCTTTTGATTTTGCAACAAAAAACTCAACGCCATACGCTTTTCCTGTACCATTTGTATATACTTGCGATTCAATGCTTTGCTTACTTGATAAAAATCCAGCATTATTTTTATAATCAATTTGATTAAACATTTTTCTGTAATAAGCATCAACGCTCCATTGCCATTGTTTAATAGTTTGATGGATGCTTCCTGAAAAATTCAATGCCGTTTGTGGTTTTATATATTGAGATGTTGGCAACCAAACATCATACAAAATATCCGATTGTCTGCTATTGAGTAAATGCACATGTTGCGCAGTATACATTACAGCACCAGAAATTACGAGCTGTTTTGGCAATTTATATTGTAATTTAAATCGTCCTTCAGGTGTTGTATAGTGTTGTTTTTTTTGTTGATAAAAATTCAGATTAAATCCAACCGTAAGTTGCAGTTGTTTCCAGGTAAATTCGTGTTGTGCGTGAGCGGTTGCTAAAAAATAAGTAAACACAGGATAACTGTTTCCTGTTGTAGAATCGACATCTGGCACATTTGCTAAAATATCTTTGTAGTCGCGTTTAAAATTTATGTTTGATTGTAATACTTGCATACTATTCATCGATAATTGCATACCAAAATCTGTACGATTACTATTATTTGGTGTGAATATGATTTCTGATTTCAATGAGAAAGTACGTACAAATGATTTGATTTTGTGTAACCAAGTTGCGTCATAAATTTGGTTGCCTAAATAATCAGTTGTTTCCTTTTCTGTTCTGTTAAAACGAATAGTATAATTTGAAAATAAAAGTTGATTTTTTAATCGCCATTTTTCTTTAGGTAAGTAATTCCACGTAAGGCCATTACCAATGTTCATCCATTGCAATTTGTTTTTATAATTGTACTTATTATCTACCTTAGAAAAAGTAGTATCAATTGGTATGAATGATTCATTGCCAATTTCTTCTGATTGCAGATTATAAAAATCATGCGATAAAAAAAACGAATATTTAAGTTGGTGCTTTCCATTAAATGTATGCTGAATATTGGCATTCAAATCATAAAAATAATAGGCAATTTGGATGCCAGCACCTAAAGAATTCTTGTATGCTTTTTTAGATATTTTTTGTGAAATTGCACCTAAGAAACTTCCTCTACCATAAATAGAAAATGTGGTTTTCGACGATTTTATCGGTCCATCTACCGAAAATTTAGCACTAATAATACCAAGTGTGATGCTTGCTTTAATTGCTTTATTGTTGCCGTTTTTACTATCAATTTCCATTGCTGTTGCCAACCTTCCTGATTTGGTTGTTGGTACATAATTTTTATGAAATTGTAATTGTTCAATTGCTTCTCCATTTATGGTAGATAAAAAACCATATAAATGTGTAGCATTTAAAATTGGAATATTATCATACAACAATAAATTCTGATCTGGACTTCCACCACGCACAAAGAAACCTAAAGCACCTTCGTTGCCACTTTGCACACCTGATAAAAATTGTGTTGACTTTAACCAATCGGTTTCACCCATTATTCGTGGTAATTTATTTACATCACTTGGTGTAAGTTTAAAAATACCTTGTTCATTTAAAGTATTTGACGATGTTATTTTTTTATCAGCTATTTCTACTTCCATTAAACGAATCGTTGAATCTGAAATAGCAGTAGAATCTTGTGCAAAAAGAGTTGTAGCACATCTAAAAATGAGAAATAGAATAACAATACGATATAACATATATGATTGCTGCTAAGCTACGAATAATTTATTTAACAGCGGCCAAACTTTTCTAGAATGAAACTATTTCCGCATTTTTAACGTTATAAATTGACGTTAAACTATTAAATTTGTAGCATGTTTCGCTTTTTTGAATTTCTTGTCTTTTTTCTGATTGGTTATAAAATCATCAGAATGGTTTTTGCTGAAATTAAACCACAGCAAAAAGTTCGTTCTTCAACGCAAAATCATAATATAAATTCAAATACCTACCAACAACGCACTGCACCAAAACCTGCTTCCAATTTTGATGATGCAGAATTCATCGATTATGAAGAGGTGAAGTAATAAGTTATTGATTATAAGTTGTATGGAATATGTTTGATTTTTAGTAATTTTGCAATCCTTATAACAATTAACATTTATCATGAGTCTCGATCAAAATATAAACAATGAATTAAAGGAAGCAATGCTTTCTAAAAATGAAGTGAAATTGCGCACCATTAAAGCAATTAAAGCAGCTTTTTTAATTGCAAAAACTGAAAAAGGTGCAACTGGCGAAATCACACAAGAACAAGAAATAAAAATTTTACAAAAATTATTCAATCAGCGCAAAGAATCGTTTGAAATTTTCACGAAAGAAAACCGTGCAGAATTAGCAGTTCGTGAAAAAGAAGAAATGGATATCATTACTTCCTATTTGCCTGCACAAATGAGCGATGATGAATTAAAAAATATTGTACAGGCAACCATTGCAGAAACTGGTGCCACATCTGTAAAAGATATGGGAAAAGTGATTGGTTCGGTTTCTAAAAAAGTAGCTGGACAAGCAGAAGGCGCTCGCATTTCATCGTTAGTGAAAGAGTTATTAGGTGCGTAAATTATAATCTTACAGAAACTTTGTATTCGGCATTTCTAAAATTAATTCATGTCCAAATAATTTTGCTGGTGTTTGATAGCCAGATTCAAGTTTATTATTTAATACTTTTTGGGTGATGATTAATGCCATTTCTGCCGTTAAAAAGTAACCTTCTCTGGTTTGTAATCGTGCTTCCTTCGTCAATCCATTGGCGTTAGTTACTTTTCCATATATTAATGATATTCCTTTTTCTAATTGTTCTGCTGTTGGTCCAACAATATTTTTATCTACGTATTTTTGAATTTGTTTTTTTACAAATGCTAATCGAACAATTGGATTGAACAGAAATTGCATTTTCATCATATTATAACTACTCTTCGGAACGCCTGTAAATACTTGAATATTTGGAATTCCTGTTGTTGTAAAAGCAGTAGAAACATCGCCCCAAGGAATGGTCATGGCAAAATGTTTTTTGATACCAAAGTCTATAATTTTCCCTTCTTGCCCAGTTGGTTTTGTTACAATTTTTCCATTTTCACGAATGGCACCTGATCTTCCTAAACCTTCTACCATGGTACTCATCGTACCATGCGAAATGCTTCCACCTAATCCTAGAAACGCCAATTCTAAGTGTGTGGCATCAGGCAGTTGAGTGTGTAAATATTTTGCCATACAATCGGTTGGTACTACATCAAACCCAACACCAGACATTACAATAATATTTTTATCTTTTGCTTGTTGATGATATGATTTTGCTAACTCAAATACTTCGATTTCACCAGTAATATCTAAGTAATGCGTACCTGCTTGTAAACAAGCTTTTATCATTGGCTTTGCCGTTCTGCTAAATGGTCCAGCGCAATTTAATACTAGTGGAAATGATTTTAAATGTTTTGCAATTTCATCGATATTATCTAATCCAAAAACTAAATAATCTAAACCGAACTCTTTGGCTAATGGTTGAATTTTACTTTCCGTTCTTCCAGCAAGTGTTGGCTTTAGACCTTGTTTTACTGCACTTTCCACTATTAGTTTGCCTGTATATCCGCTGGCACCGTAAATTAAAAATGACATATTTTTGTTTTAGGATAAATCTAATTTCAATTATTTATTAATCTCAACAATACTTACCACTGCTTTGTTTTCGCTTTCTGCAACAAAACCAATTCTTCCTTTGTCAGATGTGTATTGTACATTAGTTAATGCTTGTCCTTGTAGTGCGTTCATCACTTTTGATTTGTAATCGCCTTGTGCTGCATTAATTGCTGTATTCAGTTTTGCATAATCTAATGGTTCTTTGGTAGTCACAATTGCCATCAAGTCTTTTGTTCCAATATTATCCACTTGAAGCGATTGACTTTTTGGAAACAATCGATAACCAGTGATACCACAAAATGCTGTATGTTTCGGTGTGTATGGAAATAACACATAACTACTTCCATCTGTTTCTTGTCCAAAAATATACACATAACATTCCACCGAATTTTGCAATTCAATTTTAAACTTCGTGCCTTTTGGTACTTGCTGAGTAGACGTAAATACGTTGCCGTTGTTTCGCAATGGAATATATTGTTTAGTATCGTTGTTTACTAAACCAATTGCACAAGCAAATTTGCGTGCAGCCATTTCGCCGCGTTTTGGTAATGGCTGTAAGGCGTATGCTTCTTTATTAAAGTGCATAAAATCTTTATAACCAACCCAAGCAACACCATTTTCGCCCCATTCTGGGCCCCAACTATTCATTATTTGAAACGCTTGCATTCTATCATCATAACCAATAATACACATACAATGTCCGCCAAAACCTTCCATATCATAATCATATTGTGAAGGTTGCCACATTTTTTTACCCAACATATCTTGCATAAAACTACCACCAACCATCATTCCACAAACTACAGGTGCACCTTTCGCTAAGTATTGTTTGATAGCAAAAAAGTCAGTCGATAAATCATCGCCATCTTTACTTAAACGTTCAAATCCTCTAATTTTATAGTTCTGAGCAAATTGTAAAAGTTGTTGGTCTGGCTCGCGTGAACAAGATTGATCTGTATATCCAAAATTTTTCAATGGCACATCGCCATATTGTGACATTACTTTCATGGCATTTGGAATAATAGCGCCTTGACATTCTCTATTTCCAATTTGATTATATACAAAAGATGGACTCATGGCAATTTCATCTGGATTTTGTCCGGTGGAAGATGCTTCTAAAATCGTTCGTGCTGCATACGAGCTGCCCCAACCAACACAAGAACCTTGCTCACCTTGATTCATACGTGCAGGTGCAAATTTTAGTAAGCTGACCATTTCTGGTAATGGATTTTTTTCATATTCTGAAAGTGCTGCTGCAACTTCTGCTTTATCGTATTCTACAGGATCTAATTTTGCGCCCGTTGCTAATTGATTTTCCGATGACTGAGTTCCACCACCACTACTAAACGATCCCATTTTAAAATATAAAAATGCACCAATTAATAGAATTGGAATCATCAATAACGGTTTTTTGAAAACCAATCTTAAAATCATAGGCAAGAATGCAGTGAGGCAACCAGCACCTGCATTTCCACCGCCTCCACGCGGAAATCCACCACCACTATTATCATTTGAAGGAACAAAATCTTGTTGTTGATTGTCATCATCGACCATTCTAATAGGCATAAGTATAAATTTTAGAACTGAAAAATAAGAAAATTGATTGAAAATAAGTGCGTTTGTTTAATCCGCGTTGATATTTATTTTTTATTGATTTTAATTAATTATGAATGGATAAACATCAAACCAATCATTTGTCCAAAAATGCCGACAAGAAAACCTGTATAAACTTCACGCATAGTATGTGCCTGAACGTATAGACGTGCGGTTGCTACTAATCCAGTTATAATAATCATCAGTAGAAAAACATAGCTGATATCAACGCGCGAAACCATCGTTAATAATAATATAGAAATTAATGCGCCGCTGATTCCAACCATGTGTAAACTGAGTTTATGAAAAATATTTATTACAAAAGAAATAAACAACGATGCCAAAGTACCGAACATAAAAATGCGCATCATTACAGGAAAATGTTTGCTTTTAAAAAGCATAAATGTCCATAAATAAAAAATAATGGTAATGATTAAAGGTATGATGCGTTGTTTTGGATCAGGCATTTCCAAATCATCAATAAAATCAAGCTTTCTAAGCATTAAAATAGCAATAGTTGGAAATACAAACGTATATAAAAACACAGGAACAATTGGATTTATGTTACCAAAATCAATGGCAATAAACCAGTATGAATTTGTATAAAACATTAAGATGGTAATCCAAGTAACCATGAGCAATGGATGAAAAATGAATGATGTTATTTTGGAGATGGTTTTGAACACTTATTTATTGATTTTTATGATTTTATAAATTAAAATTCGAAAGTTAAAATTTTAGAACTTGATATTGGTTTGTCTTTAAATGTTGCTGGTTTCCATTTTGGCATTTTATTTACACCATCGAGAATTTTTTGTAAAATAGATTTATCTTCTGTGTTTTTTTCGACGATAGTTGCATCCGAAACACTTCCATTTTCATTTATAATAAATGAAACCTTTACTGTTATTTTTTTATCTTTTTCTTCTTTTGTTTTTTTAATTTTCGACGTAATAGATTGCTGATATTTTTTTATTGTTTCTTCGCCACCAGTAACTTCTGCATCTACAATTCTAACTATCGAACTCTTAGGCATATCGTTAGTTGAAAAAGTAGAAGGTTGCCCAGTCGAGCCAAGCTTACTTGATTGCTGATCAGTAGAGTCGTCATTTAGTTTAAACGTAATTGGTATCGTTCGATAAACTCTTACTAGTTTTCCTTTTTGACTACCCGGAATCCATTTAGGCATAGACTTTACAATCCTTATTGCTTCATCAGCTGCACCACCACCAACGCCATCTTTCAAAACGACAGGATTCTTAATAGTTCCATCAATATCAACGTAAAATTTTACGATTACTTTTCCTTCTAATTTATTTTCTTGTGCTGTTCTTGGATAAATTAAACTTCGATTTATAAATTTTAACATGCCTGACATACCTTCTGGAAAAGTTGGATTCACTTCTGCCATGTCAAAAATTTCTACGTATTTTAAAGTATCTAACCTTAATTCATTTTTTGAAAATGAAAATAAAATGGTAAAAATAAATGCGATTGAGAAAACAATTTTTTTCATGTTGATTTTTATTTATGATGTAAATACATCACTATAATTCTTTTCTTAACCGTGCTACTGGAATATTGAGTTGTTCTCTATATTTTGCTACCGTTCTGCGCGCGATATTGTATCCTTTTTCTTTTAATTTTTCGGTGAGATCTTCATCGCTTAATGGTTTCGATTTTGATTCTGCTGAGATAAATCCTTCCAAAATCATTTTCACTTCGCGTGTAGAAACTTCTTCACCACTTTCCATTTGCAAACCTTCTGAGAAAAAATGTTTTAATGAAAAAACACCAAATTCAGTCTGGCAATATTTACTGTTTGCTACACGAGAAACTGTTGAAATATCTAAGCTGGTAATTTCTGCAATGTCTTTCAAAATCATCGGTCGCAATTTCATTTCATCACCACTTAAAAAATATTCTTTCTGGAAAAACACAATTGCTTCCATCGTAACAAATAACGTGTGTTGTCGTTGTTTTATTGCATCTATAAACCATTTTGCCGCATCAATTTTTTGTTTGATAAACACGACAGCTTCTTTCTGTTTTTTATCTTTCATTGCACCTTTTCCGTACGAAGTCAGCATTTCTTTAAACGAGTCACTGATGCGCAAATCAGGTGCGTTTTTGCCATTTAATAAAACTTCCAATTCACCGTTATTATTTTCAACTGTAAAATCAGGAATAATGGTTTGGTGATTGATAGAACTCGAAGATTCGCCGGCACCACCTGGTTTTGGGTTTAGATGCAAAATTTCGTCAATCGATTTTTTCAACGTTGGCTCATCGATATCTAAAGCACGCAATAATTTGTCGTAGTGCTTTTTTGTAAACGCTTCAAAATGATCTTCAATAATTTTTTGCGCAATTTTTACACTTGGTGTTTTAGTGCGTCTTTCTAATTGCAACATTAAGCATTCCTGTAAATTTCGCGCGCCAACGCCTGGTGGATCGAAGCGTTGAATTAATTTCAGTACTTCTTCAATTTCTGCTTCTGTTGTGGTGAGATTTTTTTGGAAAGCCAAATCATCAACAATGGCGTCTAACTCGCGACGCAAATAACCATCATCATCAATACTGCCAACCAGTTGATCAGCAATTTCCCATTCTTTCTCATCCATTTCCAACAACGCTAATTGTTCATCTAGAAAATCGTGAAAGGATTTTCCAATGGCGAATGGTGTTTGTTTTTTTTCTTCTTTGCCTTTATAATCATCACCATCATTATAATAATCGGTATCATCTTTAGTATATTCTTGTACGTCTAAACTATCTGCAAAATCATCTTCTGCGTTGCTTTCTTCAAATTGTTCGTCTTCTTCATCGCGAATTTGTTCCGGTTCTGACAAATCTTCTTTTTCGCCATCATAATCAGATAAACTTTCTTCCAATGCCGGATTTATTTCTAACTCTTCTTTAATACGTTGTTCTAAATTCGCGGTTGGAACTTGTAATAATTTCATTAGCTGTATCTGTTGCGGTGACAGCTTTTGTAATAATTTTTGTGATAGACGTTGATTGAGCATGTATTGATTTCAGAATTACAATTTATTAAAAAAAAAGCAAACAATAGTAACTTTTCTAAAGTTCTAAAACTTTAGAAAAGTTATACCTAATTAATAATTTAAAACTCAGCGCTTTTTGGATAACGTGGGAACGGAATCACATCGCGAATATTGCTCATACCTGTTACGAATAAAACTAAACGCTCGAAACCCAAGCCAAAACCTGCGTGTGGGCAAGTTCCAAACTGACGTGTTTCTAAATACCACCAGATGCTTTCTTCTTCGATGCCGAATTTATGTGCACGTGCTTTTAATTTTTCGTAATCTTCTTCACGTTGCGAGCCACCAATAATTTCGCCAATTCCTGGAAATAATACGTCCATCGCTCGAACGGTTTTTCCGTCTTCACTCAATTTCATATAAAATGCTTTGATGTGTTCTGGATAATCAGTTAAAATCACTGGTTTTTTGTAGTGTTTTTCTACCAAAAATCTTTCGTGTTCTGATTGCAAATCGGTGCCCCAATCTACCGGAAACTGGAATTTCTTTTTAGCATTTTTTAATACTTCAATCGCTTCTGTATACGTTAAACGCTGGAAATCATTTTCTGTACAGAATTTCAATTTATCTAACAAACCTAAATCGCTGCGTTCATTGGTTGGTTTTTGTTTTTCTTCTTCTGCAAAACGCGCATCTAAAAATTGTAAGTCATCAGCGCATTTCTCTAATGCGTATTTTATTAAATACTTTAAAAAATCTTCTGCCAAATCCATATTGTCTACCAAATCATTAAAAGCAACTTCTGGTTCTATCATCCAAAATTCTGCTAAATGGCGCGATGTATTGGAGTTTTCTGCTCTGAAAGTTGGGCCAAATGTATAAATTTTAGACAAAGCCATTGCACCTAACTCACCTTCTAACTGACCAGAAACGGTAAGGTTGGTTTCTTTGCCAAAAAAATCTTGTGTGTAGTCTACTTTTCCTTCTTCTGTTTTTGGCGGATTGATTGCATCTAACGTTGTTACTCTAAACATTTCACCAGCGCCTTCAGCATCAGAACCAGTAATTATTGGTGTATGTAAATAGTAAAATCCTTTTTCGTTAAAATAGTTATGAATTGCAAATGCCAAAGCATGACGCACACGCAAAATAGCACCAAACGTGTTGGTTCGTGGACGCAAATGTGCTTTTTCTCTTAGAAACTCAAACGAATGTTTTTTAGGTTGAATCGGATATTTTTCAGCATCTGCTTCACCTAAAATTATTATTTTTTCAACTGCAACTTCGACTTTTTGGTTGCCTTGTGATGCGATTAATTTACCGTGTACTTCTAAGCAAGCACCAGTATTTATTTTTGATAAAATATCATCGCTAACAGCTTCAGCTTCAACAACACATTGAATAACATTAATAGTTGTTCCGTCGCTGATATTAATAAAGGTTACATTTTTACTGTTTCGTTTAGTTCTCACCCAACCACGCACTACCACATCGCTGTCAATTTTTGCTTCTTCTAAAATCTGTTTGATATATACTTTGCTCATACTTTAAATTGAAGTTCAAAAATAAGACATTTTATATTGTTATAAGTTTAAGATTTTTTGGCAAAGTATTTATTTAGAATAATGTATATTTGTATATAGTAAAAACAGAATAAATGGGATTGATATACGCAGATATTGAGTTAACAAATAGTGGTGACTTAGAAATGGTTCGTAGAAATTTAATGGATAAAGATGACATTAAAAGTATGACTGTAAGTATGCTAGTTGACACTGGTGCCTATAATTTATGTATTAATGAAAATATTCAAGAACAATTAGATTTACCATTTATAGAAAAAAGAAAAGCACAATTAGCAAATAGTCAGATTATGGAATATGATGTGGTTGGACCGATTGTACTAAAATTTAAAAACCGTAGAACAGTTTGCAATGCAATTGTTTTGCCTGGCGAAAGTGAGCCATTGTTAGGTGCAATTCCGTTAGAAGATATGGACGTTTTAATTCATCCATTAAAACAAGAATTAATTGTAAATCCTGACCATCCATACTATGCTCAGATGAAGTTGAAATAAGGCATTAGCACTTATTTAATCGCAATAAATTCTTATATTTACGACAAAATTTACAATTTATGAGTTACATTCCAGTGTTAGACTTGGCTGATTATTTATCAGGTGATGAAGCAAGAAGACAAAAATTTATTCAAGGGTTTGGAAAAGCCTATTCTGAAATCGGATTTGCAGCCATCGAAAACCATGGCATTCCACAACCAGTTATTGATAAATATTATGGTTTGGTAGAACAATTCTACGCATTACCAGTAGAAAAAAAACTAGACTACGAAAAAGTAGAATATGCTGGTCAGCGTGGTTATACTTCTTTTGGCAGAGAAAAAGCAAAACAAAGTGAAGTAGCAGATTTAAAAGAATTTTGGCAAGTTGGACAATATATTGAAGATGGTGAAGTGATGCCTGCCGATGATTATCCAGATAATATTGAAGTAGCTGAATTGCCAGAATTTAATGAAACTGGCAGACAATTATACAAAAGCTTTGAAAACTCAGGCAGACATTTATTGCGTGCTATTGCAGAATATTTAGGTTTAGATGTGAATTATTTTGATCCGAGAATTCATAATGGTAATAGTATTTTGCGTGCCATACATTATCCACCAATTACACAAGAGCCAAAATCTGCTATTCGTGCAGAAGCACACGAAGACATTAACTTAATTACTTTGTTAGTTGGCGCTAGCGCAAGCGGTTTGCAAGTGCAAGATGTAGAAGGTACTTGGCACGAAGCACAAGCTTCACCATCGCAAATTATGGTAAATGTTGGTGATATGTTGCAACGTTTATGCAATAACAAACTAAAATCAACTACACATCGTGTGGTAAATCCACCAAGAGAACAATGGCACACACACCGTTATTCTATTCCATTTTTCTTGCATCCAAGAAGTGAAGTACGTTTAGATTGTTTAGAAAACTGTATTGATGCAGCACATCCAATTGCATACGAACCAATTACTGCAGGCGAATATTTAGATGAACGTTTAAGAGAAATTGGACTTAAGAAATAGTAGTGAGTAAAATATGTAGGCAGTATGCAGTAACTGCCTACAGCATACTTTTATACTGCTTACTAATACTAAAACATGCCTTCAGCACTATCTATAAAACTCGGCGATTTTTTATATAAAAATGCTTTTCCAGTTTACAATCTGATTTATCCAATTTTTAAAAAAAATCAGGATAAACATGAGATTGCTTTACTAAACAAATACATCAAAAAAGGCGATGTTGTGTTGGATATTGGCGCAAACATTGGCTTCTATACCAAAATATTATCTGAATTAGTTGGTGAAACTGGAAAGATTTATGCATTTGAACCAGACAAAAAAAACTTTTCTCATTTGCAAAAAAATGCTGGTGATTTAACCAATGTTGATTTAATCAATAAAGCAGTAAGCGATAAAACCGGAACAATTACTTTATATCAATCTGATCTTTTAAATGTAGATCATAAAACATACGAAACTGCAGATTTCACATCAAAAACAGAAATTGATTGCGTTGCGATGGACGACATTATTCCAAATAAAAAAGTTGATTTTATTAAAATAGATATTCAAGGATTTGAATATTTTGCTTTTCAAGGAATGAAAGAAATTTTCAAGCAAAATGAAGATTTAAAAATCATTGCAGAACTCTATCCGTATGGCTTAAATAATTCAGGTGTTAAAGTAGATGAGTTTGTTTCTAAAAAAACGATTGCTACTTCTTCGTTTTCATTGTTTGATTCATTAGAAAATCACTTCAATAACAAACAAAATATTTATTTAATAGCAAGTGTAATTTTGGCTGCTATTTTTTCGTATTTATGTTTTGATGTAAAAATTTCATTGGCAAATGATGATGCTTTATATATAGAAGCTGGTGCAAAATATGCAAACGCATTTTTCAATCACGATTCGTTTTATTTAGCCAATGCACCTTTGTATCCAATGCTTTTAGGTTTGGTGATAAAAGTCGTTGGCGTGAAATTAATTACCTTAAAAGCATTTTCAGTGATTTTATTTTGTGCAGGAATTGCATTTATTTTTTACGCTTTCAGAAATCGAATTCCATTCATTATTTTAATTCCTACACTGTTATTAACTGCAATAAACTTTCCGTATTTAATGTACGCAAGCTTAACGTATTCAGAATGTTTGTACTTAGTTATTATCGGAATTTCATCTTATATATTATTAAGAAGTTTTGAAAAAATTGAATCAACAGAATCGTTTTCGCAGCAATCTATTTTGCCAATTATTGCTATTGGTTTCGCTGGTTTCTTATTTTTAATTACCAGAAATATTGCAGTTATTGCTATTGTTCCAATCGTCTTATTTTTAGCATATAGAAAAAGATTTATCGAGGCTGGCGCATCCATTGCAAGCTTTGGTGTATTTTATTTTCTATACAAATTCGCTATCAAAATCATCTGGAAAATCGATGGCTCTCAATACGCATCACAAAGCGGCATTATCTTTAATAAAAATGCATATAATCCAAGTTTAGGCAAAGAAACGTTTGGTGGTTTTATCACACGATTAATTGAAAATTCTCAGATTTATATTGGACAACGTTTTATGTATATCTTAGGTTTTCGCGAAGAAATGTCTTCAGCAGTTGGAGCAGATGGAAACATCACAGAATACACATCAACCAATAAATTAATTGCACTTGCTTTTATTGGAATTGTTTTGGCATCGCTATATTACATGCACAAAAACAAACAATATGTATTGCTTTTTTCAACCTTATTTTTTTCTGTTTTATTAGGCACTACCTTCGTTGCATTACAAACATCTTGGGGCCAAACTCGTTTGATCATGGTTTATTTGCCATTAATTTTATTTGCTATTTTTTACTTGTTTTATGCTATAGGAAAAGAGTTTGCATTTTTACAGTTTTTAATACCATTAGTGTTTGTTATTTTATCTTTCTCAAGTTTATCGGCAACCTTAAAACAAGTGCAAGAGCGCTATCCAGTTTTGCAAATAAATATGAATGAAGATCCAACGTATGGCTACACGACTGATTGGCAAAACTACATTAAAATGACAAAATGGTGCGCAAAAAATCTGCCAAATGAAACTAAACAAATTGCAGTTCGCAAAGCACCGATGTCGTATATTTTTTCAGAAGGAAAAGAATTTTATCCAATTTATAGCACACCATATCAAGATGCAGATTCTTTGCTGACTCCTTTCAGAACAGCAAAAGTTAACTACATCATGCCAGCAAAATTACGCGTGGTGCAAGATCAATATATTGAAGGTCAGTTTATTTCAACCGTGCATCGTTACATGGCATTCATTGCACAAAAATATGGCGATCGTGCGTTTTCGTATGTACATCATGAAGGTGAGCAAGAAGAAGCTGTTTTATATAAAATCAACTGGAATTACATCGATTCCATTAAACCATATCTTAAATAATTATTGGTTAATACACGCATTGGTTTCTTTTCTTTTTTTGAACTATCTTTGCGATTAGCATACTATTATATGAACATCGTTCTCAGAAATCTTCCTTTAACACGCATCAAAATTTTTGGTGCAAAAATTCTATTGTTTTTTACATCCATTTTTGTAAACACAAAAAAGAAACATCTTATAAAAAGAAACGACATTAATTTTGAAGTTGATTTAACAGAAGGCATCGATCTTTCATTATACCTATTCAATAATTTTCAATCGCATGTGTATGAAAATAAATTCGTAGAATTAAAAAATGATGATGTCATTTTTGATATTGGTGCAAACGTTGGAATTATGTCGTTGAATTTTGCAAACAAAGCACGCAATGGAAAAGTGTATGCATTTGAGCCAACGCATTATGCTTTGAAAAAATTATACAGAAACTTAGAACTCAATCCAGAATTAGCAAAAAATATTGTGGTAACGAATTGTTTTGTTTCGGCAAAATCTGATGACAATCCAAATATCGTTGCCTTTTCATCTTGGAGTTTAACCAACAGAACCGATAGCGACCACGAACATCATTTGGGAACGCCAATGTCTGCTGATGGTGTATCTTCTATTACATTGGATGATTTTGTTGAGAAAAACAACATCACAAAATTAGACTTCATAAAAATTGATACTGATGGACACGAATATGAAGTATTTGGTGGTGCAAAAAAATCATTACAAAAATTAAGACCGAAAATAATTTTCGAATTAGGTTTATATGTAATGACTGAGAAAAATTTTAGTTTTGATTTTTACGCAACCTATTTTAACGATTTAAATTATACGTTGTACGATTCAAGCAACTACGAAAAAATCACCATAGAAAATTATGCGAATCACTTGCCAAAATATGGCAGCATAGATGTTTTAGCTATTCCAAATTAATTTGTAAAAATGGAAATCTCAACACGTAAACAGACTATATTAAAGCATTTTGATGCTGTTGCATCTAATTATTTGCAATATAGAAATCGCTTTTCGTATTACGGAAAAGACATCATCAATTACCTTAATTTTTTTGTTAGCGAAACGGATAGTGTGTTAGAAATTGGCTGTGGTTGTGGTGAAACCATTCATGGTTTAAAAGCAACGAACAAAACTGGTATCGATTTCTCACCAAAGATGATAGAAGTGGCAAAAGCCAATTTTACAGAAGTGGATTTTTATGTAATGGATGCTGAAGCAATCTCTTTAGATAAAAAATTTGATGTCATTATTTTCAACAACATTATTGGTTATTTAGATAATGTACAGGATGTGTTTGCTGCCATCAAAAAAAATTGCCACGAACATACACGCGTTATCATTTCGTATTACAATCATTATTGGGAACCGATGCTGAATTTTGGTGAAACCGTTGGCTATAAAAAGAAATCACCACAACAAAACTGGCTCGATGCAAAAGATATTTCCAACCTTTTATATCTATCTGGTTTTGAAACGTACCGAACCAATAAGCGTTTATTATTACCTATAAATATTCCAATTATTTCCTGGTTTTTTAATAAATATTTGGCAAAATTGCCGCTTATAAAATCGCTTTGTTTAAATCAATTTTTGTTTGCGCGTCCATTTTTAAATTATAAAGATGAAGAAGTAGACGAAAAATATTCGGTGAGTATTTGCATTCCTGCACGCAACGAAAGTGGCAACATTGAAAACGCTATTTTGCGTTTACCAAAGTTTGCAAAACATCAGGAAATTATTTTTATTGAAGGAAATTCTTCAGATGATACTTGGCAAAAAATACAGGAAATACAGGAAAAATATCGTGACTCACATGATATAAAAATCGGTCAGCAAGACGGAAAAGGAAAAGGCGATGCAGTGCGCAAAGGTTATGCAATGGCAACTGGTGATATTTTAATGATTTTAGATGCTGACTTAACGATGCCACCAGAAGAGTTACCTAAGTTTTATAATGCAATTGCATCCGGAAAAGGCGAATTTATTAATGGTTCACGTTTGGTGTATCCAATGGATAAAGAAGCGATGCGTTTTTTGAATACGCTAGGAAATAAATTTTTTAGTAAAGTATTTTCTTGGTTATTAGAGCAACCAATTAAAGATAGTTTGTGTGGCACTAAAGTGATGTTCCGAGAAGATTATTTGAAGCTAATCGCAAATCGCAAATTCTTCGGTGACTTCGATCCGTTTGGCGATTTTGATTTATTATTTGGTGCGTATAAATTAAATTTAAAAATTATCGATTTACCTATTCGCTATCGCGAACGCACGTATGGCGACACCAATATTTCGCGTTTCACCAACGGTTTTATGTTGTTAAGAATGTGCTGGTTTGCTGCTGGAAAAATTAAGTTTTGGTAGAAATTTCACACAAATAAAAATAAAAAAGACGCAAAAAAAATTGCGTCTTTTTTTATGATTAAAATCTTGTGTCTATTAGTCTTAAATCTATTTCTCTAAATCTTCTTTCGGCTTTTTCTCTTTCTTATTCGCGATGAAATATTTCAAGAAAATAACTTCTTTTTCTGAAAGGAAACGCCATTTTCCGCGTGGCACATTTTTCTTCGTTAAACCAGCGTATAATACTCTGTCTAACTTCGTTACTTCATATTCCAAATGCTCAAAAATTCTT
Source organism: Saprospirales bacterium (assembly GCA_016711605.1). Classification (GTDB taxonomy): domain Bacteria; phylum Bacteroidota; class Bacteroidia; order Chitinophagales; family JADIYW01; genus JADJSS01. Next base: position 172,511 of record JADJSS010000002.1, read on the forward strand.
CGAACAATACGGTTTTTGCCACTGTGCAATTCAATGCCAACATATCTGTCGTCGCCGCGTGGCAAGGTATATTCAACATGATCAACAGATGCTTTACCATCTTCCAAAACCAAACCTTCTCTTATTTTTAGTAAATCTTTTTGATCTAACGGTTTGTCTAATTCTACCTGGTACACTTTCGTTACTTCACCACTTGGATGCGATAATTTTTGTGCCAGTTCGCCATCATTCGTCAATAAAATAACGCCTGTTGAATTTCTATCCAATCGTCCAACTGGATATAAGCGCGCATCTTTCACGGTGCTAACTAATTCCATCACCGTTTTGCGTTCTCTATCGTCAGAAACCGTAGTCAAATAACCTTTCGGTTTGTTTAGTAAAATATAGATTTTGCGTTCGTTCTGAACTCGTTTGTTTTTAAATTTTACGATGTCTTTCGGCAACACTTTATAACCCATTTCTAACACAGCCACATCATTTACGGTAACATATCCAGCTTTAATATATTCATCAGCTTGTCGGCGCGAACATACACCTGCATTCGAGATAAATTTATTTAAACGTGTTTCTTCGTCAGCTGATTTTTTTTCAACAGGTGGCGTGAAATTGCGAACCGCATGTTCTATTTTGCCAGCAAACGGGTCGTTATTCCTTTTTTCAAACTTCTTATTTTTTAGAAAGTTAGTTTTGTTGGGCGACGTCGACGGATTGATGGTTGTTCTCGATATTCTCTTTCTCACCTATTTGGTTTTGTAGTTCTTCAAATTCTTTCAATTTTGGTAAATCATCTAACGAATTGATGCCAAAATAGTCTAAAAATTGTTGCGTTGTTTTGTATAATAAAGGTTTGCCTGGCTCTTCGCTTCTACCAGCAATTTCAATTAATTCTTTTTCTACGAGTTTTTGTACCGTATAGTCTGCGTTTACACCTCGAATAGTTTCTATCACGTGCTTTGTAACTGGTTGTTTATACGCAATAATTGCCAATGATTCCAGTGCAGCAGTGGTTAAACGTTTCACCGTGTTTCTGTTTAAAAATGCAGAAACCGCATGATGATAATCGGCTTTAGTTAAAAACTGATAGCCACCACCAACTTCACCTAATTCAAACGGAAATAAATCGTTGTTGTATTTTTCTTTAATAACGAAAATTACGCCTTCAATTTCTTCTGGTGTAAATAGTGTTTCAGTTTGTTTATTTAAATACACCAATAATTCGTCCACTTTAATTGGACTTTCAGCAGCGAAAATGATTGCTTCTATATTTTTTTGTACTTCTTCCACGATGTAAAGATAAGAAATTGTCAGAACTTTGATGTGTATGATAGTTATGATTTTGTGATGATGAAAAACATGTTCATCACAATAATCAAAAAAATCATGGTTCAGACTTAAGGAAATTATTCGGAACTAATTTTATTGCCATGATTTGTGAAATACGAAACATCTTTACGGTTCGTGAGACACGAACCGAGGCATTAGAAAGCGAGGCAACAAGATAAGATACACACATCATGTCACGAAAATCGTGGTATAAATCAAACAAAAAACCGAACACTTTCGTATTCGGTTTGGTATGTTAAACCATCAAGGTTTTAAAAACCTTGATGGTTTATCGTAGTATTTTATCCGTTTGATAATGCAGCAGCACCAGAAACAATCTCTGATAACTCAGTCGTAATTGCTGCCTGACGAGCACGGTTATACATAATATTCAATTGTTTCAATAACTCGTTTGCGTTTTCGGTTGCTTTGTCCATCGCTGTCATTCGCGCGCCATGTTCTGAAGCATTTGAATCTAACAAATAACGGAAAAATTGTGTTTTCAAAATCTTCGGCACCAAATCTTTCAAAATTTTATCTTGCGTTGGCTCAAACATATAATCTGCTTTTCCTTTCGATGCGCCTTTTGCTGGAACTATAGTTTGTATCGGTAAAAACTGCTCTGTTGAAGGAATTTGCGTAGCTGCATTTTTAAACTGACCGTACACCACTTCTACCACATCATATTCTTTTTGCTCAAACGCATACATAATAAATTCTGCTGCTTTCGATGCATTTTCAAACGTTAAGTTAGCATACAAACCTGCATAATCGTTGTTCACTTTGTGTTTTGATGATTTGAAAGCATCAAACCCTTTTTTACCAATCGATAAAATTTGTACTTTTCCTTTAGCAGCTAATTCAGGATATTTTTCGTTGATCAACACCTTTGCAGATTTCACCGAGTTGGCGTTGAAACCACCGCACAAACCTTTATCAGAAGTAATTACAACAATCAATACTTTATTAATAGGACGTTGCGTTGCAAACGGCGAACTCATTTCGCCACCTAAATTAGAAGCGATATTTTGTAAAACATTATTTAATTGATCTGCATACGGACGAATTTGCACAATGCGCTCGGTTGCTCTTCTCAACTTAGCAGCCGATACCATTTTCATAGCTTTAGTGATCTGTGTGGTTGATTTCACAGATGCCATTCTTAATCGTACTTCTTTTAAATTTGCTCCCATTTTTTTCTTCGTATTTAGTATTGCGTATTGCGTATTACGATTACTTATATCGCACTACGTAATACGAATTACGATTTACGCATACGCGCCTTCCATAGATTTTGCCAATGCTTCTACTTTTCCAGTAGCATCATCACTTAATCCACCTTTTTTAAATTCTGCTAATACTTCAGGATGTTTTGCTTCTAAAGCTGATAAGAAATCACTTTCGAAATCTCTAACTTTTTCAACAGCAATATTTCTCAATAAACCTTTAGAACCTAAGTAGATAATTGCTACTTGTTTTTCTACTGTTACTGGTGAATATTGTGGTTGTTTCAAGATTTCCACGTTACGTTTACCTTTATCAATTACTGATTTGGTAGCCGCATCTAAGTCAGAACCAAATTTAGCGAATGCTTCTAATTCACGAAATTGCGCTTGGTCTAATTTTAAGGTACCAGCTACTTTTTTCATCGATTTGATCTGAGCGTTACCACCAACACGCGATACCGAAATACCTACGTTAATTGCAGGACGAACACCTGAGTTAAATAAATTCGACTCAAGGAAAATTTGTCCATCGGTAATTGAAATTACGTTTGTTGGAATATAAGCAGAAACGTCACCAGCTTGAGTTTCAATAATTGGTAAAGCTGTTAATGAGCCACCACCTTTTACTCTTCCTTTTAATGATTCTGGTAAATCGTTCATTGTTTGAGCGATCTCGTCGTTGTTAATTACTTTCGCTGCACGCTCTAATAAACGTGAGTGAAGGTAGAACACGTCACCAGGATATGCTTCACGTCCTGGAGGTCTTTTCAATAATAAAGAAACCTCACGATAAGCAACAGCTTGTTTAGATAAATCATCATAAACAATCAATGCCGGACGACCAGTATCTCTGAAAAACTCACCAATTGCAGCGCCTGCGAAAGGTGCGTAGAACTGAATTGGAGCTGGATCTGCAGCAGATGCCGAAACGATAACCGTATATGGCATAGCTCCGTTTTCCTGTAATGTTTGTGCAATATTTGCAACCGTAGATGCTTTTTGACCGCATGCTACATATATACAAAACACAGGCTCGCCTCTGTCGTAAAATTCTTTTTGGTTGATGATGGTATCAATTGCAATCGCAGTTTTACCAGTCTGACGGTCACCAATGATTAACTCACGTTGTCCACGTCCAATTGGAATCATCGCATCGATAGATTTGATACCAGTTTGTAACGGTTCCGTTACTGGTTGACGATAGATAACACCTGGTGCTTTTCTTTCTAATGGCATCGTGAATAATTCACCTGTAATGGGTCCTTTTCCATCGATTGGTTGTCCAAGCGTATTTACAACACGACCTAACATGCCTTCGCCAACATTTAACGAAGCGATTAAGCCAGTACGTTTTACACTGTCGCCTTCTCTGATTTCGTCAGATGCACCCATTAATACCACACCTACATTGTCTTCTTCCAAGTTCAATGCAATTGCACGCATTCCGTTAGCAAATTCAACTAATTCACCAGCTTTCACTTGCGATAAGCCGTACACACGTGCGATACCATCACCTACTTGCAATACCGTTCCTACTTCTTCTAGTTGTGCTTCTGTTGAAACGTTTCCTAATTGCTGACGTAGTATAGCTGAGATTTCGTCTGGTCTTACTTCTACCATTTTATTTAAATTTATCTTAGTTTAAAGAAATTCCTGTTTTTATTTTATTCAATTTATTTAGAACAGAATTATCGTATTGTTTGTCGCCAAAGTTTACGATGAAACCACCTAAAATAGATGCATCCACTTTTTTATTAATTTTTACATTTGGAAAACCAGATTGCGCCTTGATGAAGCTGCTGATTTTTTGCTCATTCGCTGCATCTAATTCAGTAGCGGTAACAACAGTTACTTCTGAAATTCCTTTTTGTAAATTATACAACTTGAAAAAAGAAGCAAACACTTGTTGAATGTATGTTTCTCTTCCATGGTTTATTAATAATTCTAAAAATTGATTCGTAAGCGTACTTACTTTGCTACCAAAGATTTCGGTCGTAATTGTTTGTTTTTTAGCTGCACGTATAATCGGACTTTTATACATCGCTTTCAAATCTTTACTTGAATTAATGGCTGCATCAATTACATTTAAATCAGCAAAAACAGTATCTAATGCTGCTTTTTGAGTAGCTTCATCAAATAATGATTTTGCGTATCGTATGGATAATTTTTCCGCTGACATTAGTTTACGTTAATTTTTTCTACCAATGAATTGATATACGATTGGTGTTCTTTTGAAGAATCTAATTCTTTACCGATTACTTTTTGAGCAATTTCTAAAGACAGTTTGCTTACTTCGTTTTTCACTTCAGCCAAAGCCGCTTTCTTTTGTGAATCGATTTCCACTTTTGCTGCTGAAACAATTTTTGCTGCTTCATCTTTCGCTCTGGTGTGCGCTTCCGCAATAATCGATTCTTTCACGTCTTTTGCTTCTTTCAAGATCTTCGCGCCTTCTTCACGTGCCTCTTTCAATAATGAAGCATTATCTGATTGCAATTGTTGCATTTCAGTTTTTGCTTTATCAGCTGCCGAAAGCGCGTCTTCGATCGTGCGTTCTCTGTCTTTAATCGCTTTTACGATTGGTTTGAAAGCAAATTTGCTCATCAAAAACCAAAACAATAAAAATATTGCTGTTGTCCAAAACAACAAACCCAAATCGGGCAAGATTAAACTCATTGGATCAAATGCTAAAATGTGCATACGATTCAGTTTTAATTACCAAAAAGGTAAGTTACTCGCTTGGTAGCGAAAAAAATTTATTTCATCAAGAAAGAGAAGATAATAGCAATTAACGCTGCACCTTCTACTAATGCTGCTGCTAAAATCATTGCACCTCTGATATCACCAGATGCTTCTGGTTGACGAGCGATTGCTTGTGTAGCGTTACCACCTATTAAACCGATTCCGATACCAGCTCCTAATGCTGCTAAACCTGCTCCAAGTGCCGCGATTCCTGTAATTGTTGTCATAATTTTGAAATTTAAAAACTATTTATAAAAATGATTTATTAATGATGTTCGTGTTCTTCAACTGCTGCGCCAATAAAAATGGAAGTCAACAAGGTGAAAACATATGCTTGTAAAAACGCAACAAATAATTCCATTGCATTTACGAATAATACAATTGGAATTGCCATACCACCACCTAATGATGCGCCGCCAACACTTTGTCCCATTTTACCAAAAATGAAAATTAAACTCACAATACTTAAAATAGCAATGTGACCGCCTGTAATATTACCAAACAAACGCAGCATTAATGCGATTGGCTTGATAAATAAACCTACAATTTCTACAGGTGTTAAGATTATTAAAACCCATTTTGGAACGCCAGGCATTGCGAAAATGTGGCCCCAATAACTTTTGTTTCCGTTGATGTTGATGATGATAAATGCGATAATTGCAATTACAAATGTAAATGCGATATTACCAGATGCATTTGCACTTCCTGGAAAAACGGAATTAAACCGATTAAGTTATTGATTAAAATAAAGAAGAAAACGGATAATAAGAATGGAACAAATTTTTCGTATTTCGGACCAATATTTTGTTTAATTACATCATCTACTAAATAATTGATGATTGGTTCTAATGCAGACTGCATACCTTTTGGTGCTTTTGTATTGTCTTTCGCATAAGCGCGAGCAACACCAATTAATACAACTGCTAAAATTAAGAAACCTAATAATGATGTAAATACGTTTTTAGTAATTGATAAATCAATAAACTTAGAAGAGTCTTTTGCGGTAAAATAGCTAACGATGTTTGCACTTCTATTTCCTGTTGCAGCGTCCACTACTCGACCTGTGTGATGGTCTAATTTGAAACCGTCAATTACTTCTTGATGATGAAATTCAGAAGATGAGAAAAACGAAAGTTTGCCATTTCTTAAAATAATACAAGGTAAACCCAGTGAATAATGGTGACCGTTGATAGTAGCAATATGAAATTCATTCGCATCAGCAACGTGATTCATAATGTGTTCAACTACTTCTGCAGAAGCATCCTCTTTCGGTTCAGCAACTGCTCCTTCTTTTGGCGTTGATTCTGATGATGCAACTACTTCTGAAGATGTAGCAACGGCTGTAGTTGCAACTGGTTCAACATTTGCCATTACAACTGTAGAAAACAGTGACAAACAGAAGATGATAAATATGCGAGAAAATTTGGTCATTTAGTTTATTAAAATGCGATGCAAATATACACATTTATAGACCTATTTTTTAGTAGCTGGAAAATTAAATGTGTGTTAAGTAGAATAAAATAAAAAAAAGCTGCAATTTGAAATTGCAGCTTTTGAAAATTTTATATGTAACATATTAATGTTGGTCTTCTGGAAAACCTGAATCTCTATGACCTGCAAATAAATAATGGTAACCTGGATCTTGTTCTGGGAATTCTAAATTAATAAAGATACTATCAGCAACATTACCAGATGGTAGTGTTAAAGCACTTTTTATTATTTTACCTTCTTTAACTGTAACAGTATTATAAATGTTTGTAACTGGATCAAAATCAACTAAATTTTTAACAGTAGCTGGTTTGAACGTTAAATTTGTATAATCGATTGGAAGTTTACATTTAACAAACCAAGGAAATAAAGACAAAGAAGCATTTGCTGCGTATCTTTCTGAGAAAACTAGAGAATCTGTTGAGTTATCGGAAGCATTAGAAGTAACAAGATACCATTCGCCTAAATCATGATAGGTATAAATTAGATAATCATCATCTGGGTCGATTTTACCGTTATCATTTTCATCGCCATATAATTCCATATACCAACGACCAGCCATATTAACAGCATTACTCACAGGTGCTTTATATTCTTCTTTCTTACAAGCAAAAAACAATGTTGAAGTTGCAATGAAAAGTAAGAGTATTTTTGAATAATTTTTCATACTATATATTTATTATATTTAAATAATTAATTAATTTTTTGTCCAAGTTCTTGAAAATGTTGTTCCTGGAGCCACTGGTAATAAGAAAGCTGCTGCTAACTTATTTGTTACTGGATTCCAAGTTGCTGCACCGCCATCAGAATAATTACCACCAGAAACAAATGGTCCTGATAAAATATTGAAAGTAGTTCCGTCTGTTGTGTACATATATGCAGGGAAAATTAACAATACATTGTTACCGTTCGAACCGTAGATATTTGTAGAATAATAAACGTGATTACCTAATGAACTAACTTTCATTGTAGGAATTGGTGATGGTCTAGATGGTGTTGTAAGAACGAAATTACCAACAACAGCAGGTACATCAATTGCATCAGCAGGTACTACAACTACAACTCTTTCTTGAGAAGCACTAATACCATCTTCATTTACTGCAGAATATGAAACAGAATAAACACCTTCAGTCGTATTGTCAACTGTACTTACAGTTTCAAAATCAATAGGTGTACCATTTACCGTTACTACTGCACCTGCATCTGTATAAGTATCACCAACCGTAATAACAACTGTAGGTGTTCCTTTTAATTCGATAACAGGCCAAAACGTTACTTTAGATGGTTGTAAGTCTTTTTTACAACCTGTCAAAATCATAGTTGTTGTAGCAACTAGAATTAAGAAGAGCGATTTAATATTATTATATTTCATAAGTTTAATTTAAATTTTATTAATTAATCAGCGTCCCAAAATCTTCTATCTGAAACTCTTCTGTTAGCAGGTGTGTTTGGATTTAAACTTGTTTCTTGCGTAGGATAGATAAAAGAAGTTGGATATTTATTTGCACCTAATGTTGTATTAATTGGTGAAGTATAAATACCTGTAGCAGCATCTGTAAATATATGATGTCCCGCTCTATCAAAACGTAAAGTTTCTAACCAACCTTCAGCCATTTGTAAACCATTCATGGAAATCCATTTTTGTACACCGATTATATCTAATTGTTCGTCAGAAGTTTTTCCTGAGAAAGCTAATGAAGTTAAATAAGAAGAAACTGGTGCTCCAGTTACACTATAATATGCACATGAAAGTGTTACTGCTTCTTCAAATAACGCAGTTGCTTGCGCATCAAAACCACCAATTCTTGATAATACTTCTGCTTGTAAAAACTTACTTTCCCAAGAACTAATAATAAACACAGGTACATTTGCTCCAAATGTACTTGTACTTGGTCTACAAAAACGTGTATTAAGTCCACCAGAAGGATATAATGTAGTATTGTCATTTATATCACCAGAATTTACACCTTCATTTCCACCAGCACCAGTACCACTTGTGTAAATTTTATTTTTTCTAGGGTCTCCAAGATTAACTAAAGTTTGAACGCTAGAATTAGCAGCTACATAATACATACCCGTAGCTGTTCTTGAAACGAAACGTGCATATAAAGGATTTGTATTGCTACTAGAACCAAAATATTGTAATTTACATTCATCCGAGCTAGAGCTAATAAATACACTTCCAGGTGCATCCATTAATGCTTTAGCTTCTGCAAATTTATTACCTTGACGAACAAGAACTTTTAATTTTAATGTATTAGCAAAAATTTTCCATTTCGCTAAATTTCCTGCATAAATTAAATCATTAGAAGTTGGAACTAAATACTCTACACCTGTTTTAGGGTTGATTGCTCCTTCCTGGTTGATTTGGTCTAGACCTTCATCAATTAAAGGAATTAAAGCTGCATATACATCTTCTGGCTTATCAAATTTAGGAGTAAGAATGCCTTCAGGTCCTTTTAATGCTTCACTAAAAGGAGCATCACCATGTAAATCTACTATCATTTGATAAATATATGCAGACATAATTTTACCAATACCAGCATAAATCACTTCGTCTTTTTTATTCATTGCATCGATATCTGCTAACGTACGAGCATAAGCTCTTGTCCAAGCAGTTTCAACGTCTGCAGTGTTCATGTTGTAGTATTCTAAATTTGCAGTAGATACACCATAACCACCTGTCCAATATTGTGCCCACATGCAACCAACATAATTCCATGTATTGCCAACTGTAAGACCTAATTCTACTTGAGCTGCTGGTAAAATTAAATTAGATGTGGCATCAAGAGGATTATTTGGATCAACATTTACATCTAGTACTTTTTTACAAGATGTATTTGTAATTATTGCCATCAGCGTAACAATTACAAATAAATTATATTTTATTTTTTTCATAATATAAAAATATTTTAATTAAAATTTAATTTTTAAATCAAAGCCAACGCTTCTAGTTTGTGGTGTAGAGCTAAACTCTAAACCTTGAACGTCACCAGCTCCACCAAATGAATTTGATTCTGGATCAGCAAATACGTTTTCTTTAGGTAACCAGAACTTAAGATTATTTGCTATTAAAGACAAAGTAATTGCTGATAATGGTGTGTTTTTAAAGAATTTTTTGCTGAACGTATAGCCAAGACTTACTTCTCTTAATTTGATATAACTTGCATCAATTAAATTTTGCGATTCTGGAAGACTACCTATAACGTTATACAAATTTGTAACAGCAGTTGTGTTTTCTACATAACGAGGTGTACCGATACCACCATTAGCATCTTGAACACTTGTTGGTACTATGTATGGCTCTCTGTTGTTTAATAAAGAACTTAAAGAAGTACCATTGAAATCTGTAGCTGATTTAGTTCCGGAATAGAATGTTCCACCTTCTTTGATATCGAACTGGATACCAAAAGATAAGCCATTCCATGATAAAGTTGAACCTAATCCTATAGTAAATTTAGGAATATAAGAACCAAAATAAGTATAATCTGTTGATTCAATTGGAACACCTAAGTTGTTAACAACAATATTACCGTTAGGGTCTCTAACATAATCTGTTGCTTTGATAGTACCAAAAGGTAAACCTTCTTTTGCTACAATTTGAACACCACCTGTATTTAATGCAATTTCATCTGTTTCGTCAGATACTTTTAATACTTTGTTGTTAAGTTTAGAGAAAGCCAAATTAATATCCCAATTGATATTTTTAATATTTCTTAAAACACTCACTCTAGCTAATAACTCGTGAGAGATATTTCTGATTTTACCAATATTTTTTGCAGTTACTCTGTATCCAGATGAAGCTGGAAGAGCTACATCTACTAATAAATCTTTAGATGTTCTGTGTCTAAATGTATATTCTACATTAAGGTATTCTTTCAAGAATGTGATATCAGCACCTGCTTCATATTCAATAGTAATCTCAGGTTTTAAGTTTGGATTTCCAATTCTGTTATCTAAAGTAAAACCACTCACATTTGTTCCACTTAATCCGATTACAGGGAATACAACTTGTAAGTTACCATCAGAATAATCATCAAAAACTGGGTTTGCATTGTAAACAGTATTTAATCTATATGCTAATGCATCTTTTCCTTGTGTACCAGCGTTAAATCTAAGTTTCATGTAATTGAACCATTCAGATTTCTTTTTGAATGCTTCTGTAACTACAAAAGACAATCCACCTGCTTGGTAATAGTAACCTCTTTTACCTTCTGGTAATGTTGAAGACCAGTCATTACTGATTGTGTAATCAGCGAATAGCATATTTTTATAACCAAATGAAATGGTAGAATAAACGCCTAAGATAGCTCTGCTTGTTTTTTCATCTTGAGTTAATGCATTTCCAGCAGAGTTACTTAAGTTATAAAATCCAGGAACCACTAATCCGCCTTGTGTATAACCTAAAACTCTATCTGAACTATTACCAGTATATCTAAAACCAGCAGTAACACCTATGTTAAAGTTTTTAACAACTTCTTTATCAAATGCAGCAATTAAATCTAAGTTTAATTGATTTCTTTTTTCAACTTCATGTACATAGCTACCAGGATCAGATGCACCTTGTCCACTTTTAGGAACATAGCTATATTTTGGATTTTGTAAATCAATTTGGCTTAATGTAAAGTTATTACCAATTCTGCTGGTTAATTTAATATATTCTACTGGTTTGAACTCTAACTCAACTGAAGCTAATAAATTATCCGTTTTGTTGTTGTTGTTTATATTATTCATTAAATAGTATGGATTTGCTGTATAGCCACCATAGTATCCAATAAAGTTGTGGTAATCACTATTGTAATCTCTTAATTCATTTAATGGAATGTTTGCAGCTTGTTGTAATAATGCTTGAAACGGTCCACCAAAATTTGTTGAACCTGCACCTAATAATGCACGTTGATTTATTTTAGAATATTGCACTTTAAAATTACTTGAAAATTTCTCGTTAAATTTAGCTGTTGCACTTGCAGTTAATGAGTTTCTCTTGTAAAAAGTATTTTGAAAAATTCCTTTATTGTCTACATTACCATAAGAAAAATAGTAAGTAAATTTATCTGTTCCACCTTCTACTGATAAACCTGAATTATAAGTAATACCTAAATCTAATGCATCTTTTAATTGATTTTTTACTGCAGAATATGGTCTGATTAATTGTGAAGTAACTCCACTTGGCAATGTAATTGCTGGTGTCCATGGACGTACAACGCCATCAAAAGCAGGACCCCAAGAGAAGTTCTCAATTGCATCTGGCGCATTGTCATACCCTTGTCCAAATTTATCTTGTCTCTTAATTTGTAAGTATGCCATTTGGAATGAAACACCTGAATTTATAGAAACACTGAATTTTTTATCTGCTTTATCAAATCCTTTTCCACTTTTTGTTGTAATCATTACAACACCATTTGTACCACGAGAACCATACTGAGCAACTGCTGCAGGACCTCTTAATACAGTAATAGATTCAACATCATCAGGATTGTAGTCATTTCCTCTGTTACCAAAGTCAATATAGTTTGCACTTGTGTTTAATCTACCGTTATTAACTTCATTATTAACTGGTACACCATCAATTACGATTAAAGCGTTGTTTCCACCTAAAAATGAAGTTTCACCACCAAGTACAATTCGTTTAGTTGATCCAGGCGCACCTGAAGCACTTGTAACACGAACACCTGGTGTTTTGCTTTGAATAGCACTAAATACATCTGTTGAACCTTGAGCTAGGTCTTCACTTTTGATAGTATTTACCTGGAAGTTTAGACTTCTTTTCTCTCTTTTAATAGCACCTGCTGTTACTACAACTTCTTCTAGTGCTTTTCCTTCAGCAGTCATTGCTGCATCAATTTTTAAAGAAGTAATAGATTTTTCTAAATTAGTGTACCCAATATATGAGAAAACTAAAGTGGTTACATCTTTTGGCAATTCTAATGAGTACTTACCGTCAATGTCGGTAACAGTACCTATTGTGGTTCCTTTTCCTGTAACGTTTACACCTATAAGTGCTTCGCCCGTCGCGGCATCTTTTATCGTACCACTAAGTGACCGATTCTGCGCATATACTTGTGCTGTTAATATCAGCCCAAATAACCATAAAAATAACGTTCTTTTCATAAAGACTAACTGGTTTTGTTAATAATTCTTAATAAGATTAAATGAATGTTAAAGTGCAATATTACTATATTTTTTTAAGAAACAAACATTTTTTTAAGATTTTTTAAGATTTTTTTGTCTCTTAACATTTTAATATCATCCTATAAGATAAAAATATATAATGATTATAAAGGAAAATTATCTAAATTTAGTAGGTAATTATCTGTTCTTCAATGCTTGCTGGAATTTCTCTGAACTCGTATTGTTGATTGCGTAAGCGTGGTTCAAAACCTGCTGCTTTTATAGCATCTTGAATGCTTTTTGATGTAAAACGATGTGGTGCACCTGCCGCAGAAACCACATTTTCTTCAATCATTATTGAACCAAAATCATTTGCACCAGCACGCAAGCATAATTGTGCAATGTTTTTGCCCACAGTAAGCCAAGATGCCTGTATATTCTTGATATTTGGCAACATTATACGACTAATAGCCAACATACGTATATACTCATCGCCTGTAACTTCGTTTCTGATGTTTCTCATTTTTTTCAGCAATGTGCCTTCATCTTGGTACGGCCAAGGAATAAACGCTAAAAACCCTTTTGCATCGGCTGGTTTTTCGCTTTGCACTTGTCGAATCCAAACCAAATGTTCCATGCGTTCGTAAATCGTCTCAATATGACCAAACATCATCGTTGCTGACGTTGTAATATGTAATTGATGTGCTGCACGCATGACATTTAGCCATTCTTCGCCACTGCATTTTCCTTTAGCTAATAAACGACGAACTCTATCGTTCAATATTTCAGCACCAGCTCCAGGCAACGAATCTAAACCTGCTTCTTTTAATGCTTTTAATGCTTCTGTATGTGTAATGCCTTCCAACTTGCAGATATGCGCAATTTCTGGTGGTCCCAGTGCATGTAGTTTTATTTCCGGGTAGATTTTTTTTATCGCAGAAAACGTATCGCAATAAAATTTCAACCCTAATTCTGGATGATGACCACCTTGCAATAATAATTGGTCACCACCATATTTAATGGTTTCTTCAATTTTAACTTTATAGGTTTCAATGTCTGTAATATAAGCATCGATATGACCTGGTTTTCTATAAAAATTGCAAAATTTGCAATTCGCCACGCAAACATTTGTAGTATTTACATTTCTGTCTATTTGCCAAGTAACAATATTATCTGGTTTCTGAATCATGCGCAACTGATGTGCGATTGTCATCAATTCTGGAGTTGGCGCGTGTTCAAATAAAAAAACACCTTCTTCTATGGAAAGAAATTCAAAATTGAGTGCTTTTTTATAAATTTCTGAAAGATTCATCATATTTTACAACAACTGCAAAGGTAATATGTTGTTTACGCAAAATGAAATAAAATTAGTTGGCTTTTTTCTCTTACTTTTTGATGCCAAAAAGTAAGCAAAAAGCATTTGCGAAAAGCAAGGCAATTTTTAATCTGTTTTTCCTGCGGAAAAGATTAAAACCGAAGCTAAAATCAAAAAGCAAACGCTAATAGCCATTCATTTTTTGATTTTACTTCTATTGCTGTGCTTTTCGCAAACCTAACTCTTTTGCGGTTTTGTGCATTGCATTTTCAGTTGATGTTTTATAAAATTATTAATCAAGTCGCTTATTAAATTCTATTCTTAACATCTTTTTTCAAATTAAAAAAAACGTATTTTCGCAGCATGATAAATTTTTCTAAAGAAGTTTTACCGAATGGATTGACTTTTATTCATCACCACGATGAAACTACACCTTTTGTCGTGGTAAATACATTATATAAAGTTGGTTCGAAAGATGAAGATGAAAATCGAACTGGTTTTGCGCATTTATTTGAGCATTTGATGTTTTCTGGTAGTAAACATTTTCCAGATTTTGACAAACCTTTGCAAGAAGCAAGTGGCGAAAACAATGCTTTTACCAATAATGATTATACCAATTATTATGATGTTGTACCAGTGATAAATATTGAAATTCCATTAGCATTGGAAGCTGATAGAATGACACATTTGAATATCAACAAAAAATCCTTGAATGTGCAGCGCAAAGTAGTTTGCGAAGAGTTTAAAGAAAACTATATCAACTTGCCTTATGGAAATGCGTGGCATTTATTGCGCGAAATGACCTATGAAAAACATCCTTACAAATGGCCGACAATTGGCAAAGAATTGAAACATGTTGAAGATGCCACCTTAGAAGATGTACAATGTTTTTACGATAAATATTACCAGCCATCGAATGCTATTTTAGTGGTTGCCGGAAATGTTACGAAAGAAAATGCAAACACATTGGTAACAACTTACTTTGGAAATATTGAGCCGAAAAAAGTAGAACATAAAAAGTTTGAAGAGCCATTACAAACCGTTGCAAAAACAAAAACCGTGCATGAAGATGTGCCGTTGAATATGGTTTATATTGCTTTTAAAATGTGCGACCGATTGCATCCTGATTATTATGTTGCTGATTTGATTTCAGATATTATGTCGACTGGAAATTCCTCGCGACTAACACAGCGATTGGTAAAAAAGGAAAAAGCATTTGTAAGCATCGAAGCATATATTACAGCAAGCAATGATGTTGGCTTATTTTGTGTTGAAGGAAAAATTGCAGATGGCTATGATATTGAAAAAGCAACTGATTTAATTTGGCAAGAATTAACCTTATTGCACACCGAAAAAATAACGGATATAGAGCTTTTAAAATGCAAAAACAAAATGCTGACTTCCACTAAATTTGCTGAATCGAATTTGCTTAGTACAGCTATAAGTTTGGCTTATTATGAGGTTTTAGGCAACGCAAATTTAATTAATGAAGAAGAAGAAAAATATGTTTCCATCGTTACGGATGATGTGCAGCGATATGCAAAAGAAATCTTTGTAAAAGAAAAAAGTAATACACTGTTTTATTTGAAAAAGAGTGCAACGTAATTTACACAAGTGTTGCAAAAAATTTAAATTTTTAATTCTACTTAATCAACTAACATGACATTACCAACTATACAACATATCGAACATATTCTATTTCCAAAGCCAAGTGTTTTTCATTTTAAAAATGGCATTACTGCATATGGTTATTCTGGAATTGAAAATGATATTTTACGCATCGATTTTATTTTTAATGCTGGTAGATGGACTGAACAAATTCCGTTGCAAGCCGAATTTACTGCACGACTTATTAAAAGTGGAACTGCTCATTTAAATGCGTTTGAAATCGAAGAAAAAATTGATACGTTTGGCAGCACAGTAAAATGTGATGCTGGAAACAACACGGTGACTTTGTCTGTTTATTGTATGCATAAATATTTAGATGAAACACTTGAAATAGTGATTGATTGTTTAAATAATTGCAATTTCCAACAACATGAAATAGATATTTTTAAATCACGAAAAATAGCCAATTTATCGGTGTCGCAAGAAAAAAATGATTACATCGCTGATGTTCTATTTAGAAAAACATTGTTTGGCGAAATGCATCCGTATGGCTATGAAACAACTTCAGAAATTATTAATAAAATCACTCAACAAAGCTTACTTGATTATTTCAACACCAATTTAATTCCAGCAAATTGTACGCTTTTTATTGCTGGAAAATACGAACAAAAAGAAATCGATATTATTGAAAAACACATTGGAAACTGGAATAAAAAATCGTCTGAAAAAAACCAAATCAACATTCCTGAATTGCCTGTTTTAAAAGATAAAAAAATTGTTGTTAAAAAAGAAAAATCAGTACAAGCATCTATCATCATTGGCAACATCAGCATACCACGCAGCCATGAAGATTTTCCTGGTTTAGTTTTATTGAATACTATTTTTGGTGGTTATTTTGGTTCCAGGTTGATGAGTAATATTCGAGAAGAAAAAGGATTGACATATGGAATTTATTCTTCCTTATCTTTATTAAAAAAACACGCCATTTTTTCTATTCAAACCGATACAAATTTAGAAAATAAAGAACTGTGTTTGCAGGAAATATATTTAGAAATTGAGCGTTTAAAAAATGAGTTGATTCCGAATGCCGAAATTACGATTGCAAGAAATTATTTGCTTGGAAAATATTTGCACAGAACCGATGGCGCATTTAATCAGATGGAATTGTTTAAAACATACTACATTGAAGATGTTAATATTTCTAAATTTGAAGATGCTGTAGAAACAATCAGGCAACAAGATGCATTATCTTTGCAACGTTT
This sequence comes from Saprospirales bacterium, assembly GCA_016711605.1. GTDB lineage: Bacteria > Bacteroidota > Bacteroidia > Chitinophagales > JADIYW01 > JADJSS01. The sequence goes on from JADJSS010000002.1 coordinate 189,583, forward strand.
AGCGCAAAAATACTTTCTTCCTGATATGATGTTAGAAGTTGTAGTTGGTTAGTAATTAGTAATTTGAGTATAAAGTAATTTGGTGTGCAGTATGCAGTAAAGCAAACAAATATAATATTGATTATTTCATTAAAATTAAAAACATTACAGCATAGAATGCTAATAAATAAAAAATCAACTATCAATTCATTTTTATACTGCGTACTATTTACTGCATACTTATTACTATTTACTGCATACTCATTTTCACAAACTATTTACGAAGCACCAAAATTAACATGCGTTAAAAATAATTCAATTGCACCAGCAAATACTGAATTAAACTGGAATTTGCCTGCAACAGCTAATCCTTGTTTTGTTGGTTATGAAATTTATGCTTCAACAGGAAATATAAATGGACCATATTTACTTATAACAACAGTCAATAATCCGTTACAAACGTCTATACAATTTAATTCGACCATCATACCAACACCTACTTCTGACGAAACTACTGTTACACATTTTTTTATGATTAATCGTGGTAGTTGCAACAATCCATCACCACTACCAAAAACAACTTCTGATACGGTTTCAAATAGAACGCGCCAACCATTTGTGCCATTTGTAAGTGCGAGTGTTGTTAATAATGATATTGTAGTTACATGGCAAGCAGCACCTTCTGTGGAAGTTGTTGGTTATAAAATAAAAAATAGTGGTGACGGATTCACTGCAGAAACTACTATACTTGGCAGACTGAACACACAATTTATTGATGTTGTAAATGATCCGAATGTAACAACTGTTGAATATTCTATTGCAGCTATGGAATCTTGCGAAGTTGGTTTAGGTACGTCATCTTTGTTTGCTGGTGAAACGCATAAAACTATCTTTTTAAAAAATTCACCACCTGATAAATGTACACAAAGTATCAATATTTCCTGGAGTTTCTACAAAGCAGGCACTGCTTCTGTAACACGTTATGAAATAGAAACCAATACAGCAAATGCAGGTTTTATTACAGCTGGTACAACCGATAATGCAACACCCAATTTTTTATTGCGTGATGTTCCTTACAACAAACATTATTGTTTTCGTGTAAAAGCTATTTTGCCAAATGGTGCAATTGCCTTTTCCAACGAAATCTGTTATGATAGTTTAGCAGTAGTACAAAAACCGAAAGATGATTATATCAGAAATATTTCTGTAGAAAACGGAAAAGTTATAATTGATTATAGAAAAGACACCTTTGCAACGCCTGAAAAGAATTTAATATTACAACGTGGTGAAGATGCAGTAATTTATATACCATTAAGCAATGTACCAACTTTTAATAATTATCAGCGTGCTATTTTTGAAGATAATGGTTTAGATGTCAATGGCAAAACATATTTTTATAGAGTTCGATTAAATGATAGTTGTGCAGGAAGCACTGAACATTATTCTGATACAGCAACTACTTTGCGTATCACGGTAAAGTTAAAAAACAGTAATACAGCTGATGTAATTTGGAGTGGTTTTCAAATAGATAATATCAATTTTGTACGTTATCGTTTAGAAAAAATTGTCGGCACCGATACTACTTTTGTAAGCAACTTTACACGAACAGATAACACTTTTTTTGTAAACGAATTGTTCGATTACACTCAAGATAGCATTCCACAACTTTGTTATCGAATTACAGCAGAGTTTTATAATTTAAATGACAAAGCACCACGCGAGTTGTTGCAAAGTCATTCAAATATTATATGCATTACACCAGAACCTAAAATTTTTATTCCACAAGCATTTGTGCCACATGGTTACAATAAAACATTTAAACCATTTTTATTGTATGCAAAACCAGAAGGTTATTCTTTCCAAATTTATGACAGATGGAACGAATTAGTCTTTTCAACAAATAACATCAACGAAAGTTGGAATGGTACATACAAAGGAAAAGATGCACCTTTAGATGGCTACGTTTATTTGATAGAATACGTTGGCAAAAACGAAAAGGCATATTCAATTACTGGAACCATTATGTTGTTGCAGTAAGCAATAATAAAGTTCGGAATTTGTACAACTTCGAACTTAAAATAATAGCTGTTATAAAATAATCAAAATTATATTTTCATAGAATCATTAAAAATAAATAGCAATACGGTTTATAGCACATTCTCGGTTTGAAATAGCTAAACATATTGTTCGTAAAGTGTGCAAATGCCTATGGCTTTCTTTGCAATCTGAAAAAATTGTAATCATATTAGCTCTACTTCTTAAAAACTATGACTATCTGTGGTTTTAGAAATGTTAGCATACTATAAATATGCTTTTGGTATTATCAAAAATATTATTTCAACTACAACTTGTGAATGATGATTCTTTAATGGAAAAAGAATGGCTGTTGGAACAGATAGCTTAATTCTAAAATGAACCGCTATTTATTTTTAAGTTAAGATCCTGAAACGAGTTCAGGATGACAGTGTCGCGGCACTGCGTCGCTATCATGCCGTTCCGATGATTCGGAATTATTTCGCTATCTATTATATAGATTTTAGCTGTTTTAATAGAACTTAGTAAATTATCGTTCCACGAATATCGTGGCATGATATACGACGAACTATGCAGGAATTCGCACATCAAAGGTGCGTTTATCTTTGTTGGTTAAGTTCATATCGCGAATCCATGGATTGTAGATGCGCAATAGTTTATAGGTAGTTCCATTATCTTTTGCAAACTGAATCCAATTAGTGGCACCAGAAACTTGTACTGTGTTGTATTTAAATTCTGGATACAAATCTTCTTTTCCTAAATAAAATCCAAAATCTTTTTGGTTTTGATGAATAATTTTTAGTGCAATAATACGTTGTACATAACGACTGGTTTCTGAGTTTAATAATAATCTGTAATAATCTGTTTCTCCTTGTAAACTTTGTTGTTTGTTTACACCAGCAACACCCATATTGTAACCAGCTGCTGCTGCTGTCCATGAACCTGTAGATTCTTTAGAGCTTCGCAAATACTTACAGGCAGCGCGTGTTGCTTTTTCTAAGTTATACCGTTCGTCTGTTTGCGAATTAATTAATAAACCATATTGGCTGCCAGTGCTGCTTAAAAATTGCCAAAAACCAGATGCACCAGCTGGTGAAGAAACATTATCTAATGCACTTTCTGCCATGCATAAATATTTAAAATCGTCTGGAACATTTTCTTCTTTTAATATTTTTTCAATCAATGGAAAAAAACGGTTGGCACGTTTAAACATTAAAATGGTAGATGATTGCCAATAAGCATTTACGGTTAATTCTCTATCTAAACGTTCGCGCACTTCTGGATCATCTAATGGCACTTGTTCGCCAGCAAAGGTTACACTTTCTGGTAATTTTACAGCATACGCAGTTTGAATTGGCAATGCTAAATTTTGCGAAGTAGAACCTACTTTAAAAAATGGAAAATATTTATTCGTAGAATCAACTGTTGCATTGATAAACAAAGTGATTGTTGCAAATGCCAACATTCCGAGTCCTAAGTATTTTAGTTGTTGTTTCATCTGTGTTTGTTTATTAATTTTTAATTGTGCAGATGGAATATCCATTAACTTTTCTGACGATGCAGCTATATCAGTGGATATTTCATGTTGCTTTTTTATAATAAGTAATAAGTAGTAAGTTTTATAATTTTCAAACTTTTAAATTATCTTTTTTTATACACTGGAACGGTAGAACAAGGTTCGCCGAACATGAGTGATTTTGCAATTGGTTGTAGTTTTTTGGTAATTTCTAAATAGGCATTGCTATTTACTGTTTTAGTGCCACAACCTTTAATAACTAATTTTGCATCCATATATTTTGTTGCATCTATTTCGTTAATATTTTTTAACAGCAATAGTTGTTCCACTTCTTCTTTTGTACCAACATATATTTTATTGGTGTGTGGTAACAAATATGTTGTAATTAACATAAATGACCATTGTGGCAAAATGGCATCTGTTGAGCAAAATACGGCAACTATTTTATCTTGGTATTGATTCCAATCGTGTTGTTTTAATGCAGCGCGAAATTCGATTTCTTTTAAAATTAAACCACGAAATAGAAATGCTTGGATATCAAACTCCATGATTTCTTCTGTTGGAAAAAAAGTTTCCAAATCGATAGTAATTAAACCACTTTGCGCTACTTTATTTATGAGTTCCATTTTTTGTATCACAGAGTTTACTGAGTAAACCACAGAGAACGCTGCTTTTTTAATGTTTATTTTTACAAAGTAAAACAAAAAAAGCGGAAAATAAATTCCGCTTTTATATTACTTTATATTTGTTTTTAGTAATTTTTATAGCGTTCGTCTTTCACGTCGGCCTTTTTTAATATTGACTCAAAAATAGACTGAAAATTTAATCTACTTGAATATCTGCTTTCCATAATCTTTTTCACCATACTGATATCCATACCAACATCAGGACCTTTTTCGTCAGCAGATTTTGTTTGAATTAAGTACGCAGCACGCTCACCTGCAATTGCTTTTGCTGTTTTGCCAACTGGTGTTCCAAAAATAGTACCTACTAGTTTTGGTTCATTGCCGATGCCAGTTGCCATTGCTTGTGAAAACTGCACTATAACTGTATCTAAAACACTTGCATCTTTAACTTTAGCAGCAATTGCAGCTATATCAGTTGTTCCAGCAGCTGCGTCATTTAATTGTTTCACTAAATCTTTCCCTTTTTTCTCATTTCTCACGATTACAGCTACTTCATCACGAACGTCCTCCACTTTTGCAACTCCTTTTTCGGTGATTTTTTTCAATTTTGCCACCACATATTTATTTTCAATTTTATCTTCTAAATAAATTTGATTGGTTTTTTCTTGCTGAAATGCCCATTGTACTAAATTACGAGCAGCACCAATTTGTGGAACGTCTACCATATTCTGAGACAGTACGATATCTTTTAACAAGTTTTCTGTTTTGGCTGCTTTATCAAATTTTTCTGCAGTTGAATTTTGTTGTTGAAAAGTAGAAGCTTTATCGTAGGCAATTTTAATTGTTTCATCGCTTGGAGCCAATTCCACTACAAAATCAGCAAATTTTGTTACAGTTTTTGGTGATTTTGCATCAATCAATAAAATAATATGTAAACCATATTGCGTTTCTACTTTAGCAATTTGTCCTGGCTGCATTCCATAAAAAACTTTGTCGTTAAATTCTTTCACCATTTGGCCACGAGTGAAATAACCTAAATCACCACCTTTTGCTTTAGAACCTTCATCCTTAGAGTTTTCTGAAGCAACTTGACCAAAGTTTTTTTGTTGAGATGAAATAACTCGAATTAAGCTATCTGCTAAAATATTTGCTGATTTTTTTTCTTCATCAGAACCTTTTCCTTCAGACAATAAGATATGAGCTGCACGAACTGTGTCTGGTGCAATTCTTCTATCAATAATTTTGGTAAACATATAGAAGTTACCTTCTTTATATACATTGGTTAAGGTTCCAACTGGTAAATTAAATAAAGTATCTGCATTTCGTTTAGTTTGCAAAACATTATCTTTTGAAAAGTATTCTACATTATTTGCTTGTACTGAATTACGTGCAATGAAAGCAGAATCTTTCGGTAAGCTAGTTAAATAATCTGCTCTTAACGAGTTAATTTTTTCTTTTGCTACTGCTGTATCATTAGAAGAAGGAAAAATATCAAATGAAACTACATCAATTACACGAGCTGCGTCTCTTTCAAATTTAGCTTTATTATCGTTGATATAAGTTTGTATTTCGTTATCACTTACTTTGTATTTGTCATCTGGTAAAGATGCGTATGGCACTGCAACTACTGCTGCTTTTGCTGTTCTGTCTGCATTAAGAACTTCTTTAGCCATAAAAGTTGGCATATAAAATGATTTTGCAATTAAACCTGCATATTTTTGTTTAACTCTGTCATCAGCAATAATGCGTTCAATGTGTGCTACTGTTTCTTTGAAATTGGTTTTATTTGCTTTATCAAATTTATCCATTCCATTAATAAATTCTTTTACTTTAGCTTGGTTTAGCTGACCTGTTTCACGATTCACAATATCAGGTTGTGCTTGTGCAATTTGACGTAATAAGTTTTGAGCATAAGGACTTGGATTGTTGCCCCAAATTAAATCTGCTAATTCAGCTGGACTTACATCTAATGCTAACGATTTATAGGAATCGCCTAAAAGCTGATTTGAGGTCATGGTATTCCAAACTTCTTCCTGAATTTGAGCTCTTGACTGATCGTTTAGTTGAAAAGTAGGATTAATTAGTTTAATACCTTCTTCGTAGAAAGTTACTTGTGAGCTAAACTCTTTTCCAGAGATATTTGCACCATTTATTTTACCTACATTATTTTTACTTCCACCACCTCTATTATTGGTATTAAAAGCTTCTTCTATAATAAAAATAAATAATGCCAACGCAATAAAACCTACTAATATCCATGAGCGTTGTCTGATTTTTCCTATAACTGCCATTTCTTGCTTATTTTAAAGTGTGCAAAGATAGGAAATTAATTTGAAAATTAGAAAATGAAAGATTTGAGTTTATAAATTGGTTGTATTTACAATAATTGCTATTGATTGACAATATCTTCGTTTATAACCAATTTTACGGTTTCGATTTTTGTTTCAGAAACATCGAGTATTTTGAACGAATATTGGTCGATTTCTATGATTTCGTTGGTTTCTGGAATAGTTTCGTGGTGCGCAATAATGAAACCAGAAAGCGTATCATAGTCACCATCAGGTATTTGTAGGTTATATTCTTCGTTGATACGGTCAATTTCTAATCTTCCAGACAAAATGAATTCATTTTTAGATAATTGATTATCTACAAGTTCATCTTTATCATATTCATCATCAATTTCGCCAAAAATTTCTTCTAAAATATCTTCTAACGTAATAATGCCAGCCGTTCCGCCATATTCGTTCACGACCCAAGCAATGCTTTTATTTTCTTTGATAAAGTCATTGAGTAATTTCTGAATTTGCATGGTTTCAGGAATCACTTTTATTTCCATTAAAATAGCTTCTATGGTTGCAGGATTTTTATGTAAATCGAAATGATGCACATAACCAACAATTTTATCAATTGTATCATCAAAAACTAAAATACGAGAATGATAGGTTTCAATAATTATGTTTTTTAAATCTTCGATATTATCGTGCAAATCAATTGCTGTAATTTCGCGGCGCGGCACCATACAATCGCGTACACGCAAGTTTTTCAAATACAAGGCGTTTTCAAACAATTCGGTATCTACTTCGTCTTCGTCGTTTTCTTCTTTTGGACTGTGGTCTTTAATAAATTTTTCTAAATCTAACGTAGAAAACTGAAAATCGTGTTCAGAAACTTTTACGCCAAATGCTTTAAATAAGAGTTGAGAAATGCCGTTAATAAGCAAAACTGCTGGTGTAAGCAAATAATGCATTACACGAAATGGAACAGCCATGATTGGTAAAATAGAATCGGCAAATACTTTGAAAATTACTTTTGGAACATACTCGCCAAAAAACAAGACAACAGTGGTAGAAATAACGGTTTGAATAGCAATTACCAAAACATGTGAAGCTAAATATCTATCTAAAATTGGCTCTAATAAACCAGCGCATAAAATACCAAAAGTAATTAAAACGATGTTGTTTCCAAGTAATGTGGTGATGATAAATTTAGAAGGATTCTTGATGTAATCATTCAAAATTTTTCCAGATAAAGTGCCGCGTTGAAAGCTTAATTCTATTTTTAATTTATTGGCAGAAAGGAACGCGATTTCGATGCCAGAAAACATGGCAGAAAACAATAATGTTAGAATAATTAAAAAGATGGTTGTTCCCATTTACGATGTAAAGATAGGAAAATCTGTTGTACGATTTTAGATTTGTAAATAAAATTAGCTATTCAGTTGGCCAAAACGAAAGACAGAAAAATGATTTTAGCTTATTTATAGTACATTTATTAATCTTCAGAAAGCACGATAATTAAATCGTCTGGTGAAAAAGTAAATTTATCTGTTTTCTTCGGATTTAATCTTACGCCAAAATGTTCGTCTGAGTTGCTACTTTCTGCAGTTACGCGATAACCAATAGCAGTTTCGTTTAATTGTGCAGCGCGTTCCACGATTGTATAAAAATCCATTTCTTCGCCAGTTTTTACATATCTGCTTACTGGTTTCAAATAAATCTCAGAACCATCAGCATCAAATAAAATATCATACACTTTTTTCAAGTCTTTATTCTCACTGAGTTGGCTAAGCATTAAACTTATTAAATTATCACCAACAATAAAATCATCTGCTTTTGCCACGACACCTAAATCTCTGTTTCTTATGTCTAGCATTTCTGAAACGATGCTAAAATCTTTATTTACTTTCTCACTTATTGCTCGAAGGTGCAACAAACATATCAAAGTAATTGCATCGCTTTCCTGCACATCCATTCCATCTTTATAACTCAATAAAATAATGTGGTCAAAATTTTCTACTCGTAAACTGTCTAATGTGTTCCTATCAATTATATTTCCTTTCATGTAAGAAATATTTTGATTTTTTACATTCGCTTTTAAATCCGTTAACGATGCTTCAATATCTATTTCACTATCTGCTAGAATCAATACTTCAGAACCTTTTGCAACATAATTATCTAATTCTTCTATGATACTAGTGCCTCTATTATTCCATCCTAGTATTAATGAATGTTCTGTTTTAACATCATCTTTTTCAAAATTATTAAATACATCATGCTTAATATTCCAACTCGACATTCCACTTATTTTCACGGTATCGTCGTCTTCACTAATAGCAATCACTTGGTCGCCATTATTTATTACTGTATCCATTGGTGGATTTATCAGAACATTTTTATCAGAAGTAAACAAACCAATAATAGATGAAGTGTTGTATGCAAATAATGCATCTTTGTATGTTTTACCTGCTAACGATTTTTCTTCATTAAAATAAATTTCATCACCATCAAACTGCAACAATTCAGTATAAACTACACTTAATCCAGATTGGCGACACGTTTGAGCGGTAATTTTAGAAATCAAGTTAGATGAAAGCACAAATACGGTTTCATTATTTCCAACCAATTCGGCTGCTTCCATATTTTTAGGATCTTTTACTTCTGCGACTATATGGTATGCTTCTTTCTTTCTGTTTTTACCATTGGTTAATGCTAATACAGATTTTATAACATAAGTGTCTGCATTTGCTTCTTCATTTGCCAATACAATTATTGAGCGCGCTGCGTTTGGATTTACTACATTGATTGCTGATGATTCTAATGGACTTCCACTTCTGCATATTATTTTTGTATTTTTAAAATCTTCGATTTTTTCTCGAATCTCATCATCCATTTCTACTTTATCTCTATCTGCTAAAATTACGATGCTCGGATTTTTTTGATTTGAATTGGCTTCTATTATTTCTTTAATGATTGAAAATACTTTTTCGGACCAACCTAAAATTAGTGTATGATTTGTTTCTAAAACTTTTGATTTTCCTTTTTTTAGTTCGTCAATTTTTTCATCAATACCACTTGAAATAGAACCAATTAAAATAGAGATGACAAAAATACCAACCAGTGTTGCAATAAAACGAACGATTCTGAAAGGCCAAGCATCTGCTGGGTCGCCACCCATAGTTCCTGAATCTAAAGTTGCCATTAAACTTTGCCAAGCGCCTTCAAAAAAACCGAGTGGACTTTCGGCATCACCTGATTCTTTAATACCAAAAATTAGAATTACTAAACCTAAAAGCAAAACAATTGCCAATGATACAATTGCCAGCCATTTTATAACACCACTTGGTCCAGATGACATGGTGTTTTCAAAATAATATCGAAATTTTTCTTTTAGTGTTGGTTTTTGCATAGTACAATTTTAAATGTTTGATTTTTGTGGATGTTAAGATAATAAATATCAATAAATACTCATGCATAAATTAATACCTGATGGTAGGTATTTAATTAACGTTAGATATTTACATAGAAAAGGAAAAAGCGTCAGATTTTATTTTCTAATTTTGGTATATTTATCTTTTATTTTTTTACACTAAAAATAAATAAACTATGTCATTCTTTTCAAAAGTTAAACAAGCATTAGGTATTGGTACTATATCTGTAAAAATTAATGTTCCAGGTCAGTTAAATGCTTCTGATGGAATACTCAAAGGCTCGTTGCTATTAACTGCCAAAAGCGATCAGAAAGTAAAAAAGATGGAAGTAAAACTGGAAGAAGAACAAACAACAGGAAGAGGTGATAATAAAAAAGTAAATACATACACTATTGGTTCATGGAATGACAATAGTATGTTTGAAATGAAAACAGGTGAAACTAAAACAGTAGAGTTTGAATTTCCAGTTCAGGTTTATAAATCTTCAACCGACCAGTTAGCAGAAAAAAGTGGTATGTTAGGAGGTTTAGGCAAAATGGCAAAATTTGCGGATAATGCACGTAGTGAATTTAAAGTAAATGCTGAAGTAGATGTAGAAGGTGCAAAATTAGACCCGAGTGATTCTTGCAATATAAATATTATTAAGTAGTAGAAAGAGTAAAAGAACATTTTTGACTTTTAATCTTTTTCATTTTAATCTTCTATGATGCCAAACAAAGTAAATGCTTACTAAAAGTATAATGTATAAAAACCAATCGTTGCCTTTAAAGAATCCATCTTGAATGGTTTTGATTACTATGATAATTACAGTAACAATAGTAAGTATGAGCCAGCGTACCATATTTATTCTTTAAAACCATTATCGTCATCTACAGAAACAATTCCTGTTACTTTACGAATGGTATAATTAGAGAAATCTTCATCAGCATCAAAGCCAATTCCATTTATAATATTATCTGGTGTTTTTATTCGAATTGCTTTATCTGTCCAAACTCTTTTTGTTTTTATGTTCCAAGTCAATTCTTGCGATTCCATAATTTCATTTTTTGCATTTTCCATGTGTACATTTCCTGAAGCAATAATGAGTTGTTTCGCATCGTCATTTACGCCATAGTCTGCTTTCAGTACAGATATCATATCCAATGTTTCATAAAACTTAACCAACAAGCCATTGCTAAATTCTAACTTTGATTGCGCTTTTGTATAACGTTTTACTTTAGGTGCCGTCACAATAGCTCGTGCATATTCACCTTCTTTATAAATAAATTTTACACTATCAGCTACTTCAACATCTGCATCTTTTTCATCGAACATTGCTTTTATTTTAGACAAAGGAACTTGTTCGCATGAAGAAAAAAAGAAAAAGGAGCAAAAAACAAGGAACAAAAATTTGAGATTTGAGATTTGAGATTTGAGATTTAAAGAATAATATTTAAGGTAACTTTTTTTCATACTAAATCTCATTAACTAATATCTCAATTCTAATTAACTTATTTTTTAAATATCCAATCAGATGGATTCAATTTTGATGCGCCTTTCCAAACTTCTAAATGCACTTCTGTAATATTATCTTCATCGGTAAATGCTGTTCCAATGACTTGTTTAGTAGATATTTTTTGTCCTTTAGTAACATTTACTGATGCTAATTTTGAATACACGGTGAAATAATCGCCGTGAGAAATAATCACTGCATTTTTAAATGTTGGATTATTTAAAATACCAACCACTTTTCCTTCAAACACACAACGAACACTGCTATTTACTTCCGTTCTGATATCGATTCCATTATTTTCAATAGAAACATTATTTAATTCTGGATGATTGTAGCGTCCAAAACCTTTGCTGATAAATCCTTTTTCAATTGGCCAAGGCAGTTTTCCTTTATTGCCATAAAAATTATTTGTTAGCTGATCGTATTCAGGTGTAGCACCTAATTTTGCTGGTGCTTCCACTTTTTTATTTGCTGCTTCAATATCTGCTTTTGATGCTTCTTTACCTTCTTCTTTTGCTTTTTTTACAGCCAATTCTGCTGCTTTTTTCTTTGCTGCTTCTTCAGCTGCCAATTTTGCTGCTCGTTCTGCTTCTTCTTTTTTACGTTTTTCTTCAGCTAATCTTGCTAGCTCAATTTCTTTTTTAATTATTGCTTCAATTTGTCCGTTTAATTTTTGTGCAGCAGCTTGTTTTTTAACAATATCACTTTGTAATAAAACTTCTTGTTTTTTAAGTGATTGTACGACTTGGTTTTTTTGTGTTACCGTTTGGTTGAGTTGTTTCTTCTCTTTTACTTGTCCGTTTAGTAACTCTTCTTTCGTTTTCTTCTTAGTGTTTATACTGGCAATTTGACCGGAAATTTGTGTTTTAGTATCTAAAATTTGTTCTGCTTGCACTTTTCTAAAACCAGCATATTTGCGTAGATAATTTACGCGACGCAATGCTTCGGAAAATGAATTTGCATTGGCAATAAATAATATCTTATCTGCAAATCGTTGTGTCTTATATGTTTTTACAACTGCGTCTGCATATTCTTTTTTAAGTTGTGCTAATTGCGTTTCTCGTAATTTTAATTCACTAATGTTTTCATTTATTTTTTCTGTAAAGGTTCCAATTTCTGTTTCTACTTCGCCTATTAATTTCTGGCGCAATTCAATTTGCTTGCTCAATGCTGTTAAATCGGCAATGGTAGCTGCTTTCGACGCTTTTGTTTCAGTTAAAACTTTTTGCGTGAATTTTATTTCTTCTAATAGTTTTTTACGTTTTGCTTCTAGTGCTGTTTTCTTATCTTGAGAAAAAGAGGATGTGCTTGAAACCAACATCATTGCCAAAACAATTAATTTGAAAATTGAAAAGAAAGCAAACTTATGTTTGTTGCATATTAATTTATGTTTTACAATATGTAGGTCTTTATTTTTCAATCGTATATTTTGGATTTATTGAAAATGGATATTCTAAACCTTGAGCAATGTTAATGCTTTGAAATTTTGCATCCATTTGAAAAGTTTGTCCAGCACTTTTTATCGTCAACAATCTATCTAATGGAAACTGTTTATTTAAAGTAGTTTGATAATTGTTATAAGCTGAAGTTAGTGTTTGATTTTGTTGTTTATCTGTTACAAAAATCGAACTTAAAAAATTAGATGGTTTATTGAAAACAACATTCGTTAAAAAACGCGCACCATCAGAACTCATTGAAATATTGCTTGCATTGTTAGCATATTTCGCTTTTGAAGCATCAAAAAATAATAAATTTCCAAGCAATAAATTTTCAATATCCGTAAACGACAAATCAATCAACGCTTTTTGTTTGATGTATGATATTGGTTTCAGAATATATCTGTCGTTAATTTTATCCATTATTTTGATGCTGTCTTTTGTAATTAAAACGCGCGCGCCTTCGATGCCAATGATAGACATAGAAAGCCAAATTTTTTCGCCTTTTTTCCAACGAATGTTAGTTGTGAAACTTTGATTTAATTCTGGTGACGAAACTTTGGTTTTTAATTTCGCAGTGAGTTCTTTAAATTCCAGTTCATTTTTCTTCAAACTTGTGAGCATTTGCTGCACATTTGCATCAACTGTAGAAATTGGTGTGGTAACAGTTGGTGTGGTTGTAGTAGTTTGTGAAGTATCGCTTTTTTTTATTTTTTTGGTGTGATGACAGCCACTAATTATTGTTATTGCAAGCAATATTAAGATTGGAAAGCGTGTTTTATGTGCTGATTTTTTAAATCGTAATTTGTCCATTGTAAATCGTGAATCATTCAAAAATTATTCTGTTTTCTTGTTTCTTATTTTGCTTTCTAAAATGGTTTTATCGCCACCTTTTTCTAAAGCGCGTTTCCATTGTGCAACAGCATCTTCTACTTTTCCTGCTTTAAATAATATATCACCATAGTGCTGCAATAATTCTGGTCGTTCTTTTGCATCAGGCAATTCCATTGCTTGTTCAATCCATTCTAGTGCTTCTGAATAGTTTTTCATTTTATACATAATCCATGCGTAAGTGTCAATAAACGCAGAATTATTATCAACTAATAAATTAGATTTTTTGCTCATTTTTTCAGCTTTTTCTAATTTATTGTCACGTTCAGAAAGGTAGTATGCGTAATTGTTTAAAACGGTAGCGTTGTTTGGATCAATTTCTAACGCTGCTTCATACGAACTATCAGAACGTTCGTAATTTTTTAATTCAAATGACACATCACCTAATGCAATTAACATCTGTAATTTTAACTGTGGTGTGTATAAAGAAAGGTCTGCATTTTTTTGACGTTGCATGTCAAAGCCACTCAACAAAATAGCTGAAGTTTCTTTGTATTCTTTTTTATTTTGATGTGCCAATGCGTTATAGAAATAGCCAAACGGATCTTTTGGATTTTGTGCAATGCCTTTTTTGGTGTGGCTAATTAAGCTGTCATAATCATCTAACTCTAAATCTAAAATATACAATTGAATCCAAACAGTAGAAGGTACATCACCGAGTTGAGTTGCTAGTATATATTGTGTTTGTGCTTCTTTTTTTAATCCACTCGTATACAAAACATCTGCCTTAGCAGTAGTTGCTTTCATGTTATTTGGATGTGTAGCCATAATTAAATCAGCCATTTTCAATACATCCTTTTTCATGGTTGAATCTTTCGCTAACTTTTCGATGTATGGAATGAACGTCATAATTTTTGAATCTATATCAATATTTTGATTACCAAAAACTTTATTGATGTATTCTGTATGTTTTGTATCGTCGCCTTTTTTGCGATATGCTTCAGCCAATGCTAACAGTGCATCTGCATTATTTTCATCTGCAGTTAATACTTTATTATATACCGCAATTGCTTTATCAAATTGTTTATTCGCTTCATAAATTTCTCCAACCAAAAGCTGGTATTTAGGTTCGTTTGGATATAATTTTGTAAGTTTTTCTACATCTTTAACAGCATCTTCAATCTTTCCTAATTTAATAAATAAAGGTTGTTTCTGAAAAATCAACTCTTCGCTTACGCTTGTTTTTTGCTCTACTAAATTATACACATCAACTGCTTCTTTTAATTTATTGGCTTTAGAGAGCATGTAGGCCCAATCGTAATAATAATCATATTCTTTGGGTTTTAATTTTACGAGTGACTCGTAAGTTTTTGCAGCACCTTCAAAATCATTTTTTTCTGCTTTTGCTTCTGCTAAATATTGAAAATAATATTCATTGTTTGGATTAATTCTGATGGCATTATTTGCATACTCAATGGCTTTATCCATGTTTCCAGATTCGTAAGCAATTTTGGTTAGTTGATAATAACTGGCATCGTTATTTTTATCACGTTTTAATACACTATTAAATTTAACAACAGCTTCTTGGTTGTTTCCTAATAAGTATGCTTGCATTGCTTCAATAAACAATGCTTGAGTTTCTAATTCTGCTTTAGTAAGCACACTTGTAGTTACACGCTTGTCTTTCTTTTTCTTTTTGGCAAACGTAGTATTTGTTGCATATAAAAAAACAAAAGCAATGGCGATAATTCGGATAAATACGGTTTTATTTTTCAATCTAGTGGTTGTTGTATGATATTTGCAATGCAAGAATTATTCCTACATTATACAAAATAACATTTTTAAGATAAATTGGCTGCAAATTGCGTTGCTAATTAACATTATTTAAGTGGATTACTTCACGCCTGTGTGTCCAAAACCACCTTCACCACGTTCTGTTTCGTTAAGTTCGTCTACTTCTTTTAAGACAACTTTTTCGTATTTTGAAATAATCATTTGTGCAATACGTTCGCCAGTATTGATGATTGTAGTTTCGTTAGAAAGATTAATCATAATCACTTTTATTTCACCACGATAATCGGAATCAATGGTACCTGGTGAATTTAGAACTGTTACACCTTTTTTTAAAGCCAAACCGCTTCGTGGTCGCACTTGTGCTTCGTAGCCATCTGGTAATTCTATAAATAAACCTGTTGGTATTAATGCACGTTGCAATGGTTTCAACATCACTGGTTCAGATAATTGAGCGCGCAAATCCATGCCTGCCGAACCCGTCGTTTCATATACTGGTAGCGGATTGTCTGAGCTATTAACTATTTTTAATTTCATTTTATTAGATATGAGTATTGAGACATGAGTATTGAGACATATTTAAGTTGTACAATACTATGTTACAAATATAGTGAGATTTTATTAAGCTATTACTTTTTTCTTCTCTAAAAAATAGGCAACGAAAACATACAATAACAAGAAGCAAAATGCAATAATCGTATTGATGAATAAAGAAAATTGCATTGGTAAAATTAGATATTGTAACACAAAATAAAAGCCAACTGCAATTGCCAAATAAAATAAAATTCGTTTATAATCGTATGGAATTGGATAATATTTTTGCTCAGTAATGTAGCCAATAATCAACATTGTTGCATAACATGCTAAGGTTGCCCATGCACCACCAAAATAACCAATTTTTGGCACTAAGACAATGTTCATCACAATGGTAACAGCAGCACCAACAATAGAAATGAAAGCACCGACATACGTTTTGTCTGTAATTTTGTACCAGGTAGAAATATTAAAATAAATGCCTAAGAAAATATTCGCCATTAATAAAATCGGAACAATTCCAACACCTTCAAAATATGTAGCAGAACTTGGTGAATATTTTGAAAAAGAAAATTGAATCAAAGGCATAAATAACGTGATGGTTAAAAAAATAAAGCAGACAGAAATTGTATAAAACTTCATGGTTTTAGCCAACATCTGTTTGTTATCTTCTTTTTCTGCATTTTTAAAAAAAAGTGGTTCGGCGGCAAAACGGTATGCTTGTAAAAACATCGAAATAATCATGGCAAATTTGTAATTGAAACCGTAAATACCGAGTTGTATTTTATTTTCCAACAAACTGCCTGGCAGCAAACGAGTCATAATAATTCTGTCTAAAACTTCGTTTATCATACCTGCAAAACCAACCAACATAATTGGCATAGCATACCATAACATTTTTTTATAGATAGAAAAATCGATGGAGAATTTGAGTTGACGAAATTGAAATAATAGAATTATAAATGTCAAAATACTGGCAACCAAATTTGCAATAAAAATATAGGAAACACTTGTTACATTAAGCGTAAGATTCAGTTTCGGTAAGATTATAAAAAACAAAATGTTCAATAAAATAAAAAACAAAATGTTCAAAATCTTCAAACCAGCGAAAACCATGGGTCTGCCTTGTTTTCTAAGTGATGCGAAAGGAATGGCAGCTAAAGTATCAAACGCCATCATCCAAACAAACAATTGCAAATAAAAAGTTGGTTCTTTTACATAAGCAGCAATTGGTTTTTGAAAAAGGTATGTGATTAAAATAAACAAAACCACTACAAAAAGAATCGAATAAAAGGCAGTTGAAAAGGCAGTTTCCTTACTTTCTTCTTTGTTTACAAAACGAAAATAAGCGGTTTCCATTCCATGCGTTAGCACTACTAAAATGAAACCAGCATATGCATAAAAGTTCGTGTACGTACCAAATTCGGCTGGTGAAATAAATTTTATAATCAGAAATCCGAATAAAAAATTAATGATGCGCGCCAAGATGCTGCTTACGCCATACGCTACAGTGTCGGTTGCTAATTTTTTGGTGATGCTCAATTTGTGCGCTACAATTTAGGATGTAAATGTAAGAAAATAAACTGCACTGAAACAAACTCATCGCTATACTCTAAATTCCATAATTAGTATTTACAACCAAACATTAATAATAGAACCCGTTTTTTCTAATTTGTTATTTGCTTCAAAAACAGAAGGTATGTTTAATGGTTTAGAATATTTTGAAGTTAGCACCAATGTATTGCCATCTGAACCAAGATCCCATAAATTACCGCGTAAAAAAACATTTACATTTGTTTTGATATCCGTTTTCATACTTCTGCCAACCATGGCATATTTTATCCAGGCATCGTGTTCTGTGATGTTATTTATATCTGATGAATTTACATCTGATGGTGTAGGTGCGCCATTGTAACCTTTCCATTTATTGCTCCAACTATTATTCTGAGAAACAAAAGAAGGAACGGCTAAAATATCGACTTGCTTGTTTTTTAGCTGTGTGTAGCTTTCTGGATACCATGAATCTGCGCAGATTAAAACAGCTAAATTTCCTGCATTTGTTTTATAAACTGGAATTTCATTTTTAGTTGCTGTGGTTGTAAATGATTTTTCATCATTAATCAAAAAAAACTTTTTTGTTAACGGTGATAATACTTTTCCATTATGATCAAAAACTGCAGAAATATTATACAATTTCCCAGATTTGTCAATTTCTATGTTTCCATTTTTTACAGTAGGATTTGGTAAAACTATAGAACCTGCAACTATTGTGACTTTGAATTCTTTTGCCAATTTTGAAAATGTAGATTGATAAATATCCAGCATTTTATCAGCTTTCATCTTAAAAATAGCTTCTTTTGTTTTATCGTCTGCGGAAGAATTTAGGCAAGCCATTCCAAATGATGCAAGATTTGAAGAAACCAGTATTTTCATTGCATGTTCAAGAGAAGTATCTTGCCATACTGCTTTCTTCTCATTTGCAACAACGAGCCAAGTGCCAATATATTCAGGCAACAAAATAATACTAGAATCGTTTAGTAATCTTTTTTGTTTTAAAATGCTAAAATAATATCGATGCATGCTGTAAAAAGCGTCTTCTGATGAAAAATTATACGAACGTAAATAAGGTGAAAGTGCTATAATATTGCCTTTGCCAGCATTCGTGCCAATATTCTCTACTTCACCAATTACATATCTTGGATAAATACATTTAGCAGATGTAGTTCTGGATGAATTTGCCCAAATAGCATAGCAAAGAATTATCAGAAAAAGGCAGAAAAGTATATAATATAGTTTTTTCACAAGCTAAAAATACTAAAAATGAAAATAAACATCTGTACAAATAAAAAGGATGCTAAAACAAAAACGTCATCTTTATTCAAAGATGACGTTTTTTGTGGTACCTCCAGGAATAGTTCCAGCTTCGAACAGGGACACACAGATTTTCAGTCTAATATTTCAATGTTAAATTTTTGGAACACAACCTTTTTAAAATTGGAATAATATTCTAAGTTGGAAATTAGAGAAATTATAAATTTTTTAGACTTCATAGATTTTATGTATTGCTCAATTTTTCTTGATTCATTACGATTTTTAACCTTTATTTGTTTTTTTAATTCCCAATCATCTGTAAAAGCAGTAGATGACTTTCTATAAAATCTTGTATTGTGTTCTTCCAATCGATTTATTATATCATTGGTTTCACCAATGTAATATTTGTCAAACTTTGGACTGTGTATAATGTAGACAAATTAAGTCTTTTGGCGCTTGGTACCCCAGGAATCGAACCGGCACACAGATTTTCAGTCTGTTGCTCTACCGACTGAGCTAAGGTACCGAAATTTCGAGTGGCAAAAATACATCTTTTTTGCTGAAAAACAAGAGAGTTCTTGAAATAATCTTTAAATGAATGTCAAACATATCCTAATAAGGCACAAAACTCACGTTTAAATCATCAAATTGTACTTGTTTTTCGCTGTTAGCGTGCCAAAATTTAATACTGAGTTTATTATATTTTTTGTTTCGAGGTGTTTTAATATCAATAAATATTGGTTGCCATGAGTTTGGTTCAATTATTCTATAAATTCTGTAAAAATTAGATCTAACGACCTCTTCATTATTATATAAAGTAATTATCCATTGTGTTTGATTCCAAATATTCCATTCTATTCCATTTGCAAAAACATTAATTGTTGCTCTGTAATAACCATAGTTATTGGTTTTTATTGGTATAAATACTTCTGGACTGTTCTGTTTATGTTTATTGAGCAGAATGGCTTTTTTTCCTGATGATGCCTGACAGGTGTCTCCAAAATCTTCATTTTCAAAATTATTTGAATAGATGGAAGCCAGATTGTTCTGAAAACTCACTGGCACTTCATCTCTTAAATCAATATACTTCTTGTCACTTTTTGAAATAGTCGTTTTCCCAAAAATTTTCCAAAAATACTTTTTGCTCATCAATTCATTTTCCATAATTCCTTTAGGTGTATAAGCTTGATAAGTCATTAAAATATTTAACCAACAACAAAACACTACAAACAATAAACTAAAATAGAACAAGATTTTTTTGTTTGATATAGATTGAAAAAATGCAGCCAGCGGAAATGCCAAAATTGCATAAGATTGAACAACGCTTCGCTGTGAAAATGAACCGCCATACCACCAACAATTCCAAGCTGAACATAAGTAAATATTAAAAACAGTAAAAAGAAAACATGCTATAAAAAGAGATTTGTGGTTTTTGTATAAGGAATAAAATCCAAATAAAGACAAAACCATAACTGGTGTGTAAGTGAGCCAACCTTTTTTATAGCTGATCATCCAATTTATTAGATGTGGTTTTATAAAATTAAAAGATTCATTTTCGCCGTAACTCCAAAAAAGCCAATGACCAGAATAAATTTTCCAATAAAATAACTGGATGCTACCAATTAGAATTGCAGCAATTACGAACAAAATAAATTTAGCAATGTGCTTTTTAAAAAATAAAATTCTGCTTTTGATATCACTAAATGAATCAATCTTCCAGCCAAAGATGATAAACAAACAAATAATTTCTATTGGACGAATCATTACTACTAAACCAGCAATTAAACCTAAGAGAAAGCTTACATATAATGTTGGTTTTTTATAAAATTTATCTGTGTAAAATAATATAAGTGCGTACAAAGTAAATAAATAACAGTGCGACATATTGCCACTAAAAGAAATAAAATTATAAAGATTAGTAGCAACACATAAAGTAAAAATAGTGATGGCAACTGTATTGTCTGAAAAATATTTTAGTAATACTTTTCGTAAAATCCACAAGCCAAAAACACCAAATAAGATACTCCAAAAGTTTATACAAATTTGATACGGCAACGAAAAACCATCTACAGGAAAACTAAAGAACTTTGCAATAAAATGTGCTATAACAAACGCCGGAAATTCTAAAATAGCAATACCACAGGTATATTTCAAAATATAATTATCACCTATCTTTTTATTTGCATCATCGAAATTACAACCAAACGGATTGTAGTTTTGAATGATAGCATCTTTGTTGTTTATTTTGCCTAAATCATCATAAAAAAAAGAAGGTAGATATAAATAGTAACCTGCTGCATCATAAGAAAGAACAGCATTGTTTTTTTCATTCCATCTGTGTGTAAAAAATGTTGAAATAAATAAAAAAAGAGAGCAAAGTATTGTAGTATAAAATGATTTTTGCATACAGTATTATTTTACCAGTAAACTATCTATTACTATAAATTTTTCTTGTGGCAAATTAAAATATGGCGGATACGTTATTTCATCATTATCAATAAACGATCTGATTTTTTGATTATTTTCTATACAACAAGACATGCAATATGTGATACAGAAAGTGCTCGACGTATCTGAATTGTAAATTATTTTATCAAGTAATACACTTTCAAAACTACTTGCCCAACGGTCATCAAATAAGTCAAAATTATAACCTTTTTGTTTTGAAATCAATGCTTTTTTAATATTGTTTGTATGCATTACTCTTAAAATATCTTTATATCGAGTGGTGTGGTCTGTTAAGATTTTTCGATAATGATATATTTTTGATAAAGAAACAATAACTAAAATCGCAAAAAATAATTGATTCGCTTTTAATTTAAAATTGGATTGATGTACAATAACAATGGCAACAAAAAAAACTAATGGTTTAAATAAATATTCGCCATAGTAATCGAATGTTGCTCTTCCAAATACCATACAAATCATGATAAAATATCCAAAGCTAAACACTGAAAAAGCAATAAAAGATTGCTTTTCTTTTGCCTTACTAAAATAAATATGGCGAAAATAAAAAACAATGCAAATACAAAATTATGATGAAATAACTGCTGTGAAAAGCCTTCAAGCATCTTATTGTCTTTTATAAAAGTAATAGACAATTTCATTTTTTGAGTGTCATAGCTCGACCGAAACAACAGTGTTTTTAGTGCTGTTGTAATTAAAATAAAAGCGACTGATTTCTTTAATCTTTGTGCGTCTATCTTTTTTTCTACATAGAAATACAAATAAATAAAGAAGAATATAATGCACATCAACGGATGACAAAACAAGATAACAATGTATAATGCTGCTAAACATACATTATATATTTTTTGGTGTGCTTTAAATTGCTCTTCGTTATAAACCATTGAAAAAAACAACACACTAAGATTGATGCCTTTGTGGTACTCGGCATAAGTATAGTAGAAGCCAAAATTATTTAACACCACAAGCAACAGTAACAAAACCAACAAACTTTTGTAATCTTTTAATACAAAAACTAAGCTTAAAATAATAAAAAGTTCAGGCAAAAAATATCCATAAGAGAATAAATAAACAATTGTTTTAACGGATGCATTGTATTTTACACCAATGAGTGCTGGTATTTCAATGAGTGCTGAAATAAAGCGATGATTGGTGATATAAAAACGTTTGTAATTTAAGAGTTTAAAAATTGCGATAGATGCATCTTCAAACAAAACTCTTTCGACAGCAAACAAATACGCGAAAATCAATAACACCAGAAATGAAAATGAAAATAATAAGATGGAATATTTTTTTCTTGCATTTATATTTTATTATTAATTATTTATAATAAATGGCTTTATTTTGTCTGTTATTTGCCAATAATAACACATTTGTGAAACTTGAGAGGTCCAAGCAGTATCATTCAATGGCGACCAAGTCAATAAATTACATTTGTTGTCAAATACGGTTATTAATTCTTTCGAATTTTTTAACTCAATCATTCTTTCATACTGACAATCATTATCATTAAATTGTGGTTTGTCAGCATACATAAAGATCGCAAATATCACGGTTAAAAAACTATAATACAGCTTCTTTCTCTGTATAATTTCAGATGCTAAAAAAGTACTTCTTCCAACTAAATATAACAATGCAATGGTGATTGGCATAAACGTATCATATCTTATGATGTCAGGTCTATAAGGTCTATAACCACCTAAAGGCAATAAGAAAATATAAAAAACTGACAAGAAGCTAATAATTTTTACTTCTCTATTTATTTGCTTATTTGTATTTTTTAAAGAAAATAAATTAACGGCCAAAACTGCTACTATTAATAAAAAAGAAATGTCTTTAGTAAAATAGGTTTTTAATCTCATTATTAGTTTACCATACCTAAAACTTAATAATGTTGGTTCGCCGTTTTCCGAATTAAATGTACCTACATATTGTGAATACAAACAAAATAAAATAAATATAGACAAACAGCTAACTGTAAGAAAAGGTAATTTTTTTAATCTTGTTATAAAATCATTTTTGTTATTAATGCTACTAGATTGGATTCTATATTCTTTAACAAATAATGATAAAATTATTGAAATACTAATTAAAACTCCAATAGGTGAGATGAGTGGTCCTGTCAAACTTAATACTAAAGCAAAAGTTGACCATACAATAAAAAATACAAACGAAAAGAATATACTTCTATTTTCAATTCTACAAATTAAAAAAGGAAGAAAATAAATCATTAGAAATGCAATTGGCATTGCGTAAAAAAAAGTGTAACTAATTGACTGATCAATTACACCAATTGAAGTATAGTAACCATGTGTTTGCATAAATGCAGAAAGAAACAAGAACATTAACAAGAATGATAATTTATTCCATTTTATTTTTCTCAATGCATAAATACTAAGTAACAGAACAATTAGTAATTGAATTATTGTTTGATAAATACCAGTAAAAACGTAAATAAATTTTGCCTTATTCTTTGCAAGTGGTGAAAATATGTTGTACACATTTTTATAGTAAAATATCATTGCAGCATGTGAAAAAAACCGATTTGTAGCTGAATATTTCTCCTGTTTAAAAGCAGCTTTAAATCCAAATGGTTCTTGTAAAACAGTAGTATAATTCTTAGAAGGTGCAATTATTGCTGCCAAATCTCCATCCAGTGGTTTGTGTTCATGTTGTCGATATGAAAAATCAATATCTGCAATGATTAATACACAAACAAGAATTTTAAATAATGTTGATTTAGAAATTCGCATTATTTCTATTTACTCTTTTCTAACGCTTGTGCAATATCTGCTTTAATATCATCAATATGTTCTAAGCCAACGGAAACACGCACGGTGCCTCCAAAAATACCAGCAGCTTCACGAACGCTTTCTTCAATTTTACTATGTGTGGTTGATGCTGGATGCGTTGCTATCGTTCTACAATCACCTAAATTTGCAGTATGTGAAAACATTTCTAAACTATCTAAAAATTTGCGACCTCTATCAATGCCACCTTTCACAATAAACGTAACCACGCCACCACCTTGCGACATTTGTTTTTTCGCTAAATCATATTGTGGATGCGATGGCAAAAATGGATAAATTGTTTTTTCTATTTCTGGATTTGTTTCTAACCACTTCGCTAATGCTAATGCGTTATCGCAGTGTCTGTCCATGCGTACATGTAAGGTTTCTAAACTTTTAGATAAAATCCAAGCGTTGAATGGCGACATCGCTGGTCCTGTTTGGCGACAAAATGCACGTACTTCTTTTATCAAAGCAGCACTGCCTAATACTACACCACCACAAACTCTGCCTTGTCCATCAATAAATTTTGTTGCTGAATGTGTAATGATGTCTGCACCATATTTTGCTGGTGTTTGCAAGTAAGGTGTTGCAAAACAATTATCAATATTCACTAATAAATTATGTTTTTTACCAAGCGCACACAAGTGTTCCAAATCTATCAACACTAAACCAGGATTGGATGGTGTTTCAGCAAATATCATTTTGGTATTTGGCTGAATTAAACTTTCCCAAGTTTCTGGTTTATTAATATCATAAAATGAATATTCAATATTCCATTTTGGTAAAAATTCTTTAATAATTCTGGTTGATGACGCAAACAATGCAGACGATGCTAAAATATGATCACCTGATTTTAAAAATGTCATCAACGATGCAAACACAGCAGCCATACCTGTTGCGGTGCCGAAGCCATCTTCTGTTCCTTCTAATACACACATTTTTTCTACAAACTCATTTACGTTTGGATTTGAAAATCGAGAATAAATATTGTCAACATATTCATCAGCAAATAATGCGCGCGCTTGTTCAGCATCATCAAATGTAAACGATGATGTTAAGTATAATGGAACGCTGTGTTCTCTGAAAGCGCGTTCGTGTTGTGTGCGTATTGCTTTTGTTGCGAAGTTGGTGTATTTTTTCATAATCGTATTGAGTATTGCGATATGCGAATTGCGTATCAAAATTATAAATCTATTTTATTATTCTTAAGCATCGCAATACGTTGTACGCATTACGATGTACATTATACAATTTCAAAACTATGTGTAATTTTTGCTGTTGAATTCAGCATATGTGTTACGCTGCAATATTTATCCATCGATAAATTAATTGCTTTTTCTACATTTTCTTTTTTTAAGTTTCCTTCTAAAACATAATGAATATGGATTTTTGTAAATACCATTGGATGTTCGGTTGCACGTTCTGCATTAACAGTTACTTTATAGCTTTTCACTTCTTCACGCATTTTTTTCAGCATTGATAACATGTCCATCGATGTGCAACCACCTAGAGCCATCAATACCAACTGCATCGGACGCGCACCAAGGTCTTCGCCACCAATATCTGGTGAGCCATCCATTTGCACTACAATACCTTGTTCGTTCTTTGCTTCTAAATGAACTTTATTATTTACTCTTTCTATTTCAATTTGCATGTTATAAAGTTATTGGTTATAAGTTATTTGTTGTACGAAATCGATATTTTTTTAGTGTTAAAATGAAAAAAGTCCAACAATTGTCGGACTTTTTATTATTTACAGTTAAAAATTCTTTTTTAGAATTTGAATATTGCGTATAACTGTGCACCTGTATGAAAGATTTTTTTAGTATCAGAAACAGAACCAATATTATATTTTGGATTCGTTGCATCAATTAAACCTTGATTTAATCGAGCACCAGCACCAAATCCTTTTTTTGAAATAAACTCAAAACCAACATTCAAGCCTGCATCGTATGGTTGGTAATATAAATCACCATCTGCATCTTTCGGATTGTTTTCTTTATTGTTTATATCATTTGGAAATACTGGATTGTTGTTAAAATCAATTTTGGTTGTAGTTTGTACTTTAAATGAATATGAAGCAAAACCACCTACATTTAAGTTAAAAATTTTCTTTTTACCAATATAGAATTTCGCTATTAACGGCACATCTACTGAATAAAAATCAACAGTATAGCTACCACTTTTTACCAATGCGTTGGTTTCTAATTTTTCGCTTGCACCTTTATTAGAAAAAAGTGCGCCAGTTTCTAATGCGAAAACTTTACCAAATTTATGTTCAAATGTTACACCTATAACACCACCTAATTTAGCTCTGTTTTTTGCTTTTTGTGCAGACTCATTTTCTACTGCAGCAGAGTTTATGCTAAATCCAGCAATTACACCACCTAAATTTTTACGTTCTGTTAAATCTCTGGCAAATGTTGAACTTGCTGTTAAGGCAAGCATCAATACTGCTAAAATTGTTTTCTTGTTCATGGTATTGTTTTTACTTGTTTTACTATTCCTTCTTTGTTCAACATAAAATTTTTATTTGTTTGATTTATATGAACAAATCTGAGTCCAAAAATAATCACAATTATTATTTTCAACAAAAATACTTAGTATTAGGTAGTTTTTAGTGAGTATTTGTGACAAAAAGCCATGAAGGTTTTAAAACCTTCATGGTCTATGTATTATTTCTTCGTAATCGTAACACGTTCACCTTTAGAGTGTGATTTAAATTCTGGTGCGTACATACTTTCTATTAATGTAATTCCATTGCTGAAGTTACCTGCAAGTGTTGCACGCAAATCGTATTCAAAAACATACGTGCCTTTTGGTAGCCAATCCATAAAGAAATGTGTAGCTACATCTTTGGTGCTTTCGTAATAGCCAAGACCGTCCTGATATTTGTATTGCGACAACACATTGATTGGCTCAAAACCTGCAGCACGCATATCTTTCATGTGTACATATTCCATGTTTCTATCGGTGCGTATTTCAATGCGTACTTTCACCAAATCACCAGGATTTATTGGTGTTTTGTCTGTTATTGCTACTAACACTTTTCCTGCTTTTGTATTGTCTTCTTTAAATAATTTTTTAGTCATTTTTAAAGCAGTTTCAGCACCCGTTATTTTATCTAAATCTTCAAAATATTGCCAATAAACTGCGCCATATGCTGGACCTTTATCTGATTTTTTTAATTCAATTTTTGCCATTTCTGGTTTAATGTTTTCGCCAGTCCATTTTAATTTATAATAACCAGTTCCTGGCTCTACTGTTGCTCCTGATTTTATTGGATCTATCACCACTTTGTTCATTTTCACTTCTACCAATTTATCCGATTTTATCCAATCTTTTCCTTGCAACAATAATGCATAACAAGCTTCGGCCGTTGCTTTTGTTGATTTCCATGATGTAGTTTGTTTTTGTTTCAACAACCAAACTTTCATTTCATCTACCGATTTATTATCATTCGCTACTTCTGTAAATGCTTCAATTAATAATGCTTGTGTTTCCACAGGTGCCTGATACCAATACCAACCACCAGTTTCATTGGCTTTCCAATACATTCCTAATTCTTCATTTGAAATAGAATTTTGTTTTAACGATGTAACTATTTTATCAGCAGTTGGTTTTTCTTTATTGCGTTGCAACACTAAAGCAATCATTCCTTTGGAATATAAATCCTGTTTTAACCAATAATCTTTGGCTTGTTTGATAAAATAATCATACGCTTCCTGATTTTGTTTTTCTATTTTTTGACCAGAAAAAGAACGTGCATACAATGCATGAATACTGTTGTACCAAAGGTGATTTGTTTTCAGATAATCTTTGTCGTATTTTTTGATATTTTCTAAATCTTCACGCAATCTGTCATCTAAATAAGCAATTGCTTTCTGCATCATGTCGGCAATTTTTGTATCGTCTTTAATTTTTAAGACATCTAATTTTTCTAAATGACCCATGCCTTCGACAATATATTGCGTGATGTAACGATTGTCTTGCATACCAGGAAACCAAGTAAAACCACCGTTTGGCGTTTGCATTTGCAATAATTTATCAAACGCTTTTTGTTTTTCATCAGCCATTTTTTGCAAATCAAACAATAATGCAATTCGTTTCTTTTGTTCGGTTTCATTTTGAGCTTCGCGAACCCAAGGTGTTTCTTCTAACAATACAGATTTTAAATCTTGATTTTTTTCTAAGTTAGAAATCAACGCGTCTGTATTTTTCCACTTATCAAAAATGGTTTTGATTTTTGTCCCGAACGTTCGGGATTGATTTGCGATATATGATGCTAAACTATTTGCATAAAAACGAGAAAATAATTGTTCTGCGCATTCGTATGGATATTCCATCATGTATGGCAACGCTTGCACTGCATACCAAACTGGTTGCGATGACATTTCTAACGTTAAGCTATAATTTTTTAATGTAGTGGATTTATTGTTTAGTAATTTATCAAACGTGTACGATTTTTTATCGTTTCCGCGAACCCAAAGTGGCATCGTTTCGGTTACCATCATTCTGTTTGGCAATACTATTAACGATGCTTGTTCGCCATCACTGAAATTATCTGCTTGTGCGGTTACTTTGTAAGTGATAGCATCAATTCCTGCTGGAATTTTAAGTGTCCAACTCACCACAGTATTTTTTCCTTTTTCAACCGAAAAATTACGTTCGCCAATCGTGTTGAATTGTCCGCCAACTGCTTCCATTATTTTAAAAGAAATTTCTTTCATGGTTGTTGCATCATACAACACTAATTCTGTTTTTCCAGACAAATCTTTATCAGATAAATTAGAAATTTTTGTCGTGAATTCGAACTTATCACCTTCACGTAAAAAGCGCGGTGCGTTTGGTGTTACCATCAATTCTTTTTGTGTAACCACTGATTTTGTGAAGTATTGATAATTCAATTCTTTAGTATGCGCCAATCCTAAAAAATTCCATTTGGTTAATGCTTCAGGCATTTGGAAATTTAAGATGATATTTCCATCTGCATCGGTTTGTAATTGTGGAAAGAAGAACGCAGTTTCGTTTAAGTTGGTGCGTGGTGTAATATCTGGTTTTTTAGGTGGTGTAACTGGTTGTGCTGAATCAGTAGACCATGCAAAAGATTCATCTTTTGATATTTTGTTTCTTACAGTACCTAATTGTGCAAGCTCTTCATTACTTGCTTTTTCTGATTCTAGCATTTTTGGTGATGATGGTGAAGCGGTTACAGCCATATCATACATCACTTCACTTTTCATCATTACATCACCACCTCTACCATTTCCGTAATAAAATCTATTATAACCACCTAAACTTAATCCAAATAAATTAAGTGCATCGTAATTGTGCCATGCATACTCTTTATACGGATTCCAATCTTTTGTGGTATATAAATTACTCGCTTTTGTACCAAAACAATCAGCACCAAAACTACCTAACCAACCATTGTATGAATTTTGTCCTAAATAAAAATTAAAGCTGTGTGGTAAAAATGCATCTAACGAAGCATCGTACATAGTTGCTAATAATTCGCTGGCAAATTTTTCTTTGTTGGGTCCGGTAATTTTTAATTTCCATTGCTCTTTTGTGCCAGGCAATAATTTATCTCTGAATGTTAACCATTCAATTTTTAAACTTTTATCTTCATAAGGAACATCTATAAAGTTTTTACCTAAAAAACTTCTGTTTTTATTTACGATAGCGTAGTTGATTTCAATACCACCTTTGTAACTTTCTTTTATTGGAATTGTAAACGATTTTATCTCATTATTTAATTGGATTGTTTTCTTTTCAAGAATAGTTCCTTTAAATCCAACTTCAATAATTGCATACGCATTTGCCATTGATGAGCCAATTTGATATTGCACGTTTTCACCAGGTTTTACTGATGTTTTGTCAACATTAAAGAATGCAAATGTTTTTGGATTTGGTGTTTTATCATTTATCGAGTTCACGAAAAAGTTCTTTTTAATTTCGATGAGATTTCCATTTTTATCTTTACATGAAAACTCAATTAGATATGCACCTGTCTGTAAACTATTTGGAGTTAACTTAATTTCTGCTTGTTTGGAGTATTAAATGCATAAGAATTTACCAAAGTACCTTTTTGCCAGTTGCTCATCAAATCTTCTTTATCATAAATCTCGTATTGAAAATATTTATCGTGTTCTGGTTTTGATAAGATAAATTTATCAGGTTGATTCCATAGTCTTGCTTTTTTAGGATTTAAAGGTTCTATTAAATCATAAATTTTTACAGTAACATCCGTTGGTTCTGGTTGTCCGTTTAAATTATTGGTGGTTACAGTAATTTTATTTTCTTTTGCATTGTCAATTTTTTCTGAAACAGAAACATCTGCATCAATAGCTAAATAGCCAACTCTTACTGACGTTTCTGCACTATGCGTTTCGCCAGAAATATCAACTACATCAACAGAAACAGCATAATTAAAATATGGTTTCATGTTTTTATCTAATGTCAAATCTGGAACTGCATTAAAATCAATGGTGAAATTTCCATTGTCATCTGTTTTCGTGGTGCCAACTGCAATAATTTTTTCTTGTGTGCGTGGAAACCAAGGACTGCGCCAGCCGAACCAACACCAAATTGGATATTGTGCTGTTCTGCGAACGGTATATTTTACTTCTGCATTATCTAAATTTGCACCAGCGTACGAAACTGCTTTTCCTGTTGCGCTAACTTTATCATTTAAGTTGTATGCTTTTTTTATTGGATCAAAGGTCACTTCAAATTTTGGCCGTTTGTATTCTTCTATCTGAACTGCAGCACTTCCATAATCGGTAAACAATGTCATATTGCCTAACAAACCTGTGGTTGGTGCTGTGAACGATCCTGTAAATGATCCGTATTCGTTACTCGTAAATTCCTGTGTTTTGATGTCCTGATAATTAACATCTTTAAAAATTACACTGATTTTTTCCTTTGTGAAAATTTTATGTTTATCACCATCTTGTTGAGTAATAATTCCTTTAAAATAGATGGTTTGTCCAGGTCGATAAATACTTCTGTCTGTAAACAAATGCACTTGTTTTGATGGCACTGGCTCTTGTCGTTGGTAGTAAGTATGATAGTGCGCTTGGTCACTCGTTAAGAAATCATCTTTGTAAGAAATATCAAACAAGAAATAATTATTGTTGTAATTGTAATTAGATTTTGATTCCATTTTTTTAGAAACAAAACCATTTGCATCACTTGTTGATGTGCCTAATTCGGTACGTTTATACTTACGTGTTGAATAGTCATATTCGTTTCTGTAAAACTTAACTTTTGCATCTTTTAACGGTTGTCCGCTGTTTCTATCTAACACATATAATTCATAATTTTCTGAATTATTTTCTTTGGTAACGTAACTGATTTGAGAAGAAAATAAGGTAGTTACGGCAACCGCTTCTTTTCCTGCATCAATCAAAAACTTATCGTTGGTAGATGCAATAATTGCGTAATAACCTTTATTAATTTTATCAATTTTTATTTCTGTAGAATGATCTAAATAATCATCTGTAATTGGCAAATTCTGACTCCAAATGCGTATTGGTTTAATGGCATTTAAACGTTTGATGATATCTTTCTGCGTTTCTTTATCTTTTAAATTAAAGATTTTGTCTTTATCAGAAAAATTGATTGGAATTATTTTTAGATAGATTTTATTGATGTTTTTAAAATTAACTAACGCTTTGAATGGTTCGTTCGGAATTACGGTTTCTTCGGTGGTTATGCTTAGATTTTTATGAAAGATAGTTTCGCGCAATGCAGCACAATTTGTAGCGCCTTCTGTATTCGGATAGTTTTTTATTGTTTCATCACAAATTGCCAATGCCTCTTTTAAACCACCAACTTTTGATGTGTTTGCTTCTTCATTATTTGAATTTTTTTGAACAATAATTTGCGCTATTTCAAAATTAATAATTGCTGCAGTATTACATTTAGTGTATTCTGTTTTAATGCGTTTTAACGCTGTAAAATACAATTCTTCATTTTCAGATTTATTGAAATAATGTTCTTTAACAAACTGCAATCTTTTTAAATCAGCATCTGCTAATGCGTCTAAATTAGCATTATTGTTTAATCGAAACACCAACAAATCCTGATAAATTTTAATAGCATTGAAATCGCCAGAATTTGCATCGCTAGTATCTAATCTTATTTTTACGAACTCGTTTGCAGTTGCAAAATAGTTTGCATTATCAATACTAAACGCATCGGCTGGTTGATCGATGTTGCTTTTGGTATCACCAAAATAATCAATTGCTCTGTTTGCTAATAAATCATATAAAGTTGGCCGAAGCAATCTTGAACTTTTTTCTTTATTTAAAATTTCTGTGAATTCTGCAATTTTTGTGTTCTGCAAAAGTGTTTTATTTTCTAAAGAAGCTGAATAATTTTTATTGATCTCTTTAAACAAGGTTTTCAAATCCCAAGTTTGAAAATCGTCCGATTGCTTTTCGGCAGTTTCGGTTCTGTTTTGAAATTTCCATGAATTTTGATTGAAATACTGAAAATACAATTCGGCTAAAATACTTTGCAAAATGGCTTTTTCATTACCAGTAGATTGTGCAATGGAAGATTTAATTTCATTTACAATTTTTACTTCTGATTGCTCTTCTAAAGTCATCATGTATTTATATTTATACATAGATGCTTTTACAATTTGCGTTGTGTTATTGTCTTTACGTGCACTTTCAATAATTTTTTCAACTGCAGCTTGTGCGTCTTTGGTTTTGCCGTTATTTTCCAATTTTTCTACAGATTTCCACTGCGAATCGTAGTTATTTTGCGCCATTGCTTTTTGTTGAATGGTTAATAAAATTAGGATGATGAGTCCAGTTTTTTTGAATTGATGAATCATAATTTATAGCTAATTTATCTGATTATTTTTTTCACGCAAAGATTTAAAGAAGCAAAGTGCGCAAAGATTCTATTTGATTTTTTTACTTAATTTTATTGTATTCAAAATATTTTTTAATACGCAAAGCAACATTTTCTCTGATATTGATATAGAATAAACTATAATCATAGATGTGATAATTTTTCATAGTCATTGGCACAAAACCTTCGCCTGGTTTTTGTATTTCTACAATTCCATTTCCATTTTTTGCACCAAACAAATGTTTTACAATTTCATTTGATTTTTTGGTCAACGAACCATTATTTTCTTGCGAAGAAACAAATTCTTTATTGGTTGTCCAATCCAATGGATTCACAGAAACTGCATTATTGTACTCAGGAACAACGGAAATAATTTTTGAATCCATACCAAACGTTGAATACGAAATATAGCCACCAAACGTATCCGCTTTTTCAGAAATTTTTAAATATTGGAATTGATTTTCGTGCGTTGGAAAGCCAATGATATATGCTTCTACGAGTTGATTTTGCAATGGTTTTCCATCAAAATATTCGCGCAACAAACGTTGTGCATGCATGCTTCCTTGCGAGTGACCTGCAATAATAATTGGTTTGCCATTGTTGTAGTTTTTCAAATAATATTCAAAAGCAGCTTTTATATCTTGATAAGCAACATCAAATGCTTGTTCTGATTTTTCATTATTTTTAGTAAAAAAATTATGCAATGCTGCCTGACGATAGCGTGGTGCGTAGACTTTGCAACTTTCATTAAATACACTTGCCTGATATTTGATTGGAAAGTCATCTGTTTGGTTGTTGATTGCTTTGTTGTCAATATTTGCATTGCCTTTAAAGCCTGTAACATCTGTTGTTGGATGAATAAAAAAAACATCTACTTGCGCACTATCTTGTTTGTTGGTTAAACCATTCGGTGTCCAATCTGCATTGTCTTTCATTGTAGGCAAAGCTGCCCAATTTTGCTGATTGGAATAATCGGTTGCTAAGCTACGATAGGTAGTTGCGATGAAGAATAATATGATGAGTTGTTTTTTCATTTTATATTTTTTGACCTCACCCTGTCGAGCTTTGCTCGACTTCCCTCTCCAAATGGAGAGGGTGGTTCCGACTAGGTCGGAATCAGGTGAGGTTGTTTTCTATAACGCAAATTACATGCCTTTTCTTAAATGGTAAAATAATTTGCATTTTTTATGATACTTCTAACGCTGATTATTTGCCTCCAAGCCGAAAGCCAACCGTCTTTCTTAGGTTATTTCCATTATATTTAAACTCTATCACATCTTCTAATAATAAGGTATGTATATCTTGTGTATTTCGTTGTTCGGCAGAAATTCCAGACATTCGTAAATTCTGATTTTTAATCGCTTCACTAACCGTTTGACGAACGGTACGTGCGTTGCCAAAAAATTTATCTTTGTTTTTATACAAGTCTTCAAAATAATTTTTCAAATGATCTAATGCTTCTTGCGTAGCAATAATATCTTCTTTTTTAAGATAGGTTTTTGCAATTTCCAACATCTGATCTGAAGTATAATCTTCAAAATGTAATTTTTTATCGAAGCGAGAATTTAATCCAGGATTAGAAGCTAAAAAATCATTCATGTTATCGGTATAACCAGCTGCAAACACTAAGAATTTACCACGATTATCTTCCATTCTTTTTAAAATTGTACTGATGGCCTCACCACCAAAATCGTATTGCGAACCTTTGCCTTCTGTGAGTGCATACGCTTCGTCAATAAATAAAACGCCACCCATTGCTTCTTCAATTTTTTCTGCTGTTTTGATAGCAGTTTGTCCAACATAACCAGCAATTAAACTTTCCCTATCTACTTCAACCATGTGACCTCGTTCTAAAATACCGAGAGCTTTAAAAATCTTACCTAAGATGCGTGCTACTGTTGTTTTTCCTGTACCTGGATTTCCAGTGAAGACAGTGTGCAATGAAAATTTATTGAGTACATCTTTTCCGATATCATTGTAATATTTTATAAGTCGAACCAGTTCATCGATTTCCTTTTTTACATTTTCCAAACCAATCAATTCATTCAGTTCATCGAGTGCTAGCATTAATTCGTCGACGTTGACTGCTAATTTTAATTTTTTATGTTTTCCTTCTTCAAAAACTTTATTAATATCATCTAAAGTTATAGTTGATAAATTTTCTTTTGAGATGGATTTTTGGTCGGTGATTTGCATTAAGCGCAATGCCATATTTAGTTTCGCTTTATTGATAACACCTTCTACATAACGTGCATTTCCAAAGTTTTTATCTCGGTTTCTAAATGCTTCGGTTAGTTCTTCACGCATTTCTTTTTGTGCATTATCTGCAATCGTTAATTTTAATCGATTACTGATTAACATACCAATATCAAACAGTTCATCTGGTAAATAATCCTCAAAATTAAAATACTGAGAAAAACGAGATTTTAAGCCAGGATTGGATTCAATGAAAGCGCGCATTTCTTTTGGATAACCAGCCACAAAAATGGCAATATCGCCAGGTCCATCGCTCATTTCTTTTATTAAAATTTCAATTACTTCTTTTCCATAATCTCTGCTGTCTTCGCCACTTCGAGCAAGCGAATATGCTTCATCAATAAATAAAATTCCACCACGCGCTTCGTCAATTTGTTTTTGCACTTTCGGTGCAGTTTGTCCGATGTATTCGCCAACTAAATCTACTCTGTCTACTTCTAAAACATGTCCTTTTGAAAGCAAACCTAATTTATGATAAATTTTTCCGAGCAATCGCATTACGGTAGTTTTTCCAGTGCCTGGATTTCCTGTAGCAACACTATGTAGTGAAAACATAGAGTCATCTTCAACACCTTGCTCTTTGCGAAGTTTATTAAAATTAATTAAGGTGATCTGATCGCGAATATGTTTTTTTACATTTTGCAACCCGATTAAAGTATCCATTTCTGCTAATAATTGGTCTAATGTTTTATCATCTAATTTGGCAGCAACATCATTTTCACTTTTTGCGCTCGCAACGCCTGGAACCACTGTTCCGTTTATCATTTCTACATCACCGTTTACAAACTCGTTTCCACACTCAAAAACAGCAGCAGCCACTAACGCATCCATAAAAACTAGCTCTAATGTATATTTATCGTCTTTCCACGAGCCGCCATCGTCGGTGCCCCAACCAATATCAAATGTGTAAGTCCAATCTTTTTTATCTGTTTCAATTTTACCAACTCTTTTAATATTTGCTTTGTGTTGTCCTGCATCATCATAATAATTTAAATACAGTTCATAGTTCCAATCTTTAGTAGTTAGATTTTTTATTTTTATTTCGGCCCAAAGATATTTTGTGTCTGTTTTAGAAATTTTTGAATAATAGGTTCTGGTAGACGTTTCCTGTTTCCAGCCTTCACCATCACCAACATATAATTTCACAAACTCAACTTCAAAATATGGATTTTTTTCTGCGGTAACTAAGCCAATATCATTCACAAAAAACTGTTGAGAACCGATTAATACGTTATCAATATATGCTTCCCAAGTATAGCTACCTTTCATCCAATAAGTACCTACTTCTTTGTTGCCCCAACCATCGCGAACCTGCACAATGTTTTCTTCTTTTAGTACGTCTATTTCTTTGTCTAAAGTGCAAAGCTCTTCTCTTTTACCATTCGTAATATCGAAAGCTTTTAAGGTGACTTTACATTTCCAATCTTCTTCATCAAATAATTTATTATAAAATGAAAGTTCACTACGAATGTAAGTAGTTTCTGCACGATCGAATACAGTTCTATACTTTTTAGATGAGTTTGCCATCCATTCATCTGAACCATAAATAAGCAGTGATTTGAATTTATAGTTTACCACCTTGTTGTTAGTTGATTTATCATTATTGTTATTTCCAAAAAACATTTAGCACATTTGAAGTAAAGCTATCAAAATAATTTGAAATTTTGAATGACAAATCACTATTCGTATCTTTGCCACATGGAAAACGTGAAAAGAACAGAAATTTCGAGCATTGGCGAATTTGGTTTAATAGACAGATTAACCAGCAACAACCTATTGCTGAATACTTCTTCTATTAAAGGTATTGGCGACGATGCTGCAGTTATAAAATCAGAAAAACATCAAGTAGTAACAACTGATATTTTGGTAGAAGGCATCCATTTTGATTTGGTGTATACGCCTTTAAAACATTTAGGATACAAAAGTGTAGTTGTAAATCTTTCTGATGTATATGCAATGAATGCATTACCTAAACAAATTTTGGTTTCTATTGCAATTTCGAATCGTTTTTCTGTAGAAGCAATTGAAGAAATTTATGATGGAATTAAATTAGCTTGTGAAAAATATGGTGTTGATTTAATTGGCGGTGATACTACAGCATCTAACAAAGGTTTAATTATAAATGTAGTTGCAATTGGCGAGCAAGATATTGAAAAAATTGTTTACAGAAACAAAGCAAAAGAAGGCGATATTTTATGCGTTAGCGGTGATTTAGGCGGTGCCTACATGGGTTTGACTATGCTACAACGCGAGAAACAAGTGTATTTAAATGCGCCAACTGCAGATATTAAATTAGAAGGCAACGATTACATTGTTGGCAGACAATTAAAACCAGAAGCACGCAAAGATATTATCGAATATTTTGCACAAGAAAACGTGGTACCAACTTCGATGATTGATGTTTCGGATGGTTTAAGTTCTGAGTTGCTACATATTTGTCGACAAAGTAATGTTGGTTGCCAGTTGAATGAAGTGGAAGTGCCGATTGCAAATGAAACATACGACAAAGCATTGGAATTCCACATCGATCCAATTAATTGCGCTTTGAGTGGTGGCGAAGATTATGAGTTGTTATTTACCATTGATAAAAAAGATTTATTGAAAGCACAACAACATCCGGATATTTCAATTATTGGCGAAATATTAGATGTTAATTTAGGAGTTAAATTATTTACGAAAGGTGGCAATTATCATGATATTATTTCATTAGGTTGGGACGGCTTGAAAGATGAAGCATAGTTTCAAGTAAAGAATGTAAGTTTAATTTCACGCAAAGAGCGCAAAGTAGCAAAGCAAAAATAATATTAATAAAGCATAAATTGTGAATCGTAAATTTCAAGCAAAGAACGCTAGAAATAGTTGGTAAAAATGAAGAATAATCAATATAAAAAAATTATCAGAACGCATTACCTTTTTTGTGCTTTAGTAGTATTGTTTTTTACTGTTCGGTGTAAAAATATTGGCGATGATATTATTGCCAAAGGTCCAGTAATTACTAAAGATGTAGCCATTTCTGATTATACAAAAATAAGTTTAGATGTTCCATTTTCATTGTATTATAAACAAGATACGGTTGCTTATTTGCAGTTACAAGGTCAGCAAGAAATAATAGATTTAATCGATGCAACAATATCAGATGACGAATTAAAACTAAAGTTCACAAAAAAAATAAACACTGCAAACATCAAACCTGTTCGCATCATCACATCATCTAAAAATTTAGCGCAAATTATCAACAACCAAGTTGGTGTTTTTTTTATAAATGATAGTTTGTATTCTCCAACACTTACACTTACCAACAATAATTTAGGTAGAATTTTAATTAATAAATTAGGTTGCGAGCATTTAAATGTAACATCAAACAACACCAATGAAATCAACATTTTCAATGGAAATATTGATAGTAGTTTTGTGTTTATAAATGGTGCTGGAAAAGCGATTTTAATAAATCCGATTTCAAACTATAGCGTTGCATACCTTAACGGAAATGGCAATATTCAACTCAATGTGCGCGACACGTTAACGGCAACCATAATCGGCGATGGAACTATACAATATAAAGGAACAGACAAAGTATACAAATCTATTACAGGAAAAGGAAAAATAACGAAGTTGTAATTCATTTTAGTAGCTTGAACGTTTTATTAACCTTCAAGCTATTAAAACTTGGACTCAAAGTTGCGGTATTTGTTGAATTAGTCTAATTTTAAATAAAATCATTTCAAAACTACCTATTTATGTATAATTATATCCTTAAAATTACAGTTGTAATTTTAGCTTTTTTAGTAACAACAACTACATTTGCTCAATCAACAGCAAAAAAAAACACAAAGAAAAAAACTACAACTACAATTCAAAAATTACCACCAAACACCAAAATTTTCTACGTTGATGCAGAACGCGCAAAATGCGAAGGCGTTACAACTATGCAATGTTTAATGGTAAAAAAACAAGGACAAAAAGAGTATGAGTTATTTTATGACAACATTGAAGGTTTCAATTATGAAGCTGGAAACACCTACACTATTTGGGTGCGTGAAGAGTTGAAAACACCACCAATTGCAGCAGATGAGTCAATGTATAAATATGTGTATGTAAAAACAATTGCTAAGAAAAATATTTCAAACCAAAACAATACAACCGTGAAAGATGATATTTCTAAACCACAAAGTGGAATGAATTTTTCTAAACAAACAACCTTAATTATTAATGAAACAAAAACTGCTTGCGAAGGAAATCCAGATGCAAAATGCTTATTAATTAAAAAAGATGGTGCAAAAGAATTTGAAATTTTTTATCAAGGAATTGATGGTTTTGTTTTTGAAGAAGGTTATCGACAAACGATTTTAGTCAATGAACGCCATATTCCAAATCCAATGATAAAACAAACCAAACCAATTTATACATTAGTAAAAGTAATTAGCAAAGAAAAAATAAAAGACATAACAGTTGGAAAAGAAAAAATATTAATTATCAATGAAGAAAAAACTGCCTGCGAAGGAAATCCAAATGCAAAATGTTTATTGATAAAAGAAGAAGGTGCAAAAGAATTTGAAGTATTTTATCAAGGAATTACTGGTTTTGTTTTTGAAGAAGGTGTACGCCAAACTATCTTAGTTAACGAACGCTATGTAGCCAATCCAATGGTGAAACAAGCCGAACCGATTTATACATTAATTAAAGTAATACGTAAATTAAAAGTTAGCGATGTACCATATGCAGCACCTGCTGTACCTATAACGCCATTAGATAAAAAATGGGTTTTAAGAAAAATGAAAGAAAGCGACACCTCAAGTTTTGCTATTGATGATGATGGCGTTTGGATAGAATTTAATTATGCAGAAAATAAATTCAACGGAAAAGCACCTTGCAATAATTTCTTCGGTGGTTTTAAAACTGATTTGATTTCATCTTTCAAAGCATCTGCACCAGCATCTACAAAAATGTATTGCGGCAACATGCCATTAGAGAATTTATTCTTTAAACTGTTAGAAGAAGCAAATTCGTATGCCTTAAAAGACGAAAAATTATCGTTATTAAAAGATGGAAAGTTATTGATGCTGTTTGAATAAAACAATATCAACTTTTTAGTGTTTTAATTGAATGAATACTTATCTAAAATTAATTATTAGCATCATCGTGTGTTTGGCTGTTGGCGGAATTTCTGGCTACTTAACAACATCAGAAATCACCACATGGTATGCAACATTGCAAAAACCAAGCTTCAATCCACCAAATTATTTATTTGGTCCAGTTTGGACAACTTTATACATTTTGATGGCAATTGCGCTTTGGTTAATTTGGAAAAGTGATGCACCAGAAGCATTAAAAAACAAAGCGATGCTGTTATTTGGTATTCAACTCATTTTAAATTTTTTCTGGTCGATTATATTTTTCAGTTTACATCAACTTGGTTTTGCTTTAGTAGAAATTATAGCTATGTGGATTTTTATTTTACTAAGCATTTTAGCGTTTTATCCAATTTCAAAAACAGCAGCTTTCTTGCTCATTCCATATTTATTATGGGTAAGCTTTGCCTCCGTTTTAAATTTTTCTATTTGGCGTTTGAATTGATTGTATAAAGAAAAATAATCCGAGATATTAAGTCATCGGATTATATAGTATTTAATTAATTTTAAGAAAGAATATTACATCATTTGGTCATCAGCTGTTGGACCATACATACCTGGAACTGCAACACCTAATAAACGTAAATAAACCGTAAGCTGTCCGCGATGATGATATAAATGATTGAAACTCCATGAACGAAGTACCGCAATTTTTGGCATGGTAAAATAAATAGTTTCACCATTGCGCATAGTCCAATTTTCATTTTTAAGAATATCAGCAGTCGTATTTTTTATAGATAATAATGCAGCTGATGTTGCATCATCGTGTATTTTCAATAATTCTTCTATAGTGTTTGCCGTTTTTGGTTGATAATCACCTTTAGCAAAATCTAGTTCACTGCGCTCCAATGTAATAGGAACCCAATTAGGAATATCTGCAATATGAACAGCAAGATTTTGTATAGTCATTGATTTTTCGTGTGGTTTCCACGAAGGATTATCCAAAGGAACGCTTGCTAATAATTTACGTGTACTTGCACATTCATTCGTGTATTCGTTGGTCAAACTTTTGCTGATATCAAATTCCATTTTTTTGTTTTTTGTAAAAATAGTTTATTTTTTTAACAACAGAAATAACATATCTAAAATAAGAAACAGGTACTGAAACAAGTTCAGTATGACAGCGACACGGCACCGTGATACAATACCATGTCGCTGTCATGTCGTTCCGAAGATTCGGAATTATTTTCGGCATCTTTTCACCACCTTAGAATTTTAAACAATGTCATAAGTAATTCTTTTGTCGCAATTCACTTTTCAACCAATGATAATATCTACATGATAACATTCTTTCACAAAAAAGGTATTTTGTGGCGGATTTTTTGCAGACATGATGTTAACCGAAGAAGAAAAAAGAAAAAAAAAGATGAAGAAATTTATTCTTACACTATATACTTTATTGTTTTGTATGTTTTTTTGTTTTTGCCAACAGCAACCCAAAAGGCAAAAAACACCAACTGGATTTGAACAACCTGAAATAAAACCAAAAGAATATTGGTCGTTTTACAAAGAACCTATCAATTTACAAGATTCCGATATTGTAAAAAAAATACACGCTCTCGATTGTTACTTTGAAAAAAAAGTAGATTCTAACGGATTCAACGGTTCAGTACTCATTGCCTATAAAGGCACCAAAATATTTGAACGTTATTATGGTTATAAAAATTATTATACCTACGAAAAAATAACACCAAAGTCTACCTTTCAGATTGCCTCCACATCAAAGACATTTACATCAGGTGCTATTTTATTGCTGTTGCAACAAAATATGTTGTCTTTAGAAGATACGCTTCAAAAATTCTTTCCAAATTTCCCATACAAAGGTATTACGGTACGTATGCTATTAAATCATCGTTCCGGATTGCCCAAATTATCTTAATTTCTCAGAAACTTACTGGAAAGATAAATCCAGATTTATGAGCAATCAAGATGTGTTGGATATGATGGAAATCAAACGACCTAAAACGCTTGCTTCACCTGATACTCGCTTTTTTTATAATAACTCGAATTTTGTTTTATTGGCTTTAATTGTAGAAAAGGTTTCTGGTGTTCCATTCTGCGATTTTATCCATCAAAATATATTTCTACCATTAGGAATGACAGACAGTTGGTACTATGATCCTTTAAGTGTTCGATTATCGGCAACTAAAGGATATAAAGGCAGCAGATGGAGCGAAGATTGTATTGTTTATACAGATGGTGTAATTGGAGACAAAGGAGTTTACAGCACGGTTCAAGACATGTATAAATGGGACATGGCGCTCATAGCTGGCAAATTCATCAAACCCGAACTTTTAGGTTTGGCGTATACACCACAAAGCTTTGAAAGACATGGCTCCAAAAATTACGGATTAGGATGGCGTATGCAAGATCAACCTGATGGATCTAGATTAATTTACCACAACGGTTGGTGGCACAGTTATAATTCGGTTTTCAACAGAAAAATCAGCGACAAAACCACTATCATCGTTTTAAGCAATCATTATAGTAAAAGCGTTTACAAAATTCAAGGAATTTGGGATATATTATATGGAACTGGTATTGTAAGTGGTGTAGAGGAAGAAAGTAGCGAAAGTTCTGATACGACCAAAAAACTGAACGAGAAATGTTTAAAAGAAATGTATCAGGAAAACAATAGTACCAACGATAGTACTTATAAGAAAATCTTAAAATAAAAAATCCTGGGGAACCACCCACCAGGACTATTTTAAACCAACCAAATGAAAAGATTATTTTTTTAGCAGTTCCCTACTAAATTTTTAATAATAATTAAGTAACAATTCTCATGCCAAACTGCCTTTTTGTTGGTTAAATATTTTTGCTTTTTCTAATTTTTTCTTCTAATTCATGTTTCTGTTCCAGTTTCTGGTTTATTTTCCACTCTTTTTGTAAAACATTTTGTTTAATTTCTTCAATGGCATCATTTATTATCTGAATGATGGTGGTATTTAACTCTTGTCCTTCTGGATGGCTATTGTCTAAAAATGTTTCTAATAAACCATGCGTCACTTCTTTTATGCCACGAGTATTATTTGGGTCGATGATGTCTTTCATCAATTTATCTATCGTATTAAACGTAATATCAGCCACAGCTTTATCCAACATTTCCTGAA
Organism: Saprospirales bacterium; assembly: GCA_016711605.1. GTDB lineage: Bacteria > Bacteroidota > Bacteroidia > Chitinophagales > JADIYW01 > JADJSS01. The sequence continues at coordinate 232,967 of JADJSS010000002.1, forward strand.
AAATCTTGCCTAAACCTGGAATGTAGCGCAAGGCATCAACGGTTTGGTTTTCATTTACTGCTTCGCTGATAATTTTCTCTACATATCCTTTTAATTCTCTTCGATATTGTGTGTACGACAAATTCATGGCTTCGCCAATTCTATTAGTCAAATAATTTACAATGATATCTTCTTTCGGTTTAATTACATTAGTCACAATTTTTTCTACCAAAGGCGATCCTTTTTGAATTTCTTCCTGCGTCATGGTGAGCATTTTGGCAATTACTCTATCAGCAACTTCTTCCACAATTACTTCAGAAACAAACGCTGATTTCTTAAAGACAAATGTTTTCGTTAAATCAAAAACACCTAAACGCTGCAAACGATACACCAAACCAAACAAGCGAATAAAACCGAAAAAATTCAATCCATTTAAGATCGGAATGCACATAATAACATCGTACCAATGCACAAACGGATAAAACCACCAGCTATCATATTTTTTGCGGTAAATACTACGAATCCACCTAAAAATGAGTTCAGCAACATAAATTCCAACAAAAATTAAATCATAATCCAATACATGTGGATATAGTTGCGTGTTATACCAATTATAAAAATCAGAAGAAATATAGTGAATGCTGGAGCTGAAAAAACCGAACTGAAAAAGAAATCCAAAAACAAATACATCAAATTGATGGCTACAATAATAAGCATCAGTAAATCCATCCAAAATAAATGTGAAGAATCTGCTGTACGCAGTTTCTGCATATCAATTTTAAACATTCTGCGTGTTTTATCTAACATACAATGAAGATAGAAATTTTATTTATTTTTCTATTGTTGTTTGTATCACAGAGATTTTGCATTGGTTTGTGACCTCACAAACCAAAACCATTAATAAGTGTTGTTTTTATAATTCCACTTAGAATTTAATAAACCGTTCCCAGCAGGATTTTTCCAGCAGTTCGCGGTCATCAGGATGTGCAATATCAATGAGTGCTTTCGCACGTTGTCGTAAATTTTTCCATACAGATACGCAACACCAAATTCTGTAACAATATAATGCACATGACCTCTGGTGGTTACCACGCCTGCACCTGTTTTTAAGTAAGGAACAATTCTGCTTTCTCCTTTTTTAGTACGTGAAGTAAGTGCAATGATAGGTTTGCCGCCTTTGCTGAGCGCAGCACCACGGATAAAATCCATTTGTCCGCCAATACCACTATAAATTTTTGTACCTATACTATCTGCACAAACCTGACCAGTAAGGTCAACTTCGATACACTGTTAATGGCCACCACTTTCGGGTTTTGCTGATGATATGTGGATCATTCACAAAATCAATATCGAGAAATGCAAATGCAGGATTATCATTCACATAATCATATAATTTTTTGTTCCGACAGCAAAACCAGTTACAGTTTTATATGGATGAATTATTTTTTGCGGAATTGTTGATGATGTCTTTTTCAAACAAATTAATAATTCCATCGCTACACATTTCGGTATGAACACCCAGGTTTTTATGATTATTTAGCGATTTTAAAACAGCATCTGGAATGGTACCGATACCCATTTGCAACGTGCTGCCATCTTCTATCAGCTCTGCAATAAATTTTCCTATACGCAATTCATCGTTGCCTAATTTTGCACTGTAATCCACTTCATGTATTGGATTTTCTGCATAAACAAAAGAATGAATCCTGTCGGTATGTATCATACTATCGCCATGTGTTCGAGGCACATTCGGATTCACCTGTGCGATGATATGCTTAGCGGTACTTACTGCTGCACGTGCAATATCTACACTCACACCTAAAGAACAATAGCCATGTTTATCCGGTGGTGATACCTGTATTAAAGCTATATCTAACGGAAGAATGTCATTTTTAAAAAGATCCGGAATGTCGCTTAAAAAAACTGGAAGAAAATCTGCTCTGCCTTCATTGACTGCATTTCTCACACTATCACTTACAAAAAGACAGTTGAGATGAAAGGAGTTTTCATATTCAGGTTTGTCTACCATAATATCACCTAAAACAGAAATAAAGGTAAGTTCAACATTGCGCAGACGTTGTGATTCTTTCGCTAATGCATGCAGCAAAAACAATGGCGTCATGGCACTGCCATGTACAAAAACACGGTCATTACTTTTTATAATAGAAAGTGCATCTTTGGCAGATTGATAGGAAATTTCTTTGTACATGATATTTGGTAAAACTAAGAAATTACGATGGATTTTGAAAATGGAGTTCGACTGTTTTGTTATTTAAGTTATAAGCGAAATCTTTTAAAAAGGACTCTTCGTTGTTTTTTTGTATGTTTTATTTATTGTGCAGATTTCGTTTCAAGTTTCTCTTTTGGAAAACAACAGGCATTAAAATTATTACTACTAAAATAAAAATAAACTAAATTCTAGTTTGCTGGAAAATTTTTAATTAACTTTCAATAGCGAAATTATTGGTATTGCCTTCATCCTATTCAGCATAGTAACTTTTTCAATAACAAATTATTAGAAGAATTTTTTTACAGAATCGACTCAAAAAAAAATAGTAAATACAGAGATATGAAATGAGCATGAGTGTTCGCACACCAAACGTCAATAATTTTATGCGAAACATGGTTCCATGACACAAAAATTATAAATTAATAAATGTCATAAATTCCATCTGCTCAATTATAAACAATAAAAAGAAACTGATGAAAAAAATAATTTATTTAATAGTTTTGATTTTAATCTCCTTTTCATGCAAAAAGAGATAAACAACCTAAACAAGGCAATTTAATTAATCAGGAAATAAAAAAATTATAACAGAAAATAAACGCTTTTTGATTGGAATGCACAATCAACGGATTTTATTTTTTGAAGCTACAAACTTGCGAAGACAGATGCATTACCGTTGGATATAAAACAGATTTTTGTCTTCTGATAAAATACTCAAAGAAGAGATTATTAAAAGTAGAAAAAGTGAAGGATTAAATAGAAATAAAATTCTTTTAGAAGAAAACGATAAACTTTCTACGCTAAAATTTAGAATTAATAATAAAAAAACCATAGAGTCCATTAGAAATTTTAACAGCGTTGATTTTGTTGAAATCACCAACTTTAAATACGATAGAAAATTTTTATTAGTGATGAAGAAATTAAAGATGGTTATCAAACAAGTAATAACAGTAATCTAAGAATTAATAATGTAAATCCCGGAGATTTTGACCCAATTACCAGTCCTATTACTTACGATAAATACATGGAATCTATTAATGGCAGAGATGCAGAAGTTATAAGAAATCATAATTTAAACTTTGTCTACGATAGTTTGAAAAAAATTTGACGGACTTGAAGTAGCGCTATTAGACAATGGTATATTTCAGATTATGTTCCATTTGCAAGAGTTGGTTATCCTGCTTACCAACCAGAAGGATATTTTAGTCCAGTTGTAAATGGACCTCCAGATGGGCCTCATCCAAGAAATTATGATTTGCTAGGACTTAGTCAATTTATAAGCGGACTTAATGATTCATGGTACAAGACAAACAAGCATTGTTTGTGGTATTATACCGAAAGGCAAATTCAGAACGGTACGTGCTGCACAGTGGGGTTTTTTTTTATATTTGCTCAAGATTTCTCAGCAACTACAAAAGCAATAATTGCTATGGCCGATGAGCCAAGTGTTAAGGTTATCAGCATGTCGATAAGGGAACAATATTTGTTAATAATGAGATGAAAAGAGCTATACAGTATTTTACAGCAAAATAAAATATTTGTAAGTGCTTCAGGCACTTTTCTGCCGATTCCTTTTATTAAAGATATAATAGGCGTTGTATTTCCTGCTACTATGCCGGAAGTAATTGCCACAACAGGAATAAAAGACACAAGAACTACAAATGGTGTTTTTGAGTTAGGTGAAACTTCTACGAGTGGAATAGAAAATGATTTTGTAGTGGATCATTCTACTTCCAGTTCTGAAACAGTATCGGCAACGGCAGCCATGTTTAGTTTAATTTGGAGTATTAATCCTAATTTATCTGCAAGACAAATAACAGATATCATGATTTGTTCTTCCACTTATTTTAACACAAATAATGGTCAGAGGCATCCAATATTTGGCTGGGGCAAAGTAGATTGCAAAGCGGCTGCTAAAGCAACATTGGCAACACTATAAGGTATAATCTAAAATAATAATACCAAAGAACGACGGACTTAAAAAAAATGCTTTTTGTTCATTCATTGAACAAAAGTCTAATCAATTTGAGTAAAAGACGCTATGTTTTGAGTTGTAATACAAAACGGTAGATAGTTTGTTGGCTGGAAATCAAGAAAGGTTAGGATGCAAAAAATCAAAAAACTGCAGAAGCAAGCAAGAAGCACTTGGAAGCCACATTGAAGCGTCGGGAAGCACGCTTGAAGCACACAGAAGCAAGTTGAAGCGCCAAGAAGCAAGTGTGAAGTGTGAAGAAGCAAGAATGTAGCGTCAAGAAGCAAGCGTGAAGCGTCGGGAAGCAAGCGTGAAGCGTCGGGAAGACTCAGTGAAGTGTCAGGTAGCAAGCAACGGAAGTACTTCAAAACGGATTATTTATCGGATTTTGACTCTTTTTTACGAAAAATGATTGGTTTTTGCCTGCTTTTTATGTTTTTCTGAAAAAATCTGTCTTTTTTGGGTGCTAAAACTAAAAAAGCTGCATGAAATTCATGCAGCTTTCTATTTTTTGGTTATTTTAGTTATTTCTTGGATGTTATCTTGTTCAAAATCTAATGTTATAGCATCTAATTTTACAATTTTTGCTGGTTTAAAGGCATCATTCCAAACAATATTTGCCTGACTGCCAGATAAAATTTTCACGTTGATGTTTTCTGTTTCTCCTTTTGTTAAAATAAATGGTTTTTCATCGGTAGAACCTGGTACAATTTGTCCTTCTCTGGTGATGCCGGAAATTCTTCGTGGGTCAATCACTGCAGCTTCATCACCAATATATTTAATTTTGAATTTGCAACGCGTGCCATACGTAATTCCTTGTGGATAGAAAGTAAAATTGAGTAACTCTAGTGTAAAATCTCCAACTTCTAAAAAGCGAGTTGTGGCTGGTGTGGCAAATGTATCAATTTTTAGTTCATCGCCAGTTTCAACTCTATACAAACCATTGATAATATATTGCAAATTGTAGCCATAAAAATTTTTGTCTGGCGTGTTCACAACATCAATCACCTTTGAATCGGAAGCTAATGGTTTAAATGTTTTTATTTTTTATCAGTAGGCGCAGACTCTATTGCACCAGCTTTGAATAGCGTTTCAGTAGGTTTAAAAACGAGGAAATAGTTTTTGTTGTTTTCAATCGTCATTTTAAACTTAGCAACATCTTTATCCGAAAAAGCATCCGCAGTTTTTATGTTTACTTCTTTAGATTCTTTTAGAATTGGTTTATACCAAATTTGCTTTGGTTTTTTGGGTTCTTTCGGTGCTTTTGGTTTGCCAGCAAAAGCAGCCACTTGCAAAAAACACATCAATACGATAAGTAATTTTCTGTACATCATAAATTAAAGTTTTAGATAGTTAATTAAATTCTAAAGAAGTCTAAATCAGCATTAAACATACTAATTTTTTTTCTAATATTAAAGAAACGTTTCCAAAAGTTGTGCCAAGAATTTGGGTGATGGAATGCGTGTGTTTGCGAAAGGTGTTGTCGACTTTCGATTACATGCTGTAATTATTGTTGCAACTTATTTGGATTGTGGTTGACCGAGACACAACTTGTGAGAGATGAGTAATCATGGAAGAAGAAATACTATTCTATATTGCAGGTATGTTTAATATATTCAATAGTTCCATTATCAATAGATTTAATTTCCTTCTTTTTTAAAAGAGCATAATATTTTTTTGTATTCTGACAATCATTAGCACGACTATAAAGTATCATAAGGTTTATTATTGTACCAGACTTACTTACTTTTTTAAATTGATGAAGATCTAAAACTTTAATATTATTATGAATAGATTTTTGTCTGTATTTTTCTCTTAAAAGCTCATCTTTCTCTCTCGACCAAGAATAATAATATTGCATGGCAAGATGTTTATAAATTAAAACATTATTGCTATCCGTTTTTTGAATGTTTTCCAATAGATTAATATTATAAACAACTTCATCTGTATTTGGTGTAATTCCACATCCTTGTCCTTTAAGTAAAGTGGCAATAGTATCAAAGTGTGTTGTTTTTGAAAATGAATTCAAAAAAAATAAAAGTATAATGTTTAGAAATACTATTTTCATACATCATAATTCAACACACTTTGCAACCAGCGTTCCATGTCTTCTTGCTCCATGTTTTTGCGTTGTGCGTAATCTTCTAATTGGTCTTTCGCAATTTTACCAATGCCAAAATATTTACTATCAGGATGCGAGAAATACCAACCACTCACACTCGATGCTGGATACATGGCGTTGCTTTCTGTTAAAATAATGCCTGCATTTTTTTCTGCATCTAATAATTTAAACAACATTGGTTTTTCGGTATGGTCAGGACAAGCTGGATAGCCTGGTGCCGGACGAATGCCTTGATATTTTTCTTTAATTAATTCTTCGCTGGTTAATGATTCATTACTTACATAATGCCAGAATTCTGTACGCACACGTTCGTGCATGCGTTCTGCAAATGCTTCTGCTAATCTATCTGCTAAAGCAGCTAACATAATTTTGTTATAATCATCGTGGTTGTCTTCAAAATGTTTTAACCATTTTTCAATACCAATACCTGATGTTACAGCAAAACCACCTATGTAATCTTGTTTGCCACTTTCTTTTGGTGCAATAAAATCACTCAAACAATAGTTTGGCAAACCTTCACCTTTTTTATTTTGCTGACGCAAATGATGTAAAGACACACCCCTTAATCCCCTCTCAAGAGGGGAAACTTGGCTTTCCGTTTCATTTTCGGAAAGTGAAATAATTATATCATCCACATTACTATTTGCTTCAAAGAAACCAACTACCGCTTTTGCGGTCAGCCATTTTTCTGCAATAATTTTATCTAACAATGCATTTGCATCTGCCAATAATTTTTTCGCTTCTTCACCAACTATTTTGTCTTCTAAAATATTCGGATATTTTCCGTGCAATTCCCAGGTAGAGAAAAACGGAGTCCAGTCTATATATTTTCTAAGTTCTGCTAAATCGTACTCTTCAAAAACTTTAGTTCCTAAAAACGCAGGTTTTGGTGGTGTGTAATTGGTAAAATCTAATTGCAATTTATTCTTGCGCGCATCTTCAATACTCAAATAATCTTTCGCAATTTGCTTGCCTTGATGACGCACACGCATCACTTCGTATTCAGCTTTTATATCAGCAACAAATTTTATTTTGTTTTCAGGATTTAATAAACTACTTGCCACAGGCACACTGCGCGATGCATCTAACACGTGGATAGTTGGATGATCGTAATTCGGTTCAATTTTTACTGCTGTATGAATTTTAGAAGTCGTGGCGCCACCAATTAATAAAGGTTGTTTCATGCCTCGGCGTTTCATTTCTTTCGCCACAAAAACCATCTCATCTAACGATGGTGTAATTAAACCGCTTAAGCCAATGATGTCTACATTTTCTTTTTGTGCAACATCTAAAATTTTATCGCAAGGCACCATCACACCAATATCAATAATCTCAAAATTATTACACGCTAACACTACGCCAACAATATTTTTACCAATATCGTGTACATCGCCTTTTACGGTTGCCAATAAAATTTTTCCTTGTTTGTTGCTTTCACCTGCTTGTTTTGATGCTTCAATAAATGGCAATAAATACGCTACGGATTTTTTCATTACACGCGCCGATTTTACTACTTGCGGTAAGAACATTTTTCCTGCACCAAATAAATCGCCTACTACATTCATACCATCCATCAACGGACCTTCAATCACGCTTAATGGTTTGTCGAATTGTTGTCTGCATTCTTCTGTATCTACATCAATAAAATCAATAATACCTTTTACTAAGGCGTGTTTTAATCGTTCATTTACCGATTGATTTCTCCATTCTAAATCTTCTTCTTTTTTCTTTGCCGAACCTTTTACCGTTTCTGCATATTCAAGCAATCGTTCGGTAGAATCTTCTCTTCTGTTTAAGATAACATCTTCTACACGTTCTAATAAACCTTTTTCAATATTATCATACACTTCAATCATGGTTGGATTGACGATACCCATATTCATGCCTTCTTTGATGGCGTGATACAAGAATACCGAATGCATGGCTTCGCGTACAATATTATTTCCACGGAAAGAAAACGAGACATTGGAAACGCCTCCACTAACGTGTGCACCTTTGAGATTTGTTCGTATCCATTTAGTAGCACGGAAAAAATCAACTGCATTGTTGCGATGTTCATCCATACCAGTTGCTACCGGAAAAATATTTGGATCGAAAATAATATCGTTGGGATTGAATTTTACAACATTGACTAAAACATCGTAACTGCGTTGGCAAATTTCTATTCTGCGTTCGTAACTGTCGGCTTGTCCAGCTTCATCAAATGCCATGACCACAGTTGCTGCTCCATATTTTTTTATCAGTTTTGCCTGACGAATGAACTCTTCTTCACCACCTTTTAAACTGATAGAATTGACGATGCATTTTCCTTGTACACATTTCAAACCAGCTTCGATGATTTCCCATTTGGATGAATCTATCATAATTGGAATACGCGAAATTTCCGGCTCTGATGCAATTAAATTCAGGAATTGAATCATCGCTTTGGTGCCATCAATCATACCTTCGTCCATGTTTACATCGAGCACTTGTGCACCACCACGAACCTGATCCATGGCAACAGCTAATGCATCTTCAAAGCGCTCTTCTTTTATCATTTTTAAGAATGCTTTGGAACCTGTAACGTTGGTTCGTTCACCAATATTTACGAAGATGGAATCTGGTGTAATTAATAATGGTTCGAGACCAGATAATTTTAAGATACTACAATTGCTTTCTGACATTTTTCTTTCTTTATTTTAGAACACGGATGACACAGATTTGACGGATTTAAGATAGGTTTTTATCAAATAAATCTTGATTATCCTTTCAATCTGTGTTCTGTTTTTTATGCTTCTTGTAAACTATTTATTTTCCTTGGTTTATATTCTTTTGCTATTTCTGCAATGCGTTTGATATGTGGTGGTGTGGTGCCGCAGCAACCACCTAAATGCACAATTCAAACCAACCGAAAATAATGGAACATGCGAAACGGAAATTAAAAATGCTTCGGTGGTTTGTCCGCTTAATGTTCTGCCACTTGCATCTGTAATCGTTCCAGAAATAGAAACAGGATATTCTTTGCCTATATCTTCAAATAAGGTTTGAACTGCAAATAAAGCAGCTTTTGCGTTTAAGGTATCGAAAATAGTTTCTATCAATAATAAATCAGAACCACCTTCAATTAGTGCTTTTGCCTGATCGTAATATGCTTTTACCAATTCATCAAACGTTACTGCACGATAACCTGGATCGTTCACATCAGGTGAAAGTGAGCAAGTACGGTTGGTTGGACCCATTGCACCAGCTACAAAACGTGGTTTGTGTGGTTCTTTTGCGGTCATTTCATCGGCTACTTCTCTGGCTATTTTTGCACTTTGGAAATTGATATCATACACAGCATCTTCTAGATGATAATCTGCTTGAGCGATGGTAGTTCCGCTAAACGTATTGGTTTCTACAATATCAGCACCTGCTTCATAATATTGACGATGAATTTCTTTGATGATTTCTGGTCGTGTGATAGACAATAAATCGTTATTGCCTTTTAATGGATGCGAATGGTTTTTCCATCTATCGCCACGATAATCTTCTTCTTCGAGCTTGTAGCGTTGTATCATGGTACCCATTGCACCGTCTAAGATTAGGATACGCTCTTGTGCTATTTGATGTAATAATGAGTCATTAGTCATTGGTCATTGATTTATTGCGTTATCAATAGATTCGGTACTTTGTTCAGAATGACAAACGAATTACGAAAAGGACAAGAAAATGTAGTTTGAAGACATTTACTTATTTTCCACTATTTTGGATAGTGTAGGATTTGGCACCTTTTTAAGAGTATTTAGTAAGCAGTATTTAGTAGGCAGTTATGTTGCATACTTAATACTTACTAGTGCATACTATTCTAAGCAGGTTGCCAAGACATCAGCGAGCCTAATCTCTCCGTCTTTCGCAATAAGTTTATTAAAGTAAAGAACAAAATTCAGTTGCAAATATACAAAATGGAAATAAGATTGCAACTTGTCTTAGGACAATAAAAAAAGTCCAACATTAAGTTGAACCTTAAACACAAGTATGACATATACTCATTTACTCAAATTGCACATCAGCACCAGCGAAAAAATTCCAATAAGATAGTGGATTACTTGGAAATACAGCAGTAGCAGATGTTTTTCCATAAGGTGATTCAAAAGTTACACTTCCAATATTAAATGGATAGATGTTAAAATCAATTCCATCAGGGTTCGCCTCTCTTTTATAACATATCCAATAATCTGCTGGAACTCCACCATTATTGTTGTTCATAGATATGATGTATCTTTTATTAGGTATAATTTCAATAGGTGTAATGGCCTTATAAAAATATTTAGTGTTATCGGTAACGTTTACAGTGGTTTGTGCTAACAATGCAGAAGACTCGACATCCCAAAAACTAACTACAAAATTGCCTGTGTTGCCAGCTCGACAACCTAATTTGGTTACTTTGCCAGATTTTGAAAAATAAATTTTAGTGCCGATTTCATAAAAGTCAAATCCAGGAAAATTCCTTGTAGAATCTATTAATGTGGTGTTTTTTGATGCAGCTTGTACCGGATTTTCAAAAATTACATTTGTTGTTTTGTCTTTTTTACAAGATATAGCCATTCCTAATACAAAGACTATAGCCAAAGTGTTGATTAGATTTCTCATGTGTTTATTATTTAAAATTTGATTAAAAATGATTTTGATTTAGTCTTCTACAAACACAAAATCAACCAATCCTGCAATTTTGAAGGTATAGGTAGATCTGTCAGGAAATGTTTGTGATGATGTTTTTGCATCGCTGTAATAATGAATGGTAATACCATCTGCATAAAAAGGCATAAAATCTATTCCAGTATTATCTCTTATTTCAAATGCTTCTTTTAAAATATTAATGCTAACCACATAGCGTTTATTTGCTCTTAAATCTATTGGTGTAATGTTTACATATTTATAGCTAGTTGAATCCAAATCTGCATAAGTTGTTGTTATTATATTTTTAGAAGAATCGTCCCAAACTGTAATACGATAATTTCCTGCTTTAGGTACTTTACCACCAACTTTAGTGATTTTACCTTTTGAATTGGAAGAAAAAGTGATACCATGTTCATATGAAGTACTATAACCATTATTTAAATATCTGTAATAATAAACAGCTTGCGATTCCGCTTTTTGTATAGGTTTAATTTCTGGTTTTGGTGTTGGTACTGGCGTAGGTGTTGATTTTTTAGTACAGGCACTTAACAGCAATAGCATAGAGATGATTGCTATAGAAATTCTTGTTGTTGTTATTTGTAACTTTTTCATTTTGATTTATTTTGATAATCAAATCTAAAACAGGTTTCTAAAAAATAGTCTGTGAAATGAGTATTTGGTAATTATTAATTAGAATTCGCAATATTCTATTAGAAATTATCTTGTAAAATCATCAATCTATTTGTTAATTTCGCAGTTCATTTATTTAAAGTACAATGAAAGTAACCGATATTTTAGCTGATAAGAAAGACAAAACATTAGTTTCGTTTGAAATTTTGCCACCATTAAAAGGAAAAAGCATAGATTCTATCACTAAGGTTTTAGATCCATTAATGGAATTTCAGCCACCATTTATAGATGTAACTTATCATAGAGAAGAGTTTGAATACAAACAAACTAAAGAAGGATATTTTGAAAAAATTGCAGTGCGTAAAAGACCTGGCACGGTAGGTATTTGTGCTGCCATAAAATACCGATATAATGTAGAAGCAGTTCCTCATTTTTTATGTGGTGGTTTTAGCACAGAAGAAACGGAAAACTCTTTAATAGATTTAGGATTTTTAGGTATTCAAAATATTTTGGCTTTGCGTGGCGATGCTCGTAAATTGGAAAAGAAATTTGTTCCTGAACCAGATGGACATCCATTTGCGTTGGATTTGGTGAAACAAATCAACGACATGAATAATGGCAAATACCTTGACAATGACCTAATCAATCCAGTAAAAACTGATTTTTGTATTGGTGTGGCTGGTTATCCTGAAAAACATTTTGAAGCAGCCAACTACGAGCAAGATTTAATGTATCTGAAAGAAAAAATTGATGCTGGTGGTGATTATATTGTTACACAAATGTTTTTTGATAATGCTGCCTATTTTAAATTTGTAGATGATTGCCGTAAAATTGGAATTAATGTTCCTATTATTCCTGGTATAAAACCAATTACAAGAATGGCGCAATTAAACAGCATTCCATCTGCATTTTTTATCAATTTACCAGAAAACTTAGTAAAAGAAGCTAAAAAATGTGCAGACGATGCTGCTGTAAAAGAATTAGGTATTGAATGGTGTATACAACAAAGCAAAGAGCTCGTTCAGTTTGGCGTTCCTTGTTTGCATTATTATACAATGGGTGACGTTAAAACTATATCCAGAATTTGTACTGCTTTAGTTTAGACTATCAAGTTAGTCAAAACCATCCTTGCGATGAATCGTGAGTTCATCCTGTAAATGAATTTTTAAAGGAACAAATTCTTCCGCAACATTTACGGTATCTAAGCCAAATTCTTTGTATGGTGGATAGCTAATACCAGCCAATGCCTCATATACTTTCATGGCAAATAAATTTCTGGGTTTTAAATCATTGTCTTCAGATAATTTTGGTTTTATAAAAATAAATTTAAAATCAGCTTTAATATTATGTTCTTTCATAGATGGATATCTGCTGAATTCATCTACTTCTCCATTCTCTACCATTTGCTCTACAGCTTTCATAAAAAGCCGATTTACTTTGTGTTTTACTTTAAAACCAAACTCTAAACGTACAAAGAAAACTTTTTTGGGTATAATTGTTTTTACATAAAAACTTCTTTCATGTTCATGAGGATAATCTAAGGTATCTACATGTATAAACCAATAAACATCTGCACGTTTTGGTTTTTGTTGAAAGATAGAATATATAATATTAGTATCTACATTCGCTGATTTTTTGGATTTCTTGGACATAAACACCAAATTAGTTGCCTCTTTTGGTATACTTTCATCATTTTGAATAGAATTAAACATTGGTATAAAGTCATCTAAACTCACCAAATTATTAAAGCTATCTCGAATAGTACGTGCTTTATGAAGGAAAAATAAAATCAGAAAGGTAATACAAGCCATAAAAAAAGTGAACCAACCACCATAAAAAAACTTTTTGAGGTTAGAAAGAAAAAAAACTAATTCAACCGAAAAAAACACCACTCCAATTACGATTATTAAAGTAACGGATTTTTGTTTGGTACGAAAAAACAACAATAATAATGCTGTTGTCATTAACATGTTTATAGTAATACTTAATCCATAAGCAGCCTCCATGTTGCTTGATTTCTTAAACAAAATAATGATGAGTAAACATCCTGCAAATAATATCCAGTTTATGGAAGGAATATAAATTTGTCCTTTAGATTCAGCAGGATAATGTACCTTTAAGTTAATCCATAAACGTTGTTTTATGGCCTCACTGATTAACGTAAAACAACCACTAATTAATGCTTGGCTGGCAATAATAGTTGCTACTGTTGCAAGTATGATAAAATAACTTAAATATTTTATAGGCACGAGAGAGTAAAATGGACTTCTTTCATTTAGCAGTTCTCCATCGTGTTGTAAACACCAAACAGCTTGCCCTAAATAGTTTAATAACAAACAGCTTAATACAAAAACCCAACTTGTTTGGATGTTTTTTTTTCCGCAATGACCTAAATCGGCATACAATGCTTCTGCGCCAGTGGTACACAAAAATACGGCACCTAAAATCCAAAAACCACCAGCATGATGAGTAAGTAATTTAATTGCATAATAAGGATTGAAAGCCATTACTATTTGTGGATATTGCACTATTTTTATAAAACCCAAAACACCAATAACACTAAACCACAACAACATTATTGGTCCAAATGCTTTTCCGATGATGCTTGTTCCAAACTGCTGAAAGAAAAACAACAACAATAAAATAGAAAGCACAATAGGAATAGTTGGTAATTCTGGATACATTAAATTCAATCCTTCTACTGCTGATGAAATGGAAATTGGTGGTGTGATAAATCCATCTGCCAATAATGCGGAACAACCAATTAATGCTGCTATTAACGGCCATTTTGCAGGATGTTTTTTCACCAAAGCATATAAAGAAAATATACCACCTTCACCTTGATGGTCTGCCTTTAATGCCAAATAAACATACTTAAACGTAGTGATAAGTATTAATGTCCAGAATATGCATGATACAGAACCCAGAATTAATTCTTTATCTATGGTACTTTTGCCGATAATTGCCTGCATTACATACAATGGCGAAGTACCAATATCACCATAAATTATTCCTAAGGTAATAAGCAATCCACTAAAACTTAGGTGGTTTTTATTTAATACTTTTTCTTCCAAACGTTTTGTTAAGATACATAAAGGAATATCAATATTTATAGAAATTTAAGATAATTTCATTACGACCACACCAAATATATTAGCTGCGGTGTCTGCTCTGTCAGACATGTTGGACAAATGTCTATAGACTTCTCTTTTATAAAAAATTGATTTGATAGTATCCAAAGAAACAGGATCTATAAATAAATCACGAAGTGCTTTTCTATATTGTTTTTCCACTTCTTTTTCGAGTATTTTTGTTTTTAAAGAATGTTCTCCAGCAACTCTTGGATTTTTACTCAATCTTTCCATTGCCATTAATAACTCTTCTGTTTGCATTCTAATTAAAACAACCATTTTTTGTATGTATTCATCTGGTTTTACATTTAAAATATGCATTTCATCCATGGTTGTAACAGTATAATCAACCATATCATATAAAGCATTCGAAATATTTAAAATATCTTCTCTGTCTATTGGTGTTATAAATGTATTATGTAAATCATCCATTAATACATTTCTGATTTCATCAATCTCATTGATAATTTTTTTGATGTGTTCTATTTTAGAAGGTGCGTCATCATCTAATGAATGCTCGAGAAATATGATGGCCTCATTTGTTTTTTTTGATTGTTCAATAAGTTGCAAAATAAACTTATCGGTTTTTTCTTCATTAGCACCAAAAATTCCCATAGTTATAATTTAGAGATGAATAGTATGATAAAATATAATATTGCTGAAAGTATTGCAGTAATAGGAATTGTTAAAAACCACGCATAAAATATATCTTTTAAAACGGTCCAGCGTACTTTAGAAATTTTATCACCAGCACCAGCACCCATAATAGACATACTTACTACTTGAGTGGTACTAACAGGACCGCCTAAAAATGACGATGTTAGAATAACCAATGCAGATGCTAATTGTGAAGTAAAACTATGTATAGGTCGGATTTTATAAAATTTACCGCCAAGAGTTTGTATAATTCTCCAACCACCTAAGGCTGTACCAGCACCAATAGCTGTTGCACTAATGAGAATTACCCAATAAGGCACTACAAATTCTTTTTGATAACCTAAAACCACCAAACCCATGGTGATAACACCCATTGTTTTTTGTGCATCATTGGTTCCATGGCTGAGTGCTAATGCAATGGCTGTTGGAATTTGTCCGTATTTTAATCCAGTATCTGCTTTTGGTGATGCGTTTTTTAACAAGCGTTTGGTAATTAACATAACTAACCAGCCAACTGTAAAGCCAATAATTGGTGAAGCAAAAAGTGCTATTATTATTTTCCAAAGGCCAGCCATTTTAACTACTTTAAAACCAGAACTAACAATAACTGCACCTAAGATACCACCAATTAATCCGTGAGATGAACTAGCCGGAATTCCAAAAAACCAAGTAACTAAATTCCAAATACTGGCACTTAGTAATGCGGCAATAACAACATAAATGGTTATTGATTCTGGTGCTGTAACTTCGTGTCCAATTGTATTTGCTACCGCAACACCAAAAAGAAAAGGACCAATTAAATTAGCAACTGCAGCTAGTGTAAGTGCTGCTTTTGCAGACATTGCTCTAGATGAAATCATCGTTGCGACAACATTTGCACTATCATGAAATCCATTAAGGAAATCAAACAACAATGAAATGCCAATTAATATAATTAACCAAACTAAAGGTGTCATAATTTTTATATACTAAAGTTATAAAAATTTGATTTATTCTGCAGATGATTTATATCATGTAAAAAAGCAAAAAGCACATCAAATTGATGTGCTTTCTTTTTCATAGTTATAGTTTTATGGTGTTTGTATTGTAAATCTATATACAATAAAACCAATTCTACTAACCAATGAGTAAGTGGTCGTTTTAAATGAGTATTCGGTAAATAATAAAATTATTCTCTAAAAGTTAACCTTGGTAAACTCCAATTATATTTTGTAGCTAATAACCTAAATCCAAAAATAAACAGCACAGATAAAATAAAATTGAGTTGTTCTTCTACATGAAACAAATGCAAAATCACAAACAACGCAGAACCTAACAAACATGGCGTTGCATACATTTCTTTTCTAAAAATTAATGGAATTTCATTTAACAACGTATCACGAATAACACCACCAAAAATTCCCGAAACCATACCCAACACAACGGCTGCCAATAAATTTACTTCAAATGTTATACTTTTCTGTACACCAAGCACTACATAAATTGCCATTCCAATCGTATCGAAAATACTAAGCGTGCGTGACAAACGAATGATGTATCTTCTAAAAATCAAGGTAAAAAAAACGCCTGCAAAAACTGCCATTAAATAATTTATATCATGAATCCAAGCAACAGGATAGGCACCTAAGGTTACATCTCGAATAGTTCCACCACCAATCGCAGTAATAAATCCTGTAAAAAAAACGGAAAAAATATCGTGATGATGTTTCTTGTCAGACGCAGCCAGCGCACCGGAAATAGTGAATACAAATGTTCCAGCAATATCAATAGAATAAATCAACGACATGTTGTAAAGATAAAGGTTATTGGCTATATGTTATAAGATTAAATCACAGTGTTTGAATAACAGATTAATCTACTTTTACAAACATATTTTTTGCTGCATCGTTACTAATCGTAATTTGTTTTTTATCGTTAATTATGATTTGCATGGTATCGTCAAATGCTTCTTTGTACACTACTTTTATTTTATCTTTTAAAGAAATTTGAATCTTGTTTAAATACTTTAAAAATGCAGTGGATTCATCATTTACATTAGCCAAAACATATTGCTTTTTAAGTTTCGCATCTGTTAAACAAATCACATTTGACATAGAAAAATTACCTTTCTTATCTGGAATCGGATCACCGTGCGGATCAAATTTTGGATGACCTAAATATTCATCCATTCTATCAATCAATTCATCAGATTGTATATGTTCCAATTGCTCGGCAATATCGTGAATTTTGTCCCAAGTGAATTTTAAATTTTTCACTAGAAACGTTTCCCAAAGTCGATGTTTGCGTAATACTTGTACAGCAATTTGTTTCCCATTTTTACTCAGCGAGACACCATAATATTTTTTATATGCAACTAATTTTTTATCAGATAGTTTCTTCAACATATCGGTTACCGAAGCAGCCGAATGTTCGAGTTTATAAGCTAGATCATTTGTTTTTACTATATTTTCGTCTGCAATTTCGCTTAGTTGGAAAATATATTTCAAATAATTCTCTTCGGTAGCACTTAATAACATTTCGATAAAAATTTAAGCGAATCTAAAAATTATCTTAAATAAAACAAAATTAATTTTTTAACATTGTGCTGTAATTATGTCACCAAATACAAAAAAATGGCTTTTTGAACGCACTTCTGTGTCGTTACCTGAAGTATTTTCAAGTATCGAAATTCCAAAAACGGCATCCTTTTGGCGCAAGTTATTCGCTTTTGTTGGGCCAGGCATGATGGTTGCAGTTGGCTATATGGATCCAGGTAATTGGGCAACTGACATCGAAGGTGGTTCACGCTTTGGATACACATTGTTGTCTGTTATTTTAATATCGAATTTATTTGCCATTTTATTACAACACTTATCCTTAAAATTAGGCATTGCAACTGGCCGAGATTTGGCACAAGCTTGTAAGGATTCTTATTCAAAACCAGTTAGCATTGCATTATGGATTTTGTGCGAAATTGCCATTGCTGCCTGCGATTTAGCAGAAGTGATTGGTTCTGCGATTGCTATTAATTTATTATTTGGTATTCCATTAACGGTTGGTATTATCATCACTGTGTTAGATGTGTTGGTTTTATTGTTGTTACAAAACAGAGGTTTCCGTTATTTAGAAGCTTTTGTTGCAGGTTTAATTTTTGTAATTTTTTGTTGTTTTTCGTATGAGTTGCTGATGGCAAAGCCAGCATTTGCTGCTGTTGTAGGTGGTTTATTACCAACAACCGAAATTATAAAAAATGGTGATATGCTCTATATTGCAATAGGAATTTTAGGTGCTACGGTGATGCCACATAATTTATATTTACACTCAAGCATCGTGCAAACACGCAAATTTGCACGCGATGATGAAGGCAAAAAAGAAGCGATTAAATTTGCCACCATTGATTCAACTGTTTCGTTGTTGCTAGCTTTTTTTATCAATGCTGCTATTTTAATTTTAGCTGCTTCTGCGTTTCATTTAAATGGTCATCAGGAAGTTGCTGATATTTATGATGCACATAAATTATTAGAACCTGTGTTAGGTGTAAAAATTGCCTCCACATTTTTTGCGATTGCTTTGTTAGCTGCTGGACAAAATGCAACATTAACTGGCACTTTAGCTGGACAAATTGTTATGGAAGGATTTATAGAAATAAGATTAAAACCCTGGATTCGAAGATTACTTACACGTTTAATTGCCATCGTACCAGCGCTGATTGTTGCTATCGTTTATGGTAAAGAAGGCACAGGAAAATTGTTGGTGTTTAGTCAGGTTATTTTGTCGTTGCAATTAAGTTTTGCGGTAATTCCGTTGATTACCATTACAAGCAATAAAACCAAAATGCAGCAATTTGTAAATAGTAATTTTATGAATATAATCGCATGGATAATTGCTATAATTATTATTGGATTGAATGGATTTATGTTGTGGAATATTGCGACACGATGATGTTGCTCACAGATTACACGGATTTTCACAGAATTATAAATCTTATAAATCAAAAAAAGGAACGGAAAATAAATTACTTATTAAAATGATTATCAATTTTCTTTAATCAAATTTTTGTGTGAGTTATCACAAAACGGACTACTTTTGGTGATTTTGCAATTGCATAATTTTACTGTACCGTCTTTTTTTGCTTCAAATAAAATTGGTTTGTGTTTTGTACCGTGATGTGAGCCATCGCAAAACGGTTGGTTTTTACTTCTGCCACATTTGCACCACAAATAATTTTCTCCTTTCTTTAATTCTACCGATATCGGTTCATTCGTTTTAGTAAAACCTTTTATATAGTTTTTTGACAATTCGCTGTTGGTATCTTTTGCTTTAACAAAAGGATAAAAATAGGTTTCCGTCCAATGTTCTTTTGGATCATTTTCTAAACCAATATTCGATGGAAATTTTCTGGTAAAAGTAGCAGTATTAAAGAGTTGATCCCAAATAGAAAACATATTTCCATAATTTCCATTTGGGTCGCTGATTCCATCAATTTTTGATTTTCCATGATGCGCATAATGAAAAGCTGGTGTTACAATTATTCGCTCAATAACAGTTATAAATGGATGCAAGATTTTTATTTTATATAATGGCTGGTCCCATTTTACGGTGCTGTGAGAACCAATGATTACTAATTGTTTCAGCACTAAACCTACTGCAACTGCAATGCCACCACCTAAAAAAGTAAACAATGCCATCCACCAGATATTTGGCATCAGCAAATAATATAAACCAGCATTTCTGTAAGAAATAAAAAATCCCATTTCTTCTGCTTGGTGATGTGGTCGATGCAGTTTCCATAAAAAATCATATTCATGTCCGCTTCTGTGATACCAGTATTGAAGTAAATCATCTATCAATAAATAGATAGGTAGTAAAATCCAAAAATTTATATGGTTTAATGAATTGTTATAGGTTGGACAAATTGTATTTCCGATAGCAAAAACTGCAAGTATGATTAGTGGTTTAATTAGCATCGTTAATACTACAAAACCACCTGCTTCTAAAATCCAATCGCTAAAATTTTTAGTTGTCTTTTTTAATTGACCAGAAATTACTTCTATCAAGCTAAAAAATACAATAATGCTCAATACAATTTGTGCATTATATGTGTTTATGCCAGTAAGAAGTTTTTCCATTTCGTTTATTTTCTTGCCATTACTTTCTCTACCGCAGCAATAATATCTTTTGGCATCAAGCCATATTTTTCTAATAATTGATCTGGTGTTCCGCTTTCGCCGAATGAATCATTTACGGCAACATATTCTTGCGGATATGGTGTATTTTGAATTAGTACTTGAGCAACAGCATCGCCTAAACCACCATTGCGTTGGTGTTCTTCAGCAGTTACTACACATTTTGTTTTACCAACAGATTTCAAAATCGCATCTACATCTAAAGGTTTTATCGTGTGCATATTGATGACTTCAACAGAAATTCCGCGCTTTTCTAGTTCTTGTCCAGCGAGCACAGCATGCCAAACTAAATGACCGCAAGCGATAATCGTTACGTCGGTTCCTTCTGATAAATATTGTGCTTTCCCGATTTGAAAGGTTTCATCTTCAGCAGCTGTAAATATTGGCCAAACTGGTCTTCCAAAACGCAAATAGGTTGGTCCAACTCTTTCAATAATGGCTTTGGTTGCCAATCTTGTTTGGTTGTAATCGCAAGGCACGACAACTGTCATGTGTGGCAACATTTTCATCAAACCAATATCTTCTAAAATCTGATGCGTAGCACCATCTTCACCTAAAGTAAGTCCAGCATGCGAGCAACAAATTTTTACATTTTTATCTGAATACGCTACGCTTTGACGAATCTGATCGTACACGCGACCTGTTCCGAAATTAGCAAATGTAGTAGCTACCGGAATTTTTCCACCAATAGCCAAACCTGCTGAAATGCCAATCATATTGGCTTCTGCGATACCAGTTTGAATAAAACGTTCTGGAAAATCTTCAATAAATTTTTCCAGTTTTAACGAACCGATTAAGTCGGCACAAAGTGCCACCACATTTGGGTTTGCTTTTCCTGCTTCGTGAATACCAACGCCAAAACCAGAGCGCGTATCTTTTTTATCTGTGAAAGTGATGTTTTGTAAACTCATTTTATTTTTTGGATCATATTGTAATTATCAAATTTGATAAATACTTCATTTATTTCTTCCTTAATAATCACCCAAAGTTTCTTCCAGTTGTGCCATTGCTTTTGCTAATTGTTCGTCGTTTGGTGCGCTGCCATGCCATTTGTGCGTGCCCATCATAAAGTCAACACCAAAACCCATTTGTGTGTGCATTAATATTGCAATTGGTTTTCCTTTTTTAGCTTTTAATTGCGCTTCGGTTAAGGTAAAAACAACATCATCCATTACATTGCCATTCATTTCCAATACTTCAAAACCAAATGCTAAAAACTTTGCCTTCAAATCGCCTAAATCGCACACTTGTTGTGTAGAACCATCAATTTGTGCATTGTTCCAATCTACAGTTACAATTAAATTATCTACTTTTTTAGCAGCAGCAAAAATAAGCGCTTCCCAAATTTGTCCTTCTTGTAATTCACCATCGCCTGTTAAACAATATACCAACTTATCATCACCATCCATTTTTTTTGCTAATGCGGCACCAATAGCAACAGAAATGCCTTGTCCTAACGAACCACTCGCAATGCGAATACCAGGCAAGCCTTCGTGTGTAGTTGGATGACCTTGCAAACGAGAATTGATATGACGGAAAGTGCCTAGTTCTTTTACATCAAAAAAACCACGACGCGCCAAAACGCTATAAAATAATGGTGAAATGTGACCATTCGACAAGAAAAATAGATCTTCATTTTTGCCATCCATTTTAAAATCAGTATCTACTTTCATGATTTCAAAATAGAGTGCTGTCAAAAAATCGGTACAACCAAGCGAGCCGCCTGGATGACCTGATTTGCATTGATGCACCATGCGCACAATATCTCTGCGAATTTGTGTGGCTGTTTTGTTGAGTTCTGCTATTTGCATGTTAAAGTCGTGAGTCGTGAGAAATAAGTCGTAAGCATGCTTCAATAAACTCAGCATTTAATTACGATTTCTACAAAAATAAGAAAATAAAAGTTGTTCAATAATTAACTTATAACTATTAACTCAAAACTGTTAACTATTTTATCATCTTTTCCATGGAAATTTATTTATAATCTGATCTTTTACATTATCAATTACATTTCCTTTTTGTGTTGTATCTTTTTGACCAGTTAAAATTTCCTGAACTTTTGATTTTGCTTCATTGACTACTTGTTTTTTCAGCGTATCTGCTGTTGCTTTTGCTTGCGTAACAACCTGTTCTTTTATTTGTTGAACTTGTTGTTGCACTTGCTCTTTCACTACATCTTTCATCGAGCCAGCACCATTAGTGCCATCTGGTTTACCAACAGTAATAGTTGGATTATTAAACGTTCCGCCAATTCTTAAATTAATTCGAACTATTTCTGGAACCATTCCGTTTAATTGTTTGATTGGATTTTTTGCTAATAATCCTTCGGCAAAAGTTGAAGCTTGTCCAAGCTCTTTCCAAGGAACATCTATCGCAACTGCATAATCCATGGTTTGGTCTAAACCTTGCGAGCCACCAACTGTCATTTTTAAATTATTGACTTTTGTTTCAAAAGGTGCTACCAAAATTCTTCCGTTTGCAATCGTTGTTTTGATATCCAGATTTTCAATGCGCAAGTTTTCTAATTGTTTCAATTTCGTTTGTTCCACAATTTTCTGCAATGCTGGAACACCTTTAATATTTGCCAATGGCATTTTAAATCCAGCAGTTCCATTTACACTTTTCAAATCTGGAGATAAATCAGGATTGAGTAATGTTTGTATGTTCATGTTAGATGAAAATGCACCTGAAACGTATTTCATAATTGGTGCCGCTTGACGCATAGAACCAACCATTTTGTATACTTCTTGAATGTCAAAATTTTGAATATTATAGGTGATATTTGCTGTAGGAATATCTGTTTTAGTGTTGTAAAATCCACTTACAATTGCATTTCCACCAAGTAAATTTGCGCTTAAATTATTTAGGTTGAGTTGTTCATCTTTTAAGTTGATTTTTCCGTTCATATTTTTCAAACTTAAATTACTATACAACAATTCGCCAACGGTTGCAACACCGGTAAAATCTATATTCTTAGGAACACGCACCACTTCTTTTGCTTTTTGTGCATTTGATTTTTTAGATGTTGTTGAATCTGGTAAAAACTCATTGGCGTCAATTTTATTAGATACTACATTTACATTTCCA
Source organism: Saprospirales bacterium (assembly GCA_016711605.1). Classification (GTDB taxonomy): domain Bacteria; phylum Bacteroidota; class Bacteroidia; order Chitinophagales; family JADIYW01; genus JADJSS01. The sequence goes on from JADJSS010000002.1 coordinate 256,575, forward strand.
GTAATGATTGCATCTTTAGATAACACATAACCTATAACGTTTTCTAATTTTCCTTTGATATCAAAATCACTGCTTCCGATGACAGCTTTGCATTGTGTTACATCTACAAATTGTGGTGTAAAATTCAACAACAAATTACTCACAGAAACTGGTTTTGGAACATCTTTAGATGCGTATTCAATACCAGTTGCTGCAATATTTCCTGCAGCTTGTATATTTTGATAACGCTTAGCAACCACATCCGATTTTTTTGCTTTTACCGTTAAATCAACATTGGCAATTCCACTTAGTTTTTGCACATTTTCCATTGGATAAAATTTCTGTATATCAGCCAAGTTTAATTTTCCTTTTGCTGATAAATCTACATTTGGATCTGAAATTGGAGTTGATACATTTAAGCGCGCAACGATTGGTTCGTTCGCCATTTTTAAGCGTAAATCTGGAATATTAATTGTTGTATTATCTAGACTACCACCATTATTTTTTACATGTGCGTCAATAAAAATATCGCTAACTGCAGTTGGCAATTTTGGATATTGAAACTTTCCATTATCAACCTTAATATTTAATGCAAAAGCAGGATACGATTCACCTTGCATAGTGCCTTTTGCCATTCCGTCCAACTGCAAATTTCCAGATGTTTTAATATCATCAAAATCCTTAGAATAGATAGCTGGTATTAGCGATAACAATGATTTGAAAGTTGTTTTATCGGCTTTAAAATTGATATCCATTTCTGTTTTGTTAGCATCTGGAATTTGCACAAAACCATTGAACAATAAACCTAATTCATTCAACGATAGTTTATTATCTTTAAAACTATATTTTTTATTTTTTTGGTCGATATTTAAAATGCTTTCGAAATTAATTTTTGCATTTTTTAAGTATGTAACGAGTCCTTTTGAAGCCGATGCTTTTTCAATATCTGTAGAACTTTTATAGTCTAAAATATCTGAAGTAAAATCGCCTTTTCCTGTGTGGTTTAAGTTGGCAATCTTTAAAACAGTACCACCTTGTAAATCATCGTAATTAATATTTATATTATCTAACACCAATTTATTCAACGCCAATTTAAATGGTTTAGATGCTGATTTTGAAGAGTCTGTACTTGGTTTTATAATATTCCAATTTTGAAAGCCCTCTTTATTGACAATCGCATTCAACGTTAAGTCATTTAATTCAATCGCTTCCACTTTATATTGTTCGCCTTTTATTACACTCATAATATCTAATGAAACAGTTGCGTTGCCTAAGTTTAAAAGCGTGTCGCCATCAAATGCATTTTTTCCAACAATCGTTACATCGTCAATTCCTAAGGCAATATTTGGGAAGTTTTTAATGTTTTTTAGCAACGATAAATCAATACTTTTGAAATCTGTTTTGGCATCGATATACGTTTCGATTTGCTCTTTTGCTTTTGCAATAATTTTATCTTTAAAAAAGAAAGGAATTGCGATTGCCGTTGCAATTAACACGACAAAGAAAATTAGAAAAACGCGTAAGAATTTTTTCATAAATATTATATTTCCACAAAAATAAACAATATAGGTTTATTAAAATTAAATTTTAGATTATTTATGATTTGTTTTTTCAGTAAAATAATCGATGAATAGATTAAATTTGTAATACAATTAGAAAATAAAAATGCAAGAAGTTACACCTTACCAACTTAAAAATAAAATACGTATTGTTACCGCAGCATCTTTGTTCGATGGACACGATGCTGCTATCAATATTATGCGTCGTATTATTCAGGCATCTGGTGCAGAAGTTATTCACTTAGGTCATAATCGTTCCGTGCAAGACATTGTAGAATGTGCCATTGAAGAAGATGCTAATGCGATTGCCTTCACTTCCTATCAAGGTGGTCACGTAGAATTCTTAAAATACATGTATGATTTGCTGCAAGAAAAAGGCTGCGGTCATATCAAAATCGTTGGTGGTGGTGGTGGCACCATCTTACCTTCTGAAATTGAAGAATTACATGCGTATGGCATTGATAGAATTTATTCACCAGATGATGGCCGCGCTTTAGGTTTACAAGGAATGATTAATGATTTGTTGCAAATCTGTGATTTTCCAAGTGGCAAAGATGTTGTTTTAGATACATCTAAATTAAAAGAAAAAAACGCACATCATATTGCTCAATTAATTTCAAGTGCAGAAAATTTTCCAAATGAATATGATGCATTTGAATCTCAAATCTCAAATCTCAAATCTCAAACACCTATTCTCGGAATAACAGGAACAGGTGGTGCAGGAAAATCTTCGCTTACAGACGAATTGGTGCGTCGTTTTATATTAGATTTTCCAGATAAAACATTGGCTATTATTTCTGTTGATCCATCAAGAAGAAAAACAGGTGGTGCTTTGCTTGGTGATAGAATCAGAATGAATTCCATCAACAATGCTCGCATTTATATGCGTTCTATGGCAACGCGACAAACCAATGCTTCTATCTCCAAAAACATTACAGATGCGATTGCGATTCTAAAAGCTGCGCATTACGATTTAATCATAATTGAAACTTCTGGTATTGGACAAAGTGGTACCGAAATAGTAGATATTGCAGATACTTTCTTGTATGTGATGACGCCAGAATTTGGTGCTGCATCGCAATTAGAAAAAATTGACATGCTTGATTTTGCGGATGTAGTTGCCATTAATAAATTTGATAAACGTGGTGCACAAGATGCCTTGCGTGATGTAAAAAAACAGTATCAACGAAATAAAAATTTATGGAATGTAGATCCAGACGAAATGCCAGTGTATGGTAGCATTGCCTCACAATTCAATGATCCAGGAACCAACGAATTATATAAAGCAGTGATTCAAAAAGTAATTGAGAAATCTCAGTTAGATTGGCAATCTACTTTGAATTTGCGTACTGGAAATTCTGAAAAGATTTATATTATTCCACCAGGTAGAGTTCGTTATTTATCTGATATTACAAAAACAAATCGCGATTATGATACTTGGGTAAATGAACAAGCAGAAGTTGCACAAAATCTTTATGCCTTGCAAAAAGTGAAGTCAATGGTCAATAGTCATTTGAAAGATGAAAAAGAACTAATGACTATTGACCAATTAACCAATGACCAACAACTCAAACTGCATCCAGAATGCAAGCAAATATTAGATAATTGGGAAAAAACCAAACAAGATTATAAAAACGAGTTTTATATTTTTAAAGTACGTGATAAAGAAATAAAAATTAAAACACACACCGAATCGTTATCGCATCAGCAAATACCAAAAGTAAGTTTACCAAAGTATGAAGCGTATGGTGATATTTTAAAATGGAGTTTGCAAGAAAATGTACCAGGAGAATTTCCATATACAGCAGGAGTTTTTCCATTTAAAAGAGAAGGCGAAGATCCTGCACGAATGTTTGCAGGCGAAGGCGGTCCAGAGCGTACCAATAAACGTTTTCATTATGTATCTACAGGTTTGCCAGCAAAACGGTTGTCAACTGCATTTGATAGCGTGACTTTATATGGTGAAGATCCAGCCATTCGTCCTGATATATATGGAAAGATAGGTAATTCAGGTGTGTCTATTTGTACATTAGATGATGCGAAGAAATTGTATTCAGGATTTGATTTATGTTCACCGAATACATCAGTATCCATGACGATAAACGGACCAGCGGCAACCATTTGCGCTTTCTTTATGAACGCGGCCATTGACCAAGAATGTGAAAAGTATATCCAACAAAATAATTTAGAAGAAGAAGTCAATAAAAAAATTGATGAAATCTATAAAAATAAAAACACGAAACGACCAACGTATAATGGTGATTTGCCAGATGGAAATAACGGCTTAGGATTAATGTTGTTAGGTGTTACTGGCGACCAAGTATTAGAAAAAGAAGTGTACGAAAAAATTAAAACATATGCTCTCTCTCAAGTACGCGGCACCGTACAAGCTGATATTTTAAAAGAAGATCAGGCACAAAACACGTGTATATTTTCTACAGAATTTTCGTTGAAATTAATGGGTGATGTACAGGAATATTTTGTACAACATAAAGTGCGTAATTTCTATTCGGTTTCTATCAGTGGTTATCATATTGCAGAAGCCGGTGCCAATCCGATTTCGCAATTAGCATTTACTTTATCTAATGGTTTTTCGTTTGTCGAATACTATCTTTCTCGCGGAATGCATATCGATGATTTTGCGCCAAATTTATCTTTTTTCTTTTCCAATGGAGTCGATCCGGAATATGCTGTGATTGGTCGTGTTGCCAGAAAAATATGGGCAAAAGCAATGAAGTTTTTATATAAAGGAAACGACAGAAGCCAGAAATTAAAATACCATATTCAAACATCAGGCAGAAGTTTGCACGCGCAGGAAATTGATTTTAACGATATCAGAACCACCTTGCAAGCATTGTATGCTATTTATGATAATTGCAATTCCTTACACACCAATGCTTACGATGAAGCTATTACTACACCAACAGAAGAAAGTGTTCGTCGCGCGATGGCTATTCAGTTAATTATCAATAAAGAGTTAGGTTTGGCGAAAAATGAAAATCCATTACAAGGTTCTTTTATTATTGAAGAATTGACTGATTTGGTGGAAGAAGCTGTATATGCTGAGTTTGACAGAATTACAGAACGTGGTGGCGTTTTAGGTGCCATGGAAACCATGTATCAACGTGGAAAAATACAAGAAGAAAGTATGTATTATGAAATGAAAAAACATACTGGTGAACTGCCTTTAATTGGTGTCAATACATTCTTATCATCCAAAGGTTCGCCAACAATTTTACCAATGGAAGTGATACGCAGTACTACCGAAGAAAAAGACGTGCAAATTGCAAATTTAAGTGCACTTCAAGAAAGAAATAAAACAGAAGCACAACACTACTTACAACAATTACAAAAATCGGCACTTGAAAACAAGAACTTATTTGATGTATTGATTGAAACCGTTAAATATTGTAGTTTAGGACAAATCACTAATGCATTATTTGATGTTGGCGGTCAGTATAGAAGAAATATGTAATTTTTAAAAGATTGATTATCTTAGCTGTAATAAATCTAATGGTATGAAAAAAATCATCTTTTTGTTTCTTGCACTTTGTATTCTATTTGGTTGCACTAGAGAAGTACAATCCAGCTTGAAGCATCCATTCACAGAATTTGAAAGCGATGCGAAATCATTTCATTGGTTTGATATTCCTGGAATGATTTGCAGAGATGGTTCGCAAACTGGCATTGGGTATCGTGTAGGAAGTCCAAAGAAATTAGCAATTTATGTCAACGGTGGTGGCGCTTGTTTTAATAGTGAAACATGTGGTCCCAATCCAAAATCTTTTGACCAAAACGATTGGTCAGCTTTATCTGCCGAGTATGCTAATCGCGGAATATTTGATGCAGATAATGATAAAAATCCTTTGAAAGATTTCTCGTTTGTCTTTGTTCCTTATTGTACAGGCGATGTACACAGCGGCACCAAACCCAATGGAAGAGCGCTTGGTTTAGCTGATACACAACGCTATGTAGGTTCGTATAACTTTATAAAATCGATGGATTTTATTCAACCTTATTTTGATTATAATAAAGTAGAAGAAGTGGTGTTGTTTGGCTTAAGTGCAGGTGGATATGGCGTTTATGTCAATTTTTTAGAAGTAACCCAACGCTATCCAAATGCAAAAATTACAGTAACTAATGATTCTGGTCCATTATTTAGCGATGCGCAGGCGTTTCCGATTTGTTTACAATTAGGTTTTACCTTTATTTTCGGATTGCCTTTGCCTTCTGATTTGTTAGGTTGTTGCGGAAAACCAGAATTAGGATTAGCGAATGTGTATGAATATTCGAGCAAAAAATTTCCCAATGCAAACTTTGGTTTTGTTTCTTCTTATGAAGATGCGACATCACGCTTTTTTTTAAGTTTTGGTTATAATAATTGTACTGGCGCGCCAGGAAATCAGTTGCCTGCTGCTGTTTTTAGAACTGGTATCAAAAATCTTCGAGATGATATTTTGAAAACGAAAAGTACGTGGTCAACTTATTATATCAATGGTGATACACATACCATGCTTGCATCAAATGAACTCTTTTACGAAAGAAATCGCTCAGGAATGTATTTGTATGAATGGGTTGGAAAACTCATAAAAGGCGAACGCATGCACGTTACAGAATAATTTATTCTTTTTCTGTTTTATTGTTATTGTTAATATCTTTGCAACGCAATGAGCAAGCAGTATAAAATAGAATTAATGGCGCCTGCAGGCAGCTATGAAGCACTGATGGCAGCCATTCACGCAGGTTGTGATTCCGTGTATTTTGGTGTTGAACAATTCAACATGCGCGCGCGTGCCACCATGAATTTTACCTTGGAAGATCTTGAAAAAGTTGGTAATATCTGCAAAGAAAATAACGTACGAAGTTATCTTACATTAAATACTATTGTCTATGATCATGATTTGTCTGCCATTAAAACGGTTTTGGATAAAGCAAAAGCAAGCGGCATTACTGCCGTAATTGCCAGTGATCAAGCAGTGATTGCTTACGCTAGATCGATTCAACTGGAAGTGCACATTTCCACGCAAGTCAACATCACGAATATTGAAACCGTAAAGTTTTACGCACTGTTTGCAGACACCATGGTGTTATCAAGAGAATTGAGTTTAATACAGGTAAAAAAAATCTGCGACCAGATAGAGAAAGAAAATATCTGCGGTCCATCCGGAAAATTAATAGAAATTGAGATTTTTGTTCATGGTGCATTGTGTATGGCGGTTTCCGGAAAATGTTACCTGAGTTTACACACAGCAAATGCTTCGGCCAACCGAGGTGCATGCGTGCAAAATTGCAGAAGAAGCTATACCGTAATTGACAACGAAGACGGCCATGAATTAGAAATCGACAATGAATACATCATGTCCGCACAGGATTTATGTACGATTGATTTTTTAGATCAGGTGATTGAAAGTGGTGTGAAAGTAATGAAAATTGAAGGAAGAGGAAAAGGTGCTGATTATGTAAAAACGACAGTGGAATGTTATCGCGAAGCCATAGATGCATATTACAATAATTCTTACACGAAAGAAAAAGTAGCCGACTGGATGGAACGATTACAACGCGTATACAATCGTGGTTTCTGGAGTGGTTATTATTTAGGACAAGAGTTAGGAGAATGGAATGATGCAGCTGGCTCCAAAGCAACCACTAAAAAAATCTACCTTGGAAAAGGAAGTAATTATTTTGATAAGATTCAAGTGGCAGAATTTAAACTGGAATCTTTTGAATTAAATGTTGGTGACAGTGTATTAATTACCGGACCTACAACAGGTGCTATTGAAACAACTATTACAGAACTTCACACTTCAGTTGGTGCCGTTCAGACTGCTAAAAAAGGCGATAGTTGTGCATTCAAGCTGGAAACACCGATTCGTACCAGCGATAAATTATACAAAATCGTCAGCAACAATTAACACATCATGATTACCATCATACAGCAAAGAGCAAAATGTATTGGCTGCAATTATTGTGTGGAGCTGGCTCCTCAGCGCTGGCGCATGAGCCGAAAAGATGGTAAAAGTGTATTATTGGAAGCAACAGACAAAAAAGGATTCTGGAACGTTAAAGTGCGCGAAGATGAATTGGAAAGCAATCTCAAAGCGGCCAAAGCTTGTCCTGTTAATATTATACAAGTGATTGAATAAACGCAATCTGGAATATTAATTTTCCTCTTTAAACCTTTAACAAAAAATAATCCGTTTAAATACATTAATTCTATTACCAATTCTATTTTTGCAGCGTGACCGATATAATTTATCCTTCTGATAATTTTCCTGTGCCAATTAGAATCGTAGTTGAGCGACGTAATTATTCGCGTGTGGCACTAGGTAAAAAAGAAATTGTCATTCGTTTGCCAAAACATATTACTGCTACAGAAAAACAAAAAACCATTCAAAAATTTTTGGTTTGGGCAAAAGAGCAAATTCAGGAAAAACAATGTTACGCACATATTCAAACATCGATTCAATATTATCAGAACCGAACAATCACTATTTATGAAAAGCAATTTACGATTGAATTAAATTTTGGGCTGGAAGGAAAGAATAAGCTGAGCTATCGCGGCGACAATATTTTGCATATTTATTTATTGGAACAACAAAACGATGAGCAAAAGATTGCCGAAGTGCAGCGATTTTTATTGCGTTTTACCGAAAAATATTTCTTGCCATTATTGCAAAAACGAACCATATACTGGAACGATCATTATTTTAAAGAAAAGATAGAAAAAATTTCAGTTAAACACACCATCTCACGTTGGGGCAGCTGCTCAACTTCGCGGAAAATTGCGTTTGCAACTAAGTTGTTACTAATGCCAAACGATATTATAGACTATGTGATTGTGCACGAACTAGCGCACCTTAAAGAAATGAACCACTCAGCGAAATTCTGGAAACAAGTGGAAGCTGCAATGCCAGATTATCAACAAAAACGCAAATGGCTGAAAGACCACGGCAATAAAATTGACTTTTAAAAAAGGTGTATTTATATTAACACGTAAAAAAATAGTCGGTTTTTAAACCACATAAGGCACAAAAGTTCCGAAACTTCGGAACAAAACTTAGCTTTCATGTTATCCTATTTTTATAACCTTCTATTGTAACTTCAGTTTCTTAGATGCCTTATGTGGTTATATTATTGATAATTTATATTGTCTTACCGAAGAAAGTAGTAAGGTTTTTATTTTATCTTTACTGTATGAAAAAACTCCGTCTTATTACTTACTACTTAATACTTATTACTTGCGTTTCTTGCCAATACGACAAAACGCCAAAAACATTTTCTACAGAAAAAATCACCATACAGTATCCATCCTACCTGCATGTTTCAAATGATGTGTATCCAACGAAACAAACGCTGTTGCAAACTAAAAATGATTATCGCGATGTTTATTTTATTTTGATTGATTTCGGACAAAAACCAAGCGACAGTGGTTTTGCGTTGATGTATGATTCTATCACCAATCAGTTAAAAAGAAATTTAAAAGAAGTATTGGTAGAAAAAGATTCTGCTTTCACCATTAATAATTTAAAAGCAAGAGAATATCAGGTTTCAGGCGTACTTTCATCTGAAAAACAAGCACATCGGTTTTTGTTTACCTTAGATTTATTTGAAGATAAAACTGGACATTTGTATCAAACGGCTGGTTGGTTGCTGCGCCACAAACGTCAACTTTGGGAAAAAGATTTACAAGCTGCAGCTTATTCGCTTACGGTGAAATAATACTTCATTTAACTTTTCCAAAGTTTAAAACTTTGGAAAAGTTGCTATTCTACCTCTAAACTTTTATCGCTTAAAATCGTTAATATGCTTAACTTTGTATATTGAAAAATTTAGAAAAAACATCCGATTTAGATCCGACTGCTGCCGAACGCAAACAAGATCATATTCAATTAGCATTCCAATCGCAAGTGGAAAGTTTTACGATAGATAAACGCTTTTCATACGAACCGTTGTTAGCAGCGCATCCGCAAGCTTCCACCGAAAAAATTTCTTTTTTAGCGAAACAAATTCAAACACCAATTTGGGTTTCGAGTATGACTGGTGGCACAGAAAAAGCGTTTACCATCAACTCTAATTTAGCACGCGCTTGTAACGAGTTTGGAATGGGTATGGGTTTGGGTTCGTGCCGAAGTATTTTGGAAAGCAATGAGCGTTTGCACGATTTTGATTTTCGTAAAATTATTGGCGATGATTTGCCTTTTTATGCAAATATTGGTATTGCGCAACTGGAAATCTTATTGAATGAAAATAAATTGGTTTTGATTGATAAACTGGTTGATAAATTATCGGTTGACGGCATCATTATTCACATCAATCCATTACAAGAATGGCTGCAACCAGAAGGCGACAAGATAAATGAAGTTCCGATTGTTACCATTCAGAAATTTTTAGAAAAAACAAAACAGAAAGTAATTATAAAAGAAGTTGGACAAGGTTTTGGAAAAGAAAGCTTACGTGCATTAGTACAACTTCCAATCGAAGCGATTGAGTTTGCGTCGCATGGTGGAACTAATTTTTCAAAACTGGAATTATTGCGCGCCGATAAAATGCAGCAATCTATTTTTAATGAAATTTCACACATCGGACACAGCGCTGAAGAAATGGTAACGTTTATTAATGAATTGAAAACAGAATTACACAATAAATTTGTAGTGCAAAATTTTATCATTTCTGGTGGAATTAAAAATTTCTTAGACGGATATTATTTAATGGAAAAATTAAATGCAAATGCTATTTACGGACAAGCATCTACTTTGTTAAAATATGCAGAACAATCGTATGAAGTATTGCAACAGTTTTTACAAAGTCAAAAAGATGGATTGCAATTGGCAAAAGCATTTTTTAAAGTAAAATAGAGAACAATAACTTTTCTAAAGTTTAAAACTTTAGAAAAGCTCAAAAAAAACATACACATGAAAAAGATAGAAGGTTATTCAAAACTCACGAAAGAACAAAAAATTGATTGGTTGGTAGATACCTATTTCAACAGTGATGAAAGCGTAAAAACCGAACTGACCAGTTATTGGCACAACGACGCTAAAACACAACAAACATTTGATGAGTTTGCAGAAAATACGCTGACTAATATGTACACGCCATTTGGTATAGCGCCTAATTTTTTGATCAATAATAAATTGTATAGTTTGCCAATGGCTATTGAAGAAAGTTCTGTCGTGGCTGCCATGTCAAAAGCTGCGAAATATTGGTACGATAAAGGTGGTTTTAAGACAGAAATTTTAGGTGTTACAAAAATTGGACAAGTACATTTTAAATACGATGGCAATCATCAAAAGTTAAAAACACATTTTGCTGAAATTAAAAAAGAATTGCTGGAAAACGGCAAATACATTACCATCAATATGGATGCGCGTGGTGGTGGTGTTTTGGATATTGAGTTGATAGACATGACAGAATTTGAAGCGAATTATTTTCAACTGAAAGTTTCATTTGATACATGCGATTCAATGGGCGCGAATTTCATTAATACAGTTTTAGAAGAATACGCAAATACCTTAAAAGATATTGTTGCGCGCAATGAAAATTTAGAAGGCAAAGTTTATATCATCATGTCGATTGTTTCAAACTACACACCAAATTGTGTAGCAAGAGCTTGGGTCGAATGTAAGGTAGAAGAACTTGGTAGTTTTGGCGAAATTTCTGCACAGGAATTTGCTGAAAAAATGCGAACTGCTGTGCGCATTGCAGAAGTCGATCCGCATCGTGCAACAACACATAACAAAGGAATTTACAACGGTGTGGATGCTGTGATTATTGCAACAGGAAATGATTTCCGTGCAGTAGAAGCGTGTGGTCACACGTATGCAGCACGCAATGGAAGATACGCGAGCTTGACACATTGTTCTGTAGAAAATGGCTTGTTTAAATTTTGGATAGACTTGCCGTTAGCAGTAGGAACTATTGGTGGTTTGACGCAATTGCATCCTTTAGTGAAACGCAGTTTACAAATTTTAGAAAACCCAAATGCGAAAGAATTAATGCAAATTTGCGCAGTGGCTGGTTTAGCACAAAACTTTGCCGCGCTGCAAGCTATGACAACCGTTGGCATTCAACAAGGACATATGAAAATGCATTTGCTGAATATCTTAAATCACTTGGAAGCGACTGACGAAGAAAAGAAATATGCACTCGAATATTTTAAAGATAAAATTGTTTCGTTCACTACAACACGTGATGTTGAGGAGGGGAGGGGGGGGGGGGAAAAAAAGGGATTTTTTTTTTAGAAATTTTTTAAAAACAATCCAACCATAGCACTTAATCAGTTGAAATTTTGTTCTTCACGCAAAGTGATGTTGGAACAGTTGAGAAGTGCGAAAAAAGAGGTGAAATAAATTACTTCAAAAATCTCACTTTCTTTTCATTCAATTTCATAGAATCTTTCAGTATGTTTTGAATTAAATCAACATCAACTTCTTCCATGTTTTTATAAGAAATGGATGCAATTAGCTTTCTGTTTTTTATTTCTAAAATTGGATATTTTTCTTTCAACAACACACCGCGACAAAAACCAATATATACTGTTTTCTTTTCTATACTGATATAACACAACATTCCTTTGTAATGATAAAAAGGACAATTAAAACTCAAACGTTCTGTAATTTCAGGTGTTGTAGAAAGAATAATATCACGCAATAAAAAGATAAGTTGTCGCGACAACTCATCTTGAGATAAAATATAATTATCTACAGTTATGTATTTTTCCATAGTATCTAAATTTAAAAAAATAGTTTAGTTTTTGGAACTAAACTAGAACTCAATGGTGTTATATACTCACTTATGAAAATTAACACAACTTAACAACTAAAACATATCGTACGAACCGTTCAATAGTTGAATTACTTTTTAAGTAAAGTAAAAAATTAAATCAAAAAAATGAAACCTTTTATTTCTTATTTGTCAATCGTAATGATTGTCGTGGTAAGTATTTGCTTATTGCAAATCATACCCAACTTTATTTCTTCAAACGATAATAAATTTTATATCGGAATTGTATTGTTATGCATTTCTCCATATTTAATTTTTATCAGTATCAAAAAAATTATTAAAAACTTTAAATGAAAATCAAAATGAAACCAACCAAAATGAAATCAAAAATAGTGCTGTTTATGTTAATAATATTAGCAACAGCATGCTCCAAAGTGCCAGCAGGTTATGTTGGTGTAAAAGTAAATTTATATGGAACTAGTAAAGGTGTACAAGCTGAAGAATTAGCTGTTGGACGTTACTGGATTGGTATGAATGAAGAGTTATATACCTTTCCAACGTTTACACAAAATTATGTTTGGACTCGAAGTTCAACAGAAGGTAGTCCAAATGATGAATCTATTTCTTTCCAAACAAATGAAGGTGTTGTGGTAAATACAGATGTTGGAATTAGTTATCATATAAATTCTAAAAAAGTAACAGATATCTTTCAAAAATATCGTAAAGGTATTGATGAAATTACAGACATCTATATAAGAAATGAAGTACGCGATGCAATGATAAAAGTTGCCAGTGGAAACACCGTTGAAAGTATGTATGGCTTAGGTAAAAACGATTTTATTACCAATGTAGATAGTACGGTAAAAGCACAGTTACAACCAATAGGTATCGAAATTGAAAAAGTATATTTAGTTGGTGAACTTAGATTGCCTGAAAATATTGTGATTGCATTAAATGCAAAAATTGAAGCAACACAACGAGCCATGCAACGTGAAAATGAATTAAAAGAAACCGAAGCACAAGCAAAAATGGATATTGCCAAAGCTCATGGTGTTGCCGAAGCACAACGTTTAACGCAACAATCTTTAACGCCAGAATTATTGCGCAAATTATGGATTGAAAAATGGGATGGTCATTTACCAAACTACATGACTGGTAATGAAGCAAGTTTTTTAATTGGAAATAAATAAAAAAATAAGACCGCTAACGAGCCGCAAAAGTTGAATCTTTTGTGGCTCGCTTTGTTTTAAAATTTCAATAAAATTTTACTATCATTGTCTTATGTCTTCTACAGTAAACCAATTCCACGCCAACGGCAAACTCCTACTCACAGGTGAATATTTCATCCTGGATGGTGCTGTTGGTTTGGCATTGCCAACAAAATTTGGGCAATCTTTAACTGTTGATTCTTTGACAAGCTCAGAAGGTCTAGAAGAAAAAGGCATTACATGGGAAAGCATCGATAATAAAAACAACATTTGGTTTGAAGCAAAATTTTCTGAAGCATTAGAAATCATTTCTGCAACAGATAATGAAATTGCAGCTACTTTAAAAAATATTTTAGAGCATTGCAAACTCAGAACTCAGAACTCAAAACTCATAACTAAATTAGACTTTCCGCAAAATTGGGGCCTCGGTTCATCATCAACATTAATTAGTTTATTAGCACAATATGCAAACATTGATCCTTACGAATTATTAGCAAAAACTTTTGGTGGTTCTGGTTATGATATTGCTTGCGCTATCGCAAAAAGCGCGATTACTTATCAAATCACGACTGGAGATTCACGACTCACGACTGAAATCAGATTCAATCCTTCATTTAAAGAAAATCTTTATTTCGTTTATCTTGGTAAAAAACAAAACTCGCGCGAAGGCATTCAGCATTATAAAAATCTTACTCTAGATAAAACAGAATACATCGAACAAATTTCAAACATCACACAAAAAATAATCCAGGCAAACGAACTCGATGAATTTTGCTATTATATGGAAGTTCACGAAAACATCGTAGCCAATGTGTTGAACTTGCCAAAAGTAAAAGATATTTATTTTTCCGATTTTCCTGGAAGCATTAAATCGCTCGGCGCTTGGGGCGGCGACTTCATTCTGGTGGCTTCCGACGAAGAAGCGCTCACTATAAACAAGTATTTTGCCGATAAAGATTTTTCGACAATATTATCTTACAATGAAATGATTTTGTAATTCGTATGTTTTTCTTTTCTGCACACGTTTAATTTAGTAAATTGAGCGGCTGAATTTTTAGCTAAACACGTTAATGATTGGTACACATTTTGTATGGAAGATAGGCAACACGAACAAATGAAGATTGTAGGCATTAAAGAACGCGCTGATAATGGCCGTAAATTATATCCATATCAGGAAGAATATATCAAGCGTATTTTCGAGCGTTTAATGGAAAACGAACGTCGCGACAATATCGTTTTTCAGTTGCCAACTGGTGGTGGCAAAACTGTTATCTTCTCTGAAATTTCCAGAAAATTTATCGAAGAAAACCAAAAGAAAATTCTGATTTTAACGCATCGAATTGAGTTATTAAAACAAACTTCGCAAGCGTTAGAAGATGCCGGAATTCATTGTAAATTAATTACCAGTGAAGTAGATGATGTTGCAGATCAAGATGAATATTTGTGTTTTTTGGCGATGGTAGAAACCTTGAATAATCGCTTGAAAGATGATGAAGAATATTTAAAAGATATTGAGTTGGTGATTGTCGATGAAGCACATTATAATTCATTCAGAAAAATATTTCATTACTTCAGAAACGCTATTATACTTGGTGTTACAGCAACACCGTTGAGTTCTAACCAAACGTTGCCGCTACGTCAAAATTATAAGCAACTAATAATTGGTGATTCTATAAAAGAATTGATATCAAGCGGTTTTTTGAGCGATGCAACGACATATACGTACGATGTACACTTAGGTGGTTTGAAGATTGGTATCGATGGTGATTACACCGTAAATTCGTTAGACAGAATTTATATGCATTTTGATATGCATGAAAAATTGTTGCGTGCATACAGAGAAAAAGCAATTGGCAAAAAAACATTGATTTTTAATAGTTCAGTTGCAACTTCAAAATCTGTTGAGAAATTTTTTAATGATCAAGGTGTTCCAATAAAACATTTAGATAGTACCAGTAATAAACAAGATAGAAAAGATGTGTTGCAGTGGTTGAAAGAAACACCAGATGCTATTGTTACTTCGGTTGGAATTTTGACAACTGGTTTTGATGAGCCAACGGTTGAATGTATTATTTTAAATCGTGCAACGCGTTCGTTGACTTTATATCATCAAATGATTGGTCGTGGAAGCCGACGTTTGCCAACTAAAAATCATTTTACGGTAATTGATTTAGGAAACAATGCGCGTCGTTTAGGTTTATGGCAAGATTATATTGATTGGCGTGATGTATTTATCAATCCAGAAAAATTCTTAGAGCATTTGTATGAGCGCGAATTACAAATGGAAAAAGGGTTGATCTATGATTTGCCTGACACCGTAAAACAATATTTTCCAAACACAACTGATTTTAATTTTGACATGGAAAGAGTGTATTATTCTTTATACAACAAAGGCAAGAAAACACTCGAATCTATTGATATTTCGGTGGAAAATCATTTTGAAAGAATAAAAGCAAACACCACTAATTATTTGGATGCATTGCCTTTAATAAATATTTTGCAAGATGAAATTCAATACCGTTTGAATGTTTATATTTCTTGCTTGAGCAAAGCCACTAAAAATTATTTCAATTACATGTTGGAAACTTACAACGAAAAATTGCACGCAAAATTAAAAGAAGCACTGCCGTTTAGTGAAGAATAAATTTAGACTCCTAAAATAAAAAAGCGTGATAAAAAATTTATCACGCTTTTTTGTTTTACATTGATTTTATTTCTTAGGATTATTGATTCTGCTATGTTTGACACTATATCCAAAATAAATTACAAAGCCAATCACCAGCCAAATAATTAAACGTAACCAGTTTTCCCAACCAAGGCCAAAAATCATCCAGCCACAAACTATAATTCCTAAAATTGGAAACAAAGGAACCAATGGCGTTCTAAACGGTCGCACTGCATCTGGATCTGTTTTGCGCATCATAATAACACCAACAGAAACTAGTATAAACGCAAACAACGTTCCTATACTTGTCATATCGCCAACAATATCGCCAGGTACAAATGCAGCAAATAAACCTACTAATAAAAACAACCATGCGTTTGCTTTCGCTGGTGTTTTAAATGTTGGATGCACTTCTGAAAATGATTTTGGCAACAAACCATCTTTCGACATAGAAAAGAAAACTCGTGATTGTCCTAATAACATTACTAATATCACCGATGAAAAACCTGCTAAAATAGCAATCGTAATTAAACCAGAAAACCATTCGTAGCCATGCATATAAGTTGTAATTGCATACGCAACTGCTGCTTCGTGTCCTGGACCAGTTACGCTAAAATCTTTATAATTGGCAACACCTGTTAAAACGTAAGAAAATAAAATATACAAAATGGTACAAAAAGCTAATGAACCTAAAATACCAATTGGCATTCCTTTTTGTGGATTTTTTGCTTCTTGTGCTGCAGTAGAAACTGCATCAAAACCAACGTATGCAAAGAACACGATTCCTGCGCCACGCAACACGCCAGACCAACCAAATATGCCAGTTTCACCTGTGTTAGGTGGAACAATAACAGCGTGATTAACAGGATTGATGAACTGCCAACCTAAGGCAATAAACACTAATACAATTACTACTTTTACAATTACTATAATAGAATTAAAATTAGCCGATTCTTTAGTTCCGCGAATTAAAATCATGGTTAAAATACCTAAAATAAAAATAGCTGGTAAATTAATTAAACCATGCACACCAGTGGCAACACCATTCACAAATTCATTTTGAAAAGGTGAGTGGCAATATTGATATGGAATGGAGAAACCAAAATAATGTTCAAAAAATTTATTCAAATATTCTGACCATGCAATAGCAACACATGCTGCGCCGAGTGCATATTCTAAAATTAAATCCCAACCAATAACCCAAGCAACGAGCTCACCCATAGTTGCATAAGAATAAGTATACGCACTTCCAGCAATCGGAATCATCGATGCAAACTCAACATAACACAAACCAGCAAATGCACAACCAATTCCTGCAATTACATACGACCACATTACACCTGGACCAGCATGATTTCCTGCTGCTGCTGCTGTGCGCACAAAGATACCAGCGCCAATAATGGCACCAATTCCAAGTGCTAATAATGCACCAGAACCTAAGGTACGTTTTAGAGTGTGTTCACCAGTTTCTGATGATTCTTTCAGAATAATAGCTAAAGATTTTTTTGCGAATAAATTTGCCATAGTTTCAATTTGAAAATGAGGTGATTTGAAAATTTGAAAATGAAGATATACAAAAATACTTATTACTCACTACTTATTACTTACTACTACAAAAACTTATCGCCTTTTTTCATTTTAATATCATGTGTAAATTCTTTGATGCGCTGTTCTTCGTCTTTGTTGCATATCAACAACACATCATCGGTGTCTACTATAATATAATTTTCTAAACCTTGTATAACTACCAATTTATTGTCAGGAACATTGATGCTATTGTTCGTGGCATCATACACCACTACATTATTTCCATTTACTGAATTATTCAGATAATCTTTTTCTTTTTCAGCATATAAAGATGCCCAAGTTCCTAAATCGCTCCAGCCAAAACTCGATGGAACAATATAGACGTTCTTTGCTTTTTCCATTACACCATAATCTATAGAAATACTTGGTGATGTAATAAATGCATCTTCAACTGATTTATTTTCATTTGGCGTCAACATATCTTTTTCTGCTTCGGCAAACGCTTCATATACTTCTGTTAAATTTGTTTCTAATGAAGAAAGAATTGATTTCACATTCCAAATAAAAATACCTGCATTCCATAAAAAATCACCGCTTTTAATAAATTGCTGTGCAACAGCTTTTTCAGGTTTTTCTGTAAATGTTTTTACTTTATGAATTTCTGGTGCCGTTTCTTCTTCCACATATTGAATGTAGCCGTAGCCAGTATCAGGTCTGGTTGGTCGAATACCTAAGGTTGCCAATGCATTATTTTTTGATACAAAATCAACGGTTAGGTTGGCAATTCGCACAAATTCATCTTCATTTAATATAATATGATCAGAAGGCGCCACAATAATATTGGCATTTGGATTTAGTTTATTGATTTTGAATGCTGAATAAGCTATGCATGGTGCTGTGTTTTTGCGAGCTGGTTCTGTTAAAATCTGAAAATCCTGAATATCTGGCAATTGTTCTTTTACTAAACTAACATAATCACTATGCGTTAGTATAAAAATATTTTCTTTTGGGCAAATCTTTAAAAAACGATCATAAGTTGATTGTATTAAGGTTCGTCCGATGCCTAAGATATCTAAAAATTGTTTTGGTTTTGATGTTCTGCTTGCTGGCCAAAATCTGCTTCCAATACCACCAGCCATGATAGCTGCATATATGTCTTTGTTCATATTCTCCTTTTAAATGTTCATCTGATTTTACACAATGCAGTGAACTTTATTTCTATCCGTAAAATTATACAATTTATTAAAACTTACATAAACATTTTTAACACCTTTTTTAGCTTAATTTCGTTATTTTTGAGTATATTAATGTTCTAAATTGCGACCATCCAATTGTGATGGCGTTTTTATTCTAACAAGATTTGATTATTATGAGTGAAAAGCACGCTTCGTTAACCGCATCGCTGAAAAAATATTTTGGGTTTGAAAAATTTAAAGGCAATCAACTTGCTATTATTGATAGCATTTTAGATAAAAAAGACACGTTTGTAATTATGCCAACTGGTGGTGGAAAATCATTATGCTATCAGTTACCAGCAATTATTTCGGAAGGAACAGCCATCATTGTTTCGCCATTAATTGCGTTGATGAAAAATCAAGTCGATTTAATTCGTGGATATAGTAGTGATGACAATATTGCGCACTTTATAAATTCGCAATTAAACAAAGCGCAAATTACGCTCGTAAAAAATGATATTACCAAAGGAAGTTGTAAACTTTTATATGTTGCACCAGAGTCATTAGTGAAACAGGAAAATATTGATTTTTTAAAAACCATAAAAATCTCTTTTGTTGCTATAGATGAAGCACATTGCATCTCAGAATGGGGCCACGATTTTCGTCCAGAATATCGCAAAATAAAAGCGATGCTCAATGAGATTGAAGACAATATTCCGATTGTGGCTTTAACAGCAACCGCAACACCAAAAGTACAATCAGATATCGTGAAAACACTTGGAATGAAAGATCCTAAAATTTTCCTTTCTTCGTTTTTGCGTGATAATTTATTTTATGAAGTGCGTCCAAAACCGAGCAAGCAAGAAGCAATTAAAGACATCATCAAATACATCAAAAAAGAAAATAATAAATCTGGTATTATTTATTGTTTGAGCAGAAATTCTACAGAAGAATTGGCTGAAGTATTGCAAGTAAATGGTGTGAATGCTATTGCATATCATGCTGGTCTGGATGCTAACGTACGCAGCGAACGCCAAGATCAGTTTTTGATGGAAGACATACAAGTCATTGTTGCTACCATTGCTTTCGGAATGGGTATCGACAAGCCAGATGTTCGTTTTGTGATTCATTTTGATATTCCAAAATCATTAGAAAATTATTATCAGGAAACAGGCCGTGCAGGTCGTGATGGTTTGGAAGGAATTTGCATTGCCTATTTTTCTCCGAAAGAAATTCATAAGTTCGAGAAATTCATTTTATCGAACAAAGAAAAAACAGTTGCTGAAAAAGAAATTGCCGTGATGCAATTATCAGAAGTAGAAGCATACGCAGAAAGTGGTGAATGCAGAAAGAAATTTGTGTTGCATTATTTTGGTGAAGAAATGCAGGAAGCGTGCGGAAAAATGTGCGATAATTGCGCGCATCCAAAAGAACAAATAGAAGCGAAAGACGAAATAAAACTGGCGTTGCAAGCAGTTGCTGAAACCAATGAACGCAGCAATATTCCAAATATCATCAATATTTTAGTTGGAAGAAAATCGGCAGATATAACAAAAAACAATCACGATAAATTAAAGATTTTTGGCAAAGGAAACGACAAAGATATGTTGTTCTGGAATTCGGTGGTGCGCAAAGCTATTTTATTGAATTTAATTGAAAAAGATATTGAACAATATGGTGTTTTAAAACTGACGGAAGAAGGCAAAAAATTTGTAAAAAAATCGGTTCCAACTTCTATTGTTTTAAACAATAAATTTGAAGCTGGTGAAGATGACGAAGAAGATATTTTAACGCTGAATGGAAAAACCGGAAATGTTTTAGAACCGCAATTATTTAAGATTTTGAAAGACATGTGTGTGTCGGTTGGTAAAAAACACAAAGTGCCACCTTATACTGTTTTTCAAGATCCTTCGTTAGAAGAAATGGCAACACTTTTTCCAATTACCATTGATGAGTTGAGCAATATTACAGGTGTAAGTGCTGGTAAAGCGCAACGCTATGGAAAAGAATTTTGTGAAGCGATTGCAAAATATATCGAAGACAATAACATCGAACGTTTTGCTGATTTTGACAACATCAAAACGGCTGCAAAAAACTCGAGTATAAAAGTAAATATCATTAAATCCATTGATAAAAGAATGCCTTTAGATCATATTGCAAGTTCGTTTGGTTTGCAAATGGATGATTTAATCACAGAGTTGGATTCTATAGTAAATTCAGGCACTAAAGTCAATATCAATTATTATTTGGAAGAAAAAGTAGACGAAGAAATTCAAGAAGAAATCTACGATTATTTTATGCAAGCCGACAGCGATGATGTTTTGGTTGCGTATAAAAATTAAAAGAAGAAGAAATTGAAATGCGCGAAATACAATTGGTGCGTTTGAAATTTTTGAGCGAAGTTGCGAATTAGATTGCTAGACTTTTAGACACAAGATTAATAGACAATAAAAAAGAAGCCGAACAAAATTGTTCGGCTTCTTTTCTTTTCGTAATTAACTTTAGAAAAGTTTGAATTCTTTCGCAAGAAAACTTTTCTAAAATTTACGCTATTTATTTTTCCAAGGTTTTTGTCCGTTGCCGTTGCCGCCTTGTTGCGCTTGTTTTGCCAGCATTTTTTTGAAGCGTTCTTCGGCAGTTACCAATTTTGCAATTTTAGTAGATGGTAAAAATTTCTTGAATTCAGAAATGTATTTTTTCGTTAAGTCCAAGTCTTTCGATTTAAATTCAATGTATTTTATAATTGCCTGATCTGCTTCTGCATTCGTGAAATCACCATCTTCTTTCAACTCTTTTATCGAACCAATCGTACTTTGTCGAACTTGTTTTTTTTCAGCTTCGTATTGATTATATACAGGCCAAAATTTTTGCGCTTCTTCTGTCGTTAATTTTAAATGCTTCGTAATAAAAGCAATTTTTAATTGTTCAATTTTTTCGTTTCCTTGTCCTTCTTGCGCAACGCTTGTTTGTGCAAATACAAAGAAAAATGCTACTAATGTAAATATCGTTTTCATCTAAATATTTTTATTGTTTTTTAATGGTGTAGATGGAATGCCTTCAAACATCTACTTTAAATTTAATTTCTCAAAGGCATTTCATGAACTATTCTTGTTTTGTTTTAAAAAATATCTGTTGACGCGTCTTCAAAAGATAAATCAGTTTTATTTTGTTCGATGTATTTTTCTGCTTCGTGTTTTTCAATTTTAATTTCTGCATTTTCAATCATTGGCGAAACAGCATCTTGCACTTGTTGTAATTCAAATTGTTCGCTGTTGTCGTTCATGTAATTATAAATTTCATCTTGTGTTAAACAAGCAATTCCGTCTTCGCAATTATTTGTAATTATGCTTGAATTATTATAGTTTTTTATTCCAAAAAACAACACACCAACAATTGATGCTGCAACTGCAATGCGTGAAAATAATTTTACAATTGTTGTTTTTGGTTGCTGAATAGAAATTATTTTTTCTTCAGAAATGGTTTGTTCTTCTGTTTTTATTTTATCAATAATGTTATCAGCAAACGAATTAAAATAATTAGTTGGAATTTCGATTTTTTCTTTTGGTATAGTTGATAGAAAATCGATTTTCTGATGCGTTTGCGCGATAATATCTTCCGTTAATTCAGCAAAATAATTTGAAGGAACTTTCGGCAATATTTCCTTTTCTTTTACTTGAAAAAGTGTTGGTGAAATTGCTTTCAATTCATCTAATATGTCGTTTCTGTTTTGCATTTATTATTTGACTATTTCTTTTTCAAAAGGTTTAATTGGTTTCTTCTTTCTAATGTTCGGACGACTTGGAGTCGTCTGAACATCTGTTTCATCAGACGACTTCAAGTCGTCCGATGAATTCTAACTATTCAACACAAATTCTTCAATTTTTTTTACTGCGTGATGATACGATGCTTTCAAACCACCAACCGAAGTTTCTACAATTTCTGATATTTGTTCATATGGCATTTCATCATAATAACGCATAATAAAAACCTGTTTTTGTTTATCTGGTAATGTATCAATAGCACGTTGTAATTTTGCAGTCAATTCATCAGCTTCTAAACTATCACTTGCGCCACGATATTTCGCAGTCGAAGTTTCAATATCAACTGTTGGATGTTTTTTTATTTTATTGATAAAAGTAATCGCTTCGTTGCTGGCAATTCGATACAACCAAGTATATAAACCAGATTCACCACGAAAATTATCAATCGCATTCCAAATTTTAATGCATGTATTTTGCAATACATCGTTCGCATCATCGTGGTTCACAACATATCTGCGCACATGATAATACAAACGTTCCTGATAATTCGCCAACAAATTGCGAAACGCCTTTTCCTTAGATGCAGGATCCTTAAACTGTTGTAAAATTTCTTCGTCTGTAATTGGCATGCAAAAACTTAGACTATAAAAATAAACAAAGGTTTAATGTAAATTCTGAATTATTTTTAGAATTTATTTTCTATTTTTAGAAATACACTTTCACCGAATAAATACTACAACAAAAATGATTATTGATTTACATTGTCATCCAAACTTAAAATCGTTTAATTCAGGCTTTCCAACACCAACGGCTAATATGTGGGACAAAATCCAACATGTTATAGATAATAAACTGGCGAAATCAATTAGTGAAATTACCGAACATATTTCTAAAGAATCGCAATGTAATTTAGATAGCATGGTTGCTGGAAATGTACGTGTTTTTCAAATCTCACTGTATCCAACCGAACGTGGTTTTTTACATTTAAGAAATGTTCCTACAACTCTTTTTGGAAGAAAAAGAATTAATGTAGCTCAAGAAGTAGTTACTGGTTATAGTGCTAGCAGCATTGCTGAACAGAAAAAACATTACCATTATTTTGAAGAACTAAATGCGGAATATAATTATGTAAAGAATCAACAAGGTAAAAGTCCAGATGGAAAAAATGAGTTTGTAATAGTGTCTAATTATACGGCTTTAGAAAAAGCTTTGCAGAAAAAAAATACGTACATCGGAATTATTACCATAGAAGGTGCGCATGTGTTTGGCACTGGTGCACCAGAAACCGACTTGCTGACAAAACAAAAACTAATTGAACAAATAACGAAAAACATTCAGGCAGTAAAAAATTGGGAACATCCACCATTTGTAATAAATCTTTCACATCATTTCTGGAATCATTTGGCTGGCCATGCTACCAGTTTTAAAAGGCCAATTAACGGTTTAGTGAATCAAAATAAAGGAAAAAACAAAGGAATTACCGATGCTGGCTGGCACGCCATTCGTGAATTATTGAGCACCAATAATGGTAAACGAATTTTAATTGATACTAAACACATGAGCGTTGAATCGAGAAAAGAATATTATTCGTTTATTGATAATCACAATTATGTAAATCCAACCAGTAAAATTCCTATTATTTCAAGTCATGCTTGCGCCAATGGATTTAAAACAATGGATGCATCAATTCGACAAAATGACATTTTTGCAAAGGCACGCAAATCGCGTTTATATAAATGGAGCATCAATATTTCGGATGAAGAAGCAAGAATCATTCATCATTCTGAAGGTTTAATTGGATTCATGATGGACAAAGGAAATTTAGGTGGAATAGATTTAATAAAAAAAATTAGTGCTATACAAGACGAGAAAAAGAAACGTAAGGAATTTGTCCAATTGTTTTTAGATAATATTTTTCAATTAGTGAAAGCAGTTGGTGAAAAATCTGGATGGAATATTATTGCATTTGGTTCTGATTTTGATGGTACTATTACACATATTGATTTATATCCATCAGCAGCAACTTTGCCTGCTTTTAAACAAGATTTAATTGATTATTTGGAAAAATACGAGTATCAAAAAGAGTATTGGTTTGGATATACACCAACTGAATTAATGGACAAAGTATTTTATAAAAACGCGATGGATTTTTATAAAAAGTTTTTTGTTTAACGAAACATGCTTCTATATTTTTTGCTGCGACTACATAAAATGGTCGAATTCTAATTCATTTGTTGCAGATACTCATTAACATTGGACAACTAGTTTGTTTTTATGCAATATTACATCATAAAAATAAATAAAATGAAAAATACAAATCAACAGCTCCAAAGTTTGACGACAAATAAAACGAGTAAAACAACATCTTTTTTAATGTTAGTAGTAATGCTAATTGCAATAACGCTTATTTCCTGTAAAAAAGAAAAAGACGATCCAAATATCACTTACCATTCCATCAACAAAACAATTTCGAACAATACAATTCCAAGCACAGCTATTGATTCTGTTGATTATGACGGTAATGGTACTATTGATTTTCTTTTTGGCGTTTTTAAAATAAGCAGTGACTCATTTTATGTAGCTTTTGAAGGACATGCTGCTGCTTTGAATTTAGATACAACAGCAACAGTTGATGGTTTATTTATAGTAAACGAAACTACAGGAACTACCACACCGTTATACATTCCAGGTTCAGACAACTATGATGTTGGTGGAATTGTGTCCTATAAATTTGGCATCAACAAACAAGGTATTGCTGGCAAAGGTGACAGATATGTTAGTTTTGGTTTTGCTGCTTCGCCTTCTAATATTCATTATGGTTGGATGAAAATGAACATTAGTGCAGATTTTAAAACTTTTAAAATAATAGACTGTGCTTACAGCACATTGGCCAATACACCAATTACATTAGGTGCGAAATAAAATAAAGCTGAATATTCTTAGTAAAGCAAAGATGCATTTTTAAACCGACGAAAAGAGATTTGAATTACTGAATTGAATAGTCTTCTACACAATAAGTACCAAAAATACTTTTTCGCAATTGTAGTTGAATATTTTTTTGAGAAGAAGAAAGTGATTTAATTTTATCTAATGTTGATGGTTTTACTTTCATTCTAATGTCTTTATTTTGAAAAGTAAACGTGATGTGTTTTCTCTGTTTGTTTTTAAATCCAACTGAATAGAATGTTATTGGACAAGTCTCTGTAAAAATTTCATGCTGTTTCGACTGTTGAATAATTGCAATATTTATGGGCATTTTCATCAATAAGAAAAAAACAAACGCCAACAAAATAGTACACAAGCCATTCACAGCTACATGCATATTCTTGTTAGATTCATCTTGAACACCAAAAATTGCCCATTTTTTAATAAAGTAATATGCTATTGGCAATGCAATTAAATATAAAACTGACTTTAACCAAAATGGAAACAAAAGAATTTGATTGTCCATTTTTCGTGCAACAATAATTATTATCAAAGCTGCAAGAAAAAACCAAAATGCATATTTCAGTGGTTTATTGTTCATTCTTTACGAAGCAATTTATATAAACGAATACCAAGAAGTAATAAAATAATTAACGCTGCCAAACCACCAAGTCCAAACAAAAAACTTAAGTTGGTTTTTACCACAACTAAAAAAACAATTGCGAATAAAAAAATGGTTGCAACTTCATTCCAAATGCGTAATTGTGTAGATGTAAACGAGAATTTAGTTGACTGTTGTTGTTTAAAAATATAGTGTAACGAAAAATGATAACACACTAGAAAAAACACGAATGTCAATTTTATATGCATCCAAGGTTGTGTTAAGGTTCCTGATTTTATTAATAACCAAATACCAAAACTCATCGTGATAATGCAAGATGGCCACGTGATAATGTACCATAATTTACGTTGCATGATTTTAAACTGATTAATTAAAATCGATTTGTCTGGTTCTGGTTTTTCATTTGCTTCTGTTGCATAAATAAATAATCTTGGCATATAAAATAAACCTGCAAACCAGTTGACTACAAAAATAATATGCAATGCTTTGATGTATAAATACATGAAACGAATTTACGATTTACGTTCCGAATTCCGAAGCTTCGGAACGGAATATGATTTACGATTTTTTTGAAAATAAAAAAATCCGTCTCGTTTTAATGAGACGGATTTTGTGCTATTATTTTTTAGATTTTACTTCGTTGGTTTTACTTTTTTTTTTCAGGCGTCGATTTCTTTGCTGGTGTTGGTTTTTTTGCTGGTGCAGTTGATGACGAAGCAACACCTGGACGAGATTTTACCGTAGTGGTTTCATTAATCCAACATCCAATTGTATAAGATGCGCCTTCTGCTAATTTTTTAGCAGTGATGTCTCCTTTCGTTGGTAAATACTGTGTGTAAGTCGAAATCATTTTTTGAGCATCATCAGCAACTGTTGCATCCATTTCTTTTGCTTTTCTGAAATAATCAAAAGCTGGCCACAATACAATTTGCGATTGGAAACCAGTTCCTGGTCCACATAATTTACCACTTGCTGCATACAAGGTTCCAATTAACAAATACGCTGTTCCCATTTTTGGATTGTAAACAATGGTTTGTTTAGCAAAATCACGTGAAGCTGGAAAATCATTTTTCTCGTATTTGATGTTTGCCATGCTAAAATATAAATCTGCTTTTTTCAACGAATCTGTTTCTTTTGCCACAGCATTTTCGTATAAAACATAAGCAGAATCGTATTTATTTAAACGTGTGTAAATTTTTCCTAAACGTATAGCATAGCTATAACTTGGTTCCATTGCGTTTAATTTTTTCAATAATTCTACATTAAAAGAACTGTCAGCACAACCTTTTGTTTTGTTGTAAACTAATTTAATTGTTTCTAAATCGTTCGGTTTTTCAGTGTATTTTTTCCTGTAGATATCTAACAGTTTTGCGCAATCTGTTGGATCTGATTTATCAGCAAAATTTTGTGTATATAAATCATCTAATAAAGATTTTACTTCTTTATTAGCAGCTACATTTTTATCGTTTTTCGCAATGTTTTTATCTAATATTGCGGATAGCGATTCATATTTGCCTTTAACAAAATCAGTAGTAATATCTTCTCTTCCAAGTTGATTTACCAAAAGTTTAAAATACGTTTGAATCACAAACGGATAGGCATTATCACCACTTAGTTGTAATGATTTTTCGAAATTAGCTCTTGCATCTTTAATGCCAGAACCACCTTTATATTTTAATTGGTCAACTGCTTTTTTGCCTAAAACGTAATCTGTTTGTCCGTGACATTGCATACGTTTATCGTAAATCATCATTAAGGTGTCAACATATTTATCTTTTAATGCAGCATCTGTTGTGTTTTGAATTAAATTGGTATACAATAGTTCACCATCCATCATGGTTTGTAATCTGAAAGCAGGTGCATTGATTGTAAATGATTCTCCAATACGGAAAAGCATCATTGTAAAGTTGTTTCTTAAAAAACTCACGGTAAATAGAGTATGGTGCTGTAGTTTTAGTGCTATCACCATTTACATATCTTGGACAGTTTTGAGCTTGTAAACTACCTATCATTAAGAAGCAAGTAGCGATTATTAAACTAATTTTTTTCATTTTTAAAATCAATTTTATTTATTTAAAATCAATAGTATTTTCTTCTAACAAACCATCTGTCGTTTAAAGATATTCCGATTTTTAGTTTCACAAAGGTTTCTTGCACTAAATTTTTCTGCGTAGTTCCTCTGCTTCCACCTTCTATTCCTAGATTGAATGCATATACATACAATTTTTGAATTAAGCCTTCTGGCGAAGTGGTTGTTATTACTATTGGTATACCTATGCCAAAGTTCATGCCAAATTCATTAATGTGTGTGTTGTTGATGGCAATATTGGTGCGTGTGTAGCTAAATCCTGCTCTGTACTTTAATTTAGAAAAGAATTTTTTAAAGTTTTTATCATTTGGTAAAAACTCACCACCAAATCCGACACGCCAACTGTTGCTGAGTTTTGATGCTGCTCCAGATTCGTATCCTTTGTATTTACTCCAAGGTTGGAATCGAAAATCTACACCTGCTTTCCATTTTATTCCACGAAATGCCATGATTCCAACATTGAGTGTTGCTGGAATTTTTATATTTGCTGATTGATTGAATTTTTCAGAAAGTGTGTCTAAGATTTTATTATACTCTGATTGTGGTTTTATATAATCTGTAATAAAATCATTCAGACCTATAGTTGATGTTCTGGTAGATAAATATTTTGAAGAGAATGTATAAAGTGCTTCTTCAAGTTGTGTGTTTTTTCCGAATTTAATTGGAGCTGAACCAGACACACCAAACACTACATTAAAAAGTTTGTTGGTATCTTTTTTGCTTTTGATATCTAGTACATATTGAAATCCTGCATTCCATACAAAACTGCTTATTTTAGCATTGGTAAATGACCAAGAAGTATAGGAGTTTTGATCGAAATTTCCAGCATTATCAGTAGGATAGCCAAAAGTGTTGTTATTTAATTTGCCAAAAAGATAACCCATATTAAAACCCACTTGGAATCCTTTGTATTTAAAACCATTGCCCCAAGATAAATTATAAATGGTACCAGAACCTTCATATTCAAATTTCATCACATTTGAAGTATCGAATGATTGCGATTGAGTAACTAAATAATCTTTAGATGAAAAAGGCAATAAACTTGCGCCAGTTGTCCAATATTTATTTACAGGAAAAAAAATGGATAAATAATTTAAAGTAAAACTATTTTGTTTTGATTTGGTATTTGCTGTTTTAATTTTCTCAAAATTACCTGAAATTCCACCATCAAAAGTGGTGAGCTGCATAGTTGCATATGATGCTGGATTTATATAATTTGGTGATTCTGCAGATTGAAATGCAGCACCTAAGCCACCCATTTGTGCAGATTGCATATGATTATTATCTACTAAATAACCTAATCCGTAACGCGAATAAGGTGTGCTTTCTTGCGCGAATGAACCAAAAGCTGCAACTACCAGAAAAAATAAAATTAATTTACGCATTATAGTTAAGTATATGATTGAGTCCAATTAATGTGAAATTGGGAAATGCAAATATCTTGTTTTTAAGCGTAGAAACCAACAAATCGGCATCGCCACCAGTAATAATTGTGTTCATTTGAGGAAATTTAACTAAATAATCACTTATCATACCATCAATTTCTTTGCTTGCACCATAAATTCCGCCAGCCAACAGGTTTGATTTGGTGTCATTGCCAATCATTTCCGCATGGTTTTCCAATTCTACTAACGGTAATTTTCCGGTAAACGTATGCATGGCTTTAAAACGCATTTTCAAACCTGGATGAATGCTGCCACCGAGAAATTCATTTTTTTCATTGATAAAATTGAACGTAATACATGTTCCACAGCCAATTACCAAATTATTCTGGTTTGGAAATTGTGCTTGTGCTGCAGCAATTAAAGCTAATCTGTCTTTTCCTAACGTATCTTTTGTAGCATATTTATTTTGAAATGGCAATTTGGTGTCTGCATCCAAAATAAGATGTTGATTTATTTTTTCAAATTCATTAAATAAATACGTTGGAATTTCGATAGTACTTGATATAATGGCTTTTAGTTCCGAAGTTTCGGAATCAAATCTTGAAACAATTTCAGTGATGCTTATTTCTTTGGTGTTTTCAAACGTCATTACTTTTGACAAATTCGATTGATTGAAGATGCCCAATTTGGTGCGCGTGTTGCCGATGTCGATAGCTAAATTCATTATTTTCTGGCTGAACATTTCCAAAGTTTTAAAACTTTGGAAATGTTATTTAAATTATTTTTCTTGAAGTTGTTTTGTTTGTCAAAATTCCGTTTTCCATATTTTCAATCAACACTAAACCTGGTGTTTTTCCAATTTGAATTGAGCCCAAACTATCAGCAAATCCTAATGCTTTGGCGCCGTTTAAAGTTGCCCATTTTAAAACTGTTTCAAAATCTAAATACGAACTAAACTTCAATATCGTTTTCATTTCTTCTAAAATATTCAATTGCCAGTTCGATGTTAAACTATCTGTTCCAATGCAGACTTGCGCATTGGTCTCTAAAAAGTTTTTGTAATTCGGCAATCTGTTTTCTATGTATAAGTTTGCATTTGGACAAGTTGCCCAAAAAGTAGCATCAGCATTTAAAACATCAAACGTAGCCAAAATATCTTCTTTAGTAGTCAGTGTATTATGTACGAATAAGTTTCTATTTTGTTTATCTAAATATTCTAACGCATAATGTATTGCGGAATTGTTGGTATATGGAATGTGTTTTGTGTCAAAACCAATTCGTTCGTAAAATCTAATAAAATCGCCTTTTCTGGTTTGAAAAAGTTCATTTTCTGCTGGTGTTTCCTGGTTATGAATGGAAATTGTTTTTTGTTCGATAAGGTCAGAATGACAAAGCATCTCAAACAACCTTCTCGAAACCGAATAATTAGCATGTGGAACTTTCGACTTTTTGTTTTTAGTTGTTTCTGATAATTCATTAAAAACAGCATCGTATTGTTCAATAATTTTATCCGTATTTTCTTCCTGAAATAAATCGAAATATTCTACAAATGTGTAGTAATGCAGATTTTCTTTTCTTTTTTGAGCAAACGTATCGGTTGTATTAGAAATATCGCCAACCGCAACAATTCCTGAATCAATCATGTTTTTTTCTTCGCGTTCAATGGCTTGCTGAATAATTTCTGAAGAATGATTTCTGTTTTTTATGACTTGCGAAATAAAATCTATCAAACCGGTTCCTGTTTGCGCAACACCATTCAAATGAGATAATTCTAAGTGACAGTGTGCATTAATAAAACCAGGAACAATGATTCCATCAAATATTTCTATTTCACTTTTATCATGATTATAGATAGAATCAATAGAAACGATCTTTCCATTTTTATCAATAATTATAACACCATTTTCGATTGGTGAAGATGTGATTGTATAAATTTTATCGGCTGATATTTTACGAAATGACATAACTACAAAGATATAAAAGTGTTTTGTCTTTAGTCAATGAAAAAGTTGACCTATCTTTGCATAGAATTGGAAAAGTTAGCAGACATACGAACACTCACCAAAGAACAACTCATTGCACAATTAGAGCAATTAGGTGAAAAGCCGTTTCGCGCGAAACAAATTTACGAATGGCTTTGGCAAAAATCTGCAATTGATTTTGATGATATGACCAACCTATCTAAAGAATTGCGTGAAAAACTAAAAGCGCATTTTTCCATTCTTCCAATTTCTATTTATAAAGTACAACAATCAAACGACGGAACCATAAAATCTGCATTTCAATTACACGACAAACATTTAATTGAAGGCGTGATGATTCCAACCGAAGATCGCGCAACGGCTTGTGTTTCTTCGCAGGTTGGTTGCAGTTTAACGTGTTCGTTTTGCGCAACTGGTTTTCTAAAAAGAGAACGTAATTTAACTGCAGCTGAAATTTATGATCAAGTAGTATTAATCAACAATCAAACACAAAAAAGTATTGGAAAAAACCTAACCAACATCGTGTTCATGGGTATGGGTGAACCGTTGTTAAATTATTCAAATGTATTATCTGCAATAGATAAAATTACTTCAGAAGATGGCTTGAACATGTCGGCAAAACGAATCACAGTTTCTACGGCTGGAATTGCGAAAATGATAAAAAAACTCGCTGATGACAATGTGCGTTTCAATTTAGCATTATCGTTGCATGCTGCTGATGATGAAAAACGTAACACCATCATGCCAATCAACGAGCAAAATAATATTGAAGTGTTGGTTGAAGCGTTGCAATATTTTCAAGCAAATTGCAAAGGCGAAGTTACGTTTGAATATATCTTGTTAGATGGTGTGAACGACACCATTGATGATGCAAAAAAACTGGTGGACATTTGCAAACAATTAGACGATGTGAAAATCAACGTAATTGAATACAATAAAATTGAACAAGCAAATTTTCATAAATCAACCGTTGAAACACGCGAAAAATTTATCGATTATCTAACCAAACATAAAGTAATTGCTAATGTACGAAAAAGTCGTGGTAAAGATATAGACGCAGCTTGCGGCCAATTGGCAAATAAAAACTAGCGGATTTCCACGATAATTAAATCAAGTGGTTTTCCTCTATTTTTTGTTTTAAAAAAACCTTTAATTTTATTTCAATAAAAATAACAACTATGAAAAATTTCAGTTTGATTTTATTTAGCATACTTATTTTGTTTGCTTGTAAAAAAGAAGAAGACAAGAAATCCGTTTTAATTGAAGAACTGGCAAAAAGCGAATGGCGCAAAACCAGTATTTTATATTCTGCAGACTCCATAGCGCCAGATACTATTCCAACTTTTTCACCTGCTGTGCTTCTTTGCAAGGCAGATAATATATGGCATTTCAATGCAACTACGAATACTTTTATTTTGGATGAAGGACCATCAAAATGCGATGCGTCTGATCCGCAAATAAAAGAAGAAGGTTCTATTGAAGACTTAAACAATGGGTCTCAGTTGCGTGTAGTTGGTGGAACTACCAATGAAATATGGGAAATTGAATCACGTTCCGCTTCTTCATTTCGCGTAAGTTATTTTGGAAAACTTGGAACACAAACTCGGAAATTTAGAGTAACGTTTACGAAAATATAATTTATATGATAACTTTTCCAAAGTTTTAAACTTTGGAAAAGTTATTTTTACTCTTTCAGCAATCCTTTTTCCAACGCAATTTTTACCAAACCAGCTGCGTTTTTGACACCGAGTTTGCTAATCAAATTCATGCGATGCGTTTCAACAGTTGATACACTTAAGAATAAGGTGTCGGCAATTTCTTGTGTGGTTTTTTCGTCAACAATTAATTGCAAAATTTCTTTTTCGCGACGCGTTAATTTTGGAATGTATGACGTGTCTTTTTTTGACCAAGTGATTCTTTCAATAATATTTCTTGCATGGCTGGCTGAATAAATTGTTTGCCATTGAGCACATTTTCAACTGCTGTTAAAAATTCAGTTTCCGATGCATCTTTTAATAAATAACCATCAGCGCCATTTCGTAAAGCAGTTTTTACTAATGCTGTTTCTTCAAACGAAGTCAGCATCACGACTTTCATGGCTGTATATTTTTTCTTGAAAATTTTCAATGCTTCCAAACCATCATCGCCTTTTATATTGATATCTAAGAATAAAACCTGTGGTTGTGTTTGTTCTAAAGTCGTATTTGCTTCTGGTAAATTATTGATTGCAAAGACTACTTTAAATTCTTTTTTAGTTGAAAAAACAGCCGAGACGCCTTGCAAAACAATTCCGTGATCATCAATAATTCCGATAGTTATCATAAAATATAGTAGTTTGAGAATAAAAATAATATTTTTATACTGTGTTTCGTATTAAACCAAAAATTAATTTGTCAATCTTCATCAAAAGCAAGCTGTTGTTTTTGGTTATGATTCTATTTTTGGGAAAAAACACAAATGCAGAAAATGTAGATACGCTTTTTAAACGTGCACAATATTTTGAGAAAACGAATGTTGACAGCGCTAAAGTTTATTACTCTAAAATACTTGGTGCTGAATATTTGTCAGAAAAAATGCCTGATGTGTATGCAAAATCACTCAGGAAATTTGCCGTATTAAATGCAGAAATAAACGATGATAATTTAAATGTAGTTTATTGCAAGCAGGCAATTTCTATTTTTAAAAAAATTAAAAATTATAAAGAAGTTGGAATTACCTACAATTCTATTGCCAACATTTATCAGGTAAAAGGTTTTTTTGATTTAGCAATTTCAAATTATCAAAAAGCTGCATCCATTTTTGATTCTATTCAATTTTATAAAGGTTTGACGATTTGTTATAGCAACATCGCATCAATTTATAATAATACGGAACAATTTAAAAATGCGTTGGAATATAATTTATTGGCACTTCAAACAGCTTCTCGAACAAATGACACATTCAGTATCGGCATGATTGCAAATGATGTATCAATTGCATTCACGAAAAACAATTTAATTGACAGCGCAAAACAATATGCTTCCTTGGCTTTAAAAAATGGACAATTGCTGCAAAATAATTTTGTGATTGGTTATTCATACAAAGCTCAATTTGAATATTATAAAGCTCAAAAAAAATGGAATGAAGCAAATCAAAGTGCGCAAAATTCTATCAATTATATTTTAAAAACAAACTCTGATTATGATGCTTGTTTAGCATATTGCAATTTGGCTGAAAGTGCAGTAAATACTGGCAAAAACAACGAAGCAGAACGTTCAATTGTCGAAGCAGAAAGCTTAGCAAAAACTATCAATTCATTTCAATTATACAAACGTGTATATAGTTTACACAAACTCATTTCTGAGAAAAATGGCGATTATAAAAATGCTTTTCAATATGCGCAACTGTATCAGCAATATAGTGATAGTGTTTTTTTTGAAAAACGAAATAATACGTTGAATGAGTTAGAAACACAATATCAAACTGCAAAAAAAGAAGCAAAAATTGCACAGCAAAAAATAGAAATTCAGCAACAGGAAATTAAAACCAAACAAGCGCGCACTCGTTTGTTTATTGCATTGTTTTTTGTGTTGATTTTATTATTAAGTGCGATTGGTTTATATTTTTATTTGCAACAGCGCCAAAAATTATTACAAAATAAAATTATCACTATTGAACAACAAAAGAAATTAGAATTAACGCAAGCAATTATTGATGGCGAAGAAATGGAACGTATTCGTTTGGCAAAAGAACTACACGATGGCATTGGTGGTTTGATGAGTATGATTAAATTGCAGTTTACCAATTTTAAAAAATCGCACACAGAAATTCAAGAAAATCCAGAATATAATGATGCATTGAGTTTGCTGAATACAGCATCGCAAGATATACGAAAAATATCGCACGCGCTGATGCCTTCAGCGCTCGAACGTTTAGGTTTAATTGATGCTACAGAACAATTTTGTACGCAAATGCAACAAAGTGCAAACATCGAAATTGATTTTCAGCATTATAATTTAGAAACACGTTTGCCACAAAAAATGGAGTTGTTGATGTATAGAATGATTCAAGAATTATTGAACAATATTATTAAATATGCAAGCGCAAAAGAAGTTTTAGTTCAGCTTTCAAAAAACGAAAAAAATATTTCACTAACAGTTGAAGACGATGGAATTGGTTTTGATATTTCAACCATAAAAAATAAAGATGGAATTGGTTTGATGAGCATGCAAAACAGAATTCATTTACTTGGTGGAAAAATGGACATTGATTCAGCAATTAACAAAGGAACTTCGATAAATATTGAGTTGCCTGTTTCGTGATTTTATTTCTTCACGCAAAGTCGCAAAGAACACAAATAAAAAAGTTCGAAACTTATTAAAAGTTTCGAACTCAAATCAAATAACAATAACTATTTTATGGCTTTGTGGCTGTTATGAGTTTTTTTTATCTATTCATATGAAATCGTTTTTGTTATTGTGTCAAAAAAATCTACGCTTTCGTGCAATGTTCCAATTGTTTTATGATCTACAATCGTACTAATTCTACCTTTTGAATCCAATGTATAATCATATTGATGTACGGTGAAGTTGTTGGTTGGTTTGTTGTTTTTTAATGTCACCATTTTTATTAATTTGCTATACATTAATGTAGATGTCATGTTGTTTAATTCTAATACTTTAAATAGTTTAAACGGTGCAAAGCTAACAGGCAATTCATTGATTCCTTTTTTGAAACCAACGCTTTCATCGTAAGTAACTTTTACTGTATCAACGCCAATTCCATTTACTATAAAACTGCTAATGTTTCCATTTTCATATTGTGCAAATTTTATTAAAAACTGTTGGTTATTTGCGCTGTTTACCACATTTTTAATAGTTGAATTGGTATTGATTACAAAATTATTGGTGACTGCTGTGTTGGTTGTGTTAAAATCGTGCATTTGTTTGTCATTTGATAAAAACATTGTTTGTGGTTGTATGGAGAAATTTCTATCTGAAATAATATTCTTATATCCATTTTGATTGGCTGATTGAAATACAATTATGGAGTCTGTTCTATTTGCAGATTTTGCAACGTATTTTACCAGATTGTTGTTTGCGTATGTAAATTTTTCTTCCAAAATAATTCTATTACTCGCATCTTTAGTAATAATAGAAAGTGGTTTTTCGTTAACTGCTGCTGGTGTGTTGTTGTTTGAGTTTCCATTTGGTGCTACCTCATTTTCTTTTTTGCAAGATGTAATTGTTACTGCGAAGATTACTGCAATTATTGCTATCATCATTCTGTTTGTTGTTGTTTTCATAATTATTTATTTTTTATTTTGTTGTTATTTGATATTGTAAAGTTGCGCCAATTGGTACGTTTTCTCTTCAACGCAAACCACCAAAGAAAAAATTCATGGTAAACCACTAAGTGTTGTTTGATGAAAAATTGAGTTGTTGAAAGCTGGAATAGATAAATAAAAAGAGTTGGTTTCGCCTAAGGCGAAACCAACTCAACTTCAAAATAAACAACTAAGAAAAATTATTTTATTTGGCAACAGGTTCATCATATAAAAAATCATCCATAGCTACTTTGTCATATGAACTTGCAATTTTTCCAATGCCTTCTTCGCCAGTCGTTATTCTCACTTTTGTTACTTTACTGGCATCTTTAAATTTGACACCTAAGAAAGAAAATTTAGCATCATTTGCAATTGCAAAAAACTTTCCTAAACTTTTTCCTGTTTCGTCAAAAAACTCCAATGATGTTTTGTCATTTTTATCTACATCTAAAAAAATAACACCAAACCCTTTAACTGTTGCATCCGTAGTTTGGCCTGGAACTTTAAATGTAACATCTACTATATTTCCATTCATTGAGCCAAAGATTAGTTTTTTACTAAACACTTTAAACTGCGTGGCAAATCCAGCATATACATCATCGAAACCATTTGAACTAATGCGCAAATCATTGGCAAGTGATGTTGTAAAAACAGCGCCACGTTTTCTTCCATTTGGTAATGCTACATCTGTTTGTGCAAAAAAATCAGAAGGAAAAGTATTATTGTCCTGAAATGTAACAGGCACTGCGTCCCAATTAATTTCGCGTCTTCCTCCAATTTTTCCTGGTGCTGTATTGAGCGAATCACCTAATAAAGATTTGAATTGCGCCAATGTTGCTGATATACTTAGCGAATCGCCAGTTGCTTTGAGAACTTCTGATATTGGTAGTTGTTCTTTTACTGTTTCTTCTTTCTTGCAAGATGTAGTTGCTGCTGCGAAGATTATTGCTACCATTGCAATTAATAATCTGATGTTGTTTTTGTTTTTCATTGTTTTTAAATTTTAATTTTATAAGAAATAGTTTATGGATTTGTGGCTTGTTTTAGTAAGAAATAGTGCTTATTACTATTTTTTGTGATGATGTGCTAACTGTTGTATTTGTTACAGTATCCGTAATTTTTATTACTCTATTATTTGCATCAAATTCGTATTGGTAATCATGTGTTTCAAATCTGCTACCACCAAATGTTGTAATTACTTGTTTAATTAATTTATTGTATAAAACAGTTGCCGTTGCGTTTTCTTGTTCCAAAACTTTATAATTAAATATTGGTTTAAATGCTAAAGGAATTTCGTTTATACCTTTTTGATATGGTAAATTATTGTGGTAATTAATATCAACACGAACTTCTGCACCAATAATCGATAAATTGTTGTTTGTGTATGCAAACTCACCAACTGATTGTGTTGAATTATCTGGTCTAACTTTAGTTATTCTACTTAATTTAGTTTGATTATTTACAAAATCAATTTGATCATTTGAGCTAAAAATTGCTTTAAAAGTTTTATCAGTATTATATGTCAATACTTGACTAACTGTTGTAGATCCTTGTCTTTTAAAAGAAACACTATTTGCTGAAACTAACACAGAATCTTCACCATTTCGTGTTATTGAAATATAATTTTTTAATTTTCCTACAGCATCATACGTATAAAATTCTTTTCTTACACTAGAACCATTTTCTGTAGTAATGATACTTCTTGGTTTTAAAGAAACAGCTGGTGTTACTGGTGTTGCAGGAATGTTTGGTGGTGTGTTTACGCTTGGATTTGGTGTTACATCGTTTTCTTTTTTGCAAGATGTTGTTGCTACTGCGAAGATTACTGCAATTATTGCTATCATCATTCTGTTTGTTGTTGTTCTCATGATTGTTAATTTTTAATTGTTGATTAATTTATTTTGATTTTTTGATTGATTATTTATTTGCATACGCAATTGCTGGTTTAGTGTATTGTGCAGCATCTTCAAATACTAATTGGTTGTTTTCTACTGTATATTTTACTGGTGCTTGTTTTTCATTTCCATGAATAATATAAATACCATCTGCTTTTACTAACCAGTTTCCTTTTCCAGTAACGCTAATTTTAGCATCTTTTTTCTCGAAAGAAATGTAGGTTCCGTTTGCATTGAATTGGCAATACTCTACTTTTTTTGATTGATAATTCATCGATGCTTTTTCCCAAGTGCCAACTAATTTTTTGTCGGTGTGTTTGTACACAAGGTCAAATTGTGCTGCACTCATTTTTTTGGTTTTTGCAAATGTTGTGCTGAATGCTGTCATTAACACGATGATGATTGCTGCGATTGTTTTGATTGAATTTTTCATGATTATTGTTTTTGTTTGTTTTAAATTTTGTTCTTATTTGATATTGTAAAATTGCGCCAATTTGAAGCGTTTATCTTCAACGCAAACCACCAAAGAAAAAATTCATGGTAAACCACTAGTCAAAAATTTCAAGCTGTTTTGATGTTAAGCAACGTTATAAAATGTATCCTTAACCAAAAATTTTGTTAATCATTTTGCTCTGCAATAACGTGGCACTCTAGTTGCAATACTTGATTCATTACTCAACTTAAAACAAATAGTTATGAAGACTTTTATTTATGGAACTGCTTTAATGATGATTATGGCACTTTCAACCAGCTCATTCGCAAAACCAAATTCTGCTTACGGTGAAAAATCAAAAAAAGAAGTAAGAGGCAATTATGGTAAAAAAGACGACGATAAAAAAGGAAAAGGAAAATCTTGTCATCATCACAACAAAAAAGGTTGTCATAAAAAATAATTTATTGAGAACTGGAATTTTTTAAAACCATCTGTTTTAGCAGATGGTTTTATTTTTATCGCTTTTTATGTAATATCTTTGCATCGAAAACGACATATAAAGTAAGCGTATTCTAAATCTTTGGAGCAACTATTTCTACAAACCATTAATGAGCATCAGCGCATCTTACACAAGGTGTGCCGTATGTACACGTCTAATCAAGACGATCACAATGATTTGTTCCAAGAAATGATTTTGCAATTATGGAAAGCTTTTCCATCGTTCAGAAATGAAGCCAAGATTACAACATTCATGTATAGAATTGCTTTAAACACAGCTATTTCTGGCATAAGAAAAAAGAAAATAAAAACAACAGAACTCGAAAGCATTTCATTTCAAATTAAAGAAACTATCGAAGAAAATTTTAGTGATGAATTGAAATTATTACACGCATCTATTGAACAATTATCTGATGTAGAAAAATCAATTGTATTATTATTTTTAGAAGATAAACCATACGATGAAATAGCTGAAATTACTGGTATTTCAGCCAATTATGTAGCTGTAAAAATGAATCGAATTAAAGAAAAATTAAGAAAACTATTAAATGTAAAATAATGGTAGAATTAGAAAACTTGAAAGATATTTGGAAACAACACATAGATCCAACTATTGACAAGCAAAACATCGAAAAACAAGAAATTGAACGCTTATTAAAAGGTCGTTCAACTTCTATTTTAGAAAAGTTGAAACGAAATCTGTTGCTTGAAATTGCTATGTTTGTTGTGTGTTTGCTCTTAGTTGCTGCTGTTCCATTTTATTTTAATTCAACACCAGTAACAATTTTATTTATAGCAGCATTGGTTTTTATTTTTATTCCATATCTATTTTATTACATCAAAAAATACAACGAATTAAATAAATTTTCCATATTTCATAACGATATAAAAACAAGCTTACAATCGTTGATTTTACAATTAGAAAAATTCTTAAAAATTTATTTTTATGGAAGTTTAATTTTAGCACCATTCTCTGTTTTCATTTCTGCTTTAGCATGTTTATATGAAATGAAAGCACTTGGCTATTTATTATATTTTGATGAATTCAGTAAACCAACCTTAGCCATCATTTTGTCTTTTGCTTTAGTATTTACATTGTTGTCTTATCCAATTTTGAAATGGTATTTACGCAAATTGTACGGACAACATATTGAAACATTAAAAGAATATTTAAAAGAACTGGAAGAGGTTGAGTAGATAAATCTGCTTTCATTTTTGCTCACAGATTCCACGGATTTTCACAGAATTATAAATTATATAACAATGTCATTTAGTTAAGAAGAGATTCCGAAAAAATTTCGGAATGACAGCGTCACGGCACAACGACGCAGATACCGAGTCGCTGTCAACCTGAACTTGTTTCAGGTTCTTATTTTGCTTAACTAAACGGCATTGAATCATATAATTAAATCAATCTCTTTAAGCAGCGATTAATCAGTGTTTAATCTGCGATTTATTTCCATTCCACTACCACACCACGTTTTTTATTCTGTAATTCTTCAGGAATATTTTTCAGAATTTGTTTTTTTAATACCTGAATAAATTTCTTTTTAACAATACTTCTAGCGTATACTATACTTATTTCTCGCAACGGTTTTGGTTTCTTAAAGGTGGCAATATTGTTGAATTGTTTGGTCGTTAATTCTAATGCGGCCAATTCTGGCAACAGCGTAAAACCACCTTCTGTTTCCACCATTTTTTTCAGCGTTTCAATGGAGCCAGTTTCGTATTTTAACTGTTGATTTATTTTTTGCTCTTTCGTACACAAATTTATAATCTGATTTCTAAAACAGTTTCCTTGCGATAGCATCCAAACATCATCACGCAAAATATCGTTTGAGTCTAGTGTTTTTTTTTCTTTGTTAATGGATGTTTAGCTTGCGCATACACCATAATTTCTTCATAATACAATGGTTCTTCTGTTAAGTTGTTTTCATGCAATGGTGTTGCTAAAATTCCAACATCAATTTCATCTTTATTCAATTTCTGAATAATATCTTCTGTTTTCAGTTCTTGTATTATGAGTTTGATACCTTTATATTTTTTTATAAAATCGCCTAAAAAATAAGGCAACAAATATGGCGCAATGGTAGGAATAATTCCAATAGATAAACTGCCTTCAAAACTATCATCAAAACCTTTCGAAATGGTTTCTAATTTTTTGGCTTCACGCAAAATAATACGCGCCTGTTCAATTAATGCAGCACCAGCTTCTGTTGGAATAATTGGCTGTTTGCTTCTGTCAAAAATTATTATTTTTAACTCTTCTTCCAGTTTTTTTAATTGCATGGATAAAGTTGGCTGCGTTACCAAACAAGCATCTGCTGCTTTGGCAAAATGACGATAATTGTCAATTGCTAAAAGATATTCTAATTGTGTCAATGAAATATTCATGTATCAGTTTTTCTTATCGAATCATAAAATTAATCAATTTTTGTTATTAAACAAATTCCATCATCTTTACATTATCAAATAAGCAAAACATGAGCAAATTAAAAATAATACACAAATCGGTTTAGATAGCAAAAAATCTGAAGCTTTAGCAAATGAATTAAATTCGTTATTAGCAAACTTTCAATTGTATTATCAAAATTTACGTGGTTTACATTGGAATATAAATGGAAAACATTTTTTTGAACTACATGTAAAATTTGAAGAACTATATAATGATGTTCAATTAAAAATTGATTTAGTTGCGGAACGGATACTCACCTTAGGTTTTTCGCCATTACATACGTTTTCTGATTACTTAAAAAAATCAAGTATCAAAGAAGGAAAAAATATTTCAGATGCGAAAACTGCTGTTCAATTAGTTGTTTCAAGTTTGCAAACTATTATTTTATTAGAAAGAGCCATTCTGAAAACAGCAGATAAACTCAATGACGAAGGAACAAATACAATGCTCACGGATTTTATTACTCAACAAGAAAAAGAAATTTGGATGTATTCTGCTTGGTTGAAACATTAATAGATTTTACTTATCGTATTATAAATAACAATCGATTTTATTTATTAGAATATTTCGTAAATTTGCATATTAATTATTATTCATCACTTTAAAAAAATAAACAAAAATGGCTTTATTATCAGTAGGACAAAAGTTTCCTTCATTCGACAAAAAATCAGTAGTAAGTGTAGAGAAAGGTAAAGAATTTCAAAACTTAACAAACGACGTGCATCAAAAAGATGGCAAATGGATGGTTATCTATTTTTGGCCAAAAGATTTCACATTTGTTTGTCCAACAGAAATTATTGAATTCGATAGTGCTAATGGCGATTTCAAAGACCGCGATGCAGTTTTGATTGGTGCTTCAACTGATTCAGAATTTGTACACTTAGGTTGGAGAACTGCTCACGAAGGTTTAAACAAAATTAATCATCCAATGTTGGCTGACACATCTAAATCGCTTTCTCGCGAATTAGGTATTTTAACTGAAGGCGAAGAAGTTTGCTACCGTGCAACATTCATCGTAGATCCACAAGGAATTATTCGTTTTGTTTCTGTAAACGATTTATCAGTTGGTAGAAATGTAAAAGAAGTAATTCGTGTACTAGACGCATTACAAACAGACGAATTGTGCCCTTGCAACTGGCAAAAAGGCGAAGCAACGCTATCATAGTTATAAGTAAAAAGTAGTAAGTGATAAGTTTTTATCACTTACTCTTTCTTTTGTTTATCACTTATTTCTCATCACTTATCACTAACATCATGCACGAAACTATACAAGAACTCTTGGCTGACTTAGGTATTGAGCCAAATTATACTAATGCCACTTTGCAATATTTGGCTGCTGCAGACAGCAAATATTTGCGCGATTTAAAGTTAAATACAAAAGCTGTTTTGACTTCAGAACATTTATCGGCAAAAGAAACACATTTGATGGCGTTGGCAATTGCATCGAATAACAATAAAGAAATCTTAGTCAATGCATTTGCTTTAAAAGCAAAAGCATTAGAAGCAACAGATGCTGAAATTGCTGATGCACAAGCGTGTGCTTCGTTGTTGGCTGCTAACAATGTATTTTATCGTTTTCGTCATTTTGTAGATAAAGAAGTATATAACAATGCGCCTGCGAAATTGCGTATGAACATTATGATGAATCCTGTTTTGGGAAAAGAATTTTTTGAATTAGTCAGTTTAGCAGTAAGTGCAGTAAACGGTTGCGAAATGTGTGTGAAAAGCCACGAACAATCGGTGTTGCACGCTGGTGGAACCGAAAACAGAATTTGGGATTCTATTCGACTTGCAAGTATTATTACCAGTTTAGGAAAAGTAATCTACTAAAAACAGAACACAAATTGAAATGATTTTTATGATTTCAATTGAAAAATAGACTCGAAACCGTTTGCGAAAGCAAGCGGTTTTTTCATTTCTAAAGTTTTTGTATCTTGTTTTATAAAACTATACTATGAATTTGTCTTACAATTGGTACAAATACAACCTGAATGTTATTTGCGACAAATGCAGCAAGCCAATTCCGTTTCAAGCTGTTGAAGGAAATCCTGTTTGCGAAGAATGCGGAACTATTTCTGATAGAACCTGGACAGATGCGGTGGTGTTTTCTAACATCACAAAACTGAATGAGTACGATGACGGCAGCACTAATTTTATGGGTTTTATGAGTATCGAAATGAATTACCATAAAGTGGCTGCTATCAATTGTTATCATTGTCATCATGTGGTGGAAACACCAGCAGATACTGTGCTTACAGAAATTGATTGCGCGAATTGCAACCAAAAACTTTCTTTTGTTACTATAAATCAAGAAGAACTGAAAAATTTGGTTTTTTATTTTCATAAAAACGAAAAGACAAATCCAAAAGGAAGTATAATTGCCGTGATGTGCTTCGTGCGGAGCACCTTTAGAAGCAGATACTACTAAGAACGAATACACATGCAATTTTTGCCAAACACTGAATATTGTTCCACCATCGCTGCGTGCGAAGAAAGTGCTTGACGATGTGTATGTTGGCTGGAATGGAAAACTGTAAGTGGTTTTACTTTTACAGGCATTGCTTTAGTACTACTTCATTGGTTTTTATGATTGGAATTTACAAACTTCTTAAACAAGCTATGAAGTCGGTGATGTTCACCGAGATAATGAATTTTTCATTTAGATTGGTTAGTTTGTCAAGAATTCTTACTATAGTAAATTTAATATTTCTATTATAAGCCGTTTGCGAAAGCAAGCGGTTTTTTCATTTAGCAATATATCTTACCTCAACAACAAAACCGAACCCA
This sequence comes from Saprospirales bacterium, assembly GCA_016711605.1. Classification (GTDB taxonomy): domain Bacteria; phylum Bacteroidota; class Bacteroidia; order Chitinophagales; family JADIYW01; genus JADJSS01. Next base: position 301,547 of record JADJSS010000002.1, read on the forward strand.
TAATGGATTTTTTGCCTGTTTTAGGATCTTTCATACCTTCCCAGGCTTTGCCGTCAATAAAGATGGCGCGGATTTTCCAGACGTATATATCTTGTGGCATAATAGTTCCTTTAAATCTGCCGTCCCAACCTTCGGATGGTTGTCCGTTTTCGAGTGCAGTGCTTTCCCACAATAATTGTCCGTATGTAGAGAAAACCTCCACGTGGTATTCTTTCATGCTGAGCCCTTTTGGGTTCCAAATGGCAGCTTCTCCAATACCGGTTTCTGGCGCAAATACGTTTGGTGTATATAGTTGTCCATTGTAATCAACACCTAATGGATAGTTGATAGTATCTTTGCATCCTTTATCACTTACAGTATAAAGCGTTACACGGTATGGACCTTCTCCAGCATACTGATGTGATGGATCTGTAGCAATTGAAGTGTCTCCATCGCCAAATTTCCAGAAGAAAGTGTTGCCGCCAAAGGTTGTATTGGTGAAATTTATCGGAATATTAAAACCCTGTGGACCTAAATCGTATAGGAAATTAGCTATTGGTTTTGGATAAATTTGAACGAATGCAGGTTTGGTTAAACTGTCTCTACATTCGCCATTAATGGCAGTTAGTGTAACATTATAGGTTCCCTGCTTCTGGATATACATAAGAGAGACCTGCTACTGTTGATGATTCGCCATTTCCAAACTGCCAAACATAATTTATTGCATTAGTAGATTGATTTAAGAAAACGGTTGGTTCGTCTTGACAAACGTTTGGTTTTACTACTGTAAATAGTGCTTTTGGCTGTATGGTCACTACTACCACTTGCTCAATAGAGTCAATACATGGACGGCTGTTAGCTACAATTAATTTTACTATATATCGTCCAGTTGATGCATATACATGCAATGGATTTTTTTGTGTTGAAATAGATGAGTCACCATCACCAAAATACCAAATAAAACTGTTTCCATTAGTAGATTGGTTGATGAATTGAGTTCCAACACCTGCACAAGGTTTAGAATATTGAAATTGTGGTTTAGGTTTACTATAAACTACAACTGTACTAAATGCAGAATCTCTTCCACAATCACCAATCGCTAATAATTTAACTTTAAATACTCCTGAAGTATCATACGTATGTGTGACTTGGTCTGCATAAGCTGAATTACCATCACCAAAATCCCAAATAATTTGTGAGCCAGGATTGGATGTATTATAAAAATCAACAGATAATGGTTGGCAACCACGATCGATATTGGTGAAAAAGCGTGCTTTACATCGTTTCCTTTTATAGTAATTATTTTTTTAATGGAATCTGTGCCACAAGTATTAGATGCAATTGAGGCGAATAGTAAATGTGGTATCTCTGCGTGTAGTATTTACATAGGTAGGTGCAACTGGATTTTGCAATAATGAAATTTGCCCATTTCCAAAGTTCCATGAAAAGAAGTGGACGAACCATATGATGTATTATTTAATATTGGCTGAAATGGTGAGCAACCGATACTTTGCACGCCAAAATGGCCTTAGGGTTTTGCTTTTACTTTCAGCGTATCTGAATAGAAAGAAGGTCCACAATAATCAGCACGCAGTGTAATTATATAAAAAGTGTCGCGTAATAGGAACAGGAAAATCTACAATATGAGGATTTGGAAGATTTTCCTGTATGTTTATCGTACTCCAAAACTCCAGATATAATTAGTTGCCGTATCATGTGTTGGTGGAAATGTAAACGTAACGCCTAATCCTGTACAGGTACTATCTGAGACATTAAAAATTTTAATGGCGGATTTTTAGTAACTGTAAAATTTACTTTATCGTATCCTTACATCCGTCTGGTGATACTGCATAAAGTGTTGCAATAAATGAACCTGCATTTGCATAAATATGTGTTGGATTTGGAATAATGGCATCTGGTGTTCCATCGCCAAATTTCCAAGTTGAAATTGAAACATTGCTAATTAACAAACCAAAATTATACGGTTGTCCAGCGCATAAAACTGGTGGTTTTGAAATATGAATACTATCGAAAAACGGTTATTTTTTTTATGCAGTATCTTTACAAGCATCACTTGAATCTGAAAATATATATCCAACTTGATAAAAACCCGGCGCTAAACCAATTGGGTCAAAATACCTAAAACATTATTCACAACACCTAGTCCAATCCAGTTTCCTCCCGAAAACGAGGGTCGTTAGTGAGTTTTAATGGTTGTGTTGATTTACAAATAGTTTGGTCTGGTCCTGCTTCTAAACCAACCAATTCAAAAATAGAAATTTTTACTGTATCAAACGTTGGACAAACTCCTAGTGGATTGAGTACATACACAATAGAATAAGTGCCATTAGGTACACTTAATGGACTAAAATTCCTTGTAAAGAATCGATAATACATGCGCTCGCTAAACGCCACCAACCGCAGCAGGATTTATTTTAAATGGCGCATCAAACTTACAAGCACCTAAATCTGGACCAGCGTTTGGTTTTGGAAAGTTATTTACTTTAATGATGTTGGTTAATGTGGAATCACCACACAAAGCACTTATTTTTAAAATTATAGGAAAAGTGCCTGCACCTGTATATGTAACATCTACTGGTGTTTTTATCGTTGAAGATGCTGGAGTTCCACTAGCAAATGTCCAAGTATAAGTTGCTGCTGGGTCGCCACCGTTGGTTGTATTAAAATATTGTGCTGGATTTGCTAAAATATGTGGTACCGAACAACCCTCTGGAATTGGCAAGGTATCGATAGCTGGTTTACCTTTAATAACTAATATACTGTCCCAAGTTTCATCTCTACAAGCACCAAGTACTAATAGTTTTACGTTATACGTTCCTGAACGTGTAAACCGTACGGTTACGCTATCAGAAGTTGCGTTTCCTACAGAAAAGAAGTTCCCAAAGATGGTGTAATCGTCCAAACATAACCAAGAGCCGATGGTCGTTTAGTAGATAAATTACTTATTGGAACATCCACAAAACCAGAAGCAGGAATACATGGTGGCGACACGAACTTTGCACGAGCGATTACTTTTTGTACTACTACTATATCTTTGAAAGTGTCTTTATCGTTGCAATCTCCAAAAACTTTTAATTTAATACGATAATGTCCTGTATCGGAAAATGTAATATTTAAATCATTCTTTGTAACTACATTTAATGCTGGTGTTTGAGTAAAATTGATATTTGGCACTACGTCCCAAATTCTATTAGGTTTTGTGATACAAGTATTATTGTTTTCAAAAATGGTTTTACTTTTTGGATCGCCGTTTATGTATTGTGTTGGTTCGTTTATACAAACTGTATCTTTTCCCAAAATAAATGGTTTAATAGAATCTTTAACTGGAAAACAACTTGTTGATGAGTACTGTGCACACAATCCATTTCCAATTTCACCAATTATTTTAAACGAAAACTTGTCTGCATCAGATGCAGAACAATCTTTTGATTTAAAACCACAGCTACCATCTTCAAACGATGTGTAAATGTTGCAGGCAATGTTGCCTGAGTAAATGTAGTATCTAATTCTCCGTTAATATAAATTTTCCAAGAAGTAAATGGCGGATTTACCGACATTGCTGATGTAAATTAAAATTAATTTTAAAATCAAAAGGAGCGCATCTAATATCTAATGTCCTATTTGAGCAAATGTTGGAGATATAGAGCCAACTTTTACATAAAAATCTTTTGTAGCAACATTACATGGTGCAGGAAAATTGCTTGTAACTGTTACCGTTAATTTATAATTTCCAGGTGCATAGTTATGTGTTAAATCTGTTGAAAATGTAGGGTCGTTTACAACAGGACTTCCATCGCCCCAATTAATAGTATAATTGGTATTATTTGGTTTTGTAGATGATGTATTACTGATGGTAACATCTGTATTTCCAACAGCATTACAAAAAGTAAAATTGTCAATATTGCTAATTTCTGGGTCTGGCGATGGATTTACAGTTATTTGTTTTTTTGGGACTACAAGGTATTTGTGGATTTGGATTTACATTATCTTCTGCCTAAAAATATAGTATAAACTTGTGGTGTTGTTTCTACCTCTGAATCTTATTTTACGATATTGTCAGATAATGAATAAGGAGAAACTACTGCAAAATCGGCAGAGTTTGCAACAGAACCAAATGGAAAGTCCCTTTATATACTATAATATTATGATAAATAGATATTGGTTTAGCTAAAACAATGGTTACAACATCTCCAGAACATACGTTTGTTTTATAAAGGAAAAATCACAGATTGCTAATACTTTAGAATTAAAACCAAGTAAAATAACAAATAAAAATAATAGTCGAAATGGAATTTTCATCTTATCTAAATTTAAAACAATTTCACGGCATTTTTACCTGGAAAATCATAACAGTCAATCTTTTTACTTTTTTTCTTTTTCGGTCCATCTATTGCAACTTTGTTGAAATTCATGCGAATGGTTACTTCATGTTGTCCGCGGCTTTTTGATGTTACACCAGTAAAATCTAACTGATAACTATAACCAACATTCAATGTCATAAAATCATCTTGACCTAAATCCCAATCAATTCCACCAATAATAATTAAACCGTGTGTGTTGTTGTTTTTATATTGATTAAGTTGATACATTACACCAGCATATACAGGTTTGAACGTAGCAAACATACCTGCATTGTACACACGAAGTTTTTCCATATAATCAAACTTCAAAACTGGCGACACATAAAAATCTACGTTGCGTTTGTATTTACCTCTTGAAATAGGAAACATAGCGCCATAACTTACCGTAAAACGCATCGGAATTTTTGTATTTATATTTTGAAACGATTCGTCTGGACGCGTTAAATGATGCACGGCAAAACCAAACGAATTATGCACCGCATGGTCGTGAATATTATATCGAAAACGCAACAACAATCCTGCATCTAAATCAAAATAATTTACTTTTCGCAACACAATATTGGAACTGGAACCACCAGGCACTTGTCCAACTTCAGCATCTAACTGATCCGTAAAAATTAATTTACTTCTATCAATAGATTTATTGACGAATGCTGCATTGACACCAATATGTAGATTTATATTTTTTGTAATGCGTGCGATATATGCGTACGATCCGCTTACATAATTGGTTTGTAGTGTTTTTGCCTCCACATCACGGTAGGCAGTAACACCAAATCCTGATGATGCTCTTGCAGATTGCACATCAACCGACATACCATAGGTATTAAAACCACCTGGTACATAATTCCATTGATTTTTATAAATCATGGCTACGTTCAGTCCTTTTTCAGAACCAGTAGCAGCAGGATTTAAAAAGGTACGAAATTGATAAAATTGGGCAAAAGTTGGGTCTTGAGCAATGAATAAACATAACAACCACACATAAGCAGTGCGCTTATAAAAAATTTAAAAATGCTATTCGTCATTCTATTAACTAGTTACGGCTACCCTAATTTGGTATTTAATAGTTTACAGCTAAGTACAAAAATAAATTAAATTGTCCATAAATCATTCTTTTTAGACAAAAACTTTATTTTTTGTATCTTTTGTCGAAAGTTGTATACAATGGATTATCAAATACTTTTACACATACATTTAACGTTTGCGGTGTTGTTTTTATTGTCTTACTTAATAAAAACAGTCTTTTTTTTTCTGGCAATCATGATACTTTTTTAAACTATAAAAAGAAAACACTTATAGTAGAAACCATCTTTGCGGTAGGTTTTAGTGTTTGGTTTTTGGATGTTGATTTTTAGAATAAAAACTGGTTCATACGAGCACTGGCTCGACCCAAAAATCTCGTTAGCATTAGTAGCCATACCTTTAGGAATTGTTGGATTTAAAAAAGAAAACAAAATAATGGTGGCACTATCTTTGTTGTTCTTTATTGTGTCATTAATCATTGGATTAATGCATTTTCATTAAAAAATCTATCACAAAAAAATAAAAAAATCTCATGAAAAAATTTAATTTATTATTCGTTTTATTAATTGCTTCTGTAGCAATATTTGCAAAAAGCACTTTGAATTTAGATGTAAAAGGTATGCATTGTGGTGGCTGTGAAGCAAAATTTAAAAGCACAGCTACTGGAATTGCTGGTGTTACTGAAGTTACTTCTGTTAGTGCTGCTAACGGTAAAGCAGTGATTGTTTATGATGAAAAATTAATTTCTGATAAAAAATTAGTTGCTGAATTAGCTTCAAAAACAGGATATAATGTTTCTGCCTCTACTTCTACAGGAACAGTGGCTGTTACTGGAACACCAAATGGCTGCTGTGCAAAAGGACAAGGTGCACCTGCATGTAAAGAAGGTGAATCAAAAAAGATTGTAAAAAGGTAAAACCAAATGCGATAAAAAATCGGTAGATTAATATAAACTACTGCTAATCAATAAAAAAAGCCATACAGGATCTTGTATGGCTTTTTTGTTTTATAGTTAACAAATTGAGCAAGTTGTTAATAATTGTAAACTTTGTTGTACTTTTGCACCGCTTTAAAAATCAATACAATATGAATACTTTATTTTATGTAGTTCCTTTCTTGGGAATTTTTGGTTTGATAATCACAGCAATTAAATTTGCCTGGGTTAAAAAACAAGATGCTGGTGATGCAAATATGCAGGAACTAGCCGGTTACATCGCAGATGGCGCCATCGCTTTCTTAAAAGCAGAATGGAAAGTTTTAACGTATTTCGGTATAATTGCTGCTATTTTATTAGCAATTTTAGGAAATGCACACGCAGATTCTAGTCCGGTAATCGCTATTGCATTTATCATCGGTGCCGTTTTTTCTGCATTTGCAGGATATATTGGTATGAAAGTAGCAACCTTAGCAAATGTTAGAACAACTCAAGCGGCTCGTACCAGCTTAAAACAAGCACTAAAAGTTTCTTTTACAGGTGGTTCTGTAATGGGTTTAGGCGTTGCTGGTTTAGCTGTATTTGGTTTAGGTGGTTTATTCATCGTATTATATACCTTGTTTGATGGAGCTGCAAGCCCTGAAAACTTAAAAAGAGCTATTGAAGTATTAACTGGCTTCTCATTAGGAGCTGAATCCATCGCATTGTTTGCACGTGTTGGTGGTGGTATTTATACCAAAGCTGCTGACGTTGGTGCTGACTTAGTAGGTAAAGTGGAAGCAGGTATTCCAGAAGATGATGTTCGTAATCCTGCAACTATTGCAGATAACGTTGGTGATAACGTTGGTGACGTTGCTGATATGGGTGCCGATTTATTCGGTTCTTATGTAGCAACTGTTTTAGCAACCATGGTTTTAGGTCAAGAAACTACTTCTGTAGATAATTTTGGTGGCTTAGGTCCAATCTTATTACCGATGGTCATTGCTGGTTTAGGTATTGTATTTTCATGGATTGGTACTTTCTTTGTTTCTGTTAAAGATGACAATGGAAACGTTCAAAACGCTTTAAACTTAGGTAACTGGTCTTCTATCGTTTTAACGGCAATCGTTTCTTATCCGTTAGTAAAATACATTTTACCGGAAACCTTATCATTACGTGGTCATGCTTTTACATCAACAGGTGTTTTTGGTGCTATCATGGTAGGTTTAGTGGTAGGAACTTTAATGTCTATTATTACTGAATATTATACAGCAATGGGAAAACGTCCGGTAATGTCTATCGTTCGTCAATCTTCAACTGGTCATGCAACTAACATTATTGGCGGTTTAGCGGTTGGTATGGAAAGTACGGTATTGCCAATTTTAGTATTAGCAGGTGGTATTTTCGGTTCTTATTATGCAGCTGGTTTATATGGTGTGGCTATTGCAGCTGCTGGTATGATGGCAACAACGGCTATGCAATTAGCAATTGATGCATTCGGCCCAATTGCTGATAATGCAGGTGGTATTGCAGAAATGAGCCAATTACCAGAAGAAGTTCGTGGCAGAACAGATATTTTAGATGCAGTTGGTAACACTACAGCAGCTACAGGAAAAGGATTTTGCGATTGCATCTGCTGCTTTAACATCATTAGCATTATTTGCAGCGTTTGTTGGTATTGCCATGCCGGACAATCAACATATTGATATTTATAAAGCAGATGTTTTAGCTGGTTTATTTGTTGGTGGAATGATTCCTTTCATTTTCTCAGCATTAGCAATTTCTGCGGTAGGTCGTGCTGCAATGGCAATGGTAGAAGAAGTTCGTCGTCAGTTCCGCGAAATTCCTGGAATTATGGAATACAAAGCAAAACCTGAATACGAAAAATGTGTAGCAATTTCTACTCAAGCATCTATCCGTGAAATGATTGCACCTGGTTTAATTGCATTAATTACACCAATTGTTGTAGGTTTCATTTTCGGTCCTGAAGTATTAGGTGGTTTATTAGCTGGTGTTACTGTTTCTGGTGTGTTGATGGGTATGTTCCAGTCAAACGCTGGTGGTGCATGGGACAATGCTAAAAAATCATTTGAAAAAGGTGTGTTGATTAATGGTGAAACTTTCTACAAAAAATCTGAACCACACAAAGCTGCGGTAACTGGTGATACTGTAGGTGATCCGTTTAAAGATACATCTGGTCCATCAATGAATATTTTAATAAAATTAATGTCAATTGTTTCATTAGTAATTGCACCATACATTGCTGGTAAAGGTTTTGATATGAATGCAGGAAATGGAACGGCTGTTACAGCTGGTTGTGAAGGAATGAGCAAAGAAGATTGTGCAGCAAAAATGGAAAATTGTGAAGGTGGAAAAAATTGCACTTATTTATTAGATACAACTTATACAGATGCTGAAGGACACAAGATTGTAGAGAAAAAATGTATCGTTATGAATGATGCAGCTTGTGATATGGCATCTTGTGAAAAAGCAAAATGTGAAACACCTGGCAAATGCGATCCAGCTTCTTGTGATAAACCATGTTGTGCAGATAAAAAACACTGTACAAATGAAGAAATGAAAAAAGAGTGCTGCAAGAAAAAAGAAGAAGCTAGTAAATAGTATTTTCTTGTTGTTTTAAAAATAGAAACCGCATCGATTTGATGCGGTTTTTTTATACGTAAGTTTTTATTTTTTGTTTAACAATTTTGGTATATGTGTCCTACAGAAAACCATTATCTACTGATTGAATGTACAAAGCACAATTATATACACAAAACAAAGAACCTCAAATTCGGTCAAAGACCGAGTGATTTAATACTGTGAGATTGAGTTAAAGTTTGTAATTCTGTTTTAGCTTTCTTATTACAATAGTAGACCGTCTGAACCAATACACACTAGTGATCCTACGGAACACTAACGCTAGATTGAGTCTACTTTCGGATTAGTATTTAAACAAAAAAACCGCACATCTTTCGATATGCGGTTTTATTATTCATTGGTCGGACGACTTTGAGTCGTCTGACCAATTTACAACTTACGTTTTACTTCAACTTGCTCGAATGCTTCTACAATGTCGCCAACTTCAATATCGTTGTATGATTTGATTTTTAAACCACACTCGTATCCTTTAGTAACATCTTTCACGTCGTCTTTATAACGTTTTAGTGATTCTAGTTCACCAGTATGTACCACAATTCCATTTCTGATAATTCTGATTTTATTGCTACGTGCTACTTTTCCGTCTAATACATAACAACCTGCAATCGTACCTACTTTGCTTACTTTAAATACTTCGCGAATTTCGATATTACCAACAATTTTCTCTTCAAATTTCGGCTCTAACAAACCTTCCATCGCAGCTTTGATTTCTTCGATTGCATCGTAAATGATGGTGTAATATTTGATTTGAATATCTTCTTTTTCCGCTAAGTTTTTAGCATTTAATGAAGGACGAACCTGGAACGCCACGATAATCGCATCAGAAGCAGAAGCTAATAATACATCTGTTTCGCTTATTGCACCAACACCTTTATGAATTACATTTACCTGAATTTCTTCTGTAGATAATTTCAATAATGAATCGCCTAATGCCTCCACAGAGCCATCTACGTCACCTTTAATAATTAAGTTCAACTCTTTGAAGTTTCCTAATGCTAAACGACGACCAATTTCATCCAATGTAATGTGTTTTTTAGCACGCATACCTTGTTCACGAATGATGGTTGCTCTACGATTTGCGATTTCTTTTCCTTCGTCTTCGTCTTCGTACACTTTAATTTTATCGCCAGCAGTTGGTGCGCCTAATAAACCTAACACTTGCACTGGTGCCGATGGTCCTGCGGTATCAATACGAACACCACGTTCGTTGGTCATTGCTTTTACTTTACCAAAATATTGTCCAGCAACAATGAAATCACCGATGTTTAAAGTTCCTTCTTGTACCATTATGGTAGAAACATAACCACGACCTTTATCTAATTGCGCTTCAATTACAGAGCCTTGCGCCGCTTTATTTGGATTTGCTTTTAAATCTAAAATTTCAGATTCTAACACAATTTTATCTAATAATAAATCGATATTTAAGCCTTGTTTTGCAGAAATTTCTTGACATTGGAATTTTCCACCCCATTCTTCCACCAAAATATTCATTTGAGATAATTGGTTACGAATGCTATCAGGATTTGCGCCTGGTTTATCAATTTTATTGATGGCAAAAATCATTGGCACTTCTGCAGCTTGTGCATGCGAAATTGCTTCTTTTGTTTGAGGCATGATGTTATCATCCGCAGCAATTACTATAACAGCGATATCCGTTAATTTAGCACCACGTGCACGCATTGCGGTAAACGCTTCGTGGCCTGGTGTATCTAAGAATGTGATATGTTCATTTTTTGCAGTTACCACTTCATAGGCACCGATGTGTTGCGTGATTCCACCCATTTCACCAGCTACTACATTTGCACTTCTGATATAATCCAGTAATGATGTTTTACCGTGGTCAACGTGACCCATGATGGTAACAATTGGTGGACGTTTCACTAAATCTTCAGGTGTATCTTCAATTTCTTCTTCCTCGTCATCTTCATCTGAAATGCTAATAAATTGTACTTCGTATCCAAATTCGCCAGCTACTAATTCAATTACTTCAGCATCTAATCGTTGATTGATAGAAACAAATACACCTAAACCCATGCAAGAACTGATGATTTGTGTTGGTGTAACATCCATCATATTCGCTAACTCACTTACAGAAACGAATTCGGTAATTTGCAATACGTTTGATTCTGTGTCTTCTCCTTCAGCACGCGAAGCATGGTCGTCACGTTTTGATTTTCTATATTTTGATCGATCTGATTTTGTTTTCGTTCCTTGCAATTTTGCCATGGTAGAACGAATCTTATCTTGGATTACTTTTTCAGAGATACCTTCAGATTTGTCTGCTGGTTTTGCAGGTGCTGGACCTCTTCTAAAATCAGAACGACCGCCATTTCCACCAGTGTTGTTTGGTCGAGGACCACGCACATCTTTAGTAGTATCTACTTTTGTGATGTCTACTTTATTTATTTGTATACGTGTTCTTTTTTGACCAGCGTTTCGGTCAACTTTTGCTTTTTCGCGTTTTGCTTTTTCATCATCACGGAAAATATCTTCTGGACGACGTTCTGCTTTTATCGGTAATTCAATTTTACCTAAAATTTTTGGACCAGAAAGTGTTTCAATTTTTGCTCTTGTAATTTCTTCAGGAACTACAATATTTTCTACAACTGGTTTAATTTCTTCAACGACAATTTCTTTTGTTTCAATTTTTTCAACAACTATTTCTTCTTCTTGTTTTTTAGTTATTTTTTTCGGTTTTTCTTCTTCCTTTTTTACAGGAATTTCTTCTTTTTTCTCTTCTACTTTTTTGGGCTCTTCTTTATTAATTTTTTTAGGTGCATCTAAATCAATTTTGCCTAAAATTTTTGGTGCTTCTACTTCATTTTTTATTGTATGAATTACCTCTTCTTTTGGAATTTCTTTAATTACATCTTTAATAAGTAATTCTTCTTCTTTTCGTTTACCGATATTAATTTGTTCGGCTTTTTCTTTGGTTACGATATCGCTTCTAAATTCTTTCAAAAGAAGATTGTACTGCTCTTCGGAGAGCTTAGTATTTGGAGAATTTGCTACCTCTTTAAACCCTTTGGAATGAAGTGTGTCCACAATGGTTGCAATTCCAACATTGAGTTCTTTAGCGGCACTTGCTAATCGTATCGTTTTACTTTCTGACATATTTTTTTGTTTAGTCAATAGTCAATGGTCGATAGTCAATGGTATTTCACTAATGACCAATGACATATGTCTAATGACTGTTCATCTTATTCGAATTCTGTTTTTAATATTCTAATTACATCGTCGATAGTTTCTTCTTCTAAATCGGTACGGCGCACTAATTCGTCTCTATCTAATTCCAACACAGATTTTGCAGTATCGCAACCAATTTTTTTGAATTCATCAATTACCCAACCATCAATTTCATCTGAAAATTCATCTAAATCCACATCATCTTCTTCTGCAACGGTATCTGTATCTCTGAATACATCGATTTCGTAACCTGATAATTTAGAAGCTAATTTTATATTGAAACCACCTTTACCTATTGCTAACGACACTTGATCTGGTTTTAAATAAACAGATGCACGTTTTTTATTTTCATCTAAAGCAATACCTTCAATTTTTGCTGGTGTTAATGCACGTTGCAATAATAAAGTGATATTTTGTGTGTAATTGATGATATCAATATTTTCGTTTCTCAACTCGCGAACAATGCCGTGAATACGAGAACCTTTCATACCAACGCACGCACCAACCGGATCAATTCTGTCATCATAAGATTCTACCGCAACTTTTGCTCTTTCGCCTGGTTCACGCACAATTTTTTTGATAACGATTAAACCATCGAAAATTTCTGGAACTTCGTTTTCTAATAATTTCGCTAAGAATGACGCATCTGTTCTTGATAAAATCACTAGTGGATTGCTACCTCGTAATTCAACATCTTTTACAACTGCGCGAATAGTATCGCCTTTTTTGTAGAAATCGGTTTTGATTTGCTCATTTTTTGGTAAAATCAATTCGTTTCCATCGTCATCCAACAATAAAATTTCTTTTTTCCAAACTTGATACACTTCGCCTGTGATGATGTCGCCAACTCTGTCTTTGTATTTTTTATAAACTTCGTCTTTTTCTAAATCTAATACACGAGAAATCAATGTTTGGCGAGCTGCTAAAATTGCACGACGTCCAAAAGATTCGATGGTAATTGGTTCGTATAATTCTTCGCCAACTTCCATGTCTGGTTCTATCGTTTTTGCAATTGCAAATTCTACTTCCGCTAATTTGTCTTCTACTTTTCCATCTTCTACGATAGTTCGGTGACGCCAGATTTCCAAATCACCTTTGTCTGTATTTACAATGATGTCGAAATTTTGGTCAGAGCCATATTTTTTACGCAAAAGCGTTTTAAATACGTCTTCTAAAACACGCATCATAGTTGGTCGGTCGATGTTTTTAAAGTCTTTAAACTCCGAAAACGATTCTACTAATTCTATACTATTCATTGTTTTTCCATCTTTTACCTGTTTTTAAATAGATTTATAATTTGAAATTAAAATGTTTTTTTACTGATTTTATTTCATCGAAACTATAGGTATGTTCTTCTATTGTTTCTGTTTTTTTTATGATAATTATTTCTTTTATAGAAATTTGATTTTCAGCTGCAGCTATTAATTCGCCTGTAATTTTCAAGCCATTTTTCAAAACCACATCTACATTTTTATGGAGTTGTTTTTTGAATTGTTTTGGTGCTTTCAATGGTTCGTCCATTCCTGGTGAAGAAACATCGAGCGATAAATTATCGTGCATTAATCCATTTTCTTCTAAGAAGTTGTTTAAATGCTTACTTATATGCACACATTCATCGATAGTAATATTATTGGTTTCGCCATCGGCAAATACTTCAATTTTACCATTTGAAAGAACTTTTACATCTACTAAAAACAAATCTGTATTGGCAAAATATTCATTTAAATTTTGCTCAATGGTTTGTTTTAATTGTAGTTGTTTTTCCATTTTATTTAATAAAAAAGAGGACTTTGTCAAGTCCTCTTCCCAAATCGTGGTGCAAATATAGTGTATTAATTTTGAATTACAAACAATTATGTACTATTTTTTGCGATTTGTCATCATCATCCATTATGAAAAATGGTTTTATTAAATTCAGTATTATTAATTGAATTTCTGTTGATTGGTTGGTTTTATTATATAGAAATATCTTTAAATATGCCTCTTGCAGAATCTAGAGGATTGCTATTATTTATTCGAAATGCAAAAGTGCCAGATAGTTTGTTGTTTGTGTTTGATGTAATTGTATAAATATATTCGTAACCTTCTCGGCTTATAAATGTATTATTATCTAAAAACAAAACGCCTACATCAAACTGCCTATACGTGTAATGTATGTGTTTGCCAATTGATAAACTATCTAAATCAAAATAGCAGAATGTTCCTGTAGATAGTGTGTTATTTAAGACGGCATTTGTATTTTTTCCAACTATCCGTTTTAGGTCATTTGAAACACTTGGCAGTCTGCTGTACACTGAATCAAACGTGATGGTTTTGCCAGCATAAGTAAGTGACATAGTGCCTTGTCCGTTATTTATATTTGGATTATTGTTGTTTGATTTTTTGCATCCTAATAAAACACATGCAATGATAATTGTTGCTAAAAAAAATTGCTTTTTCATGAGATTATAATTTTGATTTATTTATTTAACTGTTCCCAGTTTTGTGTGGAGCCAATATTTGGATTATAGTTGGTTTCATTCGTTAAAATAATTTCGCCGTTATTACCTTTCCATGCTGTGTTGTACGAACTTGGTAATTCATAAATGCCACCACTTTCATCTTTATAATTTTCTACGCCACGTATGTATTGCGAAAAACCATCATCTGAATTAGATTTATAGCTTGCATTGGCTTGCTCATAATTTTTATCTATGCTTGCAATCATAGCATCATTATTACGACTGATTTGCTGACTCATAGCTGCTATATTTCTTACACCTTGATAATACTGGTCTGTTAAAAATTTTATGACTTGTTGCTGTGCGCTCAGAAATGCTGGTGTGTAGCGTATGGATTTTAAAACGGCTTGACATAATTCTGTATTTTCTTTTTCGTTTGCATCTTGTTTTATAAAAAACAAAATGGGTAATACTTGCCAATTAGAAAAATTGATACTTCTGTTTACTGTTCCATTTACGTAGGCATTAATCAACACGGTATAGTTTTCGCCATTTTTAGAGAACGTGCCTTTGCTTATAACATTATCAGAAATAAATTGCACTTGCGGATTTTGTTGTCGAGCTTGTATATCTATTGGATTGGTGCTTTCTATTTGATTTACTTTGGTATCTATAATTTTAAAACCTTCGGGCAAAACATTCATTTCATTTAATGTACGCATCGTTGCATCAGTAGTATTTGCTGGCATATTAGCTACCACGGTGCCACCCATATATTTGGTGCCAAGTCTGATTCCTGCGTATTGCATTGACTGGTTTGACAATGTATAAAACGAGGTTTTAAAAATGTGTAATTGTGCTGTATTCTCTGGATTATTTACATGCATTTCACCACTTGCTGGAAATTGCGTGTTTTGAGCGTCCCAATCTAATTGGCCTTGTTGTTGCCAACCTTGTGGCAATAGGAACAAAACCGCATCGCCTTTGGTTACTTGATTGTCTTTGATGGAAGACAATTGCATGCGCAACACTTTTGCGTCTGTGTTATTGTTGCCTTGGTTTTCTGCAGTTGAATTGGATGAATTTTGTTCAGCCGTATTCTCTTTTGAGTTTGCATTGCATGCGAAGCAAACACAAAGTGCTATTATATAGCAAGCGTTGTTTGTTTTTTTCATAATGATGAATATTGATGATGATGAAACAAAAATAAGCAGCTTATAAACCTTAAACAATGTAAAAAACAGAGTGAAATTTATAGCTCAGAAAAATAGTTTTATACTGTATATTATTAATAATCAGTGTTTTAAATTATAAATAAATAAACTTTCAGAATTAATATTGATTAAATTTTTGGTAGATGGTTTTGTGGTCCAATTTTGCCTCTAACCATAAAATAATTGGAAAATAATTAATGATGTTTTGTTCGAGTTTATCTTGTAAAACAGTTTCAATTTTAATTTTATATTCTTTCAAAATTTTAATTTTATTTGCTAAAGAATTTGCAATGCTATATTCAACCAACATTTTTAAAATAGCATTTTCTGCTTTAAACATTTTATCATCGCGATATAATTTTCTACGTAAATTTTCAATGTTATTGTCAAAGTGATGTGTCTGATTGATTTCAATAAAAACAAACAATTTTAACAGCAAACAATAACTTTCTAAATCTATCATTGTGTGTAATGCTTTGTGGTTTAATACCTGCGAAACGAAATTCAAACATTCATCAAATTTATCGTTATAGAAATAAATCATTGCTATATCATACAACATAGAAAGTTGAATATCTTGTCTTTTGGTGTAAAAATCAATTACGTTCATATACGTTGGCAGCAATCCGTAAATTTTATCAAACTGCTGTTTTTCCAAATATTGATTTTTCTCGACTAGCGCAATATTTAATTTTTTTGATTGCACCAAATCAATGTCTTTCGAGTTTTCTAGATATTGAAATAACGATTGTTTGACTTCATCAAAGTATTCGTAATTATTGACATTCAGCATACGCAACACAAAATTACTCAAGGTTACAATCACTTCTTTTTCGTTTGCTTTGCAATAATTTAAATTGTTTTTCAACACCAAGTATTGCGCAACACTATCATTATAAGCTGTTGCTACATCGTTTACCATTAAAGCATATCCAACTCGCACATAATAAAATAGAATTTTAGATGCTGTTGTGATAGCTGTTTCTACGTCAATTAATAAAGGATGCGCTAATTTTTCTGTTACAAAATCTATCTTACTTTTCTCTCTGATATACGTGTTTGTATCTTGTCTGATAATTAGCCATTCATCCTTTAGTTGCTGATATTGCTGAATATTTTGCTGCTTTGTCTGATAAATTTTTTGTTCTTCTGTGAGCATCTTTTTTTTAGATGCATAATGTTTGTCAACTTCTAAAATCAAACTTTCATAATAATGAATCACCTCAAAATAATTATACAATTCAAAGTCAATAAGCATTTTTTTTGCTTGTTGAATTTTCTTTTCCAATAAATTATTAGTGCGTCGTTCTAATAAAAAAGGAAACTGTTGAATAATAGAAATCAATTTATTTTCAATTGAACTGTTTTCCTGAATCGTAGAAAACGTGGTAATAATTAATTCTACTAAATAGTTTTTGGCTGCTGAAAAATTATTGATAAGTTTGGTGCTTTTTAATTTATTTTTGAGCGCTTCTTCATCGTATTCATTTTGTTTTAAAATTGCATCAAACAAAATTAAATATGGATTTTCTTTTTCATTTTTAGATTTATATGCAAATTTTTTAAAATATGCTTTTTTCATTTGGTGTAAGCGAATGAATTAATTTATGCAGTTCATTTTTTCTGACATAGTTTTTGAAATGATTAAATTTACAGAAAATAGCTCAAAATAAAAGTGAAATACCTAACCATTATTCGTCATGCAAAATCAAGTTGGGAAAATCCTGATTTAGATGATTTTGACAGACCACTCAACGAACGAGGAAAAAAAGCAATTCTTTTAATAGGAAATTTTTTAAAAGAAAATAATGTTCAACCAGACTTTATTCTATCATCATCAGCAAAAAGAGCCAGAAAAACAGCAGAAGGAATTGCTACAACCTTAAACTATCCAACAAATTGCATTTTATACAAACACGATATTTATTCAGGTGATTTAAAACAAATCTTAAACGTAATTTCTGAGATTGATCATTATTATAATGATGTTTTTTTGTTTGGACACGAACCAATTTTGTCTTCGTTGATTTTTCATTTTACAAAAATATCGTTAGAAAAATTTCCAACTTGTGCCGTTTTCAGAATTGCTTTTGATATCAATCATTGGACAGAAACAAATTCAAAAATTGGCAAGTGTGAATTTTTTGTGAAAACTAAAGAATTGATTAATAAATAGCTATTTTCATCGTTCCAATGACAAATATACCTATTATAAATCGCGAATTAAGTTGGCTATCCTTCAACGAGCGAGTATTACAAGAAGCAGAAGACGCAAGCGTTCCTTTGTTGGAAAGATTGAAATTTTTAGGAATCTATTCTAATAATTTAGACGAATTTTTTCGTGTACGTATTGCAACACTTAAACGCATGATTGATGTTGACAAAAATGCTAAAATCGATATTGGAATTTCACCAACTAAATTACTGATTAAAATAAATGAAAAACTAAAACAACTTTCAACACGATATGATAAAACCTATCAGCATCTTTTAAAAGATTTAGAAAAAGAAAACATTTTTATTCTTAATGAAAAGCATCTCGACAAAGAACATGGTGAATTTGTGCGTACTTATTTTCAAGAAAAAGTGCGGCTAGAAATTTTTCCAGTAATGTTGGATAAAGTAAAAGAATTTCCGGTTTTGCAAGATGCTTCTATTTATTTAGCAGTTCGTTTTTCAAAAACCAAAACCAACCAAACACACTACGCGTTGATTGAAGTTCCAACCTATACTTTATCTAGGTTTGTGGTGCTTCCACCTAAAAAAAAAACAGAATTGTATGCTGGTTCGCGTTATCATAATTTCAAAGATTTTATACGATTTCCAACGTTTGGAAAAACTCATTTACTCAATCCAAAACAAGAACATATTATTCATTCCGATTTGCATAAAACAAAAAGTATTTTAGCAAAAATGAAAGAGAAAGATATGTTATTGAATTTTCCATATCATTCGTTTGATTACTTTTTAGATTTATTGCGTGAAGCTGCCATTGATCCAAATGTTTCTCATTTACGCATCACATTGTATCGTGTTTCATCGAATTCACATGTAATAAAATCCTTAATTACAGCACTTCACAATGGTAAAGACGTTACCGTGTTTATTGAATTGCGCGCTCGCTTTGATGAAGAAGCCAACATCGATTGGGCCAATATTTTGCGAGATGCTGGTGCGCGTGTAATTACTGGTATTGCTGGTTTAAAAGTACACTCTAAATTGTGTATTATTACGCGCCGAGAAAAAGGTAATAAAATTTATTATGGTTGTATTGGAACTGGAAATTTACATGAAAAAACAGCACGCATTTATACCGATACGATGTTGCTAACTTGTAACCAAATTATAACAAAAGAAGCGCGACAAATTTTTACTTTTTTTGATAAAAATTATTCGGTGCCGAAGCTACAAAAGTTGCTGGTGGCACCATTTAATTTGCGCAGTAAAATCAATACTTTAATCAACAGAGAAATCAAACATGCAAAAGCTGGAAAAAAGCAGAAGTATTTTTGAAGTTGAATAATTTGGTAGATGAAGAAATGATTCAGAAATTATATCAGGCAAGTAAAGCTGGTGTTAAAGTTCGTTTGATTATTCGTGGCATTTGCTCACTGATTCCAAATTTGCCTGGTTTGAGTGAGAATATACAAGCTATTAGTATAGTAGATAAATTTTTAGAACACAACCGTGTGTTTATGTTTCATAATTTGGGAAAGCCAGAAATATATATCGGTTCGGCAGATTTAATGACACGAAATTTAGATTTTAGAGTTGAAATTGCCACCCAATTTTAGATGAAAAATACAAAAACAATTGTTGCATATTTTAGATTTGCAATGGCGCGACAATGTGAAGGCGCGTATTTTTAATGAAACACAAAACAATTTATTTAAGAAACAAACGACAGCTGTTGCCATCAGAAGCCAAGATGCTATTTATGATTTCTGGCAAGATGTTGCAAAGAAGAAATAGAATTAATACGTTGCAATCTTGTTTTTTGATTTAATTCGATAGACATAATGCATGAAAACTTGAAAAAATATAAAATAAATTTTGTGTTTTCTTTTTCCATTTTATCTAATAACAAATTACTTTTTACTTGTAACTTTACTAAATGAAATTTGCTGCTATTGATATTGGCTCTAATGCTGTTCGCTTAATTTTTATTAATGTGTATGAAACACCAACTGGTCCGCAGTTTGTGAAAGATGCTATGTATCGCGTGGCTCTACGGCTTGGTGAAGAAGCTTTTTTAAAAGGAAAAATTTCTGAAAAGAAAACAGAAGAGTTGCTTTCTACCATGAAAGCATTCAAACATTTAATTGATGTACACAAACCAGTGCAAATCATGGCGTGTGCTACTTCGGCGATGCGTGATGCAAAAAATGCGAAAGAAATTGTTGCGAAAGTTTTGAAAAAAACGGGTATCGATATTAAAATTATTACTGGTCAAAAAGAAGCAGAATTAATTCTTTCGAACCATGTAGAAAAATTACAGTTAGAAGAAAATAAAAATTATTTATACATCGATGTTGGTGGTGGTTCTACCGAATTAATTTTATTATCGAAAGGAAAATTA
Source organism: Saprospirales bacterium (assembly GCA_016711605.1). Classification (GTDB taxonomy): domain Bacteria; phylum Bacteroidota; class Bacteroidia; order Chitinophagales; family JADIYW01; genus JADJSS01. Next base: position 321,928 of record JADJSS010000002.1, read on the forward strand.
GTTGATAAATGGTCGTTCAATATTGGTACGTTGCGCATGACGCTTGGGAAAATAAAAGAAAAACACTGGAAAGAACTGGATGTTTGGGTCGATCATTTTAAAGGAAAATATCAGCCGTTGTTAGGAATTGGTTCTGGTGGAAATATCAACACTATACAAAAACATTTTGTGAAACGCAAAGACAACGAAGTTCATTTAAGCGATTTGCAATTTACATATGATAAGCTTGAAAGTATGACAATTGACGAACGTATTTTAAAATATGGTTTTCGTCCTGACAGAGCAGACGTAATTGTGCCTGCAACTACGATTTTTATGCATATAATGCAACGTTTAAGTATTGAAACATTGTTTGTTCCAAAAGTTGGATTAGGTGATGGAATGATTCATGAAATGTATGAGAAAATGACAAAAGTAAAACGAAAAAAACGCTAATTTAATTGCTTATTTTGCTTCCATATTCGTGAAACATATTGTTTTCAAGAATTGTATTAAAATTATTTTCGTATAGCTTAAATTGAAAAAATTGTGCACCAAAACTTTTTCCTTTTGGATAAAAACTAAATTGAAAATCAAGATACGGAAAACCTAAATCCACACTTCTGAAACGAAGGCCACAACCAATTCCATACTGAAAATTGCTTTGTATAATTAATTTTTTTCCATTCTCGCTTAGCCAACCCATATCACAAAAAGCATATACCATTCCTTTGCTTAAGATGACCATTTTATCTAAAAATAAATCACACTCGGCACTTAAAGTAAAACTTTTTGAGCCCTTTAAATTTGGTGAATAAAAACCTCGTATTCCATTTCTTTCATTAATGTTGAAGTATCGATCTTCAGGTATAAAAAAGCCTAAATTTGTTCCTGTTTTTAGTACTTGTCTGAAGTACATGTGTTTGGCAAAAGCAACTTTTTTTGAAATATAATCCAAATTTATTTTTGTTGACATTTGCTCACCTTTTCTGTTTTTGATAAAACCACCGTACGAAAATTGGGGAAATAAATAACCAAATTTTTTAAGATATAAACCATAATTCATCGTAAAATCAAATGTAGCGCGCCTTCCAGCTATTTCATCAATTTGTGGTCCTGTCCAAATAGATGCGCTGATTCCACGTGGAAAATATTCAGCAATATCTACATAAAAAGCATTTCTTTCTAAATAAAAATCCCATCTTGCGAGCCCAAACCCAATGCGATAATTTTGTTGTTTTATAAAAGATTCATTGAAGTTTCTATCAATAATAAATGGTCTGTTTTTATAATTTACGTAATTTAATTTAGTAGCAATAATAAATTTTAGTTTATCATCTTTACAAGGCATTATTTTATTTAGTTGAATTCCATATGCAAGCCAAAGCGAATAATAATGCGATTTTGCTTTTGTAAAACTAGATGGATCATTCAGGTTTCCATTTAAACTTATGGTTGAGTTTTTATAAGAATAACTAGCATTGAATGCCCATTTTGTTTTTAAATTAAAGAAATTTCTGTTGGCAGAAAGTGTTACATTTTGATTTAATTTTTCTACTACAAATCTGGTCGAAAAGTTTATTTGAGACGATTGAATATTGTCGTATCTGTATGCACCACCAACTGTCCATAAATTATATTTATTAAAATTTACACCTGCATATATACTTAGTGAATTAGGTAATCCAAAAAAATTATAGGTGTAAGCAGATAACGCAACTCTGTTGTTTGAGTAACCAATCGACATTGCATAGGAAAGCTTATCCTGCAAAAAAATCATGACTTCTACATTGTCTGTATTCAAACTATCTGGCAAAATAAGAATGTGAACATCTTTAAATTTTTTCCGATCCCATAATTGTTTTTCTGTATCCGCAAATAAAGTCGGATTTACCAAATCGCCTTCTTTAAAAAAAATATCGCCTTTAATAAACCATTCTCTTCCTTTAAAATGAATAGCATTTCCAAATTTTTGTGCTTTGGTAAGTTTAGGCGGACAGCTATCTTCTACACATCCAAATGGTTTATAGATAACGATATCGACACAGGTAATTTTTTTATTTTCGTATTTATTATATTTTTCAACTCCTGAAAAATCTTTGCCTGTGCCTCTGTCGTTGTAATTAAAATACGAGAAAAACTTAAATACTTTTTTAGCTTTATCGTTGCGCATTTTTTGTTTGCTGATTTTTATAGAATCAGTAGAAACACTTGTAGAATCTTGCTTTGTAAATAAAAGTAACGATGAAAATGAATTTGTTGTTGTACTTAAAAAAAAACAACACAGCGCTATTTTAAAACCATTATAAACTGTTTGGGTTTGTGTAAAAAAAAATTTATTTATTAAAATGCGAAACTGCATTTCTAAAAATACAAATTTTATTTCTTCATTTTTACCTGAACTGCTTTTATTATCATTGGTAAGATGGACAAAAACACAATTCCTAAAATAAATTTTTCTAAGTTTTTTTCTACAAAAGGTATGTTGCCTAAAAAATAACCAAGTATGGTAACCGAGCCAACCCAAAGTATTCCGCCAAAAATATCATAAGGTAAAAATGTTTTGTAATTCATGTTTGCAACACCAGAAACAAATGGTGTAACGGTGCGAACAATTGGCATAAATCGAGCGATAATAATTGTTTTGCTTCCGTATTTTTCGAAATAATTATGTACATCGTTTATCCATTCTGGATTTACTAATGGCTTTCCTTTATATTGCCATTTCAATACCGTTTCACTAAAAAATTTGCCTATAAAATAATTGACATTATCGCCTAAAATAGCAGCAATTATTAATAATGGAATTAGAAAATAAATATTTAAACCTGATGCTTGTGCACACAATAAACCAGCTGTAAACAACAATGAATCGCCTGGTAAAAATGGCATAATAACCAAACCTGTTTCTATAAAAATGATTAAAAATAAAATGCCATAAATTAAATTTCCATGTTGTTGAAATAAATGCAACAAAACATCTTTTGTATGTGTTAAAAGTTCGAGTAAGAAGTGTATAATTTCCATTTTATAAAATGTTTAATGATGTATGTTTTGGATAAATTATTGCAAGATACGAGTTTTAATTTATTCTAGAATTATTGAATAACATAATAATAAAGTATATTAATTTAATTATAATAATATTTTGTTTATTAATTTAAAAACAAATTTATTCTTTTAATTCAAAATTATTTTTGGTTCCTTTTTGTCTGTCTTGTTTGTTTTGCAAAAATGGTGAATCATTTGCTGGATTTTGAATTTTAGATTCTGTATTAATTGGTTTCACAGAAAAATCAATTTTGATAGTTTCTTCAGCATCCCAATTTTCTTTAATTAAAATAGGTTTTGGTTCTTTATATATTTTTTCAGGCAATGTTTTATTGACAAAAATTCCTGAATTCCAGATTCCGTCATTATTTAAATCTTCAATTACTTCAACTGCATAATTGCCAGCTACCAGCAATCCGTAGTCAATTTTAAGCGGCTGAGAATCGCTTAAAAATCGTGTATCTAGTACTTTGCCTTGAGAATCTTTTAATTTTACGATATAATTTGTGTTTTTTTGTGGTAACTCATACATAATCAATAATTTACCAGCTTTTTTGAGTGAAGTTGCTAAAATAGAAAATTCTTGCATTTTTGACCTATTTTCAGCTAAATCTGTAAAAACTGAATCTTGAATTAATAATTTATATCGAATTCCTGCTTTCCAGTCTGCTTTTATAGAATAGGTTTGTAAATCAATATCTCTTGAAATAAAAAATGGAATTTCTTTGTTTGCTGTGTCTTTTACTAGAATTCGTGAAGTATCAAAAGCTGCAATACAATAATTGGATGCGACTAATTTAAAATCTTGTGTTTCTATAACTGATAAATTTTTGTACAAAGTTGTGTCTGTAAAAAATACTATTGGCTTTTAAACGTTTTAGATTCAGATCTTACTCGAATTGAATCGAACAAAATATTGTTGTTTTTTAAAAAAACAGTAAAACTTGCTGTATCTTTTTCAAGGTTTGGAAAATAGATTTTTGCTTTATTTGGTGTTTTTTCTTGAAAAACAATTGGTTCAATATTTGAATTTTCAGAAACAGAAGCTGTAATTTGGTCTTTTGTGAACGACAATTCTTTATTAAACGTAATATTTAGCATACCACCTTTTATGGTTCTGTCAAATTCGTTTATACGAAGCTTTTCGTCTTCTGGTTGAAATAGTAAAAAGTTAAGCGTATCTAAATTTCCGGTAATATGATAAAATGAAGTGTCGAAACCAATTTCTTCTGTTGGTAAATCGTAATAATAATTTCCATTTTTATCGTTTAAAGCATAAATTTTATAGTCACCTTCTTTCACATTTTCCAAATTAAACGTTCCATCAGTTCCAATTTTTGAAATATAAAATGGCTTTTTTGATGTAAAAGCTGAATCTGCAGCATCTTTATACAATAACAAAAATGTATTCTCAGGAATTTTTCCAGTCGTTGTGTTTATTTTTCCTTTTACGGTAAGTGAATCAATATAATTTCCTGTTGAGAAAATATATTTATAATTTGGAAGTACATTTCCTTCGTTGTTGTCTTTCAAATTATCTCCAAAAAAAATAGAATAAGTAGTATTTGGTTGTAAAATTCCTTCTTTAAACTTTATGGAAAGTTCGTTTTTCATAATATCAATTTTCGGAAATGGCTCTACTGATGGTGAAATAATAACTTGTGTTTTTGCGTTTGTTAAAGGAGCCAACCATTCATTAAATTGAATTGAAATTTCTTTTTGTGAAAAATTAATGGCTTTATTCTCTGGTTTGGATGATGTAATAATTGGTGGAATTTTGTCGCGTTCACCACCTGTTGGTGCTACAATTTGTGCACATGAAGCAATAAAACAATGTAGTAATAAAACAATGTAGTAATGATTTTTAAAACCTTTTTTTAATTTCTTCATTATTAAATTACTTAATTATTGAATTTTATCTACCTAAATACACCATTAATACAGAAATATCTGCTGGTGAAACGCCTGAAATTCTACTAGCTTGACCAATGCTTAGCGGTTTCATTTTCGCTAATTTTTGTTTTGCTTCTATTGAAAGCGATGGAATGGCTGCATAATCAAAGTCTGGTTTTAGTTTATAATGCTCTAATTTTTCCATTTTAGCGACATGTTCTTGTTCTTTATCGAAATAGCCATCGTATTTCACGCAAATTTCTGCTTGTTCTAAAAACTCTCTTTCGTACTTGCCTAAATGCGCTTTTACAGATGGAATATTTTCTATCAAATCCAGCAAATCTATTTGTGGACGCGTTACAATTTTTTCCAATTTCATTTTATGAATCAACGAAGTCGTGCCTTTTTGCTCTAAATAAGCATCAATTTCTGTTGGTTCAATGCTAAATTCTTTGATAAATTGAATAATTTCTGCCGTTGCTTTATTCTTTTCCTGAACTCTGTCAACACGTTCTTGTTCAGCAAAACCTACTTTATTAGATAATTCAGTGAGACGAATATCAGCATTATCTTGTCGCAACAAAATACGAAACTCAGCTCTTGACGTAAACATTCGGTATGGTTCATCAGTTCCTTTGTTTACTAAATCATCAATCAACACACCAATATATGCTTCGCTACGTTTTAAAATAAGCGGTTCTTGTTCTTTAATAGCCAAATGTGCATTCATTCCAGCCATCATACCTTGCGATGCTGCTTCTTCATAACCAGTTGTTCCGTTTATTTGTCCAGCAAAAAATAGATTTTTTATCAATTTCGTTTCTAAAGATAGATTTAATTGCATTGGTGGAAAGTAATCATACTCTATTGCGTAACCAGGTCTGAACATTTTTACAAGTTCGAAACCTGGAATTTGAGTGAGTGCTTTGTATTGTACATCTTCTGGTAATGATGTAGAAAAACCATTTACATAGATTTCTACGGTGTTCCATCCTTCTGGTTCTACAAAAATCTGGTGTCTGTCTTTATCAGCAAAACGGTTTATTTTATCTTCAATCGATGGACAATATCTTGGTCCTAAACCTTGAATTCTACCTTGAAACATAGGTGATTTTTCAAAGCCAGTTTTAAGTGTTTCGTGTACTTTATCGTTGGTATAAGTAATCCAGCAACAACGTTGTTCTTTTGGTTTTTCTGTTTTTGTGTATGAAAAGCCAACTACATCATCGTCCCCATTTTGCACTTCCATTTTAGTATAATCTAAACTTCTTCCATCAACTCTTGGTGGTGTTCCTGTTTTCATTCGACCACTTTCAAACCCAAAAGAAACCAATTGTTCAGTAATACCTTTTGATGATTTCTCGCCTGCTCTTCCACCGCCAAATTGTTTTTCGCCAATATGAATGATGCCGTTTAAAAAAGTTCCGTTCGTTAAAACCACTGCTTTTCCTCGAATTTCCAAACCCATTCCTGTTTTGATACCACAAACTTTTCCTTTTTCTACAATTAACTCGCTCACCATATCTTGCCAGAAATCGATGTTTGGTGTATTTTCCAACATTTCACGCCAAACCAAATGAAACAACATACGGTCATTTTGTGTACGCGGACTCCACATTGCTGGACCTTTTGATTTGTTCAGCATGCGAAATTGTATCATCGATTTATCTGAGACAATTCCTGAATAGCCACCCATTGCATCAATTTCTCTTACAATTTGACCTTTGGCAACGCCACCCATTGCTGGATTGCACGACATTTGAGCAATGGTTTGCATATTCATAGTAGCCAACAAAACCTTGCTACCCATTTTTGCTGCAGCAACTGCGGCCTCGCAACCAGCGTGACCAGCACCAACTACTATTACATCATACGATTGAAACATGGTGTAAAGATAGTTATTAGTCGTGAGTCGTGAGTCGTGAGTTATGAGAATTTATTGCAAATTTCAAAATCAACAAAATAATAAACATGTTTATAAGCTAGCTGTGGATTGCTGTGGATTAGTTTCACGTGAAACAATTTTATAAATTCGATTATTCCATTTTATTCAAGTAGTCAACAATATTATACACTTTGTGAATTAGTGTGTGTGAATTAGTGTTGAAATGTTTCACGTGAAACAAAATGAGTTTAAATCAAATTTTTATAACTAATTATGACTATACTTAAATAAGGTTTAATTCTAAAATAAACAGCCATTTTACGTAGTTTTTTACTATATAAAAAGATCCTGAAACAAGTTCAGGATGACAGCATCGCGGCACTGTGTCAATGTAATGTCGAACTTGATTTAGCATCTATTACCTAGTATTTAGATGTTATAGTTAAAACTAAACCTAAAATATTAAATTTTATTTTGGAGATATAAATAAATACAACAGAGAATTGTATAGTATTATGTGATATAAAATTTTTGTTTCACGTGAAACAAAAAATGGTTGCAGAAAATCTGCAACCATTAAACTATAATTTTGAAATAAGATGTTAGAAATTAGGACACATTAATGGTGAAGCATACTTCTTTTTATCTAACGGTTTGCTTGTGTAAATGATAGATGCTTCTAGTGCACCAAATGTTTTTACTGCTTTACTTAAATCTTTTTAAGTGCTGCGTCGTAGCTTAAACCAACTTGAACACCAAAGAAAGAAACACCAACTGATGCAATTACTGAACCCATTGCATTGTCACCAGCTTTTAACTTTTGATTACCGTCAACCCAAACGCCAGCAGAAACTGCCGTTCTGAATGGTTCTTCTTTTCCAGAAAGATTTACACTAACAGATGTACCAGCTACCCATTGAATTGCTTTTGCTTGTGTCATAAACATACCATTTGGCGAAACCATAATTTTATTTTTGATATTAAACACCAAACCTGCGTGTGCATTCATTCGTCTTGCGCGTTCGTTATCAGATTTAAAAAAAGTATCTTTTGCTTTAATGATATTAAACATAGAAAAACCAGCATAAGCACCAATTAATTTAGAGAATTGTGACGACCACATTAAACCTATATTCATGTTTGGTTGAAAATATTTACCTGATTTAAAAACTTCACCAGATGGTAGTGTTAAATCAAATGCGCCTACTCTATTATCAAATTGGCTTTCGAATGATAAATTTCCTCTGTCTAACGAACGTTGGGTAAAACCTACTTGAAAACCTGCACTTAGATAATGTTTTTTTTCTCTACCTAATGATTTATGATAAGCAGTAGAAATCATAAAACTATTAGTTTGAATAGCAGTTTGTCTATCATAAGTAAATACTACACCAATTCCCCAAATATCATCTCTTAATTGATCACGAAATAAGCCTGCATCACCAGATGCTGAAAAAGTATTGAATGGTGATGGTGTTTGCAATGGAAGATATTGTAAACGGTAGTTCGCTACTAAACGATACAATGAATTAATTCTTCCAGTATTGGCTGGATTTAAATTTAATGGTGAATTATAAAATTGTGAAAACTTATAATCTTGTGCTTTTAAATTATATGTCAAAGACAATATAAAAGACAAAAATATTATTTGTGTAAATAATTTTCTTTTCATAATCTATTTTATTTGTGTGTTGCTAATTGATTTATACTTTTAAAAAATTGCTGATATTTATCAATAGCTAGTAAATCATTGTGAAATATAGGAACTAATTTACCATTTATTTTTTTAAGTAGGTAAAAAAACGGCAAAAATTTATCTAATATTTCATCATTTGTTAAATTATTTTGATAGTATTCAAAAGTGGCATCCATTAAAGAACTTGGTTGTAAAGTGAACTTGGTTGTTATATTTTTAGTTAAATCAAAGAAATTAATTTCACGACTATAGCCAGCGCGAAAACCGATAACATCAGGATATGCTAAGGTGTAATCAATTTCTATATTATTTTGCATTAGATTTAAAATAGTTTCTGGAAATTTAAAACGCAGAAAATGTTGCCTAGATAAAGTAATAGGTTTATCTAAAATTTGAAACAGACGTGTAGTTTCAATTTTAATTTTTTCGAAAGTTGTTGTGTTATACGAAGGATGAATGCCAATTTGAAAATTTGAAAGAGCGTTTATTTGAAAGTACAATAATGTTGAATTTGGCGAAACATTGGAATCGTGTTTATCTTCATCGCTCATTAAAAAAAGAAAATAGGTTGAAGTTGGTTTGTGATGATTTCCTGTTGAATAAAATCAAATGTATCAAATGCATCTTTCTCATTTTTTAATAAAACGTTTCTACATTTTTTATTAAAAATGTTTGGTGGTTTGTGCAACCAATTTCTTCCTAAATATTGAAAAGCATTATCAATATCAAAAGTAGGTTGATATTCGAATTCGTGATTTTTAAAAATAATACCTGGAAATTGTTTTACTAATTCTTGTTTAAAATAATCTAACCAAATTTCTACAATTGGCGAGAAATTAAATGCTGCGTTTGACAAAATAGAATTGGAAGATTTATATCGTCCATGCTCATCTTGTTCGTGAGGTAAATATTCTTCGTAGCGTGTAATCAAATAAAAAATTGCAGCAAAAAGATCAAATCGAATATCAAAATTTTCATCTGTTTGAAAAAAAACAGGAATGTCATTTTCTTTAGAAATAAATAATTTTTGCAGTTTTATCGAATCTTCTAACAAAAGCTCATCTTGAAAAATTGAAAAATAATTTTCATGTTTTTCTGTTGAATAACTTAAATAAAATTTGTCTGCATTTTTCGAATGTGAAGCATCAGAAATAATTTCATAATCGATACCAAAATAATTTACAAAAACAAAATCGAATGCATATTTTATTCTGTTGGTAACTTGTTTTGTGTAGATAACTATCATTATTAAAGTATTGAGTAAGCAGTATCTTTAGTAAGCAGTTTTATGTAGTAATTTATTTACTGCATACTGCACACTAAAATACTTTATACTATATGTCTGCTCCATTTTTAATACATTTACCACAGTTCGAAGGTCCGTTTGATTTGTTATTGTTTTTCATTGAACGTGATGAATTAAGTATACAAGATATTCCAATCCATAAAATTACAAATGATTTTTTAGATTACATTCAACATTTAGAAAGATTAAATATTGAAGTAGCCAGTGAATTTATTTTAGTTGCCGCAACATTGATGCGTATTAAAGCAAAAATGTTGTTGCCAAGAAAAGAAATAGATGAACTAGGAAATGAAATCGATCCAAGACAAGAATTGATTGACCAACTTTTAGAATACAAACGTGTGAAAGTTGCTGTTGAGTTGATGAAAGAATTGGAAAGCAATCGCTCGTTGCGTTATTCGCGTGGAAACCAAAAAAATGAAGTGAATGAGTTGATAAAATTATTAGCTGAAGATGCTGAGTTAGAAACCATCACTTTATTTAAATTACTAAATGCATACAAACGCACGTTAGAAAAATATAAAAACAAAAATGAGAAAGTAGTACATACTATTAATCCATATAAATTTTCTATAGAAACAGAAAAAGAAAAATTAACTGCATTTATAGCTGCCAAAAGTAAAGCATCTTTTACTGAGATATTTGAAAAATGTGAAAGCAAAATACATGCTGTTTTTATTTTCTTAGGTATGTTAGAGTTGATTCAACAACAACTAATTTCCATAGTACTTGGCGAAGGAAATAATAATTTTTGGCTTTCTTCAGAAGTAGAGAATTAATAAAAATTAACGCATACCATCATTTTATTTTATTAAATTTAAAAATGCTGAAAAAATCCGTTTCACTATTTATACTATTTTATTTTATAAATACCAGTTTTTCGCAACAATATAAAGGTGCGGTTGGTTTGCGTTTTGGCTATGGCTTAGGCATTTCTGGTGTGTATGTGTTAGATCAACAAAGAGGACATGCTATTGAATTACTATTGAGATATGGTTATCATGGTGTGGTAATTAATAGACCAGGTGGAAATTTTCAGGTGCTTTACGAAAAACATTGGGAATTTGGTAGAAATAGAAATTTTTCTGGTTATGTTGGTGGTGGTCCAGCTATTGGAATTGGTAAAAAAACGTATGGTGCCACACAAACTTATTTTGCTTTAGGTGTTTCGCCAATTCTCGGAATTGATTATACAACACAAAATTTACGAGTGCCTTTTATATTAGCTTTAGACTACAAACCAACACTATACGGCGATTTTCCAATTGCATCCAAGAAAAATCCAAATTCAAAATCAGAGTTTGATTTTTCTTATTATGAAATTGCTTTTTCTGTAAGAATTGGAATAGGAAAATAGAACACAGATTATCACTGATTTTTATGATTGAAGTGATTTTCATTTCTATGAAAAGTCTTACTTTATTCTTTGCGTGAAAAAAAATCTGTGAAAATCCGAGAAATCTGTTAGAAATACTACAAACCTCTAATCTTAGATAATAAATTTTCTTTGAAATCGTGACCGCAAGACATGCGTGTTACTTTCTCAGAAATGGTTTTTTTGTAAACTGTATGACTGTTGTAATATTGTAAACAAGTTGGGCAATGTTCCATTTCGGTACGCACTCTATTTTCCTTATGCCTGTCTAATTCGCCATCTAACAGCAATTGAATATCTGCGATAAGATGTTGGCAATTATGTGGTTGTATATGCATAAAATATGTTTTTATTCGTCTTTAGACGTTTTATAATTCTTTATTAAAACCCATTTTCTGAGCGTATTCTTTCAAACTTTCTTTTAATACATTTCGTGCTCTGTGTAAACGTGAACGAACGGTACCAATTGGAATATCTATAATTTTTGCAATTTCTTCGTACGAAAATCCTTCTACATCACACAATAAAATCACCGTTTTAAAATCAATCGGCAAACGATTTAAAGCAACAGTAATTTCGTCACCCATAATTCCATCAAACAACTCTTCTCTTAAATCAAAATAGGCAGCACTGTTATCATCGTCTTCGTCTGAAAAAGTAATTACATCATCATAATCAACTTTTTCTGGTTCTTTTTTCTTCTTGCGATATTCGTTTATAAACGCATTCTTCAATATCTTAAACAACCATGCCTTTGAATTAGTTCCCGATTCGTATAAATTAATAAAACGAAATGCTTTCATAAAGGTTTCTTGTACCAAATCATTTGCATCAGCTTCATTATAAGTTAAATGATAGGCAAAATTATACAACGCATCAGCATGCGGTAATAATTCATCTTCAAAAAGATGATCTGTATTTTTTATTGGTTCGGTTGACACTGCGGTCATAAAGGTAGAATAATTTAGGTATTTAAACACTAAATTTGTATCAGAAGTTCCTAAAAGTTAAAAATTAAATACCATCTTAAATAGCAATCAAATAAAAAATTCATTTGTTACCATCTTAATAATTTGGATTGCAGGTTTATTTTTTTCCAGGTTTTTACAAAGTGTTGCAACTGTGTGTATGTGTATGCTTTTTATTTTAGATGCAAAAGTTAAAACAAATAGCAAGAAATTTTTTAAATCTTCATTTAGTATTGCTTTGTTTATAATTGCACTTATTCACCTTCTTTCATATTTTAATTCTGAAAATCATCTTTCCTATTTAGATGAAATTAAAAATAAAATACCGTTTTTATTCATACCAATTAGTTTATTAACTGTTGAAAAAGTGGATGAAAAAAAAATACAATTCATCTTTATTTTTTTTATCAGTTGTTGTGTGGTAAGTAGTGTTTATAGTTATTATCATTATAGAATTGATTTAGCTAATAATCTGGAATTATATTCAAAAGGTGAAGTAATGAAAACAATAGTACATCACATATATTATTCAGTGTTGTGCAGTATTGGATGTATTTTTTGTGTAGAAATATTGTTTAAAACGACATCTAATTTTATAAAACTTGCACTTGGTATTGTATTATTTTGGTTGTATGTATTTATACATGTTATGTCAGTTCGTACAGGTATTTTTAGTGTTTACTTTTTGATATTATTGTACATTTTTTTACATTTTATAAGTACCAGAAAATACATGTATTTAGCTGGTTTTATAGGTTTAATAATTGTGATTGGTTTTATGTTGTTTGAAAAAATTCCAACCATAAAAAATAAAATTGATTACACTAAATATTCATTCGAACAATTAAAAAATAATACAGATTCTCTAAATAATTATTCAGATCCAAGAAGAATATTATCTGATAAACTTGGTATAGAAATCATTCAAAAAAATAAATTAGTTGGTGTAGGAATCGGTGATGTGCAAGATGAATTAAACACAATTTATAAAACACGCTATCCAAATTTTTCTAGTGCTGTTTATGCGCGAATACATAATCAATATTTAGAAACTACTGCAGCTCTTGGTTTGCCGTTAGGTATAGTCTTTATTATATGTTTGATGTTTCCTTTATTATATTTTATAAGAAAAAAAGATCATTTATTTATTACAATATACAGTTCTATTTTAGTGGTTATGTGTTGGGAACCTTTTTTAAAAACACAAATTGGAACCAGTATCTTTTTAATAATAAGTTGTATTGGTTTTAATAGAAATAGAGAAAGTTGAAAACTATTCTACACATATCGAGTGCAACTACTTGGCGTGGAGCTGAACAGCAGATTGATTATATAATAAATCAACAAAATAGTGTGTATAATCAGGTGTTATTTGCACCAGTAAATAGTGAGTTGTCAAAAAAAAATAAAGACAAAACTATTACGTTTAAAAAAAGATTTGGTGTTGATTTTTTAGCAGCAATACAATTAAAAAAACTATGTAATCAAAATAAAATTGATCTGATTCATTTACATGATTCGCATGCAATCAATACCTTTATATTTGCTTCATTTTTTGGATTAAATATTCCAGGAATTATACATCGACATGTAAATTTTCCGATTAAAAATAAATGGAAATATCGATTTAAAAAAATACAAAAAATAATTTGTGTTAGTAAAGAAGTAAAGAAAAATTTTATTCCATTTATAGATGCTGAAAAATTAGAAATTGTTTATCCAGGAATTGATATAAAGAAATTTGAAAATGATAAAATACCAAAAATTGAAAAGAATAAAAAAGAATTTACTGTTGGCATCGTGTCAGCAATAGAACATGAAAAAAATATAGAAGAATTTATTGAAATTGCCAATATTATTTCAAGCAAAAGAAATGATATTTCTTTTGTAATTATAGGTGATGGAAGTTTAAAAACAATTTATGAAAAAAAACATTCAAACATAAAATTTTTAGGTTTTCAACAAAATATTCCACAACAATTTTCTATGTTTGATGTCTTTTTATTTACCAGTAAAAATGAAGGTTTTGGACAAGTATTAATTGAATCAATGGCTGCCAAAGTACCAATAATTACAAACAATTTTGCAGCTGCAAATGAAATTATTGAACACGAAAAAACTGGATACATTTATAAAGATGTTGATAACGCTGTTGATTTAATTCAACAAATACTCACAACTTACGAATCACGAATCATGACTACTACAAACGCATTCAACTTCGTTCAACAATTTGATATAACTTTAATGAACAAAAAAATAGTAAACATTTATAATTCTATTTTTACAAATCACCAATGAACCAGTTACAAATGACTAAAAACATCGGACTTTTTTTTGGCTCTTTTAATCCAATTCATATTGGACATTTGTTGTTGGCTACACATATGCGTGAAGCTGCACAATTAGATGAAATTTGGTTTATTGTTTCGCCACAAAATCCATTTAAAAAAAGTAGTGATTTGGCTGATGAACATCATCGTTTAGAAATGGTAAAATTAGCGATTGAAAATGTTCCTTATTTCAACGTATTGGATATTGAATTTAATTTACCGAAACCATCTTATACACATGTTACATTGAAAGAATTGATGAAACAATTTACAACGCACAAATTCTCATTAATTATTGGCGAAGATAATGTAGCTAAATTTAATGAGTGGAAAGAAGTTGATTGGATCTTAGAAAATGTTGATATACTAGTTTATAATAGAACAACAGAAAATCTAAAATCTCAAATCTCAAATCTTAAATACTATAACTTGCCACTTTTCGACATCAGTTCTACAGAAATACGCAAGCGTATAAAAAATAAGCAATCAATAAAATACTTTGTTTCTGAAAAAGTAAACTATTATATAGAAAGTAGTTCGTTATATAACGAATACTAAATAATAGTATGTAATTTTAATAAAAATAGAAAATGAAAAATCTAAAAATTACAATACTAGCAACTATATTCTTAATTGTTTTTTCTTGCAAAAAAGAAAATAAAAATATACAGACAATTAATAAACTAGCATTAGAAGATTTGGAAGATAGTAGTTCTTGGAAAATTACCGAATCAATAACTATTATTACTTTAGATTCGTTTGATTTAAGAATTATTGATACAGTTTTTGAAACCTATACACATACTTCTATAATTAAAAAGACGGATAATACCGATCAATTTACTATAAGTAATTTCGAACATTATTATCCAACTCCTTTATATAATTCACTTGAAAGCACAAATGATATAATAGATAAAGCGTATTATTTTACAAAAACAAATGAAAAAGTTGGTGAGTATGTATACCAATTTTGGATAGATTTTGTTACAGAAAGTGTTAATTATACAACCATTACATTTAATGATACTATAAATCCTACAAGTTTTACTGCAAATGGTAGTGGTTCTTTTACTACGTTATATGCATCAAAAATGTTTCTATTTACTATAGTTGGTACAAAACTATAATTACTAAAAAAAACATTTTTTGTTTCACAAACACAGTTTCACAAGCATTGCCAATAGCATTAACACTTATACACACCGTTGTTAATTAACAAACGAAAACACCATATTTATTAGAATAATTACTAACATTAGTTTATGTGCAAAACGTGTACTATTTGTGAATTAAAATTTAGCGTGTCAGTTTAAAAAAAACTGTAAAAGAAATTCCACCAACAAACCGATTTATACCTAAACTGCAAACATAAAAACTGAACTAAATAACAAAATCATGTGTTTAAGATACAAACAAACTAGTATGGAAAAAGTAGTCAACTGAATGTTAGTTATAAGATATAAGTTGTAAGTTATAGGTTATAAATGCAAATAAAATCAAGTAGTTAATTAATAAGAAAAAGAAAATAAATAATGTTTGTAAGATGTGTATAAAAGCTTGTTCTAAAAAAACAATTTACTAAGAGACAATAACTAAAAACTATTTTTCCACGAATTCACACACATAATAAATAGTAATAAAAAATTATTTAAACTTATTTATTTATTATACTCAACGGTTCATCTTAAAAAATTACGTTCAGTGAAATTTAAAAATTCAGTTACCTTTGAAAAAATTAGTTCAAAAAAAATGCTTGTAAAAATGGAACAAAAATTCGATTTAAAAGAAAAAATTTCCGCGCTACCAACTCGTGGTTTTCTCGATATCCACATCGATCCGACATTGGATTTATTTGCCGAAATTTCAAAATTAAAAAAAGAAAAAAACGCCGTTTTGCTGGCGCATTATTACCAGGAAGCCGACATCCAGGATATTGCAGATTATATTGGCGACTCGCTACAATTAGCGCAAAAAGCTAAAGACACCACAGCAGATATTATTTTGTTTGCTGGTGTGCATTTTATGGCAGAAACCGCAAAAATTTTAAATCCAACAAAAAAAGTTATTCTACCAGACCTAAATGCTGGTTGTAGTTTAGCTGATAGTTGTCCTGCTGATGATTTTTCAGCATTCAAAAAAAAATTTCCCGGCTACGCCGTGGTTTCTTACATCAATTGCACGGCCGAAATTAAAGCACTGAGCGATTATATCGTTACTTCCAGCAACGCCGAATTTGTGGTGAATTCTATTCCGAAAGAGCAAGGTATTATTTTTGCTCCAGATAAAAACCTGGGTGCCTATCTTTCTAAAAAACTAAACAGAGAAATGGTTTTGTGGAACGGATCGTGCATGGTACACGAAATTTTTTCACTCGAAAAAATTTCTAAATTAAAAGAAAAACATCCGAACGCCAAACTTATTTCACATCCAGAATGCGAAGCAGCTTTGTTAGATATTTCCGATTTTATTGGTTCCACCACTGGCTTGCTAAAATACACACAAACCGATGATGCACAAGAATATATTGTGGCTACTGAAACTGGTATTTTACACAAAATGATGCAGGCATCACCGCACAAAACATTTATACCAGCGCCGCCAAACAATGCCTGCGCCTGCAACGATTGTCCGCACATGAAACTCAACACACTGGAGAAAATATATTTGTGTTTGAAATACGAATTACCAGAATTATTAATGGACGAAGACTTACGCATCCAAGCAAAAATTCCGATTGATAGAATGTTAGAAATCAGCGAAAAATCAGGTTTGAAAGGATAGAAAAAAAGAGAAACACTAGTTGCTTTTTTTAAAAAAAAAATAAAAAAAAAAAATAAAAAAAAAAAAAATTTTTTTTATAAAAATTTTTAATAAGAGAAGGATTTTTAAAAAAAAAAAAAAAAAAAAAAAAATAAAAAAAAAAAAAAATTAAAAAAAAAAAAAAAAAAAAAAAAAAAATTTTATTAAAAAAAAAAAATTTTTAAAAAAAAAAAAAAAAAAAAAAAAAAATTTTTAAAAAATTCTCTTTTGGCATTATTCCTTTCACAAAAGCGAAAACCAAAAATAAAAAAAAAAAAAAAAAAACAAAAAAAAAAATAAGGTTTGCGCGCACACAAGGTTTTTTTTTTAGGAGAAAAAAAAAAAAAAAAAAAAAAAAAAAAAAAAAAAAATTAAAAACAAAAAAAAAAAAAAGAAAAAAAAAAAAAAAAAAAAACTGAAAAATAAATTTGAAACTAAATAAAAATCGTCGAATATTTAATTTCAAACAATACTAATTCCAAATCCAATTAACAGATTTAACCGTTTAAATAATCGAATAAATATTATTAGGAATGTTACTTACAATCTTGCCAAAAAGTTTAATTTTGTTTTATAAATAAAAAATTATATGAAAATATACACACTTATTTTCACTTTTTTCAGCTGTAATAGTACTGGCTATGGATAATAATAATAAAAACGTATTAACCATACCAATAAAAGAGCACATTAAATTACTTCCAGAATACGCCAAAGGAGAAATAAAACAATATAAATATTCATCGGCAAAATATAAAATGGATAGCTTAGGTAAAATTGCGTTAGAAGATACTGTGCATGCTATTATTGAAATTACAAATGAAATAAAAGCAAAAGATGGTTATTTATTAAAATGGAAATTTATAGAATATTTCAGAGATACTGCTCTAATGTCTATTGCAGAAAAACCTAGCCAAGCAGCACTGGATGCCACTATTCGACAAACGGTATTTAAAGTAAAATATGATAAAGACGCATCATTTGAAGAATTGATAAATGAAGACGAGATCGTAGAAATTATGAATAATAATAACGAAAAAGAAAAAGAACTTAAATCAAAACTCTCTTCTAAAAATAAAAAAGCAGATGAAATGTCGGATATGATGGTTGGATTAATGCGATATAAAGTATTGGAAAAAGGATTATATCCAATTTTTAGTCAACTTTCTGTTTTGTATGGACATACTTACATCGAAGATTCATTAATTAGTATGGATGAATTGGAAAAACAAGCAGAAGACGCATCAGAAATGGACGAGGTTTCAAAACTTTTAGCGAAATCATTAACTGGTGGAATGGAAAAAATTGGTGGTGCAAAAATGCAACTCGACAAACCAAACCAACGTATAAAAGTGCAACTAAACTCATCTGTTGACATGACCGAAATGCTAAAAAATATGTCTGGTTTGTTTTCTGGAATGGTAACCGAAATGGCAGGCGGAATTGCAGAAGCTTTTGGTACAGATACATTAACAAAAGAGCAACCAACCAAAGAAAAAATAAAGGAATCAAAAAAAGAAATCAAAAAAGAAGTTGAAAAAGCGTTTACAGATATGGAAATGAAAGTTTCACAACTAATATCTGGTGAATTTGATTATAAAAACAAACAGATTATTTCTTTAAAACAACAAACTATTACGGAAGGAAAATCGGAAGGCAAAAATATGTTTGATAGCGCAACACTCTATTTTGATGTGCTAAAATAAAAAAATTATTTTCGTACAAAAGGCAAAATATATCTAACCACCTTTGGTTTACCAGCTTCTATTGCAGGCAAAAATTTATCTATTTTTTTAATTGCAGCTAAAACTAATTCTTCACATTCTTTGCAATTGGATTTTAATATTTTATAATCAGATAAATTACCTTTTTCGTCAATTGCAAACGATGCATAAATTCGGATATATTTATCAGCATCACTAGGTTTTGAATCTTTAGCAAGCGATACATTTTTTTCCATAAACTTCACCAACGCACCAGCACCACCAGGAAATTCAGCATTTCTATAACCTTTGCCTTGCGCATCATATGCTTTTAAAATGGAATCAGAACTTCTAAAAAAATCACACTTAAAAGCAGAATCTAATTTTAATTGAAATGCTTTGTTATAACATGTTTTATATTGCAACGAAGTATCTTTCACAAACGCTTTGACAGGAACTTTTTTATAATAATCTTTTGTAATAACAAAATAATTAAACATATTTGAAACCATTCTGCTTGGTGTAAAAAATCCCATTTCATTTCTATTAAATTGAACTTTCATACTATCTTTTGCTGCTTTACAAGAAGTTGCATCTTCTGCAAAATTTTTAGTTGCTAAAAAAAGCAGACAACAAAAAAGCGTAATTATTTTTGAATACATGTTTTTCTTTATTTTTGTTGATTATATTTATTATCGCACAGCTATACAAGATATTTCAATATTGGCATTTTTTGGCAACACACTTACTTCTACGGTTTCGCGCGCTGGTGGATTTGATTTGAAATATTTACCATAAACTTCATTCACTTTCGGAAAATCTCGCATATCAGACAGAAAAATTGAACATTTTACCACATTCGAAAAATCCATTTCTGCTTCTTCTAAAATCGCTAATAAATTTTGCATCACTTGCTCGGTTTCCGTTTCTATACTGTCTTTTATTAAAGTACCAGAAAACGGATCTATTGGAATTTGTCCAGACACAAACAACATACCATTAATATAAACTGCTTGCGAATATGGACCAATCGGTTCTGGTGCATCATCTGTATAAATTATTTTGCGTGCCATATAACTTGTAAAAGTAAAAAATTAATCTAAGTTAAAATGTGAAGGATTCTTAAGAAATCAAATCTATTTTTCTTCCTTTTTTTTGTAAATAGAATCGATGTACCACATTTCGTTTTTGAAGATAAATTCTACAATAGCGAGTTTGGTTGGTTCGTCATATTTTGAAAACAAAGCGTATCCTTTTTCTAATAAACCACGTCCTAATTTAATTCCATCAACATCAGCAGCTGGATAGGTATTTGGTTTTTTTTCCATCGTTTCAATCACATTATCTAAAATGGCTAATGTCTTTTTTAGTAAAACGGTATTCACCATAGCACCAAATAAACCTTTCACATCACCAATAAATTTTTCTACTTCTTCGCGTGGCAATTGATACATGGTATCTTCAAAATCTTCATCAGAAATTGGTGGTAAAATGCCATTTTTATTAGCAATTTCAGCCATTGAAAGTTCAAAATTTTTAGCACCCATAAAAGAATCGAGTGCGCCAAAACCAGCTTTCAAAGCTTGCATAAAATGCCTGCCAAATTTAAAAACAGCACCAGCCATATTGCCAAACAAACCCCAAATTTTTTTCGGTGAACGCACATATTCAGCTAAATTACTAAATGCGTCTTCTAATTGCTTGCGCTCAGTTGCTGGTGGATAAATGGTATTTAAAAAATAATTTTTTACTTCAGCAATAGTTTCTTCACTGATAGACGAAGGAATATCAAAACGTTGAGTAAGTTCAACATAATTATATCGCTTCTCAATCATTTCGCGAAACTTATCAATAATATGATCGTCTTTGGTTAGCATATATTAAAAATAAAGTTTTAAAAATAAAAGTATTTTTTAAAATTTAAGCATGCAATACAAAATGTTCCATAAGTAGTACCTGTAATTCACCAACCATAAAACCTAAAACAGCACCAACAGTAATCAAAATCCATTCGTCTTGTTTAAATGCTGGACGCAACACACCTTCGAATTCTTCTGGCGTCAATTCCTGCATTTTTGTTACTAAAGTGTTTTGAATATCCATCGCATCTTCTGCATATTTTTCCATGTGTTTTAATGCAGCTGGCAATTGTTCTACCATTCTGTCAGTAATGGCATCTTTCATGTTTTTATATTTAGAAGAACCAACTGCAAATACTACTACAGGTTTCAGCACACCAGCTTGCTCATCTACCATTTTCTGCACATTTTGCTGAATCATCGTAAATAAATTATCTGATAATTTTCCTTTCAGAATTGATTCAATCATATTGCTTGGCGTCAATACTTCTTTTGCAATTAAAGCACCATAAGCAGAGGCAACTTCTTTTTGTCGCTTGAAAAACAAACCTTGCCATTTAAAAATTCCTAAATATTTTTTTTCTTCTTTCGGATCAAAAATCATTTTCAGCGCCAACCAATCGGTGAACCAACCAGTAAATAAACCGAAAATTGGCATAATCAACGGTTCTTGCGTCAGCATCCAAACAATCATTTGCACCAAACCAATCAGAAAACCAAAATAAATTCCTGAATTGCGAATAAAATCAAATTCCTTTTCACCAGATTCTAAAAATATTTTATTCAATAACTTTTTATCTTTGGTAAGATTGGTAATCACCATATCTTTTAAATCAAACACTTCATCCAGATTATCTTTGGTTTGTTCCATCAGTTTTGCCACCATGTCAGGCGATTCTTGCTGAATACGTTTGATCAATAACTTCTTTACATTTTCCGGAATACTTTCCCAAAGTCCTGGCTGATAATGGCTCATTACTTCGTGCGTAATTTTTTCCACGATTGGCAACATCGGCTTTTCCAGTTCTTCAGCCACGCGCTTTGGATCTAAACGCGCAAATATTTCTTTTGGTGTAATTAAGCGCGATGTCAACGTATCGCAAGCAATGGCACTCATGATAGCTGCTTTGCGAGGAATGATACCTTGCCAACCGAGAAATGGTTTGATACCGAAAAATTCGAGCGGCTCAAACATCATTTTGATGGCCACTATTTTTGTTGCATAACCGATAATGGAAGCAATAATCGGCATTGATAAATATAGCCACCAATGTTCTTTGAAATCAGCAAACGTAATCATTTTAAATAAAAATACCATAGACAGAAATTATGAATTACGAATATCGAAATTCTACTGCTGAATAACGAATTTATGTAATAGAAAATGAAGATTTGGTGTTTTTATGGAGATGTATATATTAATAATTCCAGAAAATCTATTTGTCTTTTAGAATGGCGTTTAATTTTAATTGATAATAGTTATCAAAAATATTTTGTATTGTAAGGTTGTTTTGTTCCAAGAAATCAATGTTTGATAAAATACTGATTAAATATTGATCTGTGTTTTTGATAGCATTGATTCCAATTTCATTAAATTCACCAGCAGCCACACCATCTTTATAAAATTGATTTCCAATTTCAGAAAAAGTTTTATTTATATTTTTGATTTCTTGCCAAATAGTTGGATGATATTGAATAATATCTTTTAAAAAAGAGATGGAAATATTTGAGTAGAATTTTGAAAAAGCAGCAATAAAATCTATATATCTTTGTTTATATGTAATTTTATTTTGGTGTATTATTTCTTTAATTAGGTTAATTTCATTAACAAAAGCATCAAAAACAGCATCTACCATTTCGTCTTTATTAGAAAAATACTGATATAGTGTAGATTTACTGATTCCAATTTCTGTAGCAATTGCATCCATGGTATATTTTGAAGTTCCGTGTTTAGAAAAAACTAATTTTAATTTTGAAACAATTTCGTCTAGTTTCTTTTTATTTTTTATTCTAATTTTATCGCTACTTTTTCTACCCATTTAATAATCATTCTTTTCTAAAAATAACAAATAATTTGATACTATAAAGTAATAGTTTCATGAACAAATAAAACCAATCAAATATTGTATGTTTGCATTTTATTTTAGCAATGGATTTGCAGCAACTTTTGTTTTTGTTTCGCGATGATAAGCGAACACAGGAACTCATTCAACAACTAGAAATTCCGCAAGCACGTGTATTGCTGCGTAATACTATTGGCGCTTCACCAGCTTTTATTGCTTCTTCGCTGTTTTTATTGACTGATTTCACTCAAGTAATTATTTGCAACGACGCAGATGATGCACAATACTTTCAGAATGATTTGCAGGTTTTGTTAGATAAAAAAGAGATTCTTTTTTTGCCATCTTCTTATAAAAAGCAACACAGCTTTGCTGAACAAAGCAACAACAATATTTTGTTGCGTGCGCAAACTTTAAATGCATTGATGAATGCGAAAAAAGGTGGCGAAATCATTGTAACATTTCCGGAAGCACTTCAGGAATTATTAGTTAGAAAAGAAAAACTGCGCGAACATACGTTGTTCTTAAAAACTGGTGAAAAAATCGACATAGACTTTATGCTGGATTTGTTGATTGAATATGGTTTCAATAGAACTGATTTTGTGTATGAACCAGGTGAGTTCTCTATTCGTGGAGGCATCATCGATGTGTTTTCTTTTGGTAACGAATATCCGTATCGTATTGAGTTATTTGACAACGAAGTGGAAAGTTTGCGCACATTTGAACCAGAAACACAATTGTCTTTACGCAAGATTTCTGAGTTAACAATTATTCCAAATATCAACGAACATTTTACAAAAGAAACGGTTGCTACTTTGTTTGATTTTTTACCAGAAAAAACAATATTATGGTTTAAAGATGTTGGTTTTTTTAAAGAGCTGATTGAAAAACAATACGACAAAGCACTCGACGAATATGACAAACTAAAATCATCGAAAATAAAAGAACATCATTTTCTGAATAAAACATTGAATGAAATTTTTATTGCACCAGATGATTTATTGAAAGAAATTGAAAAGCATAGTATCATTTTATTGAGAAATGAAAAAGAGCTGAATCATACTAAAGAAATTGTTTACAATCAACAGTCACAACCATCATTCGGAAGAAATTTTGATTTACTGATTCAGGATTTAAAACAACATCAAACCAATCATTTTCAGAAATTTATTTTTGCTGAAAATCCTAGACAAATAGAGCGTTTCCAGCACATTTTTGCGGATAAAAATGCCGACATCAAATTCCATCCAATTTACGAATCGTTGTCGCAAGGTTTTATCGATACTAATTTAGAAATTACCTGTTATACAGATCATCAGATTTTTGATCGCTATCATAAATACAAAACAAAATCTGGTTTCAATCGCAACAAAGCCATTTCCATTCGCCAATTGAAAGATTTAAATCCAGGCGATTATGTTACACATATTGATCATGGTGTTGGAAAATTTTCTGGTTTGGAAAAAGTTACGGTAAACGGTCAAACGCAGGAAATGGTTCGGTTGATTTATAAAGATCAGGATTTGTTGTATGTCAACATCAATTCATTACATAAAATCACCAAATATTCTGGCAAAGAAGGACACGAGCCAAAAGTAAATAAACTCGGTTCTGATGCTTGGACAAATCTTAAAAACAAAACGAAAAAGAAAGTAAAAGACATTGCTGCAGAATTGATAAAATTATATGCACAGCGAAAATTAGCACCAGGTTTTGCTTTTTCAAAAGATACTTATTTGCAAGATGAACTCGAAGCTAGTTT
The DNA here is from genome assembly GCA_016711605.1 of Saprospirales bacterium. Taxonomy (GTDB): domain Bacteria; phylum Bacteroidota; class Bacteroidia; order Chitinophagales; family JADIYW01; genus JADJSS01. Next base: position 346,600 of record JADJSS010000002.1, read on the forward strand.
TATGTATGAAGACACGCCAGACCAAGTAAAAGCTACTGCTGACGTGAAAGCTGATATGGAAAAACCGCATCCAATGGATCGATTAATTTGTGGTGATGTTGGTTTTGGAAAAACAGAAATTGCGATTCGTGCTGCATACAAAGCTGTGGTTGATAGAAAGCAAGTAGCAATCTTGGTTCCAACAACAATTCTTGCTTGGCAACATTATAAAACATTTTTTGCGCGCTTAAAAGAACAAGGTGTTCAGGTTGATTTTCTGAATCGTTTTAAATCAGCCAAAGAAAAAAAAGAAACATTAGAAAAAGCATCGCAAGGAAAAATTGATATTTTAATTGGAACACATGCGTTGTTGAATAAAGAATTAAAATTTAAAGATTTAGGTTTATTAATCATTGATGAAGAACAAAAATTTGGTGTTTCTGCAAAAGAAAAATTACGTCATTTTTCAGCTAACGTCGATACATTGACGCTGACCGCAACACCAATACCAAGAACACTAAAATTCTCGTTAATGGGTGCGCGCGATATGTCGAACATCATGACACCACCAACCAACAGAATACCAATAACTACTGAAGTTCGCACGTTTGATGTGGAATTTATAAAAGAAGCGATTGAGTTTGAAGTATATCGCGGTGGACAAGTTTATTTTGTGCATAATCGTGTGAAAGACTTGCATGAATTGGAAACGGTTTTGCGAAAATTAATTCCTGATGTTTCCATTCGCACGGCACACGGACAACTCGAAGGCGATCAACTCGAAGAAATTATGCTGGAATTTATCAATGGTGAATTCGATGTGTTGTTATCAACGAATATTGTGGAAAGCGGTTTGGATATTCCAAACGCAAATACCATAATTATAAATAACGCAAACAATTTTGGCTTGAGTGACTTGCATCAGTTGCGCGGTCGTGTTGGTCGTTCTAATAAAAAAGCATTTTGTTATTTAGTGGCGCCACCAAAATCTGTGATGACTGATGAAGCACGAAAACGCCTGCAAACACTGGAAGAATTTTCGGATTTAGGTTCTGGTTTTCAGATTGCATTGCGCGATATGGATATTCGTGGTGCTGGCAATTTATTAGGTGGTGAACAAAGTGGTTTTATTGCTGATATTGGTTATGAAATGTATCATAAAATTTTAGATGAAGCGATACAAGAATTGAAATACACTGATTTTAAAGAGGTATTCAAAGACCAAATTCAAGAACAAAAACAATTTGTGTATGATTGCACGATTGATACCGATGTGGAAATGCTGATACCGATTGAGTATGTGCAAAATACGGAAGAACGTTTGCGTTTATACACTGAATTAGATGCGATAGAAAACGAAGAAAACCTGCAAAAGTTTGCGAAGAAAATAGAAGATAGATTTGGAAAATTACCGAAACAAATCAACGAATTATTTGATGGTTTGCGTATTCGTTGGATTGCGAAAAAAATCGGTTTTGAACGCATTATTTTAAAAGGTGGAAAATTGCGTTGTTATTTTTTAGACAATCCAAAATCGCCGTATTATGAAAGTGACTTTTTTCCAAAAGTGATGGAACAAATTCAAAACAATAAAAAGAAATGCAACCTAAAACAAAGCGGCAACAGCTTAATTTTGGTATACGACAATATCAAAACTATGCACGAAACACAAATGATTTTTAAAGAAGTAGATGAGAAGGTTTTTGGTGTGTAATATCAAAATAATTATAAAGGCATGTTCGTGTCAAAAATAAAAAAATCGTTTTATATTTACACAAACATAATTTCTATGAAATACATTTTTTCTTTTGGTATTTTACTTTTTAGTCTTTCCTTAAAAGCACAATTTTCTGCAACAAGTGGTTCTAATGAAAAATATATTGAAGTAAAAGTTTCCGATACTATTATGGTAAATCCGGATGTAATTACTTTAATGATTTCTATAGGTGATAAAAAAGAAAAAAACTATTTCAATGACGATGAAACAGAAGCAGACCGTGAAGAAGCAAAACGCAAAGAAAAAAATGATGCTATTCAAAAGAAAAAACAAATTGAAGAAGTTTTGAAAAAGAACAACATATCTTTTAAATTTCACGAAGAAAAAGAATCGAAAGATATATTCAGCAAAGATTTAGGTTTGTATGAGAACGCTTACGAAGTAGAATTAAAAAACGAAGCACAAATTGAGAAATTAAAGAAAGATTTGAACAGCATAAAAGAAGTGACCACTATGGTTACTTCTTCAAAATTGAACGACAAAGAAAAATACGAATTAATATTGATAGATAAAGTAATGAAAAAAGCAGAACGCGAAGCAACCGCAATAGCGAAAGCAATGAGCGTTACTTTAGATAAGCCATTAAATGTTTCTAACCAAAGTGCAAATGATATTTATTCATCCATGTTCAACAATCCTGAAAGTATGGGTGGCATGGGTGCGCTTTTTTCTATGATGGGAAATATGTTTAAAGGAGCAACGCAACAAAATACACAGGTGTCTGTTTCAAAAGCATTGGTAGTAAGGTTTGCCATAAAGTAAAAATCCTATCCGCCAAAATAATAAAACAAACCACCAATAATTGCAACAACAACAGCAATGGTTAATGCAATTTTTATCCAACTAAATGGTCGTTCGCCTTCTAATTTTCCAGTTCTGCCGTTGATGATAAACCGGTAAACTTTGCCGTTGTATTGATATGCACTGATCCAAATTGGTAACAAAATATGCTTAAATGTAATTGCATTGTAATCTGTGTTTAAATTTCCAATGCGTTGCTCATCACCAGCAATATCTTGTCGTACAGAAGTTTCAATTTTAGTTGACATAACCTTTTTCGCCGTTTCAAATCCATCTTTTACTTCAACTTGATAACATTCCGTTTGAAAACCACTAATAAAACCTTCATTATACGGAGCCAAATTATTAAAATCCCAAGGTTCTAAACTACGCGTGGTTTCATCAGGTAATGAATGGCTTGCCAGAACAGAAACATCATCAAATGTATTCACAACAGTTCCGTTTTTATAAGACCAACGCGTGTGACGAACTTGCTCGCTACGCATTTCTGTTTTTCCATTTACCGTAACTTGTCGCTGTTCGGTAGTGTAATAATAATCACCGCGTTCACCTTGATATTGTGTAGTTGTTTTCGCATCATACGTCCAATAAGGCATATACATACCTTTTAATTTTTCATTCAGCGATGCATATTTTTTCAAATCATTTGGTGCAAACCAAAGTGCATTCAACCAATTTGTAAAACCTAAATGAGCAGTATTGCTATCTACTTTAAATGGCAACACATAACTTGGTTTTATGATGGTTGAAGTAGTACCATTTTGTATCACCAAAGGTGACGCACAGAATGCACAATTATCGCTTGTAATATTTGGTTTTAATGTGGTTGATGCACCGCAATTATTGCACTTTACCGTACTTATAATTTGTTTTTCTTCTTGTTGAATTTTATTATTAATGAAGTCGTTGTAATCCGTTTCTTTAACTTCAATTTTTTCTTTTGGTAAGATGTCGTTTTGTGCACCGCAATATTTACAAGCCAATTTTTGTGCACCTGGTGAATACAACAACAAAGCACCACAATCTTTGCAATTGAGTTGATGACTAATGTCGTTGGTTTTGTCAACAAATTTTTCTTCCATAGTTTTTGGTTTATATAAAAATAATAAAAAATGGCTTAGCAAGTTTATTCATCTTACTAAGCCAATATTTTCAAAAAATAAATTATTAAACTGCTGGTGGTGGTAATGGTGGTGGAACTGCACCAAACACTGTATTCAATTCTGCAACTGTGGAAGCGGCTGCCCAATTTGCCATGCCAGCTTTCCAAACTAACGTATCTTTTGTTAGCGTTCCATTTGCTACCATTTGTGTCAATGCAGCAATATCAAACGGACCAGCTTGTGCGCCGTTTACTACAACATGCATTTGTAAAACTGGTGGAGGCACTGTTGCACCACCTTGTTGGTTGCTACCAGCGATTCCACCTTGCATCATACCACCTAAACCAACGCCAACAAAAGCACCAGCCATGCCACCGCCATTATCAGCAGCATTTTCAATACCTTTGGCAACTTTCATTTGCGTTAATTTTTGCAAATCAATTTTATCTAAACGAGAAAGCTCGAAGATTTCTTTTTTAATTTCGTCTGGCATCGAAATATTTTCCACCAATAATTTGGTGATTTTTAATCCGTAACCATCAAAATCATCTGCTAATTTTTCTTCACCAAATTTTGAGAATTCGTTTAAGTTACCAGCAAATTTTTCAATTTTAATATCGCTTTCGCCAATTGCATCAGTTAATTTAGAAACGACCAATGTGCGTAATTGTTCTGATATTTCATCGGTTGTAAATTCGCCATCTGTACCAACAATTTCTTTCATGAATTTTCCTGCATCTGTAACGCGGAAAGAGAAATTACCAAAAGCACGCATTTCAATCATACCAAAACGGCTATCATCTAATGTAATCGGGTTTTTCGTGCCCCATTTTTGATCGATAAATTGTTTGGTATTTACGAAATAAATATCCACTTTAAACGGTGAATTGAAACCATATTTCCAACCTTTTAATGTAGTTAAAATTGGCATATTCGCAGTTGTTAATTCGTATCTGCCTGGTTGAAATACATCAGCAATTTTTCCTTCATTAATAAAAATCGCTACTTGTGTTTCACGAACGGTTAATTGCGCACCAGTTTTTATTTCGTTTTGATGACGTGGAAATTTCCAAACGATAGTGTCTTGTGTGTTGTCGGTCCATTCGATAATGTCAATGAACTCATTCTTAAAGGTTTCAAATAATCCCATGATTTTTTATTTTAATTATGATACAATTTACAACAATAATATTGTTTGCAAAATACAGTAACTGTTTTTTTTGGTTAAAAGTTCCAAAGGTTTATAGAACGCAGATTTTTATGATTTTATAGATTATCCAGATTTATCTTAATAATCTGTAAAATCCGTGTTCTAATTTATTATTTTTGTCCTATGAAATATCCATACGCATTTATACAATTAACATAACGGATATTCCATCTGCACCACTAAAAACAATAAATTTATATAGATGAAAACAACACCACTTACAGACACGCACGTTGCGCTTGGCGCAAAAATGGTTGACTTTGCTGGCTTTTATATGCCAGTTCGATATTCTTCTGATTTGGATGAACATCATTGTGTGCGAAATGTCGTAGGTATGTTTGATGTGTCACACATGGGTGAGTTTATTATTAAAGGTGAAAACGCACTTCCTTTTTTACAAAAAATTGTATCCAATGATGTTTCTAAGTTAGAAAAAGGACAAGCGTTATATGCGTATTTGCCAAATGCAACTGGTGGAATTGTAGATGATTTATTGGTTTATCATTTAGATGACGATAATTATATGTGTGTGGTAAATGCAGGAAATATTGATAAAGACTGGGCTTGGTTTCAACAACACAATACAGAAAATGCAGAAATGCATAATATTTCTGACAACACAGCTTTGCTGGCAATTCAAGGTCCGAAAGCAACAGAAGCATTGCAATCATTAACCGAAGTTGATTTGTCTTCGATTCCATATTATCGTTTTAAAAGAGGTGCTTTTGCTGGTGTTGACAATGTAATTATTTCTGCAACAGGTTACACAGGCGCCGGTGGTTTTGAATTGTATTTTAATAAAGCACACGCAGTTGATGTTTGGAATAAAATTTTAGAAGCAGGCAAGCCGTTTGGTTTGCAGCCAATTGGTTTAGGTGCGCGCGATACCTTGCGTTTAGAAAAAGGTTTTTGTTTATATGGAAATGATATCGACGATACTACTTCGCCGTTAGAAGCTGGTTTGAGTTGGGTCACCAAATTCAATAAAGATTTTATTGCAAAAGATATTTTGCTAAAACAAAAGCAGATGGTTTGCAACGCAAACTCGTTGGATTTGTTATGGTTGACAGAGGCATTCCGCGACACGGTTATTTAATAAAAGACGAGCAAGGAAATGAAATTGGCATCGTTACATCTGGCACTCAATCACCAACGCTTGGTTATGGTGTTGGTTTAGGTTATGTTGATGTTGCATACACAAATACCGACTCAGAAATCTATATAGATATTCGCGGAAAATTACTGAAAGCAAAAGTGGTGAAGTTGCCGTTTTTATAAAAAACTGCGTTTGAAATAATCAACATATTGCACATCTTTTTAAAACAAAAAAATGAAGAAAATTGGGTATTTATTTTTGATTGCATTTTTTGTGTTGGTTTCTGTAAAATCGTGGCGAGAAAAAGCTCTTAATTTTATTTTTGATGTGAAACCGCAAAAAGGAATTAGCATTGAACAATTAAATAAAACGAAACAAATTGCAAGCTATTCTTCCGAAAATTTAAAAGTAATTATTCATTCTATTTCAACGTTTACGCCAACTACAGATGCTTTTAAAATGAAAGATGATAACCAACATTATTTGGTTATTGAAACTTCAATAGAAAATTTATCAGATAAAAATATAGAACCCAATTGGTTTACAACAACGTTTTTTATTGAAGACGAAAACGGAAAATTATACCATAATTATTTAGATAATTTTGTTGGTTATTATGAAGAGAAAAACATTGTAAAAGAGGATGCAGTAAGCAATATTTTATTATGGAAAAATTGGCGCGCCAAAAACTAAATTTCCCAATTATTTATTTTTCTTTCCAATGGAAAAAAATGCAAAACCAAGTATTGTTCATTTCGATGATCCAATAGCTAAAACACGACATGAGTTTAAGTTAAATTTATAAATAAAGTTTTTAACTTAATTTCATTCCCAAATAATTTTCATATCTTTTTTACTTTGCCATTTCAGAAAATCATCTTCGTATTTTTTTCTAAAATATTTCGCTTCACTTTCATGGTTGGTGTAATTAAATTATTTTCCACAGTCCTGATATATTTCAGAAGATACAAATTTTTTAAATAAAATTGGTCGATTATATACTACACAACAACTCTAAATTCTGGCCTTTGAGTTGTTTTTTGGTGTGTTCGAAATTTTGTGTGAAACCTAAGATAAAGCCACCACCACCAGCACCACATAATTTTAAGTAATATTCGCCGCTGTCTAATCCGCGTTTCCACATTTTATTAAACAGTTTTGGTATCATCGGTTTGAAGTGCTCAAACTGGAATTTAGATAATAGTTTCATGTAGGCAAACAAGGTTTCTTTGTCGCCATCTAAAAATGCCTGTATGCAATTGTTTGCAAATGGTTTCAGTTGTTTGTCAACGAAGGCACGGAAACTTGGCTCTTCCATACGTTCCATGTAATACTTCACCAATGGTTCAGTGCTGCGCGAAATGCCTGTATCTATTAAGAAAATGGCACCTTTTCCAACGGCATTCATTTCCACTTTTACTGGTTCAACGCCATTCTTTCCGTTGATTAATAAAGGTAAATTCAAATAACAAATCAATGGATCAACGCCAGAACTGCTGCCATGAAAATGCGATTCTAATTTAGCTAAAATTGCTTTCAATTCTAAAATCGTTCCTTTGTTTGGTGCGCTATCGATGGTAATTTTATTTTTGGTGTATTTTCCATAAACAGCTGCCACTAATGCACCACTTGAGCCAACGCCAAAACCTTGTGGAATCGATGACTGGAAATACATACCATTTTCAACATCTTGTTTAAACGCATCGATGTCAAAATCAATCGCTAATTTTTTTGTTGCTAATAAATTTTGTATATAATTGGCAAATTCTACCAAATGATCGTTTGATTCTGTCACGAATTGCTCGTTCATTTCGTTCGCATCAAACGTCAATTTACCGCTGAATTCGTTGTACGGTAACGTCAAACCCATCGAATCCTGAATGATGCTGTATTCACCAAACAGTAAGATTTTTGAATTAAAAGTTTGTTCGTTTTTAGACATCTAAATTTTATTTCAATTTCGTTGCACCTTTTCCAACTTCGTCGTAAATTACTTTCTCCTTCTCACAATACTTTAACAGTTCAAGTTGGATAAAGTTTTCTACTTCATTTGCTTTTTCCGAAGGATACAATAAGTGTAAATTCGGTCCGGCATCTAAAGTATAGTACAAAGGTACACCTTTTTCTGCTCTATATGTTTTTATTAAATCAATAATTTTCAGCGTATTAGGTAACATTAGCATATAAGATGGTGTGGAACACATCATCAGCGCATGCAATGTAAGTGCTTCGTTTTCAACTATTTCACCAAATTTTTCGATATTTCCTGCTTTCATAGCAGAAATCAACTCTGTTAAGTTAGTTTCTGCTTGTTTATAGCGGCTTTCTGCGTACGGATTGCCTTCCATCAGTGCGTGACCAGCTCGGCTCGACACCGATTTTTCATCAGAAGAAACAATTAAAATGGCATCTTTATAGGTTTTGAAAATTGGATGCACTGTTTCGTGAAACGGAACCGCATATTCATTAGACGACAACGAAATTTCCGGATGCTTGCCCCAAACTGCCAGATACGGAAACACTGAACGGCACGCACTGCCAGAACCTAATCGTGCAATTTTGCTGGCTTTTTCAAAAAATTCGTGCGGACGCAAACCACCATCCAACGCATTTTCAATATCTACTAAACATAATGCTAAAGCTGACATTGATGATGCTGAACTTGCAATACCTGTAGAATGCGGAAACGAATTATGTGAATGAATTTCTAAAGAAAAATACTGCAAAAACGGAAAATAAGCAACAATGCTTTCTAAAAAAGATTGAATTTTTGCTTCAAATTTTGGGTTTTCTTTTTCTTCGAAATAAAATTTTAATTCAATTTTTTTGTTGTCAGATGCTTTTGGCTGATATTTCACCGACATTTCAGAATACGCATTATTCAGCGTAAAACTGATTGATGCGTTGCGTGGTAATTGGTTGCCATACTTGCCCCAATATTTTACGAGTGCGATATTAGACGGACTTCGCCAGCAAACTTCGCCTTGTATGTTTTTAAATGGATTTGACATTTGACTGCAAAAATACAAATGCAAAATGGAAAAGTTGCCGATTCGATTGGTTTTTAAGATTTATTGATTTTTGAGATTTACAATATGGTTCTATAATTAAAACATAAAAGAACAAAAGGAAATAAAAGTTTTAGAGAAAAGCTGGATTTTATATCTTCAAAATCACACCATCAAAACCATCTAAAATTCCATCGAATGTTTTTTTATTTGTAATTGAAAAAACGACTTCTTTTATTGGTTGACTAATATTATTGGTAATTTTTGATTTGCTGAAATTTAATAAAACCAATAATTTTTCGTCTTCACATGTGCGCAGAAAAGCCAGTATGTTTTTGTTGCCTGTATTAATGATTTCTATGTTTCCGCTGTGTATAGCGTTATTTTCTTTTCTTAATCTATTTAAAGTTTGATAGACATTGAGCAAAGAAGTTTTTTCGTTTTTTTGTTGCAATACATTTCTGTTTTCTACGTCATTATTTACAGGAAGCCATGTTGAATTTGCTGAAGAAAAACCTGCATTTTTTTCAGTGTTGTTCCAATGCATTGGTGTTCTGCAAACATCGCGGTTGATAGCAACTGGCAGCAAGTTGGCAACAAATTGCGGCACCCAACTAAAGGTTTTTGCAATCGGATCTTTGCCTATTTTTATTGGAATATTTCCGTTCGTCATACCAATTTCTTCACCATAATAAACCGTTGGCACGCCACGCATAGTGTATTGCAGGAATGCTAATAATTTTGCTTTTTCCAGGTTATTTCCAATTCGTTTGATGCTGCGCAATTGATCGTGATTGCTGAATACTATAGTTGGTGAGTATGGAAATGGATAATGCTCTTCGTATTCCAAAATTTTCTTTCTGAAAAAATCTGCTTGGAATTTAAAAAATAAAATATCGAACAAAAAAATCAAATGCAAACCATCATTATTTTCACCTAAATATTTTTTCTTTACTTCATTTTTTCCAAACACTTCGCCTAATAATAAACGTTCAGGATGTTGAAATTCATCAATTACATTTCGTAACTCTTTTGCCAGTGCAAAATTTTCTTTTTGGTTTAAAGAATACTTTCTGATTTGAAAATTGCCACCAGGAAAATCTTCGCTTGGAATAATATGCATCAATGAAAACGGATTGTTTTTGAAATCTGCATCTTTTATAATACAATTAAAAATATCCAACCGAAAACCATCCACGCCTTTTTGCAGCCAAAAACGGCAAACATCAAACATGGCTTTTTTTACTTCAGGATTTCTGTAATTTAAATCTGGTTGAAATGGCAAAAATGATGCGAAATAATATTGATTGCGTTCTTCACAAAAATGCCAACCTTTTGGTCCAACAATACTTTTCCAGTTATTTGGTTCATCGCGCCAAATGTACCAATCGGCTTTTGGATTTGTTTTATTTTGTTTAGATTCTAAAAACCAATGATGCTGATTGGATGTGTGATTCATCACCATATCAAACAAGACTTTCATGCCACGTTTATGTATTTCTGCAATCAGTTGTTCTGCATCTTGCATGGTACCATATTCTGGCGCGATGTTGTAATAATCTGAAATATCGTAACCAAAATCTGCTTGCGGTGAACTATAAAACGGCGAAATCCAAATCGTTTCAAAACCAAGTTCTTTGATATAATCTAACTTTTGAATGATGCCTTTCAGATCACCAATACCATCGCCGTTGCTGTCGAAAAAAGAGCGTGGATAGATTTGATAGATGCTTGTCTTGACCACAGATTTAGCTGATTAATTTGATAGAATGAATATGTTTATAAAATGAAGATACAAAAATCAGTGAAATCATTTTAGAGTTATAAAAATCTGTGTTCTATTAAACTGCTTGACTGAATTGTGGTGCTGTTGATTGTTGATGTTTGTTGTCGTTCATTTTTTTATCAAACACAGCACAAATATTGCGTAGGAAACTCCAGCCTAAATTGGTTACTTCTAATTGTGAATCGTTCCATTCAACCAAACCATCTTTTTGTAAATCATTCAACTGTTCTTTCATGAATGAAGTTAGTTCGAAATCGTTTTGCCAATCGGTTTTTCCTTTGCAGGCAATATTTAAAATATGCTTACGATACAAAATATCTTCATCGCTTACATTTATTCCACGATGTATTGGAATCGTATTTTCATTTATGGCTTGATAATATTCTTCCACCGTTTTATAATTCTGGCGAAAACCATAAAACACATCACTAATTGCAGAAACGCCTAATCCAACTAATACTTCTGTGTTGGTTGTAGTGTAACCCATAAAATTTCGATGTAATAAACCATTTTGTTTACTAATGAGCAAGCCATCATTTTCCAAAGCAAAATGATCCATACCAACATCTGTATAATTAGCATCGGTGAAAAGTTGTTTTCCTAATTCGTACAAAGCATACTTATCTTTTCCTTTTGGTAAATCATTTTCATCGTAGGCACGCTGCGATTTTTTTGTCCATGGCACATGCGCGTAACTATAAAAAGCAATACGGTTTGGTTGTAGCTGAATAACGGTTTCTATTGTTTCTTTTATCGTTTCTATTGTTTGAAAAGGCAAGCCGTAAATCAAATCGAAGTTGACAGACTCGTAACCAATTTCGCGAGCCCAATCTGTAACTTGTTTAGTTTTTTCAAATGGCTGAATACGATTGATAGCAGTTTGTACTTTCACGTTCAAATCTTGAACACCAAAACTTACGCGACGGAAACCTATATTGTATAATGATTGAAGATGCTCTTTAGTAGTGTTATTTGGATGACCTTCGAAACTAAATTCTTTTTCAGGATGGATTTTTATTTCTTTAAATAATTCAGTCATTAAAAAAACTAAATTTTCTGGACTGAAAAAAGTTGGCGTGCCACCACCTAAGTGTAATTCACGAATTACAATATCATCACCAAAAATAGTTTTGTACATTTTCCATTCTTTCAGTAACGCATCTATATAAATAGTTTCTACAGAATGGTTTTTGGTGATGCGTTTGTTGCAGCCACAATAAGTGCAAAGCTGTTCGCAAAATGGCAAGTGAATATATAAACTGATGCCTTCTTTTGTTTTATTGTATTGAATTGCTTTTTCAATTTGCAGTTTCCAATCAGCATTATCTAATAAGCCATCTTTCCAAAAAGGCACTGTTGGATAACTCGTGTATCTTGGAATTGGAACATTATATTTATCTATTAATGCAAAAGGCAACATAAGATTGCAAAGTTAAAATCAAAATGGAAATTTTTATATGACAGATATCAGTTTTACTGTGTCATCATTTTACCAATAGCTTGTTGTGTAGTATCGTTGCTTTCTTCCAAATGTTTACGAATATTTTCTCTTTCGGAATTGGTTTTGTTTTGAGAAAGTTTTTCTTTGGATTGTAAATCCGTAACAACTATTTCAAAAGCAACGATGCCTTTCAGCAAACCATCAATATATTTTTGATCTAAGGTTTTGAATTGTTCGATATAACTTGCTTCAAAGAATTGCATTTGTTTCTGTAGCACTTGCAATTTTTCTTCATCAGTATTAAATAATTTTACTTTTCCATACGCATGTACCGACACATAATTCCAGGTTGGCACATTTTGTTGTTTTTCATAAAGCGTTGGTGAAATATAGGCGTGTGGTTCCGAAAAAATTACCAGAACATCATTCTCTAAAAATGTTTTATGTTGTTCGTTTGCTTTGCTTAAATGCGAAATCAAGACCAACTCATTTTCTCTTTCTTCAATAACAAAAGGCAAATGCGTTGCAATTGGAATATTATTTTTTACAGAAACAACAATAGCAAAGTTATATGCACGCATAAATGCGATGCTTTTTTGGTGGTTGTTTTGTTCAAAATGTTTTGGTATATACATGTTAGTTGTACGAATTGAGTAAAAAGTCGTAAGTGTTTTTTACCAAGTAGAAATTGTTTTCACGACTAAAGTATCTCTGTTGTCTTTTGTCTTGTCGATTGTACGAATATTGATATTTCCACTTCCAGCAAATTCAATTAAATTTTGTCGCGAACCAAAAACTTCATTGCTTGGTGCTTTAAACCTTGAGATTTGCTGCCAAGCTCCGCGTTTGAAACTATATAAAATAACATCGCCAACATCACCACTTGGTGTTTTTATTACTATAGAAAAATCATCAGAGCCATCGCCATCTGCATCGTTTTCGTTAAGCACATTTACACCAACACAATTTGGAATTATTATTTCAGGCAAATCAAGGTTTGTAAAAGTAATTTTTGTTTCTGTAGATAAATACGAGCCACTTGTGTCGCGTTCCGGCTTTTGTACAATCAAATCTTCTTTGGTACCATCGCCATTAAAATCGCCACTCGAAACACTTTCGCTTTCTGTAAATTTTTCAAACAATGAAACATATTCTGGTCTTAAATCTGCTTCTTTATCACTTTCTAAAATAATTCGCCAGGTGCTATCAGCCATTTTTTTAAACACTAAATATGAATGATACACACTTGGTTTTTCGTTTATAGTAACTAGTTTTAAAAACTCACATTTATAATCACCAGTGTCTGATGGATAAATTCCAACGCGACCAATGATGCGTTGGCGATATGTTTTTGCATGTTTGATTTTATATTTTTTAGTATCGATTACTGTTTTGCGCGATACACGTTTTTTAAAGAACATAACTTGATCATTATATAAATCTGTTAAGCTATCTATCTGCGTAGAATCATGTAATGCATTCCAATGGTTTACTACATCAATTACATTTTGTTGTTCTGGTGGCAACATTTTATAAGAATTAGTAACTGCAGATTGTTGTGTTGTATCAGAAGTTGTTTTATCATGTTTGCATGCTATAAAAAAAACACCACATGAGATTATTATGAAAAATATCGCCTTCATTCCTTGCTATAAATTATTCCGAAAGATAGCAAATAGAATGCACTCGAAACACAAATAGAAAATAAAATTCAAGCGATATGTTTTTACTTTTATTTTTTTTTACAATAAGAATGTTGAATAAATTAAAAATGAAAATAAAAATAAGGCATGTTTAATTTTTTTTTCTAACATTATTTAAAGAAATAGAACGTTTATCTTTCAGAAGAATTAGATAAAAATAAAATAATTATCAAGCAGTTTTTTTGATAAACAAAAGTATACATTAGTATAAAAGTAAAAATTGAAATACACCAAACTACTTGTATTTGCTACTAGTTTGAATGATTCTATTTTATTATACAACGATGATTCACTTTAAATTCAGCTAGATAAAAATAATTAAAATAGCAAAAGAGAAAAATATGCATGCATTGAACTTATTAGCGTTATCCACAATTATCAACATTTATGAATAACTAAAACGTTGTACACATACAAAGATTGTATTACTTTTATGTTGCAGGATGTTTAAAAGAGATTTTTAATCTGCATAAAAAAAATAAAAATTTCTAGCAGAAAAGTTTCGACTGCTTTTAAAACGAAACTAAAAATTTAAAAAAAATAAAAGCAATGGCAAAGAAAACAGCAAGCGCAAAGCCAGCAGCAAAAAAAGCAGCAGCTCCAGCGAAAAAAGCAGCAGCTCCTAAAAAAGCAGTAGCGAAAAAAGCTCCAGCAAAAAAAGCAGCAGCTCCTAAAAAAGCAGCAGCTCCAGCGAAAAAAGCAGTAGCGAAAAAAGCTCCAGCAAAAAAAGCAGCAGCTCCTAAAAAAGCAGCAGCTCCAGCGAAAAAAGCTCCAGCGAAAAAAGCTCCAGCGAAAAAAGCAGCAGCGAAAAAAAAGTAATCTCTACCAAGAGACGAAAAAAATAAAACCCGATGTTAACATCGGGTTTTGTTTTTTTATACTTTAGAACTTTAAATTAATTTCAAAAAAAATTCATCACCATTAGAAATTTCTATTTGAGATAATTTTTTTCTTATAACAAATCTGTTGTAGATATGAAGTGTAGTTTTTTGAAAATTATAACAAAATTCTATTTCAATAAATTAATCACTAAACCAGATTTTAGTTTAGGCTCGAACCAAGTAGATTTTGGCGGCATGATATTTCCTGAATCAGCAATCGCAATTAACTGATCTAAGGAAACTGGATAAAATGCAAATGCAATTTTCATTTCACCACTGTCAACACGTTTTTGCAATTCAGCCAAACCACGAATTCCACCAACAAAATCAATTCGTTTGTCGGTGCGTTGGTCTTTAATATCTAAAATTTCATCTAACACATATTTTGATAAAATCGTAACATCTAAAACGCCAATCGGATCGTTTTCATCGAAGGTATTTTGTTTGGCAATCAGTTTGTACCAATTACCATTTACATACATAGAAAAGGTGTGCAAATGCGTTGGTTTATAAATTTGTGCACCAATTTTGTCTATATCAAAATGTATTTTAATTTTATCCAACAATTCATCTTCTGATAAATTATTCGTGTCTTTTATCAAGCGATTATAATCCTGAATTTGTAATTGATTGCTTGGAAATAAACAAGATAAAAAATAATTAAAAGGTTCGTTGCCTGTGTAGTTTGGGTTTTCTTCGCGTAGTTGTTTGCCAACTTTTGCTGATGCAGCTGAACGATGATGACCATCAGCAATATAGCTTGCTGTAACTTTTTGATGAAACAATTCAACTAGTTTTGCAATCACATTTTCGTTTTCGATTTTCCATAACTGATGGCGAACGTTTTGCGAATCCGTGAAATCGTTTTCTGCTTCGTGATCATCGCAATAAAAATCTATAATTGCATCAATTTCAGGAACACTTTTATAGGTTAAAAAAACCATACCTGGTTGCGCCATTTTAGTTTTCATGTGTTTGATACGATCGTTTTCTTTGGCAACTAAAGTGAGTTCGTGTTTTTTAATTTTATCTTCAAAATAATCATTAATCGAACTGCCTGCCACCAAGCCGGTTTGTGTTCTGCCATCCATCGTTTGTGCATAGATGTACAAACATGGTTTTTCATCACGCACTAAAATTCCATCATTGATAAAACCATCAAAAATTTCTTTTCCTTTTTCATAGACTTCATCAGCATATTGGTCAATGGTTGTGTCGAAATTAATTTCTGGCTTTGATATTTTTAAGAATGAAAATGGATTTTCTTTAGCTTCTTCCTTAGCTTCTTGTGAGTTTAAAACATCATACGGTTTTGCAGCAACTTTGTCTGCAATATCTTTGCGTGGACGAAGTCCTTTGAATGGACGAATAGTGATCATTATTGTAGATTAAAAGATTTAAGATGCAAGATACAAGATTTTATATCATCCAAAAAAACGGAACACATTAAATTAGAATTATAATGCTAAAACATTTTTTAACCACTTAAGGCAATTAAGAAACTAAGAAAAATTAAAAGGTAATTAACTACGATAGTTAGAAAACTAAGCTTTCTTATTTTTGTATTTTTTGAAATCTTTTATCAAACCTTCTGTTTCTTAGGTGGCTTTAGTAGTAATTTTTTTGGTTTGCAAATTACAACACACTTTCAGCATATGAAACCAATGCGCCTGCTGTATAGCCAATAAATGCAAGCCATCCGATTTTTTTGGCGTACCAGATAAAATTAATTTTTTCCAAACCCATGACGGCAACGCCTGCTGCTGAACCAATAATTAAAATGCTGCCACCTGTGCCTGCACAATACGCAACAAAATGCCATAAATGATCATCGGTTGGAAACGTGTACATTGCCTGAGAAGCTGCAACTAATGGCACATTATCAATCACAGCAGACAATAATCCAATACAATAAATAATGATGTCGTGATTGCCAATTGTCTTATCTAATGCAATTGCTAAATGGTGCAGAATGCCAGCTTTTTCAAGCGCACCAACCGCAGCTAAAATTCCAAAGAAAAATAAAATGCTTGGTATGTCAATTTTAGAAAGAGCCGAGTAAACAGAAATTTCCTTTTTGCTTAGGTCGTCTTTTCCTTTATTGATAAGATCGGCAATTAACCATAAAACACCAACGCCAAAAAGCATACCCATGAATGGTGGCAAATGAGTTATAGTTTTAAAAATGGGCACGAAAACTAAAGCACCTAAACCAACGCACAAAATAGTAGTACGAACCCATAATGGATTTTGATAATCTTCATCATCTGTTTTTGTTGGTATGTTTCCTTTTATTCTGAAAGTAATTACAATTAAAGGAACTAGCAAACAAACAGCACTTGCCAAGAAAATTTCTTTCATAATGGAAAGCGCTGTAATTTGTCCTTTTATCCATAGCATAGTTGTGGTGATGTCACCCATTGGCGACCAAGCACCACCTGCATTTGCTGCGATGATTACGATGCCTGCAAACAACATGCGTTCTTCTTTATCGTCAATTAATTTTTTTAATAATGACATCATGACGATTGCTGTTGTCAAATTATCTAAAACTGCGGAAAGAAAAAAGGCAAGCCAAGCGATTATCCAAATTAATGTGCGCTTGTTGGTTGTGGTAATTTTAGATGCAATTACATGAAATCCTTCGTATTGGTCAATGATTTCAACAATAGTCATTGCGCCTAACAAAAACAATAAAATGCCAGCAATTTCAGGTAAAATATCGTGTGAAAATGCTTGTGTTATTTCTGTTGAATCACCATTAAAAACTAATAAAGTCCACAAACCGACGCCTGTTATTAATGCTGCAGCGGCTTTATCGAAACCTAGTTTATGTTCGAAAATGATACCAATGTAACCTAGTACAAAAAGTAGAATTAAAATTAGTTCTATAGACATTGTCTAAAAATAAGTATTCTTTTGTTGAACTTATACTTATTTTAATTCGGTAGTTATTTAATTAAAGAAAAATTATTGTGTAATTCCGTCTTTTGATTTTTTCTTATTTTTTGACTTCTTTGTTTTTTTAATTTTTGGTATAGTTGTGTTTTCATATTTTATACCAAACTTTTGAAAAGAGCCATCTGTAAATGCGTTTAAAGCACGTATATAAATTGGATTTTGCATATTGGTAACTTGATAATAAGCACTGCTATTAAATAAATCTTGTGCAATTAAACCTTTTAATTGATTTTGAATTGTTGGAATACTTTTGGTATAATTTTCCGCAGAATCAGGTTCTGCTTTTTTGGTTTTTCCAAATGCATAAAACTGATTTATTAAAACAGAATCAACTATAAAATTATTAACGAAAGCAGTTGTTGTTGGATATTTTTTTTGTAATTCTGCTCTGTTAGAATTTACATAAACTAATACAAATTGATTGAATGAACCTGTTCGTACCAATTTGCCATAAAACTTAGAACTCCAACTCGTATCTAAACCAACAAAAATATCTGGTGTAACGCCACCACCACCGTAAACAATGCGTTTGTTGTTGGTGAAGTATTTTGTAGAGTCTGTTATTTTTATTTTTGTAGAGTCAAATAACTCACCACTTTCATATCTATCTTCTATGTCTTCATGGTATTTGTCGATACCTTTCGCATATGATTTTTGAATGTTTCGGCCACTTGGAGTATAATAATGTGCCATCGTTAAACGCACCACTGACATATCTGGTAAAGAATATCCTTTTTGTACCAACCCTTTTCCATACGTTCTACGACCTACAATTAATCCACGATCCCAATCTTGCACAGCACCTGAAACGATTTCGGAAGCAGATGCTGTATTTTGATCAACCATAATGACTAAATCACCTTTTTCAAAATCGCCTTCAGAAGTTGCATTTAAATCTATTCTTGATTGAGAACGACCTGATGAATACACAACTAATTTTCCTTCTGATAAAAATAAATCAGATAGTGAATGTGCTTGATTTAGATAGCCACCACCATTTGATGTCAAATCTAAAATTATTTTTTTAGCACCTAATTTTCTTAATGAATCGATGGCTGCTTGTGTTTCTTCGGTTGCAGTTGCTGAAAAGCGTTCGAGTTTTACATAGCCAATTTCTGGTGTTGCCATGTATTGTGCAGCAATTGCATAAATTGGAATTTTATCTCTGATAATTTCAAAAGCCAATAATTCTGATTCGCCGTAACGTTTTATTTTAATGGCAACTTTAGTTCCTTTTTTGCCGCGTAAATATTTAAAAACACCTTCATTGGTGATGCCGACACCAGCTACTTTTGATGTATCAACAAAGATTAACTTGTCACCATCTTGTACACCAACTTTTTGTGAAGGACCACCAGCAATAACATGAACCACTTGAATAGTATCTTGATAAATTTGAAATTGAATTCCTACACCTTCAAAATTTCCTTCTAATGGTTCGTTTGCTTTTTTAATTTCTTCAGCATTCATATATACAGAATGCGGATCAAGTTTTTTTAAAATTTCTGTGATGCCAATCTCAACTAAAGAATCTATTTTCGGATCTTCCACATAATAGTTATCGAGCAAGTTTAAAAATGTTGCCATTTTTTGCTGATACATTTGTGCGTGTAAGTTATAAGTAGTAAGTAGTAAGTAAAAAGCAGCTACTGCAATGATTTTTTTCATGTAGTTATAATGTTCGACATTAAAAGTAAATATTTTTACCAGATAAAAATGTTATTGAACCTTATTTTTTTTACGGTATCGAATGTTCAATAATTCAACTAAAAAAGAGAATGCTACTGAAATATAAATAAAAGATTTTTCTACTTCTCTACCAGAACCTTCCATGATTAAGGTAACGCCTATCATAATTAAAAAAGACAGTGCTAATATTTGCAAACTTGGATATTTATTTACGACTTTACTAACAGGATCGGTAAATTTCATCATCACCAACATAGAAAGTACGACTGCAACAATCATTACTAAAATTTCTTTTACGATACCGATTGCAGTTAAAATAGAATCGAATGAAAAGACTAAATTAAGTAAGGCAATTTGAAATAAAACTGCTGTGAAAGCACTTTTGGTTTCTTTATTTTCAACATTAAACTCATCATCATCACCAGTAATTTTATGATGTATTTCTGTGGTTGATTTATAGATTAAGAATATTCCACCTAAAATTAGAATAATTCCTTTTCCAGTTAATTCAAAACCGAAGTTGTTTTCAGGCAAAAGATTTTTATTTAAACCTAAAATCCAACCTAAAAAGAAAAGCAATATTACACGAAGTACTAGTGCTAATAATAATCCTAAATTTTGTCCTCTTTTGCGCTCTTCGGGTTTTAGTTTTTGAGTTACAATTGAGATGAAAATGATATTATCGACGCCTAAAATAATTTCTAAAAAAGTAAGAGTCAATAAGCTAATCCAGGTAGATGTATGTAGAAAAATACTAAAATCGAAGTTCATAAGTAGAATTTATGTACGCAAAGATACATATTGAAGTGATAAAATAAGAATGTGAAAAGAATCAAAAAAGTTCCGAAGCATCCAAAAACAAATAAGGTAGAACAAAAGTTCTGCTATAAAATGTAATTTTTTTGAAAAATTATTTAGACATGAT
This sequence comes from Saprospirales bacterium, assembly GCA_016711605.1. Lineage (GTDB taxonomy): Bacteria > Bacteroidota > Bacteroidia > Chitinophagales > JADIYW01 > JADJSS01. The sequence goes on from JADJSS010000002.1 coordinate 366,960, forward strand.
TCCTAAAATGAGAATCAACAATAATATCAAAAAATACTTGAGTGATTGTAAATTTGATGTCATAGGCAATTGTTTTTTCATGGTTGTTGGTTTTGTTTATCTAATTTATATAAAAATGAACATATAGTCAATAATATTAATGCAATTTAACAAAATATGAACACTGTGGAAATGTGGATAAGAGGTGAAAGTGGTGTGTTGTAAGTCGTAAGAATGTGTGCGTTTGAAGAATTTAACTTCTGTCAATATTTTTATATTGTAAATCGTGTTGGTAATAAAAGATTTCCCAATTTCCATTGGCATATTCCAACGCAGTTAAATTTTCGACCCAATCGCCGCTGTTTAGATAAATGGCTTTACCTAAATCTGTTTTTACTTCGCGAATTTGTGGTTTATGAATGTGTCCGCAAACAATATAATCGTAGCCGTTTTCGATACCGATTTCAATGGCAACATCTTCAAAATCCTGTATTTTGCTTTTTACAATAGACTTCACTTTGTCTTTAATATATTTTGAAATCAGGATTTTATCTTTTCCGTATTTTAGCCGAATATTATTGATATATCTGTTTAGCGTAAAAATGTGATCATAATATCTACCACCTAATTTTGCAAGCCAACGCGCCGAGCCACCAACTGATAAATCGTATTTATCACCATGAAAAATCCAGAGTTTTTTGCCATCAATTTCTAGCACAATTTCATCGCGCAATTGCAATGTATCAAAACGATAACCACTAAAATTACGCATATGATCGTCGTGGTTTCCAGTAACATAATACACTGGAATTCCTTGTCGCGCCATATCCAACACCAAAAAAACATTTTCGATATGTTCTTGCGGAAAATAACCAGCGTTGAAATTCCAGATGTCGAGCCAGTCGCCGTTTATAATCAAAATAGTTGGTTCGATGCTGCGCAAATATTTATTCAACTCAGCAGCATGGCAAGCACGCGTACCTAAGTGAATATCAGAAATGATACAGATTTCTATTTTGCGTTTTTCTTCCGACATAATTTATCTAAATGTAAGAAGGATTTTTCAACAAAAAAACTCGTGAAATTTATTTTTCACGAGTTTCAAAAAAGATATAAAATAGAACGATTATGCTGGTTTTAATTTCTCTTTAATTTTTGCTTCAATTTCATCCATCATTGCTGGATTATCTAATAATAATTGTTTTACTGCATCGCGTCCTTGACCCACTTTTTGTCCTTCGTAGCTATACCAAGCACCACTTTTTTGCAAAACGCCTAGCTCAGCACCCATGTCAACGACTTCGCCTTCTTTAGAAATTCCTTTTCCAAAGAAAATATCAAACTCAGCAACTTTAAATGGTGGTGCTAATTTATTTTTCACCACTTTCACTTTTGTTTGATTTCCGATAACGTTATTTTCTTTGTCTTTGATTTGTCCAGCGCGACGAATATCTAAACGAATAGATGCATAGAATTTAAGTGCATTTCCACCTGTTGTTGTTTCTGGTGAACCGAACATAACGCCAATTTTATCACGCAATTGATTGATGAAAATACAGCTACAATCTGTTTTGCTAATGGCACCTGTCAATTTACGCATTGCCTGACTCATCAAACGTGCATGCAAACCCATTTTACTGTCACCCATTTCGCCTTCAATTTCGCTGCGTGGAACTAATGCTGCAACTGAATCGACTACTACTAAATCAACTGCTGCAGAACGAATTAATTGTTCAGCAATATCCAAACCTTGTTCGCCATCGTCTGGTTGACAGATGTATAAATTATCGGTATCAACACCTAATGCTTCTGCGTATTTTTTATCAAATGCGTGTTCTGCATCTATGATGGCGCAAATGCCACCAGCTTTTTGTGTTTGTGCAATGGCGTGAATCGCTAATGTGGTTTTACCAGAAGATTCTGGTCCATAGATTTCAATGATTCTACCACGCGGAAAACCACCTATACCTAATGCCAAATCCAATCCTAATGAACCAGAAGAAATTACTTCCGATTCTACGATACTGTTATCGCCTAATTTCATTACGGTTCCCTTACCGTATTGCTTGTCTAATTTTTCTAACGTCAATAAAAGCGCTTTTGCTTTTTCGTCATTTTTTTTGTCTTCTTTAACTTCCTTACTCATGATTTTTTTTGATTACTGTGAACAAATTTATACTATTAAGATACAGAAACACGTCAAATTCCATAAAAGTTAGAAAAAATTTTTTCACAAAAAAAGAGACAATGTCTATTTTATTGATTTTCAATATTTTAACAAAACAGTTAAATAATATCTTTTATCAATTAACGAAAATAGTGTTTCCTTTTTTGCTATTTCTGAAGTAAATTAGCAGACTGAATTTTATAAAGTAAGAGAGCTTAACTGAAAATCGGTATTTTTTTATTACACTGCAACTTAACATCTTTAAAACTCTTCTTCATTAGTAAAGAGTGAGTATGTTTATGGTGTGTGAATAATTAGATAAAGTAAAAAATGAGAAAGAAAATTACCAATTTTTATGTTTCCATACACGCAATAGGTGATTTGCTCATACTTAATGTTGCTTATATTATTGGTCATTATTTTAGTTTCTGGAATTATCTGCAAATTTTTGATACTAAATATTTACAGCTTTGGATTTATTTAAACATTATTTACCTTTTTTCTGCGCAACTATCTGGTACGTTTGATATGTACCGAAATACTCGTTTCTTTACGTTATTGGCTGCTTTATTACGTTTGTTCTTTTTACAAATTGTATTGGCGTTTTCATATATAGTTGTGTTTAAAGATTTTAACCAAACATTTAAACTTTCGCGCGAAGTATTAATGGTGATGTACATTACTTCGTTTATTTTTACTATGATTTGGCGATTTGGATTCATTAAAACAGTACGTATTTATAGAGCTCGCGGATTTAACAATAGAAAAGTAATGATTATTGGTGCTGGCGATACTGCGCAGGAATTTAAAAAAATGCTGGAACATAAAATTGAATATGGATACCAGTTTTTAGGTTTTTTTGATGATGAACCGACTAAATACAATGCTGAAACCAGAAAACATATTTTAGGAAATATAGAAGATGCCAAAAAATTTGCATTAGATAATAAAATAGATGAGTTTTTTTGTGCGTTGCCTTATCAAGAAGAAGAAAAAACAAGACATTTGATTGAATTTGGCGATGAAAATCTAATTCGTGTAAAAATTGTTCCTGATTTATCGCGCTTTTTAACGCATCATTTAAATAAAGTAGAAATTGAATATTACGGTCAAATTCCAGTAATGACCTTGCGCAACGAGCCATTGGAAAACATAGTTAACCGAATTGTAAAACGCTTGTTTGACATTGGGTTTTCCATTTTCATTATTCTTTTCATCTTATCATGGTTTGTTCCATTAATGGCAATTATCATTAAACTCACGTCTAAAGGTCCTGTTTTCTTTGTCCAAGAACGTTCTGGAATTAAAAATTTAGCTTTTCGCGTAATTAAATTCCGAACCATGTATATCAATAGCGATGCGCATTACAAGCAAGCAACTCGCTACGACCAACGCATTACACCAATAGGAAAATTTTTGCGCAGAACCAATTTAGATGAGTTGCCTCAATTCATCAATGTCTTCTTCGGACAGATGTCTGTAATTGGTCCACGACCACACATGTTGAAACATACTCAAGAATATTCAAAAATTATTGATAAATTTATGGTTCGCCATTTCGTGAAACCAGGCATCACTGGCTGGGCTCAAGTAAATGGCTATCGTGGCGAAACCAGAGAAGTAACTGATATGGAAGGACGTGTACGTGCAGATGTTTGGTATATAGAGAACTGGAGTTTTGCGCTCGATTTGAAGATTATTATTATGACTATTATCAATATGCTACGTGGTGAAGAAAATGCATTTTAAAAACATATCTGTTGTCTTATTTTTTGTGATGTTTTCGTTGACTGTTTCAGCGCAGCAAGAAAATTTATATCTCAACAGAAACATGATTCTTAGCTATGAAAAAAGCTTAAATGCATACGATAAAGCTTCTTTTCACAGTGCAATGAAACCTTACAATGCGGCAGATGTTTATCGATTCGTTTATCCAGATACCGTGCAACATTACGAGCGTGTACCACATACTGGTTGGCTCAGTAAAGCCGTAAACGTTATAGGTTTCGAAGATTTATTAGCATTTGATGAACATGGATATACCAAACATTACGGAAAAAAACTCGCGCGCGATTCTGTATATTATAATGATTTAATTTATGATGAAGCATACAAAGACCGCAAGTTTTATGTTGCTATCAATCCTGTGTTTAATGTTGGTTTTGGGTATGATTTCGGTTCTAAAAAATTTATTTCTTACAATATGAAAGGATTGGAACTGAAAGCCAATTTTGGTAAAAAAGTTTCTATCTATACTTCGTTTTTTAATACAGTTGCCAAATTTCCGTTGTATGTAAATATTTATAAAATACAAACTGGTGGTGCAGTGCCTGGCGAAGCAAACGTGCGTGGAACCAAAGCTGGTCTCGATTTCTCAAGCATCAACGCATATGTTTCCTATTCGCCAGTGAAACAATTTAATTTGCAGGTTGGAAACGGTAAACATTTTATTGGTGATGGTTATCGCTCTTTATTATTATCAGATAATGCTTATACGTATCCATATTTGCAGCTAACCTTAAATGCTTGGCGCATAAAATACACGACTATTTATGCTGAAATGATTAATAACATTGCCAACTTCAACGATTTTGGCCAAGGTTATTCGCGCAAATTAGCAACATTTAATTATTTGAGTATTGATGCAGCAAAATTTTTACAACTCGGTATTTTTGAAGGCATCACATGGCGCAGAACCACCGAAAAAGGCAACAACTTTTTCGATTATAATTTCATCAATCCAATTATTGGTGTACGTGCTTTTCAGAAAAAAATCAGACCAAATACCACACAGGTTTACGGCATCAACGCAAAAATTACTTGTCCGAAATATGTAGTGATTTACGGACAATTCATGTTCAATAAATATGGCAAAAAAGGCACGGCAGACCGAAGAATAGGTTGGCAAGCTGGTGTGAAATATTTTGATGTTGGTGGTATTAAAAACTTAAATTTCCAGGCAGAATACAATGCCGTTCGTCCATATTCGTATCAAGGTGAAGACAGTGCAACTGGTTATTATCACTACAACCAATCAATCGGACATCCAATGGGTGCCAATTTCCATGAAGTATTGGTGATGCTAAATTATCAGTACAAACGTTGGTATGCATCGTACAAAATGTCGTACACCATGGCTGGCGCAGATTCCAGTGCAACTACCAATTATGGAAACAATGTTTTTGATATTGCGTCTTTAGCAACGACCACTTCTGATGTGAAAATCAAAAACGGACTTGGTTACAATGTGTTAGATAACGAAATTAAACTCGGTTTCATCGTTAATCCTAAATTGAATATGGTGTTAGAAGCCAAAATGCAGTTTAGAAGTTATAATACCAATATTTCAGGTGTTGGTACATTTAAATCAAACGCAGTGATGTTTAGTTTTGACACTAATATCTTCAACCGTTACTACGATTTGCCTATTTTGTTTTAATAAATTAGCGAAACAACGTTCTTAATCAATCACTTTATAGTATTAATAAAGGTTAATTCACATTTATAAACAATAAAAATCGTATTTTTGCATTCCGGAATTCGTTTTGGACATTTTAGATGATAATCAAACGATATGCGTAAATTTCTTTTAAGTATAGTTATACTATTTATTTCTGTTGCAGCTATTCAGGCGCAAGATACCACTTTCACCAAACCCAATATTTCTAAAAAAGTAAAAGACCGTATCGGAAAATCAAAAGACCGTTTGGTGATTGATTTGTGTATGATGAATGCGATTATCAAAAAAGACAATGCATTTGTACCGAAAGATTTTAAACTGCAAGGTTTCAATCGTGGTATCAACATCTATTTTATGTATGGTTTTGGATTAGGCAAAAAGAAAAACTTTTCTATTGCACCAGGTATTGGCTTTGCAAACGAAAACTACTATTTCAAAAAATACCGTTTAGATTGGCACAAAGATTCAATTACTCGCTTTGTTCCTTTCGGTGATTCGATAGCATCTAAAACATCAAGTTTAGGTTTAACGTATTTAGATATTCCAATTGAGGTGCGTTACATATCCAAACAAAGTTCAAAAACTGGCATGAGCTGGAAATTAGCGGTTGGTTTTAAAATAGGATTCTTAATTGGAAGCAAATGGAAATATAAAGGCGAAGATTGGGAAGCAAACGACGGCGAAAATATCAAAATGCGAGATTTCAAAGTAGGCAACCTCAGTAAATTCCGATACGGTGTAACGCTGCGTGGTGGCTACGGACCAGTGAGTTTATTTGGCTACTATTCATTAGGCAATATTTTTGTAAAAAACAAAGGACCACAATTCAATCCAGTTGTATTCGGAATTTCGATCAATGGTTTATAAAAAATAACTTTAGCAGATATAAAAAAGCGTTCAGAGATGAACGCTTTTTTTTGTGATAACTTTTCTAAAGTTTTAAACTTTAGAAAAGTTTCTCTCTCTTTATTGTTCGTATTTCACAAATCATTAAAATGGTGGTTCATGTGACACGAACCTTGGCATAGTATTATTTCCAACACGCCAACCAACAAACACGAAGAAGGTGCGAGTGAAGTGGAGGAATAGTCTGCGATAATTCGATAACTTTTTCTATATCCTTAATGATTAGCACTTGCGGTCTCTCCTCCTTGGAGGAGATTAAGAGGTGGGTTTTTATTTGTCTTTTTTACACACCCCTTAATCCCCTCTCGAGAGGGGAAATCGGACAGTGCTAATTTTTTTAGTAAGGTACATCGTAACCGCTTTTATACCATTGACAGTAAGAATAAATGGTATAAAAAATGATTGATACAACAACTACATAATACAAATACCTGCTTAAATTACTAAGCTTACCTAAATAGTTCGCAGTTGCTAAACCTATAAGTAAAATGAGAAATAGAATTAAAATTATATTCTTTGATAAATAAAAAGCCAAACTAGAAGATTGACTTAAACGCTGTCCTATTTTATACTCTATAAAATCACCTATTGCATTGACAGAATCTGCTATGAGTAATACAGTTAACAACGAAACTAAAATTACGAATAGGATATTTAAATACTTCATAAGCTATTTTCCTTAATCTTATAGCTAATCATAAAAATCAGCTAAATCAGTGTTCAATCAGCGGTCATTCTTTTCTCTCACCAATCTGTTGTCGCCACATTGCGTAGTACAAACCTTTTTCTTCTAATAGCTGCTGATGGCTGCCTGTTTCGATGATCTTGCCTTTTTCCAGCACAAAAATTTTATCGGCATGCATAATGGTAGAAAGTCTATGCGCAATCATCACAGTAATATGTTCTTTTTTAGAAATTACTTGTTTAATGGTTTCTGTAATTTCGTTTTCCGTAATAGAATCTAAAGCAGAAGTCGCTTCGTCAAAAACTATTAAAGTTGGATTTCTCAACAATGCACGCGCAATAGATAAGCGTTGTTTTTCGCCACCAGAAATTTTCATTCCACCTTCACCAATCACCGAATAAATACCGTTCTCGCTGCGAGATAATAAATTTTGGCAAGCTGCTTTGTTCATCACTTCTATAATTTGTTCATCTGTCGCTTCCGGATTGACGAACAATAAATTCTCGCGTATGGTGCCAGCAAACAACTGTGTGTCTTGTGTTACAAAACCAATTTGTCGGCGCAGTTCATCAATGTCAATATTTTCAGAATCGATATGGTTGTACAAAATCTTTCCATCTAATGGCTTGTATAAACCAACCAGCAATTTCACCAATGTTGTTTTGCCAGAGCCAGACGGACCCACAAACGCAATGGTATCGCCTTTTTTAATATCGAACGAAATGTTTTCAACCGCTTTTGTTTTTGCCGTACGGTGCTGGAAATCTACATCTTGAAACGACAAATTTTGTATGGTATCTAAATGAATGGCAACGGTTGGTTTCTGTTCAATCGGTGTGTGCATCAGCTTTTCAAAATTAGTTAAAGACGCTTGTGCTTCGCGATAACTCATAATCACGTTTCCCATTTCCTGCAACGGATTAAACACAAAAAACGAATAAAACTGCAAGGTCATTAATTGTCCGACATGTATATAATCCTGAAAAATTAAATATAACAACGAAAATAAAATCGATTGTCTGAGAAAATTCACCAGCGTTCCTTGTGCAAAAGCAATACTTCTGATTTGTTTTACTTTGGTGAGTTCTAAAACCAATATTTTTTGAGTAGCATCGTTTAGTCGCACAATTTCTTGATCGGTTAAACCTAAACTTTTTATGAGTTCAATATTGCGCAAACTTTCAGTAGTGGCACCAGCAAGCACATTGGTTTGTCCGGTAATTTTTGCCTGTACCAGTTTTATTTTTTTAGATAAGATATTAATGACAAATCCTAAAATAAAAGAAGCAATAAAATAAAAACCGATGTACGTTGAATAACTACATTCATAAAATAATCCTGGAACGCTTTGGCAATACGGCTCACCATAGCAACGCCAATAGCGCAACCAACCAAAAAGAGTGTGCCTGTTAAATAAGAATGTGCAGTATGGTCTTTAGGTTTTGTAGCGTAGCCATCAATAATTTTTCCTAAAATATACGGATCTAATAACGAAAAACACTGATTGATAATAGCCAAAACAAATGTAAGTACAACAAACCATTTATATCTGGAAAGGTAATAAAGTAAAATTTTCATTGTTGCAAAAATACAGTAAAAATAATTTATTGTTGTATCTACAATTAAATATCAATAAATTAAAAAAAAACACGATTGCTTTAAACAATCGTGTTTTTTTATTGATAAGTGTGTTTTTAAATTATTGGCTAATATCAAATCTTGATAATAAAATTTTATCACCTTTTGTTGTTTCGCTTAAATAAATTAAGTATGGATTTAAACGAACTTTATTAAAATCTTGCATTAAATAAAATTTTCTATTTTCATCTTCACCTAAAGTTTTAAAATCTGTTGTTTCGCCAGATGCAACGTCTATTGTTCCATATTCGATAGACATTAATGGTGTCATTGTGGTTGTGCTAGTGGTAGTTTTTGTCATAAAACCATAGCTTACATCTATATCAAAATCTTTATCTATTGCTTTACACATAGAAATTAGCCAATAAATTTTTTTGCCATCTAGAGATTCTTCAATATTTGAATAAGCAGGAAACATATTTGGAGTTAAACCATCAGAAAAAGCACCTGCATATTTTTTCTGATCTAATTTTAATCCAAAGTTGCGTTTGTAAACACCGTTTGCATCAAATTGTAACATAAACAAACCTTGATAAACCCGATGAGCATCGCTTCCAATGCCTAATATTTTAATGCCACTTGTCATTCTATAATCTTGCCCACAAACAAAAACATCACCGTTGTTTGTTACATAAATTCCAGTAGTTATGAATTTTTTCCCATCAAATTTCACTGATTTTTTTTGTCCGGTTGGTGTAATTAAGTTGTCATTTATTTCTGAAATAGTTGGTGCAGAAATGAACTGTAGTTTCCCATCTTTTAGAGCAGCAATCTGAACGTTTGAATATTTCATTTCATCTAATCGTGCATCAATTTGCTCTTGTGTAACTTGGAATGCCTCACCAGACGCGATATTAGCAATTGCTTTAAACGCAGCAAAGCCAGTTGCTGGTGCTGTTTTTTGTTCATCTGCATCAGCATTAGTAGTATTGCTTAAAAGTGCACCTTTGAATATTTCATTGCTATACCTATTATCTTTTGCAATAGAAGGTCCATACAGATATACTTGTCCTTTTTTCTCAATGGCACCTAAAATTCTCCAACCAGGAACAGGAACCGTCATAGCGTATTGTTCTTTTATTACACCGTCAGAACTTAATCTAACATAAATATATTCGTTTGGATTGCCAGTAGACCCTTTAAACATTTTTCCACCTTGTGGTGCAAAAACTACAATCCAATCTCTTGGTTTTTCGTCTTGAGATGTTGGATCATCATCAGATAAAATTTCGGATAATATAGGTGCATAAGCAGCATCAAATTTTAATTCAGCCATTACTTTAATATTTACATTGGAGTCAATTTGTAAAATCTGATAATTTTTATATGAACTTACATAATCTTTTTCCTCTTTTAATCCAGCTACAACTAATAAGTTTCCATAATTATCATTTTCGTAATAACCACCTCTATACATGTATCGGTCGCCAGTGGTTTCATCTTTTGGCTTTACTTTTTCGCCTAAAGAAATGCGTTTCCCATAACCACCACGCCACCACGACCATCTGTACGAAACGGTTTTTTCTCTAAAAATCATTTCACCTTTTAGGTTGCTACGAACGTACATACTTTTTACACTATAATCATCGCCTCTGTACCTAAACCATTTGTATTTAGCTCTAACTCTTTCAACTTCTTGTTCGTCTTTTACCGTATTTACTAAGTTCAATTCTTTATCAAACGTGTAGGTTTCTGTAATAATTTTTCTATTGTTAGATTTTAAAACATACGTCATGTCAAACGTATTTTTATCTAAATTAGATTCGATATTGCCTAAGTATCCTTTTCTAGCTTTACGCGAAATATCATGCGATTTTTCAACTATATTAAGTTGAGCATATATATTATTTGTTACAACAATAAATAAAATTGGTAGTATCTTTTTCATTGAGATTAATTTTAATCAAAATTAAACACAAACCAGCTAAAAGATATGTGTGTTATAGTGTATTTTTAGTACGTGCTTGTACGTACTTGTTTTTATTTTACTGTATTATTTTTCATCTCAAAAAACAACTCTGTTCCAGCACGTGGAGCAATAGAGTTTTTGGCTGTTTTTAGTTGTAAAATTTCAAAATAAGAAGCAAATAGTTTCTTGTATTCTTTAGAGCTGCCTCCAAACGGTGGTGATTTTTCAAATTCCTTATTGAACAACAAACCAGCTAAAATTCCAGTAGGTTTTAAAAGAGTTTTCATTTTTTCTACATATTCTTGACGACGCGTTTTTTCTAATGCACAGAAAAAAGTCTGTTCAATGATAAAATCATATTGTCCAGTATGCTTAAAAAAATCGCCACAAATAATAGTTAGCTGTTTGCCAGCAAATTTTTTATTTTTCTTAATTAATTGATTGCAAAGCGTTGGCGAAATATCAATGATGGTGATGTTTTTGAAACCATTGTTCAGTAAATATTCAGCTTCGTAAGCGTTGCCACAACCAGGAATTAAGATAGATTTATTTTTACACGTCATTGCATCAAAATAAAGTTGTAATGGTGGTGAAACCTGCTTTAAATCCCAACCAGTATCTTTTGTTTTCCAAAGCTGATCCCAAAATTTAGTGTCTAATTGATTGGGTGCTTCAGCAGTGCTGCATTTTAATTCGCTCATAAAAAATTATACTTTTAGAGATGATGTCCAATAATATTCTTAATAGAAATGTTGTAAATTTACGTTTTGTAGTTCGTTTTTTTAGCAACATATGTTACACAACACGGTTTTTCATGCAATTGGTTTAATGAGTGGAAGTTCCTTAGATGGATTGGATATTTGTTATGTCAGATTTCAGATGTATGATTTCAGATTTGAATATGAAATCATACAAGCAGACTGCATCGAATACACAAACGAATTCAGAGAACGATTGCGTAATGCACCAAATTTATCGGCCTTTGAATTTGCGAGATTACATACTGAATTAGGTACTTATTTTGGAAAACTCACTGCTGATTTTATTCAAAAAAATAAAATAGAAAAGCTAGATTTTATTTGTTCGCATGGACAAACTATTTTCCATCAGCCAAATTTGGGTTTTACTGCACAAATTGGCTGTGGTGCTCAAATTGCAGCGCAAACAAATACAAAAGTAATTTGCGATTTACGCACGTCTGATGTAGCAAATGCAGGACAAGGTGCGCCTATTGTTCCTGTTGCAGAACAATATTTATTTGCTGATTACAAAGTATTTTTGAATCTTGGTGGCATTGCAAACATTTCTTTAAGAAGTGAAAGTGAGAATGAAAGTGAAAGTGTTATAGCATATGATGTTTGTGCAGCGAATACTTTGTTAAATTATTTTGCCAAACAAAAAGGATTGGATTATGATAAGAATGGTGATTTAGCGCGAAATGGAACAATAATTCCTGATTTATTAAATGAGCTAAATGAAATTAATTTCTGCAAACAAGCAGCACCAAAATCTTTAGGTACCGAACACATTTTTAGAGATTGGATTCCGTTGTTTGATAAATACAAAATCACGATTGAAGATAAATTAGCAACTGCGGTTGAACATATTGCGATGCAAGTTGCACAGTCAATGATCAATAGTCAATGGTCAATAGTCAATGAACCATCGACCATCGACCATCGACTTTTGGTAACTGGTGGAGGCGCACTCAACACATTTTTGATTGAACGTATTCAACATTATACTTCTTTAAAAGTTGTTGTTCCAGATAGTTTAACAATTCAATACAAAGAAGCATTAGCCATGGCATTTATTGGATTACTTAGAATCTTAGAAATTCCCAATTGCTTAGCTTCTGTTACTGGTGCAAAGAAAGATGTAGTTGGCGGTGCTGTGTATTTGCCATAATGTTTTTCTAACTGCATACTGCTTACTATAATACTAAATACTTCTTTATCTTTGCATTATGGTTCTTGTCACAGGCGCATCTGGTTTTTTAGGTGGTGAATTGGTAAAGCAATTGGTTGCCAATGGCGAATCTGTAAGAATTATAGTTCGTAAATCTTCTCAAATCTCACATCTCAATTCTATTATTCATCAACTCGATGTAGTTGAAGCTGACATTTTAGATGTTCCATCTTTAGAGCTAGCTTTTGATGGTATTGAAAAAATTTACCACTCAGCAGCTGTGATTGGATACGATGATTCGTATTACGATGTGATGTACAAAACCAATGTTGAAGGCACCGCAAATGTGGTGAACGTTGCGTTGACAAAAAACGTAAAAAAGATGTTGCACATCAGTTCTATCGCTGCCATTGGTGGCAAACCAAATGAAGTGATTGACGAAAATACAAAATGGGAAAAAAACGAATGGACCACACATTATGGTATCACCAAAATGTTGGCAGAGCGTGAAATATATCGTGGTATTGCTGAAGGTTTAGATGCAGTGATTGTTAATCCAGGAATTATTATTGGTGTTGGCAATGATGAGCACAAAAGTTTAATACAATTATTTAAACGAATTGCTTCTAAAAAAATGCCGTTTTATACAAATGGCACCAACGGTTTTATTGATGTAGAAGATGTAGCAAAAGCGTCGATTTTATTGATGAACAGTGATGTTTCATCAGAACGATTTATTTTGATAAATCAGAATATTTCATTCAAAAATTATTTTGAAAAAATTGCAAACGCAACACACGTTGAACCACCTAAAAGAGCACTCAACAAAACCACTGGAAAATTGTTTGTAACAATAGATTGGTTGCTATCAAAATTTACGAAAAAAAAACGTGGTTTAACGAAAGAAAACCTAAAGGTTTCGTTGGAAAAATTCAGTTATTCAAACGAAAAAATAAAACAACAACTCAATTTTAGTTTTATAGATTTTGATGAAACAATACGTAAAATTGCAGCTACTTTAAAAGAATAAAATGGACGAGCTTAAACGAAAAAAAATTCTTGGTATTTGGTACATGATTGGCGTTGGAATGCTGCTTGGACAAATCATTTTAGGTGGTGTAACGCGTTTAACTGGCAGCGGTTTATCCATTACTGAATGGAAAGCCATTTTAGGTTTTTTGCCACCATTAAATGAGCAAGAATGGAATTTAGCGTTTATAAAATACCAGCAATTCGGTCAATTTAAATTAGTGAATACCATGATGACATTGTCGCAGTTTAAATGGATATTTTTTTGGGAATGGTTTCATCGTTTGTGGGCTCGCTTAATTGGCTTTGCTGCATTAATTCCATTGGTTTATTTTATTTATAAAAAGATAGTAAACAAAGATGATATTATAAAAATTTTAGTTGCTATTGCGCTTGGTGCTGTTGCTGGAGCTGTTGGTTGGATTATGGTAAAAAGTGGTTTGAAAGAAAATACAGTATTGGTAAATCCAGTAAATTTGATGTCGCATATTTTGGTTGCAACACTTATTGTTGGCTATGTTTTGCGTGTTGGTTTAGAGTATTTATATCCAAAAGAAGTAAAACCTTTTGATCAAACTAACAGAAAATTTTTCTCGTTTTTAATTGTGTTGGTTTTTATTCAAATTGGATTAGGAGCTTTGGTTGCAGGTTCAAAAGCTGCTTTAATTTGTACTACTTTTCCGTTGATGAACGGACATTATTATCCAACAGAAATTGATTTTTCCAATTCAGACTTGTATGAATTTTCGACCAAATTATTGTTCCAATTTTTGCATAGAAATGTAGCATACTTTATATTTTTCTACGTTATCATCTTGTTTTTAAAAACTAAAAATGTTGCAGCACAATTTCAATTTCATCGCACGCGTTGGTTCTTGCTAATTATGGTTTGCATGCAAGTTTTATTAGGTGTTTTAACATTAATATTTAGCAAAGGACATATTCCAATTGTACTTGGTGTTTGCCATCAAATTGGTGCATTTTTATTGTTGATTTTTTCTATAGAAGCGCATTATTTTATAAAATATAGAAGTAAGTAGTGCGTATTTAGTATAGCGAAATAAAATGTATCCTTTTCATTTTCAAATTAACACATTTTCAAATCTTCAAATTAAATAATGCAATTAAAAATATCAGCCATCACCAACCTAACTGACGCGCGTTATTTCAGTGCTATCGGTGCACATTATTTAGGTTTTTGTTTTGATGTATTAAATGAAAATAATATCAGTATTGCAAAAGCAAAAGAAATTGCCAATTGGCTGCATGAGCCAGTAATTGTTGGTGAATTCGGCTTGCATCAATCAAATGAAGAAATACAATTCATTGCAGAAGAAATGCAATTAAATGAAATTCAGATTCCATTTTCGCATCCACAAAAAAATGAATTGAATTTTGAAAAATTTTTAGTGCTTGATGATTCATCATTAGATATTAGTCATTGGTCATCGGATTATTTTGTAATAAAAATAAATGAGTTAGATATTGAAAACAGAGCATTCAAAAATTTTATTTCAAACAATAAAGTATTCATTGAGTCTGATTTTACGAAAGAAAATATTTTGCCAATTATAGAAGCACTTCAACCTTTTGGCATTCAGATTACTTGTAAAAAAGAAGAAAAAGCAGGTTTAAGTTTTGTTGACGAATATGCTGAAGTGCTTGAAATCATTGGTTTCTAAATCATTTTTGTATTCAGTTTGCGATGCCATTCTAATTGCGTAATTTTGCAAATCAATTTTAATTAAATCAACATGTACGAAATTCCATTTCATAAAAACACTATAGAAAATAAACAGTTTTTAATTACAGGTGGCGCTGGTTTTATTGGCTCAAATATCACAGAATATTTATTACAACACGGTGCAAAAGTTCGAGTGTTTGATAATTTAGCAACTGGAAATATTGAAAATTTAAGTGCATTTAAATCGAATACGAATTTTGAATTTTTTGAAGGTGATTTACGCAATGTTGATGATTGCAATAACGCCTGCAAAGAAATAGATGCAGTTTGTCACCAGGCAGCTATTGGTTCGGTGCCACGTTCTATCAAAGATCCAATTACGTCAAACGATGTAAATGTTGGTGGTTTTGTGAATATGCTGACTGCTGCGAAAGATGCTGGCATCACACGTTTTGTGTATGCATCATCATCTTCTGTTTATGGTGATGAACCAAATTTGCCGAAAAAAGAAGAACGCATTGGCAATCCATTGTCGCCATATGCAGTGACAAAATTCACCAATGAAGTATACGCGAATGTGTTTGCAAGATGTTATAATTTGGAATTAATTGGCTTGCGTTATTTCAATATTTTTGGCCCAAAACAAGATCCGAATGGTGTGTATGCAGCTGTGATGCCTTTGTTTATTAAAGCTTTGCTCAACAACGAAGCACCATATATTAATGGTGATGGTGAACAATCACGTGATTTTACGTTTGTGCACAATGCAGTGCAAGCAAATGTTTTAGCGTTGACTACAGACAATGC
Organism: Saprospirales bacterium; assembly: GCA_016711605.1. Lineage (GTDB taxonomy): Bacteria > Bacteroidota > Bacteroidia > Chitinophagales > JADIYW01 > JADJSS01. The sequence continues at coordinate 383,132 of JADJSS010000002.1, forward strand.
TGCTGCATATAATCAAGCATATAATATCGCATTTGGACAACGTTTTACTATCAACCAAATGTATGATGCGATTTGTGCGTATTTACAAAAAGATATAAAAGCAATACATCGTGAACCACGTGATGGCGACATCAGAGATTCGTTGGCTGATATTTCAAAAGCGCAGCAATTATTAGGTTATCAACCGCAATATTCATTTGAGCAAGGTTTGCCATTAACGATAGAATATTTCAAACAGATATTTGGATAATTTTTTAAATTTATTTTATAATAAGATTGCCATGAAAAAATTTACTGTAAATATACCAGATGATAAAGTTGAAGCATTTGAAACATTCATGAAACAATTGTTGAATATTTCTATTTTGAAAGAAGATGAAAAATTAATGGTGGAAGAATGGCAGCGCGATACGATTGTGAAAGATGAAAACACCAATGATTATATTAGTAGCGACGAAATTGAAAAAACATCTTTTAGCAGAGAAAAATAGTTCGCTGATTAACACCGATTATTATGATTGAAATGATTTATTATTTCATGCAAATATCGAAACAGCATCTTAATTAATTAAAAAAATTGTATGGTTTACGTAGTTATTTTGTTCGTTTTATTTGGTTATGTTCTTGACTTTTTAGACAAGAAGAAAAGAGACAAAGTAGATAAAAAGGTAAAAGAAGATTTACTATTAAAAAACGAAGCAGAAAAATAGAACGCTGTTTATCACAGATTTTTATGATTGAATGTCTATTAGATGATTCCACAATTTCAAACATGCTTCTTCTTTTTTGCGCATGATTTCAATGTCATTTTTTTTCTTGTCTTTGTAACCACACAAATGCAATAAACCATGCGCCATCACACGATGTAGCTCATTTTCTAAAGTAGTATTGAATTTTTTTGCATTGGCTTCCACGCGTTCTAGCGAAATAAAAATATCGCTTTCTATTTTTCCATTTGCACTTGAATTATCAAAAGTGATAATGTCTGTATAAGTGTCGTGGTTTAAATATTCTATGTTGATTTTTAGTAACTCTTCATCTGTAAAAAAAACATAGTTCAATTCACTAATTTCAAATTTTTCATTTTGAGCTATTTTTTTTAGCCACGATTTCAAAGGAATCGATTTAAAAAATGTTGGTTTTTTAATGGAGTTAAAATGAAACGAAATCAAATCAGTATTAATCTAAATATCCTTGATAATATTCTTCTACATATTCTTTCAAACAAATTTTCCAATCGCGCATAATGTTGAGTTTACGCAAGTCCAATTTTTTATTGATTAGTCGTTCACTTGGTGGTCGTTGTGAGAAATATTCTTTTTTCCAGTAATCAGAATCTACAGCCGTGATTTTAATTTCGTCAGCTTTTCCTACTAATTTTACCAATTCTTCAGCTACTTCAAATCTACCTGTGATGCCACCACAAACCATGTTATACAAACCCCAAACTTCGTTTTGCAAAAGTAATTTTACGTTTCGCGCAAAGTCATAGGTAAGAGTTGGCGTTCCTAATTTATCATTTACAATAAATAATTCTTTTTTCCCATCTTTTAATTGTTGCATTAATTTTTGGATGAATTTTTTATCTTTTTTCGGACCAGCACCCATCATCCAGCCAGCACGACAAATTAAATGTTGTGTTTTATTTTGTTGAACATACACTTCGCCAGCCCATTTGCTACGTGCATAATGTCCAAGTGGATTTGGTTTGTCCCAATCATCAAACACATCTTGCGTGCCATCGAAGATTCCTGCTGTTGAAATGTATAACATTGGTATATTCAAGGCATTGGAAATGTGCACGGCATTTTCTACAGCAATTGTATTTGTGAGATATGCATCATCTTGATTGGTATCGCAATATTCTAATGATGTATGCGCACCTAAATGAAATAAATAATCTGGTTTAAAATCAAACACATCTTTTTTATAGGCGTCAAAATCTCTAAAATCTAAAAATGTCAACCAATCTTCGTTTACATCTTTATCGGTGCATTTCAATTCAAATTCATCTTTAAAGATTTTATAAAAACCTTCACCTAACATGCCGCCACAACCTGCGATATAAATTTTTTTCTTCATAACTAACTTACACTAACGATTTTAGAATGCTCAAATATACGGGTTTGTTTGCTTCTATGGAAAAATTTTGAAGAACATTTTTGCGTGCATTTTTACCAATACGTTCGCGCTCAATTGGATTATCAATTAAATATTTTAATTTTTCTAACCATTCGTCTTCGGTTTTTACTAAAAAACCATTTTCATTTTCAGTAATCACACGATTGATAGCTGCACCAACATTTGTAGCAACTACAGGTAATCCGACAGTCATATACGTTAATGCCTTTAGTCCACTTTTGCCCATTACCCAAGCATCAGTTGGCAACGGATAAACACCAATATCCATACCTTGTAATTGAGCTGCTTCGTCTTCTTTATTCCAATCGAAATATTCAAATTCAACATTATTTAATTGAAACTGAAAATTACCAATAACACGCAGTTTAATCGTTCGTTCTTTTGCTAATTTCTGAAAAACGGTATCTAATAAATGCAAATAAGGAACGGTTGAATGTGTGCCAGTCCAGCCGATAACAACAGGTTTGTCGTTTGTATATTTGTTTATTGGAAAAAGTCGTTCGGTGTCTAAAGTAGAAGAAATATCAGTGCAGTTGGCGCAATATTGCTTGGCAAAATCGTTTAAGTCTGGTGTGCAAGTGATGACATGGTCTGCATATTTCATTAAAGCAATTGATTTGTTTTTGCCTTTTAGCATATGCACTAAATTATTCATTGCCGAACCTTCCGATTTATAAATCATATCGTCGATATCGTACACAATTTTTTTAGAAAGTTTTCGAATCATCCATTCAAAAATAGGCGGACCGAGTGGTGTTGCCCAAAGGTGAATGTAAATAATATCATAACGATGTAATCGAAATAAATCTAAAAAACGACGAACATAACCGCGTGCTGTACCAGTAATTTTACGGAGCAGAAATCCTGGTTTATAGATTATTTCCCAAAAATGATTATCAACAAATGAACTTGTTTCTAATTCAAAACCATTTGCTTCAAAATGCGCAAAATATTGTTCATATTTCAACCTTTGACTGGCTGCTTTTCCAAGTGGATATGGTGAAAGAAATAATACTTTTTTATTCATCTGTATAAATTTACTTTTTTAAGGGTGCAGATGGAATCAATTAAAAATCATTTTTTATTTTATACCTACCAACAAATGAAACATCTTCATTAATCTTTTGTGACACTGTCAGATTTTTGTTCTTCAAAATAAATTTTATACAACATAAAAGATAATGAGAAAATATACAACATACGAACAGGAATGGTATAACGTGATTGAATAGCAAAAGGCAAATGCAAGACATCGAAATATAGGCAAAGCAATAACGGTAAAATAAGTTGCATAATTACGTTGCGTTTCTTAAACAAGCAATATATAAAATGAATCAGAAACAAAATAAAAGTGAAAAAGGTAGTACTAAATGTAATTAATACAGGAATAAAGCCATAATCAATATTTCCTGCAGAATGCTTATTCATAACTAATCCATTAAACCATAACCTAAAGAAGGAATATGCCTTCAGTTTAAAAGTATACTTTAAATCACTTAAATAATGTTTAACTGCTAATTTTTTTAAAATTTTTTCCCGTTCAATGGTATAAGCAGAGTTATACGTTTCAAAAAGATCTGGATATTTTTTCATCTCAGAAATGATGAGTGTGTCTTTTGCCGTTAAATATTTTGCACAAACACGATCGATGCTGTCCCATTCTTGATTAAAAAGTCGAATATTTTCTGGAATATTTTTATCATCATCAAATGAAATAAAATGTTCATCATACATAATATTTTGCCAATAACGACCTTCCACATAGTTAATCATTTTCGGACTCCAATATCCTAAATGCATCACACCACCACCACCTTCTAACGGTGTAATTTTAAATGCATGATGGTGTTTTAAATTCCAAAAACCATATGGTAACAAACTTGCAATAAACAAAAAGAGAAACACCATATTTTTTAGCAAATACGATTTTTTGTATTTATATAAATAGTACGCAAAACGCAAAAAAGGTATGAATAGAATAACAGGTCGAATTTGAAAACAAAAGGCATAAAGTAGAACTAGTAAAAAAGTATTCTTCCACTTTGTGTAATCATGATACAACTCAATATAAAGAATAAGTGTAATCAAAAAAATCATCAGCGCTTCTGGATATATATAGGTTGTGTAAGAAGAAACAATAAAATTGAGCATTAATAAGATTGTAAAAATCGATTTTAAAAGAATTTGCTTGTCATAGAAATCTATAATGCGCAACATGATAAACAACGCGACTATATACAATACTAATTGTGTTACTTGTACAACAAGTAAAGAGTCATTAATAAAACTTAGTGCATACAAAAAAAACGGATAACCTGGATTTCTAAAGGTGTCTGGAATATATTCTTTTAAAAAATACCAATAAGAATATCTGCCACGTTCTAGACCTTTCACATAAAACATGTATGTGTCATGGTCACGCGACAAGCCTTTGTGTGTTATAAAAAACAACACAATTACTTGAAGTAGTAAAAGTGACCATAAACAATAAAAGACTTTTTTATTATCTAAGAAAGAAATAATCTTATTTCGAAAAGACATAATTTAGTTGCAGCGCAAAATTATAAAAAAATTGGCATTTATCTTTTTTATTCTTTTCAATACACATCGGAAATACTTACCTTTATTGTCCAATGTTACCAATTCCAATGATTGATTTACGAACTCAATACCTTTCCCTAAAAAGTGAAATGGATGTTGCAATTCAAGATTGTTTATTGGAGACTCAATTTATTGGAGGAAAAAACGTTCATACATTTGAACAAAATTTGGCAAAACACATAAACATAAGACATTGCATCAGTTGTGGAAATGGCACTGATGCGTTGCAAATTGCGTTGATGTCTTTGAATTTACCAAAAGGCAGCAAAATCATCGTTCCAGCTTTTACTTATATTGCACCTGTTGAAGTGATAAAATTTCTTGGGTTTGAATTGGTTTTTGCAGATGTTGATATCAACACATTTAACCTTACAGTAGAAAATATAAAAGCTGTTTTTACATCAGATGTGAAAGCAATTATTGCAGTGCATCTATTTGGACAACTGTGTGAAATAGACAAAATCTATGCGTTTACACAACAAAACAATATTCATTTAATTGAAGACAACGCACAAGCATTAGGTGCTGAAAAAAATATTTCGAGAAATTCTATCATCACCACTTCTTTTTATCCAACTAAAAATTTAGGCGCATTTGGCGATGGTGGTGCCGTATTTTGTAATGATGATGAATTAGCAAAACAAATACGAAAAATTGCCAATCATGGACAAACCGAAAAATATATTCATGATATTGTTGGCATTAATTCTCGATTAGATGCCATACAGGCAGCTGTTCTTCAAGTAAAATTACCACATTTAGAAAGCTATAATCAACAACGTAAAAACAACGCAGATTTTTACTTTAATCAATTAAAAGAAGTTGCTGAAATTGAGTTGCCTGCTGTTACTCAACCTCATATTTATCATCTATACACTATTAAAGTAAAAAATAATTTTAGAGATAAATTACGAGCATTCTTAACAAAGAAAAAAATAGATACCATTGTAAATTATCCAATGCCAGCACATTATCAAAAAGCATTTTTGCAACCAGATTTACATTTGCCGAATGCAGAATATTTATGTCAAGGTGCATTATCAATACCAGTATATCCAGAAATTACAGAAGAACAATTATTGTATATTTGTGATAGTATAAAAGAGTTTTTTACTACGAATGAGTAATTATTACAAACACGAAACCGCAATTGTTGATGATGGCGCAATCATCGGAAACAGCAGTAAAATATGGCATTTCAGCCATGTGATGCAAGCTGTAGTTGGAGAACATTGCAATCTCGGGCAAAATGTTTTTATAGCAAATAAAGTGCAAATAGGCAATAATGTAAAAATACAAAATAATGTTTCTTTGTATCAAGGTGTTGTGGTTGAAGATGCTGTTTTTATTGGACCTTCAGCTGTTTTTACAAACGTTATTAATCCGCGTAGTTTTATTGAACGCCTGCAAATGCAACTATTATTTGTGGCGTTACTATTGGCGATTATGCATTTATTGGTGCTGGTTGTGTTATTACAAAAGATGTAAAAAACTTTGCACTGATGAAAGGAAATCCAGCAAAACAAGATGGATGGATGAGTGAAGCTGGCGCAAAATTAATTTTTGAAAATGAAGTTGCTGTTTGCGAAATATCGAATGAAAAATATAAAATTGAAAATGGTTGTAACGTTATGAAGTTATAAGTTATTTAGATGAATTGTAACATATAACGTATAACAAATAACCTATAACTTACAACTAATGAACAAAAACTTCGCAATTATTGGTACTGCTGGCTATATCGCACCGCGACATTTAAAAGCAATAAAAGAAAATGGTGGCAATTTAGTAGCTGCTTTAGATATTGCAGATTCAGTTGGAATTTTAGATGCTTATTTTCCAGATTGTGAGTTTTTAAAGATGAATTTTCTTTTATGATTTCTTGATGGAAAAAACATCGATTGATTATTTAGTAGTTTGTTCACCAAATCATTTGCACGAAGAACATTGCTATGCAGGTTTAAAATTAAATGCAGATGTAATTTGCGAAAAACCATTAACACTTACTATTGAAAGTTTACATAATTTAATAGAAGCAGAAAACTATACCAACAAACACATTTATACCATACTTCAACTACGATTGCATCCAATGTTGCAACAATTAAAAAATGAAATTCAAGCAACAAAAAAATATGAAGTAGAAATCATTTACCATACACCACGAGGAAAATGGTATCACAATAGTTGGAAAGGTGATGAGCAAAAATCAGGAGGAATTGCCACAAATATTGGTATTCATTTATTTGATCTTGTAAGTTGGTTGTTTGGTGATGTGAAGACTATTTCTGTAGAAAAAAACACAGCTACAGAAAGCATTGGTAATATAGAATTAGAGCAAGCAATTGTACATTGGAATCTAAGTATTGAACAAAATTTAGAACCCAAAAGAAGCATTATTATTGATGGTAAAACCTATGAATTTACAGATGGTTTCACTGATTTACATACAAAATCTTATCAAGCTATTATAGACCAAAATGGTTTTACAACTACTGCTGTAAAACCATCTATCGATATTGTTGAAAGAATTAGAAATCTATAATTTATTCTTCAATAAAATCAGAATGACAAGTGAATTATTTCCTGTCTTTTCTCATGAATTTCTTACGAATTACTTGTCCATCGTACATAATTTCTGCCACATATACAGCAGCATTTAATGGCATCGTGCTGCTTGAAAATGTGTTATAACCTTTTAATCCATTAAAAGTAAGTTGATATTCTAACTGACCCAAGGTGGTTATAAAACCAATAGTTACTTTTCCATCTTCAGGTAACATTACTCCAAAATTTAGCGTTTCATACGCAGGATTTGGGTATAAATTTAATACATCAAATTGTCCAACTTTTACTTCTTTGCAAGTGCTGTTATTGTCTGTTCTATTTTCTGGAGAAAAATTATTTACGTTATCAATACTTGCACAAATAACAGGAATTTGGTTGCTTTCTGAAAGTTTTATTTCTCCATTAAATTGATAAGTGGTTGCTGGTCCTGGCAATAAACTTCCAGTCCAATTTTCACGAATTACAGATCCACCACCAAGTTGTAAATTTAAACCAAGTGCTGTAATTTCGACATTGCTATTGTTTACAATATTTGCCTGAACTTTGTAAAAATCGCCATTTGGTGTTATGATTAAACTTACCATAGCACCATCTAAAATTACTCTGTCTACCAAAATAAATTTTCGTGCAGTGTCTGTGCAACCTCTGAAATCTGTAGAAACCAATGTAATTGGATAGTTTCCGACAGAGTTATAGCAATGTTGTGGAGGATTATATCCGCTTATACTCGGACTATTATCGCCATAGTTCCAAATATAATTACCATTGGTTGCAGATTGGTTATTGTATGTAACGCATAATGGAGGCAATCCATTTTGTGGTGTAAATGTAAACTGAGGAACAGGTGCCTGGGAAACTGCTATAGAACGCAATTTTGTACCAACACAGCCAACCAGATTTTTCGCAGTTAATTGTATCGTATAATTTCCTTGAGCGTTAAATGCATATCTCGGATTTTGTTCTGTTGATGTAGATTGTCCAGAAAAATACCATTTCCAATCATTGATTGGTGTTCCGTCTGGTGTTGAAGAAATATCAGTAAATTGAATTTCTTTATTTACACATTGTGTAGGAGAAACTGTAAAATCTACGATAGGAAAATCAAAAACACGGATTTGTTTGGTAGCGGTATCTACACATTGATTGGATGCTTGAACAGCCAAACTTACCGAATAAACACCTGGACTTGCATAAATATTATTTGGGTCATATCTTCCTCTTATTCCATTTCCATCGCCAAACGACCAGTTAAAATTTTCTAATAACGTAAACGGACTTTGAACGCTTGCTAAAAATTTAAAATTTACAGGCGTTCTTCCACATGCAGAATCGAATGAAAAATTAGAAACTGGAGAAGGATTTACGAAGATATTCTGTGTTAAAGTGTCTGTGCAACCATTTTCATCGCTTACCTTTAACAATACAGGATATGTTCCTTGATCAGGAAATTCATACTGAGGATTTTGTGCAAAGAATGCCGTAGGATTGTTTCCAAAAAGCCAATTATAGGTAGTTATATTGGCATTGCCAATTCTACTTTTATCTACAAATTGTGTAGGGTTTCCTGAACAGGAAAGTCGAGTTTCAAAACTAGCTACTGGTTTTTTGAATATATTAAAAGATTTAAAAATAGAGTCTGAACATCCTCTATTAGTTGTAACTTTTTAAAGATGCTGATGCTGATCCAAATGTATTGAATACGTTAGTTGCATTAGTTGTTGTTGAAGTATTTCCATTACTAAAGTTCCATTTCCATGTAGTAATATTATCGGTTGTACCAATTGGTGGAATGGAACTGTCTGCACAACCAGTACTTGTTTGTGCATAAACAGAATATGGGCCAGATGTCAAAACAGGGAAAATAATACTAGTATTGCCTGTTGACCATAAAACAGAATCCACTGATGTAATAGATTTAACCTCTACTTTTTCGTTTAAACAAGCAGTTAAAACTCCACTAATAACAGGTTTCGATAATGTTGGATTGTCAATTAAAACATTAACGGTGTCATCTACTGAGCAACCTCTGTTATCAGTAATTCTTACAGTATATCTACCAGGTTGTGTAATATTTATTGCTGTAGTTGTAGCAAGTGTATTCCAAATAGCGGTAAATCCTGGTGGTGTTTTTAGGTCTAATTTAAACGTGTCTGTAGAAACACATGTAAACATTCATATTATTTAAACGAACGTATGGATATACAGCGATTTCATCTGTACTTTCAAACCCAAAAATATCTTTTGTTTTCAATGAATAGGTATTATTTGCTACTACACTAGTACTTAAAGATGTTAATCCATTAAACCACGTATAATTTGTATAAATATTTGGTGCTGAAATAGTGGCATTATCACAAAAATTTACATTCACAACAGTATCTTTTAAAGTAACAGCTGGCGCATATTTATTCAGCAAATAATTCTGAATTAAAGTTCTACGTGCTTCACTGGTATCAGAAAATAGTAAAACTTCTGCATACTTTCCATTCCATCGTCTTCCTGGATACACTTTTCTGTCATGGCAATGTGGTTCGCATCTACATTTGCTGTTGTAGCAATATCTAATAAAATATATTTTGTAGGTTTAATTAACTGATTAGCTGCTACTCCAGTTTTATTTAAATTACAAGAAATTATTTTTGAAAGCACAGGAGCACCAGCATCAAATAAAGGAGTACCATCTTCACCTAAAAAATCGTATGATGGATCACCACCCAAAATAGATTGATAAGAACCAATCCCACTATCATGTTTTAACAATAAAAAAACGCTTCGTATATTCGGAATATCATTAAATACCAGGTAATCATCATCACCATCCAATTTAATAGATGGTTTGTTATTAAGCAATGGTTCGTTTACAACTGTTGGTTGTTGAATTACATTAGGTTGATTAGCATGGTTTAAATTAGGCGATTGATCTTGCCATGTAGCTACTTTTCCAGCACTTAATATAACGCCTTTATCTGCTTTCAACCATATTTTTAAATTCGGATCTGTAGCTGGATTAAAATAGGTAAAGTTTACGACAGAACTCCAGCCAGTCTTCACATTTCCTGCAAATCCTCTGATACGCAAGTAATAAATAGTACCTGATGTTAAACCTGTAGCAGGTATGGAAAACGAAGTAGTTGTAGCGGTATATTTAGTAAAAGAGGTGAATGTAGCAGAAGACGAAACAGACAACTCATAATTTGTGAAAGAGTTTATTCTGTTCCAAGCAACCAACACGTTGTCGCCAGATACAACAGCATTGTTTTTTGGAATTTCAATATAGTTAATTGCATAATTATGTTTTGCAAGAATCAATAAAACCCAAAAATCAAATAGTTTTTTAGGTATTTGCAGAAGTTTGTTCATGTTATAATATTAGCCGTAACAGTAAATTTACAAAAAAAATATCACATTGGCTAGCGTTTTTATCCATAATATAAATTTCTAAGAATATATATAAAAAATAACACGAATTGTGTTTCTAAAAAATTATACTATTTTTGTTGGTTAAGATGTTTGAAATACCTGTATTATTAATTGTTTTTAACAGAGCTTCTACTACTGCAAGAATGTTTGAAAAAATTGCAGATTTACAACCACAAAAACTATATGTTTCGGCAGATGGACCAAGAAATGAGGAAGAAGCAGAAAAATGTCATGAAGTTAGAAATATTACGGAAAATATAGGCTGGACTTGCGATAGAAAACAACAATACTTTGCCGAAAACCAAGGTGGTGCGTTAGGTCCGAAAAAAGCTATCGATTGGTTTTTTGAAAACGAAGAAATGGGAATTATTATTGAAGACGATATTTTGCCTTCTATAGATTTTTTTAACTTTGCTAAAGAGTTGTTAATCAAATATAAAGATGAAAAAAAAGTGATGCACATTTCGTCTATGAATTTCCATTTTGGAAAAAATTACACCAATACATCCTATTATTTTTCTAAAATCATTAGTCCTTGGGGTTGGGCAACCTGGAAACGTGCGTGGCAACAATACGATGGCAGCTTAGATGATTTGGAGGAAGTTTTGCCGAAATTGGAAATTCCAGATTATTACAAAAAAGAATTAATAAATAGCAAAAACAAAAGAGTAAATACTTGGGATTATCAATGGCTTTATACAGTTCTGAAACAGCATGGTTTAGGTATTTGTCCATCAAATAACTTAGCAATAAATATTGGTTATGGTGATGAAGGTACCCGAACACATAATGCACCCAAATGGACACAACGAATTAAAATTGAAAAAATTGGTCTGCTAAAACATCCTGAGTTATTAGAATATAATACCTTTGCAGACGATATTACCTATAATGAAATCATTCCTGAATACAAATTATCGTTTTTATCTAAATTAAAAAAACTGTACTATCAATTTTAAATAAATACAGAAATATGAAATTGATATTAAAATCTATACTTGTTTTTATTTTACGAAAATTAAACGTAAACGCACTTTTAATAGAATTAAAAGAACAAGAAAGACAACAACTTTTTTTTAAAAATGCAATGTATAACAAAGCAGAAGTAGTCATAAATTCAGATGCTAAAATTGTAAATCTGCAAAACGACAAATCAAAAATCACCATAGGAAACCAATCGCATGTTTATGCAACTTTGCTCGTTTTTTTATGGCGGTGAAATTAAAATAGGCAAAGATTCGTATATTGGCGATGGCGTTAGAATTTGGTCAGGCGAAAAAATTACTATCGGAAACGATGTAATTATAGGACACAATACCAACATCATTGACACCAATTCTCATGAAACAGATATGCAGGAACGTCAAAAAAGTGTAAGAAAACAATTAGAATTGGGTTATCAAAAAGAAAAAGGAAATATCGAAACTGCACCAATAATCATAAAAGACAATGTCTGGATTAGTTATGGCGTTTCCATATTAAAAGGAATTACTATTGGCGAAGGAGCAATTATTGCAGCAAACAGTGTGGTTACCAAAAATGTTGAACCATTCACGTTAGTTGCTGGAAATCCAGCCGTTTTCATAAAAAAAATATCAAATGAGACTGCAGCGAATTAATATATCAACACCAGAACTGGACAAACAGGAAAATGATTGGTGGAACACCAATTGCGATTTAATAGAAACCATTTGGGCAAATTCATTTGAGTTGCAAATGGCAATTCGTGCACATTACTTAAATAGAATGAAGGCATTCTTTATGAAAGATGCCAAAAAATTACCGTTGCAGATTTTAGAAGTTGGCTGCGGAACAGGTTGGGTTTGTCGTTTGGTTGCAGATGAAAATTTTCATGTACTTGGCACCGATTTTTCCGCATCACAAATACAAAAAGCAAAAGAACAAGCGATTCGTTTCAAAAAAGATCAGTTTTGCAAATATGAATTAGCAGATGCATCTACTTTTTCCAAAGAATATGATGGTGTTGTTATTCATGCATTGTTACACCATTTAAGTACTCAAGAATTAGATACGTTTTTTGCTGAATTTGGAAAATTGAAAAAAGGAACGAAGGTTTTTATGTACGAACCAGTCTGTTTCGAACCAAACAATAAAACTGTTTTTGTTGAAAAGATATTAAACAGAATCATTTTACACTACAGAAAAAAAGCTTTAGAAAACGTTGAAAATACAAAATCAGTAAATCAGGAATTATTAAAAAAATGGAATTCTATTGATCAACAGGCAACAGAAAACGGCTGGTATATTTCTCCAAAAGAAGTACCTTTTTACGAAGATGAAATTAAGAATTATCTGGACAAATATTGCAATATAATTGACCATTATGTGGTGAATAAAACAGATTTGGAAGTAGCGCAAAAAATGACCTTACACGATATAAATCAACCTGATGCAAAATGACAAACTGGATTCAGAAAATTCAGCACTTTGAAAGCCAGTTATTTAAACGTAATTTTAGACCTTTTATTTACAGAGATCAGCACTTATTTGTGTGTTATGAGTTAATAATAAAGTAATTATGGAGTTTTTTAAATCAATTTTTTATAAAATAAATGCATCTTCTTCTGCTTTGACTGAACACGTTCACTTAAACAGAATGTTGAGTGCAAAACTATTGATTGATCAGTATCAAAAAAAGGAATCGTTTCTAATTTAGATGAAATTGAATTCAAAGTCTATTCACAATGGAACGATGATGGCATCATTCAATATCTGATCAATAACATCGAAATTCACATAAAACATTTGTAGAATTTGGTGTCGAAAATTATACAGAAGCTAACACGCGTTTTTTATTGATGAATAATAATTGGAGTGGTTTAATTATGGACGGCTCTGAAGCAAATATGAATTATGTAAAAAATGACAGCATTTTTTGGAAACATGATTTGCAATGCAAAGCAGTTTTTATTGATGCCGAAAACGTAAATAATTTAATTACGGAAGCAGGTTTTGATCCAGAACTTGGCATTTTACACATCGACATAGATGGTAATGATTATTGGGTTTGGAAAGCTACCACAGTGGTAAATCCTGTTATTGTAATTATTGAATACAATAGTTTGTTTGGATTTGATAAACCTTGGTCAACACCATACGATCCGAAATTTTACAGAACGAATTATCATCACAGCAATTTATTGTACGGAACATCATTGCTTTCTGCTTGTGATTTAGCCAAAGAAAAAGGATACACTTTTGTCGGCTGTAATAGTTCTGGCAACAACGCCTATTTTGTTAGAAATGATAAAGTAGGAAAATTGCACACACCAACTATTGAAGAAGGTTATCGATTATCTAAATTCAAGGAATCAAGAGATAAAGACGGCAAATTAACTTACTTAAGAGCAAAACAAAGACTGGCTAGTCTAAAAGGTGAAAAAGTTTATAATACAAGAACAAATCAGATAGAAACTATCTAAATGAATATACTCATCATTGGCTCAAAAGGTTTTATTGGTTCGCATGCATACGACTATTTTTTGTCGAACAACCATACTGTCTTTGGTGTTGATGTGATGGTTGATTACACCGAAAAAAATTACACACAAATAGATAGCACCAACGCTGATTTTCAGGAAATATTTTCGTCGCAAAAATATGATGTATGCATCAATTGCTCAGGTGCAGCAAGCGTTCCAGATTCTATCGTGCATCCGTTGCGCGACTTTGAACTCAATGTAAATAACGTTTATAAAATATTAGATGCCATTCGAAAATTTCAGCCAAATTGCAAGTTTATCAATTTATCAAGTGCCGCTGTTTATGGCAATCCAGAAAAATTACCAGTACACGAAAATGACGCACTGAATCCTGTTTCGCCATATGGTGAGCACAAGAAAATGGCTGAAAAAATTGTAGCCTCTTTTTATACTTATTTTCAAATTTCTGCAATTTCTGTTCGTTTGTTTTCAGTTTATGGACCAAGATTAAAAAAACAACTATTTTGGGATTTGTCACAAAAAATGCAAGCAAATAACGATGAAATATTAATTTATGGAACAGGCAATGAATCCAGAGATTTTTTATATGTAGTTGATGTGGTGAAAATTATTGATCAGCTAATTCAGAAAATAAATTTTCATGGACAAGCCATTAATGTTGCGTCTGGAACAGAAACAACTATTAAAGATGTGGTAGCGTTATTTGCCAAAACCTACAATTGGAACGGAATCATAAAATTTTCGCAGCAAACACGCAAAGGCGATCCATTAAATTGGCGCGCTGATATTTCTGCTATTCAATCTTTAAATTATATTCCTACTTTTACACTTCAACAAGGACTTCAAGCATACATCGAATGGCTGAACGAAAAAATATAGCAATCTTTTTTTCTTATAACGAAGCATGGATTGGCGGCACGTATTATATTTTATCGTTAATACATGCATTAAATACATTGACTGAAAATAAAAAACCCAAACTATTTATTGTCTGCGCAAATGATGATGAATATAAAATCATTCAGAAAACAAATTATCCGTTCTTAGAAAAAAACTGGTGAGTGAAGTTAACTTTCAAGGCAAATTGACGTTGTTTGATAGAGTAATTAATAAAGCAAGCAAAACTATTTTGGAAGATATGTTATTGAAAAAAAAGCAGAATTAAATCTCGAACAAAAGATAAATGCTGCATTTCCTTGTCCTGCACTAAATACATTTAATGATGTAGATAAATCTATCTTTTGGATTCCTGATTTTCAGGAAAAACATTTACCTGAATTTTTTAATAACGATGAAATTGAAAAACGGAATCAATTCAGTGCTGAAATTGCCAAAAAAAACCGTTCAATTGTTTTTAGCAGTAACGACGCAGCCAATGATTTTAATGAATTATATACTGAAAATAAATGCAAAAAGCTGTCGTTCCATTTGCTGTAAATCATCCTGAATATACACACTTGGATATACTGTTATTAAAACAAAAATACCAGATTCACCAACCCTATTTTTTTTCACCAAATCAATTCTGGAAACACAAAAATCACTCAGTAATTATTGATGCAGCAAAAATTTTACTAGAAAAAGGTATTCATCAATTTCAAATTGCATTTTCCGGCAAAGAAAGCGATTTCAGAAATCCTGAATATGCGCACCAACTGAAAGAAAAAAGTGAAGCTGTTGAATTTAGAAAACAATATTCTGTTTTTTAGGTTTCATTGACAGAGCAGAACAATTACAATTAATGAATCATGCAATTGCGGTTATTCAACCATCGTTGTTTGAAGGTTGGAGCACCGTTATTGAAGATGCTAAATCAATGCATCAACCAATCGTTGCATCTAATTTAAAAATTCACCAAGAGCAATTAAAGCATTACAAAAGTGTTTTGTTTGATCCAACCAATGCTGAAGAATTAGCTTCGTTTTTAGAAGCATATTTAAAAAATCAACCGCCAAAAATGAACTATGATTATGCATCAGATATAAAGACTTTTGCGCAGTCGTTTATGTCGTTTATCAATGAATAAAATCAATAGTTTTAAGATTAAATTTATTATTTTTGGACATGATTATTCCTGTTGTTTTATTTCATAAATCTGAAAAATATTATGTTTCCTGTGCATTACGTGCTGCAAAAATTTCGGAAATGAGGTAACTATAATAACAGATGTAAATCCAAAATTGTATAGTGATTATGCAAAAGTGGTTGATTTTTCTATTTACAAAAATGAAGGTGCAGCACAATTTGAAAAGGTATATCAGCACTTTTCTACCAATCCACATTACTTTGAATTTACAGCAATCGAAAAATATTTTTTTTCTATTGGAACACATGAGAAATCAGCAATTAGAAAAAATACTTTACATCGATTCAGATTTGCTGCTTTTGGAAATGTAACCAAAGTGATTAACAAATATTATGATTCTTATGATTTTTGTTCTTGTTTAACTCAACAGGAATACGATGATTTTTACTGGTCTGCTTCAGGTCATTTGTCGCTTTGGTCAAGACAAGCATTAGAAGAATTTTGTGATTTTATTTTAAAAGTATATACAGAAGAAAGCCAAATTGAAAATCTCAAAATAAAATGGCAATGGCACTTAGATAATAATATTTCTGGAGGCATTTGCGATATGACGTTAATTTATCTTTATCTCAGAGAAACTAAATTAAAAACAGGGAACTTTTTGAGTGTTTTGGACAACCAATTTAGCTTTGACAATGCATTGAAAGGCAACTTAGGCGAATTTCCAGATGAATATGAGATGAAATATTCATTTCTACTAGGCAATTTCAGCAAGAAAATCTCTTTCAAAAATGGTTCTCCAACTTGTTATAATAAATTGTACCAAAAAGATATCTTGTTATATTTTTTGCATTACCAAGCAGAAGCAAAAAGATTAATGCCCATGTTAGTTGGTGGCAAAAAGAATTTAAAAAATACATGGCAGACAAAACAGAAACAATAAGTTTTTTTGACGTCATTAAAAAGAGAAATCAGCGAAAGATTAAAAAAATATCATAAAAATACGCTGAAATCTAATTTCACTAACAATAAAATTACCGAATTTTATTATCTTTGCACCCGCATATGGAAGAAGATAACTGGTCCAACGTCATAAAAAGTAATTCCGCATTTTCGCTCGTCTTCAAAGAAGTTTCTTGGCATTACCGCGATTTCTTGGATGTTTGTAAACGGACATTGTTACCAATTATAAACAAACAGTTTTAGGACCAATTTGGTTTTTATTCAATCGTGTTTTAACTATTACTATGTTTGTATTTATTCAACGAGTTGCAAATATTCAGACAAATGGAATTAACCTATTTTATTTTATTTGATTGGAATTACCGCATGGAATTATTTTGCAGAATGTTTTATAAAAACATCTACCACATTTAAAGACAATGCGTTTATTTTTGGAAGGTTTATTTTCAAGACTTCTTTCTGCCTTTATCTATTGTATTTTCAAGTTTAATAAAATTTTCATTCAGATGGTGTTGTTTTTTATTACATTAGCTTATTTTATTAATAATGAATGAAACAACACCATTAAATATTCAACCAATAATATTATTTACACCTGTTTTAATTTTAATTATGGCTGGTTTAGGACTTGGTAGCGGCTTGATCATTACATCTTTAACTACAAAATACAGAGATTTGGCGTTGCTGGTACAATTCGGAATTCAATTATTAATGTATGCAACATTAATGATTCCAAAATCTGCAACAACAGGTTTTTTTTATAAAATCTTGGCATATAATCCAATGATTCCTATTATAGAAACGATGCGCCAGGCATTTTTTAATACTTCAGCTACTAGTTGGTTGCATATTGGTTATAGTTTTGTTGTTATGTTGATTCTAGTGGTTGTTGGATATTATATTTTTACAAAAACAGAAAAAACTTTTACAGATACCGTTTAGTAATCTCTTTAAACCAAAATAAAAATGAGTCTTAGAACAAATCATTCGCTCAATGTATTAAAGCGTTATTTACGCTTAGATTTAATTGCAAAAATCTTTTATAAACCACATAGAATACCTGGTGCAATTGCCAATTTTGTGCGCGAATTTAAAGTTGGTTTTACAGATGTAAAACTAAAGCACCGGAAACAGCTAAACTATTAAGCATCACAAAAACAACCGTTTCTGCTTTAGCAACATTATCTTCTAACCATTAAAAGTAGAGACAATTGAAGAAATCTTTGAAGCTAATGTTGCGCAAAACCAGATTGTATAGAATTAGGCGAATTATTTAATAAATATGGTTCCGATAAAGCTGCTCACCATAATTA
>JADJSS010000003.1 GCA_016711605.1 Saprospirales bacterium
AATGCGCTAAATGGAGATTTTGCTACTTGAATTGGAGAATCTTGTATCGCGCTTTCTTAAAAGTGATAAGTAAAATCGAGTCGTAATTCTCACTGGTGCTGGCAAGCATTCGTAGCCGGGCAGACATTGCAGCAATGAGAAGCATATGACTACGAAAAGGCTATGAGTTCGGCGAGTCGGTCGGGAGTAAGTGGCCCACAAGAATCGAAAGATCTTTGAAGTAGTCATGGCTATCAATGGGTTTGCGCTCGGTGGTGGATTAGAGCTTGCGCTTGCATGCGATATCCGTGTTGCCTCAAGAACGCAAAATTGGGACACCCGAAGTTGGTCTTGGACTGATTCCTAGCTTTGGTGGAACACAACAACGTCTCCCTAGATTAATTGGGCAGGACTTGCAAAAGAAATTATCTTTACTGCTGATATGATTACGGTAAAAGAAGCTTAACAATCGGTCTAGTCAATAAACTAGTAGAGCCTGCTGATCTATTGACAACAGCAAACGCAATTGCAACTTCTATTTGTTCTCGCGGTGGCCATGCAGTTAGAGAAGCAAAGCGTGTTATGTGGGAAGGACTTGAAGAAACACAAGACGAAGGAATGAAACTAGAACAAAAAGCATTTGGTCATATCTTTAACGATAAAGAAACAGCCGAAGGACTCAGTGCGTTCCTAGAAAAGAAAACCCAATTTCTAATTTGTAGAAATACTCAATGCAGGAATTTTAACTACACTGCATTGAGTGCTTAATAAAAATCTCACTAATTTTCCAGCATTGCAATAATTAATTTTAAGCTTTGGATATTTAATTTTTTGAAACACGAAAAGAT
Source organism: Saprospirales bacterium (assembly GCA_016711605.1). Taxonomy (GTDB): domain Bacteria; phylum Bacteroidota; class Bacteroidia; order Chitinophagales; family JADIYW01; genus JADJSS01. The sequence goes on from JADJSS010000003.1 coordinate 828, forward strand.
TCATCAGCAAATGCTGGACCAATATTTTCAACATTCTTAAAATCAAACATTACCTCTGCTAAATTTCTCCAATCGGAGAAATTCTCTTAGCCTGCGAACGAAAACTAAGTATTCATCACCATATTCGGCAAGTTGAATGCGAACATCTGTCTTTGCAAATTTAAAATCATCTTGGATTACATACTGGAAGAAGATATCATTGATTTGCCGCTCTGAGCGATTATTTGGTCTAAGTGTAATTTCTGTCCCCTTCATTTCTTTTTAGAAGAGGTTCTATTTTCCAAAAATCAGGAGAGATTTCTTTGGAAAAAGAATAATTGCCAGATCTAAGTTGAAAAAATCAAACATTCTGGAAGTAAAAATTCCTTCCCACTATGCCGTGCTGGATCTGATGTCAGTTTGCCTTTAAACAATTCAAGTAAAGCATATTGCTGGCTCTTTTAATTAAAATTTTTAGTTTTAAAAATTCCAATACCACTATCCTTAATTTTTATTTCTGTATAAAGAAAATTGTTTAAAATATAAATTTCTGCTTTCTTAGAACCAGAATGATCTATTAAATTATTTGCCATATCAGAAAAACCATACATCCAGATATCGTATACATTCTTTGGTAAGTTTAATTTTTCAAAAATAGGCGCTATTGTATTGTCTCGAACAGTGTATTCATTTGAATTTTGTAAAATTCTTTCTTCAAATGTTTTTTCAAGGATTGGTTTTAATGAATACTGAATTGATTTTCCTTTTCCTTTAGCTTGAATTATTTTATCTCTTAGAAGATTTTTTAAATGAACATTCACTGCCTGCCTTGAAATAGAAAACTTCTCATCAACTAGATTTGTAATCTTTGCCGAGTTAAAGTGCAAATTCTACAAATGAAATTTCGAATCCTTTCAGTTTGCTCTGTAATGTCAGTCCTTAGATTCTATGTCATATAGATTTGACGTTTTTGTAAATCTATATTGACATAGAACTAAAGAGTCTGATTAACTCCCATTCATTCAATAGGAACTTGTCATTGGAGTTACAACGGGAATAGTTAATTGCATTCTTCCAGACTTCCTTCGTATTCTTTTGGAATTCGGAATTCAAAGTCCTTTTAATAATAACTTCCCTCCCACTAAAATCAACAGCAAATACACTAGATGGGAATTTTGTCGGTGTCCAGTTTCTCGTATCCTCTAAGTCTGATTCTACACCCTCCGGAATATTACACAATCCGGATATTTTATATTTAGATAAAGTTTACGATTGGCTAAAATTCATATTTCTTTTGAGATTCAGATTGCGATATATAGACATTAGCCTGAAGGCAATATGGTTTTCTTTTCTTCTGCTTCATAACCAATCATTAGAATTTTATCTTCTAAAAGAAAATAAAGATTACTCCCTCTCCAGGGACAACAACACCAACATCCATACCAAGGTTGATAAAACTGTGTCCGGGGAGTGGATTGTCTAAAGTAGATAAAATTCTATGATTAGGTAACGGTTTCGTAGTATTTGCCTGTAGATTTATTTGAAAATAAGTCGATGGAAAGTTTCAATCCTACAATTATTTTCTTCTTCTTTCGTAGCCTGATAATCTAACATCTAAGATTGTGGATACTTATGCTGGTATTTCGTAATCTTAGCTCTTTTTTAATTCAGGATTACGCTTTCATCGAAGCCAATTGATTTAATTGAAATGGTTTATCATACTGTAAAGATAATAATCAGATCACTTTGCTGTTTTTCCATTTAAAGCATCCAGAGATTCTGCAATTTTACAAAACCAGAAAAATCCATCCCTTCCTTTTTTCATAGTTGACCTTTAACCAAATTCCCAGTCTATCTTGAATTTGAATAGGGGATCCAAAAGCCTTCTAGTATTTCGCCTGTCGCTTCTTCCGGCAGAAGTAATTTAACTTTAGACTCTAAGCTTGAGAGTCTCGAAGATTAAGACCAGTCCTAGCAACTACTTGAAAGGTTCGGTCCAAGCATGTAGTTTGAAAAAATAAATTTTTTTTGTATAAAAATCCAAACCCGTTTTCCCGGAATAGGTTGTCTTTCCTCCAGATCGCCATTTTCTAACTGAGTTAGAGTAAGTGTTGTTCGATAAGGAATCTTTGCAATGGAAGAAGAATCGTTTTTTTCCAAATAAAGCTAAACCCGTTAGCTCCGAGACAATCATAGATTCAGATAAAGGTGTAAGTTTTTCTTTTCGTCCTGCTCAAAGAATTTACAGGAAAACAAAATAATAAAATAAGGATTAATAGACCGCGCATAAGAAATAAAAATCCCGAAATAATTCAGAAAGTCAAGTCCTTTAGTCCATCCATAAGTAACTAAAAATATTTGTAACTTCCAGCAAAAGTAAAAAAATAAAAGGGAACAATCTACTTTTAATTTTATTAGCATTCGGGTTTTCTTTTTGTAGTAAACCAGCAGAGACAAAAGTGATTGCGAAAGGTTCAGTTAAATTTGCAATTGGTGATGTGTCGATTGACTTACGAAAGGTACAAAAGAAATTTGCAGAACTCTTTAGGAGAAGGGGTCTACCTCTTACCCGGGGAGCTAAATCAACCGCAATTGTAGATTCGGGAAACGCGGGGCCGTTGAGATTCAACAAAAACTCTAATTTGTAATTAGCAAATTCAAGCAAAAAGAGTTAATTTCTAAGAGCGGTAACTGGTTAGACGCTAAAAGATAACAAAGACACCAACTTTCAAGTCATAATGACTTCTGGGAATTAGGGGAACAAAACTTTACTCTTTTGAAATAAAAAAAACAGCATAACAGGCGTTTGCTGCCGAGCGTTGACTTTAAAAGAGACAACTCTTCTAACTATTCAGGAAGCCATGATAGTGATTATTTAGTTCTAAAAAGCAGGAAAAGACAATCGTATTAAACCGGAAGATTTTAAAAGGGTAGGAGTCACATCAGATGAAAGTCACTAACACAGTATGCTAGACGATAGCCCACTTGGTAAAACATTACAGAGACTAAAAGTAAAATGGGAGTTGATAAAAAGAAGTTTGCAGAGAAAAAAAGTAATCTTGAGTAGTATAGAGATTGTAAGGACCCAATTAATCAAGTCCTTCAATCGACCCACAGTAGAGTCATTAACTGATTACGCGATAAATAACATCTCCGCATAAGTTGGTAGAGGCCAATACTGAGAATCCACGAGAGTCTCAATTTATCAGCGACTTCGCGAACTGCACCCATCTTTGGAATCGCACTGTCTTTTTGAAATGAGTTGCGTGTTTTAACACATCTGCATCTTCATGATCAGTGCTTTTTCCAATGCATCTAAATTAGATTTTAGGCTTTCATTGAGTCCAGCAATTTCTTTTAAAGTTTCTAACTGAGCTTTTACAGCACCTTCGCCTAATAATGCTTTTGTGTCAGCAATAGTTTTAGCAAGTGCTCCTTGGTAACTAAGTGTAGCAGGAAGAATTTGTGTTTTCCCCATATCAAGCGTGCAAAGACCTTCTTGGTTGATTACTTTGTTGTAACCTTCTAGAATGATCGAATAACGGCTTTCTACTTCTCTAGCACTAAACACTTTGTATTTTTCAAAACGGCAATATTCTCTTTCTTGATAAAAGAAGGCAGTGCGTCTACTAATGTTCTGTAGTTAGCAAACCACGCTTAGCGCTTCGTTCTTCCATTCGTCAGTGTAATTGTCACCTCCAAGGAAAATAGAAATGATTGCCGGAGGAGCTTCGTTAGCACCTAGACGGTGGTCATTACCAGCGTTAGAAATGGCAACTCTAAGAAGATCACCATGCTTATCAACAGCCATAATGGTTGCGACTAGGAAAAATAAAAACTGAGCATTATCATGTGGATTATCGCCGGGCTCAAGTAGGTTTTGTCCATCGTTAGATGACATAGACCAGTTATTGTGTTTTCCTGAACCATTTACACCTTTGAAAGGTTTCTCATGGAGAAGGCAGGATAATCCGTGTTTGTTGGCAACTTTTTTAAGAGTGTCCATGATAAGTTGATTGTGATCCATCGCAATGTTTGTGGTTGTGAAAACAGGTGCCATTTCATATTGAGAAGGAGCAACTTCATTATGCCGAGTCTTGGAATTAATACCGAGTAACCACAATTCTGCATCTAACTCAATCATGAATTGCATGATTCTAGGTTTGATTGAACCAAAATAATGATCTTCGGATTCTTGTCCTTTAGAAGGTTTTGCGCCGAACAATGTGCGTCCAGTGAGCATTAAATCCTGTCTTAAGTTGAAGAAGTTTTTATCAATACAAAAGTATTCTTGTTCAGGACCAACAGTAGTAGTAACACGAGTAGCTGTTTTATTTCCAAAAAGTCTTAGAACTCTAAGAGCTTGCTCGGAAAGAACGTCCATAGAACGAAGGAGAGGAGTTTTCTTATCAAGTGCTTCGCCAGTGTAGGAGCAAAATGCTGTCGGAATCACAAGAGTAGTATCGCGGATAAAAGCTGGTGAAGTTGCATCCCAAGCGGTATAACCTCTTGCTTCAAATGTAACACGAATTCCACCAGATGGGAAAGAAGAAGCGTCTGGCTCTCCTTAATCAGTTCTTTTCCACTGAATTCCATGATAACTTCGCCAACGCCTTGTGGGCTAATAAAGGAGTCATGCTTTTCTGCGGTTAAACCTGTTAGCGGGTGAAACCAATGGCTATAGTGAGTAGCTCCATTTTCAAGTGCCCAATCTTTCATCGCATTTGCAACAACGTCAGCTACCTCTGGTTCAAGTGGTTTTCCTTCATTGATTGTCTTTTTGAGGGATTTATACACATTCTTAGGCAAACGATCTTGCATCACTTTGTTGCTGAAAACCTTGCTTCCGAATAGTTCAGGCACGGGTGTGTCAATAAAATCATAACCAGAATCCTCTGGTATGTAGTCTGTAATTCTAGCTATCGCTTCTTGTCTGGCTGTTCTACTATTCATAATTTTTCCTTAACCTTGTCGTATATGTTGATACACTTTGCACTATTTTAGAACATTCTGATTTTGAAAATGATATTTTCCTATTTGAAAGTCAAAATAGCTGTATTCTTATTCATATTGTAGCAATTTCTGTGCCAATGGTTCAAAAGATTAGGGCATTTGCCACAGAGGCACCAAGACACAGAGGGGGTTTAAAAATTTGGAAACGACCAATTTTATAAATGATCGCGACCATTTTCTAATTTGGAAACGGCCAAATTACAAAAAGTTCCCGACCATTATACTCGGAGCCCCGGGGACTTTTATACCCATTGGAAACGGCCAAATTGTTCATTGGAAACGGCCATTTTTTAATTTGGTCGCGACCAAATTCTAATTTAGAAACGACCAAATTTTTATTTGACCGCGGCCATTTTTTTGTTTTGAAAGGGGAAACCTGAAACCTAGATAATTCTTTCCTAAACTCAAACCTTGATAAGCCATCTTTGCTCCTCTTTCTTGGGATACAGTTCCTACTTCATACAGTTTCACCGCTGCCGCAACGAGGATTTCTTTTTTCATTTCCTCTTTTGTTTTTCTCAAATCTCCAAAAAAGAAATATTTGTCCGGGTTAATCAGTGGAATTGACTCTGTGTTTTTAACAGGGGAACTGTGGTCGTTTGTTTCTATTATTGGTAGTTGTGTGATAATTTGAAAACTACACTAAGACTTTTCACTTAAACAATCCATCTCTATTTGCTTCGTCTAATACTGATTTTGTGATGTCTTCGAAAATTGCAGTATTTCTATCCCATTGTATCTGAAAAACATGAAAGGGAAAAAAGGATATGAAATAATTGAGTATCTGTAGCCCTTCTTCTATATGATTTTAATATCTTACCCTTATAATCAAAAAAAGAATAAATAATCTTCCGATCCTCTGTTCCATAGGAGGGAATTATCATAAGAGTTACTGCCGAAATAAAACTCAAAATAGGTATCAATTCATAATTCGATTCTGATTCAACATGAAGTTTCATTTCGGCGTTCTCTGTACAGAGAAGACTTCTTTAAGAGAGAGAGGATTCTTTGCAAACTTTCAATAATATATTTCCAGCTTGGGACGAAATTGATTCAGTACTTCTAAAATGCCGATTCACTATATTTTTTTGTGTAAAAGAAACAACAATTGTTTTAGAACTTATCCCTTCTTGCTTAAACTCCACCTCTTTTATTTTAGGATCGAAGCTTGCGATGACGAGGCAATTGTTTGTTAGGCTCAACAATATTAAAAATAATAAGTATTTATTCATTTCGCATTCTCCGCTTGCATTATAAATACTTGAAAATCTTTGGAGAAGGTAGCCATATCATTTTGCCCGTATACTTGAGGGTAATATTTTTCTCTACGAATAGCATGACTATATTCTGAAATTGGTTGACTCTCCGAGGATGGGAGGAAGGAAAACCAAGAAGATACAGCAATTGTGTATTCGGTTTTATATTCAAATTTTTTTACTAAATTTAATTTACCATCGTAGACCTAAGAATTTTGAAGAAGCTGATTCTGTTCTAAAAAAAGGTACAACAAGTAAACTGCCTATGCTTAACCAAATATTGAATATTGTGCCTATTGATGCTGTCTCAAGAACATTCGGTTTAAGGATTCCAATCACGTAATAATCCACTTCTCTTTCTTTGAATTGTAAATTTTTATCTTTAATACTAACTAGTTCTAAAATATCGTTTTGTCCTCCGATCCTAACCTCATCTAAATAACTTATCACAAAGATTTAACGTTATCCGCAGGAACGTTATTAGAAATACCTTTCTCTTTGAATTGCATTAATGGTTTTCCGAATGCTAATTTTTCTTTAAAGTCATTCGCACAAATCGTAAGATAGCTTGTATCAAAAAAATTATAATCAAATTGTTTCTCGTAATCTGTCAATTTATTTCTTTTCGGGATAGCATCGCTAAGCAAATCAGGATTTTCTTTTTCAAATAGGTTGTATAAGTTTTTATTCTTTTCTACTTTCGCTAGAATTGTAGAATCCATTACCCCACAAAATCCAATGAGAGCAATTTTTTTACTTTGCATTTTTTCATTAGCTTTAGCCATTTCAATCTTATCTGGCAAAAAATGGTAACGGCATTGCATGAAAGCTAAAAGAAATGAAAGGAGAATATTAATTTTGCGCATTTAGAAAAATCTCCAAGTCTTTTGAAAACAAGGCATTGTCTTTATCTAGCTGAAATTGTGCCGGATAGGTAGTCAAGATTGTAGATCTTAAATCAGTATGAATCATCTTATTTTTATTATGCAAATTGTTAACCCACCAAGCATTCATGCTCCAGTAAGAATCTTCGTATATAAATTCCTTTTTTAAATTTAGTTTATTATCATAGATATAGAATTTTGAAGTCATAGACTCTCTATCAAAAAAGGGAATTGTTATAAAAGTAGGAACACTTAAGAAGGAAGTAATAGTTCTTGCAAATAAGCCTAAATACGTGCTTTCGGAAATAGACGGATTATAAATTCCAACAACATAATAATCAATATCTCGTTTGATGAATTTTACTTCTTTATTTTTAATTTTAATCAAATTCGAAATTTCTGTTTGAGCACTTCGATTTGTATTGGTAAGAAATTTTAGAACAAACTCTCGAATTTGCGCTTCCGAAACCGTTTCATCAATGCCTGACTCTTTAAAGTCCTTATAATCCTTACCAATTCGTATACTTTTCTTTTGACTTTCCTCCGAAAATCGAACCTCATAGGTTGAATCGAATGAGGTATTTTCCCTCACCAAGTCAGCCGTAAAAACTTTTGGATTGTTTTTATAAAACATCCGAATAAAATCCAATTCAGCTTCCTGGTAGATAAAATCGTCCGGAAAATAGATATATTTATAAAACCCAACCAACCCAACTTTCTTTTGCTGTGCGTTCGCCAAATTCGTATTATTCTCAACCAATGGTTTCGGATTATGAAGATAATAACGATAGGTATGGCAATGTAAGAATAAGATGAGGATACAAAATTTAAACTTTATCATGAAAAGTTTTTATCTATATAATTGCTAATGATTTTCATAAAATTCTTCTGCAAATTGAAATCAAAGCATCCATACTCCCATCTCTTAGAATATTTTTACCGATAGGAAATTTTTGGTGAAACTCCCAATCTTTCTCATTCCAGATTAGACAGGATGCTAGTTTTTCATATTTATCTAAAATGCCATATCCAATATCATAGATGATTTCGGAAACATCTTCATTCTTTTCTTTCAGTAAAACCATGAAATCATAGTCTGAATACTTCTTATTATCCCCACGCGCACGAGACCCATACAAGGCAACATTCTTAAGATAACTTGGAATTTGTTTTTTTAATTCTTCCGTAAAATCTATAACAATGTTGTCTTCTTTAGGGTTATAATTCTTCATATTCTTAAGGTTGAATCTTACCTATGAACTTTAAATCTTCTTTGTTGAATATGCGGATATCGACTGCATTACCGGTTTCTGCTTTGCCGGTTACGTAGATTTTTTTTCCGTAGAAGGTTAGGTTAGAATCTGGATTGATTTCTCTGTCAGAGCGGATAAGGCGACGAAGCCCCTTGTCGAACTTAGAAATATAATAGCTACCCTTTTCAAATTCAAAGGCATAGAGTTCATCTCCAATAATTTCGATTATCGTTCTTGAAAAAACATTAGATGTTGACTTCCCGTTTTCTTTTAAGTCTTTTTTGTTGATAAGATAAAGTTGGTGCTCGTCTTTGTGTCCGTCTTTAAATCCGACTACTACGATATTACCCCCAAACTCTTTGAACTGACGACTGCAAATCTTATTGAAATCACTTTTTAGGACTGCATCATCTTTTTCAGGATCAATCAAATGTAGCTCGCTATTAAAATGTCCTTCTGCTGTATCATATTTCACAACTTTTAAAAATACAATCTTACCATCAATGACGTTAGGCGAAAACTCTTTCTTTTTATTTTCGACTTCAATCTTCTTGGCTAATTCTTGTTTAACGACAGCCAATTCTTTTCTATTTTCTTTACATCCACAGTTGGCTCTTTTTTTATTTCAGGAGCTTTCTCAATTGGCTTTTCAGTTTTCACAACGGCTGTTTCTTTTGCCACAGGTTGCACAGGAGTAGTCTTCACAGGCTCTACTGGATTGTTCTTTACAACTTCTCTTGGAGGCTCAGGCTTTGGCTCTGTTTTTTTGACTTCTACAATTTCTTTTTTAGGCTCTATGATTTCTTTCTTTATTTCAGGAGGATTTTTTGCTTCAACATCTTTGTCTTTGAGAGCAATCTTTTCTTCTTTGACTTTTAGCTCTTCTTTTTTTTCCTCTAGGAGTTTTTTCTCTTCGATGATTTTTTCTTTTACGACCTCAGCAAATTTCTTTTTTTCTTCTGCGCCGTTTTTCTTTTCATCAATGATCTTATTTACTTCATTGCCTAATTCATCGAGGGTAACATCGATTTCGTTTTCTTTGAGTGCATTTGCTTCGAGAGGAATTACGATTTGTGTTCTCCCTGCCCATTCTTTATAAGTCTTTCCAATTCCTGTGCTATTCACTTTTAGAGTGTCTAGTAAATTAGAAGTATACTTTGTCTTGAAATAGCTTTTCTCATTTCTATGCATTGCATTATAATAGAGAACATAGAGAGCGATGATATCTGCTTTCTCTTCACCGTAACCAAACGAATTAGAAATATAAGAAGCAAGGATTCGGTAGACCGAGTTGATATGACCGAAACTGGAATCTGATTCTAGAGAAATAATATCTCTCCGAACATTCCGTTCTTATCCGCCAAAATACGACGCACAGAAACATTTTTATAATCGTGAACCTGTGTCGGCTCAGATTCGATTAACTCGGAAAGCTTTTTCCCGATTGTATCATTTTGTCTCTTTACATTCTCTGCTGCCCTAGCATTGGATCTATTGGTAAAACGGATTCTTTCGGAATCACGAATTTCACCTTCGCCTAACTTTGCTTTTTCTTGGGCAAACAAAGACAAGGAGGAGAGGAGCACTAAGGACGAAAAAAACTTCACAACTGAATTCATAAATTACACTTCCTACAAATGTTAGGGGCAAAGCAATAATAAAACCGCCGAATTCCCTACTTTAGAATGTCGGATTTGAAAAGTAAAAGATTGATTTTGGAGGAAATATTTATTTGATTTCAAACCTAGTTAAAAAATTCTATATCTATGAACCCTACAAAAGTGAAAGTTTACAATTTTAACGCAGGTCCGGCGATGCTTCCTGCCCCCGTGATGGAATTAGCCCAGAAAGAATTTCTAGATTATATGGGAACGGGAATGTCTATCATGGAAATGAGTCACCGCGGATACCATTTTGACGAAATTCTAACAAGTGCTGAGAAAACTCTGAGAGAACTTCTTTCCATTCCAGAAAACTATTCCGTTCTATTTTATCCGGGGGCTACTTCTTCAATTTTCCGCAGTTCCTTTGAATCTACTTCGTAAGGGTGAGACTGCTGATTTTTCTATCACAGGTGTTTGGGCAAACAAGGCTGAACAAGAAGCAAAGAAATTGGGTTTTAACACGAACATCATCTACGACGATAAAGCAAACAATTATACACTCGTCCCAAATCTAAACGATAGCAATATCAGCGCCAACGCAAAGTATCTACACATCACTTCTAACAATACCATTTATGGAACTCGCTATAAAACATTACCAAAGATTAAGAAAGTTCCAGTCGTTGCAGATATGACAAGTGATTTACTTTCTAGAAAGATCAATGTAAGTGATTTTGGTATCATCTTTGCGGGTGCACAAAAAAATATCGGACCTTCCGGCTTAACGATAGTAATCGCTAGAAATGATTTAATCGAAGGGGTTAAGGAGCCTATGCCGGTGCTTCTCAACTATTCTACCATTGCCAAGAATAAATCTCTACAATACTCCACCTACCTACTCCATCTACATCGCCAAACTAGTCTTTGATTGGTGTAAAAAGATGGGTGGAATCGACGCAATCGAAGACATGAATGAAAATAAAGCGCGCACTCTCTATAACTTTCTCGACAAGTCAAGATTATACTCTTGCCCTGTTAAAGGGGATCATCGCTCTTCCATGAATGTGGTCTTTCATTTGAAAGATAAATCTTTAGAAAAAGAATTTACCTTCTCTAGCGAAAAGAAGAGGCTTACATGGACTACCCGGTCATAGAGACGCAGGTGGATTTAGAGCTTCGATTTATAACGCTATGCCAATGGAAGGCGTAAATGCATTGATTGAATTTCTAATCGAATTCGAAAACAAACATTGATTTCGTTACTATAAAGGATTGCCATGGTTCGATAAAACTCACCAAGGCGCTGGCACAAAGACACAGAGAGTTTAAAGAGGGTCTTCTTCACTGAATATTTTTTTCGTAATTGCGGTTTGTTTTGTTATTTCGGTATGTTCTTTGGAGTCCCGTTTTTCCACTGGCTCTCTTTCTTGCGACGCACCTAATAAAATCGAAACAACCAATCCTCCCCTCAGTGCCTGGACTGTGTAAAGGGGAAAAATATTTCACCACGAAGAGCACGAAGATTGATATTCATTGCGAATTTTGATAAATTTCTTCGTGTCCTTCGTTTGCTCTTCGTGGTTAAAAAATACTTTCTACACAGTCTCTTAAACTTTTTTTAAAAATGATTTGTAACTTTTATTGTAACATATTAAGTAGGAAAAGAGGTTATTTATGAAACATATTTATACAATCATCATTTTAACAATTGCAATGGGAGTAGCTACTTGCAATAAGCCAAAAGAAACTGCAACCAAAGGAAATCTAATCTTTGTCATTGGCAAAGTAGAAATCACTAACAAATCAGGCACTGTAGCGGCTAGAAGGATTCTCCTATTGGAGAAGGCGATACGATTAAGACAGGCGAAAAGTCAGTAGCTATTATTCAGTTCGAAAACGATTCCGCGTCTGTTGAGATTCAAGAGAATGCTGAATTTAGCATTAACAAATTCAACGAGAAAGAGCAAGAACTAGCCTCCACCAAAGGCAACTTCTGGATTAAAGCTAAAAAAGCGAAACAAAGATCCAATTTCAATGTTGTAATGCCTACTTCCCGTAGCCGGTATCCGCCGGAACTAGTTTCTACTCCTTCGAAGTTAAGGAAGAGGAATACACGGTATTTTGCCACTGTCAGGGAGCCGTTGACTTTCAGGACAAAGTCACAAGCTACCATGGAAGTCATAACACAGACTACTCTGTATTAACCAAAGATGGAAAGACAATCACTATGACTCCCGAAGACTTCAAAGCAGCCGGTGTAAAGTTTGATTCTATTGAGCATAAACACAGCGTAATAGACAACAGCCCTCTCTGAAAAAAGGGAAGCCTCACCGACGAACAACATATGAAACTTAGAAAAATCGCTTTAAAGAAATTCGCAGAGCTTTAATTTTAAAGAATCATTAACACTACAAAAGAGTCATTTACATTTAAAGATTTTAACCACGAAGAGCGCGAAGATCACGAAGGAATAATTCCATTACCTCAGAAATTTTTCGCGTTTGAAGTATAGATGTTCAAGCAGAGTGGACTTTGAAAATTTTATCTTGTAAATCTTAAAATTCCGCCCGCTTACTCCCAGCAGC
>JADJSS010000004.1 GCA_016711605.1 Saprospirales bacterium
TCAGTTATTGGCGACAAAAATATTCCTATTATAAATAGGTCAAAATTTTTATATGTTATATTGGCAATAAGCAGTTTATATTCAATTCGCAGCATTGCTCGAAATATGGATTGGAAAGATACACTTTACATTGATGACAAATGATATACATCATTTAGAAAATTCTGCAACTGCAAATTATTTGTACGCTGATCAAAATATTTTGGCTTTCAATGCGAATGCAAATGTTGATCATAAAAAAGCAGCAGAAATTTCTCTTAAAAAGAGTTTAGAAATTTTGCCTGATTATTCTTTGGCTTTAAGTAAGCTAGGTTATTTATATTCTGTTATTAACAATGATATTTAGTTGGTTAGATTATATGCAAAGAGCATATAAAGTGAATCCTGATGATGCTACGATTGTAAGTAATTTAGCACTTGCGTATAACAAAGTTGCCAATCCAGATTCAGCACTTACTTTATTCAATAAAGCAATTCAACTAGATGCAAATAATAAATGGTCTTATTATTATGCAGCACAGCTATTGTTTGATAATGGAAAGCAAGCAGAAGCATTTGAAAAAAACAAACAATTGCTTGATAAATTTCCGGAAAATGAATTGCCGTATTTAAATTTAGGTACTTTTTATTTCCGTCGAGGGAAAGAAGATTCTTCAATTATAAATTTTGAATTAGCTATTAAATATGGCTCAAAAAATAAACAGTTGATAAATCATTTGTATTCATTTTTTTCTAAAAAAGGTGATGAACAAAAAGCAGCTTATTATGAGTCACTTTTAAACGAAAATTAAATTTCAATTCTAATATTTAGCACGTTTATTGTTATCTTTATTTATTATTTTAAGAAGTGAAACATAGAAAAAAAATAATAGTTACTGCTATTTTTCTTTTGCCATTTATTTTTGGCTTTGTAAAAAGTACTGTTTTTCCAGAAAGACATCCATACGAATGGAATTATGATGCACAAGTTTTAGGTATGCCTGTAATTCCTGAAGATAATCCAATGACTATAGAAGGCGTTGCTTTAGGTAGATTATTGTTTTATGATTCATTACTTTCAGTTAATCAAAATCAATCTTGTGGTTCTTGTCACCTACAACAATATAGTTTTAGTGATGGAAAAAAATTATCAATTGGAACTTTTGGCGATACATTAGAAAGAAACGCAATTAGTTTAGTGAATTTAGCTTGGACTAAATATTTTTTTTGGGATGGACGTGTTAAGCATCTAGAAGATTTAATTAAAGAACCATTATTCAACAAAAAAGAAATGGCTGAAACTGAATCTTCATTATTAGATAAGTTAAAAAAACATCCATATTATCCTATTTTGTTTAGAAATGCTTTTCAACGTGATGAAATTACTATTAAAGAAGTTAGCTATGCTATCTCACAATTTTTAAGAACTATTGTCGCTAAGCCAATTCATTTACCAGATAGTGTTTTAAATATTCCACCAAATGGCGTTTCTGAACAAGAATATACCATGCAAAATCTAACTGCTCCAACTACACGAGGTACCTATTTTAGATTTGCTTTGATGTGTGGTTCGTGTCATAACAATGCAGCATATTCATTTGATGATGGATTGGCAACCAATATGGTAAATAATCAAAATCAATTGATGAAAATTCCATCATTGGTTAATATTTCATACACTGCACCATATATGCATGATGGAAGATTTAATACAATTGAAGAAGTATTTACTCATTATAGTCAACATATAGATTCTTTACTCATTAAAAATCCTCAATTGAATATTTCTAAAAAATATGGTGATATTGAATTGAAAAATTTAATTAATGAATATGATATGAAGTATGGTTATCAGTTTTTTAAATTTCTGTCGGATCCAAATATATTAACCAACAAAGCATTTTCAAATCCATTTTACGAATATAATTTTAGTTGGGAAAATTATATTTCTAAGTAGTTATACCTGAATTTCCCAATTGTTTTTTTCTGTGTATAATTCCCAAAATTTATCAGCAATATTTTTAGGTGAATGTTGTTGTGATTGTTCACTTACCAAACCACAAACTGTAACGGTTCCAACAAAAATCTGTTTTTCTTTGAGTGCTTCATTTAATGATTGTGCTAAGTTGCGAATACCAGCTTTTCCTATAGCTAAAGAGCCAAAATTAGGATTTGGTTGTAAAGCAAAACCACCACCAGTTAATAAAATGGCACCGCTATTTTTCTTTTCCATATCTGGTAAGACTAACTTTAAAGCTGTCATTACACCACCAACATTGAGTTTGAAATCGCGCGTTAAGGAATCAGAAGTTTCGTTGATAATATTTACTTGTTTTAATTTAGCAGCATTATAATGTACTACATCTACGAAATCAAATTTTTCCCAAATTTGATCAAATGCATCTTTCATCATGTCAGTGTCGCCAGCATCAGCCGTAAAATAATATGCATCTATTCCTTGCTCAATTAATTCGGCAGTTATTTTTTCTAATTTTTCTTTTCTTCTGGAAATTAAACAAACTGAGAACTGCTCGTTGCCAAATTTTTCTGCAACACTTTTGCTGATACCGTTTCCAGCACCAATAATTACTATAACTTTACTCATACATCTATTTTTTCTTCGCCAATAAAATATACCTTCCTGATTTTTTTGGATTAAATTTATTTAAATCATAATCACCATACTCTTTAACCAAAGTAAAGCCAGTATTGTTTAAAAATTGATGAAAATGATGTTGCATTAATGCCTGTACTTCTTCTTTAAACATCCACACTTTTTCTTCTTTTTCAATATTAATATACTTGATGATTTTTCCGTTTTCAACTGCTTTACGAATGTAAAATTTATAACCATCAATTTCTTTCGTTTCTCTTTCAGTCAGGTTATTAATTACTTTTTCTGCATTCATAAAATCAATCAAAATATAACCACCATCTTTTAATCCAGCATGCATGGCTTCAAATACTTTTCGTTTTCTTTTAAATCATTAAAATATCCGATGCTAGTAAAAATGTTAAAAATATAGTCGAAATAATTGATGCGAAATGGCAAACGCATGTCGTGTACATAGAATTCTAAATTGTCTAATTTATACATTGTGTTCGCGTATTGTATACTTTCTGGCGATAAATCTACACCGATGGTGTCGAATCCTTTTTGTGCTAAATAGTAAGCATGTCTGCCTTTTCCACAAGCTAAATCTAATATTTTACCATAATCTATTTCCAGTTTTTTTATCACATTATCGATAAAATGATTGGCCTCGTCTTGGTTGCGATGTTTGTATAAAATATGATAAAGTGGTGAATCAAACCATAATTCAAACCATTGTTTTTTTTCTTCTTGCATATTAATTTAATACTATTTGTAATTTGTAATTTACGATTTCCAATTTATATTTTTTCGATAAAACAAAGAATTTAACGAAAGGAATTATGCACTTGCATCTAAAATTTTTATGTATTTTTTCCAAGTACCAGTGCTCCAGTAAATTGTTGTGAAAGTGAGTAACGATAGCCAATAAACTACTTCACAACCCCAACAAATATAAAGTTCACTTTGTTTTAGTTGTACAAAATAATAACAATAGAGTACATAAAACAAACAACAAAAAACTTCGACAATAGTTGGAATAAAAGTGGCACCTGTTCCTGTAATTCCAAAATTCATAATCATACCAGAAGAGAAAAATAGTAATGCAATCATTAACGTATAAAATGGTGCTATCGTATCTTTTATTATTTGCGTGTCATTTGTAAAAAGTGAAAGTATTTGATGTGGAAATAAAACGATAATTAAATTGATACTTAATGAAATGCCAACAGAAACAACTAATACTTTTTTCAATGCAGGAACAACATCATTAATTCTTCCTTGACCAATAATATTACTAATAACAGTATTACTTGTACTTGCCAAGCTCCAAACAGGAATGCCAATAAAGACAAATAAACTCTTTAAAATACCAGAAACAGCTAGTTCGTGTTCACCAATTTTTTCTACAGAAAGAAAGAAATACCACCATGAGCCGATTCCGATTAAATTTTGTAATACGATAGGTGATGATAATTTTATAATTGACCAAATTTGTTTCAAAGAAATAAATTGAAATGTAAATGCATTGTATTTTTTGGGTTGTTTGAAATAAAAAAAATGTATAACATAAACTAAAAATAAAACAGTGTCTGCAATTGCTGTTGCAATGCCTGCGCCTTTAATACCTAAAGCTGGGAAACCGAAATTTCCAAATATAAAAATGTATCCGCAAATTATATTGGTGATTGCCATGCAAACAGTTGCAATGGTTATGATTTTTGTTTTACCTATTCCTGTGTAAAATCCATTGAAGCAAAATCCAAGTACCACTGGTATCACAGCGTAATTCATCATATAAATATAATTCATGGCAGCTTCTTGTATGGCTACAGATTTTACTACAAATGCTAAAACATATTTGGTAGCAAATCCAAAAAATAACATTAAGAAAATAGATAAAATAAATGCCAACAATATCAAGTGATCGAATGCAATTCCAATTTTTTCTGGTTTGTTTTCACCACTATGTCTAGCAATAATTACCTGACAACCACGCGCCAATCCACCTGCGATAAATACAAAAACAAAGTAATAAATACCAGCCAATGTTATTGCTTCTAGAGCCACTTTTGATGAATGACCTAAAAAGGCAGTATCAATTAATTGATTAATAGAATGCGCTAAACTTCCTAAAATAATAGGATAGGAGATTTGCCAGATTTCTTTGTATGTGCCTTTGAGTTGCATGTGTTATAGTGATAAGTTGTAAGTAGTAAGTTAGGAATGTTTTTTTTACTTATTACTTATACCTTATTACTTACTACTTTTTACGTTAATGATTCGCTCCATCCTTGCCATTGGTCGCCCCAAAGTCGATTACCTGCGTCTACATATAATGTTTCGCCGCTAATGTAGGATGCCATTGGTGATGATAAAAATAAAACAGGATATGCTACTTCATCTGTTGTACCCATTCTATTATTTGGAATACTTTTTTCTATTCCTTTTAAAATTGCTGGTGGATAAGTATCCATTCCTGATGAACGGATAATTCCTGGTGCAATAGCATTTACACGAATGTTATAACGAACCCATTCAATCGCTAGTGTTTTTGTCATATTATCTACGCCAGCGCGTGCTGCACCTGTATGCACCATGCCTGGAAATCCACGAAAAATATTAGCAATGATGTTAACGATATTTCCTTCTTTTTGAGGAATGAAAAATGTTTTCGCCATTATTTGCGTCACGTAAAAAGTACCGATTAAATTATTAGTTACAACTGCTCGAAATCCATTGAACGAAATATTTTCTGCAGCAGATGGAAATTGTCCACCAGCATTATTAACTAATATATCTAATCTGCCAGCTTCAGCTTTTATTTGGTCTGCTAATGTTTGAATTTGTTCTGGTTCGCGAATATCTGCAATCGCACTTCGCACATCACCAAACTCTTTTAATTCTGTTATTGCTTTTTCAATTTTTTGAGCATTACGTGATGCAATATAAACGATTGCGCCTAATGCCAAATATTGTTTTGCAATTGTGTAGCCAATGCCACTTCCACCACCAGTTACTAATACGATTTTATCTTTAAATAAATTTTCCTGAAACATGATAATTGATTTTACGATTTACGATGTACAAATTACGATTTAGAAATTGAAGTTTAAAATTTAGTTTTAAAATTCAAATTTTATCACACCATCACTTTTGCTTTATTTCCAAAAAAACTAATCACTAATACGCCAATTAACACAAAAAAAGTACCTAGTAATTGTAGTAGCGAAATATGTTCTTTTAAAATAAAATACGACATGAAAATAGTTGCAATTGGACCAATGCTTGCCACTATTGACATATTAGAGGAACCAATTAAACGTATTCCATTTGTCATTAAAAATGAAGGTAGTACAGTAGAAATAATAGCTATACAAATGCCTAACCAATACACTTGTTTTGGAAAATTAAAAATTGAAAATCCATGTAAAACAGCGAAATGAATTAAGACAGCCATGCACGAAATAATCATAGAAATGCAAGTAAAACGAACAGTTCCGATTTTTTTTATAACAGTGTCGCTATTTACTAAATAAAATGCATAGGTTAATGAACTCAATAAAATAAATACACAACCTTTGCCTAAGTTAGCTGTGTTGTAAATTGATTTGTCTGAGTAAAATGCTAAAATAATTCCAATGTAACAAATCAATATTGCCAGAAATTGAATGGGTAAAATCTTTCGGTTAAAAAATAATTTTCCCATTAAAAGAACAAAAGTAGGATAGGTGAAAATTACGATCCGCTCTAAGTTTGCGCTTACATATTGCAAGCCGATAAAATCAAAAAGTGCAGCCAAATAGTAACCAATGATTCCAAGAATTAAAATTGTCGTCCAGGTTTTTTGTGGTATGCGTATTGATTTTTTATTGTTTTCAAAAAATAAAATAACGATATAAAAAGGTAAAGAAAACAGCATACGTATCATTAAAATCGTGATTCCATCTACACCATATTTAAATGCTAGTTTTGCAAATATTGCTTTTGTAGAAAAACATACAGCACCTAAAAAAACAAGTGTTATTCCTTTAATGTATGTTGATTGGTTCTTCAGAAATTTATTTTTTTGCAAGGTAAAAATGTTATTTATTTTATGCTGTTTACTGCGTTTAATAAATTGTCAAATTAAAAAAAAAGCAACCATTGCTGGTTGCTTTTAATAAGGTTTATAAAGTTTCCACTTTATATTGATTTATTATTTCATCACAAAAGTAGATTGTCCTATCAAAAATCCTTTTTGATATACTTCTACTGAATATTTTCCAGATGCAAATTTAAATGTTTGAGCCCAATAAGAACAAACTGTTTT
Source organism: Saprospirales bacterium (assembly GCA_016711605.1). Taxonomy (GTDB): domain Bacteria; phylum Bacteroidota; class Bacteroidia; order Chitinophagales; family JADIYW01; genus JADJSS01. The sequence goes on from JADJSS010000004.1 coordinate 6,885, forward strand.
TGTTTCGTTTTGGTAATCTGGTTTGATGGTGTAAGTATAAGGAATATCATTTCCAGTCGTTGCTTCTTTCAATGTTCCACTACCTAAGTTTTGTAATTGAATAGTAGTTCCATCGGGATTTAAGATACGAACAGCAACTTCTGTTTCCCCAGCTTGAGCAATTTTATTTTGTAATAAATCAAAACAAATTCGCAATTTTTCTGCGTCTTTCGCTTTGTTAACTTCATCTTCTTTTCCTTTTCTTGTCATTCTAATTGGTGAACATTGAATGTTAGCAGTACCTAAAATGGATGCTTTATCAATACGATCTTTCATTTTCTGATTTTCTTCATCAACTTGTTGTTTTTTCTGTATAGTTGTTGACAATTCTCCTGTAATACTATCGCGTTCTTGGTATAATATTTTATTAACCGTAATTAATGAATCAATAGAAGTTTGTAATCTTAATTTATCATCTTCAAGCTGTTTAATTAAAACCTGTGCATCTGCATATAATTTGGCCTTTTCGCTGCTGCCAGCTTTTGCCGCAGAAACTTGACCTAACAATGCATCAATTTTTGCTTTTTTAGCAGTTAGTTCTTGTTCTTTAATATTTAACATGCTATCTAAACCTGCATTTTGTCCACGGTAACTTTCAATTTCTTGTAACGACTCATTATATCTTAAATCTAAATCTGATTTCAGTTTTTCTACTTCAGTAACTTTTTGCTCTGTTACTACAATTGTTTCTTTTGATTTTTTTAATTTTAGATTTGTAAAAACTAAGCCGCCAATTAATAATAGGATTAGTGCAATATAAATTGCATGCAACTTACCATTGGAATTTGTATTTTCGCTCATAATAATTAATTTAATGTTGTTTACGTGGCGTAAAAATAAGCATAAACTTTTAAATTGATGCCGTATATTGTAATAATTAATTAAAAATAACTTTAACAATTTGATGCTATGTTAGACAATATCAAGCCGTTCGATATTCTTTTTTTAGATATAGAAACTGTTCCTAAAGTGGCAGATTTTAATAAATTAGATGTATATGAACAGGAATTATGGCTCGAAAAAAAAGGAAAAAACAAGACTGACGAAGATAATAATGAAGATTATTACTTCAATAATGCTGCAATTTTTGCGGAATTTGGTAAAATAATCTGCATTTCTGCTGGTTGGTTATCTCAAGATGGCATGTTTCAGCAATTTGAATTAAAATCATTTTACGGTGATGATGAACAAAAGTTACTAAAAGATTTTTCTTTTTTCTTACGTCAACAATTAGCAATAAACAAAAAATTGGTCTTATGTGGTCATAATATTCGCGAGTTTGACGTGCCATATATCTGTAGAAGATTATTAATGAATAATCAAAAGCTACCAGATTATTTTGAAGCTATCCAAACTAAAAAACCTTGGGAAGCTGGTTTGTTAGATTCGATGGATTTTTGGAAATTTGGCGATTACAAGAATTTTATTTCATTAAAATTGTTAGCATTTTGCCTTGGAATACCTTCACCAAAAGACGATATTTCAGGAAAAGATGTAGGAAAAGTATATTGGAACGAACAAGGTTTAGAGCGCATCAAAACCTATTGCCAAAAAGATGTGTTAACTGTTGCACAAATTGTTTTAAAATTGAAAGGATTATCCTTAATTTCGGAAAGTGAAGTGAAAATAAATAATTAGTAGTTAGTTTGCAGTGGTGCAGTATGCAGTTTAATAATGCATGCTGACTAAATACTGCCTATTGCCTACTAAATACTAAATACTAAATACTTAAAAAATGAACGAAATACTATTAGACGTAAAAAACTTAGTAACGGAATTTAAAACAGAAAATGGCACGCTGCGTGCAGTTGATGACGTTTCGTTTTCAGTAAATAAAGGTGAAGTAATTGGTATCGTTGGTGAATCTGGTTCTGGTAAATCAGTAACATCGTTATCTATTATGCGTTTAATTCCAAATCCACCAGGAAAAATTATTGGTGGTGAAATCAATTATTATCGCGATGGAAAAACACCAATTAATTTAGTCAATATTCCAGATGAGCAAATGCGTGAATTTCGTGGCAACGAAATCTCTATGATTTTTCAAGAACCGATGACATCCTTGAATCCTGTATTTACTTGCGGAAATCAAGTAATGGAAGCCATTATGCTCCATCAAAAAGTGTCTAAAAAAGAAGCAGAAGCTAAGACCTTAGATTTATTTGCACAAGTAAAATTGCCAGATCCGAAACGTGCGTTAGATGCCTATCCGCATCAACTTTCTGGTGGACAAAAACAACGTGTGATGATTGCCATGGCAATGAGTTGTCAACCGCAATTATTGATTGCTGATGAACCTACAACAGCACTCGATGTAACCGTACAAAAAACTATTTTAGAACTAATTAATGAACTGAGCCGCAAAACAGGCATGTCTACTATTTTTATTACACATGATTTAGGTGTAATTGCAGAAATTGCTGACAAGGTTGTCGTAATGTATAAAGGTAAAATTGTAGAACAAGGTGCTGTAGTTGATATTTTTGAAAATCCAAAACATCCATACACCAAAGGATTGCTGGCTTGCCGACCACCATTGGGCAAACGCTTGAGTAAATTGCCTGTAATTGCTGACTTTATGGAAGAAAAAGACGGCAACATTATTGAAAAAACTGCCGATATGAATGCGCTGGTAGAAGCGTTTGTTGTAAGCGAAAATCAAACTAAAAAACGATACGAAGAGTTGCAATCGCACCAACCAATTTTGCAAGTGAAAAATTTACATACCTGGTTTCCAAACAAAACGAATATTTTTGGAAAAGCTATTGATTATGTGAAAGCAGTTGATGATGTTTCGTTCGATGTATATGAAGGTGAAACACTAGGTTTGGTTGGTGAAAGTGGTTGCGGAAAAACTACACTTGGTAGAACCATTTTGCGCTTGGTAGAACCACATAGCGGTAAAGCCATTTTTGATGGAAAAGATATTTTTAATTTAGGTCAAAATGAGTTGAAAGAATTGCGTGAGCACATGCAAATTATTTTTCAAGATCCATATTCTTCCTTAAATCCGCGTATGACGATTGGCAACGCAATTATGGAGCCCATGCAAGTGCATAAAAAATACAGCAACGATTCGGAGCGTAAAGATAAAGTGATTGAGTTGTTGGAAAAAGTAAACATGAAAGCCGAACATTTTATGCGCTATCCGCATGAGTTTTCTGGTGGTCAACGTCAGCGTATTTGCATTGCACGTGCATTATCGTTGAAACCAAAATTCATTATTTGCGATGAATCGGTTTCTGCATTAGATGTTTCCGTGCAAGCTCAAGTACTGAATTTACTGATACAATTACGCGAAGAATTTAAGTTTACCTACATCTTTATTTCACATGATTTATCTGTAGTGAAATTTATGAGCGACCGTATGGTAGTAATGAATAAAGGCAAGATAGAAGAAATGGGCATTGCTGATGAAATCTACAATAACCCACAAAACGAATACACTAAGAAACTAATTGCTGCCATACCAAAAGGCAACATCGAAGATATTAAAGCACGGTTTGCGCATTTGTAAGAAGAATAAATTACCTAAAAATCAATTATCAAAAGCGTTTTTTGGCTATTAGCGTTTATCTTCTTACTTTTACATCATGACAGATATCGATTTTAATCTAAATGAAGACTACATGCGATTGGCTGTAGATGAACTGAAAGCCAAACTCGAAAAAATATATCTTGGTGGTGGCCAAAAGAAGATTGATTCCGAACACAAAAAAGGGAAACTCACTGCACGAGAGCGCATCGAATATCTTACCGATAAAAACTCTACTTTCTTAGAAATTGCTGCTTTAGTTGGCGATGAAATGTATCAGGAAATTGGTGGTTGTCCTTCTGGTGGTGTGGTGGCTGGTATTGGTTATGTTTCTGGTAGACAATGCATGATTGTTGCCAACGATGCTACGGTGAAAGCAGGTGCGTGGTTTCCAATAGCTGGAAAAAAGAATTTACGAGCGCAAGAAATTGCGATGGAAAACCGTTTGCCTGTTATTTATTTGGTAGATAGTGCAGGTGTTTATTTGCCCTTGCAAGACGAAATTTTTCCTGATAAAGAAAACTTTGGTCGCGTTTTTAGAAACAATGCAAAGATGTCATCGATGGGAATTCCGCAAATTTCTGCAATCATGGGTAGCTGTGTGGCTGGTGGTGCATATTTGCCAATTATGAGTGATGAAAGTATAATTGTCGAAGGAACAGGCAGCATCTTTTTGGCTGGTCCTTATTTAGTGAAATCTGCGATTGGCGAAACGGTTGACAAAGAAACATTAGGTGGCGCAGAAACACAAACTGCACTTAGTGGCGTTTGCGATTACAAAGTAAAAGACGACAAAGAAGCATTAGATACAATTAAAAAATTAATTGATAAATACGGGAAATTTGAAACGGCTGGTTTCGATCGAATCAAACCTAAAAAACCAAAAGCAGTAGAAAAAGAATTGTACGGAATTTTCTCTACCACCAAACCGTATGATGTTCGCGAAGTAATAAAAAGAATAGTAGATGATTCTGAGTTTACAGAATATAAAGAAGATTACGGTCAAACTATTGTTACTTGTTATGCACGCATAGATGGTTGGAGTGTTGGCATTGTTGCTAACCAACGTTCTGTTGTAAAAAGCAAAAAAGGTGAAGTACAAATTGGTGGTGTTATCTATTCTGATTCAGCTGACAAAGCTGCGCGTTTTATTATGTTATGTAATCAGAAAAAAATTCCGTTGTTGTTTATGCAAGATGTTACTGGTTTTATGGTTGGTTCACGAAGCGAACAAGGTGGCATTATCAAAGACGGTGCAAAATTGGTAAACGCAGTTTCCAATTCAACCGTTCCGAAATTTACGGTTATCACAGGAAACTCTTACGGCGCAGGCAACTACGCGATGTGTGGCAAAGCGTACGATCCACGCTTAATTGTAGCTTGGCCTTCTGCAAAAATTGCAGTAATGGGTGGCGCTCAAGCTGCCAACACTATTTTGCAAATGCAAGTTGGAACATTGGAAGCCAAAGGTGCGGAAACAATGAATCCAGAAGAAAAAGCAAAAATCTTAAAAGATATAAAAGATCATTACGACAAAACGACTACGCCATATTATGCAGCAGCTCGTTTATGGGTTGATGCTGTGATTGATCCGTTGGAAACACGTAAATGGATTTCTATTGGAATTGAAGCTGCCAACAATGCACCTGTAGAGAAGTTTAACGTTGGTGTGATGCAAACGTAATTAAAAACTATTTAAATAAAATAACATTTTTCTAAAACGAAAAAGACTAATTTCACGAACTACAAATTCAAAAAAAATGAAAAAATATCTATTCTTACTTTTATTACCAATTGCAATTTTTTCATGTAAGAAAAATACTACTGATTACACAGAAATTGACAGAGCAATTATTAGACAATACATAATAGACAGCAGTTTAGTAGCAGATTCTACTGCTTCAGGTTTGTTTTATGTGATAGCAGACTCAGGTACAGGTCGTGTTCCTAATATCAATTCATTTGTAACTGTTGGTTATAGAGGTTATTTAACAGATGGAAAAGTATTTGACCAAACTGCTGGTGCACCTGTAGAATTTAAGCTTTCAAGCTTAGTTGTTGGCTGGCAAGAAGGTTTGCCATTGATTAAAAATAATGGTAAAATAAAATTATTAATTCCATCTGCATTAGGATATAAAGATCAGGAAATTACATCAATACCTAAAAATTCAGTATTGATTTTCGATATTTCATTGGTTGGTGTTCGATAATCAATTCCATTATTATTTACAGATATGACAAAAAACAACAGAACAGATATTCTTTTTGTCATTTTAACAGCTTTTATTTGCCAATTTCTTTTTTCTGCATATGGTTTCAATCCAACGGATGAAGGATTTGTGTTGTCTGCAACGAATCGTGTGTTGCATGGACAAATTCCGCACGTAGATTTTTCTTCTGTTCGACCACTTGGTTATGCCTTTTTGCATATTCCAGAATTGCTTTTTTCTGAAAATTATTTCTTTTTAATTTCTCGATTTGTGTTTTGGTTAGAACAAATTTTAATTGCTTTTTTATGGATTCGCTTTGTAATTAATTTTACAAAAACTGAAATTTCATTACTAAACAAATACACGCTTGTTATCGTGTGTTTTATATTCAATGTACATTATTTTCCTTGTTCAGTGTTACATACTATTGATGGTTTATTGATGTGTATGATTGGTTTGAATTTTATTATTTCAGAAAAAAAATACGCTTTTGTTGGTTTCTTTTTTATTGGATTTGCGTCTTTGTGCAAGCAGAATTATTTAGTGATTTTGCCGTTCACTTTATTTTTATTTGGAAGAAGAAAAATAGTTTCAAATACCATAATTGGATTTTTGCCTATTGCGCTATACATCAGTATTATCAGTTACTTTGGCGGTTTTGAAGATTTAAGAACACAACTTTCCGGACATAATGAATTATTGAAAGTAGGTGTGTTTGCTTATGTTTTAAATCCATTAATTTACGTTGGAATAATTGGTGTTTATATTTATAATCAACTAAAAATAAACAAGATTTATTTGGCAATTGCTTTACTTGTTTTCGCTATTGTATTTTTATCAACCAATCATTATCACGGAAAATTTGGATTCGTTTTTATTGGAATTATTATTGGCGATTTAATTTATAAAGCACAAAAAAAAGAATTAATAACGATTCCATTTATAACGTTACTAATTGGTTGGTGTGTTTCTATTTCTGTTGGTTATAATTCACCAGCATTGTTTATTGGCGGAATTATTTCTCTGTTTCTTTTGAATATTTTTAATCAAAAAAATCAACTGATAAAATACTTTTTACATTCGTTTTAATTTCATGTATTTCGTTCTATTTCGTTCGAACACAAAACATCTATCGTGATTTACCAGCCAAAAATTTAACCTATAAATTAGATGGTATTGTAGAAGGTGCTTGTGGAATTAAAACCAATCTTACTACTTATAAAGTTTTGGTAGAATTAAATCTTTTGAAAAAGAAATATCCAAACATACTGGTGTTACCAGATTTTACAGCATGTAATATTCTTCATTCACATCAATCCAAAATATTAACGGAATGGCCAAATAAAACAGAAATTCCGAATGAAAAAATATTGCAAAAAGTAGTTTCAAAAATAGGAAATGATTCTTCATTAATTTTCGCAATTGCTACTTATCAAACTGCTAAACTACAAGATAGTTTACTTCGTATTCCAAACAACGGTTTAGATTATCCAATTATTCGTTTCGCTAAAAACAATTCCACCAAAAGCGAAGATTATAACTATTTTGAGATTTACAAGTCGAAGTAAAAAACTTTCATTTTCATTCAAACTTTCACTTTCCATCATTCCATCTATAACTTTCATTTTCAAAACCACATAAATCAATTACTCTGTCAATTACAGTTGCTGCAACATCTTCTATTGTTTGCGGTTTGCTATAAAAACTCGGCGTGGCTGGACAAATAATTCCACCAGCTTCCGTTATGGTTTTCATATTGTTGATTTGAATTAAATTATAAGGTGTTTCACGAGCAACTAAAATTAATTTTCGTCTTTCTTTTAAAATTACATCTGCAGCACGTGTCGTCAAATCGTTAGAAATTCCAGCTGCAATTCTGCCTAAAGTTCCCATCGAACACGGACAAATAATCATCGTATCATATTTTGCAGAACCAGATGCAAACGGAGCCATAAAATCATTCTTGTCATAAAATTGAAATGGATAATTTGCATAATCTTCTGTGTCTAATTCATGCTTCCAAACTGTTTTTGCATTGTCACTCATTATTATTCCAATCTTTTCAATCTGATTGTTAATACGTAATAACTTGTCAAACAGCACCTTAGCGTAAATTGATCCACTGGCACCTGTAACCGAAATAACTATTTTCCTTTTCAACATTTATTTTTATACTTTTACATTTATATCAAAGTTGGTATTAAATTTGCAATACTCATAAGAAAACAAAAAAAAGATGAAAAAGTTAAATAAAATTTGGTTGTTTCTTGTAGTTGCATTACTAAGCATTACAAAATTTGCTGATGCAAAAACAGAATTAACTAGTTCAACTGAAGTTAAATGGACAACATTTGACAAAGTTTTAGAAGAAGCAAAAGCTGGAAACAAAAAATTTATTTTAGTTGATTTATATACCGACTGGTGTGGTTGGTGTAAAAAAATGGATGAAAATGTTTTTAATGAAGCTTCTATTTCTACTGAATTAAACGCAGATTTTGCTGCCGTAAAATTTAATGCAGAAACTGCAGAACCAGTTGTATTTAAAGGCAAAACATATACATTCACTAAAGACGGACAACGTGGTGCAAATCAGTTGGCTTTAGAATTAGGTAAAGTAGGTAATAAATTAGGTTATCCAACAATTGTTATATTAGATGTAGAAGGAAAAAAACTACAAGCATTTCCTGGCTATAAAGATGTTCAAACAATGTCAGTGATCTTAAATTATTTTAAAAGCGAAAGCTATAAAAAAATGGATTTTCAACAATTTCAATCTGGTCAATAAAAACTATATACGTAACAATGAACACAATTAAAATAAAATTATTCTTGCCAATGCTTTTCACAGTATTGGCAATTTCTTGTTTTGCAACTGGCAATACCAAACCAAAACCCAAAAGTAAAACAACTACAACAACTACTGCAAAACTAGTTAAAACTGAAACAACAACAGTTGCTAAAATCGAGACAGCTGAAAAAAAAATCAAGTGGTTAACTTGGGAACAAATGGTAAAATTGAATGAAAAAAATCCAAAGAAAATATTTATTGATTTTTATACTTCGTGGTGTGGTTGGTGCAAAGTTATGGACAAAAATACCTTTGAAGATACAATAGTTGCAGAAATTATGATGAAAGATTTTTATTGCGTAAAATTTGATGCAGAACGAAAAGATACAATCACTTTTTTAAATAAACAATGGCCTTGGATTGCAGGTGGTCGTGGTGGTTACCATACATTAGCTGCTTATTTTATGCAAAACCAACTTTCTTACCCAACTTTTTGTGTGCTAACATCAAAATTTGAATTAATTTCACCACTAAAAGGTTATATCGCAGTTCCACAATTTGAACCAACTATAAGTTTTTTAGCACAAGATTTTTGGATGCCATCTAAAAATAAAAATATTGAAACGTACAAACAAGAATATAAAAGTCCGAGAACAACACCTTGGGTTCAACCACAATAAAATATAACTTGAAAGCTACTTTCCAGTAGCTTTTTTTATTTTCAAAATATGAAGAAGATTATACTTGTTTCCACTTTTTCCTTTTTTTGCTTGCTTGTATTTGCCGCAAACAAAAAGAAAGGAACTATTGCTACTAATTCCGAAAACAATAAAATAAAACTGGATGAACCTTTAAAGACAAATAACTCATTGCTTTGGCAAATTTCTGGAAACGGATTGAAAAAAGCATCGTACTTATTTGGTACCATACATGAAATTAATTCAGCTGATTTTTATCTTGGAAAAAATGCATTGAAAAAAATTAAAAATTCAGATGAAATTATTCTGGAAGTTGACTTAAATAAAGTGGATGTTTTAAAATTAGCACAAGCAAGTATGTTGCCTGATAATAAAACAATTAAAGATTATTTATCTGATACAGATTACCTTTCTTTGAAAAAATTCATGAAAGATACATTGAAAATAAATAGCTATAATTTCGATGGTTCTTATGCAAAAATGAAACCTTTCTTTTTAGAACAACTTATCTTTTCAAATACAACAGATGATAAGCTATATTATGAACTAGAAATAAAAAAAATAGCAGACGATAAAAATATTGCACAATCTGGTTTGGAAACGATGACAGAACAATTAGAATTTTTAGATGAGATTCCAATTAAAGATCAATTGGAAAGTATTTTAAAAACAATAAAAAATTATTCTGTTGAAAATAATAAATTCAACCAGTTGATAGATAATTATAAAAAGCAAGATCTTGCTGCATTAAATAAAGCATTTGAGGAAGAAGAAGATACTGTTTTAAAACAAAAATTAGTCGACAAACGCAATGCCAATTGGATTCCCAAAATAATAGCAAATATACAATCTAAATCATGTTTCATAGCTGTTGGTGCAGGTCATCTTGCAGGTGAAAATGGTTTAATTAATCTACTCAAAAAACAAGGTTATACTGTTGAGCCAATTTCAACTAATTAACTGATAAAAAATAATTGACTGTTAACAATGAACGATTAACAATTAATAGTTGTCAAATAACATTTTTGTATTTTTGCATACAAGACCTTCAAAGTTTTTAAAACCTTGAAGGTCTTGTATAAATCGCAACTTGAAATCAACATGGAATTACCAAAAATTTTAGACCACACGCAAATCGAAACCAAATGGTATAAACATTGGTTAGATAAAAAATACTTTAATTCAGTTCCTGACGAACGCGAACCATATACTATTGTCATTCCACCACCAAACGTTACTGGTGTGTTGCATATGGGTCATATGCTCAATTATACTATTCAAGATGTATTGATTCGCAAAGCACGTATGCAAGGTAAAAACGCCTGTTGGGTGCCTGGTACCGATCATGCTTCTATTGCAACTGAAGCCAAAGTAGTAAATTTATTGAAAGAACAAGGCATCACTAAAAAAGATATTACACGCGAACAATTTTTAGAACATGCGTGGCAATGGAAAGAAAAATATGGCGGCATTATTTTAAAACAATTACGCAGTTTAGGTGCATCATGCGATTGGAATCGAACACGCTTTACTATGGATGATGATTTGAGTGATGCTGTAATTGATGTATTTATCGACTTGCACAAAAAAGGAAAAATATATCGTGGTGTGCGTATGGTAAACTGGGATCCAAAAGGTTTAACTGCAGTTTCAGACGAAGAAGTAATTCATAAAGAAGTGAATTCTAAGTTATTTTATGTTCGTTATAAAATTGAAAATACAACTGACGAATGAATTATTAATACTATTGCAACAACAAGACCTGAAACAATTCTTGGAGACACAGCTATTTGTGTACATCCTGATGATGAACGATATAAAAACTTAAAAGGAAAATTTGCGGTGGTTCCATTAATCAATCGTGTGATACCAATTATTTTTGATGATTATATTGATATTGAATTTGGAACCGGTGCATTAAAAGTAACGCCAGCACACGATATCAACGATTACAATTTAGGTATTAAACACAATTTAGAAGTGATTGATACTTTAAATGATGATGGTACGTTGAGTGAAAAAGCACAGCTATATATTGGCGAAGACAGATTTGCAGTTCGTAAAAAAATTGCTGTTGATTTAGAAGAAAAAGGTCATTTAGTTAAGATTGAAGAGATCAAAAACAAGGTTGGTTATTCTGAAAGAACCGATGCTGTAATCGAACCAAAATTATCGATGCAATGGTTTTTGAAAATGGATGAATTGGCAAAACCTGCGTTGGAAAATGTGATGAATGACAATATCAAACTCATTCCAGAAAAATTTAAAAACACCTACAAACACTGGATGGAAAATGTACACGATTGGTGCATTTCTCGTCAACTTTGGTGGGGCCATCGCATTCCAGCTTGGTACGATGAAAAAGGCAATGTTGTAGTTGCAAAAACGGAAGCAGAAGCCATTGAATTATTCAAATCTAAATTCAACCTTCAACACTCAACATTCAACATTACTCAAGACGAAGATGTACTCGACACTTGGTTCTCTTCGTGGTTGTGGCCAATCTCTGTTTTTGATGGATTCAAAAATCCTGATGGCGCAGATATTAATTATTATTATCCAACGAATGATTTAGTAACCGCACCAGAAATTCTATTCTTTTGGGTAGCTCGTATGATTATGGCTGGTTATGAATATAAAAATGAAAAGCCATTTACTAATGTGTATCTAACAGGAATTGTAAGAGATAAACAAGGTCGTAAAATGTCGAAATCATTAGGTAATTCACCAGATCCATTGGATTTAATTGAGAAATATTCAGCTGATGGTGTGCGAACAGGCATGTTGTTTTGTTCACCTGCAGGAAACGATTTGCCATTCGATGAAAAACTATGCGAACAAGGAAGAAATTTTACGAATAAAATTTGGAATGCATTACGGCTTGTTAAAGGTTGGAATGTAAATGAAAGTGATGGTGAAAGTGAAAGTGAAAGTGCCAATAAAGAGGTTTTCATTTGGTTTGAAAATAAACTGGAATTACTAAAAGAAAACTTAGAAAAATCATATTCGTCTTATCGTTTATCAGAAGCACTAATTGATTTGTATAAATTTATTTGGGACGACTTTTGCTCTTGGTATCTAGAGTTTGTAAAACCACCTTTTGGTGAAAAAATAGATGCAGTTTCTTATCAAAAAACAGTTTTATATTTTGAAGAGTTGATGAAACTATTGCATCCATTTATGCCATTTATTTCAGAAGAAATTTATCATCATTTACATAAGAGTGAAAGTGAAGTGAAAGTGAAAGCGCAGATATTGTTGTTGCAGCTTATCCAACAGTTGGAACTTATGATTTAAAAATTATTCAAGAAGGTGAGAAATTAAAAGAAGTTATTTCGTCAATACGTGACGTTAGAAATAAAAATGGTTTATCACCAAAAATAACATTAACAGTTTATGTACAAGCAAAAGACAAGACTTTGTATAATAAATTTGGTGCGTTGATAGAAAAAATCGCCAATATTCATCCAATTAATTTTACTGAAACTGAAGTAGAAAAAACAGTTTCACAACTCATTCAAACAGATAAAATTTATATTGAAACAGGTATTGAAATTGATACAGATAACGAAAAGAAAAAGATTATTGAAGAAATAAATTACTACAAAGGTTTTATTGAAAGTGTAAACAAAAAACTTTCCAACGAAAAGTTTGTAGCTAATGCAAAACCAGAAATCATTGAAAACGAACGCAAAAAAATGGCTGATGGACAATCAAAATTACAATCATTAGAAGCAGCTTTAAACGCATTTAATTAAAAAATCATGAAAAGAGTTTTTATTTATTTTATCTTATTTATTTTATCGTCATTTAATTCATTGGCACAATCAATTAATAGTAATCGTTATTCTGATAAGTTTGCACTTTCTATAGATATTTTAAATGCTGCTCAAAATCATAATATTCAACAGCTGGAATCAATTGCAAAATCGCTAACTATTCCTTACTGAATTTATCTAAAAGTTATTTTCCAAGTCATAGAAAACAAAAATTAAAATAACAAACATTTCAGAGAATAAAATCCATCCTTCATCGCTTTATATAACAGATTCTTGCATTTACAATAAATTTGCATCAATTTTTATTTTAGTACACTAATTCAATAGTATATTAAATGATGATGATAACGGATATCTAATTTTGGAACAATTTATATATTCTTATGAAATACTGAAAAAATACTATTCAAATAATATTCATTCAAATCAAATAGCATCATTCTTGAAACAAAAAATTATATAAAATATATTTCATTTAAAGAGTTAATTACATTTAATAACACGTTATATTGTATTCAAAAAAGCACAATATAAATCTTATTCGAAAAAAAAGTTCCAAGCTAAATTCAATTTAAAAATCAGAAAGTAAATTGTTCTTTAAGAAAGAGAATAAACAATTTTTCCATACAATAAAGACACTAAATTCAACAATGTTGATATAATTTTGGTGATAATGTAGCAATAAATAGGATTATGATTGCAAGCTGGTTTAAAAAAATAGAAGAAATTAGATAGAAAATATAAAACTTCATATCACTAAACGAATTAAACTGTAAAAGATTCAACAATACTTGATAGATCCGAAGAAATGCCATCGTTTCAAAATGGTACAAAAGGTCTCAATAAATTCTTGAAAGAAAATTTACGTTATCCAAAAGAAGCATTAAAAATGAAAATTGAAGGAAATATAATTGTTCGCTTAATGATTGATAAAGATGGAAGTGTTAAAGACCCAATTATTCTAAAAGATAATTTAGGTGTTGGTTGCGCTGAAGAAGCATTGCGTTTGGTACAGAAAATGCCTAAATGGTGGCCTGGAAAAGAAAAAGGAAAAGCAGTAAAAGTGTATTATACATTACCTATTTCATTCACTATTCCAAAATAAGTAATAATATATTCTATACTTTTTTACACTTTATATTTCAACACGATCATCGTCAATCTTGAAATATTAAGTAAGTTGTCTTTTTCATCGTAAATTTTTATTTCCCAAACCTGTGTCTTTGCACCAATGTGTATAGGTTTTGCAATACCAATAACAAAACCATCTCTTGCACTTTTCAAATGATTTGAATTAATATCCAAACCCAATGCATATTCTTTTGAATTATCTAAACATAAATTGGCTGCAGTACTTCCAATCGTTTCTGCAAGCACTACATGAGCACCACCATGCAACAAACCCATCGGTTGATGAGTACGCTTATCAACTGGCATTTTTGCTTTAATATAATCAGCTCCAATTTCTATAAACTCAATACCTATATGTTCTACTAACGTGTTTTTACTATTGTTTTGAAGTGCTGCTAATGTAATATTTGGTGTCTTCCAGATTTGCATTTTTTTTATTTGTTGTTAAAGTTAATGATTTTTTTCAATGCAAATAATCAATCCTATTTTATAAACAATGAGTAGTACGAGATAAAATTATTTGTATTTTTATTGAATGCAAAAATTCATTTTATTATTACTGTTTTTTAATTCATTTCAAAAAATCAGTGCGCAAACTTGGGTCGATTCATTAGATGTGTATGCACGAGAAAAATATATGCCTGCATCAAAATTCCAATGGACTTGGATGAAAGCTTCTTTGTTATACACCATGGTTAAACAATATGATAATTGCACCGATGAAAAGAAAAAAATATACTTACAATTTATTCAAACAGCAATGGATAAAACAGTTGCTGTTGCCAACGGAAAAAAACCAAATGCAGTAGCAGCTGGACTTGGAATGGCATTTTTAGTAAGAGTAACAAAAGAAGAAAAATATAAAAAAGTTTGTGATAAAATCTTTGCTGATTATATGAAAATAAAACGAACCAAAGAAGGTGGTGTTTCACATTTACGAAACGATGTCGAACTTTGGGACGATACCGTTTTTATGATTGGTCAATTTTTATTGGAAATGTATAAAGCAACAAATGATGAAAAATACATTGACGAACTTGTAAAACAAATAACCATACATCATGATAAATTACAAGATAAAAAAAGTGGACTTTGGGTACATGGTTATGATGAAGACAGAAAATCGCACTGTACTTTTTGCGGACAATTAAACTGGCCAGAAAAAACAACAGGCAAGAGTGCAGAAGTTTGGGGTCGAGGCAATGGATGGATTGTAGTAACCTTGTCTGATGCTTTAGATATTATACCAAAAACAAATCCAAATTGGAATCTGTTGGCAACCTACTTAAAAGAAATGATTGAACATTTACCTGAATTGCAAAACCAACAAAACGGACATTGGTATCAGTTACCTGTGAGAAATACAGAACCTAAAAATTATATTGAAAGCTCTTCAACTGCAATGTTTGCATACGGAATTTCAAAAGCTATTCAATTAGGTTTAGTAAAAGATTTTACGTATCAAAAAAGTGTTGAATTGGCATATAGTGGTTTGCGAAATTTTAGCATCAAACCAGTTTCAACAAAATACATCACAACTAAAAATGTTTGCAAAGGAACTTGCATTGGCAACAAAACTTATTATCTAAAACGAAAAGTAAAAAACGAAAAACCATACAGCATTGGTATGTTTATTAATTTTGGAAGATTGTATGAAGCTCAAAAATTGAAACAATAAGAAATTAAAAAGAAGATTCAGGTTGAACCTTTTCTTTTATAATAGATTTTGTTTTACTTTAATAATTTCGATAATAATTGATCTTGCATTTTATTTAAAGTTCGTTTAATCTTTTTCCTTTATGATTTTTGAAATTGGTGTGTTTAGGTTCGCCAATCACTTGTTTTCCATATATACTATTATGTCCTGAAATTAAATAAGCTACAACACAAGCAATAGCAACATAAACGCCACAATCGCTACCAAATAATTCTATTGCCATCATGCTGCATGCAAGCGGTGTATTGGTTGCACCTGCAAATACTGCCACAAAACCCATTCCTGCCAAAAGTCCAGTTGGTAATGGAATTACATACGATAATGCATTACCTAAGGTTGCGCCAATAAAAAACAATGGCGTTACTTCGCCACCTTTAAAACTAGCTGCTAGCGTAATGATGGTAAATGCCATTTTTAATACAAAATCGTATGCTGGTAGATGTTGATTAAATGAATCTACTATGGTCGGAATACCTAAGCCAATGTATTTAGTAGTGCCAATTATCCAAACTGCTATTGCAACCAAAATTCCACCAACCAATGGTCGAAATGGCGGAAATGTAATTTTTGATTTGAAAATTGAACTAATGTAATGAATTGTTTTTGTAAATGTTGCGGCACATAAACCGAATGCAATGCCTGCAAGAATTGCATAAATGATATTGAGAAAAGAAAGTGCTGGAATTAGGTTGATTTGATATTGTGTATGATTGGTGTGCCAAAGTTTAGTAACAAAATCTGCGATGATAGCAGCAGCAAATGCAGGAAAAATAGCATCATACTTTAGCCGTCCAATAAGGAATACTTCTAACCCAAAAAGGGCACCAGCTAATGGTGTGCCAAATACTGAACCAAAACCAGCAGCAATGGCAGCAATAAGTAAGATTTTTCGTTCACTTTCTATTAATCGAAAAGGTTTACTGAATTGATCGGAAATAGCACCAGCCATTTGTAAAGCAGTGCCTTCGCGACCAGCAGAACCACCCAATAAATGAGTAGCCATTGTTCCAATATAAATAAAAGGAGCCATGCGAAATGGTATTATTTCTTTTGGATTGTGAATGGAATCAATTAATAAGTTGTTGCCAGCTTCAATATCTTTTCCCAAATAAAAATAAAGTAGACCAATGATAAAACCACCAATTGGTAAAAAGGCAATCAACCATAAATGATGTTCACGATAATTAGTTATCCAATCTAAAGATTGTAGAAAACCAGCTGATGCAGAACCAACAGAAATACCAATAATTGAACTTATTAAAAGCCATTTTAAAATATATGGTATTGCTGGATGGCGATTAAAAAAATTACGAAATTGCAAATTGATTTTTTCGAAAGATGTTTTTTGTTTTGTAGTTGACATATTTCTCCTGATTAAATGTTTTTCCATTAATAATCAGGCGTCATCAGCTTTTTAAGGCGGTTCAAATAGGAAGACACCATTTCCTTTTTACGAGTGTTACAAATGTAGTAATTAAAATTTAAGTATACAAACCAGCATATTTCATTTCAGTAGAACAGTATCGAAAATAGGGTTGAAGTGTTTTTCTATTTGATTGTATTTAAAAATATAAAGTAAATATTTTAGTGCTATTCAAAAAAAAACCATCACAAATTTGTGATGGTTAAAATGGTTATAATTCTTATAATATCAGTTTAGATTACCACATGGTTGCTCTTTTTTCTAAAGGGAAAAACATGTTGTCACCTGGTTTTACATTAAACGCATTGTGAAATTGTGGCAAGTTACCTAAAACACCATTAACTCTAAATTTAGCAGGTGAGTGCTCGTTCGTAAGAATTTGGTTTCTCAATGCTTCCGGACGCATATGATCGCGCCAAATGATTGCATAATTAACAAAGAAACGTTGTTCAGGTGTTAAACCATTAATTAATTTTGTATTGTCAGGATTTGCTTTTTTAAATGCGTTGTAAGAAATAATCATACCACCTAAATCTGCAATATTTTCACCTTGAGTTAATTCGCCGTTCACATGTAAACTATCAATTTCAAACGCATTGTATTGTTCAACAAATTTATTTGTTAAACCATTGTATGCTTTTTTATCATCTTCAGACCACCAATTTTTCAAGTTTCCGTCGCCATCAAATTGGCTACCTTGATCATCAAAGCCATGTGTAATTTCGTGGCCAATAACCATACCGATTCCGCCGTAATTTACTGCATCATCGCCATTTGGATAAAAGAAAGGTGGTTGTAAAATTGCTGCTGGAAACACAATTTCATTCATAGTAGGGTTGTAGTATGCATTCACTGTTTGAGGACCCATGCCCCATTCTGTACGGTCAATTTTGTCTTTTTTCAAACGTGCTAAAACTCGCAAGTTTTCGTTAGCTGCGCAGTTTAGGTAATTTAAAACATACGCTTGTTTTTTAATGTCTAAGTTTTCATACGTCCACCATTTGTCCGGATAGCCAATTTTCACATCAATTTTTTGTAATTTATCCAAAGCTTTTGCTTTTGTATCAGCACCCATCCAAGATAATGCACCGATTCTATCTGCAAGAGATGCTTTGATATTATTTACTAAAACTAATGAACGAGCTTTTGCTTGAGGTGGAAAGTTTGTTTTTACATATTCTTGTCCAATTATATCACGTAAATAGTTTTCTGCAACACCAGAAACACGTTTCCATCTTGGTTCTTTTACTTTTGCACCACTCAATACTTTGCCAAAGAAATCAAAACGAGCATCTACAAATTCTTCACTTAAATATTTTGCAGTGCTGTTCATAAATTCAAAAGCCAGGTATGATTTCCATTTATCGTTTGGAATAGCATTTCTTAAACTATCTAAGCCGTGCATAAATTTCACCTGACCGACTACAATTTCTTTTGGTTCAATATTCATTGGTTTTAAGAAAGCATTCCAATCAATACCACTAAAATCAGTTTTTAATTTTTCGATTGTATATAAGTTGTAGTTCGCTTCCGGATCGCGCAATTCTACGCGTGATGATGAAACTGTTGCTATTGCTTTTTCTACTTCTAATACATTTTCCATTTGTTGAGAAGCAGAAATAGATTTGTCAAATTTTGACAACTCAAACAATTTTGTAACGTATTTTTTATATTCTTCTAATGTTTTTTTAGATTTCTCATCTGTACGGAAATAAAAATCTCTGTCCGGTAAACCCAAACCACCTTGACCAATTTGTAAAATATAACGTGTTGTGTTTTTTGGATCCACATCCACATAATAACCAATAGGCGTAGTTAAATCGCGCAATCCGCTTTTAGAAATAAACGTATAAAAATCTGCGTTCGTTTTGATATTTTGGATTTCTTTCAACCAACTATCAACTGCACTGATACCTACTTTATTGATATAAGTAGTATCCATGGCACTTTTATAGAAATCGCCAAGGATTTGCTTGTTCGAACCTTTTGCCGCAGTAGTTGCCGCAGCAGTTGTCAATATTTTTTTAATAGCTGTTCTGCTTTTTTCTTGTAAAACATCAAACATGCCCCAAGAAATTTTGTCTGGTGCAATTGGATTTTTCTTAATCCAATCAGCGTTGATGTAGTCAAAGAAGTCATCGCTTGGTTTTATGCTTTTGCTGAAAAGCGATTTATCTAAAACATCTTTTGCAACAGGTTTTGTTGCTGTTGTTTTGGTTTCACCAAAAATACTGGTTGAAATTCCAATTAAGAATATCGGAATCCATAATTTTTTATTGTTCATTTTTATTAAATAATTTTGTTGCAAAATTAGTATAAAGTAATTAAGAAATATTACACTATTTTAAGTTTATTTACAGTTTAAATTAGTATAATTGTACAGGAAATTCTACTTCGATGTCTGTTTCACCAGCTGCGTTAGTAATGTCGCCATCAGCAACACCAGCAGCAGATTTATTAGGTTCGTGACGAAGTGTAACACGCAAAGTTCCATTGCTTGTTGTTGCTTTTGCTTTCAATTTAAATTCAGTTCCAAGTGGTTTTCCGTTATCATCAAATGATAAATAGTTGAAGTTTGAAATAACATCTGTTGGAGTAGATTGATAGAAAAATTGATGGTCAGCACTTTCTTCTTCAATTTCATTGCTAATTGTGTCAACAGCTGATGCATCTCTTTCATCCAATATTAATAAAGACGCTAAATACGTTTTTCCGACAGGAACTTTTACACTATCAATCGTAGGATTTGCGCCACCTTCACCATCAATATCTTTAAAAATAAAAGTATAAACATTTGCTGGTGTAGCAGAATCTGTAAGTGTAAGTCTTAATGTTGTAATAAGTTCTGATTCATTTATTGGTGCTGCTGGTTCTTTTTTACAACTTACCATAAATAGAATGGCTGCTAATGTACTTGCTAATAAGATTTTTTTTGTCATAATAATTTAATTTAATTGGTTAAAAAATGATTTTAATTAGAGAAATGAATATTTTAATCTGAATGTTAAATTCCAACCAAGTTCATCTGCATAATATCTAAAACGATTTAAGTAATCGCGATAAACTGCATTTGAAATATTTTCTGCGCTAACAGAAAAACCAATTTTATTTTTTTCATTTGCAACATATTCGAAACCAGCATCAACATCAAGTGTTGTATATGCATTCGGTGTGGCTTTGTAATCGATGATTTGAGTTGGTGTATTTTTTTGTTTAAATACATGTTGTACATTTAAACCTAGATGCACATTTTTTATTTTTTTAAATGAATAATGTGCATCGAAATAAGTTGAAATTCTGTCAGAAGGCATGTATATCAAATTATCTTTTGCAGTAAGATTTTTTCCTCGAACAATACTAGATCGTAAATCAACAGAAAAGAACGAAAATAATTTAAACTTCGACGTAATATCGAAGCCAATTAAACGAGCATTGGTTTGGTAATATTGAAATGCAGGAAATGCGCCGCGTATTGTTAATACTGGCTCTGGCAATGGTGCTAAATAAATATAGTCGTTTATTTTGGTGATATAGAATGTCGCTTCAGTTTGAATATAATGTCTAAATTTTCCGATAACTGTTGATGTCCATTTTATACCTTTTTCTGGTTTCAATAATTGATTGCCAAATTCTAAAGCAGCAATACCATGATGCAATCCTTCACTGAATAATTCGCTGGCATTTGGAAATCTTGAACTATAAGAAATATTGGTTTGTAGTTGAATGTTTTCTTTATTATTTTTCCAGCTTGCACCAGCAGCAATTGCATATGTATGAAAATTGAACTTTGGTTTATCCAATTTGTTTTGTTTGTCATATTTAAAAGCTAGAAAACGAGTATAGTCATATCGTGCGCCTACTTCAACAATAAAATTTTTAACAGATATTTTTTCCATGTTAAAAACACCAATACTATATTGGTAATAATCTGGAATTAATGGACGAATGCCAGTTTCAGGATTGTTTGCATTGTGTTTAGCTAAAAAATTAATACCAGCGTTGCCGTCTAACCGAACTTCTTTTTTTGTAAACTGCTTGAACCATTTGTAAGTTGATAGCACATTGTTTGACAACAGTTTTAAATTTAGAGCTGGAATTTCAGAACGACCACCGCGACGAATATCAAATTCTTTTCTGTTATTAAATTGAAGAGAATAGATAATATCTAACTTACTTTGATTTTTGAAATAATGTACAATGTTTATTTTTCCTAAATGATGTTGTGTTTTTTGTTGTGGATTTTCAAATTTGTAGGTAAATGGTTTTACAATTAAAGGTGTATCACTTGCGATGGCATTTTTAAGATCTGTTAAGTTTCCGATATGCGAGCTTTTTAAAATAGCAAGCTGCTGATTAAACATGGAATAATAGGTATTGATTTCCCAGTTCTTTTTCAAAAAGCCAAAACCAACGGATAAATTACCTTCTTGCAAAGCAGTATTTGATAAATTATAATGTGGTGTTTGTTGGTCGCCAAAACGTTTATAAGTACCTTGAATAAAATATGCAATTCCACTTTTAAAACCTTGTTCAATTTTTGCAGAAGAAGTAATACCGCGACCATTCGTTTGGCCAATTAAACTTATAGCTGCTGAAAGATGTTTATTTTTTTGTAATTGAGGTGGATCCATTAAAACCAAGCCACCCATTGCGTCGGTACCGTATTCTAAGCTACCTACACCTTTTACTACTCTAATCTGATTCGATGCGAACGGATCAATTTCTGGTGCATGTTCCGAGCCCCAATCTTGCGTTTCTAGTTTAACGCCATTATTTATTATTGAAATGCGATCGCCATATAAACCATGAATAATTGGTTTACTTATGGTTGTACCCGTTTTTAACTGATTGACACCTGCAATAGTAGAAAGTATATTTCCTAAATCTTTTCCTTCTAATTTAGTAAGTGTTTTATTGTCAATGGTAGTGGTACTTTGTACAGATTCTTTTTCTATTCTAGAAGTTGTAGTTATTATTTCATTTAGCTCTTCAGCATGATGTTCTAAAAAGAAATTTTTTGTAATTGATTTTGTTACATTTACTATAACCGTATCAGAAGTACAGCCAATATGATCTATAATAAACGAGTATTTTCCTGGACAAATATTGTTGAATTCATAGTATCCATTTGAATCAGCAGCTGTGCCTATTTCTAATTCTTGAATATAAACATTTGCATAATCTAAATTAGATTTGTCATGTTCGTCAATAATGTTGCCACTTATTTTTAAAGTGCAATTTTGGGAAAATGCATTAAGTGAAAATGAAATAATGAAAATGAAAAATATCTTCTGCAACATAATTGCAAATATAAACTAAAATCCTTTAAAATGCAATTTTGTTGCAAGTTAAAATGTGTATAAAAAATCTCGCATAGAAATATGAGAATGGTTTAATCAAACACACGTTTCGTCTTGCGGAATACTCTTGTTAGATTGGCTTTTACACATCCAATCAGAGATTGGTTTAATCATTACACACGAGTGATCCTATCGGAACACTCGCGCGAGAGGGGTTTAGTTGGTCATTGTACCCAACAGGGGTTATCCGGTCGTCCTGGAAGACTGCGGATTACGAGATGACACCATCGGAACACTGCAGATTGGGATTTTAGTTAGATTCTATTATTTCGAAAAAAGAATTAATTCCATAGCATAAAATAAAAAATCTCGACATAAAGTCGAGATTTTTCTCTGTGGGCGCACACGGGTTCGAACCGCGGACCCCCTGCTTGTAAGGCAGGTGCTCTGAACCAGCTGAGCTATGCGCCCTCTACATTTCTGTAAAGCGAGTGCAAAGATAGGATTATCTTGTTAAATAAAAAATTTTAGAAGGATTTTTTTATTTTTTTTTAATGCAATCTATTTTATTCCTTAATTAACAGTTGTTGGACAGATTTTGCCCAATCAATAATGATAGTTTTTTCTGTTGAAGTTAAGGTAGCATCTTTATGAATTAAAGTGTATGAAGATAATGGCATCCATCCTTTTTCTTGAGAGGAAATTACTTTTTCCATTTTTTTTCTTGCTTTTTTGTTTTCATAAGAATTAAATTCTGAGAAATTTAATTCTTCTTTACCTTCATTTATATGATTATTTAACCAAAAACCAATAGGTTGAATGTGTGAATACCATGGATATACAGTGTTATTAGAATGGCAATCAAAACATGCTTTCTTTAATATGGCTTGCACATTTTCTGGTGTGTTGTATTTTTGTTCAATTGAATTTGAAGATACAATTGAAGTTTGATTTTTTTTTGTTGGAATGAATTGTAATAATACGATTACAATTAATATTCCGAGACCAATTTTTTTTAGCATGTTCTTTCTTTTTTAGAATCTACAATATACACCAAGTGGAAGTTTTTGATTTGTTGTTGAAGGTATATACAATTCACCATATTTTGGAAGTATGTTTTCTAATGTCGATTTTTTAATATTATCAGCCATCAGGTTTTCAATGATCAAAGAAGAGAAACCTAACGAATAAGTATTTAAAATAAAAAAATGATTTTCTTTATCTAGTAACGTTAAAACATCAAATATCATTTCATTGATTTGATCTTCGAGTTTCCATTTTTCGCCATCCGTTCCATGTCCATACGCTGGTGGATCCAAAATAATTCCTTGATAAATTTTTCCGCGTTTAATTTCTCGTTTTACAAATTTCACCGCATCTTCCACAACCCAACGAATATCTTTTAATTTAGAAGATTCCATGTTTCGGTTTGCCCAACTTACTACTTGTTTTATCGAATCAACATGATACACCTCAGCACCAGCAGCTGCAGCAGCCAAACTTGAACCACCTGTATAAGCAAATAAATTCAATACTTTTGGCGATTCCACATTTTTTTTGATAGCACTTGTTCTATCAAAAATAAAATCCCAATGCACACTTTGTTCGGGAAAAATACCAACGTGTTTGAATTTTGTGAGTGCTAAATTAAAGTTTAAATTTAGTTGTTGATGCTGATAATTAATTTCCCAATTTTCTGGCATTTTTTTAAAAAAATCCCATTTTCCGTTTGAAGAAGAAAGACCAATAAATTTTACATGTGCTTTTTCTAACCAATCTTTTTCGGTTAATTTTTTTGACCAAATTGCTTGTGGTTCTGGACGAATCGTAATGTATTCGCCAAAGCGTTCTAGTTTTTCAAAATTTCCTGTGTCGATTAATTCGTACTCTTTCCAATTTTCAGGATACAACGTGGCAATAGATTCCATTTTGTAAAAATAAGAATAAAGATGAATGAGAAAAAATTAAATTATTTTTCTTTTTTATAAATAGCTGCGCCGATAGCTGAACTAATTTCACTAATTACTATAAATGTTATAAATGAAGTAATGGTCATAAATATTGGTGATGAAAATTTTTGTGCCATTTCCATAGCTGTTTCAATCTTTTCTTCGCTCAATCCTTTGTCCGCCATTTGTTCTTTTTGAACTTGCATTAAACCATCCATAAAATCAGTATTAATAAAGTTGGTGTAAATAAAAAAGTAAACAATACTGATAATGGCTAAAATCAATGTAATTAACATGCCAGCTTTAAATAATGAACCAAATGAAATTAATTTATTTGCATTTTCAGCTGCAATGTTTTTTACGCCAATAAAAACTAAAATCATAGAAATTAAAATAGAAACATAACGCGACCAACTATCGTATTCCACATTAATAAAATAAAAAACTAAAGATAAAATAATTGAAACTAAACCAGTAATAATGCCAAATTTTATAGCCGTATCTTTAAAATTCAGTTCGCCTTTTTCTCTCAACGAAATTGGTTGGTCTGTGTTATTTGTACTCATTATTTTAATTTTAATAAAGGTATGATTTTAGTTTTATTCACCAATATTATTTCCTGCAATAAATCCGGTTGTCCATGCCGCTTGAAAATTGAAACCACCTGTAACTGCGTCAATATCTAAAACTTCACCAGCAAAATATAGGTTTGGAACAATTTTGCTTTGCATGGTTTTGAAATCTACTTCATTTAATGCTACGCCACCAGCCGTAACAAATTCATCTTTGTTGGTGCTTTTACTTTGAATATTTATTTCGCAATTCGTCAAAAAATCTGCTATAGAATGCAGTTCATTTTTGTTGAGATTTGCCCATTGTTTTTCCGTATCTATGTTTAATTCCAATAAACAATTTTTCCAAAATCGATTGGCTAATTTATACGGTGAAAAATTTTGAATAGCTTTTTTTGTATGTTCCATTTTTATTGCATTCAATTCAATTATGGCCTTGTCTTTTGATTCGTTTATCCAATTTATTAAAATAGAAAACTGATAATTTTTTTCTGCCAAAAAAGCGAGCACCAAATGCTGATAATTTTAAAATGACTGGTCCACTTAAACCAGTATGTGTAATGAGCAAAATGCCATTTGTTTCAAATGCTGATTCTTTAATTTTTATTTTAGTAGATGGTATTGAAATTCCAGATAAATCTCTGAATAAATTATTTTTTGTATTGAACGTAAATAAACTTGGAACTGGTTCAATAATAGTATGTTTCAATGATTTTAAACTGTTCCAAATAGTGTTGTTGCTGCCACTTGCTATCAATAAATAGTCTGCTTTTAAAATGGTATTGTTATAGTTGATTTCAAATTTTTCTTCTATAGAAATTTGCATCACTTTTGCCTGTAAAATTATTTTTATACCTAATTTTGTAGCTTCATTTTTTAAACAATTTACAATCGTCATTGAATCATCTGTTGTTGGAAAAATTCGACCATCATCTTCTGTTTTTAAAGTAACATTTTTACTTTCAAAAAAATCAATGGTATGTTCGCAATTAAATTGAAAGAACGGTGACAGTAATTCTTTATTTCCTCTTGGATAAAATTTTACTAATTCTTTTACATCATAACAAGCATGTGTAACATTGCATCTTCCACCACCAGAAATACGCACTTTTCCAAGCACTTCATTTCCTTGTTCTAAAATAATAATATCTATATTTTGCTGAGCTTCAGCCAATGTAATAGCAGCCATAAATCCAGCTGCGCCACCACCAACAATTACTAATTTTTTTCGATTTTCCACTTGAGTACAAAGATATTAAAATGAAACTCGTTGCTTGTCCTTTTTTTATTTAGATTTGTAAAAAAAAATTAATGCAAAGATTTTCAATAGCTATTCATGGTGGTGCAGGAACAATTTTACAATCAGAAATGAGTGCTGAAAAAGAGAAAGGATATAAAGATGCGTTGCAAGATGCATTGAATGCTGGTTATAAAGTGTTAGAAAATGGTGGTACTTCATTAGATGCTGTTGAACAATCAATGATGCAATTAGAAAATTGTCCGTTGTTTAATGCAGCAAAAGGTGCTGTATTTAATGCACTTGGCAAACATGAAATGGATGCATCCATTATGGAAGGAAAAAATCGAATGGCTGGTGCGGTTTCTGGCGTGCATAATATACAACATCCAACTTCGTTGGCGCGACAAGTGATGGAACAAACCGAACATGTTTTTTTAATTGGTGAAGGCGCAATGGATTTTGCAGCAACTATTGGTTTTCCGTTTATAGATGATGATTATTTTTATGATGAGTTTCGGTATCAGCAATGGTTGAAAATTAAAGACAGTGAAAAATTTCAATTAGATCATACTATAGTTGATAAAAAATTTGGAACGGTTGGTGCTGTAGCATTAGATATACATGGTAATTTGGCAGCTGCTACATCAACTGGTGGAATGACCAATAAGAAATTTGGTAGAGTAGGTGATAGTCCAATTATTGGTGCTGGCACTTATGCCAATAATGCAACTTGTGCAGTTTCTTGTACAGGTAGTGGTGAATATTTTATTCGCGGTGTGGTTGCTTATGATGTGTCGTGTTTGATGGAATATAAAGGTTTGAGTTTACAAGCAGCTTGCGACGAAGTAGTTCAACATCGATTAAAAAATATGGATGGTGATGGTGGTTTGATTGCCGTAGATACTCAAGGAAATATAGTGCTTTCATTCAATACTGAAGGTATGTATCGTGCTTGTAGAAATAATGAAGGCAGACATGAAGTGAGTATTTATAAATAAAATGCACTTAATTTTTCATTAATAAATCTTTCTCATAAAATTGTTCTAAGATCCATTCATCGCAATAAACAGGATTTATTTTAGGATTGTTTTTTACATGTTTTAGTAAATCAGAAAAGTTATTTGGTAATCGATTGAAATATCGAAATGCTGATACTAAAGTGCCAAACATACATTCAGCTAACAAAAAATAAGCATCTTCGCGTGCCATTCCTGAAGCACGAACCATTTGCCGTTCTGCAGGATTTATACGATATTTTTTTACATAATTTAATAGATTTTGATGGTAGTTCACATCTTCTGTAATTGCCATAATAGAATTATATCTAGGATGTATTTTATCTAACATTTGCTTCGTTTGTTTTTCCATTTCATCCAAACCATCATCAAACTGATCTAATAATTGCAAATCATAAACAGGATTTGCATGTACGACTTCTAGTAAATGACAAATAATGGTATCACGCGGAACACGAATACCAATAGGATCTGAGATGCCTGATGGATCATTTAAAAATCGCAAAATTTGATGAAAGGTGAAATTGATATTTTTAGTTTTATAATAACTTGCAGCACCAGGTGAAATAAAATATCGCAACATATCATACGCGCCAAACCACAATTGTTTTTGTGATGGAATTTGTTCTATAAAACCGATTTCTTTTAATCTGTTTAATCGCTTTTTCATCGCTGGATAATAAAACGTATTGAATAGTGTGATGGCTAATCGTTTCGTTTTATTCAGTATTATTTTTGGAGTTCCAATGGCGCGAAGCATTAATTTTATTGGATGTTGCTTTAGTCTATCAGTTGCTGTTTCACTTTCATTTTCACTTTCACTATCACTTTGCAATAAATAATCATCTAAAGAAATATTTTTATTGTCAGCAATAAATCTACCGAATTTATCTTTTTTTAAAACTACTTTCATCTTAAAAGTTATAGAAAATCAGCATCGAAATGTAACGGTAATAAATCTTTAATTGATTTGAAAATATAGACTGCACCACTTTCGCCTGTTAAGATAATTTCTATATTTTGATGATGTTTGCACTCAGCTTCAAAAATAGTTTGTCGGCAAATTCCACAAGGTGCAGCTGGCGTCAATACTGGGTTTTTCAATGATTTTGCAGTAATAGCAATCGCTTTTATTTTGGTATGTGAAGCGATAGAAGCAGCAGCACTTAATGCAGTTCGTTCAGCACAAAAACCAATTGGATACGATGCATTTTCTTGGTTGCTTCCTAAGATAATTTGTCCGTCATTTAGAAACAACGCAGCACCAACATTAAAATTGGAATACGGAGCATAACTATCATTCGTTGCCTTCTTTGCAGCATCTACTAATAATTTATAATTTTCTGGAAGTTCGTCTGAACTCTTATAAGCAATGTAATTTATCTCAAATTTTAAATTTTCCTTCATCTATCAATAATTTTAATTTTAAAATTCCGATTATGGAAATGGCATCTTTGATTTCGCCGTTCATTACCATTTCAAACGCGGACAATAAAGATAATTTTTTTATTTGTAATTGTTCTGTTTCATCTGGTTGCGAATCTACAAATTTCAAATCTTGTGCCACAAATATATAAGCTAATTCATCAGTAGCAGAATTAGAAGTATTTGCAATACAAATTTGTGTAAATGTTTGTGCTTCCAAACCTACTTCTTCTATTAATTCTCTTTTTGCTGCTGTCAAAATATCTTTTTCTAGCAAGCCACCACCTTCAGGAATTTCCCAACTATATTCATTAATTGCATACCGAAATTGTCCAACTAAATAGGTGTTTCCATCAGCATCTATTGGTATAACACCGATTGCATAATTTTTAAAATGTACTTTACCATAAATTCCATTCGTTCCTGTTGGTGTAATGACTTCTTCGTGTGAAACCGAAATCCATTTATTGTCATATACAATTTCTTTTGATAAGCTTTTCCAAGGATTTTTTGTTTCGTCTATCATTTTTTTAAATTATTATTTTTGATTTTAAAGCGTTAATCATTCATCAATTTATCAACTAATTTCTTTACACCAACGCTTGCTTTTTCTGTAATGTATTCTAAGTTTTTAAATTTTGAAATAGTTGGTTTGTTTGGATCAATGACAAATTTTGGTGCGTTATAGTTTACACAATGTATTAAGCCAGCTGCTGGATAAACGACCATTGAAGTTCCAATTACAATAAAAATATCAGCCGTACGTGCAATGTTTTCAGCAACACTAATCATAGGAACTTGCTCGCCAAACCAAACAATATGCGGCCTGAGTTGCGCTCCTTTTTCGCATTTATCTTCTGTTGTTAAATCTTTTTTCCATTCGTAGATAAGATGTTCATCAATTGTACTTCGAACTTTAAATAATTCGCCATGCAAGTGCAAAACATGAGTAGAGCCAGCACGTTCGTGCAAATCATCAACGTTTTGTGTGATAATCTGAACGTTGTATTTTTCTTCTAAAACAACTAATAATTTATGTGCTTCATTTGGTTCGCAATCCAATAATTGCTTTCGTCGTTGATTATAAAAATCTAAAACCAATTCTTTGTTTCTTAACCATGCATCAAAAGTGGCAACATCTTCAATACGATGATTTTCCCAAAGTCCATCACTATCGCGAAATGTTTTGATGCCACTTTCTGCGCTAATTCCAGCACCAGTTAATATTACTATGTTTTGTTTTTTAAGCATTTTTTTTATTGTATGCCACGATTTAAACACATTCAAATGTGATTAAACGCAAAGAATTATAAGTTTTTACGCAAAGTGCACTAAGTTTTTAAAAAGGTTATTAAGTTAAAAAAAGAATGAAAGGTATTTAATCAAATCAAAAAATATTTTTTTATAATTTCTTAAAATCTTCTTTTAAACTTTACGAATATACTATGTGTTCTTTGCGTTTATTTTATTTTTTTATTTTGAAATTCTCTTTATCAAACATAACACATGAGTTTGTGTTTTTGTTTCTTCATTATAAATTCCTTTGTTGGTTAAAATATCTACGCGTACTTTTCCAGATGCATGAATGATTTTTATTTTTTTATCTTCTTTAAAAATGATTCCAACATGAATAATTTTTTTTGTTTCTGGATTTTCAAAAAATGCTAAATCTTCATTGCGAATATTTTCAAAAGTAATGGTTTCTCCAAGTGTTGCTTGTTGATACGCATCACGTAAAATATTGATTCCATTTGCACGAAAAACTACTTGCGTAAAACCAGAACAATCAATGCCGAAAAAGGTGCGACCACCCCAAAAATAAGGCGTTTCCAAGAATAATTTCGCATCGTGAAGAATAGAATTTTTGATTGCTAATTTATTCAGTTTTCGCTTTTCTACAAACGAACCCATTGGTGCAAAAATCTTTTTTTCATCTACCAATATTTCCTGAAATAATTCTTTCACTACATTATGTGTTTGCTGATGTTGAGCTGTTTCTTTCCATTGTTTTTTATCAATCCAACCAATGTAGTCATCGTGCTTTAATTTTACTTTCGTCCATTTTTCATTCTCTTCCAAAATATCAAATGTTTCACCAAATAAAATTTGATTTACTATTTCTGCTTTGTCAGAAGGTTCGATGCGCATTGGAATTGCTGATAAGTTATTGATTCCAATTTTTTTAGTACTCATTTTTTTAGTTTTATTCTATTTAACGATATTGTAAATATTGACATGTATCAATTAATTAATAAAAATAAGAATTGCTATTGACAAACTCATTTATTAGGTATAATATTGTAATAACATTTAAACCCAAAATCAATGTTAACTTCTTTACCAAAATTGGTAGCGTGTTTCACGGCTATCCGCAGATATTTATCTGTCATCTTGTTATTTTTTATACTAATATGTACAAAAAATAACTGTGAGGCACAGTTAAATGCAAATTTCACTCCGAGCAAAGATAAAGGATGTGCTCCATTATTTGTTAATTTCATAAATACTTCTACAGGAAATCAAGATAGTTGTTTCTGGAATTTAGGTGTAAATGGAAATACATCTGATGATTGTAATCCAGGTGCTATTTTCAATTCTCCAGGTATTTATACTATTAAACTAACAATTTTCAAAGCAGGTGCATCTTCTACAATATCTAAAACAATAACTGTATTTAAAGATCCTATTTCAAATTTTACTGCGTTGCCAAGAATTGGTTGTGTGCCGTTTGATGTTCAATTTCAAGATTTATCTACTATAGGTGATGCGCCTATTACAAACTGGACTTGGGATTTTGGCGATGGAAATATCAACACTACAAGAAATCCTTTGCATACATATATAAATAGTGGAAACTCTAGTGTTTCTTTAATTGTTACCGATGCAAATGGTTGTAAAAACACAATAACTAAAGATGATTTTATAATAAAATCTACCAAACCTTCAGTAGATTTTTCAATAAATAAAACACATACTTGTTTATTGCCATTTGCTGCTCAATTTACTAGTACAGTAAGCTCAACTTCAGCAGTAACTTATCTTTGGGATTTTGGAAATGGTGCTACTTCAACTACTGCAAATCCAACGTATAATTATAACCAGTATGGTAATTTTAATGTGTTACTCACTGTTAAAGATGCCAATAATTGTACAGCAACAAAGGCAATACCCAACGCTGTTCGTTTAGAAAAATTTGATGTACAGGCTAATTTACCAACAAGTGCATGTACAGATAAAAATATTAAACCAACTGTTTTTTCTAATTATAGTCCTTTTTATTGCGATTGGAATTTTGGCAACGGACAAACATCAACTTCCAATACACCAACATTCAACTATGATTTACCAGGAAGTTATACAATAAACTTAACAGCAACAAATGATGATGGTTGTAGAGACTCTGCAAATTTCAATATTCAAGTGAATGAAGCGCCAAAAGTTGGATTCACTATTAATCAAACAGCATCCTGTGTAGCAGCAAATTTTTCGTTTACTAATACTTCTACAGGTGCTAATCAGTACCGTTGGATAATAAAAAAAGGTGGTGTTACTGTAGAAACTTCTAACGAAGTAAATCCATCTTTTTATATAGATGATTTTGGCTTGTATGAAGTGATTTTAGAAGCAACTTCTCCATCAGGATGCAAATCAACTTTAGATAGCACAGATGCAATTTATGTTGGAAAAGACAGAATGAATCCAGTTGCTGATAAAGATAAAGGTTGTAAAACGCTGCGTGTTCATTTCAATGCAAATTTAACGCACTATTTTACACCTACAAGTGTTGTTTGGGATTTTGGTGATGGTACAACAGGAACTGGTGAAAATCCTTACCATAATTATACCGACACAGGTACATTTTATGTTACAGTTACTGCAAATTATGATGCACCATGTTCTCCAATTAAGAAGCGTATTGGACCTATTCGTGTCGGTGATAAATATCCGTTTAGTGGTGATTTTGATTTGACTTCTGTTTGTGTAAATAAAGAGACTGTAACATACGATGCATCTGGTGGTATTTCAACAACCGAATTTACATGGATTTTTGGTGACGGCACCGATCAAGGTCGAAACGTAACTCATATTTATACTACACCTTCACAACCAGAAAAATATATGGTTTCTTTAATTGCAGAAAATAATACTTGCAAAGATACTTTGGAAATTAAAGAAATTTTTGTGGCATATCCAGAAGCGAGATTTTCTACCACACAGATTTGTGGAGCACAAACTGTTAACTTCAAAAATGATTCCAAAGGACATGATAGAACATTTTGGGATTTTGGAGATGGTACTACCTCAAATACTATGGATAAGAACTTTTCTCATGTCTATCCTTCCTCATTTACATCAACAAGTATCTTATTAATAGTTTATAATGATAGTACAGGTTGTGTAGATTCAATGAGAAAAAATATAAATTTTTCTGTGTTTGATTCTATTGGTTTTACTGTGTTGAATAAAAAAGGATGTGCTCCAGTGTTAGTTATTTTCAAAGCACCTTTAGATACTAATATAATAAGTTATAGTTGGGATTTAGGAAACGGTTTGCGTGTAAATGGAAATCCAGCTATAGGATTTTATCCAAATGCAGGTAGTTATATTGTTCATTTAAATGTTCGATACAGAAATGGCTGTTCAGTTCAATCATCCATTGAAGATACAGTAACAGTAATTGATATGCAACCAAATTTTATTCTTCAAAAAATAAGTGGATGCAATCCAGCAAACTATAGTTTCACCAATATTTCAAATTCTGCAGATGCACCTATAACATTATCTACTTGGCGACTAGATAATGGAACACCCAAGTTTGGTGATGATGTGAACTTTACTATAAATGGCGTAGGAAATCATTCAGTTAAGTTAGTAGTTGAAAATGCTTTCGGTTGTAAAGATTCTGTCAATAAAAAAATCAATATTGTTCCGGTTAAAGCAGATTTTTCTGTAAACAAAAATGATGTTTGTGCTGGAACTGAAATTAAATTTAAAAATTTATCAACTGGAGATAATTTAAAATATTTATGGGACTTTGGTGATGGTACCACATCATCGGATTTTGAACCTATTCATGTTTTTGCTTCAGAAAGAAGTTATACAATTAAGTTAAAAGTATATGATGGAACAGGTTGTGAAGATAATATGGTGAAAAATTCGTTTGTAAGAATAAAAAATTTACAC
Source organism: Saprospirales bacterium (assembly GCA_016711605.1). GTDB lineage: Bacteria > Bacteroidota > Bacteroidia > Chitinophagales > JADIYW01 > JADJSS01. The sequence continues at coordinate 40,891 of JADJSS010000004.1, forward strand.
GTCAATTTTTCAGCATCACCAACCTATAAAACTTGCCCTGATTTAATTTCAGATTTTCAATTGCAAGCACCAGCAAATACGCAATTCAAAGATATTATTTGGGATTTTGGAAATGGAAATCAAAGTAACAGTAATAATACACATCCTCAAAGTGTTTATACTCGTTCTGATTCTTTTGATGTTCAGTTAGTAGTTGTTGATACGAATAATTGCGTAGACACAGTAAGAAAAGAGAATTACATTATTGTTTCAGGACCTCAAGGTAGTTTCTCGTTCACACCTGATTCTGGTTGTTTGCCTTTGCAAGTTCAATTTAATGCTCAATTTAAAAATACTACAACTACCATTTGGGACTTTGGTAATGGTGACACAAGAGAAGATCATTCATTAGCTAATAACATAAGTTTCACTTATTTAAGAGAAGGTGAATACACACCAACTTTAATTTTGAAAGATAATTTTGGTTGTACCATAAATTTAATTCCAACTAAAAAAGTAAATGTTGCTCGTATGTATTCTAGATTTGATCTCGATAAATACAATATTTGCAGCGGTGATGGTCAGTTTACTATTTTAGATTCTTTATATACATCACCAAATTCAAGCATCACTAAAAATTATTGGACAGTTACAGATTCTCTAAAAGTTGATACATTAACTGTGAAATCATTTACACCACCACACCATGGTTTTTATACGTTTGATTATTATGCAGAAAACACATTCGGTTGTAAAGTACGTCAAACTAAAACAGCAAGCGTATTTTCTAAACCTAATCTTATTTCATCAGATGATAAAGTAATTTGTAAAGGCGAACAAATTCCATTAAATTTAAATACCAATGCAACAACGATTCAATGGTCTCCAGCCACTGGATTAAATAACTCAACTAGTTCGTCAGTTATTGCAAAACCAACTGATAATACAGTTTATACTATCAAAGCATTTTTAAATCCAATGTGTCCGATTTATGATACTATAAAAGTTGATGTGCGAACTTCATTAAGTGCAAGAGCATATCCTGATACATTTATTTGCGTTGGTGATACAGTGCAGTTACATGCAGAAGGTGAAAGTACTTCATTAAATCAAACTACAATTGTGTGGCAAGCATCCAACACGCTGTCAGATACTAAGATTCCAGATCCATTGGCTTTTCCAAAAACAAGAACTACTTACTATGCAACTTTTAAAAATGGAACTTGCGTTATACCAACCATTCCAGTTACGGTTGATGTAAAAAAATTACCATCAGTAAAAGCAGGTGATGAGCAAATTGTTATTAAAGGAATGGAAGCTATTTTAACTGCAACTTCACCAGATAATGTAACCTACGCTTGGAGCGAAAATTATTTTTTATCATGTTTAGATTGCGCCAATACAACAGCAAAACCTGAACAAGACACAACTTACCGAGTTACTGTAACTAATGAGTTTGGCTGCACTGCAAGCGATGATCAGCACGTACGAATTATTGAAGATTGCAATGGAGACGCCGTATTTATACCAAATACTTTTACACCTAATGGTGATGGACAAAACGACATTTTAAATGTTTACGGACCTGGTGTTCAAAGTGTAAAACAGTTTAGAATATTCAATCGCTGGGGCGAATTGGTGTTTGATACGCGCGATATGAATTTTGGCTGGGACGGAACTTTTAAAAACGAAAAATTATTGCCTGCTGTTTTTGTATATTATGTTGATGTAGAATGTATTGATGGCAGACGAACAATTAAAAAAGGAAACATTACTCTAATAAGATAGAAATAAACATTAAAACATACAAAGATGAAAACCCTAACCATCCTTGCAATAGTATTAACTATTGGTATCAAAACGTATGCACAAGATGAGCACTCTTCGCAATTTTATGCCATACCTTCGAAAACAAATCCTGCATTTACTGGATTTTTTAACAACGATTATTTTATCGCGGCATCTTACAGAACGCAATGGAATACAGTTACAGTTCCATACCAAACAGTTGGTGCATCTTTGGAAATGTCACTCTTAAAAAATAAACATCCAAATTCATTCATTGGTGTTGGATTGGAAATTATGCACGACCAAGCTGGTACCACTAACTTTCAAACCAATCAAATCAGCTTAAATTTATCGTATTTACAAGTGTTGGATGTAAATAGAAGTCATATCATTGGAGTTGGTTTCCAAAATGGAATGATGATGAAAAGTTTCGATTTTTCAAAAGCTACTTTTGGCAATCAATTTAATGGGTTTGATGGATTTAATCAAGGAATGAGTCCTAATGAAAATGGATTAAACACCAAACAAATAGATTATAATATTGGTATTGGTGGTGTCTATTCATATGCACCAGCAGCACACAAAAATTTATATGCAGGTTTTTCTGCTTTCAATATCACACGACCGAATATTTCGTTTTATGATGGCACAGAAATCAGACAAAATGTGCGTTATGTTGCAACGTTAGGTGGTGAAGTTGGTATAAAAGGAAGTTGGTCTATGTTGCCATCAATTTTGTTTCAATCACAAGGAAACAATAGAGAAATTGTTGTTGGTTCTTTTGTAAAATATAGTTTAATAAGAAATAGAAAAGAACGATTAGCATTCAACGTTGGTGCGTGGTATCGCGTAAAAGATGCCATTATACCTGCCATTAAATTAGAATATAAAAACATAAACGTAACTGCAAATTTTGATATCAATGTCTCAAAATTAACCAAGGTTAGCAAAGCCATTGGAAGTGCAGAAATTTCTATTTCTTATTCAGGAAATTTATTTAAAGAACACGTAAAACCAAATAAACCAGTGCATTGTCCGTCTTTTATTTTTTAAAAGACATTCAGTGCTTGCCTTTAGTGTTATGTATGTAAGTCAATGTGAAAGATTTTTCCGAAGAGTAAGCTTCGGAAAAATCTATTTTTATTTAAAGCTGTCAGACTGAGCTTGTCAAAGTCCTTGCCGAAGTCATAAAATACGCATCATGTTCCAATAAAAATGCTTCCATTTTTTGTCGAACAAATAATTTTAATGCTTCTAAATTTTCAATAGTATAGCCATCAGTTGAAATTGCTGGTAAATGTGTAACTTCTAAAATACCTGGTTGCAACAACAACGTATCTACTTTATTTAGTTTTCTTAAATTCGTCAACATCACTGGTAAAATAGGCACTTTCGCATCAATGGCTAATTCAAATGCACCATCAAAAAATGGTAACAACGGTTCCTTTGTTCGGTTGCGTGTACCTTCAGGAAACAAGAAAATAGAAATGCCTTGTTTCAAATCACTCAACATACGTACTTTACTGGCATGTCGCGCTTCTTTACTGCTTCTGTCAACTGGTAAACACATCAAACTAAATAATTGTCCGAGACCTGGAACATACGTCAATTCTTTTTTGATCAATGGTTTTGCAAACACACGCAAGCCATAAGAAATCGCCATTAAATCAGCAGCATTCACATGGTTCGCAACTACAATATACGTTTGGTTTTTATCAATATTTTCTAAGCCACGAATTTTATAACGAAAGCCAACCAGTGCCGACCAAATGAAAATAAAAAATCGATTGATATAATAAACACCAACAATTTGTTTTGTATAAGGAATGAGTTTTAGCGTTAAATATCCAATCATCATTGGAATGGTTAATATCAAAAAACTAATCACATTCCAAATGCTGTAAAAAAACTTAAGTATGGTTAATAGGAGTTTCATACAATAAAATTAAACAAATTATCTTAACCATGATTATTTCGATTAAATGATTTTCTTGATTTACTAAACATAGATAACACAAATTAATTTTCAACTAAAGGTTTTAAGGTGAAAATAAGAATAAAAAAAATCATGTCATAATAAGTCATCTAAATGAAAAAAGAAACAAAGAATTAATAATTGTTCATTAGCAACATCAGTAAGTTATAATCGTCTTTAGATTCTTTTGTTGTCCGATTTTTCGGACACCCTAAGGGGACAATACGGTTTCTCCTCCTTTTAATCGCTGTTTCAGTTTGTTCCAATATGCAAGTTTGTTATCAGTCAATGATAAAAAATCATATCAATCATAAAAATCAACTAAATCAGCGGTTCAGACAATTAAAAAAGTTCGGAACTCTAAAAGAATTCCGAACTTTCACTACAAACTATTAAACTTAAATTTATTTATCTACGTTTTATTGCGATTATTCTTTCACAATCTTTCCAGCAGCAACTAATTCACCATCATGTTCAATTCTGTATAAATAAATCGCAGCAGGCAAATCAGCAGCAAATAATTCTACTTTATTGGTTACGGTTTGCGTTTGTATCAATGCGCCATTTAAATTGTATAACTTAAACTGATACGTTGTATTTTGTTTATTATCTGATTTAATTTCTATCGTGCATTTGTCATTAAATGGATTTGGATAAGCATTGGTTGCCGCTTTTATTTTATTTTCTATTACAGAAGAAATTATTCTGAAATAAGAATCAGTAACAGTGTGCAGTGTAGTATTTGTTTTTACTGGATGATTCGCATCGAAATAAATATCTGCATGATTATAGATTTTATCATTCGCTTTATTTAGTGTGTCTTGCGCAATTGAATAGGTAAAGAATCCATGTGACAAAGGTTCGTTATGAAAAGAATCAACCAGATTGATATTTCGGAAAATTACTTTTAAAACAGCATTACCTTCACCATAAATTTCATACGAATATGGATGAGAAGCCGCGCCCATTTGTAGCTTGCTCACATCTAATTTATTGGAAATCGTATCTAAAATATAAATATCATACGCAGTATCAGTGCCTGTGTTTTGGAAACGTATTTTATAATTGATGTCGGTTTTTTTTGCAATATAATGTTGGTTATCGAAACCAGTTGGCGTGCCTTCTTTATCATTCGGATCAAAAGAGTTTCTGTTTTGTGTGCAGTTAATAGCAATAAAATCTGCGCCATCATTATTTGGAAACTGCGTAACAAAACCAGGATTTAAACCACCACAATTTTCCACCACAGCTGTTGGATTGCTTGGATATGGAAAGTAATCTACCTGTTCTGCATACAAGCGTTGTGTTGTTCCGTTGGCAGGTCGTTTTATAAGAATTTCTTGTCCAGCATTCAATTGAAAATTAATTGGCATAATGCGCAACACATTGTCTTCAATAACAATATATCCTTTTTATTTGCGACATATTGCCTGAACCGATATTGCGAATACGAAACAACACCGAATCGCCTAAGCATCTGCCATCAACAGATACGTTAGCTCTGTCCCAGCGCGGATCTATTGGTGTGCAAACAGAATCAGGATAGATATGTGCTTCTACACATTGCGTAGTGCCTAAAACTGCACTGCAATTTAAAGTGGTGTTGACGGTAAACAGACCGCAACTGTCTTCTTTTATAGTGCCAACTTGAAACGTGTATTTATTGCCAATGTTTGTATAAGGTACAGAAGCAGAATTAACAGCTAGCAACGAGTCAAAATCAACTACAACCGTTGCGCCAATTGCATCTGCCGTGCCTGTGTTGCAGTGATTAACAACATATGTATTTGACATACATGGTCTTAATCTACTGTTATCAATCGAAACTGATAAATTTGGACAAGCAATTAAACGTTTTAAATAAAAATTCTGATTGACCGTGTCTGTTGTCCCATTTATACTAAATGTTTGCGTAGTTGGACAAGCTTGCCATAAATTATTAGGTTCAAGTACTTTAGAAGTAAAACTTCCAGAATCGACATACATTTCAAATTTGCCGTTGTTATCTGTATAATCGTAATATTTGTATGGTATTGGTACATTTGTTTTTGTTACTTCAATTGTTCTACCTTTAAATGGACTGTCTGTGTTTGCATCAAAACTGCAGTTAGCGTTGCGATCTTTATATACATTACCACTATAAACACCATATTTTTCTGAAAGCGGAAGAATGCACATAAAAATACCTGAATCTTTTAGATTAATTAGACCTAACTGCAAATAAGTTGTATCAAAATTTTCATCAATCCAAGTTGTACCATAACCCATTTTTTTTGAAACCTGCCTTTATAATAAACAGAAAAACTATCAGGCAGCGGATTGATAGACTGTAAATTTGCAATGCTTCCTGTATGACTTAAATTTAAATTATAGAAAACTGGCTTATAGCTTAAAAATGAAAATTGTTCATAAGCTAAATTTATATATCCTTTATTGTAAAGTGGATATGCAATACTCATAATAGTATAAGTATTGCTATTTGAGTGAATTCTTTAGCTAATTTATTTGCTGTGTTTAATTCTAAAATTTCAAAAGGTTCAGTTGTCCTTATTACTGATATAGTCATTCTATTATTTATTATTTTAAAATCACCAATGAAACTGATGTAATTTCCTACTGAATTATATTCAAATAAATATTATCCTTAAATCTGAATGAATCCAACTGAATTAAATTTCCATTTTTGCTGATTTTCAATAGACCTAACATAAAAGGTTCGTTTTGAACTGTATCCAAAAATTGTAATGAATCATACATGGAAACTCCAATATAAATAAAGCTATCAATCATATTTATTGAATAATTTTACTAAAATATCACTATATGCATTACCTGTATAATATAATCCATGTAAAAAGGCAGTATCACTCAAATAATTTTTTGACCAAATCAAGTTTAAATCTTTATCATATTTTTCTAATTTCAACTGTGCTACCACTACCATTTCTTAATGTAGTGTCAGATAAAATCCAAAAGTTTTTGTATAATATGGAAAATAACCAGTAAACGTATTGTTTTCATTATCGTATATTTTGATATTTGGATATGGTAAAATACTATTAGCTCCAAAATACAAATGCATTTCAGAAACAGGTGAATAATTATTTAGGTAGTAATTAGCATAATTACATAATCCATAAGGCAATTTTTTCCTTTTGATTAAATTGCCTTGCAAATCGTATTTTGCAATGTATATTTTTGTTGAATCTGAAAAGGGGCTTTTTATGTGCTTCGATTGTGAAAATATTGTTACTTGTAATTCTTGCCTGTAAAAGTTCATTATTTAAATAATATTTATTTACAACAGAATCTCCTGAATCCATCCTGTCCTTCAATAAAATTACATTTTGTGCTTTGTTATTTTGGCAAAAACAAAAAACAAAAAATAATAAAATGCCTGTTCTAAGTGCGTTCTTCATATCAATAAATTTAGCTGTTTTTTTATAATATCTACGTTTGCAATTCAAAGATGCGTGCTTTTATTTATATTATCTGCTACAAATTTTGGCTGTTATCGAGTTTTTTTGTAAATAATTTTTTGCCTCAACCTGTCAAGCTACGCTTGACCACCTTCTCCATTTGGAGAAGGTGGTCTCGCCAAAGGCGAGATCGGATGAGGCAATCATAATAAATAATACATTCTAACTAGAACCAATCTTCGGTAAACTCAGTTTAACATGAATGCGAAGTTTAATTACTAATCACAAATAACTATTTACTTATAACTAACTTATCGATATATTTTGTAAATTTAGCCATAAAATAAATCATGTATCAAAGCAAATTCATTGATATATTCGAGAAATTAACCAAAGCCGAACGCCATCAGTTTCGAAAATGGACGCAGTCGCCATTTGCCAATCCACGTGAAGATGTAGCAAAATTGGTAGAGTTTGTATTATCCAAACGTAGTATTACAGCTGCAACCGTAAATCGCAAACAGGCATTTGCGTTTGTGTTTCCTTATAAAAAATTCGACGAGCAATTACTGCGCTACACCATGAGTTATGCAACCGATTGTCTCGAAGCATTTTTGGCATATTATAATTGGAAAGAAGATGCGATGCAACCTGCCATTGTATTAACGCAAACATACAATCAACGCAACTTAAATTCGTTGGCTGTTAAACAATTAACTATCACACAAAATAGATTGCAACAATCTGTTTTTAAAGATAGTCAACACTATGCACAAACATTTTCATTAGAAGTGGTGCGCTATAATTTAATGAGTAAAAACAAGCGTTACGAAGATTTTAATTTACAAAAGATTTCCGATTCCATGCATCAATATGCAATCGTTGAAATATTGCGATATGCTTGTGTAGCGCAGTCTTTTAAGCAGGTTTCAGGCAAAGCGACCGATTTTTTATTGTTAGAATCGATTTTGCAATTAATTGAAAACGGACATTATAAGGATGAAGCAGCTATTCAAATTTATTACTTGTTGTATCGATTAACAACACAGCCAAACGATAATGATTTCGATAAATTATACGATGCTGTTTTTAAATATGAAAGTTGTTTTAAGGAAAACGAATTGAAAGATATTTTCTTGCTGACGATTAATTATTGCATCAAACAACTCAACACAGGCAAGCAATTGTATGCGCAGCGTGCGTTCACTTTGTATTTGCATGCACTTGATAAAAAATATTTATTGGAAAATGGCGAATTGAGCCGATTTACTTTTAAAAATATTGCTTATATCGGTATCAAACGACTACAAGATTTTAATCGATCTTCGCAATTTATTGACAAGTATAATATTTATGTAAATGAAGCTTTCAGAGAAAATTCGATACAGTTTACAAAAGCAACTTTATATTATGCGCAAAAGCAATACTCAAAAGCAATGCGTATCTTGCAAACAGTAGAATTTACGGATGTTTTGTGGAATATTGATGCAAAAATTCTAATCATAAAAATGCTGTTTGAACTAAAAGAATTCGATTCCATTTTACCACAAATCAAGAGTTTAAAAATGTATGTATATCGCCAAAATGATATCGGTTATTTCAAAACCATTCATCAAAAAACGATTGTTTATGTTGGATTATTGTATAAAAATATATTTGCTACCAAAACACAAAAAAGTAAGTTTAAAATAGCAATTGAATCTGAAAAAGATTTGGTAGAAAAAGAATGGCTGTTAGAAATACTAAACATTTAATATCTACTTAACGTCAATAAAATGCTATAATTCAAGATTATATAGTCATTTTCTTATTTTTGCTGAAATGCTCTTAGTTGTGGTTCGTGTCTCACGTACTGTTGCAAAGCAAGAGTATAAGTAGAAATAAATCATACATCGTAAATCATTATTCATAAATGAAAGTTTTAAAATTTGGCGGCTCGTCTGTAGGTTCAATCGAAAATATTCACCGTATTATCGGTATTGTAAGAAGTGAAATCGAACAAGGAAATGAAGTCGTATTAGTGTGTTCGGCTTTTTCTAAAGTGACCGATCAGCTCATCAACGCAGGTAAATTAGCAGAAAAAAAAGATAACGTAACTTATTTAGAAATCTTTGAAAGTTTTAAAGAACGCCATCGCGCAGCCATCGAAGCACTCGTTACCAAAAAAGAAATTTTTGATGTAATGATGGAAGAGTTTGACGAAAGCATGATTCGCGTAGAAGATATTTTAAAAGGCATCAATTTATTAGGTGAATTATCTGAAAAGACATTAGCGCAACTGGTTTCATTTGGCGAACGTTTTTCATCATTCATTGTAGCAGGCGCTTTGCGCAATGCAGATTTAAATGGCATCTATGTAAACGCTACCAAACTCGTACGCACCGATTCCAACTTTCTTTCAGCAAAAGTAAATTTTGATAAAACCAACAAGAATATTCTCGATTTTTTCGAAGCTGTAAATGGCATTGCTTGTATTACAGGTTTTATAGGATTTGATGACTTCAACAATGTTACCACGTTAGGTCGTGGCGGCTCTGATTACACTGCAGCTATTTTTGGCGCAGCGTTAAAAGCTGATGTTATTGAAATCTGGACAGATGTGGATGGTGTGTTGACAGCAGATCCAAGACGTGTAGAGCAAGCATTTACGGTTCCAATGTTGTCGTACAAAGAAGCAATGGAATTGTCGCATTTCGGTGCAAAAGTTATCTATCCACCAACTATTCAACCTGCGTATATCAAGAATATACCGTTAGTTATAAAGAATACGTTTAATCCATCGCATCCTGGAACGTATATTTCAAAAGATGTTGGAAAATCGAATAACGTCATCAAAGGAATTTCTTCCATTTCTGATATTTCTGTGTTAAGAATGGAAGGCACCGGAATGGTTGGTGTAGTTGGTATTGCGTCGCGTTTGTTTGGTACCTTGTCGCGATCAGCTATCAATATTATTTTCCTGACGCAAGGTTCATCAGAACATTCTATTTGTTTTGGTATTGTTCCAGGCGATGTGAAAAAAGCACAAAAAGCAGTAGAAGAAGAGTTTCGTTTTGAAATTCAAAATCGCCAAATTGCGCCGTTGGTGATTGAAACCAATAATACGATTATTGCTGTGATTGGTGAAAATATGTCGAACGTTCCTGGTGTTTCTGCTAAAATGTTTAAAGCATTAGGCAACAACGGTATCAACGTAAAAGCTATTGCGCAAGGTTCTTCGGAATTAAATATTACTGCAGTGATTGATCGTCACAACGAAGCAAAAGCATTGAATGCATTACACGAAATTTTCTTTGAAAATGATGTACATTCTATCAATGTATTTTTGGTTGGACCAACTGGTTTAATTGGCAAAACGTTGTTGAATCAAATCCAAAATCAGTTTGATTATTTGAAAAAAGAAAAATCAATTCAGATAAATGTTACAGGTATTATCAACTCTAAAAAAATGTTGATTGATAGCAATGGAATTGATGTTGCTAACTGGCAAACTATATTAGATGAAAAAGGTGAGGACTCTAATTTGGTTTCGTTCACTAATAAAATGATTGACTTAAATTTTGCGAATGCAGTATTTGTGGATTGTTCTGCAAGTAAGCATGTAGTTGAGTTTTATGAGCGCATTTTGAAGAAAAGTGTCAACATCGTTACACCAAATAAAATTGCAAATACACTAAGTCAAGACAAGTATATTTTGCTGCGAGAATTAGCAAAAAAATCGAATGCACATTTCATGTACGAAACCAATGTTGGCGCAGGTTTGCCAATAATTGGAGTGTTGCAATCATTAATGAATTCTGGTGATAAAATATTAAAAATTGAAGCAGTTTTATCAGGAACTTTATCGTTCATTTTTAATACTTACAAAGGTGATTTGAAATTCTCAGATGTAGTATTAGATGCAAAAGCAAAAGGATTCACTGAACCAGATCCACGCGACGATTTATCAGGTTTAGATGTGGCACGCAAAGCATTAATTCTTTCTCGTGACAGTGGTGCAAAAATGGAATTAGAAGAAATTCATGTAGAAAATTTAGTACCTGAAAATTTACGTGAACTCGATGTGAAAACATTTTTAGAACGTTTACCAGAAGTAGATGCACAGTACGAACAATTAAAAAAAGATGCAGAAGCGAACGGAAATGTAATGCGTTATATGGCTGTGATTGAAGACGGAAAAGTACAAATCGCATTAAAGCAAGTCGATACTCAACATCCATTTTATAATTTAAGTGGTAGCGATAACATGATTGTTTTTACAACAGCGCGATATAAAAACAATCCGTTGGTCATTAAAGGACCTGGTGCTGGCGCAGAAGTAACAGCAGCAGGCGTTTTCGCTGAAATTATTACGATAGGAAATTATATGGCTAATTAGTACATCGTAATTAGTAATGCGTATTACGATATTTATCTAAATACGCACTACGCATTACTCAATACATAAAGAAATGAAAATAGGAAACAGAATCAAAGTCTTCGCACCGGCAACCGTAGCTAATGTAGCTTGTGGATTTGATGTATTAGGGTTTGCAATCGACAAACCTGGTGATGAACTCATCATGGAACTCACATCAGAAAAAGGTGTGGTGATTGTTGATATTGAAGGTGATGGTGGTGTGTTGCCTCGCGATGCGAAAAAGAATTCTGCTACAGTAGCTATTCAAGATTATTTGAATTATATAAACGCAGATTTTGGCTGTAAAATATGGTTGAAGAAAATGATGCCAAGTGGAAGTGGTTTAGGTAGTTCGGCAGCTAGTGCTGTAGCTGGTGTGTTTGCAATAAATATGTTATGCAACGAGCAGTTAACGAAAGAAGAAATGTTGCCGTTTTTATTAAACGCAGAAAAAGCTGCTTGCGATGCAGCGATTGCAGACAACGTAGCAGCGAGTTTATTTGGTGGTTTTATTTTAGTAAGAAGTTACGAGCCATTAGATATTTTACAAATTCCGGTTCCAGAAGATTTGTGGTGCGCAGTCATCAATCCGCATGTAATAGTTTTGACAAAAGATGCGCGCGAAATATTACCAAAAGATATTCCATTAGCACATTCACTTCGTCAATCTGCAAACGTTGGTGGCATCATGGTTGGTTTATTGCGTGGTGATTATGATTTAATTGGTAGAAGTTTAGTCGATTATATTGCAGAACCGTATAGAAGCAAATTGATTCCTGGTTTTTATGAAATGAAACAAGCAGCAAAAGATGCTGGTGCGCTTGGTGGCAGCATCAGCGGTTCTGGTCCAAGTGTTTTTGCATTGTGTCATGGAAAAGAAAATGCTTACAAAGCTGGCGATGCCATGAAACAAGTTATGAACTCCATGAATATTGGTGCTGATGTATATGTAAGTAAAGTCAATAACCAAGGTCCCAAAGTGTTGCCATTTGGTGAGTAGGAATTACCAGATTTTCCACCAAGGTTTTTCTTTTTTTATAATTTCTGGTTTTAAATCTTTTAAAAAATTGTCCATATTTATTTCTCTGTTAGAAAACTGGAAAGCCATTTTCTTAAAGCAATCTGTAATATCAAAATAAATATTTTTTCCGCTGGCTGTCGTAATGCAGTCATACGATTTGTCTGCATCATTTATTAATGCTTGGCTTTCAAACACTTCTTCTAAATACGTTAAAAAATCTCTTTCATCATCAATTCTGGACACTAAATAAGGTTGTTCCAAAGTTCCATTTCCAGTAAGTGATATTCCTTCTAAAATAGTTTGTCCGATTTGTGCTTCCAATTCTGCACCTTTTTCATCATTCAGTTTTCTGAATGCAAAACTCTTATACATGTGCGCACGAGGACTCAACAATACATTTATGTTTCCATAAAGTACTACTTCTTTAAAATTATTTTGGTGTAATAAATTATTGATGTTTCGGATGTCTTCAGAATACGGTTCATAATCATCATGATTAATTATAAATGTGCGCAATTCTAAAAAAGATGCTTTAGTTGGTTTTTGTATAAAATTTATGAATTGTTCTTTCATTTTTTTTAATTAACCAAACGCATTTATTCCAGTCAAGTCCATACCTGTAATTAATAAATGTACTTCGTGCGTGCCTTCATAAGTAATCACACTTTCTAAATTCATCGCGTGGCGCATAAACGGAAAATCACCTGTGATACCCATTCCACCGCAAATTTGTCTGCATTCACGAGCCACACGTAACGCCATTTCTACGTTGTTTCGTTTTCCCATTGATATTTGTGCAGGTGTTGCTTTACCTTCATTATTTAATTTTCCTATTTGCATCGCCAGCAATTGCGCTTTCGATAAATCAGTCAGCATTTCAGCTAATTTTTTTTGTGTTAATTGAAATGCAGCTAATGGTTTTCCGAACTGAATTCTTTCTTTTGCATATTCAGTTGCTGCATGTAAACAATCCATTGCGGCACCTAACACACCGAACGAAATTCCATATCTTGCAGATGATAAACAAGACAAAGGAGCTTTCAATCCACTTGCTAACGGTAAAATATTTTCTTCTGGAATTTCTACATCTTGAAAAACCAATTCACCAGTTTTAGATGCACGCAAACTCCATTTTCCAGTAATTTCTGGTGTCGAAAAACCAGCCATGTCGCGCTCAACAATACAACCAATTATTCGGCCATCTTCATTTTTTGCCCAAACCACAGCCAAGTCGCAAATAGGTGAGGACGTTATCCAAAGTTTTGCGCCATTCAAAATATATTTGTCACCTTTTTTTATTAATCGTGTTTCCATGCTGGATGGATCGCTGCCATGGTTCGGTTCGGTTAAACCGAAACTTCCAACAAAATCACCAGTAGCTAATTTGGGTAAAAATTTATTTTTTTGTTCTTCGCTTCCATATTTCCAAATTGGATACATTACCAGAGAACTTTGCACGCTTGCAAAACTGCGAATACCAGAATCACCGCGTTCCAATTCTTGCATAATTAAACCATAAGAAATTAAATCTAAACCACCACCACCATATTGTGTTGGAATGTGTGGACCTAATGCACCAATTTCTCCTAATTGTTTTATCAATTCTTTTGGAAATTTATGATGTTCTGCACAATCTTCTATGATTGGAACTACTGCTGTGTTTACCCAACTGCGAACACTTTCGCGAATTAATTTTTGTTCGTCTGTTAGTTGTTCATCTAAATTTAAATAATCAAATCCACGGAAAGAAGTTGCATATCTGTTTTGCATACTGAATATTTTATTGATGTTAGTGTTTTTTTAATGAATCTTAAAACGATGACAAATTTAAAGAATAAAATTTACTTTTGTATAAAACAACAATATGCACAAAAAGTTATGGATAGGATTAGAAGGTATGGAATTTTATGCGCATCATGGTGTATATGATGAAGAGCGCGAAAAAGGTGGAAAATACTTGGTAGATGTGTTTGTTTACACAGATGCTACACAAGCCGAACTGAATGACGATTTAGATGGAACGGTGAATTATGAATTAATATATGAAGCTGTTTCTAAAAACATGCAAGAACCAGTAAAGTTGATAGAGTTTTTAGCAAGAAATATTATTAAAGATATTAGATTATTGATAGCAAAAGATGATTTAATCAGAATTAAAATAAAAAAAATTAAACCACCAATAGATGGCGTTGTTGCTGCGAGTGTGGTAGATATTGAAGATTAGTATTTAAAATCTACAATTATCTTATGCTATAAAAAAAAGCACAATCAGCTATTAACTGAAAATAAACTTCCATGGTTGAGCTGCTTCTAATTCCAATGCCAATTCTAGCAACAAGGCATCTTTTCCATACGGTGCAGCGAATTGAACACCAACAGGCATTCCGTTTTCTGCTTCACCTAAAGGTAGAGAAATTGCTGGTGAACCAGATATATTAAACAAAGGCAAATAAGACGCAAAGCTTGCCGCACGAACTGCTATCTCATCATAGCTTAATGAAGTTGAGAAATAACCAATTTTAGGTGTTACAATTGTAGAAACACTCGTCATAATTAAATCGTAATCTTTTTCCAGCATGGTTTCTGTTTCTTTTGCAGATTTTTTTAAAACACGTAAACTTTTTGGTAATTGAAGTTTGCTGGAACCAAATGCATTCATCAACCCTAATGTAAATGGTTCTAATTGAGATTTATCTACTGCTGAACCTAATACCAATCTTCCGAAATTATTGTTCATGTATGCCAAAAATCCATAATAACGTAAATAGTGAACAGTTAGTTCTTCAATATCTAATGGTACTTTTATCATCTCAACAGTATGACCAAGTGATTCTAATAATTTTGCAGTTTCCTGTTGCACTCTATACGTGTCTTTGTCCATATGACCTTGTTTGTGTGCTGGTAAATTTTCGAAGAAAGCTATACGCAATCGTTTTTTAACAGGTGATAGGATATGACCTAATCTTGGAAGTTTAGAGTTGTGATAATATTGTTCAGCAGATGCATAATAAGCTGCAGTATCTCTTACCGAACGTGTTAAAACACCTGAATAAACAATATTAACTGGTAATGTTTCTGTTCCATGCATAGGTAATAGTCGATTTCTTGTTGGTTTTAAACCAACTAAACCACAACAAGACGCTGGAATTCGGGTCGATCCAGCTCCATCATTTGCTATTGCAATTGGAACCACACCACTTGCTACCAAAGCTCCAGAACCAGAAGATGAACCACCAGTAGTATAGTCGGTATGCCAAGGATTACGAGTGATGCCCCAACGTTCATTCTCTGTACTGCAAATAAAGCCAAATTCAGGAAGTGTACTTTTTCCTAGGCAATTTACACCAGTTGATAAAAATTGATTTACATATTTACTGTTGCTTTTTTCAATTTTTGCCTTAAAAGCACCAGTTCCTTTTTGTGTTGGATGACCTTTAATATTTTCATTATCTTTAATAAATGCAGGAACACCGTATAAAAGTCCATTTTTAATAATATTATTAGAGTTGCGAGCCGTATCATACGTTTTTAGTACAATTGCATTCAAAGCACCATTTACTTTTTCTGCTCTGGCAATTGCAGCTTCCGTTACTTCAGCAACAGATACTGTTTTATTCTTAATTGCGGCAGCAACAGCTACAGCGTCGAGGTTGCCTAGAGCATCATCGGTGAAAGCATTGATTCGTTTGTTCATATAGATTATTTTTTAGAAACAGATTTAATGTTTTGAAGTTAAAAAAAATATTGAGATTTATTGAATTTCGTTACAAATAACTTTTCAATACAAAAAATCACTAAAAATTTTGTTTTAAATGAAAAATATGTAGTTTTGCACTCCATCAAAAATTGGTCGGTTGGCCGAGAGGCTAGGCAAAGCTCTGCAAAAGCTTCTACGACGGTTCGAATCCGCCACCGACCTCTTGAAAGTCCAAGCTTATCGCTTGGACTTTTTTTTACTTTTTTACCGAATACTAAGTCAATAACACCGAATGATAAATATCATGTTATATGCATTGTACAATGTGTAATTTTAAATCATAAAATAAAAATTATGAAAACGAACACATTAATAAATCAAACCGTAAGAAAAAGCGTGACTAAATTAAGTCAACTTTTAGCATTGTTTTTAATTACATGTAGTGTGGCTTTTGCACAAGATTCAGCAACTACCAAACATCACTATTTTAAATTTCAAGGTAGAGTTAAAGCAGGTGCAGGCGCTGGTTTAAAATCAGTTCCTGATAAATTAGCAACGCACAATGTACAAGTTTTATCTGGTGCAGCAGTAGTTACTATTTCGCGTGATAATGACAAACAGGATTTCCTGAAATCAAAATGGGGACCGTATGCAGGCGCCAACTTCGATTTCTATTTTCATAAAAACATTGGTTTTGGTGTCGATATCGATTATTTCAACAATAAACTAAAATATGTGGCACCAAGCGTACTGAAAGATTTTGTTAATACGTCTTCAGATCCAAAAACAAGCTTGGTGGAATCGAACAGAAAAAACCAACAGTTGATATTTGTTGGAATTGGACCAAGTGCAAAATTATTTACGAATGATAAAATAGATGTGGATTTGAATGTGCGTGTTGGTTTAAGCCATTTAAAATTAGGTTCATTAAGTGTTGCGGTTGATGAGTTATCTGGAAGAGCATTTAATGAACAAGATCCAAGAAAAACCATTTTAGATTACGATTATAACAAAGGAATCAATACCGTTGGTTTAAAAGTGGGCTTGTATTTTAATTATTGGTTTCATAAAAATGTTGGTATCACGGCTGGAATGGATTTTATTCATTCATTTGTTAAAACATCAACTATCACTGGCGATCCAGCATATAAGTTAGATTATCGTCGTCCGGAAGATTTTACAAAAGGAAATCTTTTACAAGAATATCAATATTTTCAACCAGCTAGCAGTTTAGATCCTTATCCAGTTTCAAAATTGTCAGTAAACCATTTAGCGCTTTCTGCAGGTGTGGTGTTTAGAGTAATTAAAGAAAAAGATACTAAAAAAGAACCGAAAAAACGCGATGAAAGCAAAGATATCATCGTGACAGTGAAAGATAAATTTACAGGAATGCCTGTTGATGAAGTAGATGTGAATTTGACTGATGAAAACGGAAAAGTAATTGCTACTAAACGTACAGAGAAAAATGGAAAAGTAACATTTGAGAACATGCCACCAAACATTTATGGTTTAAATGGTAACCGTTTCGGCATCAAAACCACTACAGAAAGCGTTGCCAAAGCAGAATTTGAGAAAAAAGGCAATATCTACAAAGAGTTGATTTATGAAGATCCAGGTTTTATTTTGGAAGGAATTGCGTTGGAATGTGATAAAAAAGATAAAATTATGGCTGGTGTAGAAGTGGAATTGACGAACAAAGAAACAGGCAAAACAGAAAAAACGACTTCTGATGCGAATGGCAAATTCACTTTTAACCTGAAATCAAACACAGATTATACCGTTGTTGGCAGCAAAGATGGTTATTACTCTAATATTGAAGATATTACAACTAAAGGTTTGGATAGAAATAAAACCTTATATGTGAAACTGAAATTGTGTGTAGAACAGTTGGAAGTTGGTAAAACCTTTGTGTTGCGCAATATCTACTACGATTTCGATAAATGTAATATCAGAAATGATGCATCAAAAGAATTAGATCATTTGGTAGATATCATGAAACAATACAAAAACATGACGATTGAGTTGTCATCACACACAGATCAACGTGGAACGACAGAATACAACCAAAAACTATCACAATGCAGAGCGCAAAGTGCTATCGATTACCTAATTAAAAAAGGAATTGATAAAAATAGACTGACTGCAATTGGATTAGGCGAAAATAAATTATTACAAGATTGTAATGGTGTAGCTGGTTGTCCAACTGACTCAAAAGGTGATTGCGACTGCCACCAAAACAACAGAAGAACTGAAGTAAAAATTATAAAAATGTAAGATTTCTTTAGTTTTAACTAAAAACGGTTTCACTTTGGTGAGACCGTTTTTTTTTTTAGCATTTAAGGTATATTTGGGGGGGCCCTTTTTATTTATTGTATTATGGGGATTTGTGTTATTTTTAATTTACTTGCTTTTTTGGCAAAAAAACCTAAAAAAAAAAAAAACAGAGTAAGGGAACCGAAACCCCCGAAAAAAAACACAACAATTACCCCAACATTCCCACTTACATTTCCTCCCTTTTTTGGGGCCCCCTTCGAGCACCGCCAACACCAAATCCCTCCCACTACATTACCTATTCCTCAAGTTTAAAATTTACGATTTGGTAACGGGAATTTGTAAAGGTTTTTTTCCATAAAAAAAAAAAATAAAATTGATTCTCATTTTCATAAAGCTAATTTTCGCACTTTCTCTAAATCATCAGGTGTATCAACGCTGATGCTTTCGTGTTCAGTAATGCCAACTTTGATTTTGTATCCGTTGTCGAGCCAGCGCAATTGTTCCAGATGCAGACGCAATTCGTTTTCAGTAGGAGCGAGCTGAACAATTTTTTGTAAGACACTGGTTTTGAATCCATAAATACCAATATGCTTATAGAAATTGTGAATTCTGAATTGTGAATTCTGAATTATTCTTACAAAGTCTGTTGCATACTGATTTTCATCAAAAACTGCTTTGACGATATTTGGATTTTGTAACAAAGACAAATCCTTTTCTTTTTTTACTTGTGTGATAATCTGTGCGTTAGCATCTTCAAATAAATGTGTCAATTCATCTATTTGGATTGGATTAATCAATGGTTCATCACCTTGAATGTTGATGACGTAATCGTATTCTTCGACAAGCTCAGAATGACTCAAGACTTCAGCACAGCGCGAAGTTCCATTTAAATGGTTAGTTGAAGTCATACAAACTTCACCACCAAATGAAATTACAGTATCATAAATTAATTGATTATCAGTTGCTACAATAATTTTACTTAAAGTTTTAGTTTGCAGACAGCGTTCAAACACATGCTGAATCATCGGCTTTCCTGCAATATCAGCTAACGGTTTTCCTGGAAAACGAGTAGACTCGTAACGTGCTGGTATGATGCCAAGTATCTTCAATTATGCTTTTTTTACTTTTACTGAATAACCTTGTACTTTGGTTACTATTATTTTAGTTCCTTTTAAAATATATTCAGCATCAGAAATGGCATCGTATAAATTTCCTTCAATTTCTACTTTTCCACTTGGTCGACAATCCGAAATCACAATTCCTTCTAAACCAATTACATCTACCTGTTCGCTTTGTTTAATACTATAACCTTTATTTGATTTTTGATCATCTAATAAAACCATTTTTTTGAATACAGGAAAATTGAAAATGCTACCACCAAACGCAGCAGCAAGCGAAATACCAATAATGAGCGTTATAGTTACTCTAAAAAGTGCGTAACCAATGGTTTCCATGATTCCATTCGGAAAAGTAAAGAAATCGTTGTTGATTAAGCTTAAAATTAAACCTAAAAGCACACAAACGATACCTAATATACCGACGACGCCAAAACCTGGAATCACAAAAATTTCTAAAGCAATCAGAATCAAGCCGATAAAGAATAATAAGATTTCCCAGTTTGCAGCTAAACCATCTAAATACAATGGTGCAAAATACAAAATTGCACCTAAAATGGCAATTACAGTTGGTAAACCAATGCCTGGCATTTTTAACTCAAAGTAAATTCCTCCAAAAATCATCAGAATTAAAATGCTGTTTACAAATGGATTTAACAGGAAACCAACGAGTTTGTCAATCAACGTAACTTGGTGTTCTATTACTTTTGTGGAGGCACTTAATTTCGCATATACTTCTTTTTCATTTTTCACAACTCCTTCACAGTAATTATTTTGTATAGCTTCTTTTGAAGTAAAGGTTAATATTTGAATAGAATCATTAATACCAGGAACCACGATGCGTTCGTCAACCATAGCTTCTGCGATGATTGGATTTCGGTGATTGGTTTCAGCAGTTGCTCGCATCAATCCGCGCATGTAAGACTGGTATTTGTCGATTTGCTTTTCGCCATTTTGGTCAACCACAGTTGCCGCGCCAATGTTTGCTCCATCAATCATGTAGATGCTATCACACGCAATGGAAATCAGTGCGCCAGCAGAAGCAGCATTGTTATTAATAAAAACCACTGTTATTGGTTTAGCTTGCATCAAAATGGTTCGGATGGAATCTGCAGCGTCTAACATTCCACCGTAAGTGTTTAATGTCATCACAATGTAGTCTGCTTTTTGCGCTTCTGCTTCACGAACTGCTTTTTTTACTAAACGATAAGCAGCTCTGTCAATTTCCTGATTGAGTGTGAAATGATAGATTTTAGCTTGATTTTGCGCAAATAATGAGTTTGAAAGTGCGAAAAATAACGCTAAAAGTAAAAGTTTTATGGATTGATTTTTGTTCATATAAACTAGATGTTGAAAATTTACTTTAATAATCAATGTAAAAGAGTTGATTTTTGTTCCCTAAACTACTGATTTATGTTTAAAAAAATAGGATTTCTTTTTGTTTGTGTCTTTTTAATTTTGGTTTTGAATGCGCAAAATAAAGAAAAAGCGACAAAAGTACCACAATATGTGTTTCATACAGTAGTTTTTGGTGAAACCTTAAATATTATTGCTTTTAAATATGAAGTTACAACAGTTGAAATTCAAAAAGCAAATCCATCATTGGTAGGAACTTCATTGATGCCTGATCAAATTTTGCGAATTCCTAACAAAAAGAAAACAAAAATCGAGGTAAATAATGCCACAATTCCTACTGTTTTAGATGATAAACCGAAAGTAAAATCTTTAAAATACGATAAAATAACAGTAGAGAAAGGAATGACGCTGTATTCTATTTCCAAAAAATACAATGTAGATTTAGAAGATTTAAAGAAATGGAATGGTTTAACTACAAATGATGTGAAAATTGGAAGTCAACTAGTTATCAATCCAAAAAATAAAGGAAAAGCTGTTGTTGATCAAAAACCAAAAGAAATTAAAGTTGAACCCATTAAAAAAGAATTAATTGCAAAACAGCAACCTGCAACTTTAACACCTAAATCAAAAGAAGAAATTGCAAAAGCACAAGAATTGAAACCTAAAAATTCAATTAGTACAACAGATGAAACAGTTCAACAAATTGACAATCAAATAGAAAAAGAAGATATTCCATGTTCAACAGATAACGAATCTCAGAAAGAATTAGCAAAAACATTTAAAATTTACAAAGATGTCGATAAATCTATTACCAATACAAAAGGAACTGGCGCGCCAATGACTACCAGTTTAGGAACAGTCGAAAATACTTATTTTGTCATGCATCGAACATTGTCAATTGGTACTGTGATAAAAGTTAAAAATTTAGTCAACAGCAAAACTATTTATGGTAAAGTAATTGGCAAACTTCCAGACACACAAGAAAACAAGAATGTAATTATTCGCTATTCGTTAGGTATTAAAAAAGATTTACAATTGCAAAATGGCAAAAATTACGTTCAAATTGAATTTCCACAATAAAATTTTGGCGTTAAATCATAATTAAAACTGATTAAAATCATTTTTTAATTAAACAATAAAGTACCATATTTGTAGAAGAATTATCAGCTAACGACGTGCAAGCATACAAAGTTATAACTATTACTCACAAAACGACTAAAGTCAATAAATTGAAAGATTATTTATTGTCTGATGCTGATACGTCTGATTTTCCTGCAAATCGTCTCAAAGAATTGAAAGAAAGTTTTGGAATTGAAGAATTATTGTACCTAAACACTTGTAACAGAGTTACTTTTTTCTTTACACACGATAAAAAGATTGATAATAAATTTCTCAAAGACTTATTTTCATTTATCAATCCAAATCTAACAAAAGAGTTAATTAATCTGCATTTATCAAAAGCATTGGTTTTGAAGGTGAAGATGCTATCAAACATATTTTGGTGTTACTGCTTCCTTAGATTCTTTGGTGATTGGTGAAAGAGAGATTTTAGGTCAAATAAAACAAGCATATCAACAATCTAAAAAACACCAATTATGTGGTGATACTATTCGGTTAGCGTATCAGCAAGCCATTGTTTTTGCTAAAAAAATTCATTCAGAAACTCGAATTGGCGAAAAACCAATTTCAGTAGTTTCTTTAGCGTTTCGTTCGTTAACTGCAAGAAATTTCTTCAAATATGCCAACATTTTAATAATTGGAGCTGGTCAAACCAACAACCTAATGGCAAACTTGCTTACCAAAGATGGTACTGAAAATAAAGTTTCAGTTTATAACAGAACACTAAGAAAAGCAGAAGAATTAGCAGCGCGTTTTAAAAATGCACAAGCATATGAGTTAGGAAAATTAGCTCATCATAAAGAAGATATTGATATAATTTTAACTTGTACAGGCGCAAATTATGCTGTGTTAACCAAAGATATCTTCGATAAAATTGTTCCGAAACATAGAAAAGTAACCATTGTAGATTTGGCAGTTCCGCAAGATGTAGAAGATGAAGTAATTGAATTGAAAAATGTAGATTACATTGATATCGCGTCATTAGAGAAAAAAGCTCAGGAAAATTTACAATTCAGAAAAGGTGAATTATATATTGCGCAAGCTTTGTTAGATGAGTTTGTTATTGGTTTTAATGAATTGTATAAAGAACGACGTTTAGAATTAGCATTGTCTAACATTCCAAATGAAGTGAAAAACATAAAAAACAATGCTATTCAGCAAACCTTCAAAAAAGATATTGAAAGTTTAGATCAAAACTCAAAAGATGTTTTAGAAAAAGTGATGCAATATATGGAAGAAAAATACATTGCACTTCCGTTCAAAGCTGCTAAAAAAAATCTACTCAACAAAAAATTCAGACCATAACTTTTAGTTTGCTGTTTACAATTGTTTAATTTGCAACATATTTTATAATTTCATTCAATCTTATTTTTTAATCATAATTAGTTGCGAACTGTTATCTTTGCAAACTGTAAATTCATAAATGAAATCACCAATAATCATCGGAACTCGTGGTAGCGAATTGGCTTTGTGGCAAGCAAATTTTACCAAAAACGAATTAGAAAAGAATGGCATTAAAGCTGAATTAAAAATCATTAAAACCAAAGGAGACACCACGCAACAATGGAATACTAGTTTTAACAAGTTAGAAGGAAAAGGTTTTTTTACGAAAGAATTAGAAGATGAATTATTGGATGGAACCATTGATTTGGCTGTACATTCCTGCAAAGATTTACCAACTGAATATCCAATTGGTTTAACCATAGCTGCTTATTCAAAACGTGCAAATCCGTTTGATATCTTAATCATTAGAAAAGATAAAATAGATGAAACAAAAGTGCTCAAATTGCCAGCAAACGCAATTGTTGGTACGTCAAGCGCACGCAGAAAAGCACAGTTATTAGCATTCAGAAAGGATATTGAATTAAACGATATTCGTGGTAACGTTCCAACTCGCATCAATAAATTGAGAAATCAGGAATTTGATGCCATAGTATTAGCAGCAGCTGGTGTAGAGCGATTAGCCATCAACTTAGATGAATTTGAGGTCGTTGAACTAAAAGCACCAATGTTTGTGCCTGCACCAGCGCAAGGTGTGTTGGCGTTTCAAATCAGAGAAAATGATTTGGAAATGATTGATATTTGCAAAATATTGAACGATGAAGATAGCCATATCAATACAAAAATTGAACGCGATTTACTGCACGATTTTGAAGGTGGTTGCCAGATTCCTTTAGGTGTTTTTTCTAAAAAAGAAAATGATTTAGTGCATACTTGGATTAGCTATGCAGATTCTTGGAACGCTATTCCAAAACGAATGCACTTTGTAGAAAGCGAAACAAATGTCATTTCGAGTTTATTTAGAAACCAAATCGTAGAAAAACTCAAAAATCATCAACCAACCAGTGTTTTTATTTCTTCAGATTTAAGCGAAGATGAATATTTAGTTCGTGTATTAAAATCGCATGATTATAAAGTAAATTATGAATCATTCATTGAGTTTAAATCCATAGATTTCACTCTGCCAAACGATACAGATTGGTTGTTTTTTAGCAGCAAAAATGGAGTGAAGCATTTTTTTAAATCTCAAATCTCTTCCGAAATTTCGGAACTCAAATCTCAAATCAATATTGCAGCTATTAATCAAGGAACAGCACAGGCAATTTATGAACTAGGTTTAAAAGTTGATTTTATAGGTAATGGAAGCGATTTACAAAAAATTGCGCAAGATTTTGATGCAGTTGCAAACGGTAAAATAGTGTTTCCACAAGCAAAAAAATCGATGCAAAGTATTCAAAACAATCTTACTAAAAATAAAAATGTAGAATCATTAATTGTCTATCATAATCAAACAAAATCAACCATAGAAAAAAGGAGTGAAGCTGTTTTAATTTTTACGAGTCCAATGAGTGTAGAAGCATATTTTACAAAATATACACTAGAAATTTTTCAGCAAATTATTTCAATTGGCAAAACAACATCCAAAAAACTACAAGAATTTTCGTTGAAAAATATAAAAACTGCGTACGAGCCGTCAAATTGGTGCTTAATTGATGAAGTGATGAATGTTTAGTAGTTTTTTATTAAGAACATTTAACATTTTAACATTTTTTCCTTATATTTAGCTAACACATACAGCTACTATGAGAAAATTCTATTTTTTATTCTCGTTTCTATTTGTTTCCATTCAACTTTATTCGCAAAAAGAAGCCAATAATTGGTACTTCGGTCAAAAAGCTGGAATTACCTTTAACTCAGGCGCACCTGTCGCATTAACCAATGGACAACTACAAACTTTGGAAGGCTGCTCATCTATTTCTGATGCAAGTGGTAATTTATTATTTTATACTGATGGAATAAAAGTTTGGAACAGGAATCATGTGGTGATGACAAACGGAACCAACTTAAAAGGTGATCCTTCTAGTTCGCAGTCTGGAATCATCGTACCTAAACCAGGAAATCCAAATGTGTATTATATTTTTACGGTTGACATGCAAGGTGGCTTGGCATTGTTTGCTGGTGGTGATGCCGATGGCGTTTCTAATGGATTTATGTATTCTGAAGTAGATATGACACTGAATGGTGGTTTAGGTGATATTGTGGTGGCAAGAAAAAATGTTGCACTTAAAAAACCAACTACTGAAGGTTTATGTGCAGTGAAACATTCTAATGGTACAGATATTTGGGTAGTAGTGCATGGTATTAACAATACACAATATTCGGCGTTTTTAGTAACTGCAGCTGGTGTAAATTTAGTTCCTGTAAATAGTAACGTTGGACCAAGTGTAACAGTAACTGCTGGAAATTACGGTTCTGGTTCCATTGGTTATATGAAAATTTCGCCAAATGGTAAAAAAATAGCAGCTTGTCATGCTTTTGAAAATAAACAATTAGTGCTTTCCGATTTTAATACGACAACTGGTGCTGTTACAAACCCTATAACCATCGGATTAAATTTAAATGGAGATTCAGACGGTCCATATGGTGTGGAATTTTCGAGCTGTAATGAATATTTATATGTTAGTGAAACATTTTCACAAGAAGATTTATTTTGGGGAACTCAGTGGCCATCTGCTACTCGCATTTGGCGTTTTGATTTAAATGCAGGCAGTATTCCGGCATCTAAAGCATTATTTAAATTAAACAATAATGAAGCAGACGGTGCGTTGCAATTAGCACCTGACGGAAATATTTATGTTGCTAAAATGCAAAGAACTGGTGGTTCAGTTCTTGATTATGGTTACGCTTATGGTACTACTTTACATCGTATTGACAATCCAAGGTTGGTTGGTGCTACATTCACTAATAATGCAGTAAATTTAGCAGGACGACTTTCTGCCTATGGTTTGCCGCCATTTATTGCCTCTTATTTTTATAATTCCAGTTTTAGTACGACTAATGTTGTAACTGGTGATACTGCTTTGTTTTGTAATGGCGATTCTATTCTTTTTAAAGGCACTACCAATGCGTATGATTCTATTCGCTGGTATTTTGGAGATCCAGTCACTGGAATCAATAACACATCAACTTTATTAAATCCAAAACATTTGTTTTCTTCCAACGGCGCGTTTACCATTCAGTTTTATAAATATTTATGTGGCGTAAAAGATTCTGCCTCAAAAGTTATTACCATCTATAAATATCCAGTTATTACAGACTTAGTTGATAAAGCCATATGTACAGGTGGTTCTATAACACTAGACGGAACTGCGTTGCCAGTCACATCATATTTATGGTCAACAGGTGCTGTTACGCCAACTATATCTGTAAGTACACCAGGAAAATATGTATTGACTGCCGATAATAATGGTTGTAAAGCTAAGGATAGTATGAATCTGACAATATCATCGCCTGTAACTACCAATATTTCACAAGCCATTTGCAATGGAAATTCATTTGTATTTAATGGTCAATCGATAACGACACCAGGAACCTATCGTGATACATTATTACGAAGTAACTCATGTGATAGTTTTATTATACTCACTGTTACGTTAAAAACTTCACCAACAACAAACATTACTCAATCGATTTGTCAAGGAAGTTCTATTGTATTTAATGGAAATACCATAAGTACAGCAGGCACGTTTAGAGATACTTTGACAACATCTTTAGGTTGCGATAGTTTTATTGTTTTAACAACCACTATAAAACCAACACCAACAACCAATATTACACAATCTATATGTCAAGGAAGCTCAATTGTATTTAATGGAAATAACATTAGTACAGCAGGCACGTTTAGAGATACGTTGACAACCTCATTAGGTTGTGATAGTTTTATTGTGTTAACAACCACCATGAAGCCAACACCTACTACCAATATTGCGCAGTCCATTTGTAATGGAAGTTCTATCGTATTTAACGGAAATACAATTTCCTCAGCTGGTTCGTATCGTGATACATTAATCACATCACTTGGTTGCGATAGTTTTATAGTATTAACAGTAACCATTAAACCAACACCAACCACTAACATAGCACAAGCTATTTGTAACGGAAGTTCTATCGTATTTAATGGCAATACCATTACAACAGCTGGTGTTTTTAGAGATACCTTAACTACGTCATTAGGTTGTGATAGTTTCATCGTTTTGACTACTTCTTTACAATCAACACCAACCACAAACATTGCTCAATCAATTTGTAATGGTTCATCCATTATATTTAATGGAAATACCATTAGCACAGCAGGCACATTTAGAGATACGTTGACTACATCATTAGGTTGCGATAGTTTTATTGTTTTAACAACAACTATAAAACCAACACCAACCACAAACATTACTCAATCTATTTGTAATGGTTCTTCTATTGTTTTTAATGGCAATTCGATTACAACTGCTGGAACATTCAGAGATACTTTATCTACATCACTTGGCTGCGATAGTTTTATTGTTTTAACAACAACTATAAAACCAACACCAACCACGAATATAACACAATCAATTTGTAATGGTTCTTCAATTGTTTTTAATGGCAATTCGATTACAACTGCTGGAACATTTAGAGATACATTATCTACATCGTTAGGTTGCGATAGTTTCATTGTTTTAACAACAACCATTAAACCAACACCTACTACCAATATTGCGCAGTCCATTTGTAATGGAAGTTCAATTGTATTTAATGGAAATACTATTACAACGGCTGGTGTTTTTAGAGATACTTTATCTACTTCATTAGGATGCGATAGTTTTATTGTGATGACTGTATCAATCAGACCAACACCAACTACAAATCTAACACAATCTATTTGTCAAGGAAATAGTATTGTGTTTAATGGAAACACGATTACAACTGCTGGTGTTTTTAGAGATACGCTAACTACTTCTTTAGCATGTGATAGTTTTATTATATTAACTGTAACTATTAAATCAACACCAACCACGAATATTGCACAAGCAATTTGTCAAGGTTCTTCAATTGTTTTTAACGGAAACACTATTACAACTGCTGGAACATTTAGAGATACTTTATCTACATCACTTGGCTGTGATAGTTTCATCGTTTTAACAACGACTATAAAACCAACACCAACAACGAATCTTACACAAGCAATTTGTCAAGGTTCTTCGATTGTTTTTAATGGCAATACGATTACAACTGCTGGTATATTTAGAGATACTTTATCTACATCACTTGGTTGTGATAGTTTCATCGTTTTAACAACAACTATTAAACCAACACCAACCACGAATATAAGTCAATCGATTTGTCAAGGAAGTTCTATTGTATTTAATGGAAACACAATTATGACAGCTGGTGTATTCAGAGATACCTTAACTACATCACTTGGCTGTGATAGTTTCATCATTTTAACAACCACCATCAAACCAACACCAACCACGAATATAAGTCAATCGATTTGTCAAGGAAGTTCTATTTTATTTAACGGAAATACTATTAGTACAGCAGGCACGTTTAGAGATACTTTGACAACATCTTTAGGTTGCGATAGTTTTATTGTTTTAACCACAACTATTAAACCAACACCAACCACGAATCTTACACAAGCGATTTGTCAAGGAAATAGTATTGTTTTTAATGGTAACACGATTATAACTGCTGGTGTTTACAGAGATACATTAACCACAACCTTAGGTTGTGATAGTTTCATTGTTTTAACCACAACTATTAAGCCAACACCAACTACAAATATTACACAATCTATTTGTAATGGAAGTTCAATTGTGTTTAATGGAAACACGATTATAACTGCTGGTGTTTACAGAGATACATTAACCACATCATTAGGTTGTGATAGTTTCATTGTTTTAACAACAACTATCAACCCAACACCAAGCACAAATCTAACACAATCTATTTGTCAAGGAAATAGTATTGTTTTTAATGGTAACACGATTACAACTGCTGGTATTTACAGAGATACACTAGCTACATCATTAGGTTGTGATAGTTTTATTGTTTTAACTGTTACTATTAAACCAATAAAAACAACGAACATCGCACAAGCAATTTGTAGTGGTAGTTCTGTTGTTTTCAACGGCAATACTATTTCATCGGCTGGTGTTTATCGCGATACATTGACTACTTCAGTAGGATGTGATAGCTTTATTGTTTTAACAGTTTCGGTTAATTCAGTAATCAGAACCACACTTACACCAAGTATATGTTTTGGCTCATCTGTATCTGTTGGTACACATACTTATTCATCAACAGGTATTTATTTAGATACGTTGACGAGCGCGCAAGGTTGCGACTCCATTATTACAACCAGATTAACAGTAAATCCACAACCAACTACCAATATTACACAAGCAATATGCAATGGAAGTTCTATTCTATTTAATGGAAATACCATATCAACTGCTGGTGTTTTCAGAGATACATTAAGCACATCTTTAGGTTGCGATAGTTTCATCGTTTTAACTACTACTATTAAACCAACACCAACTACCAATATTACACAAGCAATATGCAATGGCAGTTCAATTGTGTTTAATGGCAACACGATAACAACTGCTGGTATATTTAGAGATACATTAACTACATCATTAGGTTGCGATAGCTTTGTTGTATTAATTACAACTATTAAACCAACACCAACCACAAATCTTACACAAGCAATTTGTCAAGGAAATAGTATAGTGTTTAATGGAAACACCATCACAAGTGCTGGAACATTTAGAGATACTCTATCTACATCATTAGGTTGCGATAGTTTTATTGTTTTAACGACAACCATCAAACCAACACCAACTACGAATCTTACAAAATCTATTTGTAATAGAAGTTCTTTTATTTTCAATGGAAATACCATCACCAGTGGAGGCATTTATCGCGATACGCTAACTACTTCGTTAGGATGCGATAGTTTCATCGTTTTAGCTGTTACTATTAAACCAACTCCAACAACAAATATTGCACAATCCATTTGTCAAGGTAGCAGTATTGCATTCAATGGATTAAACATAACAACAACAGGTGTTTATCGCGATACATTAACAAATTCATTAGGTTGTGATAGTTTTATTGTGTTTACTGTTACGGTGAATCCAAGACCAACAACGAATATCAGTAGATCAATTTGTTTGGGTTCGAGTACCTCATTTAATGGACAAACTATCACAACGGCTGGAGTATATCGTGATACTTTAACGACATCGTTAAATTGCGATAGTTTTGTGGTTTTAACGGTTTCAGTAAATCCTACAAAAACAACAAATATCAGTAAGGCAATTTGCGATGGCAGCAACTTCGCATTCAATGGACAAATACTAACAACTTCTGGTGTTTATCGCGATACGTTATCACAGACAAATGGTTGCGATAGTTTTATCATATTAACGCTGACAGTAAATCCAACATATACACCTGCAGTTTCTATTGTTTCTACGAAATCAGATATTTGCCTTGGCGACCAAGTTGTGTTTACTGCAACGGCAACAAATACTGGCGTTCCGAATCCATCGTATCAATGGTATTTAAATGGAAATCCTATTGGAGGAAACAGCTCGCAATTAACGACTACTACATTAAATGATAATGACAAAGTAGAAGTGAAGGTGACATCAACCGCAAGCTGCGTAACATCAGCAACAGCGATGAGTAATGCTATTGTAACTAAAGTGAGTTCAATAAATTTCACTATTCCAACAATCAATTATTGTACTGGTTTAAGTAACATAATTGATTTACAAATTCCACAAACCAATTATACTATTTTCTGGAAAAACGGAACTGATACTTTTACAACACTAAATGTTGATAGCACTCAGATAAATAATACTGTAACTGGCAATATGCAGTTCACTATTAAATATGGTAATGGTTGCAGCAAAACAGGAAACGTTCCAATCAATGTAAATCAATTGCCTGTGATC
Organism: Saprospirales bacterium; assembly: GCA_016711605.1. Lineage (GTDB taxonomy): Bacteria > Bacteroidota > Bacteroidia > Chitinophagales > JADIYW01 > JADJSS01. Next base: position 72,320 of record JADJSS010000004.1, read on the forward strand.
AATGCAGTTGTAGATAAACCAGATGCTAAATTCGAAGAAGAAGTACAATTGGATGTAACTGGTGCAAGCAATAATAATTACAACTGGTTGCCTGCTGCACAAGTAAGTAACGATTCTATTAAAAATCCAACTGCTGTTATTACTGCAACCACTTTGTTTATTGTTTCTGCAAAAGATAAAAATGGTTGTGTAAATACCGATTCGATAAAAGTGAATCTAATTGATGAATGTACAGAAGCATTTATTTATGTACCGAGTGCGTTTTCGCCAAATAACGATGGTGTTAATGATTGTTTCCGCATCGTGTCGCCGCCAAAATTAACGAATTACAAAATGGTGATCTTTGACCGATGGAACGAAAAAATATTTGAAGCCAACAACACTACTGATTGCTGGAATGGCATCTACAAAGGCACTGAAGTACAAAGCGATTCGTATGTGTATGTAATTTCTTACACTTGCTACAACGGCGCACAATTATATAAAAAAGGCGTTGTAACTGTTTTGAAATAGGTGTTGAATATTTTTAAATAAAATAATATATTATATTTAAATAATATTAAATATAATAAAAGTATCCGTATCTTAAATGATAAAAAACAATTTAGTTTGATCTGATTTTTGTTGCATTTATTTCTTGAACTTAGGATTTCTCAAATCTTAGTGTATGTTTAAATATTTAATATATTATATAGATATTTTATTCACACACCAGTTCCGGAATATATTCGCCTGATTGCTGAAGAAAAATATACAGAAGCATATATGGTTAATTGGAACTCCAATGTGTTTCCAGGTGTTCTAGGCAGAACTTGCGACCGACCATGCGAACCAGCTTGCCGTCGTGGTAGAGTAGAAGAGGAACCAGTAGCCATTTGCCGATTGAAACGTGTTGCATCTGATTTTAAAGACAAAGATGTCGTGAAAAGTTTAATGCCAAAAATTCCAACTGAAAAAAATGGAAAAAAAATTGCATTAATTGGTGCTGGCCCAGCTTCATTAACTGTAGCTCGCGATTTAGCACCTTTAGGTTATGAAATTCATGTATATGATAATCAGGAAGTTGGTGGTGGCATGATGCGCAGTCAAATTCCATCGTTTCGTTTGCCTGGTTCAGTTTTAGATGAAGAAGTAAACTATATTTTAGATTTAGGCATTCATCAGCATTTCAATACATACGTTTCTAGTATGAAAGAAATTCTAGATAAAAAATACGATGCTATTTTTGTCGGAACTGGTGCACCAAAAGGAAAAGATCTAAATAGTTTAGAAGGCAGAACTGCCATTACGTCAAACAATATTCATGTTGGTATCGAGTGGCTGGCAAGCGTTGCCTTTGAGCATACTTCTAAAATTGGCAAAAATGTAATTGTACTTGGTGGTGGAAACACAGCTATGGATTGTTGCCGTACTTCTAAACGCTTAGGTGGCGAAAATGTAACAGTTGTCGTTAGAAGTCCATTCAAAGAAATGAAGGCATCGCCTTGGGAAATTGAAGATGCGCAACGCGAAGATATTCCTATTTTAGATTGCATGGTTCCCAAAGCATTTGTATCAGAAAATGGCATGCTGAAAGGTATGACATTCGATAAAGTACACGCTGTGTATGATGATAAAGGAAAGCGTTCATTAGTATCAACTGGTGAAGCAGAAATTTTGTGGAAGCAGATGATGTTTGGTTGCTATTGGACAAGAAAATAGTTTTCCTTGGATAGAAAGAGATTTAGGTATTGAGTTTAGTAAATGGGAAATTCCGGCATAAATGCAGAAACATTTCAATCGAATGTTCCGAATATATTCTTTGGTGGTGATGCAGCATTGGGTCCAAAAAATGTAATTACTGCTGTAGCACAAGGACATCAGGCAGCGGTTTCTATTGATTTGTTTTGCAATGGAAAAGATATCAATCAACGTCTGGATCCAATGGAAATTTAGTGAGCCAAAAATGGGTATTCACGAATGGATGTTTGAAAGTGCGGTTGTAAATGACGAACGTTATTTGGTGCCACATGCAGAAAAAAAACTATCCTTAAAAGATAGAAAATTAGAAGTAGAATTAGGTTTTGATGTGCAAACTGCATTTAAAGAAGCGCAACGTTGCTTAAATTGCGATGTACAAACTGTTTTCACAGAATCACGTTGTATTGAATGCGACGCGTGTATGGATATTTGTCCAACGAGTTGTATTTCTTTTACAGAAAATTTAGAAGAAGAAGAATTGCGAAAAAACCTAAGCGCACCATCACATCTTCTCACACAAGATTTATACGTTTCAGATAAATTAAAAACCAGCAGAGTGATGGTAAAAGACGAAATGTTTGTCTGCACTGTGGCTTATGCGCTGAACGTTGCCCAACCGCAGCTTGGGACATGCAAAAATTTTTATATCAAGTAACAAAAGCAGGTAATACATGCAGCCACTAACTCCAATAATTAACGATTTCGTAGTTCGATTAGCAAATGTAAACGGTACAGGTTCTGCCAGTGCCAACAAAATGTTCGCAAGTTCTATTTATAAAATGGGCATTCCGATGACTGCCAAAAATATCTTTCCATCTAACATTCAAGGGTTGCCAACCTGGTACGAAGTGCGTGTTAGCGAAAAAGGATATTTAGGTAGACGTGATGGCATTGATTTGATGGTGTGTTTAAATCCACAAAGTATGCTGAAAGATGTTGCATCTGTTCAAGCTGGTGGTTATTTTATGTATGATAGTTCAAAGTTTTTAACCAAAGAATTTATACGTGAAGACATCAACTATATAGGCATTCCAATGACAGATTTGTGCAACGAATCTATCGAAGATCCACGCTATCGCCAACTCTTAAAAACATGGTGTACGTTGGCGCGTTGAGTGCTTTGTTAGATATAGAACATCAAGTATTAAAAGATATTATCGCAAGTGAATTTGCGAAAAAACCAAAATTAATTCCGTTAAATGAATATGCATTACAACTTGGAATTGATTATGCAAAGAAAAACTATGCTTGTCCATTACCAATTAAAGTGGAACGCAGAGATTTAATTGGTGATTTAATTGTGATGGAAGGTAACGCAGCTACTGGTTTAGGTGCTATTTATGGCGGCGCAACCGTTGCAGCTTGGTATCCAATTACACCATCAACATCAGTAGTTGGAGGCTTTGAAAAATATGCGAATAAATTAAGAATTGATAAAGAAACTGGTGCAAAGAAATTTGCTGTTGTACAAGCTGAAGATGAGCTAGCTGCTATCGGTATGGCAATTGGTGCCAACTGGAATGGCGCACGTGGATTCACTGCAACCAGCGGGCCAGGTTTGTCACTGATGAATGAGTTTTTAGGACTCGCATATTTTGCTGAAATTCCTGTTGTTTTAGTGGATGTCCAACGTGGTGGTCCATCAACAGGAATGCCAACGCGTACTCAGCAATCCGATATTTTGATGGCTGCTTATGCATCGCATGGTGACACCAAACATGTGTTGTTGTTTCCATGCAATCCAAAAGAATGTTTTGAACATACGGCTTTGGCTTTTGATTATGCTGACAGATACCAAACACCAGTTATTGTGATGACCGATTTGGATTTAGGTATGAATGAACATCTTTCGCCACCATTAGTTTGGAACGATGAAAGACAATATGATAAAGGAAAAGTTTTATCGGCTGCACAACTCGATACAGTTGCAAAATGGGGCCGATATTTAGACGTTGATGGCGATGGTATTCCTTACAGAACCATTCCTGGCACGCATCCAAGCAAAGGTTCGTTTTTTACGCGTGGTTCTTCACACGATGAGTTTGCGCGCTACACAGAAGACAGCAACGATTATGTGAAAAGCATGGATCGCTTAAATGTGAAATGGGAAACGATTAAGAACGAAATCATTGAGCCGGAAATCTATCAGCAAAAAAATGAACATTCTATTGGAATTATTTTCTTTGGAACAACTACTTATGCAGCATTAGAAGCTATGGATTTATTAAAAGAAGAAGGCATTGAAACAGACGCATTGCGTATTACATCATTTCCGTTTTCTGCTTCTATTTTAGAATTTATTGATGCACACGAAACTGTTTTTGTTATTGAACAAAACCGCGATGCGCAAATGAAAAAAATATTAACTCAAGAATTAGAAGTGCATCCTAAAAAATTAGTTTCTGTGTTGAATTATGATGGTATGCCAATTACTGCAAACTATATTCATAAAACAATAGAAGAAAAATTAAAAGCAACTATTTCAAAACCTCAGTTGGTATAAATGAATCTGTGAAAATCAGTGTAATCTGTGAGAAAATATAATCGTAAATCATACATCGTAAATCGTACTTAACAATGACCTATATAAAACCAAAATTTCATCATCCAGAATTACCAACTAACCGACTTGGTTATACGAAGAAAGAATACGAAGGTGTTATTTCTACCTTGTGTGCTGGTTGTGGCCACGATTCTATCAGTGCTGCTATTGTGCAATCTTGTTTTGAAATGAATATAGAACCGCATAAAGTAGCAAAGATGTCTGGTATTGGTTGTTCTTCCAAAACACCAGCTTATTTTTTAAGCAATTCGCATGGTTTTAATTCTGTACATGGCAGAATGCCTTCTGTGGCAACAGGTGCAAATTTGGCAAATTGTGATTTGCTATATTTAGGTGTTTCTGGAGATGGCGACAGCGCATCCATTGGAATGGGTCAGTTGGTGCATGCTATTCGTCGAAACTTAAACATCACGTATATCGTCATGAATAATGGTTGTTATGGTTTAACGAAAGGACAAGATTCGGCAACAGCTGATGCTGGTTCTATTAATAAAACTGGAATTGCTAATGAATTCAATGCGATTGATTTATGTGGTTTGGCTTTGGAGCTTGGTGCAACGTTTGTAGCACGAAGTTTTTCTGGCGATAAATCACAATTAATTCCATTGATAAAAGCTGCGATGTCGCACAAAGGTTTTGCGTTGATAGATGTCGTTTCGCCATGCGTAACATTCAACAACAACACTGGTTCTACAAAATCTTACGACTATGTGCGCGAACATATGGAAGCAGTAGGAACGTTTGATTATGCGCCGTATGAAAAGAAATCACAATTGATTATGACAGCAAAGTAGAAGTAGAAATGCACGATGGTTCCAAAATCTACTTAAATAAATTAAATAAAGATTGGGATCCGTTTAGTCGTTTTTCTGCAGTAAATAGATTGTACAAAGCCAAAGCTGAAGGCGATATTTTAACTGGTTTAATTTATATTGATGAAAAAAGTCGCGATTTGCATGATATGATTTGCACGATTAAAAAGCCATTAAATTCATTGACAGAAAAAGAATTATGTCCTGGAAATGCTGCTTTAGAAAGCATTAACCAAGATCATCGATAACGAAAATACAGAAATACTTATTTATTATTTCTTACTAAGTAAAATAATTAGAATTAATACTTACAGTATTATAAATCTAAATATTCCATTTCAGCCATATCTTTTTTTATACTATTTCAACTCTTTTTGCGTTTTATGAGTATATTAGATGAAATATTTAAAATTACAAAGATGAAAAATTTACTAATTGCTTTAGTTTTAATTTTGTCAAACAATTTTGTGTTTTCTCAAAATCCAAATGGTGCAAATGAATTAGTTGACATTGGAATTAATTACCATGATAAAGGCGATTACGATGGAGCGATTGGAAAATATGATGAAGCATTAAAATTAGATAAAGATAATTTCCGTGCATTGGCAGAAAAAGCATATAGTCTTGTATCTTCAGAAAAATTTCAGAAAGCTGTAGAATGTAGCCAAAAAGCAATACAATTATATCCTGACGGAGTCGATCTTGCCAGTGTTTATGTTACATTAGGCAATGCATATGACGGTTTGTTAAAAACAGATAAATCAATAGAAATATATGATGAAGGAATCAAACTGTTTCCAGATTATTTTATGTTATATTTTAATAAAGGCGTCACGCTTTCAAGCGTAAAACGATATAAAGAAGCAATTAATAGTTTTGAAAAATCTGTGCAAATTAATTCAAAGCATGCAAGTTCTCATAATGCGCTTGCTAGAATTTTATTTTTAAATGGCGAAAAAATTCCATCATTATTGGCTTATTGCAGGTTTCTTGCATTGGAACAACAAACAAAAAGAGCTTCGGAAAATTTACAATCGGTAAAATGAAATTTTAAAAGGCACTGCTAAGAAAACAGGAAAGAATTCAGTTAGTATTTCTTTAGATCCTGCTAAATTGAAAGATTCTACTGAAACTACAGAAAATAATTTCAGATCAACAGAATTGATATTGATGCTTTCAGGTGCTTTAGATTTTGAAAAGAAAAACAAGAACAAATCTGAAATCGAACTTTTTACAGATAAACTTAAAACAGTATGTGCTTCTTTATCAGAATTGAAAGAAAATAATTCAGGATTTTATTGGAATTATTATGCACCATATTTCATTTCGATGAAAGAAAATAATTTAGTTGAAACGTTTGTTCATATTGCATTTGCTGCTTCAGATGATTCAAATAACAAGAAATGGTTGGATAAACATAAAAAAGAAGTTAGTGATTTCTTTTTTTGGTCTAAAACATTTGATTGGAAAAAATAATCAAATCAAACAAATTTCTTAACTAAACTTTAAATTCTATTCTTGCTCTATAATCTGTAAGTTTTTACATTTGTGTATGCGGATTTTTAATTTTTTACTATTATCTGTTTTTTTGTTTCTGTGCAATAATTATGTACATGCACAATTGTCTAAATCAATTGATGAAATGGAAGTGCAGTATAAAGAATGTCAGCGCGCAAAGCCAGATTCTACGGTATGTTCCAGATTGTACCTTTCACAAATGGATAGTATGTTAACGGTAGTTTTTGAAAAGTTAAAAGCACAACTTTCATCAGAAGAAAAGTTAGCTTTAGTAAAGATCAGGCAAGCTGGACTGAAAAGAAAGGAAAATTTTCAAAAAAGAAGATGAAAATTTTGTCTATAATTTAAAAGAAGGCATTTGGACTAAAGATATGATACGTTTTTCGTATCAAGCCAAAGCTTCTTTTGTTTTAAAACGAATCAAAACATTATTAAAGCAATTGAAGGAATGATTTTAATTCCAAGTGCTACGCAACAATTGTCCGAATATTTTTTTCTTACCTAAATCTTCGTGGAAAGCAACCACACCATTGTTCGTGTAAGCTTCCAATCCATTTATAAACACATGCTGCACCACTTTGCCACTTCGTTTTATTAATCGATAAGAACCTTCAAAATGTGGATGAAAATCTTCAATTGGTTCCGTGTTCAAATCGGTTTGTAATTTTGATGGATCAATAATAATTAAATCTGCACGTTTGCCAACAGAAATATCGCCAGCATCAATTCCAAAAAAATCAGCAGCTTCTTTCGTAATTCTATAAATTGCTTGCTCAATTGGTAAAATATCTGGATGATTTACAGCTTGTTTTAATAAATGCAAACCACCATCATGAAATGCCATATTTAAATTATGTGCACCAGAATCATTGAAACCTGGCAAGCAATGTTTGTTTGATAATAATTCCATTCTAACACTTTCTCTATGATTAGATGTCTCGCATTTCCAACGAATACGCGTATCATGTTCTGCTAATAAATTCATAAAATGTACAACAGGTTCAACGTTTGCTTCGATAGCTACTTGCTCAAAATTCTTTCCTACATGCGATGCAACTGGTGATTTTACAATCCACATTTCTTTCAATGCTTTCGGAAATACAGATGCTGATTTATCATTCCATTCATTTACAAATACTTTTCTAAATTCAGGATCTTTAAATAATTTGCTTCTATCTTCTTCTGACATTCCAATCGCTTTTATCATCGATGGAAATTCTTCAAATAATGGTGTTACTGGTCCATCACCATAATTTAAAAATGGAACCGAAAGTGTCTGAAATTTCATTTTCGTACGTAAAACTGTATTGCCTAAAAAACCTAAAAGTTTTAATAAATTATAAATTCTTTCATTCGATTTTAAATCTAATGCAGCAACAATAGTTGTTTTTAAAGACTTTTTGAAAAATCCACCTTGGCTTAATCTTAAAATAGTTGCAAAAGAAGTTTTTTCAATTGCATTTGGTGTGATTTGTAAAACACGATTCTTATTTCTAACCACATTAGCTAATCTAGTATATTCTGATTTTGAAGCACGTTGTGATGGAACTGAGAAACCTAAGTATTTTTCGCTATAAACACCAGCCCAACGATGAAAAGGTAACATATCAATAGATATACCTAGATAACCGACTTCCATAGCATCGGCAACAATTTTTCCATTTGCTGTAATTCTTCTTCGCTTGCATTTTTTTGCATAAAACTTCTATCCAAACCCATTACATGCATGCGCAAATTTGAATGTCCTAAAAATGTAGCAACGTTTGGACCAACTGGAACAGTATCTAAATGTTCGTAATACTCTTTTACATTTTTCCATTTTATATTGCCAAGCATCCAATGACTCAACACTTTTGCTGGAATATTTTCTACACGCGCAAATAAGTCTACAATTTCGGTATCTTTTCCAAGTGCAGCCGACAATGAGCAATTACCTATAACTACAGTAGTTACACCATGTCGCACCGATTCTTCGAGACCAGGCATCACTTCCACTTCAGCATCGTAATGCGCATGAATATCCAATAATCCAGGCATAATCCATTGGTTTGTAGCATCAATCTCAGTTGCGTTTTCGATTTTTGGTGCTACATCTAAAACAGCATCAATTTTATTATTTTTTATAACAACATCTTTTTTAATTCCTTTATTTCCTAAGCCATCAAAATAAAGTCCGTTGCGAATAATTGTAGTTTGCATTTTTATTTTTTATACTATAAATATACTGATTTTAAAATCCAAAAAAAATACCTAAACTTATGTAAATTCTTTTTGAACTATTCAGAACTTAATTTGGTTTATGGATTGAAATGTTTATTTTTGATTTTCAAGAAAAGTACATAATATAAAATGACATACTCAGTAAAAGTAATATTAGACGGAAACACGCATGAAATAAGCGTTAAAGAAGGTGAAACAATTTTAGAAGCAGCAATAGATGCAAACTTAGATCCACCATATGCTTGCCGTGTGGCTGCGTGTTGTAGTTGCAAAGCAAAGCTTATTGAAGGCGAAGTTAAAATGGACGATGACGAACCATTAACAGAAGAAGAAATTGAAGAAGGATTTATTTTAACGTGCCAATCGCATCCTAAATCAAATTGTACTGTAAATTATGATGAAGGTTAGGAAAGGAGTTATAAGTAATCAGTTGTAAGTTATAAGTAAGGAAAAAGATATATTTCACTTTCACTTTCACCATCACTTTATAATAAAAACTCTTCGCCAACATGCAATACTTTCAATGTTCCGTTGATGAGATTTTCTGTTTCTAATTGTTTTAAAATTTTTGGCGGTTCTGATGCTGGTTCGTCAGATAAATCAAATGTTCCGTAATGCATTGGAATAAATGTTTTTCCTTTTAATTCATGAAAACCTTGCACCGATTCTTCAGGTGAAGTGTGTGCCCATTCCATTACAAATTTTGGTTTATATGCACCAACAGGCATCAAACAAACATCAAATTCTGGAAAGTGATTGTTGATTTCTGTAAAGTGCTTGTCATAACCTGTATCACCAGCAAAATAGATAGTTTTGGCAGACGTTTGTATGGCGAAGCTGCCCCAAAGTGTAGTGTTATAATCAGTAATAAATCGTCGGTTCCAATGTTTTGCAGGTAAAAAACTAATGTCTAAAACCTCAACATTATATTGTTGCCACCATGCAGCTTCTTGAATTTTCGAGAAGCCAAGTTTACGCAACATTTTATCAAAACCTAACGGACAAAGCACTTCGCAATTTGGGTTTTGTTTGGCTAATTTTTTTAATGTCGGCTCGTCTAAATGATCGCGATGACCATGAGAAAGCAAGATATAATCAATATTCGTAAACGTTGAGACTGAACAAGGCAATGCATGTTTACGTTTCAAAAATGGCGTTAAATTATAAAAAACTGGATCGGTTAAAATATGCTTGTTGTTTAGTTGCAAATAAAAAGAAGAATGGCCAAGCCAAACTATTTTATCATTTATATCTTCTATTAAAGTTGTATTTCGTATAACAGTAGGTGTGAAGGTATCGCGTTTTTTTTCAGCACGTTGCGGATTTGGAGTTAATATCCATTTTGTTAAATTTTGGAATGGTAATTTGTCTTTTTTTACATTAAAAACAAATTCATTATCGATTACTAAGTTGCCTTTTATATCGTTTCTGATAAATTTTAAATCAGCATTAAATTGGAATGTTTGCATAAATTAGAATAAAAAAAACCTGTTAGTAAAACTAACAGGTTTTGTATAAACAGTGAAATTAAATTATTGTTTAACAGGTGTGAAATCAACACGTCTGTTTACTTGGTGTTGTCCTTCACTTGCTGCATCTTTCACTAAAGGATCTGTTTTACCTAATGGTAATTTGATAAATCTATCTTCAGTTATTCCGTAATTATCTTTCAAATATTTGATTGCTGCATTTACACGATTTTGAGAAAGTTTATCGTTGTATTCAACAGAACCTCTTGTATCTGTATGACCTTGAACATTCACTTTCAAATCTGGGTTTGTAGCCATTACTAAACCAACTTTTTTCAATTCTGCATTTGCAGGTGTAGTGATGCTGTATTTATTTAAATCGTAATAGATTGAAGTTAATTTCCAAACGTTTTCTTCAACAGTTTTAACACGTTTAACTAATGGTTCTTCGTCATATGGAGGACCAGATTTGCCTGGTTCAGTAACTACTGGAGTTTCTACTTTTGGCATTACATTTTGCAATCAACAATTTCAAATGCAGGTGATGAGAATGGTTCTGGATCTTTTGTATCTGGACAACCATCTTTATCGCTATCTAAAGTAACACCATGTGCATCAACTGCATAACCTTCTGGTGTTGTTGGTTCTTTATCAAGTATATCTAAAACGCCATCGCCATCAGTATCTTTTAATTCGTCTTTTTTCTTTTCTGTTTTTTGATCAGCCATAATAAATGCTAAAGGGTTTACCCATTCAACATGTTCTTTTTGAGCACCAATTCTACCAAATTTGTATATAAATTGGATACTAACATCCGCAAATGCATCTCTATTAATTTTAGATAATGAGTTTACTACTTTTCCGTTTGTATTGCTACCAGTAAAGTTAAATGCATCTAATTTGTCAGAGTTCATGAAAACAAATTGGCTTTCAACACCAATATCAAACATTTTAGTTACTTTAAATTTCATACCCATTGCTAATGGAAAAACTACCTCAGTAAATTTGTTAGTAAAACCACGTGTATATTGGTTGTTTGCAATTGGTTTATCATCTTTTACGTTATATATTTGAGAAGAACCACGCCAAAAACCCAACCCTAATTTTGTATACACTGCAAATCTGCGTGCTTTAACAGGTTTGCCTGTAATTTTAGATTTTATATATGAATTGTAACCCATTCCAATACCCATCCAATCAATATAGGCACTTAAACATGCCATATGGAAAATAGATGTTTTGAAATAAACTGGTTGATCAAAGCCAATTTGTTTCCAATATTGTCTGTCTTCAGCGAAACCACCTTTTTCAACAGTTCTTCCAGAAACTTTCCCTAAAGTGTAATCAATATTCAAACCAAATGCACTATTAAACATTTTTGTTAAACCAATACCTGCGTCCCATTGTAATTCGCTTGGTTTTTTAGTTTGACGAAACCAGTCATAACTTCTTAAATCTGTAAATGGAACTGTCGCACCACCATGAATAATTAAATTCCAATCTTGTAGAAATTTTTTAGAATCTACTTTGTAGTACTTTTTCGCTTGTTTTACTGTCATTGTAGAAGAATTGGCATCTCCAGCTACACCAACACCATTGTCTTTTTTAGACTTTTGAGCAAAAGAAACTGTTGCGAATGCAATACAGATAATCGTTAGAAAAAGGTGTTTAAAGTTTGTTTTCATTTGTTTTAGTTTATTGTTTTTCAAATGCAATAAATCAAATATCTTATGTACAAGGTGGTAAGATTGTACTATTATTAAAGATATTTTATTTTACTATAGTTATGATAATTTTGATAAAGATAACAATTATTAAGAAAAAATACAAAAATCTACTAAAGATTTAAAGTTTATTCAACATAATTTAAATCTTTTGCGAAAGTTTCTTTCAATGTAAGTAATGCAAAAAAAGCCATTACAAATACAATTATACCTACAAACAAGTACGAATTTATATAAGAATGTCCATTACTGATGAAACCACCTGCCAAAATATTAACTAAAGGAACTGCACCACGCACAAAATTAGGCGTTGATGTTGTTACAGTTGCACGTAAATTTGTTCCAAATTGTTCCGAAGCAGTTATATTAAAAACTGCCCAATATCCTGCAGTGAAACCAACAATGGTGCAAGCAAAATAAAAGTAGGTTAGATTTTGTTTCCCAATAGTTAGATAAAATGCGATGGATAAAATTGATAAACATAAAAATAAAAGAATGGCTTTTTTTCTACTTTTAAGATATTGACTGATTAAACCACTTGCAATATCACCAAAACACAAACCAATATAATTATACATAATGGCTTTGGCTGGAACTGGAATGTCTGTCATATTCATGGCTTGTCCCATTTCTTTAGAAAAAAATACAAATGTATTGATGCAATACCAAATCGGAATACCAACAATAATGACAGAAAAATATCTTGAAAATGTAGAAAAATTTTTAAAGAGCAACAAAAAATTTCCTTTTGAAACTGTTTTTTCTAATGCAAGATCTTTATACATACCAGATTCGCTAACACCGATGCGCATTATCAATAATGCAAAACCCATTGCACCACCAATGTAGTAATTTGTTCGCCAATTAATTAAATCTGGATAGGAAGCCAATAAACTAGCAACTACAGCGCCAATGACGCCAACGCTGGCAATAATTGTAGTTCCGTATCCACGTTTTTCTTTGCTCATACTTTCACTTACTAAAGTGATACCAGCACCAAGTTCACCAGCTAAACCAAATCCAGCCACAAAACGTAATATTTTGTACTGTTCAATTGTTGTAATCATTCCATTTAAAACATTGGCAATTGAATATAAAAAAATGGAACCAAATAATACGGAAAGTCGACCTTTTTTATCACCTAAAATTCCCCAAAAAATGCCACCAATCAACATACCATACATTTGGTAATTAAAAAGCATTTTTCCGTACATGGCGATGTCTGCATCTGATGTGATGCCGATTCCTTTTAAGCTTGGAACACGAATAACACCGAACAAAACTAAATCATATACATCTACAAAATAGCCGAGTGCAGCTACTAAAATCAGCAGTTTTAAACCTTTGTTTTGTTTTTCGTTCATTTTATAGTTTTTTAGTCATGAGTTTTTAGTCTCGAGAATTCCTTATTCCTATTTACTTATCACTTTTTACAATCGCCATTTTTATAATTTGCCAATAATTTTCTTTTAATAAACCAAATTTATAAAAACCACGTTCTTTTAATAATTCATGCAATTTTGGCGAATTATAAGAAGGCATATTTTGTAAAAAATGATGTTCTAAATGATAGTTGACATGTAGTGGCGCAAATAAAATTTGTTCAATATAATTTGCATAAGTTGTGCGCGTATTTTTGTAAGGATCATTTTGATCTTCTACTACTGAATGTTCTGCAATAGAACGAATACGCAAACTAAAATTATAAGTAGTAAAATATGCACCAATCCATAAAAAGTATAACCAGTATTTTCCGCATAAAAATAAGATTGTAAATAAAATTGCATGAAATAAAATGCCACCTCGAAGATTGTAATACGCATTTCTAAAAATCACTTTCCAAGGACGATTTTCTATAGGTATTTTTTCAATGAAATTTCCTAAATTATATTTTATAAAACCAAGATGCATTGCAGTTAAACCAAAATTTGCTTTAATACCTGTTAATCCAATTAAATCTCTGAATAATTTGCGTAACATACTTAATAATCTAGTTGGATAACCAGCTGTTAGTCCTAAATCCGGATCATCAGAAGTACCTGTTGCAATATGGTGTTGGAAATGATATGGTCTGTATTGTTCGATATTATTAAATATTGGATATGCACCCAAAAAATTTCCAATAACATCATTGTATTTTTTAGTTTTAAATAATGAATAATGTGACGCATCATGCATGATAATTGCGCAACCTAATTGTTTGCCACCAATAATAAAAAGTGCAACAATAATGCTTGCAGCAAAAACAAATTTGCTTGAAGTAAAATATGGAACAACCGCAACCAATACAAAAGAAAAAATTACCCAGAACCAAACAGAAGCAACCTCCATAAAACCTTTCCAATCTGATTTTTCGTGTAACTTTTTTTATTTCATCTTTAGTTAGATATTCATTGATTATTTGCTTGTATTTTACTACCTGATGGTTTTCAGGTTTAACATTAAATTCCCAATTATTATAAGTGGTTGCCATTTTTTTTTAGTCAATATTTAAGAAGTCAGTCATTGCTGCGAATGTTTCGTTTGGAAACAAATTTAAACAAAAATGTCCACCATTTATTTGTATAAATTTTTCATCTGGTGATGCAACAATTCGATCTGCTTTATCATGGATGCGTAAAGGATTTGGTAATGTTGACGTTATTTTATTTTCGTATGTCATTTCAATTATGAGTGCTAATTGTTTATCTGAAAACGAATCAAAATTATCCATTATATACGATTGTATTTTTCGATAATTTTCGTTTTTTATCTTTTTGAGTAAATAATCTTTTAAAAATTGTTTTTTTACCAAACCTGTAAAAGCAGCAAATAACGTTATTCTGGGAAATTGTGGAACCATATGCAATACTTTTTTTGGGTCGTTGAAAGAACCAATCATGCAAATTGTATTTCCTTGTATCTCACGAATTTGAAATGAAAAATAGCCACCCATTGAATGACCTATAATTTTATCATTCGGTTGAATGTTATAGAACTTTATTAATTGAGTTGCAAATTGTTTTACAGTAATAAACGGAAACGTAAATTTATCTAAAACAGGTCTGTAATCTACATGAATAAATTCGTGGTTGTTTATTAAAGGAATGAGTTCGTTGAAACAAAAAGTATCTTCACCAAAACCAGGCATTAAAAATAATTTCTTCATAATTCTTTTAGTCAATTTTTTTACAAGATAATAATAAGTGTTTATGAATTAATGTGTTTTTTTAATCAGTGAATTTAAAATCATAAAATTACAAAATTTGGCACGATAAATGTAACGCATGATTAAAATTACTAATTCGTAAATTACATTTTATCAAATCATTTAATTATTTTTATACACCATTAAATCAAAAAAGCATGAAAAAAATCTATATTCTAACAGCAATATTAATAGCATTTATTTTTAATGCATCAGCTCAAAAAACTGGAGACAGAATTCAAATTAACAAAGACGGAAAATGGGAACCTGGCAAATTAATTAGTTACAGCAACGGCACATACTTGGTAGATTACGATGCGTGGTTTTTAGCTGATGAAGTAGTTGCTGCTGACAGAGTGATGTTTTTAAGTCCGAATAAAAATGACACTGCTAATTTTTTAGTTGTTAAAGTTGATACTATTTACAAATACAAACGCGATACAATTACAATTCTTAGAAATAAAACAGACACACTTTATAAATACAATACTGATGTTGTAACGATTCTTAAAAATAAAATTGATACCGTTTATAAATACAATATTGCTGATGTAGTAACGATATTAAAAAACAAAATAGATACGGTTTATAAATACAAAATCGATACGGTTACCATTCTTACAAAAGGAAGAACAGATACTATTTTTAAAGGAAAAATTGATACGGTTTACAGTACGAAACCTACAACGGTAACCATCACAACTTCTGCAACTCCAACGTATTCGAAATTAGAAAAAGTACAAGTGATTTTGGGTTCTAAATGGATGGCTGCAAGTATTTTAGAAGTGGTAAATGGCGCATATAAAGTGCGCTATGTTGGCTTGTCTGCTGCGTTTGATGAAGTTGTAACTGCAGATAGAATTAGAAGCAGCAAAATATTAGGTCGCAAAGTAAAAGTGTCGTGGTCTGGAAATTGGTACGATGCAACAATTACACAAGTTAACGACAAAGCGAAAAAATATTTTATACATTATGATGGCTGGAGCAGCACTTCTGATGAATGGGTTGGTGTTGATAGAATTAAGTTTTAATCTGTAAAACATAAAATAAAAAATGGCTTGTATCACAAAAATACAAGCCATTTTTTTATTTAATCAAACAAGAATGCAATATCTTCTTGCGTAAGATTTTTTACAAAATTTTCTTCTTCTACAATTAATGCATCAGACGTTTGTTGTTTTTTTTGTTGGATTTGAATGATTTTTTCTTCAATCGTATCTTTACAAATCATCTTATAGGCAAACACATTTTTGGTTTGTCCAATGCGATGCGTTCTGTCAATTGCTTGTTGTTGCACTGCAGTGTTCCACCACGGATCTACCAGGAAAACATAGTCTGCTGCAGTTAAGTTGATGCCAGCGTTTCCTGTTTTTAAACTCATTAAAAATACATTTACATTATTTTCATCTTCCTGAAATTTAGAAACCAATGCTTGTCGCTCGGTAACTGCGGTGTCACCATCAAAATGATAAAATGAAATTTTGTGTTGTTTCAATTCATCCGCAATTAAATGTAACATACCTTTGAATTGCGAAAAAACCAGTACTTTATTTGTTGATAAATTATTTACAATCTCATCTAGTAAAACTTTTATTTTTATAGACTCATTTGTTCTAATTTCATCGTCTTTTAATAAAGTTGGCGAACAACAAACTTGTCGCAATTTTATAATTCCTTGTAAAATAGACAGCTTGCTTTTTCCTAAACCTTCTTGTTTAATATTTAAGAAAATGCTTTTCTTTATTTGTGATTTTACTTCGTCATAAGCTTCGCGTTGTTCATCATCCATTTCGCACCACAAAGTCAATTCTGTTTTTTCTGGTAAATCAGTTGCTACTTGTTGTTTGGTTCTGCGCAATACAAATGGTGCAGTGAGTTTGTGCAATGCTTCCATTTTTTCTGTACTTCTGTTTCTGTCAATTGGTAATGCGTATTCGTTTCTAAAAAACTCTTGTGTGCCTAAAAAAGAAGGTAATAAATAATTGAGTTGCGCATACAAATCAAACGTATTATTCATGATAGGTGTGCCACTTAATGCAATTTTATTTTTTGCAATGATTTCGTAAACTGCCTTTGTTGCTTGTGCATACAGCGTTTTTATATTGTGACTTTCATCTAAAACAATCGTATTCCAAAATACGGATTTCATTAATTCAATATCAACTCGTAACGTAGAATAAGCTGTAATTATTATTTGAGCATCTTCTTTAAAAAAGTTGTCGAACTTGCGTTGTGTGCCATAAT
Source organism: Saprospirales bacterium (assembly GCA_016711605.1). GTDB lineage: Bacteria > Bacteroidota > Bacteroidia > Chitinophagales > JADIYW01 > JADJSS01. The sequence goes on from JADJSS010000004.1 coordinate 89,797, forward strand.
GAACATACGATTTTATCGTTGGAAAGAATTTTTCTAATTCCATTTTCCAGTTATAAATTAAGGAACTTGGACAAACGATGATGAATTTATCTGCTGGATTTATTTCGTATTGCGATGCAATAAAACAAATAGTCTGTATCGTTTTTCCCAAACCCATATCATCAGCTAAACAAGCACCAGCACCGATTTCACTGAGCAAGCGTAGCCATTCATAACCTTTATGTTGGTAGGCGCGAAGCGTAGCATTTATAGCTGTTGGAATTGGAAATAACTGCTCATCAATTTGTTGCCATGTTTTCCATTTTTGCCACCAATTAGTATCTATTACAAATTTTAATTGCTGCAATTTGCTGATTTCTTCAGATTGCATCAACAACCATTTTGGAATCGTAATTGTATCTTTATCAATTTTACTATGTTTGATAATAGTAGCATATTGCTGCATCCATTCATCATCTAAGATTCCAATCGAATTATCTTTTAACAGCACAGAACGCTGATGATTAAACAACGTTTTTTGTAATTCTTTTAATGGTACAATTTCATCGCCAAAAGTTACCAATAACTGCGCAGTTATTAGGTTGTCGAGTGTTTGTATTTTTTCAAAATTAGTTTGAATTGGAAATGGCGAATACCTGAAATTATGCAACATATCCATTCCAATCAACTCAATGTTTTTATCTAATAATTGATGGTAAAATTTTAAGAACCAATTCTTTTTTTTTGCTTCATCAAATGATAAATAAAAATAGCTATTCATTTGTTTGGCAAAATTTGTATGCGTGTTTTTTATTTCATGAACAAAATTTATTTCTGCTTCTTTGTTTCGCTGCACACAATAAATTTCACCATTAATTGTTGTTTCATATTCTTCATTAAAATTACCTTCAACCAAAATAGTATCGTATTTCCATTGTGGTGTAATCATCAAAAAAGAACCGCTGTTTACTTCACTTAAATATATACAATTTACTGGCTCAACACTAATCGTTTTCTTTTCAAATAAATCATTTTTGTTGATTGGATATTTTGGTTCGATGCGCTTAACAATATGTTGCATGAACATTGTTGCATCAGCGCCATATTTTTGTAATGGTAACTTCTCTAAACTATCTAAAAATAAGGCATCTTCAAGATTTAGAAGATAATAGGTGTTTTCTTTTTGAAGTAAAAATACGTTTCTATTAAAATGAGAAATCTCTGTTTTTTCGTTATCAATTTCTACAAAAATTTCTAATGCAAAATTGCCATTAATTAATTTTATTACATCAAAAGAAATAACAGGTTTTTGCTCAGAAAATTGGCAATTTGTAATTAAATAATTGCCTGTTTTTGAATTAATGGTTCGATGATAAAGTGCAGCGTTTTCTTGAATTAAAATTAACTCTTTTATGGTTTCATAAATTTCGCGCATCAATGCTTTCTGTAAATAATTTTCTAAAGATGCACCAGATTTTTGCTTTTTAAAAACCTTAGTTTGTTCACTAATTCTGAATTTAATATGCTCAAAAGTTAGCTTGTCGAATGTTTGATATGCTTTTGTATCTATTTTTTTATAGATAGCATTTAATTTATTGGCGTCTAATTTTTCTTTGTGGAAATTGCTGAATTTATCACTTTTTTCAACAACTAAAATGCTGAAAATATCGTAAAAGAATACGCAATTTTCTGGATGTAAACAAAATCCAATTTTAGAAGTTGTTTTTGCTTTTAAGCTCATTATTTTGAAAAGTGAAAGTGAAAGTGAAGGTGAAAGTGTGGTTAATCTTATACTTGTTGATGAAGATTTTCTTTTTCTAGAATAGATAATATTTTTTCAATCGTTTCATCTATTGTTAAAAATGATTTTCCACCAGATGCATTGCGATGACCACCACCTTCAAAGTTTTCTCTGCATATTTTTTCAACAGAAATAGTTCCTTTGCTACGGAAAGAAAGCTTAATGATTTTTGGTTCTTGTTTTAATAAAACTGCCACTTTAATATCTTTTATAGATAACGGATAATTTACTAAACCTTCAGTGTCACCAGTTTGCAAATTAAATCGATACGCATCTTGCTTTGGAACCACAATAATTCCAACACCAATATCTTCGCGAATAATCATATTTCTAAACAATGCATTTCCTAAAAATCGCAATTTTTCTTCGCGTCCGCTTTGATTTAGTTGCTCTTGAATGTTGATAATATTCAAACCGCAATCCAATAAATGTGCTGTTATTTCTAATGCTTTTTTGTTGGTTGCACCATTGGAGAAACTTCCTGTATCAGTTAAAATTCCTGTGTAAATACATTCAGCAACCTCTTTTGTTGGAACATAATTTTTATCAAATATTTCTAAAAAACGATAAATTAATTCACAAGTAGAACATGCTTTAATGTCGTGTAAAATCCATTCAGCATCAATTTTTGGATTTAAATGATGGTCAACTAAAACTAATTTTGCGTTTGTATTTTTTTGAATAAATTCATTTAACGGCTCAATTCTACTTAAATCATTAAAATCTAAACAAAAAATTAAATCGGCTTCTGCAATTTCAATTTGACTTAACACTGGTTTTTCAATATAATTATATACTTCATCACAATTTGGCAAATAACCAAAGTAATGAGGAAATTCAGTCGGTGAAATTACGCGCACATTGTGACCAAGTGGTTGCAAATAATTATATAAAGCCAACGACGAACCCATGGCATCACCATCTGGTTTTTGGTGTGTAGTAATGATTATATTTTTTGGTGAAGCGAGAAATTCCTGTAACGATGCTATATTTTCCATTGGCTCAAAGATAGTAAAAGTGTTCCGATAATTCGGAAGTGAAAGTGATGGTGAAAGTGAATATGATTCGTAAAATGATAGTATTAATCACGTTAATTAATGGTAAATATTTTTATTAATAACTAATAACCAATAACTAATAACTAATTTTGCAAAAAAAATAAACAAAAAATGGCAACAAACAGAACTTTTACGATGGTTAAACCAGATGCAGTTGAAGCGAACAACACTGGTTCTATTTTAGGTATGATAACAGAAGCTGGTTTCAAAATAGTAGCAATGAAATACACAAAATTGTCTGCTGAACAAGCTGGTGCTTTTTATGAAGTACATAAAGAACGTCCTTTTTATGGCGAATTAGTTGAATTTATGAGTCGCGGACCAATCGTTGCTGCAATCTTAGAAAAAGATAACGCAGTGGAAGATTTCCGTAAATTAATTGGCGCAACCAATCCAGCGCAAGCAGAAGATGGAACGATTCGTAAACGTTTTGCGAAATCAATTGGTGAAAATGCTGTACACGGTTCTGATTCGGATGAAAATGCAGCTATTGAAGGCAATTTCTTCTTTTCAGGTTTAGAAAGATTTTAAGATTTAGATTTCGATATATGAAAGCCATCATTTTATGATGGCTTTTTTTGTTTTATCACAGAGTTGCACTGAGATTTCACAGAGATTTGTTTTAAATTATTCTCAGTGAAATCTCAGTACTCTCAGTGATACTTAATTTATTTTAATTGATTTAGATATAAGCGAATGGTGTTTTCCAAACCTAAATAAATTGCATCGCAAATTAAATAGTGACCGATAGAAACTTCATCCAATTGTGGAAGATTTTCTTTTAAGTATTTTAAATTATCCAGATTTAAGTCGTGACCAGCATTGATGCCAAGTCCATTTTTTATTGCTATTTCACAAGTTTCTTTTATTTCTTTTATAGCTAATGCTGGATTAATAGAGAAGTTTTTTGCGTAAGGTCCAGTGTAATATTCAATTCTGTCAGCACCAGCTTTTGCTGTATGTTCTATTAACTCAGCAATAGGATCGATGAATAAAGAAACACGAATTCCGTTTTGTTTTAATGTTGAAATTCTATCTTTCAAAAAATCAAAATGGTTGATTGTATTCCAGCCATGATCAGATGTAATTTGTGTTGGATCATCAGGCACTAAAGTACATTGAAATGGTTTTACTTTTAAAACTTCCTGCATAAAATGATCATCAGGAAAACCTTCAATATTGAATTCAGTCGTACAAATATCTTTTAACGGTTGTAAGTCAGAAAACTTGCAATGACGTTCGTCTGGTCTTGGATGAACCGTAATTCCTTGCGCGCCGAAACGTTCACAATCTTTAGCAACTTCAATTAAATCAGGGAAATTGCTGCCACGTGCATTTCGGATCAGTGCTATTTTATTAAGGTTTACAGAAAGATTTGTTTGCATTTTGTAAAAATAGAAAAATTGAGTGAATAATATTTATTATAAAAAGGCTTTCAAAGTCCACTCTGTTAGGATACTTAGTCATTTATTTTAGAAATTAAGTATGAAATTATTCATAATTGAAGTTGATTAAAATGAGTCGTCAAATGATCTTATTTATTTTCATTAAATAAAAAATAGTTTTACTGTCTAAAATTTTCATCATGAGCTAAGAATAACTATATTCATAATCCAAATTCTTTTATACATTGATAATGCTTTTCTATATTTAAAGGATTTGATACGAATCTCAAATTTTGTAAACTTTATTGGAATTTCAAAAAAATTTGATTAGAATCAATAATAGGTTTAATTGATAGAATCTCAAAAATTTTTTTTTCACAATACTTTTATTAATTTTTTCTTTTTGAGATGAATCAACAATAATATTGTGTTTCAGAATAATCCTAAGATTTCATACTGTCATAATTTATCTTTTAATTATAATAATATTGTGTTCCTGCAAATTATCAGGCGTTATAGTAATTCCATCTAACAAACCAATTACTCGCTTTTGATTAATTTTATTTATATCAATTTCGTCTATAAAATTGCCTTGCACATCGAATCCTTTTTTTTAAAGGAGGATTGTTCAGTAAGAAACTTTTTCATTTCAAATATCCATTAATAGTAGTACCATTTTTTAATATTATATAAGCTGTAAATCCTAATTAAAAAAATTCCACAATTATTCAACTAATTACTCAATATACAAACTCACCATATTCACTATTTATCGTCACTTGCTTTTTATCAGCATGTTCAACATATCCGATAATTTGCGCATCTACATTAAATGATTTTGAAATAGAAATAATTTCATTCGCGAATTTTTCATCAACATACAATTCCATTCGGTGTCCGCAATTAAATACTTGATACATTTCTTTCCAATCGGTTTTGCTTTCTTCCTGAATTAATTTAAATAACGGTGGAATTGGAAATAAATTATTTTTTACGATGTGTAAATTATTATCTATATAATGTAAAATTTTAGTCTGAGCACCACCACTGCAATGAATCATGCCGTTTATGTTTTCCGTGCCAATAGTTTCTATGATTTTATGTATAATAGGTGCGTAGGTTCGAGTTGGTGAAAGCACTAATTTGCCAGCATCTAATGGCGAACCATCAATTATATCAGTTAATAATTTTGTACCACTATATACTAAATCAATTGGTGTATTTGGATCGAAGCATTCTGGATATTTCTCTGCATATACTTTTGAAAATACATCGTGTCGCGCAGAAGTCAAGCCATTGCTACCCATTCCACCGTTGTATTCGGTTTCGTATGTTGCTTGTCCATAAGAACTCAAACCAACAATCACATTTTTATCACTAATCTTTTCATTGGAAATTACATCGCTGCGTTTCAATCGTGCTGTCATCACAGCATCTACAATAATAGTGCGAACCGTATCGCCAACATCAGCCGTTTCGCCACCCATTGCGTGTACTTCAACACCATTTTGATGCAGCATTTCTATCACTTCATTGGTACCATCAATAATGGCTTTTATCACTTCGCCAGAAACCAAATGTTTGTTGCGATTGATAATGGATGACAATAAAAAATTTGAAGTTGAACCAACACAAATTAAATCATCTGTGTTCATGACAATTGCATCTTGTGCAATACCTTTCCAAACAGAAAGATCACCAGTTTCTTTCCAGTACATATACGCCAACACACTTTTTGTACCTGCGCCATCAGCATGAATGATGTTGCAAAACGCTTCATCATTTCCTAAAAAATCAGGATAGATTTTACAGAATGCATTTGGAAATAATCCTTTGTCAGCATTTTTAATCGCTGCATGCACATCATCTTTTGTTGCGGAAACGCCGCGCAAATCGTATCTTTTTGAATCATTCATATTAAACGCCAAATTGTTCTAAATGATGATTTAAATGTATTGCCATCGCTTGGCCCCAAAGTTCTTTACTCATCACACCAAAAACAGGATGGCTGCCATCAAATTTAGTTTCGTTTATAAACTCAGTAAAATTTTCTAAAAATTCTTTTTTCGTCACTTCAAAATCAGGATCATTTTTTACTTTAAAAGATTCAGCTGTGACTAAGTTTTTAGGCCATTTTGTCATAGCTTTTATCATCAGCCAACGCGCAAACGGATTTGCCGATAAAAAGTATAATTTATCTTTCGGCACTTGTATTTTATTTATTGGAACTGAAAATGCAATGCTCAAGTGTTTCAGCATTTGCGATACTGACATGGTGCCCCATTTTCGTTGAGATGTTGCAGATAATTTCTCAATTCTTTTGAGGAATGTATCTTGGGTTGGTTTGTCAAAGAGTGTCATTTTTATAGTTTTGAAGATTGAATTATGGTAAAGATACGACTTAAAAATTTTCTAATTATTACATCTATAGAAATTTATAAATTCCCTAATTTATTTGCTCAAAAACAGCAGCAGCATGACAACCACCAAAACCAGACGCAGTTTTTATAAAAGCACGCATCACTTTTTTTATTGGTTTTTCGCAAATTGTAATATCAACAGGAACACCAATTTTTGTAAATCCATAAGTTGGTAAAATCACATTCTCACGTAAAGAAATTATACTCATAATAGTTTCCAATAAACCAGCAGCACCCAATGTGTGTCCAAAATTTCCTTTTAAACTATTTACTGGAACAACATTTAAATTCGATAAATGAAATGCTTTTGCTTCCATTTCATCATTATATGGTGTTGCAGTTCCATGTGCTGAAATAAAATCTATCTCATCTAATGAAAGTTGTGCTTTTTCTAATGATTTATTGATTGCTAACGACAACTCTTCACCCGTTTTTGAAGGACCAGACAAATGATTTGCATCATTACCAATTACACCAGCTTTTATCATGATTTTATTTTGAGATTGCATTGAAGTGGTTAGAATAACAGTTGCTGCAGCTTCACCCAAATTGATGCCATCTCTATCGAACGAAAATGGTTTGCAAATGCCTTTACTCAATGCATGAAAAGATTTGAAACCAGAATATACAAACTTACTAATCGTATCTGCACCAACTACAACAGCGTTTTCATACACGCCATTTTCCAACATTCGTTTTGCATATATTATTGCTGCAATTCCAGAAATACATGCGTTTGAAATCACCACTGGTGTATTTTGATTGTTAAAATGCTGAGCAATTAATTTTGCAGAATGAAACAATGAAATTCGTTTGTATAATTCAGTATTTACTTCGTTATTTTCTAACAAAGCAATATTTCCTTTTGTGGTTGAAAGTATGAAAATTGTTTTTTCTGATGAAACATCAATGGTTGCTTCTTTCAGCGCTTGCTGAATTGAAGCAATAGCTAATGATTCAAAACGTGTAAAATTATTTTGTTCATTTATGAAATGTAAAAACGAATTGTCGTCAATTAAAGAAGCATGTAATTCAGCGTCATCAATAGCAATGTTAAGTTGTTTTTGAATACCAGTTTTTCCATGCAATACATTATCAAAATTAGCTTCAGACGTAACACCTAAAGGCGAAATAATATTATGTGCATGAATAAAGACAGAATTTGACATAAATTAGATAAGCTGATGTTTTTGTTTCCATTCCAACAAAAAAGCAGGTGGTCTTAATTGTAATTTCTTAGTTGCGGTTTCTAAAAATACTTGTGTAGTAGAACCAGTTGCAATCGTTTCATTGGTTTCTGGTGTATATATTTTATAATGTAAAATCAGTTTAGAAGAAGCACAATTTTCATAAGTAGTATCTATCAAAATAGTATCACCGTAATAAATCATTTTCTTGTAATCACAGTTTACATTTACAATTGGTGCTACAAAACCATTGTTGAAAATATCTAAATAATGCAATCCGTATTTATCGCCAAATGCATCGCGACCATCTTCAAAATAGGTGAGAAAATTTCCATGCCACGCAATACCAAGTGCGTCGGTTTCGCTAAATCGAATTCTTATGGAAGTAGTTGCAGTAAGCTTACTTTGCACCATACTTTGATTTCCATTTTTTCCATTCTTTAGATTTTATGCTTCCAATAACTTCTGCAAACGGACGAGCCCAATAGTTTCTTAAACCAAAACCACCAGCTTCGCCAGCTAATTGCTCTGTGAAAATTACTTTTTTAGTACTTAAGCTAAAAAAAGTAACCCACATTGAAGCATTTACTGCGTTTTTATCCAATAAATCTACCACGAATACCATTCCAACACCATTTTTTTCGTATCCTTTTAAATCGTAATTACTGATAATTTGCGCTACTTTTTCTTCGCTTAAATCATCTTTTTCTTCCGCTTTTTCCACTAGCATTTTATTGCCATCAACCGTTTCATTCAATGCATCTGTTACATCAATTTTTAAACGAACTTCTTTTTTAACAGCTTTCTCGATGTTGTATTTATCGTATTCTGTAATAATTAAATTATTGATTCTTTTAGCTAATGGTGTGAAAACATTTCCGTCAAATGGTTCGCCATTTCCGTAATATCGTGCATGTGTAAAATCAACACCGACATAAGTAATTGGAACATTATCAGAAAATACATCAGCCGTAGATTGCGCTTTAGATTTTTTTACATTGATTGCTAAAAAGAAGATGATTAGTAAAAGAAGAGTTTGTTTTTTCATGTGTTTTAATTATTTATTAATTGTATTTAGAATTCCATTTTGTATAGTAGGTTGTCTTTATGTCTTTAATCATATCATAGAAAGGTTTTGTCCAGAAATTTCTGAACCCAAAACCTGCTGCTTTAGAGGTCATTTTCTCAGTTAATAATACTTTTTTATTTCCTAAATTAAAGAAAGTTACCCAAGCAGTAGTTGAATTTTGTGATTTATCCATATTGTCAACGATGAAAATCATACCAATTCCTTTTCCTGTGGTTTTGTATTTTCCAACAATTTTATTGATATCTGATTCTTCTAATTTATTAATATCTCCAGGATTATAAGTTATAAATTTTTTGTCATCAATGTTTACATTTAATTTGTCTGTTAAATCTATTTTTAAATCAATGTTGCTATGTTTGATGGCTGCAGCAATGTTGTATTTTTTTGCATATTCAAACACAATCACATCATTTATTTTTTTTAACAGATTTACCATTTCGTTGCCATCAACGGTACCTGGATCGCCGTAAAATTTAGAATTTGAGAAATCAATTCCTAAGTAGGTGATTGGTGTTTCATCTGTAAAAATATCTTTTACTGTTTGAGCATTTGTGCTAACTACGTTCCATATTAAAAAAAACAGGAAAGAAAAAGAATACAATAGTTTGTTCATGGTAATTATTTTTATGGTTTAACAAATATTCTCATTTCACAGCTTGCTATTTCTGTTCCTTCAAATATAACTTTTCCCTGAATAATATTGAAATCTAATACTTTATTTTGTGCAACAATTTCTGATGCAATTTTTGTTCCAACTGGTGGCAACTGATTGATTTTTATATCTTTTATAGATGCAATGTATCCGATAGCGGTTGGTTTGCCTTCTTTTTTATCGATATAGCCAAAGCCAGCTGCTGCAGTTTGCGCGATGTTTTCAATGATACCGCTTTCTGATAAAAAACCGTTTTCTATAAAAATACAATCTGTTTTTATTTCAAACGAAGAAATTGTTTTCTTTTCGTCAGCGTATAGAAGATTATCTATCATTACCATTGGTGCACGCTGTGGTATGATTTCTAAAATATTTATATCTAAGATTGCTTCTTGATTCATCAAAATAAATTCAAACAAAAATAATAAATAGCAATTGGATTAATGCATTAATCTTTTTTATAAAAATCATAATAGTTGAACCATTGTTCTGTTTCTCATAAAACGAGAAATTTTTCTTTTTATAAAGTTGCAAACATTAATTATAATTGTTACGAAATTAGAAACTTGCCGAGTTGATGTAAACAATTGGATAGTGGATTGTTGGTTGGAAACCAAATGCTAAACTAATTAATTAAATTTCTCTGCAATATTTCTTTGCTACAATGCTTCCCCATTCCCAGTAACCAAGTGGTGTAAAATGACAATCCATTGGGTAATAATAATTATTATAATTATTTCCATCTTTACTAATAATTTCTGCTATTTTTCCTTGTGGTGTAATTATAGAAATACTATCTTGCAACTCTTTTATCATTTCAAAGTAGTATGAATAATTTCCTTGAACTTCTTTTTTTATCGGTGTGACTACTAAAATAAATGTACTTCCATTGTTTTTACAAAAGTTATAAAAATTAAGAATTTTCTTTTTAATAACAGTTTTACTAAATGTAATATCATTATCATCAGTTTCAGAAGGATTAATATGGAATCTATTTGCAATTGTTCTATAAATAAATGACCAAGAGTAAAAATATTCCCACCAATAACTCTTTCTATATCCATTAGAAAAACGCTCGTCATCACCCCTAAATATAATATCTTCAATATCTGAACAATTAAGATTATAGATAACAATTTTTGGTTTCAAAATTTTTTGTAATGTGTCTGTTAGTAATTTATATCCATAAACAATATCACTTCCAGATACTCCAGCATTAATGACAGAATATTTTGCTGTATTTGGATTTTTAGCTAAAAAATAAGCTATTGATTTAATACCTGTAGAGTCTTGTGGTGCACCAATACCTTCTGTAAATGAATCACCAATTAAAATGATATTATCTTTACCAACAAATGATATTAACTCAGAATCACGTAATCCCATTGAGTTATGCGATTCATAATAATCATACTCGGATTTTTCACTATGGTGAGATGTATTCGGCTCATTTAACCAAAAATTATTTTTAGCCATGTTTTTTTGTCCATATGAAACTGAATGGTAGGATGAAAATAATTCATTCGAATTTCGTTCGCTATAATCTGCCACTTTCTTATTTATATGTATCCAACTTTCAATACAAAAAATAATCGAAATACTTAATAGAATATTAAATTTTGTAATTTTATTTTTTAAACCCAAAAAAAACAAAAAAAAAGTACCATATACTAAACAAGTGATTGTATAACCCGAAGCGCCTGTTCTATAAAAATTATTAGCTGCAATAATATTGGATAGAATACCAAAAATAGAAATTATTTTTATAAAATAGAAGATTATTAATTTATATTTATTTGTAATTGTACTAGATTCTTGATTATGTGCAACAACTACCTTTGATATAGGTACTGCTGTTTTTGTAATTTCAGTTTTTTTCATATCTAAAAATAGCATTAATTAATTATATTACAAATATAATATTACATTTGCATAAATTGTTTTGTTTATAATAAGAACTTGGAGCTGTAAATATGTTGTTTATTTACCTTTCTATACTAACTGTACCCGAATCTTTTTTATAGAAATCGTAATAGTTGAACCATTGTTCTGGATATAGTTTTAGTTTGGTTTCTAGGTTGGCAACATAATCTTTTAGTACGGTTTGTTCGGTGTCGCCTTTTAATTTGTTGTAATAATATAAATCGGAAGAATAGAAATGGTAGTGTTTGTCGGTTTCTTTAAACGCATATACGTGCACTACAGGCACATTTAATTTTAAGGATAGTAGGAAAGGTCCGTATGGAAACAGTGCATCTTCGCCTAAAAAAGGAGTGGTGATTGTTTTATTTCCAGGTAAAAATCGATCAGCGTGCATGCATACAATTTCATTTTTGGCTAAAGCTGCTTTTATTTGAAAGATATGTGAAAGGTCAGGTTTTACCAAAATAATTTTAAATAAACGCTCTCCAGTTACTGCATCTAAATATTTTTTTATGTTAGCATCTTCACCATCGTACATCACAATGTTTATAGATGTATTGAGGTGTTCTAACATTTGTCCAGCAGCTTCCCAATTTCCGACATGTGCACTTAACAGCAAACCACCTTTTCCTTGACGTACAATTTCGTCTAAATGATGTCTTCCGTCAAAATTAAAAGTGAAGTCTGTTTTTATTTTTGCCAGCAATGCAACTTTGTCGATGATGGTTTGACCGAAAACATAATAGTTTTCGCGTAGTTTCCATAATGCTTTAAAAAATCCATAACCAAGTTTATTTTTGTATACGTACAAAATTGGTTTAGAACTTTTCCAATGAAAAAGGAAATAATGAAGTGATACGAATCGCAAAAGAAGGTAAGCACGTCTAAGTCCAAATCTTCTGAGAATATGAACGAATATTTTATAGCCAAGTGTATTTGCTTCTGATTTACCTTGCCATTGAGACATGTTATGCTTGGTTTTCTACTTGTTTGCTATTTGCGATTACATAATCATAAAAATCTTGAAAAGAAACGATATTAGTAAAATCTTCTGGTTTTACTTTAAATCCAAAATTGGATTCAATTACTACCACTAAATCTACAAAGTCTAAGCTATCTAAATCTAATGTTTTGCGCATATTTGCTTCAGGAACAATACTTGTTTCATCTGCTTCAAAATCTTCAACAAAAAAGTTATTGATCTTAGCTATTATTTCTTCGTTTTCCATGCGTGTGCTTTTTATGGTTAAATTTAATCTTTATATTTTTTTACTACTAAAGCAGAATTAGTTCCACCAAATCCAAATGAATTAGACAAAAATACGTCAATTTTTTTATCAATTTTTTTATCTGCAATATTTAGTTTTGCTGAATATTCATCAGGATTTTCAAAGTTAATATTTGGCGCCACAAATCCATCACGCATCATTATTAAAGAATAAATAATTTCGCTGGCACCAGCCATCCAACATTCGTGACCAGTCATTGATTTTGTGGAACTAATATGTGCGTTAGTGTCTCCAAAAACTGTGTGTAAAGCTTGTGCTTCACTTGCATCGCCAACTGGTGTTGAGGTTGCGTGCGCATTGATATAATCGATTTCGTTTGCCTGCACATTTGCGTCTTTTAACGACATGTGAATGGCCTTAACTGGACCGTCAACTGTTGGATTGGAAATATGACCACCATTTGATGAAAAACCGTAGCCAATTACTTCACCGTAAATTGGTGCGCCACGTTTTAAAGCTGATTCTAAACTTTCTAAAATAACAGTTGCGCCACCACCACTTGGAACCAAGCCATCACGGTCTCGGTCGAAAGGACGAGATGCTTTTGTTGGTTCATCTTCTCTAATAGAAAAAGCAGACAAAGCATCGAAATTTCCCATGGAATAAATATTGGTTTCTTGTGCGCCACCGCAAACGATGCAATCTTGTAAACCAGTTTTTATAAAATGATAACCTAAACCAATAGCATGTGAGCCACTTGCACAAGCTGCACTCAAGGTGAAGTTTACACCTTTTAACCGAAAAATGGTTGCTAAATTCATGGTTACAGTAGAATTTAACGACTGAAAAACAGAGCCAGAACCAGCGAACATGGTGTTTTTCTTTTCACGAATGATATCGATAGCATCAATGATTGGCTTTGCAGAACTATCGTTTCCGTACAAAATACCAACGTCATGTTTATCTATATAATCTTGATCCAAGTTTGCATTTTTAAGTGCTTCTAAAGTAGCTAAGTAAGCGTATTCACCTTGTTCAGGCAACATTAATCGCGAACGTCGGTCAAGTAATTCTTTAAGATATGGTGGTTCTAAATATCCAGTTAAACCGGAACGGTATCCAAATTCTTTTCGCAAAGCATCTAATACAATTCCTGATTTTCCATGATATAATGACTCTTTAACTGCATCGATGTTTTTTCCGATACATGAGTAAATTCCGTAACCAGTAATGACTACTCTGTTCATGGTAGCAAAGATAAAATATTTTTATAAATTAAGTAGAAAGACCACCGTTAATTGAAATAACTTGGCCAGTAATATATGATGCCGATTTGGATGCCAAAAATCCGACAGTGTCTGCTACTTCTTGTGGTGTGCCAAATCGTTTCATTGGTATGTGTTCAGACAATTCCTTTTCGTTTAAATCTTTTGTCATATCGGTTGCAATAAAACCTGGAGCCACTGCATTAACAGTAATGTTTCGTTTGGCAATTTCTAACGCTAATGCTTTGGTTGCGCCAATCACACCAGCTTTTGCTGCTGAATAATTTGTTTGTCCAGCCATGCCTTTAGTGCCTGATAAGGAAACAATGTTAATAATGCGTCCGTAACGAGCAGCGAGCATGTTTTTTACTACAATTTTAGAAATATAATAAAAGGCATTTAAGTTCGAATTAATGACGCTGTGCCATTGCTCTTCAGGCATAAAAACTATTAAATTATCTTGACGAATACCTGCATTATTTACTAATACTTCGATTTTTGCATCTTTATGAGCATCTAACCAATTGGTTAAAACAGCAGTTGTTTCTTCAGGATTAGAAACATCGAATTTTAATAATTCACATGGTACACCTAATGCTTCAATTTTTTGTTTAGTGTTATTTGCTTCCTCATCATTGCTTTTATAATTCAGCAAAATAGCAAAACCCATTTCTGCGAGTTTAATGCAAATTGCGCTACCGATTCCTCTGGAGCCACCAGTTACTAATGCATAGTTCATTGTGTAAAATTATAAAAGGTTATTTTTTTTATCTTTAAGGTATTGATTAATCAATGCTATATTTTTGTATAACGGTTTATCTTCAATAATTACTGGACAAATTGCTCGAATTTCCGAATAGGTTTTGAAAGAAACTTCCGATAATTTATCAGCACATTTTAAATAATCTATGGCTTGTGTAACAGCAATCGCGTGAATAGACATTACTTCAAAAGCATTTTCGATTACTTTTTTAGTGATTAATGCTGCATTGGTTCCCATACTAACCACATCTTGATTGTCGTTGTTGTTTGGAATGCTATGCACATACATTGGATTAGAAAGCATTTGGCTTTCTGCAACGGTTGAAGTAGCCGTAAATTGCAATCCTTGAACGCCAAAATTCAAACCCAATTTTCCTAAATTGATAAATGGTGTTAGTTTTTCATTTAGGTTGTTGTTTATCAAGTAATTTAATTGTCTTTCTGCTAAAATGGAAAGTTTGGTAACTGCAATTTTTAGTTTATCCATTTCCAGAGAAACATAGTCACCATGAAAATTTCCACCATGAAAAATATTTTGATTTTTTACGTCAATTACTGGATTGTCATTTACTGAATTTAATTCATCCACCAATACTTTTTCTGCATTATTAATGGTATCTAAAACTGGACCCACAATTTGAGGAACACAACGAATAGAATAGTATTCCTGCACTTTTTCGTCCATGCGTTCTTTTGCAATTTTATGATGTTGATATAAATGGTCAGAACGCTTTTTAATGAGTTGACTGCTTTGCACTAATTGGCGCATGGCATTGGCTACTTTTTGCTGACCGCTATGATTTTTTACTTTGTTTAATTCTTCTGAGAAATGATCATCAAACGCTTCAACTAATTCATTAATCATGCTTGAAAAAATAACAGACCAATTCATTATTTTTCTAGCGTAAATAGCATTTAATAAACCAATTCCTGTCATAACAGAAGTGCCATTCATTACTGCTATTCCTTCACGTTTGTGTATAGTTAGTGGTTGAATATTTTCTTTTGAAAATACTTCAGATGAAACACTGATTTTTCCTTTGTAATTAACTTCACCTTCGCCAATTAAGGTTAAAGCTAAGTGTGCCAATTGCACTAAATCACCGCTTGCGCCAACACCACCATGTTCATAAATGCAAGGAGTTATGTTTTTATTAATGATGTCTTTTAAAAGTTCTACCATTTCTTTATGAACGCCTGAAAATCCTTTCATAAAAGAAGATAAACGAGCAATCATGGCAGCTTTTACATAGATTGGATCTAGTAATGCACCTGTTCCAGAACTGTGACTTCTGATTAAATTGAGTTGAAGTTGTTTTAAATCTTTATCAGCAATTTTGTACTGCGCCATTGGTCCAAAGCCAGTATTGATGCCATAGATTAATTTTCCTTTTGAAAATTCGATTAGAAATTCGTAGCCATTATTTACATTTTGAATTGCTTCTTCCGAAAGTTGTATTTTCTTTTCTTCAAACAGAATGGAATAAACATCTTTAATCGATAACTCATTTTCACCTATCGTAATCATCGTGTGTAATTATAAAATATATTTAAAAATTCATAGTTTATGTGCTTACCAAAGGTATATTTTTTTATTTAAAATTTGTATTAAATGATTGAAATAAATAAATGTGGTGCATTTACATTAAATATAGAACATAAAAAACCTTGCCGAAGCAAGGTTTTAAAAAAGGGTACCGAAGGTGGGACTCGAACCCACACACTTGCGTACACGAGTTTGAGTCGTGCGCGTCTACCATTCCGCCACTTCGGCGTGTTTGTTAAATGTTATAGGTTATAAGTTGTTTGTTATAAGGAATAATTCATACTTATAACCGATATCCTATAACTTGTAACTATAATTTTTAAAGAACGGATTGCAAATGTAGTAAATTTTCAAAATATTTTCCGAATATTCGAAACAGAAATAGAAAATAATATTTTAATGGAAAAATCCACGAATAACATCCATTCCGTTTGCAAATACTAATAATCCTAAAATAAATATCATTCCAATACTTTGTAATACATTTTGTACTTTTTCAGGTAAAGGTTTTCCAACTATCATTTCGTAAATTAAAAATACCACATAACCACCATCTAACATTGGTATTGGTAAAATATTCATGAATGCTAAAATAACAGAAATAGTTGCTGTTAATATCCAAAAGGATTGCCAATCAAATGTATCTGGAAACATTTTTGCCATAGATGCAAAACCACCAACACTGTCTTTTAATTTTGGACCTTTTGGCTCAAATAACATTTTTATACTTTTAAAATAATTACCTAAAGTAGTAAATGCTTTTGATGTTCCCTGGAATGGCACTCACAATATTATAATCAATTTTTACTGTTTTAAAATATTTTTTTAAAGTCTGAATCAGCAGCAAAACCCAGTTTTTCCTTCTTTGGTTACTTCTGCGTCTAACCAAACTGGTTCACCTTTTCTATCAACCACTAATTTTATTTTTTTGCCTGCATATAAACTTAACTGACTCTTTAATTCATCAAAAAATGGAGTTGGAACACCATTTACAGAAACAAATTTATCGCCTTTTTGCAATCCAGCTTTTTGTGCGTTTGAGCCACTGTCTACATCACCAACAATGGTAACTTATACACATAAATTGAAAATAAATTTACATTGTAATAAAATAATTTACATAAAAAATACTTTTTGTAAATTATTTGTTTATATTTGACATGCAATTAAATTTTAATTAGATATTCTATAGAATTTTTATTTGGTTTAACTGTAAAGAGAATTTGGTTCAAACTCTTTAATAAAAAAGAAAGCCAATAAAAATTTAATTATATTTGTTATGGAAAAATTTGAATTAGAAAAATTGGCTGTGCAAGAATTAAGCACACAAGAATTAAAGGAGACAAATGGCGGTTGGTTTTGGCATGATATCTTAATTGAGATTGGTATTTTTGACCTAAAGTACCTAATGGTGGTATGATTTGGTCATAATATTATCTTATACTTTAATTCTAATCAAGACTTGAGTTTTTCTCTTGTCTTGATTTTTCTTTTTTATAAATTTATTTGTAACAATTTTTTCGCAATTGATGTCGAAACAATTATTTCCTGCAGCTATAATTACCAATAGCTATGAGTTGTATTATGCTAACATTTCAGCAACTAGAAAAATAATATATGGTTTTGTTTTGTTTTTATTTTTTGTACACTTATTAGTTTGCCTTTTATTTATGTACCAATAAGTATTTGTAGTTTAGGTATTATTCAATCTAAGAAAGAACGCTGTAATATTACAATTCCTATAAATGGAACGATTCAAAATATTGCAATAATTAATAACCAGAAAATTAAAAAAGGAGATACTCTTTTACAAATAGACGCAACGCCAGTAAATATTGAAATTGATTTTAACGAGAAAAATATTCATCAATTAAATAGCCAGTTAAACGATTTAAATAATCTTGCAAAATATACTGTAGAGAATGCTTATACATATATTCCAACCATAAGAAATGAACAGTACATTAGTGTGAAAAATCAATTTGAAAAAGAAATGCAAGCACAACAAGACAAGTTGTATTATTTGCAAAACAGCGAACAGAGACAAACAATTTTATATCAAAAGAAAATAAATGCAAAAGTAGATTTAGAAAAGGCAACATACGAATACACGTTTGCACAAAATGAATATAAAATATTTATTAGCGACAAGTAAATATTTGGAAAGCTGAAGTACAAAAGATTGAATTTACTATTCAAGAAGTAAAAATTAAACTTCAATCACTATATCAACAAAAAAACTATATACAATTGAAGCAACTACAGATGGAGCAGTTCAAGAATTACAGGGTTTACAAAATGGGAATTATGTTTTTTCTAATCAAAGGATAGCAACACTTTCTCCAGATAGTACAATTATAGCGACTTGTTTTGTTTCTTCAAAAGACATTGGCTTGATAAAAATAAATCAAAGAGTATTCCTTCAAATTGATGCATATAATTACAGAGAATGGAATACTGCTAAAGCCCAAGTAATAGAAATTTCTGAAGATGCCGTTGCAGACGATAAAAATAAATCTACTTATTTTATTGTGAAATGTAAGCTATTAAATAATCAATTAAAACTTAAAAATGGATACGTTGGAAAAATTAAAAAAGGAATGACTTTTAATGCACGTTTTTTATCACACAGAGAAATTTATATGAATTATTATTTGATAATATAGACGATTGGCTTAATCCAACCACTAAACAAAATTAATGAACCGAAGTCTAAAAGTAAAACAAAGAGATATTACGGATTGTGGAGCTGCATGTTTGGCTTCTGTTTCTATTTTTTATGGCTTACAATTAGCTGTCTCAAAGATAAGACAAATTGCGTCGACAGATCAGAAAGGTACTAATGTATTGGGCTTGATAATGGCTGCAGAAAAATTAGGTTTTACAGCAAAAGGTGTAAAAGGAACAAAGGAAAGTTTATTTCAAATACCAAAACCATCCATCGCACATATTATTGTGAAAGAAACATTACATCATTACGTTGTTATCTACAGTAACCAATAAAAAATAACTGTAATGAACCCTGGAATGGGAAATTTTGAAACCTATGCAATTGATGAATTCATTAAAATATGGACTGGTGTTTTACTTATATTAGTTCCAAATAAAATATTTAAAAAAAAGTAATGAAAAAATATCAATTTATAAACGATTTATTTATTTATTAAGACCTCATAAAACAGTTTTATTTGAGGCTGTGTTTGGTGCAATGTTATATACGATTTTAGGATTGACTTTATCTATTTATATTCAAAAAGTAATAGATAATGTATTAATAGAAGGAAATAGAAATCTTTTAAATTTATTAAGTATAGGCATGATTGTTATTCTATTTGTCCAATTAATTATTAACATTACGAAATCAATTTTTGTTTTGAAAACAGGACAAAAAATAGATGCGCAACTAATAATGGGTTACTATAAACATTTATTTACGCTACCTCAGCAATTTTTTGATACCATGCGTGTTGGCGAAATAATATCGAGAATAAATGATGCTGTAAAAATTAGAGTTTTTATTAATGATGTTCTAATAAATTTAATAGTTAATATTTTTATCATATTATTTTCCTATGTATTAATGTATGTTTACAATTCAATATTCACGACTATTTGATTGGTTATCATACCAATTTATGTACTAATTTATATTATAACAAATCAATTAAATAAAAACACACAACGTATTGTTATGGAAAATAGTGCAGAATTAGAAAATCAATTGATAGAATCCATAAATTTATCTCATACCATAAAAAATTTTGGATTAGAAAAAATAACTAACTTTAATACAGAAATAAAATTCATACCTCTTTTAAAGTCTGTATTCCTATCCACAAATATATCTATCTATTCATCTTCTTTATTAGATTTTACAACTAAAATATTTACTGTAATAGTTGTTTGGATTGGGGCGAATTATGTATTAGATAGAAATATAACGGCAGGTGAATTACTTTCATTCTATACATTAATGGGCTATTTAGCAACACCAATAATTAGTATTATAGGGACGAATAAAACTATGCAAGATGCACTTATTGCTGCTGATAGATTATTTGAAATTATTGATTTAGACATTGAAGACAATAAAAATAAAATAAGTTTGACTAAAGAGGATATTGGTGATATTAATTTCCGTAACGTCTCTTTTAGTTATGGAAGCAGGACTACAGTTTTTAATAACTTAAGTTTGAATATAAAAAAGGGAGAAATTACTGCAATTATTGGTGAAAGCGGTTGTGGAAAGAGCACAATTGCGAGTCTATTACAAAATATTTATCCTATACAAGAAGGAAATATAAAAATAGGAAACTTTGAAATAAATTCTATTAATAATGATTCGTTAAGAAATTTGGTAAGTATTGTTCCTCAGAAAATAGAATTATTTGCAACATCTATAATTGAAAACATTGCAGTTGGAGATTTTCATCCTAATATAAAAAAGATAATAGAGATATGCATTTCTTTAGGACTTCACGATTTCATACAAACGCTTCCTAATAATTATCAAACATTAATAAGCGAAAACAGTGTTAATTTTTCTGGTGGACAACAACAAAAAATTGCCATTGCAAGAGCTATTTATAAAATCCAGAAATACTAATTTTAGACGAATCTACATCTGCCCTAGATATAGAATCTGAGCAATATATTATCAACGTAATAAAAAAACTAAATAATGATAAGAAAACAATTATTATTATTGCCCATCGACTATCGACAATAAAAAATGCTGACAAAATTATAGTATTAGACAAAGGCGAAGTAAAGAAAGTGGCACACATAATGAACTATTAGCTATAGAAAATGGGTTCTATAAAAAATTATACAAGGTTTAACATAGTAATATAATGGTGAAACTTGACAGTAAAGTTAGAAGTAATAGTTTTTAGGAATACATAAAACTTGTCATTTTTATTAAAATAGATTTTGGAAGAAATGAATTAAACTATTAAACCAATCGCTTTTTGCAACATCCAATCCATTTGTAAAAAGCAATAAACCTAAAATAAACAGCAATCCAAAATTTTGCAACACAGTTTGTATTTTTTCAGGAAATGGTTTTCCAACTATCATTTCGTAAATTAAAAATAACACATAACCACCATCTAACATTGGTATTGGTAAAATATTCATGAATGCTAAAAAACAGAAATAGTTGCTGTTAAATACCAAAAGGATTGCCAATCAAATGTATCTGGAAACATTTTTGCCATAGATGCAAAACCACCAACACTGTCTTTTAATTTTGGACCTTTTCGATCAAAAAGCATCTTTATACTTTTAAAATAATTACCTAAAGTAGTAAATGCTTTTGATGTTCCAGCTGGAATAGCACTTAAAATATTATAATCAATTTTTACTGTTTTAAAATATTTTTTATAATCAGAATCAGCATCAAAACCCAGTTTTCCTTCTTTAGTTACTTCTGCGTCTAACCAAACTGGTTCACCTTTTCTATCAACTACTAATTTTATTTTTGTGCCTGCATATAAACTTAATTGACTTATTAATTCATCAAAAAATGGAGTTGGAACACCGTTTACAGAAACAAATTTATCGCCTTTTTGTAAACCAGCTTTTTGTGCGTTTGAGCCTGTGGAAACATCACCAACAATGGTATTTATTCTAGGTGAGATAATTGTTTGTTTTTTTAATTTTATCAGTTTAGACATAAAATCATCTTTCACTGCTAAATCTACTTTGTTGCCAGCTCTTTCTATGGTTAGTGTTTTAGCAGAATTTAGAATCATATCTTTCTGGAAACCTTCAAAAGAAGCAATTTCTTTTCCGTTGATAGATAACAATTTATCACCATTTTGTAAACCTAAATCATACGCTAATGAATCTTCAATAGCAATCCACCGTTGGTTACGTTTTTCATAGGCAAAGTTTCTTCGCCAAATTTCCATAACAAACCAGAAAAAATAACGATAGCTAACAACATATTCACTGTAACACCACCAATCATGATAATTAAGCGTTGCCATGGTTTTTTAGAACGAAATTCCCAAGGTTGCGGTTCGCTGTTTTTGAGCGTTTCTGCATCTTGCGTTTCATCAGCCATACCTGCAATTTGCACATAACCGCCAAATGGAAACCAGCCAATTCCGTATTCTGTATCGCCGATTTTCTTTTTAAATAAAGAGAAATTTCCAATGTTTGGAAATGGAAATAAGAAGTCAAAAAATAAATAGAATTTATGAACTTTTGTACCGAATAGTTTTGCTGGAATGAAGTGACCTAATTCGTGTAAAACAACAAGTATAGATAAACTTAAAATGAATAAGATGGTTTTGGTTGCGGTTGCACCGATTGCGAATAGTAACATATTTATTAGTTATAAGAATTTAGTTATTAGTGATAAGTTGAATAACGAACCGCAATATTACAAAAATCGTTCCGATAAGTGAAGTTATTAGTGAAATGTTAATAGTTAATTGGTTGATGCAATCAATTTTTACCTTACTTATTACTTATAACAAATAACTTATAACGATTTAAAACGGATGAATAACTGTAGAGATTTCTTTTGCTAATTTTTTGCGAGCTTCCATTAATTCCATTTTTTTTAGCAAAGCAGCCATCATTTCTTCGAATTGTCCGTTTTGTTCAGTAGTTTTTATTTTTTCATCTAAAATTTTTATCGCTTCCATCATTTTATAATAACGAAAACGCGTCATCACCGAAACTACATCAGTTTTATAGGTTCTGTTGGCATCTTTTACTACAATTTCATGTCTGTCAAACCAGTTGGAACTCAATTCATACGGCGATGAAAGTAATTCCACCATCAAATCTTTAACATCTTGTTCTTCAATATTTTGAACGTTCTTTAATTCAGAAAATGGCGTTTCATTTTGATAGGCATCGATATAATATTTTACCAATTTCTGAAACGATGGATGTTTAAATTCAATATCAACTAACTCAAAAATCACATATTCACCAACACTCAACTCTTCGGTCATATCCAACTCTGAATATTCAACCAAAATGCGCAAAATATCGCGTTCCTGATGAAATAAATGCGGTGATTTTGATTCCGTTGCTTTTTGTGGTTCGTTATCAATTTTTAGATTTTCATTTAAAACAGCAACATCATCTTTGTCAAAATCTTTTAATTTTTTTAATTGTAGCGAACGAATTTTATTGGTTTCATTCACTAAAACTGCTTCTGTTACATCAACAATAGTTGCACATTCTTTGATGTATAATTCACGTTTGATATTATCGCTGATTAACGCAATACTTTCGACAATATCTTTAATGACAGCCGTTTTTTTAATTGGATCGTGTTTTACTTCTTCAATGCCTTGCGATGCTTTTAACAAAATAAAATCTTTCTGATTTTTTTGGATGAACGCAATCGTTTCATCTGTTCCATATTTTTTTACAAACGAATCCGGATCTTCGCTATCAGGCAGTAACACTACTTTTACGTTCAATCCTTGTTCCAACACGATATCCAAACCACGAAGCGCTGCTTTAATTCCAGCAGCATCACCATCATACAAAATCACCATGTTTTCGGTGAAGCGTTTGATAAGCAATACTTGTTCTTTGGTTAATGCAGTTCCAGAGCTTGCCACCACATTTTTGATGCCAGCTTGATGCAAAGAAATTACATCAGTATAACCTTCTACCAAATAGCAAACTTCTTCTTTTCGGATGTCGTTTTTTGCATGCGAAATACCATACAATACCTGACTTTTATGATAAACTTCAGTTTCAGATGTGTTGATGTATTTTGGATTATAAACACCAGTTTCTGCTTTGTTGGTCGTCAACATTCTACCACCAAACGCAACTACTTTTCCGGAAACATTAAAGATCGGAAACATCACTCTGTCTCGGAAAAAATCGTAATGTTTGCCGTTTTTTTCTTTGATCAAACCAGCTTTTAGTAATATTTCTTCGCTGTAGCCATCTTTAGTGGCTTGCTTGTAAAAAGTATCAAAATTATTTGGCGAAAAACCTAATTGAAAGTTGTTTATGGTTTCATCTAAAAAACCACGTTCTTTAAAATAAGTTAAACCAATGGCTTTGCCGTCGTCAGTTTCAATTAATTGATTTTGATAAAATTTTGCAGCATAATTGAGTGCAATTAATAAACTATCTTTTTCGTTTTGTACTTCTTTTTGTTCATTGGAAACCTGCGTTTCTTCAATTTCGATATTGTACTTATTCGCCAAAAAACGCAACGCTTCTGGAAAGTTCATTTTCTCATGTTCCATGATAAAACCAACCGAGTCGCCGCCTTTTCCGCAGCCAAAACATTTGTAAATATTTTTATTTGGATTGACAACAAATGATGGTGTTTTTTCTTGGTGAAAAGGACAATTTCCTTTATACAAACTACCAGCTCGCTTCAGATTCACAAAATCACCAACCACCTCATAAATCTGAGCTGTGTCAATAATTTTTGCTATGGTGTCGCGTGTAATCAAGGTAGAATTTATAAAATCGGATGGTAAAGATACTGAATTATTGTATCACGATTCAGCAACTGATAAATGAAAAATAAGAAGATGGTAATTATTAAAGAAATTATTTCCTAATTAACGTCAATGTTTCATCTTGACCGCTGCGATTCATGTCAAATACCAAACTATCTTTAGTTAGTTTTTGAATTTTTACTTTAATTTCCAATTGACCTTCAGCAGTGGTGTATAAATTATTGTCGCGCAGAATGTAAGTTCCTTTTTCTTTGTCACCACCAAAATCAGAACTGTAACCACCATCAGGTTTAAAAGTAAAATGCACTTGTTTCGCATCATAATCTGATGAATTTCCGCCAACTAACCATTCAGCACCATTCCAATCACCAATCAATAGTTTTTTTTCTTCACTATTAGAACAAGAAAATGTAATCAAAAATAACACACTTAAAATAACCGAGATTTTAAAATTTTGCATAACATTCTTTTTATTTGGTTAAGATACAATTATTAGTAATAACTCTGAAATAATGACTTTATTTTGTTTGCTTTTCAATTATAAACTGTCAAATTTTCCATTTTATTGGAATGGCACGAAAATAGACTACTTTTGAACGAAATTACAAAACAAATAAAATCAACAAATAAGTATGGCAAAGAGTAAAGTAAACATCCAACCGTTGTCTGACCGTGTTGTGATAAAAGCAGCAGAAGCAGAAACAAAAACAAAATCAGGCATTATCATTCCAGATTCAGCAAAAGAAAAACCACAAAAAGGTGAAGTAGTAGCAGTTGGTCCAGGAAAAGTAGACGAACCAACAACCGTTAAAGTTGGCGACACTGTTCTATACGGAAAATACAGTGGTACTGAAATCAGTATCGATGGAACAGATTACTTAATTATGAGAGAATCTGACATTTTGGCAATAGTTTAATCAGTTGTCATTCCGAACTTGTTTCGGAATCTATTCATTAATTCAACAATTATATAATTCAAAAACTAAAAAAATGAGCGCGAAACAAATAAGTTACAGCACAGAATCAAGAGATAAATTAAAAGCTGGTGTGGATGCATTAGCAAACGCAGTAAGAGTTACATTAGGTCCAAAAGGCAGAAATGTAATTATTGAGAAAAAATTTGGTGCACCACACATCACTAAAGATGGTGTTACGGTAGCAAAAGAAATTGAATTAGAAGATCCATTTGAAAATATGGGCGCGCAATTAGTAAAAGATGTGGCTTCAAAAACAAATGATGTTGCTGGTGACGGAACAACAACAGCAACGGTTTTGGCTCAAGCTATCATCGGACCAGGTTTAAAATCAATTACAGCTGGTGCAAATCCAATGGATTTGAAACGTGGTATCGACAAAGCAGTGCATGCAGTTGTAGCTGAATTGAAAAACATTTCTGAGAAAGTAGGAAAGGACTTCTCTAAAATTAAACAAGTAGGTACAATTTCTGCAAACAACGACGAAGAAATCGGAACTTTTATTGCAAATGCAATGGAAAAAGTAGGAACGGAAGGCGTTATCACTGTAGAAGAAGCAAAAGGAACGGAAACGTATGTTGATGTTGTAGAAGGTATGCAATTTGATCGTGGTTATATTTCTCCATATTTTGTTACCAATGCAGAAAGCATGGAAGTAGAAATGGAAAAACCTTTTATCTTAATTTATGATAAAAAAGTTTCTTCAATGAAAGACTTATTACCAATCTTGGAAAAAGTAGTTCAAACTGGAAGAGCTTTATTAATCATTGCTGAAGATGTGGAAAGCGAAGCATTAGCAACATTGGTTGTCAATCGTTTACGTGGTTCATTAAAAATCGCTGCTGTAAAAGCACCAGGTTTTGGCGACAGAAGAAAAGCTATGTTAGAAGACATCGCAATCTTAACTAATGGTCAAGTAGTTTCTGATGAGTTAGGTTATAAATTGGAAGATACACAAATGGATCAGTTAGGAACTGCTGAAAAAGTAGTAATTGATAAAGACAATACAACTATTATCAACGGAACTGGTAAAAAAGCAGATATTCAAGCACGTGTAAACCAAATTAAAGCACAAATTGAAACAACTACATCTGATTATGATAAAGAAAAATTACAAGAGCGTTTAGCTAAATTATCTGGTGGTGTTGCTGTATTATATGTTGGTGCTCCTTCAGAAGTGGAAATGAAAGAGAAAAAAGACCGTGTGGATGATGCATTACACGCAACTCGTGCTGCAGTTCAAGAAGGTATTGTGCCTGGTGGTGGTGTTGCTTTGATTCGTGCAAGTGTGGCTTTAGATAAATTAAAAGGCGCAAACGAAGACGAACAAACTGGTATCGAAATCATCAAAACTGCTTTAGAGTCACCATTGAGACAAATCTCAGAAAATGCTGGTGTTGAAGGTTCTATAGTCGTGTTTAACGTTAAAAACGGTAAAAAAGATTACGGTTATAACGCAAAAACAGAAGTATACGAAAACCTATACAAAGCAGGTGTAATCGATCCAACTAAAGTAACACGTGTAGCATTGGAGAATGCAGCATCAATTGCTTCTATGATTTTAACAACAGAATGTGCTATTGTAGAAAAACCAAGCAAAGAAGCACCACAAATGGGTGGCGGAATGCCAGGCGGAATGGGTGGCATGATGTAATACATCTGTTATTCTGTCCCGAAGTTTCGGGATTGTTTCAGAATATTATCAACTTAAATACAACATTAGAGTTCGGAACTTTTCAAAAGTTCCGAACTCTTTTTTTATTTGTTTTAATGGTGAATTTATCAAGAAGTCAGCGTGAAGTATCGTGAAGCCGTCTTGAAGCGTCAAGAAGCAAGAAGCAAACATGAATCGTCAAGAAGCATGCGTGAATCGTCAAGAAGCTAACATGAAGCGTCAAGAAGCAAGCGTGAAGTAGCAGGAAGACTCTTTGAAGTGCTTCAAAACAACATTTTGGTGTTATTTTGACCCATTTATGTAAAAATCCGTATTTTCTCAAAAGTTTCGAGCTTTTTTGGTTTTAGTTAGTTTTTTGTTAAAATACTACCTAAATATTTTCCTTAAATTAACAATCTGTTGTTTGATTTCCACAATACAAATTTTTACGCAAAATGTCCGTATCTTTCTAAGCTATAATTAATTCTATTTTATGAAGAAGTTTTTGAGCTTAATTTTGTTTTGTTGTATTGGATTCACGGTATCTGCAATTGTTTTCTTAATTGATCCTTCTATAACTATTAATCCACTTTCACCAACCGTTATTTGCTCTGATGGAACAGATACTTTGGTTTATTCTGTTTCATCGTCATCTATTCCACCGAACACAAATGTAGTTATCTATCAAAGTACGGATAGTACGTTCAATCCTTATTTAGGTCAAGGTGACAGCATAGGTTATGTAGAAGGCGATACAGCATCCACTTCACAAATTACTTCTACTTGTCCAAAAATATTAGGTATTTTTATAGATGCTTGTAACGATAGCGACAGATTAGAACCAGCTAATGAGTATATGGTAATTACGTCTGGACAAGGTTTTAGAGCAGCTAATTTAAAAATAGATTTACCAAATACCAATCTTAGAGACATCAACACAGGTTCAAATCCATGTTCTTTTGGTACACCATCTAACACCTTAATGACTTCGTTGAGAACTGGCTTTTGTAATAGTTCAAATTTAATTGCTGCTAGTCAGGCAGATTCTATTCCACCAAATGCATTAGTAATTGTATTTACTGGCGCAGGTACAGATTATCCTTATAATTTAAGCAGATTTTGTCAAACTGGACAAAAAGTATACATTTTACAAAATGCTTGTACCAACGGTTCTGGTGCATTCGTTAATAATG
The DNA here is from genome assembly GCA_016711605.1 of Saprospirales bacterium. Classification (GTDB taxonomy): domain Bacteria; phylum Bacteroidota; class Bacteroidia; order Chitinophagales; family JADIYW01; genus JADJSS01. The sequence continues at coordinate 118,377 of JADJSS010000004.1, forward strand.
ATGCAGCTGGAACAACGTGTTCTGGAGCAGCACCTGGAACAAGATACAGAACTACGACTTTATCGAACAGAAATTGTTTTGATGAATTGACTTATGACAGATGTGGTTTAAATGAGTTTGATGGCGCAAATCCAAATGCAAACGACGGAAACTATGTCATCAGATTGCAAAATACAGATACATCATCGGTTGCCAATGGTGGAATTCAAAACAATGCAGCAGACAGATGTAATGGTATTGTATTAGATACCATCATTAAAACAAAAATTTTAAAATACGCTATTCCGCAAAGTCAATGTAACACAGGTAAGCATTTCATTAAAGCTATTACACATCCAAACGGAACACAACCGATTTCAAATTCATTTAGTTATCAATTAATTTGTAATGATGTAAGAGCAACATCAACTACAACCAACATTTGCAGCGGTGATTCAGTAAGAATAGACATTACATCAACAGATCCAAATGCAACATTTACTTGGACTACTGCTGGCGGAACTGGAATCACTGGTCAGGCAAGTGGAACTGGAAATTCCATCAAACAATTATTAACTTATTCAGGAACTACAAAAGATAGTTTAACCTATAACATCACTTCAAACGATAATGGTTGCACAAAAACAACAAGTGTGAAAGTAGTGGTGAATGCAAGCTTTAAACCAGATGCACGTATCAATCAAATCTCTTGTGCGACTGATTCTATTCGTTTATCTGTTGCAAACGTAGACGCGAACACAACATATTCTTGGACTGGTCCAAATGGATTCACTTCCAATCAACCAAGAGTATCTATTAAATTTAATTCACCAGCACAAGAAGGCGACTATATTGTAACATCTACTGGTCTTTGTGGTTCTCAAAAAGATACGGTTTCTTTTGTAACACCAAATCTTCAGTTATCTGTCTCAGGAAACGGTGAAGTTTGTAATGGTAGTTCTGTTACCTTAATTGCCAATGGTCAATTTGACTCTGTTCGTTGGAGCAATGGTACATTAGGAAATCAAAATACAGTGACTGTAGCTGGTGATTATACAGCATTTGCATATCAAAACGGATGTAATGCAGCAACTACTGTCAGAGTAACGCAATGTACTACATCATCAGCTATTGATACCTTATATATTTGTCAAGGTGATTCTGTGAAATTATCAGCACCAACAGGTTATACGCAATACCAATGGACACCAACAAATGGTTTAAGCAATAGCACTATTAGAGAGCCAAATGTGCATTATATGTTGTAAACGATCAAATGGTGCACCAGTAGATCCACAGACTAGTAGATGGACTGAGAAGTATTCTGGAACACTGACTTATCAATGTGGTGGTTGTAAGGTTGGTAATTGGTGATAAATTATTATGGACAGCCCCAACTGGTACATTGCTGTTTAATTCATCACCAACGGAAGATACTTCGCTTCGTGTGTTGTATCAAACGGTAAACGTTGAAAAAAATACGAATTACAAATTTTCTGCGTATGGTTATGCACACAATAGCAATAATGCAATTTTTAATGTAAAAATTAATGGCGAAGAAGTAGTGAGTAGGTATGAATTAAGTCCAGACGGATGTTCTGGTTGGGAAAATTTTACTGGAAATTGGTTTTCAGGAAATAGTACCACTGCAACTATTGTAATTAAAGATTACAGACAAGAAATTGTAGGTAATGATTTTAGTTTAGATGATATTTCATTAAGAAAATAATTGCTAGTGGAATTAATGATTCTGTTTTCGTTGTAGTCGTTCCATTACCAACTCCAACAATTTCTGGTAATACATCATTCTGTATTGGTGGTTCCACCATTCTGACAGTAAATGGTCAATACGATTCTGTGCGTTGGTCTACAAATGAAACTACAAATTCTATTTCGGTTTCTCAAGTCGGAAACTATTCTGTAACTGTATTTAATAAAGGATGTTCTGGCTCTGCAAATGTAGATGTTACTGAAGGAATTTTAAATGTTTCCATCTCAGGTGATAATGTACTTTGTGGAGGCACAACTGGTACTTTAACAGCAATTGGTACTTTTGATTCAGTTCGTTGGAGCACCAACGCAACTACAACTTCAATAAATATTACAGAACAAGGAACATATAGTGTTACAGCATATAGTAATAGCAATGGTTGTTCTGGAACTGCATCATTTGAAGTAGCACGCATAAGTATAGATTATTTCTTAGATAAAAAATTAGATTCGATTTGCACTGGTGATACTGCTAAATTTGTTTTATCTGCTGGTGATTTAGGATCTTCACCTTTAGATACATTTACATTCACACAACCAGGTAGATATTTAGTTTCATATCAAACACCAAGTTGTGGTTTGTTTACGGATAGTGTTGTCGTACTTGGAAAATCAATCAGCAAACCAGCAATAACAGGAAATCTATCTATTTGCCAGCAGCAATCAACAACATTAGATGCAGGTGCAAATTATGATAGCTATGCTTGGCAACCAAATGGTGAATCAACACAAACTATTACGGCAAGTCAACCTGGAACATATACTGTTATTGTTAAAAAAGGAAATTGCTCAGCAACTAATGCTGTAACTGTAGTTCAAGCAGCTTCTTTAAATCCATTTAGCTTAGGAAATGACACTACTTTTTGTGGCAACTTTTCTAAAGTTTTATCTACAGGAAATCAGTCAACAATTTGGAGCACAGGTGTAACATCAGCGCAAATTTCAGTTTCGCAACCTGGACAAATTATTGCAACTCAATCAAATAATTGTAATACTGTTTCTGATACTATTGTTATCAGTCAAAATCCAATTCCATCCGTATTTATTGGTAATGACACTGCATTCTGTGAAGGTGAATTATTATTAAGCGCGCCATCTGAAATGAATTCTTATGTTTGGAATAATGGCGCCACTTCTCAAACCATTACAGTTTCGCAAGAAGGAACTTATTCAGTGAAAATTACGGATGCAAATAATTGTTCAAATTCAGATTCAATAACTATTTCTTCTAATTGTTTAAATGATATTTGGATTCCAAACGCATTTTCTCCAAATAATGATGGTGTAAATGATGTATTCATGGTTCGTGGAAATCCGCAAAATACAACTATCGAAAAAATGTTAGTGTATAATCGTTGGGGCAACAAAGTGTTTGAAGTAAATAATATTTTGCCGAATGATAAAACAACTGGCTGGAATGGAACCTACAAAGGTGCAGATGTTCAGTTTGAAGTATATGGTTATTATGTTGTGGCAAAATTTAAAAATGGTGAAAAACAAATCTTAAAAGGAAATGTTACGTTAGTGAAGTAGAAGATATTATAGATAAGATAGGATAGATTTTTTTATGAAAAAAATTATTTTAATTGTATTTAGTTTCTTGATTGCATGTGTTTCAAACGCACAAACATTAACTATTACATCTGCTTCACCAAATGTTATTTGTGGAAATGGAAGCACTGATACATTTAGTTATAAAGTAACTGGTAACAATATTCCAGCAAATGCAAATATTGTAATTTACGAAAGTACCAACCCAAGTTTTAATCCGTATATCGCTGGTCAAGGTGACAGTATTTCTGGTGTTAAAGGCGATTCACTAAAACAACCAAATGGTTGTGTTCAAATGCTTGGTTTGTTTATGGATGCTTGTTTAGATGGTGGTGGCGATGAAGGTCAAAATGAGTATATGACTATTGCATCTGGTGAAGGTATTAAAGTAAGTAATTTAGCCATAGATTTTGGAAATTCAAATAATGCTCAAAGTGCATTAAATGCAGATATAAATTTCGGCACTTCACCTTGTCCTTTCCGTATTCCACAAACTAGCATTAATTACTAATTTGCGTGCAAATGCACCATGCAGTAGCGCAAATATAATTCCAGCTGGACCAACAGATTCCATTCCACCAAACGCTATTATTTTATTGTTTACGAGTGATGATGTTCGTTCAACTTATAACATGAGTTGTTTGTGTGCTAAAGGTTTTCCGATTTATGTGTTGCAAAATGATTGTAGAAGAACAATTGGTGCATTTAGTAATGTAAGCAACACAACACAAAACTGTGCTACTGATTCTAATCGTTATAGACATTATGTTGTTAGAAATTTAAAAACTGGTTGCTACGATAGTTTAGTTTATGATAGATGCCATAGTACTTCTGGATATGCAGATGGCACATTTGCTATTAATTTACCAGGAATTGATACCTTAAGTGTTGCCAATGGTGGCATAAAAAACAATGCAGGAAACTCGTGCAGTGGTATTGACTTTACTACTGATGGTTTAGATTATTCTCAAATTGTAAAAAGTTCGGATACCACTTTTAAATTTGTAATTCCACCTTCGTTTTGTAATACGGGTTTTCATTACATAAAAGCAATCATAAATCCTGGAACACCACAAGTAACATCCAATACCATTCAGTATAAATTAGTTTGTTTAGATGTTGCTACGAATATATCACGACAAGAAATTTGCAGCGGACAAACTGCACCATTTTCAATTTCAAGCACTGATCCGAATGCTACTTTTAGCTGGACAGTTTCTGGTGGTGCAGGAATCACTGGTGCAAGTGCTGGCAATGGAAATTCCATCAACCAAACACTGACCTATAATGGTGCAACTAGAGATAGTTTGACGTATACAATTACTGCAAACGACGCTGGTTGCACTAAAACAACCAGTGTAAAAGTAGTAGTAAAAAATAATTCAGTATCGATACCAAACATTGGAAACGATACAACATATTGTGGCTCATTTAGTAGAAATCTTTCAACTGGAAACGCATCAACAGTTTGGAATAATAATATTGGAATTCCATCAGTAACTACATCTCAAATCACTGTATCGCAACCAGGAAAATATTGGGCAACTATTTCAGGAAGTTGTGGTTCAGTTTCTGATACTATAAACATTGCTCAATCTGCAGGTTTAACTTTCTCATTTGGTGGAAATACTTCTGTTTGTCAAGGTGGCACTACAACCTTAGATGCTGGTTCTGGCTTTGATACGTATATTTGGAATACAACTGCCAATTCGCAAGCAATTATTATTTCTACACCTGGCAAATATTGGGTTGATGTAACCAAAAATGGTTGCAAAGGAAACGATACCATTTCTGTAACACAAATAGCAAAACCATCACCATTTTCTTTAGGAAATGATACAGCAATTTGTGGTGCTGTATCTAAAAATTTATCTTCTGGAAATCCATCAACAACTTGGACTTTAGATGGTAATGTAATTACAACTTCAGCAAATATTACTGCAACACAATTTGGTCAATATATTGCAAAAGCAACGAACAGTTGCGGCTCAGTATCTGATACACTTAACATCACACAAATAAATACGCCAACACCAATAAATATTGGTAATGACACATCCTACTGCGGAACATTTACCAGAAATTTATCTACAGGAAATGCAGCTACGATTTGGAATAATAATATTGGAATTCCTTCTACAACTGCCGCGCAAATTACGGTAACACAAGCAGGAAAATATTGGGCAACTATAAATGGAACTTGTGGTGCTGTTACTGATACAATAAACATCACACAATCACCAGGTTTGCCATTTTCTTTTGGTGGAAATACTTCTGTTTGTATTGGAGGTACTTTAGATGCAGGATCAGGTTATTCTTCATATATTTGGAATACAGGTGCTGCCACACAGTCTATTGCAGTATTACTAAGTGGAAAATATTGGGTTGATGTGTTTAAGAATGGATGCAAAGGTAGCGACTCTATAATTGTTACATTACTTACTAAACCAACTGCTTTCTCTTTAGGAAAAGATACAACTTATTGCGATGCATTTTCACGTCAGTTAAATACCAATTCAAATAATACAGTTTGGAATAATAATGTCAGTGTTCCAAGTACAACTGGTGCACAAATTACAGCAACTAAAGCTGGAAAATATTGGGCAACTATTACCAACTCTTGTGGCTCAGTTGCTGATACCATTGAATTATTTCAAAATTTCAGTCCAGCTGGTTTTAATTTAGGAAATGATACTTCTGTTTGCGGTACGTTTACAAAAACAGTTTCTACTGGAAATAATGCAACTGTCTGGAACAATAATATAAGTTTACCAACGGTAACTGCACCTCAATATACAATTTCACAAATAGGGAAATATTGGGCAACAATAACAAATAATTGTGGTTCGTTTACAGATACCATTGAAATTAAAAATGGTAGCAATTTATTGGTAAATATTGGAGATACAATTACAAAATGTACTGGTACTTCCGTTGTTCTTAATGCTGGTGCTGGTTTTACCTCGTATGTTTGGAATACAAGTGCTCTAACACAGACAATATCTGTTATAAATACTGGAAAATATTTTGTTGATGTAACAAAAAATAATTGTAAAGGAAGCGATACTGTTGAAGTGGTTGATATACAAAAACCAACCATTAATTCTTTAGGAAATGACACAACCTATTGTGGCAATTTCTCTCAAATTTTAGTAACTGGTAATTCCACTACCAAATGGAGTACCAATGTTACTGCATCACAAATTACAGTAAATACAAGTGGCAAATATATTGCAACAATCACCAATGCTTGCGGCACTGTTGCCGATACGATTAATATTATACAAAAACCTTTGCCGATAGTGAGTATAGGAAATGATAGAGAATTTTGTGACAGCATTGAGCTTACAGTTGGTAACGGAATTTTTTCTTCCATATTATGGAATACAAACGACTCTGTAAATTCGATTTTGGTAAAAGATGGTGGAATTTATTCTGTACAAGTTGTTGATACCAATAATTGCAAAAATTCGGATAGTGCCAATATTAAAAAAGTTTGTGATTATACAGTTTATATGCCAACTGCTTTTTCACCAAACAATGATGGTATAAATGATATTCTTTTTCCATTAACTAAAATCAAAGGTATAATCATTGAACGATTTGTGATATTTAATCGTTGGAATCAACGAATTTTTGAATCGTATAATTTTGCTCCTAATGATAAAAATTTTGGTTGGAATGGTGAATTAAAAAATACAGAACAAGAAGTAGACAGTTATACTTACTTTATCAGAGCAATTTTACCAGACAATACTACTAAAGAATATAAAGGTGTGATTACGTTGTTAAAATAAATCAATAAACACTAACAGAGCCAGCACCAATTATTCTATTTTCTTTCTTTAATTGAATTTGATAAATTCCATTTGATAAATTATTTTCAAATGAAATAAAATGCTCTTTTCCAAAAGATAAAATTTGCTTCTGAACCAATTGTCCTATTGAGTTTATCACTTCAAGATGCACTATTTCATTGCTATTTACATCAAATTTTAAATTAAAATTTCCATTCGTTGGATTTGGATAAATGAGTAGAGTAGAAGCTGAGTGGTTATATTTTACGGCTGTTGTAATAGGAATAAAAATTGTTTTTTTTATGGTATCAATATTGCAACTGTTTTGTGAAACTAAAGAAACGATATAAGTTCCAGCTTGCATATATTGATGTGTTAGTGATGCTTGTGTAGAAACAGAATCATCGCCAAAATTCCAATTAAAATTGCTAGAATTTGAAGATGTATTTGTAAAAGTTACGGTATTATTACTTCCAACTATAAAAGAAAAATTTGCTTTTGTAGTATCGCATGGCAATCCAGTGCAAGCAGTAGAGTTCAATAAAAATCTGCGCGTAGAAGTTGTAATGGTATTGCTCATACGTGTTTTTTGTCCTTGAGTAAAAATTCCACGACCACCGCAATAACTCATAATGTTTTTAAACGACAAAGCACTGTCCAGACTGTTGTTGCAGGTACTCGAAATGCAGTCTGCTTTTTTATGTGGTGGTGTATCACAAACCTGATCACCTTGAAACGAGCAATTTGCATTTGCCGGACAAGCCGTTTCTGAACTTCCTTCAAATGTATGAAACAAACCCATTCCATGTCCAATTTCATGTGCTAAAGTTGAAGATGAATATCGCATAGCATTTGCAATTATCACCGTTCCATCATTTGAAAATTGATACCAAAGTGGAAACATTGCATAGCCACCCCAATTTCCAGCAATTTTATTAACGACCCAAATATTGTAAACATAATCATGTGGCCAATTACTCAAATTCTTAGTTTGCGTTTCATCAGAGCCAATTTCTCCTATCAGCGTGCCACCAATATAACCAATTCCTTTTTCTACATAATTTGCAAGTCTACTAGCATCTTTTCGGTTAATTCCATTACTTGGATTTCCAGTAGGATCAAACTGCGCTAAACAAAATTGAACTTCCATATCTACACCATCTGAAGATAGATTTCGCCAACGTTCATTGGCACCACGCACTGCTTCAAAAATTTGTTCGTCTGAAATATTTGTGCCAGTTCCAATTGGTTCACCAGTATGTAAAACATGCACTACTATTGGTATTTCTAATACATTTCCATGTAATTTATTTTGAGTGGTAGAAAGTAAATTTATGTTTTTCAGATAATTTAAAAACGTTGTATCTTTTAATTGATTAGTGTTGATGATTTCATTTGCACACGCAATTTCTTGCGCTTTTACTAAGCTTGGAAATAGAAAATAAAAATTGAATAAAACAAAAAGAATAATCATCGTGCGTTGATTACTATGACACGATAGATTAGATTTCAAATTAGTTTTAATGGCTTTCATTCAAAAGAATTACACCACAAGTTAATAAATTATTTATTCTGCTGTTTAAATTTTGTCTTTCGAGATTTGAGCGCGCAACAATCCTTTTCTGAAAAATGGAGGTGTTAATGGCGCATATACTAATAACATATAACCATCTGATGATGCACATTGAAAATGATATTTTTCTAATAATTGTTGTAGTAAATCATAGTCTTCATTGTGATGATACGTGCAAATAGAAAGCTTAATTTGTTTCTGTTGTAAAAGTTGAGATGCGCCTTCTAGAATAGAACGTTCATAGCCTTCAACATCCATTTTTATAAAATCAACTTTAACATCTTTTAAAAAAGCATCTAATGAAATACAATTTTCATCGTTGTAATTTGAAACATATTTATTGATAATTGTAATCTTATGTTTCCATGGTTTATAGGTTGCTTCTAACGCAGGAATCCATTTGGAATCTGGTTCGAACAAATATAAATGCTTGATGTCTTCAATAATTTCCAATGCAAAATTTCCTTCTGCAGCACCAACATCTAAAACAGTATCATTTGTTAAAACTTTAAACTCAGCATTGGTATAGCAATGTGGTGATTTTGCATCTTGTTCTATCGACGTGCAATTGTAAGCATACTGCACTTTTTCAATAGTGTCGTAAGATGCATTGTAGTATAATTTTTTTCCATGATGTAAAACATAAAATAAATTATTGTCTGCATCTTTAGTTACTTCAATGTTTTGTTGTTGATATTTAGAGACAAAATCATACGGAAATACATACGCGTAACCATCATCTGTGCTAAGTGTATTTAGATGCTCTATTTCAGCTTCGTACGTTGTTTTTTTTGCAGGAAATTTGGTGTAATATCGATTAATTTTTTTAACTAAAGAATCGTAACTATCACCTGGAATATAAGCAAAACCTGCATGTTTGGGCAAAAGGTACAACTTTTGAATAAGTCGTTTGTATCTTTTTGGTAAAAGTAATTTTATTTGATTTAGTAATTTCATTTGCAGTTGTCAAACGTATCAAAAATTATAACACATCAACAACCCAACCAAATTTGTCATTAATGGTGCATTTTTGAATGCCTTCTAATTCTTCTTTAAGTTGTTGTGCAATCACAAATGTTTTTTCATCCAACAAATAATCTTTTCCTTTGTAACCAAAACGATTGACAACATTAATCACAGCAGCCGTGCCAGTTCCAAACATTTCTGTTAGTTTACCGCTTTCGTGAGCTGCAATAATTTCATCTATCGAAATTGGTCGTTCTTCTACAGTATAGCCAAAATCTTTTGCAATCTTTATAACACTATCGCGCGTGATGCCTTCTAAAATAGTTCCATCAGTTTCTGGTGTTACTAATTTTCCATCAATCACAAAAAAGATATTCATCGTTCCAACTTCATTCGCGTATTTCTTATGTTCACCATCTAACCATAACACATCTTTGTAACCCATTTTTGTAGCTAATTCTCTTGGATATAACGTGCCAGCATAATTTCCTGCAGCTTTTGCGTTGCCATAACCACCTTTAGTTGAACGTACATAAGTATCATACACTAAGACAGAAATTGGTTCACCATAATATGGTCCAGTGGGTCCAATAATAATGCAAAATAAATATCTATCAGAAGTTCGTACACCAATAAACGGCTCAGTGCCAATAATAAATGGTCTGATATATAATGAACTTCCAGCTTTTTTAGGAATAAAATCTTTATCTAATTCTACCAATTTTTTTATGCCTTCCATAAATAAATATTCAGGAACTTCTGGCATCGACATACGAACTGCAGATTTATTTAAACGTTCTAAATTTTTTTCTGGTCGAAATAAAACTATACCACTTTCATCTTGTTTGTAATATGCTTTCATTCCTTCAAAAACGGCTTGTCCATAATGGAATACATTGCACGCTGGACTCACTGAAATATTTTGATACGGTTGAATTTTTGCAGATTGCCACTTGCCATCATAATATTCGCAAATCATCATATGATCTGAAAAAGTTTTACCAAAAGGCAAATTGTTAAAATCAATACTTGGTAACTTACTTTCTTTTACTGTTTCAACTTCTAAAGTCAATTTTTCTGATTCTGAAACAAGTGCTGCTATAATTGCTGCTGACATAAAATTGTATTTATATGCAAAGTAACGAAAAAAGGTGTTTAAATTTACAAACGATTAATAATTTAAGATTAAGTTGATAATATGGAACATTTTTTTGTGCTAAATAGTGAAAATAAAACAGGAATTTCTGATGGTTTCTTAGGAAATGTGTTTTTTTACCAAAAATCTAAAGATGAATTAATTGCGACTACACAATTGAGTTTGATAGAAAAACTAATTGTAAATGGATTGAAATTAGAGTTAGAAAATGTGTTAATTGTCGATATCAATGAACAAAAAATTAGATTAAACCAGCTACAAAAAATCACTAAAATTGAATGCTGTATATTATTTGGTGATATTGAATCAGAAATTGGATTGAATTTTACTTTAAAAAAATACCATATTCAGTCAATAAACAATGTTCAGTTTTTAAAAGCAGACATTGCAGAAATTTTAGACAAAAATGCTGCTTTGAAAACCAAATTTTGGAATGAATTGAAAAAACTATTTAATATTTAATAATGCAAGAAATCGTATTCGCTACAAATAACTCAAACAAAATCAAGGAAATAGAAGTTTTGTTGTCAGCCAAATTTCATATTAAAAAATTAATTGATATTGGATGCAACGAAGAACTACCAGAAACGCATCATACTATTGAAGAAAATTCAGCAGAAAAAGCCAATTATGTATATTCAACTTACAAAATTGATTGTTTTTCTGAAGATTCTGGCCTGGAAATTGATATACTGAACGGCGAACCAGGTGTTGACAGTGCGCATTATGGTGGTACGCGCGATGCCAATTCGAATATGAATTTAGTATTAGAAAAAATGAAAGGAAAAGAAAACAGAAAAGCCAATTTTAAAACAGTGATTACGTTGGTTTTAAATGGAATACAACATCAGTTTACTGGAATATTAGAAGGCACGATAGGAACAGAAAAACGAGGTTTGTATGGTTTTGGTTACGATCCAATTTTTGTTCTAAAAGACGGAAGAACAATGGCTGAGCTAATGTTAGACGAAAAATCACGCATTTCTCACCGTGCAATTGCTGTAAAACAATTAATTGCGTTTCTAGACATAAATCATTAATTTTAAGACACTTACACTTGACTCCTAAAAATATGTACTTTTACCAACAACGAATGCAACCAACCGACGATAAAACAGCACTTTATAGTAAGCTAATCGATGGTTGTATAAATAATCGTCGAGATGCGCAGTATGAACTCTACAATTTGCTTTCAGGCAAAATGTTTGCTGTTTGTTTGCGTTATGCTAAAAATAGAGAAGCTGCAGAAGATTTATTGCAGGAAGGGTTTGTTAAGGTCTTTAATAATATTGAAAAATTTAGAAGTGAAGGTTCATTTGAAGGTTGGGTTCGAAGAATAATTGTGAATACAGCAGTTGAACATTACAGAAAATCTACAAAGATGTATTCCATCGTTAATGTTGATGATATTAACATGGATATTCCTTGGATAGATACAGGTGATGATTTACAACTCGAAGATTTGACGAACATGATTAATAAACTTTCACCTGGTTACAAAACCATTTTTAATATGTATGTGGTTGAAGGTTATTCGCATAAAGAAATAGGTGAGATGCTTGAAATCAATGAAGGAACTTCAAAATCGCAACTGGCAAGAGCAAGATATATATTGATGGAAATGGTTAAGAAATCAGAACATGTAAAAATAGAAAACAAAATTGAAGCAATCGCAAAATAAAAATTTTGACCAATTTGTAAAAGGTAAACTCGAAAATGCGAGTGTGGAAGCGCCTGCGTTTATTTGGGATAAAATTGAGCGACAATTGCCACCTGTTTTACCTTGGTACAGTAAATACAAATATTTACTATTGTTGCTTTTATTGAGCTTTTTCTCTACAACGAGTGTAGTTTCTTATAAATATTTTAAAGGTAAGAACGCTGAAAAATATGCTTTAAATAATTTAACGACAGAAAATAATATTAGTTCACCAAACGGAATATCATACACTTCAAATACAACAGATAATACCAACAATAGCAACAATACCAATAATACCAATAATGATAAGGTAGATAATATCCAGCAAAATACTTCATCTAGAATCGAAGATCGTAACAATACAGATGCAGCTTCTGTGAGTGCATTTTATCAAAATCAAAAATCAGATAATTCATCAACAAAGAAATCCAAAACGGATGCCTCATCTACTGCATTAGAAAAAAGAAACAAACGTATCAATAGATTTGAGATAAATAATAACCAAGTTTCAACGACTAACAATAAACAAACAAATACAAACAATAGTACCAATTCTATTGAAGAAAATACAAATACAAACTCGCTTATAACTGGTGAAAATAAAACTAAGAATAAAATACAAAAAGTGAGTCGTAAGAAAGGCGTAGATATAAATAATAATAACAATACTGTTGACGATAAAGAAAATAATAAAACGAAAACACTTGCTTTTACGAATAGTACTTCTAAGAATAACCAAGATGTAACTGCAAACAAAGTAACTCCAAAAAACAGTTCAGGTAAAAAATCTAAACTCAAAAACAAAGAAATAACTTCTGGTTTAAATAATACATCAGACAATATATTAAGCAATTCAAAAAGCAATTCAACAAGCAATACAACAAGCAATTTATCAATTACGAATCAGAATTCAGATAACAATAATTCAACGGATATCTCGCCAATTGCAGAACCAGTTCGTTTGAAAGAATCAGAAGAGTTACTGGCATCAGCTACACCACTAAAATTAAATACTACACCATTAAAAAGTCGTGATGTTTTACGTTCATTAATTGAACCAAATAAATTAGAAACATTAGATTTTAATGCTGCTGTTGGTGTGGAAGATTTAAATCCAAATAAAGAAAAAATGATGCGCAACTTAAAACAGTTTGCTGGTTATAATATTAATCAAGGATTTCATATTGGTGCATTAATTTCAATCAATAATATTTGGTTGTCGAACAAGAATTTTAGTAAAAGCGAAAATACATCAGATATTAAACCAAAAATTGATTTTGGCAAATCGTATGGCTTAAATATTGGCTATGATTACAACGATCATTGGGGAATTCAATTAGAAGCCCAATATTCAGAACAAGGTCAAAAATATACAGAATCTTCTGTGAGCATGAACGCTACAAAAGAAATAAATCTAAATTATCTGAAATTTCCGTTAATGGTAAAATACAAACAAAGTTTTATCAATAATTACAACTCAAAACCAATTGTAATGAGTTTCTTGTTCGGACCACAAATGGGTTTTTTACTTCAAAAAGAAACTTTATTAAACAAACAATCTATACCGACTAATCAAGGATATAGCAAAGTAGAAACTGGTTTGGCTGCTGGTATCGATTTTGATTTGTATATGATGCGTTATATGTATTTAACTATAGGAGCGCGCACTGGTTTTGGAACCTCATTTAAAAAAGGTGTTCCTGTAAGTTACCAATTAGGAATTACCACACAGTTTAATTTCAGAGTTCCTAAGAAAATTAAATAATATAATTTATTACTTTTATCTTACGTATACTAATAGAAAAATGGTTGTTAAATAAGACCATAGTATGGTAAAGAGAACGTGAATAATTGTTTCAAAAGATTTTCCTTTCCATAATCTTGATGAGTAACCAATAAATTGGAATAACAATCTGAAACACCAAAAAATAAATAAACCAAGCGATATCTGTTTGCCTAGTTTTGTGTTGATTAAATCACTTGCACAAAAAATACACAACAAGCCATTTAATAAAATTAGTAATCCAATAAAGAAAGTATGAATGTACATCATTTCTTTATTGATTAAACTAACTGATTTAAATTCTTCTTTCCAATTAAATTTCTTTGGAAAAGTTAAGTGAATCAACGATAACGCAATCAGTATAAAACCAATGATTTTAAGTTGTAATTCCATTTTTTGTTAGAATAAATGTAGTGATGAATGGATTTAATTTGAATTCTTTTTGAATTGAAAGTGCTGATTGAGTAAATATTTTTTCCAGGTTTTATTTGCAAAAAAATGAAAATAACCAATAGTATAAGCAATAAAATTAGGTAAATCTCTTTGATGTTCCGTAACAATTATTTTGCCATTATCTTTCAATACATTTTTTAATTGCTTGAAAAATGATGTTCTTTCTACTTCGGTTCTAATTTCATGTGCCGCAAAATGAGAAAAATATAATCAACACTATTTGCTTGTAATGAAATGTTATCAGTGCGAATGTTTATCGTATTTGGAAAAACTGGATATGCTTTTCTGGCTCTTTCAATAGAGATTTCAGTGTGTTTGCTGGCATCATAAAAATCTAAAACAATTAGGTTTTTATCTGGAAATTTATCTTGAAGAATTGAACTGGTTTCATCAAATCCAGCATTGATGTTTACTATTGTTGTATTGTCCTTTATATTTAAAAAATCTAACCATTTTAATGTATACAAATCACTGTAATCATAAATATAATAAGATACTGACAAAGAAATAAATGTAGTAATGATGGTAAATACGATTGCAGTATTTGCAATAAAACTCATATAAAATGGCAAATATTTTTTGGTGAAACTTAAAACTAAAACTATAAAAAAAGCGACTGCATAAAAATGCCAGTTAAACCGAATGATGTTGCCAACACCTTGAAATGCTCGTCTTTTCAGCTTTTCCATATTTCAGTTTTTCCTTTTTTCCAATAATATGGTATGTTTTCAATCATAAATGCATTTGCTAAAACAACATTTCTAAAATTAAATTGATTGATAAATCCGACTTTATTTTTTATGATTTCAATTGGCTTTGGAATCCAGTTTTCTCTTACACCTTCAATAATTAAAACTTCATTTTTTTCTTTGTTGTATGAAAATGTAAAAGGTAATGGTCCTGAAAAACGTCGTGCTTCTTTCCAATCTTTAAATGGTGAATTGACTGGTAAATTTACATTGTTGTTAGTTAAGTTTATTTCTATTTCTACATCAGATTTTTTTGATAAAATAGAAATTTTATTTTCATTTTTTTTAAAATCAATATCAGTAGTTGTGTATTTGTAATGTGTAAAGATATTACCTAAAACAGACATTCTGTTTTTATTCGTTTCAGATTGTAAGATATACAAACCACGTAATCGTTTGCCATCATTTGTTGTGTATCTCACAAAAATTCTACAACCAATTAAGTAGAAATCATTGCCTAAAAATGCAGGAAATCCTTTTGGTCTAAGGTTTTTTGTATCGACTAAAGCAATAGCAATAAACGCATATTTATCATCAAAAGTATCCAATGTTAAACATTCAGGAATTAAATGTTGTAATTCTTCTTTAGCAACAGCATAAGTTAATACAATAGAACTTTTAAAAAAAGTTTCTACAGCAAATGGATGATTTTTAAGTGTTGCTTTCATTTTTTAGAATGGCTATATGCATTTAAAATAAACTCATTATAGTAAACAACAAGTATAAATAAACTGGCAAAAACAAGATTGAGTTTGCCAAAAAGCAATAAGTCTTGTGCAAAATTATACTCAATAATATTCATAGTTGCCACCAAAATAATCTGAGTGATTGCACACCATCGAGATTTTATGTTACTCATAATCCATATACAAATTAGTATTTCAGAAATGCCTATAAGTTTTGTTAGAAAAGGTGCGTACACAAAACCTAAAATTCTGCTTACAATCATTTCATGTCTTGGAACTAAATGAAGTACTTTGCAAAATAAACCATTCACAAGCCAAACGAGTGCTATTAAAGTAGTTAATATTTTATTTGAGTTTGTTTTGATAGATAAGTATTTAAGTCTATAATTGAATTTGAAAACTAAATTATGTTCATCTATATTTCAAATAAATCAAGGTTCAGACAATTTATTATTCTTCATTCACCTCAATCTTTTGAGCTAAATAAATACAGATAATTCCAATGCCAACTGCAACATAACCAACAACATTGTAGTTGGATAAACGATGTGTCACTGCATCTTGTGATAAAATCATACCACCAATTAAAGCTGCAGCACCTTCACTTAATTCTATAAAAGAAGAACGTATCACTAAAAATTTACCACGTTGTTCTTCTGTTGGCGCGCCTGTAATTAAAGTCATGGCAGCAATCATTCTACCACTATTAAAAATAAACATAAATGCACAAATAAACAATGCCAACATAATAGAAGCACTTTGCAAGTGTGATATCACCAAAATTGGAATAAAAGAAAATAAAATTAAAATTCTAAAAGATTTTAGTTTTCCCAAAGTATCAATAAACTTACCCATTCTGGGTGAAGTTAATGAAACAGAAATACCACCAACAATATACATCCACATCGTATCTTCTTCTTTAAAACCTAAATTATCTATCAAATATGGATTGATAAATGAGATGAACATAAAATGACCAAGCACTAATAAAAATGCAAACAATAATGCTTTTTGTAGGTTTCTGTTCTTTAAAATTTCAGTGATTTCGCTAAATGTTTTTGTTTCTTTATTGATGTGTCCTGTTAAACTTGGTAAAATATAATATGCTGGAATTAATGTAATAAATGATAAAATTCCAACCAATCTGAATGGCCAAAAAATATCAGAATGTTTGTAAATAAAAATAGAAAATGGAATGCCAACAATGGAGGCAACGCCAAAACCTAAATTCAAAATTCCCATGGCTTTGCCGCGTCGTTCATAAGGTACAATATCACTAATAATAGCTGTTGAAACACCACCTAACAGTCCGCCAAATAAACCAGTGAAAAACCTTGAAAACAACATCAACTCAAAAGTTGTAGCAAAAGAACACAATGTAGTTCCGACTGCAAACATGCCAAAGGCACCAATAAATACTACCTTTCTATCCAATTTATCGACGTACATGGATGCAGTAAATGAAGATAAAAAACCAGCCAAGGAAAACGCTGCAATCAATAAACTATATTGACGTGGTGTTATTTTATAGAGTTTCATAAATGCAGTGCCAAGTGGTAACATCAATAAAAAATCCACAATGGCACAAAACCACATGAACGTAATTAAATATAATATCAGCTTTTCGTTTTTCACAGTTCAAAGGTAGTCAAGTATTTGCTAAACTTTAGAAAAGTTTGAATTCAATCGCAAAGTTACTTTTCTAAAGTTTACGATTTTATATGTACTTTTGAAACAACATTAACCAATAATTGTTTCTATAGTATGATAACAACTAAAGATTCTATCGAAAGCATTTTGCAAAATTTAAACATCGATGCTTCACTTAAAAAAATAGCCGAAAAAGTATTGAAGAACGAGCGTATTTCATTTGATGATGGTGTATTGTTATACGAAAAAGGTGAACTCGGTTTTGTTGGTACTTTGGCAAATTATATTCGTAACAAGAAGCATGGCGACAATACTTATTTCAATAGAAATTTCCATGTGGAGCCAACTAATATTTGCGTCTATACGTGTAAGTTTTGTTCCTATTCAAAATTGATAAAACATCGCGAACAAGGTTGGGAATATTCTATCGAAGATATCTTAAACATAATTAAAAAATATGACGGACAACCTGTAACCGAAGTACACATTACAGGTGGTGTGATTCCAAAACAGGATTTTAATTTTTATGTCGATTTATTTAAAGCGATAAAAGTACATCGACCAGATTTACACATCAAAGCATTGACGCCTGTTGAATATCATTATATTTTGAAGAAAGCAAAAATGACTTATGAAGAAGGAATGATCGCAATGAAAGCTGCTGGTTTGGATTCGATGCCTGGTGGTGGTGCCGAAATATTTCATGCAGACATTCGTGATGAAATTGCTGGTGGAAAATGCAGTGCGGAAGAATGGTTAGAAATTCACGAAATTGCACATAAAATTGGTTTGCCAAGTAATGCTACGATGTTGTACGGACATATTGAAACCTTTGCGCATCGTGTAGATCACATGGAAAGATTGCGCCAGTTGCAAGACAGAACACATGGCTTCAATGCATTTATTCCGTTGAAGTTTCGCAACCAACATAACGAAATGAAACACTTGCCAGAAGCAACGATTACGGAAGATTTACGCAACTATGCAATCAGCAGAATTTATTTAGATAATTTCGAGCATATCAAATCTTATTGGGCAATGATTGGCAGAAATACCACACAATTAAGTTTAAATTTTGGTGTAGATGATGTGGATGGAACCATTGATGATACCACTAAAATTTACTCAATGGCTGGCAGCGAAGAGCAACATCCTGGAATGACAACGCGCGAACTGGTAAACTTAATAAAAGCAGTCGGCAGAAAACCAATCGAACGTGATACCGTTTACAATGTCATCAATGATTTCAGTAACACAGTTTTTGAAGAAGACGAAAAAGAAAAAGCTAGGTTGTATAATTAATTAGCGAATTTGTTAATTTGAAAATTTGATAATGAGTCAATTTGAAAATAAATGAATCATATAAAAGCATTAAAAATTGGCAATGGTTTTATATATTTTATTATTCTTTTAACCTTATTGTAGCTTATTTTTCCAGATAGTATTAAGTGTTTGCTATGAAACTGGTAATAAATCATCTAATCAAAGATCATTCAAATAACTGATTTTGTGTACAGGTTCTTTGTTAATTCTGATTTCGATTAAAAATATTAAATGCAAAAGATAATTATATAGATAGGATGTAGCATTTAATTTTGAATGATTATGAATGTTTAATTACATTTCTGCAAATCAAAATATTTCAAATTCTGAAAATAATCCAAATAATCCTAAAATTCAGTAAATCCTGATTCAGACATACTCAAATAAAAAATGCCTCACTTTCGTGAGGCATGTAAAGTAATAGGTAACAAAAACTATGCTATTTTAACATTTATCGCGTTTAAACCTTTTCTTCCTTCTTCCAGTTCAAACGTTACTTCGTCATTTTCTCTGATTTTGTCAACCAGTCCGTTCATGTGAACGAAGTACTCTTTGTTTGATTCTGCGTCTTTAATAAAACCAAAACCTTTTGATTCGTTAAAGAATTTTACAACTCCTGTATTCATTATAATTATTTTATTGATGCAAAGATACACTTACTTATCGCTATTCAGTTATTTTTATTACTATTTGTTAATACCATAACATATTCTTTACCAATAATATACAAAATCAGCATTTTTTCTATTTTAATCCGAGATAGTAGTTTTATTTTCGGCTTTGGAAATAATTTAGCAATGCTACTTATACTTATGCAGCACAACTCACGGCTTACCACCAAAAATATTTACATTATTCGTCACGGACAAACGGATTTTAACGTTCGGCAAGTAGTGCAAGGTCGTGGTGTTAATTCTGATTTGAACGATGAAGGTATTCGACAAGCAAAATTATTTTTCAAGGCACATCAGGAAATTAAATTCGATGTGGTCTATACATCATCTCTAAAACGTACTTGGCAAACGGTTGACTCTTTCATTTCTAAAAAAATACCACATCTGGTTCGTCCGGAAATTGATGAAATTGATTGGGGAATTTTTGAAGGCGTGGAGCACCATCCGGATTTACAGAAAACCTACTACGATATTATCAACGAATGGAAAAACGGAAATTTAGAGATTAAAATTGAAGGCGGTGAAAGTGCGCAAGATTTAGCCGATAGATTATTGCCTTTTATTGAAGAATTAAAACAAACAAACGAACAAACCATATTAGTTTGCACACATGGAAGAACTTTACGCGTTTTAATTTGTTTATTATTGAAAAAAGATATTTCAAAAATGGATGAATTCGATCATCAAAATACTTGCTTATATCATCTAGAATTTGATGGTGAGAACTTCGCATTAATTAAAGAAAACGATGTAGCACATTTAAATGATGTCATTACTTAATTTTAAAAGAAACGAGTACAAAAAAAACGTCTTGGATTTCCAAGACGTTTTTTTTATTGTAACTATGTTTACAAAGTTAGCATACTAATTAGCAGCATATTTTATATTCGAACCATGTAAAAATTTATCTGTTCCAGGAATGGATGGATCTCTGAAGCCATACCAATCACCAGTTACAGGACTAGTTGCATTACCATCACCATTAGAGTCACCACCATTTACATCATCTTTATAAGAAGTAAAAATAGTAGATCCACTATAAGTAATTTCAGTAGATGTTGAACGTTGAAAACCATGTGTAGTATTTAAAAATTTCACTACTACATTTGCTCCAATTGCTAAAGCACCTGGCGAAGATATTTGTTTGTAATGCGTAACTAAATAAGGTATTTCCGAAATGTTCCAAGTAGCTGCAGTACTTAATAAATCATCAGTTGTCCAAATAAAATTCCTTCTGTTTTTTTCTGTTGTATTGTTTGGATTATGAAAAATATTAGAAGTAGCTAAATTATATTTTGGATGCATAGAGATTGGAATATCGTTATCATAAAATGCATTGTTAGTCAAAAATTGGTTGCCATTGTTTTTTAAACCACCATGCGCATAAAATGCAATAGAAGCTGTGTTATTTCCTGATAATGTATGTGCAAATACACAATTATCAAACGTAAATTCTGGTGTTGCACCTGCTGATATATAAACAGAAGAATAACTACCACCTCTGTTTTCGCCAGCGTATAGAAAATCACAATAGTTATATACTTGTCCAGTTCCACCATATAAACCTAAAGCAGTCCAGTCGCCTTTTTGTGGTGAAGTAGCAGAGCCATCACCATTCGTATCACCACAATGCGAATCATCTGCATAAGATGTAAAAACAATTCTGTTGCTTGCATTTCCATTTGCAATAATTCTTCCAGAAGAGTACACATCAATTTCAGCACTTTGCAGTTTAACAACAACACCTGGTTCAATAGTCAGTACGGATTGAACCGAAACATCTCTAGTAATTACATACACATTACCAGAAGTCCAAGTAGTTGGTGTTGATATAGTAACAGGATTTGTTGGTGTAACATTAATAATATTGCAAGCACTTGGCGCATAAGTAGTAAAGGATTCATCGTCACCATATGTAGTTCCATCTGCATTTGTTGCATATGCACGAACATGATAAGTGGTGTTTGGGTCAAATGGAGAAAAATCATCAGAAAAGGAACCTAAACCTGTTCCCATTTCTCCAACAAATACATTTGGGTCATCAACAGTAGGGTTTGTATTTAATCCGATACAGACACCTTTTGAAGTAATTGTTTTACCGCCATCAGCAGTTGCATTTCCACCAAGCACCGCTGATGTATCTGTGATATTGCTTGGCGTACTTGTAATAACAGCTAATTGTCCATTCGGTGATGGATTATTATTAGAAGTACATGAGTTGAGAAAAATAATCATTACTATACTAGCATACAGTAATATTTTTTTTGAAAACATCGTTTTTTTCATAATTTTTAGTTTTAATGATTGAATAATACAAAGTTATGATAAAATAAAATGTGTTGCATCCCTTAAACAAGTGAATTTAATATTGTTATTTAGCGATGAATGAAAGGTATAGGTCTTCATTTAAACGTTAAATAGTTGTCTGAAAATTCATTTATTATTTGAAATCTAAAACTGTACTTTTGCTATTCAAGAAATAAATTTTATGTACAAAGTTTCAGCTGTTTCCTATCTAAATACAAAACCCTTTTTACATGGATTGGAAATTGCATCTATAAAAAATAAAATTAAATTAAGTTTAGATATTCCAACTTTAGTTGCTCAAAAATTATTAACTGGTGAAGTTGATATTGGTTTAGTGCCTATTGCAGTGATTCCACAGCTAAAAAATCCACAAATTGTTTCGCCGTTTTGTATTGGCGCTAATGGAAAAGTTAAGACGGTTTGTTTGTTTTCTAATGTTCCGATTGAAGAAATCAATACGGTTTATTTAGATTATCAGTCGCGCACTTCGGTGTTGTTGGTTCAGATTTTGTTTAAAGAATTTTGGAAACAAGATGTCACTTTTTTGCCAGCTTTTGAAGGTTATGAAAATGCAATTAAAAGTAATATTGCAGCAGTAATAATAGGTGATCGAGCAATTGCAAATTTAGGTAAATATAAATTCGAATATGATTTGGCAGAAGTTTGGAAACAACATACAGGCCTGCCTTTTGTGTTTGCAGCTTGGGTTTCCAATAAAGAAATAGAACAAGATTTCTTAGATGATTTTAATGCAGCATTACAAATTGGCTGGAGCAACAGAAACCAAATTCTAGATCATTATAAAAAATATAATTCACCTGATTTTTCAGTGAAAGAATATTGGAATACTAATATTCAATACCAACTAGATAATGATAAAAAGCAAGCATTAGAATTGTTCTTAAGAAAATTAAATCCGAAACAACAGTTTTTTTATTGTTATTAATGTCAGGTATACAATTTTGCAATACAAGGTTTTTTTGAAATCTTACTATCAATCCAATCTATCCAATCGAAATAATTAAAAGCATATCTTTCTAAAGAATGGCTTTTTGTTTTTTCTAAATCTTCTTTTAATTTAGGTAATGATTTTTCTAAATTGATTGTATAATTCTTTTCTAAAGAAAAAAACTTTAGAATTATATTTTCTGTTTCAAATAATGACGACTGTTTTTTAAAATAATAAAAAACACTTTGTTGCTTATATTTAATATAAGAGTAGTTTTTAAGCTCAAAATGTATAAGCAAATTAATGAGTTTTGCAAAGTTGTATAAGTCAGGACGTTCGTCTTCATTGTATTCATTCAGTAAAATATTAATTCTCTTTCTTGCATTATCAAAATTGCCAGTTGCAAAATAATAGTACGACAGCATATACAAAAATGTAATTTTATATGATGGAATTAAAATGTTTTTAAATTTCTTTAATCCTGTTTCAATCTCATTAATTATATTGGTTGCTTTTGTAAATTGTTTTTTTTGAATGTACATTGATAATTCAATCATGTACGAAAAATTAAAAATTTGTGCTGAAATGCGCAAGAAATATAACTTCTCATTTTGCACTTCAATACTGCGAAAGTTATTGAGTTCTATATAAAAAATTTGTTCGTTGATATCTTTAGATATAGATAATATTCTTGCATACGTATTAACATATTCAATCAAATGTTCTTCTTTGTAAATTGAATTTTTTTCAAAAAGCTGAATGATTTTCTTATTAGTATTGAGTTCATTCTTTTTATCCTGATTCACATAGTTCCACATAGCATGAATTTGATAAAATTTTATTTTTGCATCTAATGATATTGCGCATAGTTCATTTTGCAATAAATCATGTTGCATCAATTTTTCAAATTTTTTTATCTCTTTCGTATTTCTGGTCTTTATAATAAGTATTCTGGTTTGATTCGCTGAATTGTGTAAATCATAAAATGCAATAATATTTTGTTGAATTTTATGAACGAAAATTAAATCCTGAATGATTTCATTTTCTGTTCGATTGTGTTTGTTAAGGTGATTGTAAACTTTTTTTTCATATTGTATTATTTTAAGCAAGGATGAAAATAATTCAGCATTTCTGGCAATGTTTGCTGCCTTATTTATTTCTTTAATACATTGCTCAAAATTTCCTTTAAAATAGAGTATTTCAATAATGGAAATACTTTCATTGAGTATTATCTGTGCGGATTTTCCAGAATGATAGAGTACCAAACTTTTTAAAATCAGTTGATACAAAAAATTCATGTCAGCTTTAATAAATTTTGTATTTCTTTCTGCAGATTCTAATTTTATTCTTAATGCTTCAGCATCATAACTTTCCATTTTTTCCAACACATCAAATAGAAAAATGTACTTGTTTTCTACATCAATAATATGCCTTGAACCATAGATTTTAAACTGCCTTTTTTCAGACATATTCAGTGACTTAATTAACTCAAATACATTTGGATTCTTCATAAAATAGTAAAATCAGACTTACTAAAAATAGCATATTATCGTCACTATACCAAATTGCTTATTATTAATTTTGAATATGTGAAATCTCATTTATGAATTTTGCTTGACTTTAAATGTGTTTTATGAGAATTATTTACCTGTTTTTATTGATTTTATTGTGTTCAAAAAATTTAACAGCACAGACTTTTGTAATCGATACAATGAATGGTAAAACATACACCACCTGTTCAGGAACATTCACAGATGGATCTGGAAATTATGCAAACAACGAAAATTTTACCACTACTTTTTGTTCATCATCTGGTTTACCATTAAAATTCGATTTTTCTAGTGCCGGAACTTTTAGTATGTCTGCAG
The DNA here is from genome assembly GCA_016711605.1 of Saprospirales bacterium. Classification (GTDB taxonomy): domain Bacteria; phylum Bacteroidota; class Bacteroidia; order Chitinophagales; family JADIYW01; genus JADJSS01. The sequence goes on from JADJSS010000004.1 coordinate 143,313, forward strand.
GAATTGGTGATTCCTTATTTTTTTACAATGGAACAACTGCAACAGGTACACCAATCGCCATCTTAACGTCAGCAGATGATTATTCATTTTCTGAATTACAATTAAACACACTAAGCACTTGTGTAACTATAAAATGGAAATCAGATGCAGCAACTGTTGCAGCTGGTTGGAGTGCCGTTATTTCATGCGGAAATGTTCCTTCGTGTAGCGGAAACCTAAATCCACCACCATCAGATATTTTTGGACAAGCTCCTTTAATTTGTAATTTAAATGGATATTGCGGAACTACATCTTCCTATTACGGCGAAGATGCGCCATACAATTTTGGCGGAACTGGTGGTGGTTGTCCTTCACCAACAGATGGTTTGTTCGGTGGATCGTTACAAAATAATTCATGGTTAGCATTTATTGCAGATGCAAGCACTGCAAGTTTTAAATTTGTTATTTCTGGTGGTGGAAGTTGTAATGGTGTACAAGCTGGTATTTTTGAGTATGATCCAGTAACAACTATTTTTACCAGAAGATCACCTTGTAATTTTACATCAGGTTCTGGTATGGCTGTCGGAACTTCTACTTTAACTGCAACTAGCTTAACGGTTGGTCAAATTTATTATTTAATGATGGATGGAAATGCAGGTAGTGTGTGCGATTATCCTATTTCTGCAAGTGCTGGTGTTGGTGTAGTAAACGCTGGAAGAGACACAACTTTATGTATACTGAATAGAACCTATACATTAAATGCATTTCCGGCTGGAACTGGTGTTTGGAATGTTGTAAGCGGTTCAGGAACATTTGCAGATCCAACAAAATCGACTACAACCGTTAGTGGATTAAATGTTGGCTTAAATAGCTTTTCTTGGACATCAACTTCTAATTGTGCAAATACTAAAGATACAGTTGTTGTTAATGTAACTGGATTTGTAAATGCAAATGCAGGCATCGATAAACAATTGACATGTTCAGTTGCTGGTGTTGTAATTGGTTCTCCAGCAATTGCAGGCAATACATATGCATGGACACCAACTGCTGGTTTAAGTGCATCCAATATTGCAGAACCAACTGCAACTTTAGTTGGAACGTATATTTTAACTGTAACAAATATTGCAAGTGGTTGTATTGGAAAAGATACAGTGATTATAAGTAATTTATCAGTTACTGAAACACACACAAACGCAACTTGCAGCGCAAGCAATGGAACCATTGATATTTCAGTGAGTGGTGGTTCTTTTCCTTACACGTATCTTTGGAATGATGGTGCTGTTACACAAGATAGAACAGGTCTTGCTGCTGCTACTTATTCTGTTGTTATTACAGATAATTCAGGTTGTTCTTCTTCATTAAATATAACTATTTCTAACGCAACTGCTAATTGTGTTTGTGGTGGCACGTTTATGGATAGTGGTGGTTCTGCAGGTGCTTACGGCAATAATGAAAATACAGTTACAACGTATTGTTCTTCGAATGGTTTACCATTAAGTTTTTCATTTTCTGGTGGCTCGAATTCTTTCGATATTGACCAACCTGGTGATACTTTATTTTTTTATGATGGAACAACTACTACAGGAACACCAATTGCAATTCTTACTTATTTAGATGATGCGACTCAAACTACTTATTCATCACAGTTAAAAATTGCTACATTAAGTACTTGTGTGACAACAAGATTTAAATCAAACAGTTCTGGAACAGATGCTGGTTGGGTAGCAACCGTTGCTTGCGAAGCACCACCAACGTGCGCAGGAAATCCACCTGCTTCAGATATTTTTGGTCAAGCTCCATTAATTTGCAATTTAAATGGTTATTGCGGAACTACTTCTAGCTATTATGGAGAAGATACACCATACAATTTAATTGGTGGTGGCGATTGTTCGACTGGACCTGATGATTTTATTTTTGGTGGTACTATTGAGAACAATTCATGGCTATCTTTCATTGCAGATGCAACTACAGCTTCATTCAATTTTACCATTTCTAATTGTGGCGCAGGTAGTGGTTTACAGATTGGTGTTTTTGGATTTAATGGAACAAATTTTTCTTTAAAATCACAATGTGCTACAACAGATGGTTCTCAAACCGGAAACACTACAATCAATGCTACAGGATTAACTGTTGGTCAAAAATATTATATTATGATTGATGGTGCTAGTGGTTCAACATGTGATTATATCGTTACTGCAAATTCAGGCGTAATAACAGTAAACGCTGGTCCAGATCAATCTTTTTGTGGAACTTCAGCAACATTGGCTGCATCCTCAAGTTTAGGTGCTGGAATTTGGACGGTGAAATCTGGTTCTGGTACATTTGCAAATCCAACCAATCCGACAACAACTGTAAGTGGTTTATCTTTTGGACGAAATGTTTATGTTTGGTCATCTACAAACAGCTTATGTGGAGCATCTTCACTATCTTCTATGGACTCAGTTGCCATTACAAATACTTGTATTCTTCCAGTTGAATTAAATTCTTTTGAAGCAGAATGTAATGATGATTTCACAGAATTAAAATGGGAAACAGCATCTGAAAAAAATAACGATTATTTTCTTTTAGAAAGAGCAGATGCAAATATGAAATTTGAAACCATTGCTACTATAAAAGGCAATGGTAATAGCAACCAAAAAAATCAATACAACTACAAAGATTATACAAATGCTGTAGAAAATTATTACCAACTGATACAAGTAGATTTTGATGGTAAAAGGACAAACAGCAAGCTAATTTATTTCAAAAATAACTGCATTCAAGATTTTAAACTAAACCAATTATTCTATAATAATTCAGCAAATCAAATTCATATAAAATATTTTACAGAACGCGAAACACCAGTGACAATCCAGTTGTATGATTTATTTGGAAGATTAATTTCTTCAGAAATTTTAATGTTTTATAATGGAAATAACGAAGTGAAAATAAACACAAATCAATTAACGAATGCGATGTATATCTGCACAGTTTCATCAGAAAATTTCCGTGAAGTCAAAAAAATAATTGTTAATTCAAAATAATAGTTATGACTAAACATCTACAAAATAGAATACAACAAATACTGCTTTTATGGATAATGTTTAGTGTTTATTATTCATCTGCTCAAATTTATGTAGGTGCGTGGAATCCAATTCGCTATCCAAATACTGGAACTTGTGGCTGGTCGTTCCAAGATAATGGCGCTGCAGGAACTGCTACAGATCCTTATGCATCAATAGAAAAAGCGATGAATACAGTAGTTGCAAACGGCACTACTAATCAAACAATTTATTTTTTACCAGATGCTTATATACAAAATTGGGATTATGATTCAACAGTAACAGAAGTAAGAGATAATTGCGATGGACATGATTTAGATTATATGCCAACTATAACAAGTGCTTTAAATGGCTTGCAATTATTGGGCTCTACACAAGGTTGTTTAACGATGTTGGAAGCATTAGGAACCAGTAACTCGTTGCAATTTATAAATATTTCTGGCGCAAACAATATTACTATTTCTAACATCTATTTTAAAGGATATTCGCAAGCAGTTTCAATTAATAACTCAACGAATGTTACTTTTACAAATTGTATTTTCGAATCTTGTAATTACGGAATTACTGCATTAGATGCTATTTTAATTAATTCTACAACTAGTAATACTTCTGTTACTTTTAATAATTGTAAGTTTATAGATAATAATAAGAACACTAGTACAAACGCAGTAACAATTAGATCCAGTTCAACAACCGCATCTATATTTACAACAGTAAATTTTAGTGGTTGTGAGTTTGTATGTAATTCAAAAGATAATGCAGGTGGCTCTGTTCAGATTGTAGGAAGAACTATTTCTACAGCAACACCAACGACCGTTAATTTTACTGGTGGAGTTTTTGCCAATAATGTTGTTACAAGTTCTGCTGGTAGAGGTGGAGCAATTTCTATTGGTAACAATAGTAAAGTTGATATAAACGGCACTTACTTTTTTAATAATATAGTAAATACTTCTGGTGTTAGTTCACCAAATGATGGTGGTGGCGCAATACATATATTTTCTGATAATACAGGATTAACAACTGCTGCAAGAACAGATGTAAGTATAACCAATGCATTGTTTTATGGCAATAGGTCTACTAGTGTTGGTAATGGTGGTGCAATATCATTAATTGGTGCTAGTGGACATACTAATACAAATCGACCAAAACTAACTATAACCAATACAATATTTGAAAAGAACAAATCAGGTGGTTCTGGTGGTGCTATATTTACAAATTATGGTGAGTTAAATGTATCCAATTCAACTTTTAAAAGAGATACCGCGTCAACTGGTGGCGCAATTGCTGTTAGTCAAACAACAAGCGTTTTTACTTTAGCAAATGATTCTTTTGTAAGTAATAGTGCAACCACTGGAATTGATATACAATCGGATGCAGATTTTACAATGGCTAATTGTGTTACTTCAGTAGCAAGTATTGCTGGTCCTGGTACTTATAATTGGATATTAGTAGATAATTTCAATAGAGCAGACAATAATACAGTAGGAAATTCATGGATTGAAAGAGAATCTGCAGCAACTGGTGCTAAAATAACGTCTAATCAGTTAGAATTAAATTCTGTTTCTGTAAATGGTCGAGAATGGAATTATAGAACAATATCTCAATATACAACTGCTGGTTTAACGGATAATACAGGTAATATTACTTGGGCTTGGAACATGCATCCAAACAGAAGTGGTTTATCTGGTTTTGATTCTTTAACTGCTGGTTGGAATTACGGTATAGGTTTTGTGTTAGGCACAACAAGTGCAAATATTGCAATAGGAAATGGTTACGCTGTTGTTATTGGTCAAACAAGTACAGATCCAATTCGTTTAGTAAGATATACAAATGGATTAGATGCAAATGTAAATATTACTAATATTATAGCATCTGGTACAACTTATGCAGGAACTGAATATTTTAGCATAAGAGTCGTTTTTAATCCAACTACAGATGCATGGAGTTTATTTGTAGAATCGAATGGTGTATCTTATCCACGTGCTGATCCTCGTTTAACAGCAACTCAAGTTGGTTCGGCAACTGTGAATACAACTTATGTTACTAGCGCAAATAATTTAAACACATTAGGTGCATTATGGAATCATTCTTCTAGTGGTGTCGCCAATGCAAGATTTGATGATATTTATATACAATCGAATAATGGCATCGGTACTGGTTCTACACTAACATATATTGATGGTTCAAGATTAGTTGGTTCTTATGCTTGTACCAATGGTTATTGTGCAGCAGCAGTTGCTGCCACTTGTTTATCTAATAGTTTATCCAATTTTATTTGCACAGCAGCGAATGCTACTGGCTCTATCAGCGGAATTGCTTTTTATGATAGTAACGGTGATGGTATTTTTAATGAAGCATTGCCTTTAGATAGTATTTATATCATTCTATATGATGGCAACAATAATGTAATTGGAAGATATACTACAGATGGCACTGGTGCATATTCTTTTAATGGTTTGCCATCTGGAACATATAAAGTAGCGTTTACTAAATTAGGATATTTTTACGGACAGACATTACAAAATCAAGGTTCAGGCACTTTAGATAGCGATATAGATAATACCTATGTTTCTATGTTGGTTACGATAAATACTTCATTGACAAATACAGAAAACGCAGACAATGCAGTTTCAGCTTTGCATCATCAAAATGTGTCTGCTGGTTTTTTAACTGATAATGTGTTGCCTTTAGATTTGATTGGATTTAATGGTGAAATAAATAATTGTAATGAAGTAAAACTTACATGGAAAACGGCCTCAGAGATGAATGTTTCTCATTTTGAAATATTAAAAAGTGAGAATGGAAATGAATTTAATTCGATTGAAAAAATAAGTTCTAAAGGAAATTATCAAACATCACTTAATACATATTCGTCAAAACATATTCAGAATAACAAACAGGCATATTATAAATTAAAAATGGTTGATTTAGATAATACATATAAATACTCACCAATAATTTTTATTAAAAATGATTGTCTTAAGAGTATAGATTTAGAAGCGGTAATTTATCCAAATCCTACAACTTCTGATATAACTATTCAATTTAACGACGATGTAAATGAATTTGTAAATATAAATGTGTACAATACAATTGGTGCTGTTGTTTACTCATCTGAAACTAAAAGTAATAATAGTAACATACTTTTAAATACAACACAATTTCCTAATGGAACCTATTTTGTTCATATAAAAACCAATGAAAAAGTCTTCGTAAAAAAAATTGAGAAGAACTAATAATTTACAATTTGTTCTAAAACGTAACGAATTAATTTATCAGTTGCACCATGCGGATCTTTGCTAAAAGTTCCATCAACGCGGTTCGCTAAAATGGCATTGAGTGATAACGCATGATGGCCAAGCAATTTACTCATTCCATAAATAGCAGAAGTTTCCATTTCCATATTCGTAAGCTTTCTGTTTCCTGGTAGTATAATTGCAGAAAGTTCATCAATATATTTTTTATCTTTTGGAGCGATACGAACGGTTCTGCCTTGAGGTCCATAAAAGCCACAATTGGTAAGTGTAACACCTTTTCTAATATCTTTTGCTACTGTATTTAATAATGTATCAGAACCTTTTACAATTACTGGATGTACGCCTAAATTACGCACAATTGGAATTATTGGTTCTAAGAATTGTTTGTCTTCTTCAGAAACTTCAAAATTATAAAAGCCAAGTAATCCATCTAAACCTACACCATATTCACTGGCTAAAAAAGTATCCACTGGAATGTCATGTTGTAGCGAACCACAAGTTCCAATTCTAATAAAATTTAAAGCTGTCAACTCGCTTTTTACTTGTCGAGTTTTTAAATCCATATTAACAAGTGCATCCAATTCTGTTAAAACAATGTCAATATTGTCAGTGCCAATGCCTGTTGATAAACAAGTCAAACGTTTATTGCCAACATAACCTGTATGTGTCACAAATTCTCGTTTCTGTTTTTTTACTTCAATGGTATCAAAATACCTGGATACTTCTTCCACACGATCTGGATCACCCACCAAAAATATAGTTTCTGCAATATCTTCAGGTAAAATATTTAAATGATAAATGCTACCATCAGGATTTAAAATTAACTCACTTTCTTGTAATTGCATATTTTAGAATTTAATTGCCAAAATACAATAATATCCTTATTTATTAATTGGATTTTATTGTTTTATAATTTTTTCAGTTCTTAATATTAAGGATGTTTCATTGTCAAAAATATTCAGATAATAAACTCCTTTTGGTAAATGTATTAACTCATTTAATTCAATAGTTGTTTTATTAGATGGAATTGTTATGGTTTTAGTAAATGCAATTTTTCCATTATTATCGAATAAAACTAGCTTGCTATTTTTAGATTCAGAGAAATTAAATTCAATAGTGATAACTTCTTTAAATGGATTTGGATAAATTTTTATTTCATTTGTTTTGAATGCGTTTATTGAAATCACAACAATAGGTGAGTAGCTGAAAGTGCCATCAAAATCTACTATTTTCAATCGGTAATAATATTTTTGGTTACTTACATCTATTTCGTTGTCTATAAAATTATAATCTATTTTTTGATTACTATATCCTGTAGCATTTTCAGTTCCAATGGTATAAAAACCCATTCCATTTGTACTTCGTTCAATAATAAATTCTTTAGTGTTTTGTTCTGATAAAGTTGTCCAATTTAATGCAATAGTATTATCCATCAGTTTTCCATTAAATGAAATTAATTCAACTGGTAATACTGTTGTTCTTTTTATTCCATCTGAAATGGCTACTACTGAAAATAAACCTGCACCGTTTCTTGCTCGAACTGTAATATAATATGTTGTGTCTTGTAATAGTGATAAACTTGAAGCAATAAATGAATTGGATAGACCAATATTTGTCCAGCTTACAACATTACTATCGCCAGATTGAGTTCCTATTGCATATTCGTAATAAGCAATATTAGAATTTATATCTGTTGATACTAACCAATTTCCTAATAATGTGGTTGTACTTAGAGTTTCATCTTCATCTGCACCAACACCATCATTTATAATAGCGATTGCATTTGGTTTCGTAGTATCAATATTAATTTCTTTTTCAATTGGATTTGAAAAACGATTACAAGTGTCTAATAATAATGTTCTGATATTTCCAGCTGCAGTTAATGAATCAGGATTTTCAAATCTTAAATCACCATTTATGCCAACATCTACTAACGTCGAAGTGTTTCTGATCTTATACACTCGAATATCATCATAAGCAATTTTGCTATTTCCAGTTCTGCAAGATATTGCATTGCCTGATGTTAATGGTGATGGATCCGTCCATTGTCCAATATAAATATTGTCTCTAAAAACAGAAATTGTTCCAGTTGATGGATTGTATATTACTTTGTAATTATACGGTACACCAACCTGAACATCTAATGGTACTTGATATCGAACACTACCAAATATATTAGTAGCATTAGTAGCACCACTCGTTTTGTAAATTTGCATATTATCCTGATCTGCTCTAAACCAAACAAAATAAGAATTGCCTCTGTTCTGCCACGTTGGATTATCGCACATAAAATGTAAGCCAGCTCTTCGGTTGCCGCCAACACCATCTAGCACTGCTGTCCATTCGTATAAATATATTTCACTAGATACTTGATTCACCAACGTGTGTATATTTGTGTTGGTAGATATTTCATCTGTTTGAATTAATTGTCCAACCGTATTCGACCAAGTACCAAAACCAACTGGTGAATTCCAAGATGGATGAATCACACCTGTATTAAAATTATCTGTAAAAAAACCTTTGGTTGTATTGCTTCGCCATTCTGTACCGTCAAAATCACTTAAGTTATAAAACGAAAATTTTAAAGGACAACTACAACCAATTGCATCTGCATATGTTGCAGTAAAATCACTGCTTACCCAATTGTTGTATTGTGGTGCAATGCTAATCGTTGTTGATGGCAAATTGGAACATGTGGAATTAATTAAAACGCCATCACTTATGACTGGATTGGAAAATAAACCAGCTCCATTTTTTGCAATTATGGTAACATAATAAGTAGTTCCATTCGTTAAATTTAAACCAGTTAATGCAATAAACGTCGAAGTTCCATTGTCTGTTGATGCTACTAATTCGCTTCCACCAATTGTTGTTCCAATGCTATAATAATAATTTACAACACCAGAATTCGTATCCGAACTTGGTGTCCAATTTGCATAAAAATTGGTAGTTTCGGTAGTAATATCAATATCAGCTGCAATGCCATCATTTACTGTAAATGTATCTTTTGGAGTCGTAAAGTCTATATTGGTTAAACCAGTTTCCATCGTAGACCATCTATTACAGTTGTCAAGTATAACAGAATTAATTAATACTGCGTCTGTAGTTGGTTGTACATTTTCAAATTGTACATCATTAGTAGGTGCTGCACCAACGGTTACTATTGGTGATGTTGTTCTTGTTTTACTAACTATAAAATCATCGTAGTACACTTCACATTCAGCACTTCTAAAAGAAATGTGTGTGCCACTCGTAAATGGTGTTGCATCTGTATAAGTTGAAACTTGAATATCATCTTTATAAATTGTAATTATTCCAGTAGTTGCATCGTATGTTATTTTCACATCAAACCAAGTGTTGGTTGGTATCGTTGTCGCATCATTTGTTAAAGGAGCACTAATTGCATTGGCTGTACATTTATAAATTTGAACGGTATTGTTATCATCTCTAAAATAAACCATATACGAATTTCCGCGATTGCTTTGTGTAGGATTATCACAAAAGAAATGGATGCCTGCGCGTTTATTTGTTCCACTGCCATTTATCTTCATTTTAAAATGATATAGATAGGAAGAATTGGTTTGTGTTAAAGGTGCATAAATATTGGTGTTCGTTAGTACTTGATCACTTTGAAAAAGTGTATTGGTACTGATATTCCAAGTTCCAGTATTAATTGTCCAATCTGAATGTATGGTAGCTATTGAAAAATCATAATAATAAAAACCATTTGCATAATTACTTCTGTATGCTGTTCCATTAAAATTTGCAATGTTGTAAAAACGAGATTTTAATCCAGAAACACAAGTAAATGAATCTTTAAATTGTAATGCAAAATTTCCTGTATACCATTCTTGTAAATTTTGAATTTCGGTAATTGGATTGGTTACCGATGCACCACCAGTACAAGTCCAAGTGGCGTCCCAGCCTTTTTTTATTGTCCAATTACTCGAAGTGAATCTAAAGGTGATTGCGCCACCAGACGATATAATGGTACCAGGTGAAGTTGTTCCACTATAAGTTCCAATTAATGGAGATGAAGTAGAAGCACCGTTGTAAATCCGTAAAACATCATTGGTTAATTCTGTTTCAAAGCTGGAAAAATTTATAGTAATAGAAGTAGCACCTGCAGGTTTTATTGTGTAAGTCCAATCTTCTCTATTGGTATAGCTACCTAATTTTCCACCAGAATCTCTAAAATCTCCTGTGCAAGTTGATGCAACATAAGACGCAGTGCCTTGTACTGTATTTCCTGGTCTGTTGGTGTTGAAATAGTTGCCAATCCAACCAGATGAATCTGTTCCACATCTGCTTCTAATTTCACATTGGTAAATTGAATTCGATTCTAAACCTGTTGCAAAAAAAGAATTAGTTGTACTGGTTTTGTTTGTCCAGGTTGATTCTATAGTTGTTTTATATCTAATGTTGTACGACGTTGCACCAGCAACTGCATTCCAGGAAATAGTTGCTGTTAATGCTTGTGGTGTGATAATTAAATTGCTTGGTGACTGACAAGATGGTGCTGCAATATCAGTTGTCCAATTAGCAACCCAACCTGAAAGGTTCGTAGAACAGTCGGATCTAAATTCAAAAAAAATAGCACCAGAATAGGCAACTACTGTTCCTGGATTGGTTGAATATTTTCCAATCAATCTGCTGTTATTGTTTGCGCCATCATAAATCAATAAAAAATCATTATTGGTTTCTACATTCCAAGATGAAAATGTAACTCGAATTGGATTAGTAGTGACAGGATCTATCAAAAATGTAGAATGAGAAGCATCCGTATAATTACCAGCTACACCACCAGCATCATAAAAAGTACCATTTAATGCGGTTGAAGTAAATGTTGGAGCTGGAAATGGATTTACCATTCTATACAATCTTTCCCAATCAAAAAATGGACCTGGATCTACGTGTGTATTAGATGGATAATGTTGATGTCCTTTTATTTTATAACAGGAATTAGATAAAGGTAATAAGCCATTTACCGGTGGACCATTATACATTTTTAATTTTTGAACACTTTCAGCACTAGAAATAAAATTTACTAGATTGGCTACGCTTGCATATTGCGCATTGGTAAACCAAGCCAATCCATCTTCAGCATACGCTTCTTGTTCAATACCAACTGCAAATGAATTGGAATTTCCTACATGAAATGCGCGTCTTCTATGGCAAACCATTTGCGTAATTTGTCCATCATAAGAACGAATACAATATTGTGCAGAAACACTTGCTGAAGTGTTTTTAAACCAACTGATAGAACCAGCATAAGAACCTTGCATAGTATGTATCGCAACCATATCTGGTGTAATTGCCACACTATAGTTTGTGGATGCAGCTGGATCCCAAATGGCAGTTGGATATTCTGCTGGTCCAGTAGGCATTACACATGGACCCATTAATTGTGCATCATCATTTGCATGATAAATATAACCTTTGTTGGTAGATATTTGATTGGTGTTTAAATCAACTTGTGTGGCACTTAAAACTTGGTAATTTTCTTCACCAAAAATTGCAACCAAATCAAAATTAAATTTTTGTGTATGATAAAATGATTGAAATTCTTTGTTATTTAAAAAGGATAAAATGCCATAAAGTTGTATATCTCTTACATATACATCATCGTTATTATTAGATGGTAATTCTGATAATTTTTCTAACGTTTGTATGTAACTATTTTTTGTAGAATTGCTGTTAAATTGGTTTAGTTGCAATAGAGTAGAATATGCTTTTGCAAATGCTAAAATATTTATTCTAGGATTTTCTTTGATTTGTTTTTTTGAATAACCAGATAAATTTGAAACAGTTTCTAAGTTGTTTTTAAATACGTTTTTCCCATTTTCAATCAAACCCATTACACCAAAATAAAAAGGCATTTGCGAGCAACTTTCCGTAGTGTTGTTTTTTGTATTATGATGAATTCTGGTATTGTGATAAGCAAATGCTTCTAAATAACCACGTGGAATTTCTGGATAGGTTTGATAGGCTTCTTCAAAAAAAACAGCATAATCATTTCTTAAAAATAAATTTCCTTTACTATCAAAACTTTGAGCATTTAATAAAGAAATAAGAAATATAAAAATAATGAAATGTAAATTTTTAATCATTCATGTTGTTTACAATATAAATTTACACATTATATTTTTAATTAGCACAAATTCTATTCAATTTTTATTCTATTTTTGGATGATGTTAACAGCGAATGATACATTATCACACTATTTTGGTTACGAGACTTTTCGTGAACCACAAGCTGCTATAATTCAGTCTGTTTTGGATGGAAAAGATACGATGGCATTATTACCAACTGGTGGTGGAAAATCTCTTTGTTTTCAAATTCCAGCATTAATGCAAGATGGAATTTGCATAGTAGTTTCGCCATTAATTGCCTTGATGAAAGATCAGGTTTTTCAACTTAAAAAAAGAGGCATAAAAGCTGCAGCTATTTTTTCTGGACTTTCATATCATGAAATTGATATAGTGTTAGATAATTGCCAATTTGGATATTATAAGTTTTTATACATTTCTCCAGAAAGATTGAAAACTGATATTTTTATCGAGCGTTTTAAAAGAATGAACGTCAATTTAATTGCGGTTGATGAAGCACATTGCATATCACAATGGGGTTTTGATTTTCGTCCTCCGTATTTGGAAATAGCAGAAATAAGAAAACATCATCCAAAAATTCCTGTGTTGGCATTAACGGCTTCTGCAACTGCGCGTGTGCAAAATGACATCATTCAAAAACTGGAATTTAAAAAAGACTATACCGTTTTTAAAAAGTCATTTTTACGCGAAAATTTAAGTTTTGTTGTACGAAAAGAAGAAGCAAAGTATCCGAAATTAGTAAACATTATTTCTACCATAAAAGGAAGTGGAATTGTGTATGTTAGAAGCAGAAATAAAACAAAAGATGTTGCAGAATATCTTCTAAAAAATAACATCAAAGCAGATTTTTATCATGCTGGTTTAAAGCATGACGAACGTAATAAAAAACAAGATAACTGGATAAAAAATAAAACACAAGTTGTTGTTTGTACCAATGCATTTGGAATGGGTATTGATAAATCCGACGTTCGATTTGTTGTTCATTTAGATATTCCAGAAAGTATGGAAGCATATTATCAGGAAGCTGGAAGAGCTGGCCGTGATGGCAATTTATCATACGCAGCGTTGTTGTTTAATCAAAATGATATTGATACGCTAGAACAAAAAAAACATCAAAAATTTCCTTCTGTTGAGAATATAAAAAAAGTGTACAATGCTATTTGCAATCATTTTAAAATTGCGGTTGGAAGCGGAAAAATGACCACACGTGATTTTGATATTTATTCTTTTTCTAAGTTGTTTAATGTAGAAATTACACTGACTTATAACTGCTTAAAAATTTTAGAACAAGAAAATTACATGCAACTCAGTGATAGTATCTACATGCCTTCTCGCGTGGTGTTTCGCGTTGATAAACATGATTTATATAAATTTCAAGTGGCAAATGCTTCCTATGATTTTATAATAAAAGCATTGTTGAGAAATTATGGTGGAATTGTAGATCACTATGCTAAAATTAATGAACAACAATTAGCTACGCAATTAAAAATTACAGTTGCCGATGTGATTGCGCAACTAAAATTTCTTCAAAAAAATAAATTGCTTACCTATATTTCAGCCAACGAAGAGCCAACAATTACTTTGTTAGAAGAGCGTTTGCACGAAGATTATTTACGCATCAATACGCAATATATCAATGAGCGTAAAAGCATATATTTTGATCAATTAAAAACGATGTTGTATTATACCGAACAATCTAAAACTTGCAGACAAGCCATAATTTGTTCGTACTTTGGAGAAGAAAATGAAATAAAATGCAATCGTTGTGATGTTTGTTTAGAAGAAAATAAAATGCTGCATCATACTCTAGATTTTAAAAATGCAAAAGATTTTATTTTAAAAAATACCGAAGAAAACTGGATACCAATGGAAAATTTGTTGCCTAAAAATGCACATTTTGAAAATCAATTGTATAAAGAAGTGATTCGTTTTTTATTAGATGAAAAATTGTTACTTGTAAACAATAAAAATGAACTAAAAAGTGTCTAAAAAAATAATATTTTGTGTTACAAATGATTTGGTTTTCGATCAACGTATGCAGCGTATTTGTACTACGTTAGCAAACAATAATTTTCATACAGAATTGGTTGGACGCATTTTAGGAAACTCAAAACCAGTGGCAACCTTTCCTTTCTTACAAACCAGATTAACATGCTTTTTCAATAAAGGATTTTTGTTTTATGCAGAATATAATATTCGCCTGTTTTTTTATTTATTATTTGCAGATGTCGATATTATTTGTGGTTGTGATTTAGATACTTTGCCAGCAGCAGTTTTAGCAGCCAAACTAAAACGCAAAAAAGTAGTGTATGATGCACATGAATATTTTCCTGAATCGCCTGAATTAATTGGCAAACCAATGAAACAATCTGTTTGGTATTTCATAGAAAAAGTATTAGTTAAACGAACAGATACACTTTATACTGTAACCAACTCTATCGCACAAATTTTTAATAGAAAATATAAGGTAGATTGCAATGTTATAAGAAATCTTCCAATAAAAAAAATAACTCACAACTCACAATTCACAACTCACAACTATCTTCTATATCAAGGTGCCGTAAATATTGGTCGAGGTTTAAATGAAATGTTATTAGTGATGTTGAAAATTGAAAATGCAACATTTTATATTGCAGGCGATGGCGATGAAATGGAACATATAAAATATAGTATTAAAGAATTGAATTTAGAAAATAAAGTTAAACTATTGGGTAAAAAAACACCTGATGAATTAAAGGAAATTACACAACGTGCTTATATTGGCGTTAATCTTTTAGAAAACAGAGGTTTGAGTTATTACTATTCTTTAGGTAATAAAACCTTTGATTACATACAAGCTGGTATTCCACAAATTCTAATTGGTTTTCCAGAATATATTGCGTTGAATAAAAAATATAATATTGGAATTGTAGTAGAAGAGTTGACAATTGAAAATATTGAAACGGCTATTAATAATTTAATTCAAGATAAAAATTTGTATAACGAATTGCAACAAAATTGTTTGAAAGCACGTGAAGAATTATGCTGGGAAAATGAAGAAATATTATTGATTAAAATTTACGAACGATTAATGATTAAAAATTGATAATGCAATCTCAAATCTCAAATCTCAAATCTGAATTTCTGAACATCATTTGCTTCGATGTGCCATTTCCTGCTGATTATGGTGGTGCAATGGAAGAGTTTTATAAACTTAAATCGTTGCATGATTTAGGTGTAAAAATTTATTTGCATTGCTTTGTTTATGGTGATAGAAAACCACAAATAGCGTTAGAAAAATTTTGCGAAAAAGTATTTTATTATGAAAGAAAAAAATCCATCATTGATATTTTTTCATCGATTCCATTTATTGTAAAGTCAAGAGAAAATAATGAGTTGCTGCAAAATTTATTGAGCAATGATTTTCCAATTTTATTTGATGGAACACACAGCATTTTTTATTTAAATCATCCTGAATTAGCTAATAGAAAGAAGGTAGTTCGTTTGCATAATATTGAATGGATTTATTACAGCATTTTATCAAATTCATCTTATACACTGAAAGAAAAGATATTTTATTTTTTAGAATCCAGAAAATTAAGGAAATACGACGCAACGCTAATAAATGCTGATGGTTTGTCATGTTTGTCGCAATCAGATTTTGATTATTATAAAGATAAATTTCCAACTAAAAATATTTCGTTAGAACATGTCTTTCATGAAAATACAACTATAAAATGCAAACCAGGCAAAGGTGATTATTTACTCTATCACGGTAATTTATCGGTGTTAGATAATTATAAAGCGGTGATTGATTTATTGAATAATGAATTGAAAAATTGTACGCATAAAATTATTATTGCAGGCAAAAATCCAACGGAAACATTGATTGATTTTGTAAAAACTAAACCGAATATTCAACTCATTCCAAATCCAACTAATGACAAATTAGATGCGTTAATGATGAACGCTCAAATTTGTTTAGCGATAGCCAATAATCCATCAGGTATTAAATTGAAATTGATAAATTCTATGTATCGTGGTCGATTTATTTTTAGCAATGAAGCAGCATTTGTTGGAAGTGGTTTGGATGATTGCGTTATTAATATGAATGATTTTAGCGATGCACTTTTGGATGAATATATGCAAAAAGATTTTACACAAGAAGAAATCGACAAACGTACTTTTATCTTGAATGATAAATACAACAATTTAAAAAATGCTGCTCAACTCTTACAGCAACTTTAGAAAAGTTTGAATGCTATCGATAAAGAACTTTTCTAAAGTTAAGTACTACATCCATTTTTCAAATTCACTTCTAATGTTTTCTGACCATGGAATTGATTTTCCTGTTGCAGGATTGGTGCCAACAATAATTCCTTCGCCATGCGCGCAAATTTCGTTGTTGCTATTGGTTACTTTATGATGCACCACTAAACTTGAGTTTCCTATTTTTTTTATAGCAACTGCTATTTCAATATCAGCTGGATGCATGATTTCTTTGGTGTAATTGCATTCTAATTTTCCAACTACAATTCTAACGTTTTCATCCAAAAATAATTTCCATAAATTTGTCTTGTTAAAAAACTCTACTCGACCAGTTTCAAAATATCTAAAATAAATAACGTTGTTGATATGGTTCCATGCATCCATCTCGCCCCAAAGTACAGCTTGTTTTATTGGAAATGGAAAGATTAAGTTTTGTATATCCTGATTCATGTTGTAAAATAAAAAAGTCCTGCTAAATAACAGGACTTTATAGTTGAATTAAAAATTAAGTTTTATTTTTTCTTTGTAACTACAGGTTTTGTAGTAGAAGCTAAGTGATGCGTATGGTCATGTGATTTATCTAAATCATACATAATAGGTGATGCAATAAATACAGATGAATAACATCCAACTACCACACCGATTAACATAGCAAATGAGAATCCTTTTAATACTGGACCGCCAAATAAGAACAAGATAAGTACCACAATAAACACCGTAAATGCAGTGTTGAATGTTCTAGAAAGCGTTGAGTTAATCGCTGCATTCATCGTGTCTTTCATATCAGCATTTGGACGCATACCTAAGTATTCACGCAATCTATCAAAGATAATTACGGTATCGTTGATTGAATAACCAATGATTGTTAAAATTGCAGCTATAAAAGTTTGGTCAACTTCCATTGCAAATGGTAAAATACCATGTAACATAGAGAATAATGCAATTACGACGAAAGCATCGTGCGCAGTTGCAGCTATGGCACCAACAGAATATCCGTATTTTCTAAAACGAATTAAAATGTAAATAAAGATTCCAACTAATGATAAAACAGTTGCCCAGGTAGAACTACGTTTAAAGTCACCTGTAATTGTTGGATCCACTTTGGTAGAACTCATAACATTCACACGTTTGAAGTTTTCAAATGATGTATTTGGAATGTATTTTGCCAATCCTTTATAAACAGCATTGTCTACCAAACCGTCTATTTCTTTACCTGTTTTGTTAATTAAATAAGAAGTTGTAATTTTTACTTGATTTTCAGAACCAAATTGTTTTACAATAGTACCATTTCCTAATACTTTAGTTAATTCATCACGAACTTCGCTTGTATTTACTTTGTTTTCAAAACGTACTTTGTATTCACGACCACCTTTGAAATCAATACCTAATTCAAAACCTCTTGTGAAGAAAGAAGCAAAACCTGCTATTATAATTACAGATGAAATTGCATAGGTAATTTTTCTTTTTCCAATAAAATCGAAATTAATACCTTGTAAAAAGTTTTTAGTAAAAGGAGTGAAGTAAGCTAATTCTTTACCTTTTTCCATTCTTCCATCTACAATCATTTTAGTAATTAAAACAGCTGTAAATAAAGTGGTAGCAATACCAATCATTAGCGTAACAGCAAATCCTTTTACTGGACCAATACCAACTGCAAATAATATGGCAGCCGTTAAGAATGTAGTGATATTACCATCTAAGATAGCAGATAAAGAGTGTTTGAAACCTTCTTCAACGGCAACACGCAATCCTTTGCCATCGCGCAATTCTTCTTTAATACGTTCATAAATAATTACGTTGGCATCTACAGCCATACCGAGCGTTAACACGATACCAGCAATACCAGGTAAGGTAAGTGTAGAACCAAATCCAGCCATTAAACCAATTAATAATAGTAAGTTTAATAATAATACTATAATTGCCAACACACCAGATGTTGAGTAAAAAGCAATCATAAACACTACAATTAATAAAAATGCAGCCACCATAGATAGTAAACCTGTTGTTAATAGCATTTTCACCTAAGGAAGCACCTACTAATTCTTCTTCAATAATACGAGCAGAAGCAGGAAGTTTACCAGTTTTTAATACGTTTGCTAAGTCAGTTGCTTCTTGAGCATCAAAACCACCTGTGATAGATGAACTACCACCATCAATTTCATTTTCTACATTTGGAGCAGAATATACTTGGTTGTCTAATACAATGGCAATGCATTGTCCTACGTTTTTACGTGTTAATTCACGCCAAGTACGTGCGCCAACTGAATTCATTTTCATTCCAACTGTGCTTCTTCCTTGTGGATCGGTATCTGGACCAGCTTGTACCACAGCACTACCATCTAAAGGTGCTTTGCCGTTATTGGTATTTCGTTTGATTGCATAGATTTCATAGAATTTAGTTTTTTTATCAGAACCCATAAATGGTTTTGCACCGAATAAAAAATCAACTTCTTTTGGAAATACACCTCTAACTTCAGGTATATTCATGTATTCTGTGAATTTTGAAGTATCTAACACATTAACATAACCAATAACTGGTGATTTCTGGAAATAACCTGAATTGTCAATATTAGCATTGAATACAGCCATTAATGGGTTTTCATTTTTGAAATCTTCTAATTTTTTAGAATTAGAAGTATCTTTTTTTCCTTTGTTGTCTGTTTTTCCACCTAATGGATTATTGGTTGAAGCAGAATCTGTATTTCCACTCGATAATATACTATTTAAAGGATTTTCAACTTTTGCGCTGCTGTCTTTTCCTAAATCTTTTTGATTGTCTAAATAATTTTTTAGAGCTGTGTTAGCATCATTGATACTTTTACCTAAATCACCACCACGGTAACATTCCCAAAATTCTAAGTTAGCTGTAGCTTGTAATAATTTTCGCACACGAGCAGGATTGTCTACACCAGCAATTTCTACTGTGATTCTACCTTTATTTGGCTCTAAAGTTACTGTAGGTTGTTTAGTACCAAATTGGTCAATACGAGATTGAATAATGCTATACGTTCTGTTGATGGCATCACCAGATTGTGTACGAATGTATTTTTCAACAGCAGCATCTGAACTCTCAAATGTTACAGCATCTTTATTGTTACGTGTTGCAAATAGTTGAGATAACTTAGCATCTTTATTTATTTCTTTGTATGATTTAATAAACAACGTGATATAATCTTCATTGTTAGTAATCATTTTTTGCTCAGCAACTTCTAATGCTTTTCTGAAATTTCCATCTTTGTTGTTATCAGCTAATGAAACCAATAATTCTTTTAAAGAAACCTGCAAAACAACAGACATACCACCTTGTAAATCCAATCCAAGGTTTAATTGTTGTTCTTTGCAAGATTTGTAAGTACTTCCTAAAAATACTTTTTCGTTTGCAATAGAATCTAAATAACGATTTTTTAGTACAATTCTTTGTTGATGAATAGAGTCTTCATATAAAAATTGTGAAAGTTGGTTATCTGGATACAAAGTAGCCGGATTTTCCATTTTAATACTTTTCTCAGCCATCTCTACTGCTTTTTTCTCAATAGAATTGACTTTAAAAGTGAACGATAAGCAATAAATGCAAACTAAAACAATTAGTGCTGTTAATGCAATCAGCGCGTTTCTTGTACCTTTACCCATAATAAAAAACTTAAATTAGGGCGCAAAGATACGATTTTTAGCCAAAAAACAGAAACGATTATCCACAGATTGTGTTATAAATCAATTAATAAATGAACTAATTTCGATGCTTTGTCCAAAACCAACATAAATTATACTAAAAATAAGCACTTAAGACACTTAAGTAACTGAAGATATCTTAGAAGATTACAAAAATTAACCAATAAGAAAGCTAAGTTTTCTTCCGATTTTTAAGGATTTAATAATTAGACTTTTCTAGTAAGTTTAAAAGAATACAAACAAAAAAAAGCAGCACAATTTGGTAAAATGGTGCTGCTTTTCTGCTTTTTATGTTGATTCCAACTGATTAATATATGGCAATTTTGCCAATATTACGTTCATTGGTGTTGGTAACTGCTTCAATTAAGTAAATATCTTTCGGTAAGTTGGGTAGAAATAACCTGTTTTCAGGTTTCTCAATCTTTAAAACAACTGTGCCAATACTATTGTAAATAGTTAATGTTACAATTTTCACATTGGTTTTATTGATAATAGTTAATTCGCCATTGTTTACCAGATATTTTATTTCGATTGAATTATAGCTGTTTTTAATACCAGTGATGGTAGTTGTGTCTAACACTTTTAATTGTATAGTGATTACAGAATCGCAGCCATTTATGGTTTGCAAATTAGAAACATAATTTCCTGGTGCGACAACCGTATTTCCATTTGGTAAGGTGTACGTATTCGGTACATATATTGAATCTTGCTTCGTAATATTATACACTGGATTTACAGCAACATAGGTAGTAATTACAGAATCGCAGCCAAGAACATTACGGAATGTATTTACGTAAGTTCCGCCAGTGGTTACGGTTGTACCATTTGGTAAAGTATAATTTTGTCCAAAGCAAATTGATACAGGAATTGTTGTTGAAGATGTTGAAAGCGTTGATAGTCCAATTGAAATAATAGAATCACAGCCAACACTGTTGGTTAGTGTGTCTTTATAATTTCCACCGATAGAAACAGTTTTTCCGCTAGGCAATGTATAAGTTGTACCTTGACAAAAAGTAGTTTGAATAGATGAAGAAGATTGCATAATTAAGTTTGTGGTGATAATGGAATCTTGGCCATTTGGTTTTACTATGGTAGAAACATACGTACCAGCATTGGTTACCACTCTACCATCAGGCAACGTGTACGTATTTAAATTGCAATTACGTACTGTCTTAGTAGAATACACTGGAATTTGGCGCAATTGAATATTTACCGTATCGATTTTTCCGTTTGTAAGTGTGTAATTAAAAAATTTGGTGATATAACCCGTTTTTTCTGCTTTAAAACGGAACGTACCTTGTCGTGGTGTACCCATTTTATAAAAACCAGAAACGTTTGATGTTGATGTGATAGCTGTATCTGCAAAACTAATGGTTGCATTGATAATTGGTTGTGTCGTATTGGTATCAGTAACGGTACCAACTATGCGTGCTGCACGAACGTAAGTAGGTCTTATTACATGCAATCCTTTAATCATATCGCTTAAGGTAATTAAACCAGATTTATAAAAGCCATACGCGCCCCAAACTCCGTTTTCTGTGCGCGTGCTGGTTGGCTGTGTATCGTAATAGCCAATGGTAATCACATTGTCTGGAACGGAAGCATCAAAAATAGCTAAGCCATCAGAATAATAAGAAGCGATGATATAATCATTTAAGACGTGAATATTATGTAATATTTCCTGATTGTTTGGTAATACTCTGAACTCTGATAATTTTCTGATATTATTCGTATCTGAAACATCATACGCTTCTGCAGGAAACCCAAATTCTTCATGAATACAAAGAGCGTTTTATTGTCGTTGGATAACCACATATTATGTATAGTGTTGTATTCCGTAGCAATATCCTGAATAACTCTTGGACGTGCTTTATCTTTTACGTCCCAAATGGTGAAGCGATTATTGTAGATATGCGCTTGATACATAATGTTGTTTCTTGAATAGCAATCATGTACATAATTAGTAGAAGTACCACCAAGAGAAGGTGTAAATCCAACAAAACGTGGATGTTTTGGATCTGGTTTTAAATCATAGATGGCAACGCCATTGTTATTTACACCATTGATAACGGTTCGTCCACCATTTAAGTATAAAAAACCACTATCATCTATATATAAAGAGTGTGTTTTTAAAATGGTATCGTTTCCACCACCTGATTTAAAAGTATCTACTTTTCCACCCGGCAAGGTTGTTAAATCATAAATTAATACACCTTCTGAATTGGCATTAATGTTATTGTCTTGCGTGATATATGCATGGTTTTTCCAGGTTTGACATTCGCGCCAAAGTCCTTGAGAGCCAGGAATAAACTTAACTTCTACAGGTGTTGTTGGTGTGGTAATATCCACAATAGATAAACCTCTGGTGGTGCCAACTAATGCATATTCTTTGTTGTTTACAAGGTCATTCCAACCCCAACTTCCAGACAAATTCATGCCTGTGTAGGTTCTTTTACCAATTAACTGACAGTTGTATTGCGCTTGTGCTGCAAAAATAAATTGGATGCTTATTAAAATAAGTAAGCTGATTTTTTTCATGCG
This sequence comes from Saprospirales bacterium, assembly GCA_016711605.1. GTDB lineage: Bacteria > Bacteroidota > Bacteroidia > Chitinophagales > JADIYW01 > JADJSS01. The sequence goes on from JADJSS010000004.1 coordinate 166,159, forward strand.
TTTATCTTGAATTTTTTGTACGACTTTAGTTACAAAAATTGCTTTTTGTAGCATAAAGATACATAAAGTTCTGATTTTGAGAAAATAACTCCATTTATTCAGACATGAAAAACTTTTTTGTGTAAGTTTTCTTACCTAAAATTACTTTTATGTTGTACGTTCCAGATTTTAGTTTTGCAAAATAAGGTGCTAAATCGTTTTTGCCTTTTGTAAAGGAAATACTTTTACAAAGAATAAGTTTATTGCTTTTGTTATAAATATAGAACTTTCCTTTGCCAGCTTTTTGTGTGTTGAACCAAATGATTGGCAATTCAATATCTGAATTTGTAATAATAGTAATACCGTCTTTTATCGCTATAGTTGGCTGAATAAGGGTATCTGTTTTAGGTGTTGTAATTGGAGTTGTAGGAATAATTACTTTTGGCGTATCAACTTTTACAGGAACAATTACAACTGGTTTTACGGTATCTTTTGGTGTTGTAATTACAGTTGATGGAACGCAATTATTGATATAAGTTGGATCTGATTTTTCAACAGCAGTTGAGTTTCCAAGTGTTGCATCTAGCATTAGTTTTCCATCATCTTTTTGTGTTTGCGTATTGGTGTTTAATTTCCAAAGTGCCACTATACCTTCTGTGTTGCCAGGAATATTGTAAGTGCTGTAATTGAAATTATAGTTTGAATTCCAGAATCGAATTTCATGTATTTGTCCAACAGCATTGGTAAAGGTATAACTTGCATTTTTGTTGTCAGTGTAATCAGCGCCACCAAAATACGTGCTGTTGTTCAGTGTATTTCTTGTGCTGTAAATAGCATCCGCAAATAATGAAGTTGCTGCATCACCATCAATTTCTACTAATAAATTTGGTGCAGCTACTTTAATATGTACATGATGCCAGTTATTATCAATAACATAATTTGCTTTATTTTTGGTAATGAGTTGTTGTATGTTTTCAATGTAATTTATACCATTATTATAACTTAGATAAATTTTATCGTTACCTAAAAGTCCGATTAAAAGTGCAGTGTTTTTTATGTTCTTTTCATTATTTATACTGAATAAAACACGCACGTTGTTGTTGTCATTTATGCTACTTTGTTTGTACCAAAATTCTACATCGAACTTACTTTGCAATGAAGCACTTCTTTCTACTTTAATAAAATCGTTTCCATCAAAAGTATAAGCCAAACAATGATTGTTGTTAACTAGCGGGTTGACATTTAAAACAGGCGCTGGAATTTCTGTTGTCATTTCTGGTGAATTATTAACTACAACTGCTGACGAATTAGAAGCACCTGGTACTTTTATTTTTTTATAATTGGCACTTGGTATTTTAGGATTGAGTGATTTTGCTGCAGGTGGATTTTTACCAACTTGTGAAACTCTACAAGTAGCATTTGGCAAGGTACAATTAGCAGTTATACATTCTATGGTTTTATACATTTGTATCGGTTGCTTTTGAATAACCGTCGTTCTTAAAAAATCTAGCATATCTGGATACCAATTCATTGGATAGCCACTCGGAAATGTATTTTTATTATACTGACATTCCGGTGTCATGGTATGTCCAACATCTTTACCAGTAATAAATAAGAAGCTACCGTTTTCGCTTTTTAATTTTTCTGCAATTTTTTCGCTACCATACACGTAGACATCAATCGGATTATAAAATAAATTTCCTTCCATATATGGTACCGCTGGATCGGCACTTCCATGAAACATAAATACCGGTTTTAATTCATTTGGTTTAATGAAATTAACATCATATAAACTTCCATATAAACCAATCACACCTTTGATGTTTTTCTGTTGTAAGTTATCATCAAACTCATTAAAATAAGCATTTCCAGCATTTTTCCCAAACTTTGAAATAGCTTCTTCTTTGCTCATAAATGCAGCTTGCATCGCTGTTCCACCACCTAAACTTCCACCACCAACAATTACAGTGTTTGGATCGATGTTATATTGTTTTGCTTTTTTTGTAATTAGGTAATTGATGGCAATATGCAAATCCATAGCAGCAGTCATCACTAAAAATGGATTGATGTTTTTAGCGTCTAACAATAATTGTAATTGATTGATAACGCTACCACGAATATTGATAGAAGCTACCACGTAACCACGACGAGCTAAATCTTTCGCTAAAAAATTATAAACTGTTTTATTAGAGCCACCACCTGGTGCAAAAATAATCAGTGGTTTTGCAGCAAATTTTATGTTTGCATCTTCGCAATAATAGACATCCAAATCTGTTTTTTGTTTGGCTGAATTTACATTTGGTGGATAGCTTGTTTTGGTAGCATCATCGTTATAGATTTCAGTAACCATTTTTACTTGTGCTGCTGAATAAATATAATCGATATATGCATTCGGTTGTGTTTCTGGAATTAGGTTTTGTGCTTTATTATTTATGCTTGAAAACATAAGAATAGCTAGTAAAAAGTATATTTTTTGCATGTTTATTTTTTAAGGATTTGTTAGAACGAAACTACCAGAGCTTAGTTTATATTGATACATAAATGTATTATCATAAAAATCAATTTCACCGTTTTTATTGATGATAGGTTTAAATTGGAATTTTGTTTGCGTATTGTTTGAATTTGAAGACACACTGTATAAATTATCTTGTAGGTGTTGTTTGTTTTCTATTAAACTAAATAAATGCATCATGATATCATATGCTTGAAAACAAAGATCGGTTGGTTTTTTTTGATAAAGTGCTTCAAATTTTACTGCAAATTTTGCATTGTTTGCATTAGAAGTATTGTACGGATAGACACAAAACACATCATCAGTTAATTTTAAATCAGCTAATCCTTTTGAATTTTTCAGACAAGATGATGTATAAATTGAAAAATGATTTTTAATTGGTTTTATTTTAGCTAGTATACTTTTTACATACGGTTCCTTTGATGAATAAATAATAGCTACTCTTTCGCTCAATGTATCAGCAATGACTAATGATTTTGAGATGTCATCAGTAGCTCGTAAGGAAATGTATTTTACATTGGAAAGTTTGTATACATCGTTAACAATATATTTTAAGTTTGAAATATTTTCTGCTGTTGAATCTAAGCCATCATAAATAATTTCAAGTGTTTTAGAATTATTTTGCTTTTGTAACTGTTCTAAAATAAAACTGTATTGAGATTTTAGTGATGCATTTGCATTAAAATAATAAGGATTGTCTTTTATAAACATAGAATTTACCACTGGTGAAATCATGTTTATTTGAGTGTACTTTGCAAGACTTGACGCAATTTTTAAGTTTTTTCCAGTAATTGGCCCAACGATATAATCAACATTTGGAAATGGTTTTGACTTAAATGAATTTGCAATTTTTAAGGAATCATTTTTATCATCCATAAAATATACGTTTACATTTAAATCTGGACTATTGTAATTTTGTCGAGCCAATTGGCAACCTAAATAAAAATCCATGGCATTTTTTGAATCTGCACTTAATACTTTGGTTGAGTCATCTACATAATTTCCTAAAGGAATTTGATCTAAAAAAAATGGCAACAACACTACAATATTGTGTATTCTTGTAGGATCTTCATTTGCAATTTTAATTGGATTTGAAGGTGTTTTTGGTGTGGTTTCTACATCAAAAATATCTATTGCAACTGCTTTAGTTTTAACAGAGTCTTCTTTTTTTGTAATTCCGTTGGTATTTATGGCAACAACTTCTACATTTTTAGCAGAAGTTATCTTTTTTGCTGCGCACGAAGAAAATCCGCAAAATATTAACAAAAACAGGAAGAAATTATTCCCATTCAATAGTAGCTGGCGGTTTTGAACTGATATCATATACAACTCTGTTTATTCCTTTTACGTTATTTATTATTTCATTCGAAACTCGTGCCAAAAATTCGTAAGGCAAATGTGACCAATCTGCAGTCATGCCGTCAACAGATGAAACTGCACGCAAAGCTACAACATTTTCGTAAGTTCTTTCGTCACCCATAACGCCAACACTTTGTACTGGTAAATACATGACGCCAGCTTGCCAAACTTGGTTGTATAGTCCACTACTTTTTAAGTTTTCAATGAAAATATGATCTGCTTTTTGCAAAATTTCTACTTTTTCAGCAGTTACATCACCTAAAATACGAATACCTAAACCTGGTCCAGGAAATGGATGACTGTGTAAAATATTTTCAGGTAAATGTAAAGCAGCACCAACGCGACGCACTTCATCTTTAAATAATTTTTTTAACGGTTCGATAATTTTAAGGTGCATTTTTTCAGGCAAACCACCTACATTATGATGCGATTTTATTTTGGCTGAAGGTCCATGAACGGAAATAGATTCAATCACATCAGGATAAATGGTACCTTGACCCAACCATTTTACATTTTCCAGCTTTTGTGCTTCTTCCTGAAAAACATCAATAAAAACTTTTCCAATGGCTTTGCGTTTGGCTTCAGGTTCAGAAAGTCCTTTTAATTCTGCATAAAATTTTTCGGAAGCATCTACACCTATGATGTTCAAACCCAATTCTTTATACGAATCTAAAACAGATTCATATTCATTTAATCGCAATAAACCATTATTTACAAAAATGCAAACTAATTGTTTACCAATAGCTTTATGCAATAGGAGCGCGGCAACAGAAGAGTCAACACCACCAGAAAGACCAAGCACTACATTATCAGCGCCAACAATGCTTTGAATTTCAGAAACACTTTCTTCTACGAAGGCATTTGGCGTCCAATCTTGTGCGCAACCACAAATATCTACCACAAAATTTTGGATAATTTGTTTTCCATCTGTGCTGTGTGTTACTTCTGGATGAAATTGAATCGCATAAATTTCTTTTTCATTATGTTTAAATGCAGCTACTGGAATGCTATCGGTATTTGCAATAATAGTGTAGTTTTCAGGAACTTGTAAAATTGAATCACCGTGACTCATCCAAACTTGCGAATTTGCGTCTACAAATTTTAGCAATTTATTAGTTGGTTCGATGTAATTTAAATGTGCTCTTCCATATTCTCTTTTCGATGAACGTTCTACTTTTCCACCTAAAACATGTGCTAAATATTGAGCACCGTAGCAAACGCCTAAAAGAGGTAAATTGTATTTTTCCAGCATTTCCTGAATTGGAAATTGTAATGCATCTTCTTCTAAAACTGAAAATGGCGAACCAGAAAGTATAATACCACTAAAGGTATCTTTTTCTACTATTTCTAATTTATTGTAAGGATGAATTTCGCAGTAAACGTTGAGTTCGCGAATACGGCGAGCTATGAGTTGCGTATACTGAGAACCGAAATCGAAGATTAGAATTTTGGAATGCATTTGCAAAGGTAAAAGAAACTAATAAGTTAACACAAAAAAGTTACTAAGAATTTAAATAAAAAAAACTCGAACAGATTGTCCGAGTTCAAGTTAAATATTTATGAAAAAGAAATTTTTCAGTTTTAAAACACCTTATTTTGTTGGCTGCGTTGGATTTTGCGCAGGTTGTGTTTGATTTGGTTGTGGCATTACAGGTTGAGCTGCTGTTGGTAATTTTGCTGCTTCTTCTGTCATAGTTTTTTTAATTACAGTGCCATCATCTTCACGTGGTAAGATAAACGCAGTGCAAACGCATAACAACATTAAAAGGATAGCGCTGCCCCAAGTTGTCTTTTCCATGATGTCGCCAGCACTTTGAACACCAATGATGTTTGAAGCAGTGTTACCAACGCCACCAGTTAGACCACCGCCTTTTGGATTTTGAATTAAAACGATCATTGTTATGAATAAACAAAGAATTATGATTAAAATGACTAAAAATGTAAACATGTTATTCTGATTTAGTTAAATTTTGAATTAAGGACGCAAAGTAAGCACTTTTTTCGGGAAATTTCAAACGAAGTGTGTTATAAATGTCTAAAGCTTTTTCAATTTTACCTTGTTTCACATAAATATTTGCCAATGTTTCGGTCATCATATCGTTTTTGAAGCTTACTGACTCGGTCGCGCTTTTGGTAACTTCTACGTCGATTTCATTAAAAAGATCAATTTCACCTTCTTCAAAAACTGGCTGAATGGTAATTTTTTCTTCTTTTTGGTTGCTTTGTTTGATTTCTGCATCTAATTCGTCGAGTGATTTTTCTGTTTTTTTATTTTGTAAAGATTGTTCCACTTCATAGCGTGGAATTTCCATCCAATTATCGGTTTGGTTATTTGGTGCAGTTTGAATTTGTAATTTTCCGTCTAATAATTTTAACCATTCTACAAACGTATGAGGTTCGCTGGTGTTTTGAATATTAGGTTCAACTGTTTTTTCGATTGTTTCAGGTTGTTGTGTTTTTTGTTCGATAATTGGCTCGATAATTTCTTCAATAATTTTATTTTCAATTATTGGTTTTTCAACAACAGCTTCTGAAATTTCATGTTTAATTTCATCTTTAAATTCGACTGCTGTTTCGATATTAGCATCCGTTGTTTGAATTTGAGTCGTTGAATTTTCAACTTCGATTTCTTTTTCTTTTTCTTTTTCTTTGTATTCTGTTTTTGGAGTGATTTCTTTTTCTATAGAAATTGTTACAAAGTTGTTTTCTATTTCATCGTGAATATTCGTAAACTCAGGAATTATTTGTACAACTAATGATTTTTGTAAATCTGTTTTTTCTTGAATAACATTAGAAGTTTCTTCTGTTTTTTCTACAGCTAGAATTTCTGTAGTTGTAATTTTCTCATTAATTTTTTCCTCAATTTCTTCAACAATTGGTTTTTCTTCAACTATTTCTGGAATAGTTTCTTCCGAAATTTCGGAAACAATTTCTTTTGTTTCTTCAATGATTGGTTGAGTAATTTCTTTGCTTACAACTTCTTCAACTATTGGTTGTTTTACTTCAATTACTTCTTCTAATAAGATTTTGTTTTCTACACTTTCACTTTTATTCTCACTTTCAATTTTCGGATTTTCTCTTTCAAGTTTGATTTGCTGAATGCGTTGTAAAACTATTTCAGCAGCAGAAAGTTTTTCTTCAACAATTGGTTTTTCAATAACTGTTTCTTCAACTATTTCTGGAATAGTTTCTTCCGGAATTTCGGAAACAATTTCTTTTGTTTCTTCAATGATTGGATCAGCAATTTCTTTGCTTACAACTTCTTCAACGATTGGTTGTTTTACTTCAATTACTTCTTCTGATAAGATTTTGTTTTCTACACTTTCACTTTCATTCTCACTTTCACTTTTATTCTCATTTTCAGTTTTCGGATTTTCTCTTTCAAGTTTGATTTGTTGAATGCGTTGTAAAACTATTTCAGCAGCAGAAAGTTTTTCTTCAACAATTGGTTTTTCAACAACTGTTTCTTCAACTATTTCTGGAATAGTTTCTTCCGAAATTTCGGAAACAATTTCTTTTGTTTCTTCAATGATTGGATCAGCAATTTCTTTGCTTAAAACTTCTTCAACGATTGGTTGTTTTACTTCAATTACTTCTTCTAATAAAATTTTGTTTTCTACACTTTCACTTTCACTTCTTTTCACTTTCACTTTTTCTTTTCAGTTTTCGGATTTTCTCTTTTAAGTTTGATTTGCTGAATGCGTTGTAAAACTATTTCAGCAGCAGAAAGTTTTTCTTCAACAATTGGTTTTTCAACAACTGTTTCTTCAACTATTTCTGGAATAGTTTCTTCCGGAATTTTGGAATCAATTTCTTTTGTTTCGTCAATAATTGGTTCAATAATTTCTTCGCTTACAACTTCTTCAACTATTGGTTGTTTTACTTTAATTGCTTCTTCTAATAAAATTTTGTTTTCTACACTTTCACTTTTATTCTCATTTTCAGTTTTCGGATTTTCTCTTTCAAGTTTGATTTGCTGAATGCGTTGTAAAACTATTTCAGCAGCAGAAAGTTTTTCTTCAACAATTGGTTTTTCAACAACTGTTTCTTCAACTATTTCTGGAATAGTTTCTTCCGAAATTTTGGAATCAATTTCTTTTGTTTCTTCTATGATTGGTTGAGTAATTTCTTTGCTTACAACTTCTTCAACGATTGGTTGTTTTACTTCAATTACTTCTTCTAATAAAATTTTGTTTTCTACACTTTCACTTTTTTGATGCAAAAATTCTTCTTCAATAACAGGTATAATACCACCAATTTTTGCTTCCTGAATGATTGCACTGTCTTTTGTGTTTAATAAAAAATATAATTTTTCTCTATTGTGAAAATGGAACGCAGTTTTGTGTAATTCATTTTCTGAATAGGTTCCTTTATTTTTTAAAGCATACAAATGAAACAACGAAACATATGGATATTCTTTTATCCAATTGAGTAAAATTTCATCAGGAACTTTATTCAGTAAAGTTGGATTCGCTAATATTTCTTGTATGTTGTAATTCATTACCAGTTACCAAAAGTTTTATTGAAAATTTGTTGTATTAATCTGTCAAAGATAATTGTTGATAGTGAACTTTCAACATCAATAAGTTGTCGGTTGGCGTCATAATTTTCACCATCTCTAAATACCTGTTTAAAGTTTTTCTTTGCATCTTTTTTATTGATATAATCAATTTGCACAGAAATATTCAATCTGTTTTGAGCTAAATTTTCAGTACCAGTTACCGTAACTGGATCTACACTGTATTCCATAATTGTTGCAGAGAATTCGATGTCACCATTATCGTTGTTTAAAGCAATTCTTGTTTCACGAAGAAATTTTTCTTTTAATTTATCGGTGAAAACTGGCGCCGCATTTGGATTTTGCAATGTTGAAATATTGACAGTTGGATTTACAGAAAATGTTTTTAGATTCGGATCAACAGCAGCATCTGTAAAGCGATAAATTTTGCAAGAAGAAGTTGCAATGCAAAGTAAAATAATAAGTAAAGTCGATAGTCGAAAATCAATAGTCGATCGTTTTATTTGATGACTAAAGTCTAATGACCATTGACCATTAACTATTGACCATTGACTAATCTTCCAATTCATATTCTTTTATTTTTCTATAAAGCGTTCTTTCAGAAATTCCTAAATCTAAAGAAGCATCTTTGCGTTTTCCACGATGTTTTTCCAACGCTTTTAAAATCATATTTTTTTCCATTTCTGCTAACGATAAATTTTGCTCAATGCTTTCTTCTTCATATTTCGGTTCATTTAAAACGATTGTAGAAGTATTTGTATGATTGTTTTCAATCGAATTGTAATCTATACTCTTTTTTTCAATTGAAGCATCTTGAAATGGTAAATTATTTTTTATAGATGAAGCTATAAAATCTATGTTTTGTTCTTCTTTATTAAACAAATTATTTTTAGTGTTTTCATCATAAGTACCGTTGCTCATATTCCACACAAAACGTTTTAGATCGTTTAAATCGTGTTTAATATCAAAAATCATTTTGTATAACAGTTCTCTATCAGTAAATGTGTTTTGTTCTGAATTAGTTGCAAGTACTGGTAAATTATTAGCTTCAATGTTTGGAATAAATTTCGCCAATTCATCTTTGGTTACTACTTTATCTTTCGATAAAACAGAAACTTGTTCTGCAATATTTTTTAATTCTCGAATATTTCCAGGAAAACGATAGTTCGTCAAAATTTGTTTTGCATCTTCCTCCTAACTGAATTGGAGGCATTCTCTATTTTTCTGAAAAATCAGAAGCAAATTTTCTAAATAAAACTAAAATATCTTCTTTGCGTTCGCGCAAAGCAGGCACAAAAATCGGAACTGTATTTAATCGATAATATAAATCTTCTCTGAATTTTCCTTGACGAATTAATTTTGGTAAATCAACATTGGTTGCTGCTAACACGCGCACATCTGATTTTTGTACGACTGATGCACCAACTTTTATAAATTCACCACTTTCTAACAAACGCAATAAACGAGCTTGTGTGCCAATTGGCATTTCACCAATTTCATCTAAAAATATCGTTCCACCATTTACAGTTTCAAAATAACCTTTTCGCTTTTCATGTGCACCTGTGAATGAACCTTTTTCATGTCCGAATAATTCTGAATCTATTGTGCCTTCAGGAATTGCACCACAATTTACTGCAATAAAATTTTCATGTTTTCTCGTAGATAAATTATGTATAATTTGAGAAAATACTTCTTTCCCAACACCACTTTCACCTGTTATTAATATAGATAAATTGGTTGGCGCCACGCGAACTGCAACTTCCAATGCTCTGTTTAAAGCAGGTGAGTTGCCTATAATTCCAAATCGTTGTTTTACTTGTTGTAATTCCATTTTTTTATTTGATGATTTGAAGATGTTATATTCTGAAAAATGTGTTTAAAGTTGCTTTGTTATTAAAAATTTGATTGCATCTTCAATTTTTCAAAACAACTCATTTTTCAAATTAAACTACTCTTCCTTTTAACATGGCTTTGTTGCCGCTTTCTACCAAAACATTAACGTATTCACCAATTTTATGATTTCCTTTTGGAAAAATAATAAAGCGATTATTTGAACTTCTGCCACACAATTCATCATCACTTTTCTTCGATGTTTTTTCAATCAAAACTTTAAATGTTTTACCAATTTCTGCTAAATTATTTTCTTTAGAATGACGATTTTGCAGTTCTACGATTTCTGCCAATCTTCTTTTTTTTGTTTCCAAAGGAACATCATCTTTAAATTTCCTGGCAGCCAAAGTTCCTGGTCTTTCAGAATAATAATACATGTAGCACAAATCATATCGTACATATTCCATCATCGACAATGTATCTTGATGTTCTTCTTCGGTTTCGCCACAAAAACCAGCAATCATATCAGAAGAAATTCCACAATCTGGAATTATTTTTTTAATTGCATCTATTCTATTTAAATACCATTCGCGAGTGTAAGTTCTGTTCATGCGCTCCAAACATGCAGTGTTTCCTGACTGTACAGGCAAATGTATGTAATTGCAAATGTTCTCGTATTTTACAATCGTATGCAACACATCATCACAAATATCTTTTGGATGCGATGTTGAAAAACGCACACGCAATAACGGATTTACTAGCGCCACTTTTTCTAAAAGCTGTGGAAAATTTACTTGAATTGTTTCATTTTCATTTTCACTATCACTTTCACTTCCTTTCCATTTATATGAATCTACATTTTGTCCAAGTAATGTAATTTCACGATAACCTTTGTCAAACAAATCTTGTGCTTCAGCAATAATAGAATCTGGATTTCTGCTGCGTTCGCGACCACGTGTAAAGGGTACTACGCAAAACGAACACATATTATCGCAGCCACGCATAATAGAAACAAAAGCAGTAACGCCATTTTTATCTAAACGCACTGGTGATATATCTGCATAGGTTTCTTCACGAGACAATAAAACGTTGACACCTTTTTGTCCACCTTCAGCATCTGCAATTAAATCTGGTAAACTTCTGTAAGCATCTGGACCAACTACTAAATCAACGATTTTTTCTTCTTCCAGAAATTTTGATTTCAAACGTTCAGCCATACAACCAAGAACGCCAATCAACATGCCTTTTCTTTTCTTCTTGATTTGATTGAACGAATGCAAACGCGTGCGGACAGTTTGTTCTGCTTTTTCGCGAATGGAACAGGTGTTTATTAAAATCAAATCAGCTTGTAACACATCAGTAGTCACCGAATAACCTTGTTTGGATAGGATAGAAGCTACAATTTCACTGTCGCTGAAATTCATTGCACAACCATAGCTTTCAATATAAAAATGCTTGTTGTTTTTAAATTCATTTTCGGTTGCTACAACGCTCAGAGCTTCACCTTGACGTGTTTCGTCATGCTGTTTTTTTTCTATATATTCTAAAAGTTCGCTCATTTTAAAGTTATACGAAATAAATTATTTGTTATAAAGTAAAAGGAATGCAAAGCTACAAAAAATAACTAATAGTGACAAATTGGCAGAAAGGTTTTAATTACAAAAACATGTTCTTAAAATTCCTTAATTTATCTTAAATCGGAACTTCTTGTAATAATATTTAGTTTATTTCAACGTATTAATACAAACCAACGCATTTGACAACTATTTTTTTTATTGTAGCTTCTTTGTCCATTGTCGGATTTTTCTTTTATCTAAGAAGAAAGAAAACTGTTGCTATAAAAGATGTTGACATGGATTTTGAAACGCTAGAAAACTCTAACGAACCTATTATTTCGTATTCTGTTTATACAGTTGATACTATTTTAAATCAACGCTTTCTTAATTATGCGCACAACCATTTTCCACATCATTTTGGAATATTAAAACATCAACAAATTGAGTTGGATTGGAATGTATTGAATGCTGATTTTATTTCGATAGAAGGTGTTGGTTTGGTGAAAGCTGTTGGTCGCAAAACATTTTATCCAACTGCAAATACAAAATATATAATTCGTGCAAAAAACAAAGAATACGATATTCAACAGGAAATTTTTATTCGCGTTTTTCCAGTGCATGTTGCCGATAATTTAGTAGCAAAAATTCCATCTTTAAAATTTAATTCCGAATTGGAAATTTCGAAAATAAATGAAATTCCCAAAGTTGATTTGAATATTTCAACACCAACAATTAATACCTCAAAACCAAATTTAATTTCGTTAAACGATGCAATGAAAACGCATGAAAAAAGTGCATTTTCATTTGCGAAACTCATCAGTTATTTTAAAACAAAAAAATCGAACTCTTAAATTCAATAATTCGATCATTCAACAATTAAGATTATGGAAGATTTCAAAAATAATACAAGTTATCCAATCAGAAATGTAAGTAGTTTTACGCATTTTTTTTGGTGGTGTTCAGGTGCAAACACCGATGTTTTATTGGATTGTCCGCATTCTGAACAAAATAAATATGTTGGTATTGGTGCTACTGTTTTCTTCACTGGTTTACTCGCTTCCATTTCAGGTGGTTATGCATTGTATTCTGTTTTTAACAGCTTATTTCCAGCCATTGCATTCGGCATAATTTGGGGTTTTGTTATTTTTAATTTAGATAGATTTATTGTTTCTACGTTGAGAAAAGATGATATTTTTTGGAATGAATTTAAATTGGTTTTACCACGATTAATTTTAGCTGTGATTTTAGCAATCGTAATTTCAAAACCGTTGGAATTGAAAATATTTGAAAAAGAAATTGCACAAAAAGTACAGGAAAAACAACGTTTATTTGCAATAGAATCGCAACGCAAAGCTGAACAACAATTCAATCCAATTGCAGATAGTTTACGCAAAGAAATTGATTATTATAAAAACGAAATTGCCAAAGTTGCCACGTCGCGCGATACCTTATATACAGCATTTATTGGCGAAGCTGAAGGAACTCGAGGCACCAATAAATTAGGAAAAGGTCCGGTTTTTAAAGAGAAAAAAATACAGTTTGATAAGATCGAACAAGATTTGAAAGATAAGCAAGCACAATTTCAGCCGTTGATCGATGAACGCGAAAAACAAATTTTGGCACTCAAAGCACAACGCGATACTTCTGTGGCAAAAGCACAGCCAATTATAAGTAATTATGATGGTTTGATGGCGCGTTTAGATGGTTTGAGCGAACTGCCGCAAATACCAAGTTTGTTTATTATGTTATTGTTTATTTGCATCGAAACGGCACCGGTTTTGTCTAAATTATTTTCTGCAAAAGGTCCATACGATGAGAAATTGAAGAATATCGAACATGAAATAGAAATGAGTACGATTGAAAATATCAATTTCAGAAATCACGAATTAAATAAAAAACTCACTTTATACACAAACATCGACAAAGCACAAACTGAACAGGAAATTCTAAATCATAAAGAATCACTGAAAATTATGGCTGATGCACACGTTGAATTAACCAAAGAAATGGTAAACGATTGGTTGGAAAAAGAAAAAGATAAGCTAAAAAATAAAGTATAGAATTTCAATTTTAACCAATCTTAAATTCTTTTTAAGTGGTTTTTTTTTTTAACAAACAAAGCGCCTTAAAAAAAATTTTTTTTTTTTTTTTCCCCTTTCCCCGCCCCCCGGGGCCGGGCCCCCCCCCCGCCCCGACCGGTGCCCCGGGAGGGGGGGGGGGGGGGGGGGGGGCCCGGGGGGGGCGGGGCCGGGGGGGGGGGGTTTTTTCGGTGTTTTACAACAAAGAGGAGGGAGGGGGGGGAGGGGTTTCCTGTTCCTGTTCCCGGGTCAAAATTTTTGTCCCGGGGGGGGAATTTTTTTTGTGGCGGGTTTTTTTTTTTTGGGTTGCGGCGCATTTTTTTGTTTTGCCTTTTTAGTTTTTTTGGGGGGCGCCCCGGGGGTTTTAATGCATCAGCTTAGCAGCTGCCCAAGTAGTTAATTTTCTTGGTGATAATTGAGTGATGAATGCTGTTATTTTATTCATAAATCCAGGTACAATTGAACGTTGACGATTAAACATGGCATTCAATGCAATTTCTGCCACTTGAGTAGGAGATTGCATGGTGCTTTCGATTATGGAGTTCACTTTTGTATCGGAAACTTCAAAAAATTCGGTACGCGTTGCACCTGGATATAATGTAGTTACAGAAACATTGGTGCCTTTTAATTCAAAATCCAAACCTTCACTAAACAACATCACATATGCTTTCGTTGCTGAATATGCTGAAACATAAGGCGATGGCTGAAATGCACCAATAGATGCAACTTGCAAAATATAACCGTTATTATTTTTCTTCATTTCTAAACCAAATAAATAAGTCAAATGAGTCAAAGTCACCATGTTTAGGTTAAGCATTTCTATCGTGCGTTCAATCGGAACAGAAAAGAATTCGCCATTTGCGCCAAATCCAGCATTATTCACCAAAACAGAAATCGTTAAATTATTTTTGTGAGTAAAAGCTAACAATTCATTTGGAGCTTCTTTTTCAGATAAATCCATCGATACCAATTGAATATCAATTTTATCTGTTAGTAGAATTTCTGCTTTTAATTTTTCTAATCTATCTGTTCGTCTAGCAACCAACACTAAATTATATCCTTTTTTTGCTAATAGTTTTGAGAATTCTAACCCAATTCCACTACTTGCACCTGTTACAATTGCATATTCATTTGTCATCTTATTTTATTTAGATTTTAAAAGTACTAATTATACCTAATTAATAGGCGAATTTTAGCGTCACACATAAAAAGAATAAAATATTTTTTTTATTGCGTATCATTATTTGTCTTTAAACATTATTTTTGCTGTATGACACATGAACAGAAAATAAAACTTTTAGAACAAAAGAAAGAAGAAGCATTGTTAGGTGGTGGACAAAAACGCATCGACGATCAACATAAAAAAGGAAAATTAACAGCACGTGAACGATTAGATTTGTTAATGGATAAAGGTAGTTTCGAAGAACTCGGTATGTTAGTTACGCATCGAGCTACAGATTTCGGAATTGATAAAGAAAAATATTTAAGCGATGGTGTTGTCACTGGATTTGGTACAATAAACGGAAGGTTGGTATATGTTTTTTCGCAAGATTTTACTGTTTTTGGTGGTTCATTATCTGAAACGCATGCAGAAAAAATCTGTAAAATAATGGAATTGGCTGCCAAAACAGGCGCACCTGTTATCGGTTTAAATGATTCTGGTGGTGCACGTATTCAAGAAGGCGTTGTTTCTTTAGGTGGTTATGCTGACATTTTTCATCGAAATGTTCAGTATTCAGGTGTTGTTCCGCAGATTTCAGCGATTATGGGGCCATGTGCTGGTGGTGCAGTATATTCACCTGCTATGACTGACTTTACGATGATGGTAGAAAATACTTCTTATATGTTTGTCACTGGACCAAATGTTGTAAAAACAGTTACGCACGAAGAAGTTACTTCTGAAGAATTAGGAGGCGCGATTACACATGCAACCAAAAGTGGTGTAACGCATTTCACGGCAAAAAATGAAGTAGAATGCATTCAACAACTCAAAAAATTATTGAGTTATTTACCACAAAATTGCGAAGAAAAAGCACCAGTTTATCCATATCAAACAACTTCATCAGAAATAAGAGAAGAATTAGGAAAGATCTTACCAAAAAATCCGAACCAACCGTATGATATTCGTGATGTAATTACTAACACAGTTGATGAAGATTCTTTTTTTGAAGTTCATAAATTATTTGCCGAAAACATTGTCGTTGGTTTTGCACGAATCGCTGGTAAAAGTATAGGTATTGTTGCCAATCAACCTGTTTATTTAGCTGGTGTTTTAGATATTAACAGCAGCAGGAAAGGAGCTCGATTTACACGTTTTTGCGATGCATTTAATATTCCATTATTGGTATTGGTAGATGTGCCTGGTTTTTTACCAGGAACCGATCAAGAATGGAACGGAATTATCACCAGTGGCGCAAAATTGTTGTATGCATTAAGTGAAGCAACGGTGCCGAAAGTAACTGTAATTACACGCAAAGCGTATGGTGGTGCGTATGATGTGATGAATTCAAAACATATTGGTGCTGATATGAATTTTGCCTGGCCTACCGCAGAAATTGCAGTAATGGGTCCAAAAGGTGCAGCTGAAATTATTTTCAAAAATGAAATTAAAAATGCAGCCAATCCTGAAGAAAAATTGCAAGAAAAAATTGATGAATATACAGATACATTTGCCAATCCTTACAAAGCTGCAGCACGTGGTTTTATTGATGAAGTCATCAATCCAGAACAAACACGTATTAAGTTAATTAAGTCTTTTAAAATGCTAGAAAATAAGGTGGTGAATTCTCCTAAAAAGAAACATGGAAATATTCCTTTATAAATTATTAATTAAAATTAATTTATACGTTTAGAATAAAGTTGGATAATTATTTATGGTGTAATTTTATTTATTCACATAAATTACATAATTTAGCTAACTAAAATTCACACATGAAGCAGTATATTTTTTTTGCCTTAATTTCGATAGCAATGTCGTCGTGCATACCTGGTGGTGGCACTGCACCAACTATGAAGCCAGTCGATACATCTAAGAATCTAACCAAAATTGCTATTGGTTCTTGTTGTAATCAAGTTTTAAACATGTCTATATTTAGAAACGTTGCTTCCCAAAACCCAGATTTGTATATTGCAATGGGTGATAATATGTATGCAGATTATCTAGATGGAGATCCAAGCGCTTGGATTCAAACTCAATATGATTTATTAAAGAAAGATTTTAGTTTCTCTAATTTGGTTGCAACTGTACCATCTATTGCCACTTGGGACGATCATGATTATGGTAAAAATAATGCAGGAGCTGAGTATCCATACAAATTAATTTCAAAAGATAAATTTTTAAATTTTTGGAATGTACCATCAACCAGCGATAGAAGAACTCACGATGGAATATATACTTCTTACATGTTTGGAGACGCGGCACATCAAGTACAAATAATTATGCTAGATTGCAGAACATTTTTAAATGTTATTGGTCCAGAACCGATTACACCAACCACAGATACATCAAAAACAATATTAGGTGCAGCACAATGGGCTTGGTTAAAACAAGAATTACAAAAACCAGCAAAAGTTAGAATTGTAGTTTCTAGCTCACAAATGTGTATCGAAAAAAATGGTTGGGAAGGTTGGCCAAATTATCCGCATGAAATAGAAAAATTCTTTAAAACCGTAAAAGATGCAAATGCAGAAAACGTATTTGTCGTAAGTGGTGATGTACATTATTCTGAATTTAGCAAAAGAACTAAAGCTGGTCAATATCCAATTTACGATTTTACATCTAGTGGTTTAACACATACTGAAAACGCAGCTGCACCAAATATCTACAGAATTGGTACAGCTTTTGTTGCCTTAAGTTTTGGGTTAATTAATATTGACTGGAATGCAACACCTATCCAAGTGAAATTAGATATTTGTAATTTTAATGGTACTGTTGCAAAATCTCACACAATTTCTATGGATGAACTAAAATTTTAATAATTAATTCTATATTTTTGAAAGCTATCAATTTGATAGCTTTTTTTTATTTTTATATTTAGATTATGACTTCTAAAAAATACATACTCGCTTTTGATCAAGGTACCACCAGTTCAAGAGCCATTTTATTTGATAAAGTTGGAGCAATCGTTGCTGTAGCACAAAAAGAATTCACGCAAATTTTTCCAAAACCAGGTTGGGTCGAACACAATCCTGAAGAAATTTGGCAATCACAAATTGAAGTAGCTCGCGAAGTGGTTGCAAAAGCCAATATTCAACCAACTGAAATTGCTGCAATAGGAATTACAAACCAAAGAGAAACAGCCATCATTTGGGACAAAGAAACTGGAAAGCCAATTTACAACGCAATTGTTTGGCAAGATAGAAGAACTGCTGATTTTTGCGATGAACTAAAATCTCGAAATCTAACTGAATACATTAAAGAAAATACTGGATTGGTAATCGATGCTTATTTCTCTGGTACCAAAATAAATTGGATTTTAAATAATGTAGAAGGCGCGCGCCAAAAAGCACACGAAGGAAAATTGTGTTTCGGAACAGTTGATACTTGGTTAATTTGGAAATTAACCAAAGGCGAAGTACACGCAACTGATTTTAGCAATGCATCGCGTACACTTATCTATAATATAAAAGATTTATGTTGGGACGACAAATTATTACATGAGTTTGATATTCCAGCTACCATTTTACCAACGGTTCAATCTTCGTCAGGCATTTTTGGAAATACGCATTCTGATGTGTTTTTTGATATTGAAATTCCAATCGCTGGTGTTGCCGGTGATCAACAAAGTGCATTGTTTGGTCAAACTTGTTTTGAACCAGGCATGGCAAAAAATACGTATGGAACTGGTTGTTTTATGTTGATGAATACTGGAACGGAGCGTGTAAACTCACAACATGGCTTGCTAACAACAATTGCTTGGTCTGTTGATGGAAAAGTAGAATATGCGTTAGAAGGTAGCGTTTTCATTGCAGGTGCAGCTATCCAATGGTTACGTGATGGTTTAAAATTAATTGATGCAGCACAAGATTCAGAATTTTTTGCGATGAAAGTAGAAGATACAGGTGGTGTTTATGTGGTGCCAGCGTTTGCAGGTTTAGGCGCACCATATTGGGACATGTATGCTCGTGGTGCCGTTTTTGGATTAACTCGAGGAACTGAAAAGTCGCATTTAATTCGTGCTACTTTAGAGTCTTTAGCATATCAAACCTATGATATTTTAGAAGTAATGGAAAAAGATTCTAATATCGAATTAAAAACATTAAAGGTTGATGGTGGAGCTTGTGCAAATAATTTACTGATGCAGTTTCAGTCAGATATTTTAAATGTTAAAGTTATTAGACCTAAAGTAATTGAAACTACTGCATTAGGTGCGGCATATTTGGCAGGAATTGCAGTTGGTTTTTATAAGAAAGAAGAACTCTTTAAAAATCAACACATTAGCGCATCATTTGAACCCAAAATGAAATCTGATAAAAGAGAAAAACTATTAAAAGGTTGGAAAAAAGCAGTAGAAAGAAGTAAGAATTGGGAAGATTAGCCAGAAATTTGGTTATACTTTTGTATTGATTTGTTAAATTTATGGTAACGAACAATTCAATTTGCACTTCTTATCTTTGCAATCAATTAAAACAAACCAAAATGAAAAAATTATTCGTATTATTCGCAGCTGCTACATTATTAGTAGGATTCCAAGCTTGCAAACACAATGAAGAAACTGCTACAGAAGAAACTGCTGTAGTTGAAGAAGCTCCAGCTGTAGATTCATCTGCAGTAGTTGCTACAACTGATTCAGCTGCTGCTGTAGTAGCTGTTGATTCTACAAAAAAATAATTCTGTAGTTTCTCAGAAATAAAAGTCCCAATTTATTGGGACTTTTTTTTGTATAAAATTTACAATTTTTAACACTTTAACTATTGTATCTTTTTATTTTAACCATTACTTTTGCACCAATTAAACCAATTTTAAAAATGAAAAAATTATTCGTATTATTCGCTGCTGCTACTTTATTAGTAGGAGTTCAAGCATGTAAACAACAAGCTACTGAAGCAACTGAAACTGCTACTGAAGCAACTGAAACTGCTGTTGACGCTGTAGTTGATGCAACTACTGCTGCTGTTGATTCAACAACTGCTGCTGTTGCTACAACAGCTACTGATGCTGCTACTGCAGTTAAAGATGCTGCTACTGGTGCTGCAGACAAAGCTAAAGACGCTGCTGCTGCAGGTGTTGATAAAGCTGCTGCTGCTGCTAAAGACGCTATCAAAAAATAATTTCAACCGAAATTAAAAAAAATGCCTCACCATTTGGTGAGGCATTTTAATTTCTACCAACTTATATAGCTATTTATTTATAACTATAGTTGGTTTTGAATTTTCTGAAGTTGATTTTTCCTCTTTTTTGAAAATATTTGGCATTTCAAATCCAAAATACTTAAAAGCTGCAATAAGAATAAAAACAGCACCAGCTTCATCTAAATTTCCAATTAATGGAATATTATCTGGAATCAATTCAATAAATCCTGCTGTCGGATTGATTAAATAAAAAATAGCGAAGAAAGCTACTCCAATTACAGTCAAATCTTGTTTTTTCATTTTATTATGTTGTTTATTTTTAAGATAACATTACAAACGACATACCAAATGAAATAGTTCAATAAAATTTTTTTTTAACAAAAAAAAAGACTTGGCTAAACCAAGTCTTTTTGTAGCGAGGACGGGAATTGAACCCGTGACCTCAGGGTTATGAATCCTGCGCTCTAACCATCTGAGCTACCTCGCCATGAAATCGTAATTTCGAGGTGCAAATGTACAATTTTTAAATTAATTTGTAACTATATTTTCTTTAAATCTCTTTTTTTTGTAATCTTGTACTATAAAGTTTTTTATAAATGAATATTCGTGCTTTTAATACTGATACTAAATTTAATGAAGATGTTGATGTTTTGGAAGAGATTGAAAATAAGGTAGAGTTTAGTCATCAATTGGTAGTTTACAACGATGATGTAAATACATTTGATTGGGTCATTGAATCATTAATGGTAATTTGTAATCACACACACGAACAAGCTACACAGTGTTCGATGTTCATTCATTTTAAAGGAAAATATGCTGTTAAACATGGCACAGAAATAGAGCTTATTCCAATGAAAGATGCTTTACACGACAGAGGAATTTCTGCTGTTATTGAATCTTGTAATTAATTATTTTGCCAATTTATTTATTGAACGAAAAATTGCAATTTCCATCTGTTGAAGGTGCAGAAGATGGTATTGTTGCAGTTGGTGGCGATTTATCTTCAGAACGAATTTTACTAGCATATCAAAAAGGAATTTTTCCATGGTATAATGAAGGTGAACCCATTATTTGGCATTCTCCTGATCCTAGATTTGTGTTATTATTAGATGATTTACATATTTCAAAACAGATGCAACGCGTCATCAATAAAAATGAATTTTCGTTTACGTTAGACACAGATTTTAGTAGTGTCATTCATGCATGTGCTCATGCAAAACGTAACGAACAAGATGGAACTTGGATCACCAAAGATATGATTGCAGCATACTGTAAATTACATGATTTAGGTTATGCGCATTCTATAGAAGTATGGAAAAATGATAAAATTGTTGGTGGAATTTATGGCGTTAGTTTAGGTAAATCATTTTTTGGCGAATCGATGTTTCATACTGAATCAAATGCATCAAAATTTGCGTTTATTAAATTAGTTGAAATACTAAAATCAAAGCAATTTCATTTTTTAGATGCACAGGTTTTTACCGAACATGTGGCTACTTTAGGCGCAAAAGATATTGACAGAAAAGATTTTATAAATAGATTGGAAAATAGTTTGCAGCACGAAAGTTGGATAGGAAAGTGGACGATAGTTTAACTACTAAATATTACTAAATTTTTATGTTGATAAAATTGATACAGATTTACAAGAGTTTGTTTAAATTTGTATAAAATTAACGTTTTATGCCAAAAATGACCAAAGTATTCGGAGCAATTTTATGTGTTTTGGGTACAGTATATTTAATCGTTTCCACATTTTTATATTTAAATAGTTCAGCATATTTAGATTATAATACAGGAAAATTACAGACAATGTCGCAAGCAGGTGTGTTTTACTATGCTATGTTTGCCTTCATCATTTTCGCATTTGGTGTTTTATTAGCAAAAGATAAAGTTTTAAATAACGATCATCATTAAGATGATTGTTATGTTTTCATGGTTATAAGTTTTTGTCCTCGAAGTTATTCGAGGATTTTTTGTTTGAATATGATATGCTTGAAAAAAATCTAAGAAATAACGCCAGAACCTATTAATTCATCGTCATTATACCAAGCTGCAAATTGTCCAGGCGCAATACCACGTTGCAGATTTTTAAACACTAAATACAAACCATTTTCTCGTTTATAGAAACAACAATCTTCTAATGGTTGTCGATAACGAATGCGTACTTTGTAGCATTTTTGTTCACCAATTTCTAATTGTAAATCTGGTCGTATCCAATGTATTTCGTCGTTTTTAATAAATAGAGCTGGTTTATTTAATGCAAAATGTTGTTCGCCTTCGCCAACAAAAATTATATTTTCTTTAGTATCTGTTTGTATCACTAATAATGCTTCTTTAAAACCACCAATTCTAATGCCTTTACGTTGACCAATCGTATAAAAATGAGCGCCATTATGTTCGCCAATTATTTTTCCATCAATTGCAGAAAATTGGTTAGGTTTCGATAATTCAACTAAGTCATCATCGACACAATTATCAAAAAAATATTGATAAGAAATTACTTTATTTGGAATCAGCACTACGTTTCCTTTTTTGGGTTTTAATTGCTGTTGTAAGAAATCTGGTAATTTTACTTTTCCAATAAAACATAAACCTTGCGAATCTTTTTTTTCTGCAGTTATTAAATCTTGCTCTTTTGCAATCTTTCGCACTTCTGACTTTTGTAAATCACCAATTGGAAATAATGCTTTTGCTAATTGTTCTTGATTTAATTGACACAGAAAATAACTCTGATCTTTATTATTATCTTTTCCAGCCAATAAATGAAAAATTTTTTCTCACTTTCACCATCACTTTCACTCTTTCTACAGTAATGTCCAGTTGCCACACAATCAGCACCTAATTTCATAGCGTGATTCAAAAAAATATCGAATTTAATTTCTCGGTTGCATAGAACATCAGGATTTGGCGTCCTTCCTTTTTCATACTCAGTAAACATATAATCAACGATACGCGTTTTATATTCATCACTTAAATCTAATGTTTGAAAAGGAATGCCTAATTTTTGTGCCACTAACAATGCATCATTACTATCATCTATCCATGGACATTCGCCTTCAATTGTAACGCTTCCATCGTGCCAGTTTTTCATAAATAAACCAATAACATCATAACCTTGCTGCAATAATAAATAAGCAGCAACGCTTGAATCTACACCACCAGATAGTCCAACTATAACTCGTTTTTCACTTTGTAAAATTAACCAAAAGCAGACCAAATAGATGTTATTTAAATAATAAAAAACCTGCGATTTTCATCGCAGGTCCAAACATAACATTCAATAATAACCCAAAAAAATGATTTATTTAGCAATAATAATTTTTCTAAATGTGTTGCCTTCGGGTAGCCCGAATTTCAGTAAGTAAGTTCCATTTGCCAATGTTGATAAGTCGATGTTTGATTGCTTGTCACGGATGTTTTCGTATACATCCTGAAAAACTATTTGTCCAGAAAGGTCAAATAATTCAACGTTCATTGTTTTGGGTTCTTTTAAAGAAATATTTATGTTAATGTTTGATTTTGCAGGATTAGGATATACATTCAAATTTTCAAATTGTGATTCAATTTCATTTACATCAGTAGGTGCTGCAATTGAGAACGATGAGTTTTTTATGCAGTTGTTATTGTCTTTAATTACTACTGCGTAATTTCCAAAGTTTAAATTAGTTAAAGTTGAACTAGTAATAGTTGCATTATTTATAGTATATGTATAAGGAGTGGCACCACCAGTTACATTTAACGTAGCTGAATAATTATTTCCATTTATTAGAAGTGTGTTTACTGACACTGAAATTGGTTGAGGTTGGGTAACTGATTTTGTACCACTAACAGTACAATTAAATCCATCAGTAATAACAACATTGTAATTGCCTGCTGAAAGATTTGTTAAAACTGGATTTGTTTGATTATTGCTCCATCTACAAGTGTAATTACCATTTCCGCCAGTTGGATTTGCTTTTAATGATCCGTTACTTAATCCATTGCAAGTAACATTTTGAACTACATCAATAGTCATATTTATTGCAGGTGCTACTGTTATATAAGCAGTTCTTACTAATGAATCTTTAGAAGTTGCATTATAAGCAACTAGTTTTATTGTATAGTTACCACTTGAAGTAAATGTGTGACTAATATTTTGTGCTGAGTAATCTACTGTACCGTCGTTTGAAATATCCCATTTCCAAGCAGTTGGATTACCAATCGATAAATCTGTAAAAGAAACAGTTAATGGCGCACAACCTTTTATCTTATCAGCATTAAATTGAGCAGTAATTGGTGTTTCTGTTTGAACGATACAAGATGAAGTGCTTTTTTTATGTTTTGGATATACACATGTAGTTGTTATAATACTTCTATTTACAATATTGCTTACACTATTTACATCTGTTGCAGCGTTTAAAACTCTTTTAGAACCACCATTTACCATAGTTGGATACATCAATTCTGCTTGATTGCCAACATGTCCTTGACCAAATGCGTGCCCTAATTCATGCAATACAACGCTTTCAAAATCAAATTGACCTGGATTAGGTAAAGCTATACCTAAATTAAATACTGCATCTGGACTAAAAATCATATCAATTGATTCTGGGAATATAGGTGTTGTATTACTGCATACTGAATATGTGCTATATGCAACACCTAGTGAACCAGCAGGCAAAGGACAATTTGACGTTGCAAAACTTATTAGATTTACGTTATCCGTTTGATCTGCACATGAATTAGAAACGCTTGTGCTGCTAACAGATGCGTTTACACCTGTTTTGCAAACCCATTGATTTAATGCTCTATTAAATGTTTCTTTTGCTTCCTCATTTGTATTAAAATTAGTATTTAAACTAAAAGTATAACCACCAGTTCCATTTTTATCAATTAAAACCAACTGGTTTTTTTTGTATTCAAATTGATTATACACAACTTCCAATATGCTTGGTGACTCAATAACTACACCATTTTTATCTATTACTCTTACTATTCCATTTCCAGCACCACCATTTCCAAAGACAGAGGAACCTGGTACTATTACTTTAATTTCAGTATTTGACCAAGAAAGAATATACGAACTATCAACAGAGAAAAATGCAGTAGACGAAGTACTGTTTGCATTTCTGAACTGTACTGAAGATGTCGCAGCTTTTTCTTTAAATCCAAATCCAGTAATAGTTAGAATACTTTGTGTACCTGCAGTGATAGAAACCGGCGAAAAATAGGAGATAGAAGCATCACCATCAACGTCGTATGTTTCGGTATTTTCAATCTCACGCGATAATGAACTTGTGTTTTTTTGTATTAGATTAGTAACTGTAGAAATATTTTGGTAAGTGTCAAATGGATCAGCATATTTTCCGCTAATTACATCGCGTTGAATATAACCTTGCGCAGCCGCATAAATTTCATATTGTTTATTTTTAGAAAAATAATTTTTTAATGAGAATGTACTCTTATTTAAGAAGAACACACCTTCTGAACCAATTTTTAATTCTGCATTCGGTTCTACTACCAATAATTTACCATCAATTTCACCACCAGGTGTGATTACATCAATTTTTGTCGGTGCATTATTTTTTAATTGATTTGAAACTTCTATTGTATTAACAGTGAAAATAGAAGTTTTGTCTAAATTCCAAAATGATTGTTGATGTACAACCTTACCTTCAATAATAATTTCTGATTTGGACGTTCTGTCATCCAAAGATACTTTGGATAGTAGGCACGAAGCATCGCACCAATAGCAATATAGCATTGCTAAAATTAACAAATAGGGTTTCATGTTATGTTTTTATGTTTCGAAATAGGGTATTGCAAACTTATATCCTATTTTCGAAATTGTCAACACCAAAAAAACATATAATTAAAATAAAATGTATAAACAGCATTAAAAACTATATTTTTACAACATGTTAGGTTTAAAATTAGCAACTGATCCGCGTTGGGTAGATTTAGCTTCTATATCGATTGAAGATATTCTTACAGACCACGCATTTTGTGAACAAAAAGCAACAACTAACTGTATCAGTCTGATACAGTTATATCCTGAAAAGGAGTATTTAGTAGAAAAATTAATTCCAATTGTAAATGAAGAATGGTCGCACTTTAAAATGGTGGTTGACGAACTAAAAAAGAGGAATTTAAAACTTGGTGCACAGCGTCAAGATAAATATGTAGTTGCACTCAATATTTTTTTTAAAAAAGGTGGAAGTCCAGACGACAGATTCTTAGATAGGTTGTTATTAGCTGCTTTAATTGAAGCCAGAAGTTGTGAGCGATTCAGATTATTATCATTAGATATTAGCGATGATGCTTTGAAGCATTTTTATCATAAACTAATGATATCAGAAGCTACGCATTATCGTTTGTTCATTGATATTGCGGAACAATATTTTGATAAAGAAAAAGTAAAAAATCGTTGGAATGAATGGTTGGATTATGAAACAACAGTATTGAGTGAATTAGAATTACGCGGTGACAGAGTTCATTAATTAAGTTTGTTTTATTTTTTATAAGTTGCTATAACTATCTAAAAAATACCACTTATAGCAAGTTTTAAATTATTCGAAAAAGCAATCCATCGTAATATTATTTTGTATTAATCCTTGTGAATACTGGTTTTCTTTCACACCATAAGTAGTAATCATTGCAAGGTTAATCGCTTTTTTTGTTTGTGTTTCAGTACTAAATAATCCAATTTTATTGCGTAATTTTTTTGCATAATCTTTAGTAATTATAAATTCAGTAGCAGAAAATTTCATTTCACATAAATTAATAACTTGATCGTTTCTGTCAATTACCAAATCAATTTGTGCGCCATCTGCTTTCTGATGACTGCGCCAAGATGCTTCAGAAGTGATGATTCCACTAATACCTAATGCGCTTTTTATTTGGTTGATGTGTAGCAAACATACTTGCTCAAATGCATAACCAGACCAGCTTTTATGCAATGAACTGTTTAATGTATTTATCCAAAAATTTGTTGATGTGTTTTTCTTTGCTTGAATAAAATTAAAATAAAACAAGGTATAAAAATCAACTAATTGATATAAACTTTCCCTGTATTGTTTTCCAAATGGAGTGTATTTTCTAATGAAACCACTTTCTTCTAAATCACGCAAAATTTTTGTAGTTCCACCACCATTCTGAATTTTTGCTGCACGAATTATTTCATCTCTTGTTAAACCTTTTGATTTTTTGCTGAGTGTTTTTACTATTGCTTCGTAATTTTCTGCATGTTTAAATAAAGATGCATATAAATTTGTAAACTCATCTTTTAAAATACCTTGTTCAGAAAAACAAATTGCATCGATATTTTGTGCGGCACTTTTTCCTTTTTTTATAGCATCTAAATAATATGGAATGCCACCCATTACGCTATACAGTTCTATAATTTGGTATCGATTAAAACTTATTTTTTTATACTTAAAATAGGCGTCACATTCTTTTAGTGTAAACGGATATATTTTCATTCGATGCGTAATTCTATTGTGCAAACCACCTTTGTTGTTAATGAGTTTATGTATCATCCAAGAAGCAGCTGAACCGCATACAATTAATAAAATATCTTTTCTTGCAACAGCGAAACTATTCCAAAAATGTTCCAAAGCACTAATAAAATATGACTTTGGCGTATCTAACCAAGGTAGTTCATCTAAAAATATAACTTGTTTTTTTTGCTTATTTTTTTCTATTCTTTTTATCAGTTGCTGAAATGCTTCAAACCATGAAGTAGGAATTGGCTCTTTGTATTTTGCAAAACTAGTACACATGCAAGTATGAAAATTTAATAGTTGTTGTGGTAAAGTTGCATTTGCTAAACCAGTAAGATGAAATGTTATATGCTGTTTATAATATTCTCTAATTAAAAAAGTTTTCCCAACACGTCTTCTTCCGTACACAGTAACAAACTCTGATCTTTTTGATTGAAACAATTCATTAAATTGTTGTTTTTCTTCAATTCTGCCAACTATTTCGTTCATATCTAAAAATTTAAAAGTTGCTATAAATATACAAAAAGATACACTTATAGCAAGTTTTAGTTTTAATTATTTATTTTTATAGATTTTTAGTTCTTCTATTTTTGGCTTATATTTGTTGCAGAATTTACTACTTATATATGCATTTAAAACTTCAAGAAATCAAACAATATTTACTCGAACTGCAAAATTCTATTTGCAATGAATTAGAAAAAATAGATGGTAAAGCCAAATTTCAATCCGATGTTTGGCAGAGAACAGAAGGTGGTGGTGGTGATTCGCGTGTTATTGAAAATGGTGCTGTTTTTGAAAAAGGTGGTGTCAATTTTTCACATGTATTTGGTGTGTTGCCTGATGTTTTGAAATCAGAATCGCGCAATGCAAATTATTTTCATGCAACAGGTGTATCTATTGTTATACATACACAAAATCCATTTGTGCCAATCATTCACATGAATGTGCGTTATTTTTGTATGATGGAAAATGAAAATTCTGAAATTATTGACGAATGGTTTGGTGGTGGCATTGACGTATCACCAGCATATCCAAATGAAACAGATACGTTACATTTACATCAAACGTTGAAAACTGCTTGTGATAAATTTGATGCTTCATTTTATCCAGCATTTAAAACCTGGTGCGATGACTATTTTACGATAAAACATAGAAATGAAATGCGTGGTGTAGGTGGAATTTTCTTCGATCATTTGCGACCCAAAAATGATGATGAAAAACAACATTTATTTTCTTTTTTACAAGCAATTGGAAATAGTTTTATTCCAATTTATAAAACCATAGTTGAAAATAATAAAGACATATCTTTTACCGATAAAAATAAAGAATGGCAGTTTATTCGTCGTGGCAGATATGCCGAATTTAATTTAGTGTATGACAGAGGAACGCATTTTGGATTAAAAACTAACGGACGAATTGAGTCTATTTTAATGAGTTTGCCGCCACACGCAGCATGGAAATATGATTATCATCCTGAAAAAAATAGTGAAGAAGAAAAAACATTAACATTTTTTCAACCAAAAAATTGGTTTTAAATTTTTACGTTTTTTGTGGTTTCTTTTTTGCTGCTGGAAATAAAATATTATTTAGAATTAAGCGATAACCAGCCGAGTTTGGATGCAAATTTAAGTCTGTAACAGGATCGCCAACACGATGCTGATAATCTTCCGGATCATGTCCGCCGAAAAATGTCCATGTTCCTTTGCCTAAAACACCGTGAATATATTTTGCTTCGTTTAAACTTTTAGTTTCACCTAAAATCAATACATCAGATTTGATATATTGTTTTTTAAACGCAGTTGTTTGACCCATAAAACCTTTTATCATTTTCTCATGATCTTGCGTCAACATTGAAGGAATCTGATCCCATTTTGCAGAAAAATCAAATAACGAAAAATAATCCATTTCTTGTTTTACAGGTCGCATTTGAGAAACATCGATAGTTGAAAATTCGTATTCGTACGGATTTGTACTTATCTGATAATTCTGAAATGCAAAACTATTGTCGAAATTTAATTTAGCTTGTGCATTTGGATTCATAGCATCATGATCAAATTGAGTTGCACATATATCATTACCTTCTGCTGCCAACGCAATGTCATACGAGTCAGTCGCAGAACACATGGCAAACATAAAACCACCACCTAATACAAAGTCTTTTATTTTTTTTGCAACGGCTAATTTTTCTTGAGAAACCTTAGTAAAACCTAATAGTTTGGCTCTTTTTTCATAATCTGCAACTTGATTTTGATACCACACAGCATTTTGATACATTGCCCAAAATTTACCGTACTGTCCTGTAAAATCTTCGTGATGCAAATGCAACCAATCGTATAAATGCAATTCATCACCTAAAATTTCTTCATCATAAATAACTTTATAAGGAATCTCAGCATACGTTAATACTAAGGTTACTGCATCGTCCCATGGTTGATTTGTTTTTGGTGAATACACTGCCACTTTCGGTGGTTTTTCCAAACGCACCACATCCATATTTATTTCAGGATTTGCAATATCTGCTAAAATTTTACTCATTGCAGCATCTGCAACGGTTTCGTATTTCACATTTCTAATTAAACATTCTTTTTCAAAATTGGCATCGTATGGAAAAGCAAAACTTCCACCACGATAATTGAGCAACCAATCAACTGGAGAATTTTTTGCTAAAATCCAATATGCAATTCCATATGCTTTTAAATGATTGGTTTGCGCATCATCCATTGGAATTAAAATAAATGAAGCCTTACCGTAAAGCGTAAGAAAGAGTAATATTGAAAAAAATAGTTTATTCATTGCTAATCAAAAATAATACAAAATTTATACCGATTTGGTTAATTTTTGTTTTTAATAACCATAATGTGCGTACAAAATATCTATTGCAGCTTGTTGTGCTGGAAATGCTGCTTTTAATTTTGCTTTATAATCAGCAACACTTCTTAAGTCTGAACTAAATACATTATATAATTGTGGAAACGTAATGTTTGATACATTATCGAATGTTTCATTGGTGCCATCATCTTGCAAATCGTGATAAACACCATAAGGTATAAAATCTATTGCTGGTGTTTCATTATTTTCTAAATATTTTTGTTTATGATAAGTATAAAATAAACCAAAATTAGATAAATCTTCGGCCCAAGCTTCAGACATTCCAATGATTCCTGAGTTAGGAAATGCAGCTTCGCCATAACCACCATGTGCATAAATATATTCTACATAAGGCAACCAAAATGCTGGACCAACTTTTGCATAATGGCTTGCATGCGATAATTCGTGAAACATAGTTTCTATAAAAGAAGAGCGTGCTGCAGTTGCATATCTGCTGTAAAAAGGCGCATATAAATCAGGTAATTGGTTTTTAATGACAGCTGCTAACGTTCCTGCAAGATTTGCAGGCAAACCAAATAAATTGCTTAATAATTGGGTTGGATTTGCAATATTTTGATCAGCCATATTATGTAGCATTGGTGTTGCATAAGATGTGCTGATCGGCGCATCTTTTCCTAACCAAAATAAAAATTTCTGACTTGACATTTGAAAACCATAATGGTTAGCAAAGTCAACGTATTTATAAAAAGAATACAATGCAGCGCATGAATGCAATAATGCTGCATTATTAAATTCTCTACCAATTTCAATATTTAAATTGGTGAATGCGCACGATTTTTTAAATCCTAATGAATAAATATTTTGATTAAAAACACCAAAAATATTTGCAACATCTAACGTATGAATTTCTACATAACTGTTATCAAACTTAATTAAAACTTCAACGGTATCTGATGTGATATTGGCACCGTAAATGGTGAAATTTCCTTTATCATCTGTGTAAGCATACGCTACTTTTGTTGCATCTTTTACAATGATGGCAATGTTTTTTAGTGGAACTTGTACACTATCAATTGGATCGAAAAAAGTAACATTTCCTTGAAATTGTTTGCCTTCTTCGCCATTTATTTTTCCATCAATCGATTTTTTTTCAGGCATGTATAAATCCTTGATTTTTTCGTACTGATATTTTGAAATATTTACATTATTTGGCACAACACCATAATAAACAGCATAAGTTGCAGTGTGTTCTATTTTATATTGCAAGTTTTTGTCAGGAATCGCATCGAATGGATGGTCCAATAAAACCACACCGTTTGCTTCTAAATTTCTATATTGTTCAATGTTAAACAAGCGGAATTTTACATATTGATGTGTTGAATTTCCTTGCAATAAAACTTCTGAAGTTGCTTCATACGGATTTTTAAATTGATGTTTTATTTCTACTGTACATTCATCTTTTGGTGTTTTTGTATCACTTTTTTTGCAAGCAAAAATCACCAATGAAATAATGAAAATAAATAGCGTACGATTCATGAAAAATATAGTTTATATAAAGATAGTAAAAAGATGTTGAGTTGATGATGAATTTGTTTTGAAATACTTTTCTTATTTCAAGAGTTTTTTCCAAATTAAAAATTCAATTAATAATAAATTTGGAATAAAACCTAACCATGCAACTAATCTGTAAACATCCATTGGTGCTGGCTGAAACAAGAATACCAAAATATATTTCCATGCACGCAATGTGATGGCTGAAAGCGTAAGTGCATAACTTCTGTACATATAATTTTCATGGTTTTTAAAATCTTTTTTCAAAGCCAAACGAAATGCTTTTGCTGTAAAATAAATCCATAAAATATCTAAAAATAAAAAACCAATTTTTGATGTATAACCACCGTTTGCATAGATTGCCATAATAAAACCAGAAGGTCCTGTTAAAAATAAAATTACGAATACATATAACTTTCCGATGTTTCTATGAGTTTTTTTATGGTTTTTTAGAATGTATTTTGAAAACTGTGTGAAGCCAGCAAGTAAAGCAAACATGCTTGTAAAAACATGTGTAAAAAATGCAATTCGCCAAGGAATGATGTTTATGTAATCTTGCTTAATGCGCAGAAAAGCAACATCTAAATTGATTGGAATATATTGCAATGTGATGCGCAACATAAGAAAAGAAAAAAATGCAAGTAATAATAAAAGCAGCGCAGAACTATATGTTTTTAATTTGGAATTCATTACTTTTAAGCTACTATGAAGAATCTAATTTATATTTTTATTGTGATGTTGCTGTTTGCACAATGCAATAATCAAAATTCAACAGACAAAACTACTGAAAAAACACCAGTAGTTGCAGTTTCAACAGATAGTTTAACGGTTGTTGAAATAGTAGATATAAGATCTGAAAAAGATATTTTAGGTATGTGGTCTGGTGCATTTGACAGTACAAAAATTCTGAAAGAAATTGGTGATACTATTTTTAATATCGAAGATTTTCAGACTGATTATTGGGAAGAATCTGCAGTGAAAAAATTACCTAAACAGTATCAAAAATTCTTTTATAAAGATCCGTTGTATGGTTATATGAGTTTGCAAACACCAAACAAAATCAGTATTAAAATTGAAAAATTAGAAAAGGGTGTTTTTTCAGGAAAATCAATTTGTTCTGGGTTTGAAAGAACTTTAAATGGTACGTTCACCAGAGATAAAAATACAATTCAAATTATTTGTAAAGAACCTGGTGATGAAAAATATGATGGTGAATTTAATTTAGTTATTGATATGGATAGCTCAACGTTAATAGGTACTTGGAAGCCATTTAATGATTCTGTTTCTGAGCAAAAAACATTATCGATGAGTCGTAAAGATTTCAAATATATACCTAATGCAGAAGAATTTAATATTGATAAAGAACTTTTAGATAAAAATGTTTCAACAGATATTTTAAAAACAAAAGAAGTTGAAAATCAATCGAAACAACGTTTAAGAATGTTGCGCAATTTAATTTATGCACGACATGGTTATACTTTTAAGAACAAGGACGTGCGCAATATTTTTGAAGGTTATGAATGGTATTTACCTGTTTCTGCTGATGTACGCGATTTGCTTTCACCAATTGAAAAACAAAACGAAGCATTGATGAAACGCTATGAAGATTATGCGAAAAGTTATTATGATGATTTTGGAAGATAATTAAAAAATTACAAGTTGCTAAAATTAGAAGAATATTTTATGTAAGATAAATGTCTTGCTTACAAAGTTTGTTATTTATAAAAGTTTCGACTAAAACTTGATTATTGTCTGATAATTTTGTTGTGAATACTACATCTTGTTTGTTGAGTTTTTGATTGGTGCATATACTACAACTTAATAAATCATGATTAATTGAAAAGAAAAAACAAATATCATCAGCAGTATTATTTAAAATCTGAAAATCTTTATAACCATATACAATTGTTGCATCTGAACCTAATGGCGCAAATCGAGTATTGTTATCATAAATATCCTTGCTGTGATGATGTCTTTCTATTATTTTAATATTAGTTTGTAAGCAAAGATGATACATAATCCAAGGCAATTGACATAAGCCGCCGCCAACTTCAGGAACTACTTTTCCATCTTTTATACTTCTGCTTTCTTTGTATCCATTTTTTATAGATGGATTGCCAACAACCTTGTTAAACGAAAATATTTTTTGTGTAGGAATTACTAAGTAGTTAATTTTTTCTATTGCAATATTTAGGTTTTCGATTTTGTTGTCGAAATACTCATTTTGCATTATTTTTTGTGTAATTGTATGTTGAACTGGTAAATCTTTCTTAGTTCCATATACAGAAATAATTTTTTTAAATTTTCCATTTAACGTATTTTTTATGTTTAAGAAACAGAGTTTGATTAATAACTTAAACGATGATGGTATGTATTTTTTTATGCTCATTTCTTTTTAGCGTAGATGCAATA
This sequence comes from Saprospirales bacterium, assembly GCA_016711605.1. Taxonomy (GTDB): domain Bacteria; phylum Bacteroidota; class Bacteroidia; order Chitinophagales; family JADIYW01; genus JADJSS01. Next base: position 200,556 of record JADJSS010000004.1, read on the forward strand.
ATATGATGCATGTTTTTTTAAGAAACTGTTGCAAAGTAAGATGTCAAGCCATAAAAAATATCGTCGCAATGAAATAGGTATGCGATGAATTGGTAAAAATAAAATGCCTTTGTATGAAATAATATCAAACTTATTTTCTAATAACTTACTGATTTCTTCAATAGAATAAGATGTATTGGCGTGCCAACCATCTTTTTTGCTTTTTCTGAAAGGTGATAAAATATCAAAAATAAAAACTCCGTTTGTATCTAATTTATTGTAAATAAAATTAATTGTTTCTTTGAATTCATTTTTAGATAAATGCATAATTACGTGAAAAGAATAAATTGCAGTCATAGAATTATTCTCTATTAGCAATCCATTTTTATCTAACAGAAAATATTTTTTAGCAGGATTTTTTTGTTGTGCTAGTTGCAACATTTTTTCGCTGATATCCATTCCTGAATTTGCAAATTCAGACAATCTTCCTGTGCCACAACCATAATCTAAAATAGTTTCTTTATTCATTCCAATCAACCATTTGGCTAATATTTTTCGTTCTTCAGCATCAATAAATTTACCATACGAATTTCCAAACCTATTTTTGTCATAGTTATTTGCAATCGAATTATAGTATTCTTTAACTTCAGACATACTTGCTAAAATATAAAAAAAGACTTGCAATATTTACTTGCAAGTCTTAAAAAAAAATGGGAATAAGTATATTGTTCTTATTGCTCGTTTCTAAAAATTCTTAATAATAGCTTCGCCAAATTCAGAACATTTTAATAATGTTGCGCCTTCCATCAAACGGTGGAAATCATACGTTACTGTTTTATCTTCAATAGCTTTTTCCATGCCTTTGATAATTAAATTTGCAGCTTCAATCCAACCCATAAATTCAAACATCATCACACCTGATAATATTACCGAACTTGGATTTACTTTATCCAAACCAGCATATTTTGGTGCAGTACCATGTGTTGCTTCAAAAATTGCCATACCAGTTAAGTAGTTGATATTTGCACCAGGCGCAATACCAATTCCACCAACCAAGGCAGCCAACGCATCAGAAATATAATCGCCATTTAAGTTTAAGGTAGCAACAACATCATAGTCTTCTGGACGCAAAATAATTTGTTGTAAAAAGTTATCAGCAATCGCATCTTTGATAATTAATTTACCATCTGCTTCTGCTTTTTTCATTGCAGCGTTTGCTTCTTCTTGTCCTTCTTCTGCTAAAATTTTATCATACTGATTCCAAGTAAAAACTTTATCTGCGTATTCGCGTTCAGCCAATTTGTAGGCCCATTCTTTGAATTTACCTTCGGTAAATTTCATGATGTTGCCTTTGTGTACTATAGTTACTGATTTGCGTTTGTGTGCCAATGCATAATTCATTGCAGAACGCATTAATCGTTCAGTACCTTCTAAGGAAACTGGTTTAATTCCTAAAGATGATGTTTCAGGAAAACGAATTTTATCACCAATATTCATTTCTGTTTGTAAGAAATGTAATAATTTTTTGCATTCATCGGTTCCTTCCATCCATTCAATTCCTGAGTAAATATCTTCTGTATTTTCACGGAAAATAACCATATCTACTTTCTCAGGAACTTTTGAATTTGATGGTACACCATTAAAATAACGAACAGGTCGAACACAAGCGTATAAATCTAACATTTGACGTAATGCTACATTTAAAGAACGAATGCCACCACCAACTGGCGTTGTTAAAGGTCCTTTTATACCAATTAAATTTTCTGTGATAACTGTTAATGTTTCATCAGGTAACCAAGAACCCGTTTGTTTGTATGCTTTTTCACCAGCTAATACTTCTTTCCAGTGTATTTTTTTTGTTCCACCGTAAGCTTTTTCAACTGCTGCGTCTAACACACGAACTGAAGAAGCCCAAATATCTGGACCCGTTCCGTCGCCTTCTATAAATGGAATTATTGGTTCATTTGGCACATGTAAGTGTCCGTCTTTCATCGTGATTTTTTCTGCTGACATATTATTTTTGTTTATTAATTTTTAGGTTAAAGAATTTTAGTTTTCAGTTCGCAAATATACAAAACATACAGTCATTAACATAAAATTTACAGAGATTGTTTGTGAAGAAATGTGAAAAAATGCTGTTTTAGTAAAAAAAATTAATTGGTAATTGTAATTTACAAACATGAATAAAATTGTATTTATTTTTTTGTTTCTATCGTTTCAAAGTTCCTTTTCTCAGGAAATAAAAATAATGGCATGGAATATTTTTATGGTTCCGCCAATGATTTTTAAATCATGTCAAACTGAAAGAGCATATTTAATTGCTGAATATATAAAAGTACAAAACCCTGATATTTTGGTTTTAGAAGAAACATTTATGAAGAGCACCAGAAATATTATTAATGATAGTTTAAAAATGATTTATCCATTTCAATCGTCGATTACTAAACCTGGCTTTTTTAAATCTAATAGTGGTGTCTGGATTTTAAGTAAATATCCAATTGAAAGACAGGCATTCATCACCTATAAAAATAAAACCAGCTCTGATGTTTTTGCCCAAAAAGGAGCTACATTTTTACAACTTGATATTTTAAATAAAAAAATACAAATTATTGGAACACATACACAAAGTTTAAATAAAAATGTGTTTGTTAGATTTAAACAATTTAAGCAGTTAAAAACAAAATTATTGGATGTTTATATAGATGATACGATTCCGCAATTTATTATTGGTGATTTAAATAGCAATTATTATGATTCTGTTGAATACAATGCAATGATTCAAACTTTAGAAACTTTACCAGTTAGTTTTAATGGTGAAAAATTCAGTTGGAATGGTTTGGAAAATGATTTAGCGAATAAATTTTCGGAACATTCACTGGAAACATTAGATTATATTTTATTGCGAAAACAACATGAGAACATCGCAGAAATTATTTCAACAGAAATTTTAAAACCTACTAAAGACACTTGTTTTTGTAAATATAAATTCCAAAATTTATCTGATCACCATCCGATTATTTCTACTATTAAATTGAAGTAAAATCAATTAAATATTTTAACCACTTAAGAAGCTTAAGAAACGGAGATTAAGTATTATAAGAGAACAAAAATATCCAATATTTGAAAACTTAGCTTTCTTATATTTTACTTTGATATTCTGGAATCTGCTTTTGCTTCTTCAGTTTCTTCAGTAGTTTAAAAAGGTGTCAAAATTCTTAGTATTTAAATATGATTTTACTTTTATCTTTTTCAAAAATCCTTATTCTATTTATTTATCTTTGCAATCATGCAAAATCCAAACTTAGATGCTACTGGCGATTTTCTTTCTAAATCCGAAAAAGATTTGGAAAAAGTGTTGCGTCCGCAAGCATTTGAGCAATTTTCTGGTCAACCACAAATTATAGAAAATCTCAATATTTTTATTCAGGCAGCCAAGCAACGCGATGAAGCACTCGACCATGTGTTGTTGCATGGACCACCAGGTTTAGGTAAAACTACTTTGTCAAATATTATTGCAAATGAATTAGGTGTGGAAATGAAAACTACATCTGGTCCAGTATTAGAAAAACCAGGTGATTTAGCAGGTTTGCTTACTAATTTGCAGCCAAATGATGTGTTGTTTATCGATGAAATTCACCGTTTAAATACGACGATAGAAGAGTACTTGTATTCTGCGATGGAAGATTATAAGATTGATATTATGATTGATTCTGGACCAAGTGCAAGAAGTATTCAGATTACGCTGAATCCTTTTACGCTGATTGGTGCTACAACACGTTCAGGTTTGTTGACAGCACCGTTGCGTGCTAGATTCGGAATCAATTTTAGACTAGAATATTACAATAAAGATGTGTTGAAGAAAATTATCAAACGATCTTCTTCTATTTTAAATACTGAAATTGATGAAAAAGGTGCAAGTGAAATTGCAAAACGTAGTCGCGGAACACCACGTATTGCAAATGCATTGCTACGTCGTGTAAGAGATTTTGCTCAAATAAAAGGCAATGGAAAAATTGATTTAGAAATTGCAAAATATGCGTTGTCGCAATTAAATGTAGATGAACATGGTTTAGATGAAATGGATAATAAAATTTTGTCTGCAATTATTGAAAAATTTGCTGGTGGTCCAGTTGGAATTAATACGATTGCTACAGCAGTAGGTGAGGAAAGTGGTACAATTGAAGAAGTGTATGAACCATTTTTGATACAAGAAGGATATTTAAAACGAACGCAACGTGGTCGCGAAGCCACCGCAAAAGCATATACGCATATTGGAAAAATTCCACCACAACAAACAGGAAGTTTGTTTTAATTTTCTGAAATGAGATTGTTTTTTATAGCTTGTTTATGCTTGGTTTTTGTTGGATGTAAATCGAATAAAAATGATATTAATGAACAAGAGAAAGTAAGTACTGAAGAGAAATTTGATTCAGTGATAATCAAAAATATAGAGAAAATTCAAACTTCGAAAAATAATTATACAGATTCATTAGAACGAGCAAAAATATTTAGTAAAATTAGTACTTGGGAAATTCATGGAACAGAACCGTTTTGGAATATTTCGTTAATTAATAACAAAATGCTATTTACTAAACTAAATGAAAATATAGATACTGTTTATTTTAGAATAGATGATTTTCTTATCGTTGAAAACAATATTTTATTTAAATTGCAAGATATTAATAATAAAAAAGCATATTTAAATTTAGAAAGGAAATCTAATTCAGTTTCAGATGGAATGAGCGATAATTTGTATAATTTTTCTGCTATATTTAAATACAATGATATAGAATTAATAGGTGTTGCCGAAAAGATAAAATAATGGAAAATAAACTTATAAAAATAGCAAATTACTACAATAATTTCGATGTTGAATTAGCAAAATTGAAATTAGAAGAAAACGATATTTATTGTTTTATAAAAAATGAAAATATTGCTCAATTGCAATTTGGTATTGCCAATTTTGAATTAATGGTAAATGAAAGTGACAAAGAAATTGCACTTCAAATTTTACATGAAAAAGAAGAATAGATTAACAAATTTCTTCAAAAAAAGTGAACCTGTAAGACATTATGGGAAAGCTTACAGGTTCTTGCTGAACAAAAAATATACAAACTAAATTCACTAAGTCAGCAATATTAAGAAAGTCCTATGGTTTTAATGGTTTAGCCGAATCACCTTCAGAAGTTGGATTTCCGTCTTTTTTATTAAATGAATTTGCATTATAAATTACTTCAGTGTTGTCTTCCATCGTTGCAATTAGCTGAAAATACAAGTCGTATACGTTGTTGTTTATCGAATAACTAAATTGGTATCCTTTACTATCAGATTTGTCATCATTTAAAATAATAATATCAGCATCAGGAATTAATTTTCCATTTTGATAATTACTATCAGTAGCATACACAGCTACTGAAACAATATTTCCAGCTCCAGCATTTTGCCATAAAATGGTGAGTCGTTTGGTTAGTTCTTCTATAAGTTTTACAAATCCGATGTGTGTGGTGATAGTTTTCATTTGTTTCTATTTTGAGGTTTTAAAATTGCTTTTATCTTATAAATAATATTTTTTTGCCATTACTTTTTGATGATTCAATAACATTTGTTTGTTGTTGTTCTTTGTCTTCTGTTTCAACAAAATCATTTTCACCACTTCCTTTTACGAATCCAATTAATTGATTATTTTGTTTTAAAAATACAGGTGAGCCGCTGCTGTATTCAAATAAATCAGCGTATGTAGTGAAATGATTTTTATACTTTTTATTAATCACTGCGTTACCTGAAATAGTTAAAGACGAACGTAAAGGATAACCAGCAACATAAATTTCCATATCAGGTTTTAATTCACCATTATATGCTTTCGGAATTTCTACGAATGATGGTAATTCTTTTTTGATTTTAAAATCGATAAAATCAGCATCTAAGTTATTGTTTGAATAAATAACACTATCTAATTCTATAATTTGATTGGCATGAATTGAAACAACTTCTTCGCTTGAATTAGTGTAACCAAACAATACGAAATAATTTTCAATAAATAAATCAACATCCAAACCAGTAGCATTTATTATATGATAAGCAGTGCTGATAGTTTGATAGTCTTTTGCAAAACAGGTTCCAGCTGCGTGTTTTAGAAATCGTTCGTTATAAAAATAATCACTCGAAATTAAGTTTTTTTGTTTTCCTATAGAATGTGTTTCAATAATGTAAGTATGTTCGTCTGTTTTTTTTAATTGATCTTTTCTAATAAAAATACCCGCGCTTAGTACATTCTTTTTTTGGTTTATATCTACTAAATGACGATGTCTTATCATTGTTGTATAATCATATATTATTCTATAAATAAAATTGTTTGTTTTTTTAAATAATAAAATAATTAGTTGTACAACAGCATGAAGCTGATAATTTGCAAACGATATTTTATTTTGAATTGCTAACATAGATAATAAATGTTGTTGCAATGTTCAATAAAATTGTGCTTAAATGAAAATACATTATTTCTAGTTTATTCCTATTTATTTTTCATTTTTATTCTATTTATCGTTTGTAATTCTATGTTTTTCAGATATTTATAGTATTTTTATCGTTCCTGTTCAAACTAGCTAATTTTATGATTAATTCTAAATTAATTGAGATTTTAAAATCATTTTCTTTAATTGAAATAAAAAATCTATCTGTTTTTATTTCTAAACATGCAGAGAAAAAAGATACATTGCCACTACGATTATTGATTATTCTAGAAAAACAATATCCAGAATTTATTGAAAAAAATATCTCAAAAGAAAAAATTTACAACAAGGTTTTTTCTGATAAGAAATTCAACGAAAACAAACTCTCAAAGTTAATGTCTGAATTAACCAAAATAATTGAAGATTATATCGTACATATTAAAAGAGAAGAAAATACTGCAGATGAAAAAATGAATTTATTAAAATTTTATTTTGAAAGAAATTTAGATAAATATTTTATTGCAACATCGCGCGAAGTAAAACAAATTTTAGATGATTTGCCTTTTGGTACCTATCAGAATTTTATGAAATATCAATATGAAGAATTAATTGCAACCTATCATTCAAAGTTAAATACACGAGTTGGAGATTACAAAGTTGTGATTAATGAATTAAATGAATTTATTAATGCTGAAAAGTTGAGGTGGGAAAATATTTCATTTCTAGAACCATTTCCAGTTGAACAAAAACAGCATGACAATCGTGCATTTTATATTATCCATCATTTAATAAATCAACTATTAAAAAAAGATGACGAATCCTATTTTTTTGAAGCGATGCTCATTATAGAAAATAATCTGCACAGGTTTGCACAAGAAGAAAGCAGAGATATTTTAAAGTTGTTGTTGTTTTTTTCTATTAAAAAAGTAAATGCAGGTTTTATTGCATACTACGAACAGCAACTGCGTATTTATCATATTTTTATTAAGCTGAACTTAATTTTAAATCAGTATGGAAAAATTTCTGTTGCTACTTATAAAAATTATATCAATGCTTCCTTGAAAACAAAAAAAATAGATGAAGCAGCTCATTTTTTAGAAAATTATAAAATTTATTTAATTGAAGAAACAAAAGATGAAGTCTATGGTTTTAATAAAGCATGTATTTATTTTGAAAAGAAAATGTATAGCGAACTAATTGATATTATTCTTAATACAAAGCAAAATGATATTTATTACAACTTAGGACAACGACGACTTTTATTAAAAACATATTACGAATTAATGCTGAAAAACAAAAGCTATTATGATATGTTGGAGTCCAGTATACAAACGTTTAAAAAATTTATTGCTACTAAAAATAATATTCCAGAAACACACATTGCAATGAATAAAGATTTCTTAAAAATGATACATCGATTGGTGGACATTAATTCTAAAAAAGAAGCACAATTGCTTTATGAAGAACTAAAAAAAATACCGATGCTGGTAGAAAAACAATGGTTTCTACAAAAAATAAATGATTGGATTAGTTAGTGATTGCTGGCTTTGATGTAATATTATTCAAAAATGCAAATAGAACATAACTTAAAATTACAGTGCTTAATCCTAACCATTTTAAAAAGATTAGTTGTGGTAGAGCACTTACTATTAAGAGTACTCTGAATTTATTTTGTTTCCAGCTAAATAGATTACCTTTTAAACTAAACATGCTGAATTCTGCTACCATTAAAAATGCTAAAATAAATGGCAAAATCATAGCTACTATTTTCGCATAAATGGCAAAATCCCAATTTGCTCTGAATTGCCAATCTGTAAAATATTGCATGTAAAATCCTAACACAAATATTGCACCTGATGGTGTGTTTAAGCCAATAAAATCTACAGTTTGGCGCGTATCAATATTGAATTTTGCTAACCGTAAACATGCAAAAAGTGTGTATACAAAACCAAGTAATGGTAATAAGTCTCCAGTAAAAAGATTATTTACTTCTGGTGAAAGTGAACCAGTAATTAAATTGACTTTATAATTTATGATACTTAACAACATGATACCAGGCAATACACCAAACGTTGTCATATCAGCCAATGAATCTAATTGTCCGCCAAGTTCTGATTTTACATTTAATAAACGAGCTACAAAACCATCTAAGAAATCAGCAACTAAAGAAATTCCAATAAATATTGGAACTAATTTATATTGATGTTGCAAGCAAGCAACAATTCCACAGCAACCACTAAATAAATTTAAAAGTGTCAGTGAATTTGGAATATGTTTTTTCATAGAAAAAGTTTAGGTAAAAGTAAATTATAACCAAGACATTTTAAAGGAATTTAATAAAAATTGTTAATGTGAGAAGCATGGTAACAAGGATTATTAAATTATCTTCTGCTTTCTTCTTTGACAATAAAACCTAAAATGGAAAATATAACAAGTAAAATTGGCATTAAAAGCATGATAATAGACTAAATGTATAGGAAGTATATCCATGATAATTATACGCTTTTATATTTTTAAATAAGAAAGTCTCATTAACGAATATAGTACTGTCTTTAATTGTATTGAAGATTTCATATTGTTCATAATCAATAAGTATTTTTTTGTTTGTAATCTGAAAGTAATACCGATAGTCACTTGAATTGTGTTTCCGTATTACAAGCTGAGTTTGATTGTCTATTATTTTAGATTCTTGGAATTTCGTTGGAACTATTATATCAACTAAAGAAAAAATACCAAATAACAATGAAACTGTAAATAATATTTTTTGAAATAATGACATAATTTAAAAAAGAAACGATAAATATAAAAAAATTGGATGTAGAAAGGATAATATAAATGACGAAAATCAAGATTTCTAATTTCTGTACACAGAATTTAAAAATAAGCTTCGTAATTCAACAAAGATAAAATAAATACAGAAAATTTTAGAAGAAACAATGTAATTTATAGTGCTATTTTCAAACCATCATTAAAGGCAAATGAACTTACGATGGAAATTCATTTGTGCAAAAATTCGGACTGAAGTTGGATTACTGTAGCATCTTCTAATTCATCAAAATGATCCACATCAACACCAGAAATAGAGATGCAAATGATTTAATTAATTTGGAATATGTTTTACCATAAATAAATAATTGTAACAAAACTAAACTTTTTATCTTCTTCTGTATATAGTTTATCCAGATAATCTAGTACCAGTTCGTCTAAAGAACCACTGCCAGAAAGTTCGCTCATCATTCCGTACATCGCAGCTTTTCTTTTTATTGTCTGGATTTTCGCCACCAGCAAATTTCTTGGTTAAAGATGAAAATTGTTTATCATTCAAGATCTTTTTCAATCCTTTCACAGCACCAATTTGCAAGTTGTTTTTTAGTTTATTTACGCTGAATTTTTTAGTAATCGCAATGGCAGATTTTAAATCGTTGATAAACAAATCACCTTTGCCAATGTGTATCGCATTTAAAATTATATGCAAGCTCATTGGGTTTTGCTGACGATTAATTGTCCAACCTAAAATAGCCAATTCATCAGCCAATTCAAAAACATCTAAACTGTCAGAAGCGATAGCAAATAAAGTAGTTTTCGGCTCTCCTAAAATATACACATCAGGAATTTCTTCTTTGATTACACGTTTGATTTTTTGCACTTCTGCATACACTTCTTTGGCTATTCTTGTATAACCATCTAAACCAATAACATTCAATGTTGTCCATGCAGCAGCAATCGGACCACCACCACGTGTTCCTAAAAAAGATGGAGAACCATACACACCACCACTCCAATCTGTTTTTACATAAAATTGTGATTTACGTAAATCATTATTTTTATATAAAACAACCGATGCACCTTTTGCAGCATATCCATATTTGTGCACATCAGCCGACATCGATGTTACGCCTTTTACGCTAAAATCAAAGTCAGGTAAATCAACGCCATTCATTTTTAAAAATGGCAACAAGAAACCACCAACACAAGCATCTACATGCATCAAACAGCCAGTATTATAAGCTATTTCAGCCATTTCTTCAATAGGATCAATCATGCCTTGCGGATATTGTGGCGCAGAACCAACTATCATAATAGTGTTTGCAGATACTTTGCTTTTTAAGTCAGCAATATCTGTTTTGTATTCATTATCTAATTTTATGAGTTGATAATGGATGTCCATATAATCAGCTGCTTTACAAAATGCTGGATGTGCTGATTCTGAAATCAATAATTCTGGTGTTTTAGATTTTATATTTTTCTTTGCCCAATCTTTTGCTGTTTTAACCGACATGAAAATACTTTCTGTTCCGCCAGAAGTTAAGCTACCACAAGTGTTTTCATCACCATGTAAAAGATTAGCTGCTATGGAAACAATTTCGTTTTCCATTCTTTTTAAAGATGGAAACGTGCTTGGATTTAAGGCATTGGTAGCAGAAAATTTTGCATAAGCTTCTTTAATAACACTATAATATTCATCGCCTGGATAATATACATAACCAAAGAATTTTCCATCTTTCCAATTCATGTCATTAATGGTGTATTCATTCCATTTTTGGTGAATGGCATCTTTCGATAAACCGTGTTCAGGTAGTTTCATTTTTATTTTTTAGACAGATGAATTTACGATTAATTTATCAAACAACCATCAATGGTAAATGAACAGCAGATGCAAATTCTTTAGTGCAGAAAATTTGCATAGAAGTTGGATTACAAGTTGCATCATCTATTTCGTCAAAATGGTCAACATCAGCACCAGCAATAGAAATACGAATGCGTTCTCCTTTTTTTATTAAGTGCGATGTTGGAATTAATTCAAAATGTATTTTCTCTACTTTATTTGGAATCCATTCTAAAGCATCTTCTTTATTAAAAGTATGATAAGGTGCAAATGTTGGTACTGGCGATTTTTTATTCGATTCTTTTCTATGTAAACCACGAAATTGACCTTCTGTAATATGCGTTACTTTTCCAAATTTATCTACTGATGAAACATACACAAATAATTGCACATCTTTAGCATTTGAACTTACATAAATCTCTGCGCTTGCATGTCCTGTGAGTTCCATGTTTTTTGTTAAGGGCTCTGATGTAAAGTGTAGTAAATCTTTCGTAGGTTTAGTCCAATCTCCATAAGCAATTCGTCTGTTATATCTATACTTTACGGTTAAGCTGTTCCAACGTGCGCCACCACTGGTTCCAAATTTTTTATCTATTGCGTAATGCAAACAACCTTCAGTTTTTTCTTTTTGTTTTTCAGTGATTTTATTATCTGCAGAAAACAAAAACGATTTATTCTTCGAATCATTTGGCATCCAATCATACACATGTCGCCACTGTTCTTTTCCCATTGCATAATAAGAAATTGGTGGTTCATCCATGATGCCATTATCAATATCATTTAAATGATAATCGAGAAAACGCAGCATCTCTGTCCAAACAGAAAATGTTTTTTTATTCGAATGAACGAATGGCGAAATATGTTGAGCTGGACCATGATCCCAAGGTCCGACCAATAATTTTACAGAATTTTTAGTGCTCAGAAATCCTTTAATTGCAGAGTTTGCTAAAGCGCCATCGTACCAACCACCAATACGATAAATAGGTGTTTTAGACTTTTCAATTTTAACTTTATAATAATGAACCGAAAACTCATTAATGCTTCTTCCTAAATCTGGATGAATGTCATTTCTGAATGTAATTTTATACATGCCAGAAAAAATATCGAAATTGCTTTGATGTTGTGCATGTGCTGTTTGGTACTGTTTTCCTTGTTTGTCTGCTTTTATTGGATTTGGATTTTTAATCACCATATTGGCAACTGCACCAATGTATTTCAAATTATTTTTGTCAAGTGATAAAGTAGTATCGCGCCAGACTTCAATAAATTTTCCATGACGAACACCACCAGGAAATGCAATATCATTATATAAATCGAAAATGCTGCTTCTTGGAATGCAAGCTTTTACATTTGGATGTTGATTGACCAATAACATTTCTGCTGTTGTACCTAAGTACGAAATTCCTGTTGAACCAACTTTTTGATTGCTCCAATTTTGAGTAATAATCCAATCAACAATTTCTCGTCCATCTTCCACTTCTTCAGGACTAAATTCCATATAACGCGTTCCAAACGATGCACCTGTACCGCGAACATCTATAATTACAACAGCATAACCATAAGAAGTAAAAAACTCAATTTCTTTTTGGTGATTTGTCCAAATAAGGTTTTTGATAATAAGCTAAAAGGAAATTTAGTTTCAAAGCTTCTCACGTATCTGGTTAAATAAAGAATAGTTGGAATTTTTTTATCTTTTCTAACTTTTTAGGCAAACAAATATCAGCTGCCAATTTGATACCATCGCGCATTTCCAAATATTCAGAATGATAGTCGAATCCTTTATAATCTGCAGTTGTATAACCAGCATATTCTCCTAATTCGCTTATTTTTTCTGGTTAAAAAGTCCTTTTCTTTTTGGCTTCTTTTCTATTCATTTCACATTCATGAATAAAAGTTAAGCATTTTTTATTTTACGACACAATTTTTTTTATAAGTGCACTCTAAAATTTTACAGTTGATTTATAAAACGAGTTTCATGAAAAAAATAAATTTTCAAAATTTATGGAATTTGACCATTTCATGTATCTCAATAGTAAAAGGAATTAAATTATGTTAGTAAAAACGTTTGGAAGTGCCGTATTTGGCGTAGATGCAACCACCATCACTGTTGAAGTAAATGTTTGCACAGGCAAAGATTATTTTTTAGTTGGATTACCAGATTCAGCAGTTAAAGAAAGCTGGAGCCGTGTAGAAAGTGCATTACGTATCAATAAATATCAAATGCCGCGCATCAAAATTATCATAAATCTTTCACCAGCAGATATTCGCAAAGAAGGTTCTGCATACGATTTGCCAATTGCCATTGGTATTCTGGCTGCGTCCGAACAACTGTTTACTGAAAAATTAGATAAGTATATAATTATGGGTGAGCTTTCGTTAGATGGAATTTTACAACCCATAAAAGGTGCGTTGCCAATAGCCATCCAGGCAAAAAAAGAAGGATTTGATGGTTTTATTTTACCAAAACAAAACGCTAGAGAAGCAGCTATAGTTAGTGGTTTAAATGTATATGGTGTTGAAACATTGGATGAAGTTGTTGATTTTCTTTCTGATAAAATTAATATTGAACCAATCGTTGTAAATACACGTTCTGAATTTTATTCAAATGCAGAAAATGAATTGTTTGATTTTTCGGATGTGAAAGGACAAGAAAATATAAAACGTGCGTTGGAAATTGCAGCTGCTGGCGGACACAATGTTATTTTAATTGGTCCACCTGGTGCAGGAAAAACAATGTTGGCTAAGCGAATGCCAACAATTTTGCCACCACTTTCGTTGCAAGAAGCATTAGAAACTACTAAAATACATTCAGTTGCAGGCAAGCTAAAAAAAGAAGCATCATTGTTGTATCAGCGACCATTTCGTTCGCCACATCATACTGTTTCTGATGTTGCTTTAGTTGGTGGTGGTGGACATCCGCAACCTGGTGAAATTTCATTAGCACACAATGGTGTTTTGTTTTTAGATGAATTGCCTGAATTTAAACGAACCGTTTTAGAAGTGATGCGCCAGCCAATGGAAGAACGCAAAGTCAATATTTCACGAGCACGATATTCTATCGATTATCCAGCAAATTTTATGTTGGTTGCCAGTATGAATCCATGTCCATGTGGTTATTTTAATCATCCTGAAAAACAATGTGTTTGTGGGCCAGGTGTGGTACAAAAATATTTAGCTAAAATATCTGGTCCATTATTAGACAGAATTGATTTACATGTTGAAGTAACACCAGTCAATATTTTAGAATTATCATCTAAACGCATTTCAGAAAAAAGTAATGAAATTAGAAAACGTGTTGTTGCTGCACGAACGATTCAAGCTGATAGATTTAATGAATCAGAAATACATTGCAACGCACAAATGAGTACCAAACAAACGCGCGATACTTGTGCGTTAGATGAAAATTGTCAGCAATTACTAAATACTGCTATGAAACGATTAGGTTTATCTGCGCGTGCTTACGAACGAATATTCGAGTAGCAAGAACCATTGCAGATTTAGATAAATCAACAAACATAAAAACTGAACATATTGCTGAAGCTATACAATTCAGAAGTTTAGATCGAGAAAGCTGGAGTGCTTGAGTAAATAATAAAAATTATTATTTAGTTGCATAATTAATTATTTATATTTAATTTTGCGTGTAAATAATACACACAAATAATTTATAAAAAATGCAAGTAGCAGTTGATATAGTAATTTTTGGATATGATGGTCAAGATGTAAAAATCATGTTGGTGAACGTAAAGGCGAACCATACCATGATAAATATGCTTTGCCTGGTGGTTTGGTTCGTGATACTGAAACTTGCGAATCCTGTGCAAGAAGAACTTTGTCAGAAAAACTGGCTATTGATAATTTATACATAGAACAGCTAGGTTCTTTTGATGCTGTAAATCGAGATCCACGTGAACGTATTATTTCTGTTGCTTATTTTTCTATTATACGACAAGATGCATTGCAAACTATTTTAGGTCGTGGTGTGAGTGATGTCATTTGGGAAAACATGTTTGATATTAAGAAAATCGCATTTGACCATAATGAAATTATACATGAAGCTATTAAGCGTGTTCAAGGTAAATTAGCGTATGAACCTATTGCATTTGAGTTACTAAATAAAAATTTGCATTATCAGAAGTACAGAAAATTTATGAAACTTTTTATAATCAGGAAATAGATAAACGAAATTTTAGAAAGAAAATATTAGCACTGAATATCTTAAAAATATCAGGAAATATTGATAGAGCAGGTCGAACACCTTTTATGTATTCAATAAACAAACAGGAATTAAATAAAATTAAAAACCATCAACAATTGATAGAATTAACCAACTTATGGAAAAAATAAAAACAATTAATTTATTTGAATTATCAGATGAGTTTATTATCAGCAAATTTGCTGGCGGCGAATGTCATGTTAAATTTCTACAAAAAATAGAAGATGAATTTGTAAGAATTAATACACGTTTAAATTCTTCTGATGATGTGATGGTTTTATGTTTAACTGTAGATGCTTTACGCAGAATGAATGTTAAGTATATTGAAGTATTTATTCCATACATTCCTTATGCACGACAAGATAGAGTGATGGTGAAAGGTGAACCATTGTCTATTAAAGTATTTGCCAATATTATTAATAGTTTTCAATTAAATAAAGTTATCGTTTTTGATGCACATAGCGATGTTTCTGTTGCATTAATAGATAGATGTGAAAATATGACTAACTATGAAATGGTGAACCATATTATAAAAAGCGAATTAAAATATAACGAATTCGTATTGGTGTCGCCAGATATTGGTGCTTATAAAAAGATAGAAAAATTAGGTAAGTATACAGGTTGTAAAAATGCATTAGCAGTAGGTATGAAAGTTAGAAATTTAGATACTGGCGATATAATAAAAAGTGAAGTAATAACACACGATGAAGATCAAGATAAACCACATATTATTGTAGATGATATTTGCGATGGAGGAAGAACTTTTATTGAGATTGCAGCAATCTTAAAACAAAAAAATATTACCAATCTATCACTTATTATTTCACATGGTATTTTTAGCCATCATGCAATAGAAAACTTATACGATGCAGGATATAAAAATATCTTCAGTAGCAACTCAATAACAGACAGAATAGATACAAACTTTTTTAAACAGATAAATATTTTTTAAATGACAACATATAATTTAGATTGGTTGATAAAGAAATGTCAGTCAAAAGAAAATATAAAATATATAGCATTCTGGGGACACCAACCCAGTAAGGATGGTAAACTTACTAAAACTTGTTTTAGCCAATGGTGGTATGCTTCATTTGTGGTGGATGAGGTTGAATATAAAACAGCTGAACACTGGATGATGGCAGAGAAAGCAAGATTGTTTGATGATAGTAAAATTATAGATAAAATTGTAAATGCTAAAACACCAGCAGAAGCTAAGAAACTAGGCAGGTTAGTGAATAATTTTGATGCTGCAAAATGGGATTTACATAAGTTTGAAATTGTTGTGAATGGTAACTATCATAAATTCAAACAGAATAATAATATCAAGAAGATTTTATTGGAAACAAAAGATAATGTTATAGTTGAAGCAAGTCCAGTTGATAAGATTTGGGGAATTGGATTGTCACCAGAACATCCACAGGTTAATTATCCTTGGAAATGGAAAGGCGAGAATTTATTAGGCTTCGCTTTAATGGAAGTAAGAGATTTGTTAAAATAAAAACGTTGCTTCTTTGCGTCCTTTGCGTGAAATAAAATTTAATAAATGAAAACAACATTATACAGACCAGTTGGATTAAAAGAGATGGAATTAATTGTTGCATCTGGTTGGAGAAAATTTCCACTTAGATTAGAATGGCAACCAATATTTTATCCAGTATTAAACCAACAATATGCAGAACAAATTGCGTTAGATTGGAACACTAAAGATGAATTTTCTGGTTACTGTGGCATAGTTACTGCATTTGACATAAGTGATGAATATCTTAAGCAATATGAAATTCAAAATGTAGGTGGTGCAGTACATAATGAACTTTGGATACCATCAGAAAAATTAGAAGAATTCAATCAAAATATTATTGACAAAATCAGAATGGTAAATGCATATTTTGGTGAAGGTTTCAAACCATCAATAAATACTGAATTGATGAATGAGTTGCAAAAATATCAACTATAACCTTTGCGCACTTTGCATCTTTGCGTTCCGAAATTTCAGAATTGCGTAAAATAAACACAAAACAAAATGAAAATAGAAATAATACAAGCAGATATCACAACCGTACAAGTGGATGCCATTGTGAATGCAGCAAATACGTCTTTGCTTGGTGGCGGCGGTGTTGATGGCGCAATTCATCGAAAAGGCGGTAAGGTTATATTAGATGAATGTATGACTATCAGAGATAGACAAGGTAATTGCAAAACAGGAAATGCAGTGATAACTACAGCTGGAAATTTACCTGCAAAATATGTTATTCATACTGTTGGGCCAGTTTGGAATGTTGGTAATAATAAAGAAGAGCAGTTATTAGAAAATTGTTATATAAATTCTTTAAAGTTAGCTGTTGAAAATAATGTAAAAACAATTGCATTTCCCAATATCAGCACGGGAATTTACCACTTTCCCAAAAAAAGAGCAGCTGCTATTGCATTCCAAACTATTCAGAATTTTCCCAACAAAGATTATTTTGATAAAATAGTATTTGTATGTTTTGATGATGAAAATTTTCAGTTGTATAAAAATTATCAAACCAATCAATAAGATAAAACAAGCTTTTAGGTTTAGCAATCGGCGATGCATTAGGAGTTCCTGTTGAATTCTACTCAAGGGAACAACTAGAAAATCGACCTATTAAAGATATGATAGGATATGGTAGTTGGAATCAACCACCAGGTACTTGGTCAGATGATAGTTCACTTACTTTTTGTACCGCTGAAAGCTTGTTGGATGGATATGATGCAGAAAAAATGTTGACCTTATTTGTAAGATGGTATAAAGAAGGTTATTGGGGCGCACATCATAAATTATTTGATATTGGACAAACTACTCGATTATCTATAGCCAGATTTATAAAAAATGGATTTAGTAATATGAATGGTGAATTTGATGTGGACTCCAATGGCAATGGTTCTTTGATGCGTATACTGCCAATGGCATTCTATCTAACAAAAATACAGGATATAGATACAAGATATAATATCATTAAAGAAGTATCATCTTTAACGCATGCGCATTTTCGAAGTGTTTTATCTTGTTTTATTTATGTTGAATTTGCTATTCATTTAATAAATGGAAATAAACCACAAGATGCATATAATTCAATGCAAAAAACAGTGAATGATTTTGTTGCAAAAATGGAATTTAATCAAAAAGAAGTGGAGCTTTTTGATCGAATTTTAAAAATGAATATTGCAATTGTTGATGTTGATTTTATTCGCTCATCTGGATATGTATTGTCAACATTAGAAGCAAGTTTGTGGTGTGTATTAAAATCAACAACTTATGTAGAATCGACTCTAAAAGCAGTAAATCTTGGTGGCGATACAGATACACTGGACCGTAAGGTGGTATTGCGCAACTATGGTATTGATGATATCCAGATAGATGGTTGAAAAAATAAAATAACATGAATGAACAACATAAAAAAAGTATCAGCAAATTTTTAAGCTTGATACTGCGACACAGTCCACAAACGATTCAGCTACAACTCGATGAAAATGGCTGGGTAAACACAGATGAATTAATTTCTAAATGTGCTAAACATAAACATGTCTTTACTTTTAAAGAGTTGGAAGAAGTTGTTGCAACAAACGATAAACAACGTTTCATCTTCAATGAAGATAAAACAAAGATAAGAGCCAATCAAGGTCATTCAATTGCTATTGATTTAGTATTGCAACCACAAACACCACCTGATTATTTATATCATGGCACTGTTTCGAAATTTCTGAATGATATAAAGAAAGATGGTTTGTTGAAGATGAGTCGCCAGCACGTGCATTTAAGTTCAGATAAAGAAACAGCTATAAAAGTGGGCAGCAGAAGAGGTGTGCCTGTTATTCTTACAGTAAAATCTGTAAAGATGTATCAAGATGGTTACTCATTCTATCTTCAGAAAATGGTGTTTGGTTAACCGATCACGTACCAGCAAATTATATCGAATTTAAAATTAAAAGATGAACACAACTTATGTTATTGGTGATATACATGGTGCTTTAAAAGCGTTGATACAAGTATTGAATAAAGTACAACCAACGAATGAAGATACCTTTATTTTTTAGGTGATTATGTAGATGGCTGGTCTGAATCAGCACAAGTAATAGACTATTTGATTGAATTTAATAAACATCACCAATGCGTATTCGTTAAAGGGAACCATGATGTTTGGACAATGGATTGGCTGCAAGGAAAATCAGTAGATCCAATTTGGCTGAAACATGGCGGTATGGAAACAATTGATAGTTATAAAGGTTTGGGTGATGAAAGAAAAGCTCAACATCTGGATTTCTATCAAAATCTGCAGAATTATTTTATCGATGACAAAAACAGATTATTTATTCATGCAGGATTTTCTTCTATGCACGGACCAGCTTCTGAATTCTATATGACCAATTATACTTGGGATAGAACACTTTGGGAAATGGCATTAACGTTGGATAATCGCATTCAAAAAGATTCTGTCCTATATCCAAATAGATTGAAGTTATACCATGAAATTTATATAGGTCATACACCAACGATTAATTATAAAGTTGATGTTCCAATGAATGGTTGTAATGTGTGGAATATAGACACAGGTGCAGCATTTACGGGCAAACTCAGCATCATGAATATAGATACCAAACAATTTTTTCAAAGCGATATTATTAAAGAATTATATCCAAATGAAGTTGGTAGAAATAAAAGATAAAATACTTTAAAAACTTTGCGCCTTAGCTTCTTTGCGCTCTTTGCGTGAAATTAAAATTTAAAAATGAAAATTAATCCATACTAAATTAAGTATAAAAATAGCAGACAAAAAATGAATCAATAAAAGCAGCGCCTTTGCTTCTTAGCGTTCTTAGCGTTAAATCAAAATTCAATCAAAATCAAATAAAAAAAAATGAAAATCAATCCATTCTTATTAACCGACTTTTATAAAGTTGGGCATCCATTTCAGTATCCTGAAAAAACAACATTAGTGTATTCAAATCTAACTGCCAGAAAAAGCAGATTAGTAAATGTTAATGAAATGGTGTTCTTTGGTTTGCAATATTTTATGAAAGAATATCTATTAGAATATTTCAATGAATCCTTTTTTCAACAACCTAAAGAAAAAGTAATAAATGAATACAAGCGAAGAATTAGTTCAGCATTAGGTGGCGATTTACCAACTTACATTCATATTGAAAAATTACACGATTTAGGTTATTTGCCAATAGAAATTAAAGCATTGCCAGAAGGTAGTAAAGTTCCAATGCGTGTTCCGTGTTTAACCATCGTAAATACATTACCAGATTTTTATTGGTTAACCAATTTTCTAGAATCATTATTATCTGCTGTTATTTGGCAACCTTGTACTTCTGCAACTATTGCGCATGAATATCGTAAACTACTAGATAAATATGCTATAGAGACAGGTATGCCATTAGATTTTGTACAATGGCAAGGACACGATTTTAGCTTTCGTGGCATGAGTTCTTTAGAGTCAGCTATCTTATCTGGTATGGGACACCTACTGTCTTTTTCTGGTACAGATACCATACCAGCCATTGATGCATTAGAATATTATTATCATGCAAATTCAGATAAAGAATTAATTGGTGGAAGTGTGCCAGCAACCGAACACAGCGTTATGTGTAGCGGTGCAAAAGACGGCGAATTAGAAACCTTTAAAAGATTGATTACAGAAGTGTATCCAAATGGCATTGTAAGTATTGTTTCTGATACTTGGGATTTATGGAAAGTATGTACAGAATATTTGCCTCAATTAAAACAAGATATTTTGGCAAGAGATGGCAAAGTCGTGATACGACCAGATAGTGGCGATCCTGTTTTAATTATTTGTGGTAATCCAAATGGTAAAACAGGAGCAGAGCGTAAAGGCTTAGTCGAGTTATTATGGGATGTATTTGGTGGAACGATTACAGATAAAGGGTATAAATTGTTAGATAGTCATATTGGTGCTATTTATGGTGATAGCATAAATATTGACAGAGCAACGCGTATTTGTGAAAATTTAAAAACGAAGGGTTTTGCTTCGCAAGTGGTATTTGGAATTGGTAGTTATACCTATCAATACAACACACGTGATACCTTTGGTATGGCAATGAAAGCTACTTATGTAGAGATAGATGGTGAAGCAAGAGAAATATTTAAAAGTCCAATTACTGATGATGGTACAAAGGTTTCTGCAACTGGATTGTTATCTGTAAAAAAGAGAATAATAAATTTGTGTTGCAAGATAAAGTAAGCTGGAATGAAGAAAAAAATAGCGATTTAAAAACAGTTTTCTTAAATGGAAAAATTATTAAAGAGTTTACTTTACAAGAAATTAGAGAAAATTTGATTTAATGTAATCAACACACGTTGAGTATTTACTATTTCATAAAAAATGTAAAGCATTAAATTTGCTAAAATACTAAGCATGATTTCAGATTTTTTGCAGCCAGTTGATCAACGTATCATTAATGATTATTACATTGCCAATCCATATATTTCAGATTATATTCATTTATATCACGAAAAAAATCATTAGAAAATTATACTATTGCCATTTTAGGTGTGGAAGATTATCGTGGTTACATTGCCAATAAAGGAACCGAAAATGCAGCAAATGAAGTTCGCAAACAACTCTATCAGTTTTCGGCTTTTACGAATGGAATGCAATTGCTCGATTTAGGAAACATTAAAGCAGGTGATACCTATGTAGATACTTTGGTAGCTGTCGTTGAAACCTTGCACGAGCTTTTTAAAAACAACATTATTACAATTGTAATTGGTGGCGATGCTGCTTTAGCTTCGCAATTCAAAGCGTATGATATTTTTGAAAACGAAATCACTGTGGCACATATTGCATCCAAAGTTGTTTGGGAAAACAGCGATGTTGATATTCACAAAACGTATTTGAAAGATTTTTTCTTAAGTACAAATTTAAAAAAATACAATTTAGTTGCGTATCAATCTTATTTTCTACATGAAAAACAATTGTCGTTTTTAAGTAGTAAAGAACATGATGTATTGCGTGTTGGAAAAATTCGCGAACATATTTTTGAAGCAGAACCATTATTGCGTGAAGCTGCGATGGTTACATTTAATATCAACGCTATTCGTTATTCTGATGCACCAGCACAACTCGAACCTTCACCAAATGGTTTGTTTGGTGATGAAGCATGTGGTTTAGCGCGTTTTGCTGGCATGAGTGATTTGTTGATGAGCATTGGTTTTTACGATTATAATCCAGCATTAGATAAAAGCGATGTGACTGCAAAACAACTTGCACAAATGGTTTGGTATTTTGTGGAAGGCGTGAGCTTGCGCAGAAATGACTATCCAATTGTTGACGAAAAAGATTTTAATATGTTTATTGTTCAGATTGAAGACGCGGAAAATGATTTTATCTTTTTAAAAAGCAAAAAAAGCGATCGTTGGTGGATGAAAATTATGTATGATAAAAATGGTAAATCCATTCATAAATTAATTCCATGTACGTATAAAGATTATTTAGCTGCTATCAACAATGAAATTCCAGAACGCTGGATGCGCGAATGGATGCGTTTGAGTTAAACAAACTTTTTCAACTTTTATATTAAGATTATTTTAATGCATATCGTTAAGTTAATTAGTAGTTAATTAAATGGTTTCTGTTAAACATAGTACGATATTTGTACGCTATATAATTGTTGCATTGTAAAATTATCTATGATTAGACTTGTCATTTCTGTATTTCTGTATTTCTTTTGTTCTTCGTTTTCTATTGCTCAAAATTTTACCATTTCTGGTAAAATATTAGATTCAAAAGATAACGCACCTTTAATCGGTGTAAATGTTTTACTTACAAAAGAAAATGACTCTGTTTTTCAAAAAGGTGCAAGTACCGATTTAGAAGGTAATTTTTCAATTGAAAATGTAGAAACTGGTAATTATAAGTTGAATATTAGCTATGTAAGTTTTAAATCTTTCGACAAATCTATTTTAGTTAACGCGAATCTAGATTTGAAAACAATTACATTGGTAGAAGATAGTAAATTATTGAAAGAAGTAATAGTAGAAGAAAAACAGATTCGTGTACAACAACTTGGTGATACATCACAATTTAATGCAAACGCATTTAAAACCAATAAAGATGCAACTACAGAAGATTTATTGACAAAAATGCCAGGCGTTACTTCTGAAAATGGAACCGTAAAAGTAAATGGTGAAGAAGTAAAAAGAGTTTTAGTTGATGGTAGACCATTTTTGGCGATGATCCACGAACTGCAGTGCAAAATTTACCTGCTGATATCATAGATAAAGTTCAAGTGTTCGATAAGATGAGCGATCAGTCTGCATTTACTGGTTTTGACGATGGAAACTCTCAAAAAACTATAAATATTATTACAAAAATGGATTGAATAATTCAAAATTCGGAAGAGTTTTTGCTGGTTACGGTGGAAAAAATAACAGATATAATATTGGCGGAAATTATAATTCTTTTAAAGGTGATAAACGTTTTTCTGTTTTAGCTATGAGTAATAATATTAAACAACAAAATTTTAATATTCAAGATTTGGTTGGTGCTACCAACACAGGAAATACTGGTGGTTCAGGTAATAGTGGTCGCGGTGGACCAAATGGAATTGGAAGAAATAATCCAGCAAATAATTTTTTAGTTGGTCAACAAAATGGTATTGCTACAACCACAGCTTTAGGTTTAAATTATGCTGATAAAATTGGTAAACAAAGGAAAGTTACGTTAACTGGTTCGTACTTTTTTAATGGTACAAAAAATGTAAATGAAAGTTCAGCTATTCGTAATTATATTTCATCCAACGATAGTAATTTGGTGTATAACGAAAATAAAAACACTACCAGTAAAAATTTCAATAATCGTGTAAACCTTAGAATTGAATATGCGATTGATTCATCGAATTTATTAACGTTTACGCCAAGTTTCACATCACAAAATTACAATTCAACATCTATTTTAGATGCGGCAAATTCAAAAAATAATACCGCAATAATTAACTCAACCAATAATACTCAAACGTCAAAACAAGTAGGTTTTAATTTTTCAAATGATATTTTATATCAACATAAATTTGCAAAGAAAGGCAGAACGATTTCATTTAATTTAAACACTTCTGGAAATTTTAAAAATACGAATGGTACTTTATTTACTTACAATCAATTTGAAACAGATTCTACTATAACTGTTGATTCTATTGATCAAAAATCTACCTTAAAAACTAAAAAGTTATACGGTTGGCGGAAATATAATGTACACAGAACCTATTAAAAAATTTGGTCAACTTTCTATTAATTATTCACCATCTTATACCAATTCAACATCACAAAAAAATACGAATAATTTTGATGTTACTTCACAAGATTATTCAAGACAAGACATTGCATTAAGCAATCAATTCAACAATAAATACATTACCAACAAACTTGGAATTTCGTATCGATATAACAATAAAAAAATAAACTGGACAATTGGTTTAGTTGGTCAAGATGCTTTATTACGCAGCGAACAAGTGTCACCTAATCAAATTTCTGTCAATAAAAATTTCTTATCATTATTGCCAAATTCAGAATTAAATGTCAAGTTTTCTAAAACAGAAAATTTGCGTGTTACTTACAGAACATCAACCAATCCACCAACTGTTACACAATTGCAAAATGTAATTGATAATAGTAATTCATTGATATTAACTTCAGGAAATCCTGATTTAAAACAAAATTTTCAACAAAATATTGGTTTACGATATAGTAAAACAAATACAAAAAAAGCAACCAATTTATTTGTGTTTGCAAATGCAACAAACACGATAAATTATATTGCTAATTCAACCACTATTTTTGTCCGTGATACAATAATTAATAATATTGCTGCAAAAGCAGGAGCACAATTTATTCAACCAATAAATATAAATGGATATTGGAATACTCGAACATTTATAACGTATGGATTTTCAATCACCAAATTAAAAAGCAACATGAATGTGAATGGCGGTTTTGTTTATACACGCACACCAACGCTAATTAATGATGCGCGAAACAATGCAAATTCTTACGCGTTAAATGCAGGATTTTCTTTAAGCAGCAACATCAGCACAAAGATTGATTTTACGGTTTCGTATAACGCAAATTATACAATTGTTCGAAATACATTACAAACTAAAAACAATAATAATTACTTTAATCACACAGCATCAGCTAAGTTTAATTATCAATTCTGGAAAGGATTTGTTTTTAACACATCTGTGAGTAATACTTTAAATGCTGGTGGTTCGAGCTCTTTCAACACAAGTTACTGGTTGTTGAATGCATCGTTAGCATATAAGTTTTTGAAAGACGAAAGTTTAGAAGTGAAGTTTAGTGCGAATGATATTTTAAATCAAAATAGAAATATCACGAGAAATGTTACAGATACGTATACAGAAGATACGCGTTCAACTGCATTGCAACGATATTTCTTAGGAACGATTACTTACACATTTAAAAAAGTAGGTGCGAAGTCTGAAAACCCAAATGAGAAACCAAAAGATTTTATGATGATGCCACCACCACCAACTGGTGCTGCTGGACCACCAATGATGCCACCACCTGGAAATTAATTAGTTTGTTTATGCTTAATGATAAAGAAAGAAAAATTACTTTTCGTCTTTTTTCTTCTTCTTTTAAAATTGGTGTTAAGCTGATACTTTTAACTATCGGTTTTTTATTTTGAGTAGTTTTTATTTTTAATTCACTATTGATATAACCATCTTTCGATGCTTTAATGATATAGTTTGAATTTGGTTCTAAGTTTTCCGTAAATTTTTTTATAGAAAAGAATCCAACATAATTTTTCCATTTTTTCTAAACTAACTTGTACGCTATCTATTGGATTTCCGTTGCTGTAAAAACTAATTTCCAAAGGAATATTGGTGTATTCAAACTCATAAATATCATCCATACCTTTTCCGCCAACTCTATCGGACGAAAAATAACCGATGCTATAATTTCCATCTAAATAAAAACCAAAATCATCTGTTGAAGAATTAAATGGCTTTCCTAAATTTTCTGGTTTACCAAATTCACCAATTTTATTTGGTACACTTTTGTAAATATCCATTCCACCAAAACCTGCATAACCATTCGAAGAAAAATACAAGGTTCCATCTGCATGTATAAATGGATAACGTTCGTCACCGCTAGTGTTTATTGACTTTCCACAGTTTTTAGGTTTGCTCCAAACACCATTTGTTTTCACAGAAAAATAAATATCTTTTCCACCAAAACCACCACCACGATCAGATGCAAAATATAAAACTGTTCCTTGATTACTAATAGATGGAAACGCGCAAGAATATTCAACATCATTTAATTCTAATAATTTTATGTCATTCCAGCCATTGTGATTTTTTTCTGCAGAAAATATTTTTAAAGTAACATCGCCTTTTTTATTGGTAATAGCATCGCCGTATTGGAAATTATTTTTGGTAAAATATATGATGTTATGTGACGTATCAACACAAGCTGGACCGCTATTCATTTTCTTAGTATTCACTACACCTTTTATTGGCTCAACCACATATACGGAATCTTTATTTAGTTTAGCAACGTATACTTGTTGAAAACCCATTCCTGAAGTTCCGTTTATTTTTCCTTCACGTGTAGAAGTAAATAAAATTCCTTTTTCAAATGGCATTGCACAAAAGTCTGACGTTTTAGAGTTTATTTTTTCTAGATTTCGAACAATAATTTTACGGATTGATTCTGTATTGGTTTTTCCTTTTTCACAAGATGCAATTAATGCTTTGGTGAAAGTGGAATCTGCATTTTTTAAAGCATAATATTTTTGCAGCCAAATTTTTGCAGTATCATATTTTTCATTGTTCATCAACATTTGACCATAATATAAAAATGATTTTGGAATAGCATTTTTATCAGCAACAACTAAAGCATAATATTTCTCAGCATTTTCGTACTCATTTATTTTACGATAACAGTCGGCAATTTTGCGTATTGCACGAATATTGCCTTTATCAGCTTCAGGTTTGTATAATTCAGCAGCTTGTGCATACTTATAATCATTGTATAATTTATCACCTTTTTCAATTTGTGAAAAAGAGTAGAAAGTAGAAATTAATAAGGAAAAAGTTATAAACGACTTTTTAAATAAAAATCGTAAATCGTAAATCGTAAATCTTAAATTGTTCATTATATTTCTTCTAATTTCATTAACCTATCAACTTCTATGCCTTTTTCTGAGCGTTTCAACGTGCAACACTCAATTTCTTTGTCGTGTTCAAAAATAAAATATGATTATTTTCCAATGCTTTTTCTAAAAAAATCGTTTTTTCCTGCAAGGTATCCATTGGACGAATATCATACGCCATGATGTAAGGTAAGCGCACATGATGATGCGATGGAATTAAATCTGCAATGTAAGAAATAGTTTGTTTTTCCTTGTAAATATGGCAAATCATCATTGATTCAGTATGTCCAAAAACAAATTCGATTTCGATATTTTTCATTCCTAAATCTTCATTTTCAATAAATTTTAATTTTTTAGAATCCGCAATTGCTTGTAAATATTCTTTTACATAAGATGCTTTTTCGCGTGGATTTGGATTCATGGCTGATTTCCATTGTGTGTAAGAAGACCAATGTGTTGCATTTGGAAAACGCAAAGTTGGTTTTCCGTTGCCATCATCTTTGAGTGCGCCAATACAATGATCGAAATGAAGATGCGTTAAAAAAACATCGGTAATATCAGTAGGTGAGAAGCCGTGTTTTGCTAAAGAAGTTTCTAATGTTGCATCGCCAAATGGTTGATAGCGTTTTTTGTAAGTATCATCGATAAAGTCACCCATTCCAGTATCAATAAGTATCAACCGATTTTCATCTTCCACCAATAAACAGCGCATCGACCAAGTACACATATTGTTTTCATCTGGTGGATTTAATTTTTGCCACATGGTTTTGGGCACCACACCAAACATCGCGCCACCATCGAGCTTAAAATAACCAGTATCTATTGTGTATAGTTTCATATCTGAGAATTGATAAGTAAAGATAAGAAGATAGTGAAAATATTTTTAATGATTTTAACTAAGGTTATTTCAACATATCAACAATAATCTTTTTTGTCTGTTTTCTTTTGGTGCACGATGAATACAAGGCAAAACCTTACTTTCAGGATGTTTAAGCGCCAGTTTCCATAAGTGACCGACACCTAAGTTGACAGGTCTTGCCTCAGGTTTGGTATGATAGTGCAGATCAAAAAAATGTTCACTTAAAAATTCTTCAAAACCTTTATCGGCTCCACCATATAGTTTTTTGAGTTCGGCACGTATTTCTGGAACAAGCACTTTTTGTTCAGCTTGTACATTTGGTAATAATTCACTTGATTCGCCGTAGTAAGTGCATAAAAATGTATTAGTTGGAATAGGTGAGCTATCTACATGAAAAGAATAAACGTCAGTTGGAAAAAACGGATATGCATCATCTCTTTCATAGTATTTGATTAGATTAAGAGTTGGCGATGCGCCGTGTAGTTTTAGCAATTTTAAATCATTTATAAGAATTTCACGCGCAAGCTGCCCTTGTACACTCAATTGCAATTCTAAAAGTTCGTCTTCATCAATTACCGCTATATTTTCGTTGAGCTCTATCTTTCCAACAATCTCCGAAAAATCACCTGTAAGATTTCGAGACCAGCAAACAGCATTTATTGCTCCATGAAAAGGCGTTGAAACAAGGTCTTGGAAACTCTTAACATATTGAATTTGATGCTCAATTGTAGATAATTCGATCATTAGTGATGTTTACTTTTTATAATTCTTCTCATAAACTTCAATCCAATCTTTCACGGTCATTTTTGAAGCTAATTCACCAATTAGTTTGTATGGAATTTGTTCTGGTTTTTTGAAACGAATACAAGATTTTCCCATATCTAGCTTTGCCGTGGTATGTTTCGGAAACTCTGAAACAAACCAATTTAATAACTTTTCATCTGCATACATACCCATATTGTAAACGGCAATAAAGTTTTTCTGTGAAGCAATAGATAAAAATGGCAATGGTAATTTTGGCGTACAATGGTAACCAGCTGGATAGATAGAATGTGGTACCACATAACCAATCATACCGTAACTCATTTCTTCGTGAAATCCTTTTGGTATATTTTTTATAATTACTTTGCGTAATTCACTCATCGCTGCTTTTCTGTCTTCAGGCAACGAATCAATGTATTCATCTGGTGTAGCTGCTGTTGATGTCATAAAATTGCTTTTTTGTTCTACAATTTAAACACTTTTGCAATAATTTTATGATAATTATTTGGGAAAAGTCGCACCATAAAATCTAGTGCTTTTGCATCGCTGCCAATTAAAATGCGTGATTTGTCTTTTTTGATTCCATCAATAATTACATCTGCTGCAGCTTCAGCAGTCATTTTTAAAGCTACTTTTTCAAACTTTGCCATTGTTGCTTTGGCTTTTGCAATATCTTGAGTAACAGAAATTCTTGAATTTTTGGCTACATTGGTTTTAATTCCACCTGGATGCACGGATGAAATTTTTACATTCGTTCCTAATAACTCAGCTTTTAATACATCTGTAAAACCTTTTACACCAAATTTTGCGGTACAATATGCCGAATTAGTAGGCATTCCTGCTAAACCATACACACTGGAAACGTTGATGATATGACCTTTGTTTTGTTGTACAAGATGTGGTAAAAATGCTTTTGTCATACGCACCACACCGTATAAATTAATGTTCATCAACCATTCAAAATCTTCTAAAGGTGTTTCTGTAAAATTTCCTGAGGCCAGACCAACACCAGCGTTATTAACCAAAATTATTTTTTCGTCTGGATATTTTTGCAAGATGGTTTTTGCAAATAATTTTATTGCATCGTGATTTGCAACATCTAAAATATATTTTTCTGCCTTACCGTTTGTTTTAGCAATAGTTTCATCTAAACCTTTTTCGTTTACATCGCTTGCAATTACATGCGCGCCTTCTGCAAGTGCTTTTAAAGTGAGCGCTTGTCCAATTCCCGAACCTGCACCTGTAATGATGAAAAGACTGTTTTTTATTTCACTCATGCTTGTAATATTTTATACAAACATACAGAAACCAAAATAAAATTTAGAGATAAAGAATTAAATAGCACTCATTTTCAGCGCAGTCACTGCTGCTTCAACGCCTTTATTGCCATGTACACCACCTGCGCGGTCGAGTGCTTGTTGCTCATTATTTGGTGTTAGCACGCCAAATATAAAAGGAATATCAAATTGGATATTTAAGTTTTGAAGAGCATTTGCTACCGAAGTGTTGATATATACATCATGGTCGGTTTCGCCTTTTATGACACAACCTAAGCAAATAACTGATGAAAGGTGATGGCTTTGTGTTAATTTTTTAGCAGCATAAGGTAATTCAAAGGTTCCTGGAACAAATGTTACATGTATATCATTGTCTGCAACACCATGTTTTATTAATGTTTCAACACAACCTTTCAATAATTCAAAAGTGATATGTTTATTCCATTCAGCAACTACAATACCAAATACTTTACCAGTTCCACTCGGAACTTTTTGTGTATCGTAGGTAGATAAATTTTGTAATGCAGATGCCATAGTTTAGTAGTAGTAAGTAATAAGTGATAAGGAATAAGTAGTGATAGTAAACTTACTACTTATTCCTTACTATTTACAACTATAATGTTTGTGCTTCTAATTTAGCAATATAAATTTCAGATGCCATTCCTTCTTGTGAAGCTGGATAGTTTTTGTTCACTTTCTTATACAATTCCAACGCCTCTTTTTTGTTGCCTTTTTGTTCTAAAGCTAATGCAGCTCTATATAAATAAGTTGGAGTAGTAATTTCGTTATCAGCAGCATCAGCAGCTTTTTTGTAATTTTCAATTGCTTTTTCCATTTGATTTTGCTCAGCAAACGCATCTGCAATACAACCAAATTTTCTTGCAGTTAATAAAGCATCACCTGCATTAAAATCTTCTAAATATTTTATTGCTTCTGGATATTTTCCAAGTTTTAAATTACAAATTCCTGCACAAAATCTTGCTCTGTTTCCTGCAGCTGTGCCACTGTATTGTTTAGCTATTGCTTCAAAACCTAAATGAGCGCCATCACCTTTTAATGCAAAATTTAATGAATCCATTTCAAAATAATTTTGTGCATCTAAAATAGCAGTTGCTGCTTTTTGTTCTTTTGGTTTTTTAATTAAATTGTTGTAAGACCACCAACCTGCAATTAGTGCTACTATTGCAATTAAAACACCAATAATTATATTTTTATATTGTTCAAAAAAGTATTCTGCAGATTCAAAAATCTGAGTCATTTTTTCATTACTATCATCTAAAATATCGTGTGATGAAGCTGTTGTGTTTTTCTTTGCCATAAAAATTGTTTAAAATAGAGCGCAAAGGTACATTTTTTTGCTGATTTTTTAAATAGTTGAAAATGATTTATCCACGATTTATTCTAATTCACATTTCTTCAATATATTTGAGTGGTGAGTACGTCATTTTTTATCCAACATATCAAGTTAAATAATTACAAAAACTACATTTTCAAAGAGTTAGAGTTTTCACCAAAGCTCAATTTTATTGTTGGAAAAAATGGTTTAGGTAAAACTAATTTATTGGATGCTATCTATTATACTTGTTTTACGAAGAGTTATGTTAGTAACGATGCACTTGCTTTTCGATTTGAAAATGATTTTTTCAGAATTATTACTTCAATTTCAAAAACAGCAGAAAATCAGCTTGTTGAGATTAAAAATAGTAAAACAGGTAAAAAAGAAATTTTTATTAATCAAGTAAAACAGGAAAAACAAGCTGAATATATCGGAAAATTTCCAGCAGTCATCATTACACCAAATGATAATGAACTAATTATTGGTGCAAGCGAAAACCGAAGACGATTTATTGATGCTACTATTTCACAATATTCTTCTGAATATTTAAATAATTTATTGACTTACAATAAATTAATAGCACAACGCAACGCATTGCTGAAGTCATTTGCAGAAAATAGGAATTTTAACCAATTGCTGTTGGATGCTTATTCTGAAAAATTGATTCCAATTGGAAATTTTATTTTTGAGCAACGAAAACTGTTTATAGATTCTTTTTATCCAATTTTTCTAAAGACATATAGTTCAATTTTTGAAGGAAACGAACAAATAAGATTGGATTACGAATCTGATTTATTACAAGATAATTTAGAAAATTTATTCAAAAACTCCATTCAAAATGATAGAAATGCACAACGAACTACAAAAGGTACGCATCTAGATGACCTTTCTTTTAATTTAAATACTTATCCAATTAAAAAAATTGGTTCTCAAGGTCAACAAAAAACGTTTCTTTTGTCGCTAAAATTAGCACAGTTCGAAATTATAGCATCTAAGCAAGGAATAAAACCATTACTTTTACTGGACGATATTTTTGATAAATTAGATACCGAACGTATTTCAAAGATTTTCCAATTAATTTATTCAGACGCTTTTGGACAAGTCTTTATTTCAGATACGAATGAAAATCGAATTCAACAATTAATTAAAGAAAATAATATCACAAACTATAAAATTATTGCACTTGGCGAAGTACCGAAATAGCAAAACCTTGTCACTGAAAGATGTGTTAGACGACATGATTCAGGAAATGCGCATTGGTGGCAAAATGAACGAAATGAAAGTGCGCAAATATTGGCACGAACTCATGGGTGGCTTTATTTCCAATCATACTAAAAGTATTTATTACAAAAACGGAAAATTGTTTGTTTATTTAGATTCTTCGGCACTTAGACAAGAATTATTTATGGCTCGCGACAAAATGAAAGATAAGCTAAATGAAAAATTAGAAGAGCAATTAATACAGGAAATTATCATTAAATAGTTTTAGCTTATTCACGTATCAATTTTTATTATCAAAATAAATGCGTTCATTACATTAATTTTGGAACATAATTTGATAAATCATTGTTATAAATTTAAATACAAATAAAATGGCATTAGAAATTACAGATGGTAACTTTTCTGAAACAGTTACAACAAACAAAGGCGTTGCTTTAGTAGATTTTTGGGCAGAATGGTGCGGACCGTGTCGCTTAATTGGACCAGTTGTGGAAGAATTAGCGAAAGAATACGAAGGCAAAGCAACTATTGGAAAAGTAAATGTGGACGATAACCGCGAAACAGCTGCACAATTTGGCATTATGAGCATTCCAACTTTATTATTTTTCAAAGATGGACAAATGGTTGACAAACATGTTGGTGTTGCATCAAAATCTGAGCTAAAAAAGAAATTAGATGCGTTAATTGCGTAAAAAGTTAATAGTTATTTGATAAAGTTATAAGTTAAGCATTCTCTTTTCTTATAACTTTTTTTATTTTTATTTAAAACTTATAACATCTATCTTGTAACTTATATCTATTTATGCAAACCATTCAACAACAAGATTTTTTTCAGTTCGATAAACTCGATGTTCTTGCACGGCAAGTAGTTGAAGGTTTTATTATTGGTTTGCATAAAAGTCCGTACCATGGTTTTTCCGTAGAGTTTGCAGAACATCGCTTGCATAATGTTGGTGATTCTATTAAAGATATTGACTGGAAAGTTTTTGCACGAACAGAAAAATTATACACCAAAAAGTTTGAAGAAGAAACTAATTTGCGTTGCCAAATTGTAATTGATGCATCTTCATCGATGTATTTTCCGCAAGAGAAAGAAAAAGGTAAATTAAACAAGATAGAGTTTTCTTGTTTGGCAACTGCTGCGCTGCTGTTTTTGTTGCGCAAACAACGCGATGCGGTTGGTTTAACTATTTTTGACAATGAAATAAAAACACAAACTTCTGCCAAAACAAATGCGTTGCATCAACAAGTTTTATTGAGCAATTTATATCAACTATTAAATAATACAGCTGTACAAAAATCAACAAATGCTGCTAAATGTTTGCATCAAATTGCCGATTCTATTCATAAACGTTCGTTGGTTTTTATTTTCAGTGATATGTTAGATAGCATGGATGAAAATGAGATTTTTTTGGCGTTGCAACATCTTAAACATAGCAAACACGAAGTCGTTTTATTTCATGTGATTGATAAATCAAAAGAACTGGATTTTAATTTTGAAAATCGTCCATATAAATTTATAGATTTGGAAACGAATGAAGAATTGAAGTTGCAGCCAAATCAAGTAAAAGAGTTTTATGTAGAAAAGATGAACGAACGCAAAGCCAATTTAAAACTAAAATGCGCACAATATAAAATTGATTTTGTAGAAGCAGATATCAACGAAGGTTATCATCAAATTTTGTTGTCGTATTTGGTGAAAAGAAGTAAAATGATTTAATTTTTAAAATTAATTATGACAAGATTTAACGTTGTATATTCCGATTCTAAAGGTGAGATAGAACGCAAAAATCTATTGGCTTCTGAAGTGCTAGATTATTTTAAATCACTTCCATGGCAAGAATCTTTTGAAGATTGCCTTAAAACAGAAGATGCTGTTTATGATTACATGTTCATCGTTTATTATACGGATGCAGAACAGTTAGAACAATCATTAGATATTGAGATTTTTATGGATGATGAAAATAAATCTTTAAATCAGAATATAAGTTTTGATGTAAGTGTGTGGTATGAGAAATATATTATGAAGAAAGTATTTTTTGGATTGTTAGGTGAAAAAAAAGAAGTGAAAAATGATTCTATTATTTTAGAAAATCAAGATACTTACAATACACTAAAATGTTTGCAATCATTTGTTCATTTGGATAGTCAATATCTGAAATCTTTGACGCAGTAATTCAACAATTCTATAATTCATTACCTCAATAATTATCTTTGCAGCTCAACTATAAAAAATTCGGCGATTCAGGTTCAACCATTTTAATACTGCATGGTTTATTAGGTTCATTAGATAATTGGCAAACGATTGCAAAACAAGTAGCAATTACACATCAAGTATACATCATTGATCAACGCAATCATGGTCGTTCGCCACACAGCGAAAATTTTAATTATGAAATTTTAGCAAAAGATATTTTAGATTTTTGTGTTGAACATAAAATTGAAAAAACAACCATCATTGGTCATTCAATGGGTGGCAAAGTTTCCATGTTATTAGCTTTGGAACATCCAACATTCATAGAAAAATTAATTGTTGTTGATATTGCTCCAACTCATTACAATGGTGGACACGAAGAAATTTTGTTTGCGATGGCTGAAGCGCCGATTCATGCAACAACTGACAGAAATGAGATTGACTTATTTTTACAAAAAAGAATTCCTGAGTTTGGAGTTCGACAATTTGTGATGAAAAATCTGTCTCGTGATGCAAATGGAAAATTTGAATGGAAATGCGACTTAGAAATCTTAATAAAAAACTACAGAGTTTTAATGGATTTTCCTTCAACTGAAAATATATTTTTAGGTGAATCGTATTTCATAAAAGGCGCACAATCTAATTATATAACGAATGAAAACTGGAATTCATGTTTGCATTATTTTCCAACTGCGAAATTGTTGTCTGTTGAAAATGCAGGACATTGGGTGCATGCCGAAAATCCAATTGAGTTTGTAGAAAAAATAAAATCTATTCTATAAAAAAAACTGCTTCGATTCACATCGAAGCAGTTCAAAATCACACGGCAGTTTAACAACGTCTATTGATTCATAGCCAATTGATCGTTATTTGATTTTTCAATTTTTTGTGTTGGCAATTCTTTCGTTTGTGAAATCATTTTTTGACCTTTTAACAAGTCGCCAACTTTACAATTTGTACCAAAAATTGCTGTTTGTTTGCCTTTCTCATTCAACAACACAATGTTATTTCCAACAATAGTGTAACGTTGAACAGAATTGTTTTTTACTTCAATATTTGTTCGGCAATTCATTACTTTAGATTCTTTCACACAGGTGTTGTCAGAATAAAAATAATAGTTGTCAATTTGTGAAGTACACACAGCGCCGTTTGACAAATATGTTGTTTTATATTGCCAGCTAGCAATTAATTCAGTGTTGGGTTTTAATGTTGCTTTTTTGTCTGCTGCATAGTTCATCATTGTTGAGAACATCATGCAAATTAAAATTAGTTTTTTCATAGGAACTTGTTTTAGTTTTGTTATTGTTATTTGATGATGTAAATATGAATCAAACTTTTTTTTCACAACGGATCTATTGAGTGAATGGCAGATTGAATGTTTAAATGGTTAAAATTGTTGTTAGAATTTATTTTTTACATTTTTAAAGTATTTTAAAGGTTCATTCGTCTTTATAATAGAATGAATAATCGTACGCAAATTATAATGCAGGAAATCGACCATCAAAACAATCAGAAAATTGAACACGTAATTTCAAAAGAGAAATCACGTTTGTTGAATTTTATTCGTCAACGAACACCAACGTTAGAAGATGCTGAAGATATTTTGCAAGATGTATTTTATGAATTAGTACAAAGTTATCGGCTAATGAAGCCAGTAGAACAGCTAGCTTCGTGGTTGTTTACTGTAGCTCGTAACAAAATCACCGATTCATATAGAAAGAAAAAATCAAGTTCTTTGGAAGATGTTGCGCACATGCAAGAAGAAAATGATGAACCTTTATTTTTAGCAGATATTTTAAAAAGCAATGCACTTTCAGCTGATGAGAAAATGATGAATGATTTGATTATGGAAACCATTGCAGATTGTTTAGATGAATTACCAAAAGAACAACGCGATGCATTTGTGATGCATGAACTGGAAGATAAAAGTATGCAGCAAATTGCCGACGAAATGAATGTTTCTGTTAAAACGGTTATCTCACGAAAACGTTATGCTGTATTGTTTTTGCGCGAACGATTACAATTCATTTACAAACAAATTTTAAACAATTAAAAAAATAAAAATGAACAAGAAATTTTGGATTTTTAAAGCAATAAAAATTGCAATCATGGTTACACTATTTATTAATGTAGCTGGTTTTGGTACCATGTATTTATGGAATTGGTTGATGCCACTTTTATTTAAATTGCCTGCAATTACATTCTTGCAAGCTATTGGTTTGTTAGTATTGTCTAAAATCTTATTTGGTGGTTTTAGAGGTCGCGGTGGTCGATTTGGTGCTGGTCGCGCTAGATGGCAACAACGAATGCAACAAAAATTTGCAAACATGACACCTGAAGAAAAAGAAATGTTTAAAACCAAAATGCAAGGTAGATGTGGCAATAGATTTAGTGGTTTTGAAGATGGAACTGTGGTTACGCAAGAATAGTTGTACTTTATTAAAAAGAGAAATCGTATTGGTTTCTCTTTTTAAATTTTTTCTAAGAATAGCTTATTCGTATCTTACGAAATAAATTTATACAATGTTTAAGAAAATTTTTATTTCCGCTTTTATTATAGTTGCAGCAGTTTTTTTGTTTATGTGTTATGGAAGAAAGAATCTGCATATCTCTAAAGAAACTATAAAAGCAACCTATAGCTTACCAAATTCTCATTTTATAAAATGGAATAATGGTGAAATTCATTATACAGAAAGTGGAAAAGGTTTTCCTATTTTAATGATTCATGGATTTGGTGGTAGCAATTATGATTTCAAGCAATTAGATTCTTTGCTAAATGATCAATTCAGAATAATCCGAATTGATTTACCAGGTTTTGGTATGTCTGATTTTCCAAATCAATTGTTAAATGAAAAAAGCTATACAGATATCTATAAAGATTATTTTACTTTTTTAATAGATACGTTGCATTTAGATTCCATGTATGTGATGGGAAATTCATTAGGTGGAATGATGGCTTGGAATGTAACGGTAAATCATCCTGAAAATGTAAAAAAATTAATTCTGTTTAATAGTGCTGGTTATGATATGAAAGAGGTAATAAAATCTGCTAATGCTGATATTTTTACTCATTCTTGGGTACGTATGATGCTGAGAAATGGATTGCCTTTATTTATGACGAGCAAAGGTGTGCATCGCATATTTTACAATCCTTCAGTGGTGCCTAAAGAAAAAATGGTTCGAATGAATGCTCTGTGGAATCGTGATGGAAACTTAAATCATTTAATGAGCATGGCTTCTTCTGATAAGTATGTAGATGAATCATTAATTAAAACAATTACTTGTCCGACACTGATAATTTGGGGCAAGCAAGATGTTGTTGTTTCACTAAAGTATGCCGAATATTTTCATCGTGATATTAAAAACAGTCGTGTAATAGTATATGATTCTTGTGGACATGTTCCGATGGTGGAAAAACCATTACAAGTAAAAACAGATGTGTTGGAATTTTTGAAAGAATAACAATTAACTTTTCTCTATTTCTTAAATCTTGGATGGTGCATAGATAAAGATTCCTTTAAATACTGCTGATCTAAATGCGTGTAAATTTCTGTAGTTGTAATAGAAGCATGACCAAGCATTTGTTGAATAGCACGCAAGTCTGCACCACCTTCAATTAAATGAGTTGCAAATGAATGTCGAAAGGTGTGTGGTGAAATGCTTTTATTTAAACCAATTTTTTCTGCTAATTTTTTTATCACCAAAAATACCATAACACGTGAAATTGGAGCACCACGTCGGTTTAAAAAAAGTATATCCGAATATTTTGCATATTGTGGTAATTTATTGCGAACATGATCTAAATATATATCAATGTGCTTGATTGCCTCGCTGCCAATAGGCACTAATCTTTCTTTGTTTCCTTTTCCAATTACACGTATAAATTCTACGTCTTTATAAATATGTGAAATGCGCAAATTAATCATCTCTGTTACGCGTAAACCACTGCTGTATAAAGTTTCAAGCATGGCTTTGTTTCGTATATTTTCATCTTTACTTAAATCTAAAGCACCAATTAGTTTTTCTATTTCTTCAAACGAAAGTGTATCTGGCAGTTTTTTTCCAAGTTTTGGTCCTTCAATTAAAGCAGTCGGATCTTCTTTTATATAATCATCAATTACCAAGTATTTATAAAATGCTTTTAAGCCAGAAATTATGCGCGCCTGACTTCTGTCAGCCAAACCTAAATCATGCAAATGCGCCAAAAAATGTTCTAAATCTTGTAACGATAAATCGTCTGGTTTTGCATCGTTTTTTTCTAACAATAAATAATTTTGTAGTAATTGTACATCATGTAAATATGCTTCAATAGAATTTGATGATAAGGATTTTTCAATCTTTAAATACGATTCAAAATTTTTAATATAATGATTCCAATTAGACATAGTTGTATATGCAAGATATGAGAAATGAGATAATGGAATTTAGTTTTTATGATTTATTTTTTATCTTGTATCTCTATTCTCATTTTTAAAATATCTTTTTCAGTGAAAAAAATTATCATCATCAACGGACCTAATTTAAATTTATTAGGCAAACGCGAGCCATCGGTTTATGGTTCTGAGACTTTTGAACATTTTTTAGAAGAAATGAAATCAAAATATGCGAATCTGGAAATTTCCTATTTCCAAAATAATATAGAAGGTGAATTGATTAATAAACTGCACGAAGTTGGTTTTTCATACGATGGAATTGTATTAAATGCTGCTGGTTACACGCACACATCAATTGCCATTGCAGATGCGATTCGAGCTATAAAAACACCAGTAATTGAAGTGCATATCAGCAATACGTTTTCAAGAGAAGAGTTTCGTCATCATTCATTTATTTCGCCAGTTTCTAAAGGTGTCATCGTTGGCTTTGGTTTAAAAAGCTATGAGTTAGCGTTGAAGTATTTTGAGTAAAAAATATTAACAATAGGATTCTTAAGTTTTTTCTAAGTTTGTGTAAGCGTAAGTTTAAAAATTTTAGATGATAAAAAACAGAGAATATTTTCTGAAAATTATGATATTTGCAAAAATCTTTAGTTAAAAGTTAGGTGCAGAACGTTTACCGAATCTTATTAAATACATCTAGCACCACCTTCGTCATTGACTAACACTTTCATTCCGAATTATTTCGATCTCTTTAAACTAAAGCAAATTTGTATATTATGCAGCATTTAGTTCTCTTTTAGATAGATATTTTAGTAAAAACTATTTTTTTATGTTTATTAGATCGGTTTTTATTAAACCGTTTCTTACCGTTTCCAAACGATTTTTTGTTTGATTTTTTTCTCGGCTCATAAGCTGGTGCTTCGCCAAATTCTGCTGGCAATTCTGCTTTCGGAACTTCTTTACCAAGCAATTCTTCAATCACCAATAATTTTGATTGTTCTGCTTCGCTTACCAATGTAATAGCAGTTCCTTCTGTTTCTGCTCGTGCCGTTCTGCCAATTCTGTGTACATAATCTTCGCCATCGTTCGGCACATCATAATTAATAACTAAATCAATATCTTCAATATCAATACCGCGCGATATAACATCTGTAGCAATTATTATATGTGTTTTACCACTTCTAAAATTCAACAACACCTTCTCACGTTCGTCTTGTTCTAAATCAGAATGAATTTCTTCGTTATTTATTTTTGCTCGATTTAGTTCTTTACTCAAATTTTTAACGCTTTCTTTTCTTGAACAAAAAACTACGATTTTATTATAATTTACATCTTTCAGTAAATATTTTATCAATGGAATTTTTTGCGGCTCATAAACGATATAAGCTTTTTGAATTATTTTTTCTGGTGGTTTGGATATTGAAATATTTATTTGTTCAGGATTTTTTAAAATTTTCAAACCCATTTCACGCATTTTTGGTGGCATCGTTGCAGAAAATAAAAGCGTTTGTCTTTCTACAGGTAAAAACGAAATGATACGCATAATATCATCATAAAAACCCATGTCAAGCATTCGATCTGCTTCATCTAAAACAAGATGTTTTAGTTTTTTTATTTTGACGTAATCAGAAGCTAAATGACTAATCATTTTCCTGGTGTACAAATCACAATATCAACACCATTAGAAAGTGCGCGTTTTTCCTGTTCAAATGAAATTCCGTCTTTTCCACCATAAATTGCAATTGAAGAAATAGGTGTAAAGTACGAAAACGCTTCAAGGTTTTGAGCAATTTGAATGGCCAGCTCACGAGTAGGTACAATCACTAATGAATTGATTTCGTCTTCGTGATGCTCAGTAGTAATTAATTCGTTGATGATAGGCAATAAAAACGCAGCGGTTTTTCCAGTTCCAGTTTGAGCAGATGCAATTACATCTTTTCCTGCTGTAATAATCGGAATTACTTGCTCTTGCACTGCCGTGGCAAGTTTATAATTCATCGCATCGATACCTTCTAATAATCGCTCATCAAATCCAAAGTCTTTAAAATCCAATTTTTTATGAAATTATAAAATGAAAAAAATATTAGGTGCTAAGATACGCTTTGTTCATTACATCGGAACACTGCTGTTTTTCTTTATGTCTCGTTCTCCAAAAATAGCAGAACCAACACGAATAATGGTAGCACCACATTCAAGTGCTATTTGATAATCACTACTCATACCCATAGATAATTCCTTAAATTCAGTGTTATTTTTAAAATAGGTAGATTTTAGCTCATCAAAAAAACGCTTTAAACCAGTAAATTCATTTTTTATTAAGATTTGACTTTTTGTATTGGTTGCCATACCCATTAAACCAACAATTCTGATGTTTTTTAATGCGTCAAATGCTTTAATATCCAAATGGTCAATCAATTCTTCTTCAGAAAAACCAGATTTACTCGTTTCTGCTGCTATGTAGATTTCCAATAAAACATCAATAACTCTATTGTTTTTTAATGCTTGTTTATTAATCTCAATAGCCAATTTCAAACTATCAACAGAGTGTATTAGATGAATAAACGGTGCAATATATTTTACTTTATTAGTTTGCAAGGTACCAACCATGTGCCATTCAATATCTTTTGGCAATACTTCGTATTTAGCTACTAAATCCTGTACTTTATTTTCACCAAATACTTTTTGTCCATGGTTATACGCTTCTAAAATTAATTCAACAGGTTTTGTTTTTGAAATCGCAACTAGTTTGCTGTTTTTTAATTTTGCTAATTTTATTATATCTTGCAAAGCAGAAAAGTCTATCATATCAACATGTTTAAGTTACTACAAAAATATAGTTCTAAATTAGTATTCTTTACATTTATCACCATATTTATTTTATCGTGTGCTCAAAAATCAAAGTATGACAAGCATCAAAGAGTATTATCTGACACTAAAATGATAGTTATTCTAGAAGATGTTTTAATTATGGAATCATATGTGATGGAAAAATTGCCAAATCTTCGTACAGATTCGTTAAATGCAATAAAAAATAAGTTTTACGCTGAAATTTTCAAAAAACATAAGGTTGATAGTGCATCTTTTTATTCAACGTTATACTATTTTCAAGTGAGACCAATAGAATTCGATTCATTATTAAATAAAGTTGATATAAAATTAAGTAAAATAGTACCTAAAGACACAACACGAGTAATTCAAACGCCACAAATGTTGCCAACTGGCTTGCCTGTCGGAAATGTTGTTGACGAAGAAAAAAATTAAAGGAACAATTTGCTAAACATTTTCCCAGATTAAATGAAAATTTAAATAAAGATTCCTTATAAATTTGTTATTTTAACCTCCTAAAAATTCATATGCAAATCAGAAATAATTGGACATTTTCAGAAATTCAAGAAATATATCATCAGCCACTATTAGAGTTGATGTATCAGGCAGCAACCGTACATCGAAACTTCAACCAAACTGGTGAAGTGCAGGTATGTACGCTTTTATCAGTTAAAACAGGTGGCTGCTCTGAAGATTGTGCGTATTGTCCACAAGCAGCTCGCTACCACACCAACGTAAAAGCACATAAATTATTGAAAGTTGATGAAGTGCT
This sequence comes from Saprospirales bacterium, assembly GCA_016711605.1. Taxonomy (GTDB): domain Bacteria; phylum Bacteroidota; class Bacteroidia; order Chitinophagales; family JADIYW01; genus JADJSS01. The sequence goes on from JADJSS010000004.1 coordinate 243,593, forward strand.
GGAAAAAGCCAATGAAGCCAAACAAAATGGTTCTACACGGTTTTGTATGGGTGCTGCCTGGCGCGAAGTACGCGATAACCGCGATTTCGACAATGTACTAGAAATGGTGAAAGGTGTGAACGAAATTGGATTAGAAGTTTGCTGCACCATGGGTATGTTGACCGAAGAACAAGCCGACAAATTGAAAAATGCTGGTTTATATGCGTATAACCACAATTTAGATACGTCTGAAGATAATTACGAAAACATCATTACCACACGCACGTTTGAAGAAAGATTGAACACGATTGGAAATGTGCGTAAAGCTGGAATCAGCGTTTGCAGTGGTGGAATCATCGGAATGGGTGAGAGCCATGACGCCAGAATTGGTATGATTCATACATTAGCTACCTTGCCAGAACATCCTGAATCGGTGCCTGTTAATGCTTTAGTAGCGGTTGAAGGAACACCTTTGGAAAACATGAAACGTGTTTCCGTTTTTGAAATGGTACGTATGATTGCAACTGTTCGCATTACCATGCCTAAAACCATGGTGCGTTTAAGCGCTGGACGCTTAGATATGCCAGTGTCTGAGCAAGCGCTGTGCTTTATGGCTGGTGCAAACTCTATTTTTGCTGGTGATAAATTGCTGACAACACCAAATCCAACCTTTACCGATGATATGGCAATGTTTGAATTATTAGGTTTAAAACCACGAGAAGCATTTAAAAAGGAAATGGCTTTGTCTAATTAAAATATAAATAGTCAAAAATAACCACTTAAGGCACATAAGTAACTTAAGTTATAATATAGAAGATTTCAAAAATAGGAAAGTAAGAAAGCTTAGTTTTCTTCCGAAGTTTCAAAACTATTTTAGATTATTACCTTAAATTTTCTTTTTTCTTATGTTTCTTAAGTGGTTAAAAATTCAGACTACTATTTTATTATTTTATTGAAATAGGTCGATTTAGGGTCTTGAACTGGTGCGTTAGGGTCTCAAACCCTAAATTTAGGGTCAACAACCCTAAAGTTAAGGTCTCAAACCCTAATTTTAGGGTCTGGAATCCTAAAGTTAAGGTCTGCAATCCTAAATTAAAGGTCTCAAACCCTAACGTTAGCGTCTAGAACCCTAACGTTGGAGTTCAGAACCCTAACGATAGGTTTTAGAACCCTAAATCAGCATGTTGAATTTTATTTATTTTCTTTGAAATTAAAATGAATATAAACGATAGAATTGAAAACTACCTACTTAAACGAAAAGAAGCACATCTTTTTCGTCAATTATCTGTAAATCAAATGCTTATTGATTTTTCATCTAATGACTATTTGGGTTTATCTAAGTCTGCATATATTAAACAACAAGTTGATATTGAATACAATATATTAAAAACTACAAAATCAGGTGCAACAGGTTCTCGTTTATTAAATGGAAACTCTTCTCTTTTTGAAGATTTAGAGCAATTGCTGGCTGATACGCATCATGCTGAAGCTGCATTACTGTTCAATTCTGGCTTTGATGCGAATGTTGGTTTGATTTCGACAGTTGCTCGACCGAATGATGTCATTTTTTATGATGAATTGGTACATGCATCTATTCACCAAGGTATGCAATTAAGTGACGCAAAACTGGTTGCTTTTGCACACAATGATATGATTGATTTGGAAGAAAAGTTGAAATTGAAAGCTGTTGGTCAGATAGGTTTTATCATTACTGAATCGCTCTTTTCCATGGAAGGTGATCAGCCTGATTTACAAAAATTAGCTGATTTAGCTTCAAACTACGAAGTTGAATTAATCATTGATGAAGCACATGCAACTGGACTTTTTGGCAGAAAAGGTGCAGGTTTATGTAATGTTGCAGCAATAGAAACAAAGTGCTTTGCACGTGTTTATACTTTTGGAAAAGCCATTGGAAGCCACGGTGCAGTAGTGGTTTGCAGCCAAAAACTAAAACAGTATTTGATTAATTTTTCAAAACCATTTATCTATTCAACAGCTTTAGAAACGCATAATTTATTGTCTGTGAAACATAGTTATTTTTATTTACAAAGTACTATAAATCAACAAATTAAATTAAATAATTTAATCTTTTACTTTAAAAATAAATTTCACTCATTAAAAACTAAATTTTCGCTCATTGGCGATGGTCCAATTTTTGGAATATTGGTTTCTGGTAATGAAAGCTGTCGAAAAATAGCCAAGCATCTTCAAGAAAATGGATTAGATATCCGACCAATTGTTGCACCAACCGTTCCCAAAGGAACAGAACGATTGAGAATTATACTGCACAGCTATAATTCAAAAGAAGAAATTGATTTATTGTGCAATTTACTAACTGATTATCAATAGAATATAAAAATGAAGAAATACATCATTGCTGGAATTGGAACCAATATTGGTAAAACAGTTACATCTGCAGTTTTAGTGGAGGCACTGCATGCTGATTACTGGAAGCCAGTACAATCAGGTAATTTAAACGAAACGGATACTGATTTTGTGCGAAAATATGCAAAAAACCATCAAACTATTTTTCAAGAAGCATTTTTATTAAAAGAGCCAGTTTCACCACATTTAGCTGCTAAATTAGAATCAAAAGTTATTGATATAGAACAGATTAAATTAGTTAATACAAATAATCACTTAATAGTAGAAACTGCTGGTGGTTTGCTTTCACCTTTATCAGAAAAATATTTATGTATTGATTTAATTAAAGAACTACAACTATCTGTTATACTTGTTTCTATGAATTATTTAGGAAGCATTAATCATACCTTATTGTCAATTGAAGCATTAAAACAAAGAAATATTCCAATTGAAGGAATAATCTTTTGTGGTGATCCAAATTTTGAAACTGAAAGATTTATTTTAGAATATTCTAAAATACCTTTACTTGGTAAAATTCCATTTACTGACAATTTGACGCAAGAATTTATTTCAGAACAAGCAAAACAATTTAGTCATCTACAAGGTAATTAGATAAAATAATTGTAATTTTGATACTATCAAATGATACTATCAAAAAATGAAACCACCGTTTGAAGTTACCAATACAATCTTGAAATTAATTTCATTAATTTCTGAAAAAATTGGTGAAGTCAATGCCAAATTTTTAGATAAACAAAATCCACAATTACGAAAACAAAATAAAATTAAAACTATTCATTCCTCTTTGCAGATTGAAGGTAACACACTAACTATTGAACAAATTACTGCAATTGTTGAAAATAAGCGTGTGGTTGGTCCACAAAAAGATATTGTAGAAGTTATTAATGCAATTGAGGTTTATGATAATTTATCAAAATTTAATCCAACTATAGAAAATGATTTTCTGCTTGCTCACCAAATGTTGATGAAAAACCTCATTCAGAATAGTGGTAAATATAGAACTCAATCTGTTGGAATTGTGAATGGAACTATCGTTAAACATATTGCACCATCTTACCAGAATGTACCTTTTTTGATGAAAGATTTATTTAATTATTTAAATTCAGATGATGACATTGCTTTACTTAAAAGTTGTGTTTTTCATTATGAAATGGAATTTATTCATCCGTTTACAGATGGAAATGGAAGAATGGGACGGCTTTGGCAAACGCTTATTTTAATGTACTCGTATCCTGTTTTTGAGTATTTACCTTTTGAAACTTTAATTAGCAAAAATCAAGATAACTACTATGCAGCACTTTCTATGAGCGATAAACAGGGAAAGTCAACTATTTTTATCGAATTTATGTTGAACATTATTTATCAGTCGCTGTCTGAATTAACTAATTATAACAACAGAATAATAAAAGACACAGATAGAATAGATTATTTCATAAATAAAAATATAAATGAGTTTTCCAGAAAAGATTATCTAAACATATTTAAAGAATTATCAACTGCATCAGCCAGTCGAGATTTAAAAAAAGGTGTAGAATTAGGTTATTTTGAAAAAACTGGCGACAAAAAATTGACAATTTACAGACTTAAAAAGAATCAATAATATGCATTTATCCAAAATCGATCAACAAAATATTTGGCATCCGTTTACGCAACATCAAACAGCAAGTGAAAATTTGGTGATTGTAAAAGGTAAAGATGCGATTTTGACCGACGAGCATGGAAACGAATATATTGATGCGGTTTCAAGTTGGTGGACGAATATATTTGGTCACTGCAATGAACATATTTCCAAACGTATCAAAAAGCAATTGGACGAATTAGAGCATGTGATTTTTGCAGGTTTTACGCATCCAACTGCGATTGAGCTTTCTGAAAAACTGCTTGCTATTTTACCAAAGAATCAAACAAAAATCTTCTTTTCTGATAATGGTTCGACTTCGGTTGAAGTAGCTTTGAAGATGGCTATTCAGTTTTGTCACAACCAAAACCAACCAAAAAACACCATCATTGCGTTCAAAAATGCCTATCATGGCGATACATTTGGAGCGATGTCGGTTGGTGCGCGTGGAACTTTTAACCAGCCATTTGAACCATTTTTGTTTGATGTGGATTTTATTGATTTGCCCAATGAAGCCAATTTTGAACACGTTCAACATGAATTTCAGCAGATTATTCAAGAAAAAAAGGTAGCAGCGTTTATTTTTGAACCATTAATTCAAGGTTCGGCTGGTATGTTGATGTATGAAGCAAAATTTTTGGATAAATTGGTCGATATAGCACAACAAAATCAAGTAATTTGTATTGCTGATGAAGTAATGACTGGTTTTTATCGTACAGGAAAAATTTTCGCAACAGACCATTTGACAAATAAACCAGACATTTTTTGCATTTCGAAAGGTATAACTGGTGGTTTTTTGCCATTTGGAATTACGAGTTGTTCGCAAAAAATCTACGATGCGTTTTTAAGTAATGATAAACTAAAAACATTTTTTCACGGACATTCATACACAGGAAATCCGCTGGCTTGTGCGGCTGCCTGCGCGAGTTTGGAATTAATACATGATGCACAATTAACGATTAACAATTTAGTTGAATGGCAAAGTCAATATTTATCAAAACTAAAATCAAACACAAAAATTGAAAATTTACGTCAAACTGGTACAATCGTGGCTTTTGATGTAAAAACAGATGCTTCATCCAATTATTTCAATAATATTCGCGATTTTTTGTACGATAATTTTATAAAACGCGGCGTTTTACTGCGACCGCTTGGCAACACCGTTTACGTTTTACCACCATATATTATCACCAAAGAGCAGTTGCAAAAAGTGTATGATGTGATTGATGAAGTGTTGGAAATTATTTAAGTGTACAGCTTGTTTCTGACCATGGAATATCTATTTAAACTTTCTCTCTGCTCTTTGTGTCATGAATATAAAACTCAGCGCGATTACCACTGAATTGTTAGATTAGAAATATTAGATTTTCATTGCAATAAGATTTTCAAATTTATATGTTTAATTCTTAAATATAATTTAGCAATATTTTATTTATTTATCACCAACTTTATTATTCAAATCCTTAAATGCAAATATAATTTCGTGTAATTTTGGATGATGTTTTTCAATAAGCAAAGCATTAACAATTTCAATTCCTTCAATCATAGCAATGCCATCTTCTTTTATAATATTTCCATCATTATATTTCCAAAACCAAGTGTCAAATTTTCGTTTGCGGCTAATGTTTCTTATCAGTTGTATCACAAACATAAACTACAACGTTCTCAATTTTTGTAAAGAATTTTTTAAATACTTCAACAACAGTAATCCCAATTCTTTCATCAGTAATTGCTAGTCTTTCATCACCATCAATTACGTCAATATTAAAAGTATAAATGAATTTAGCAATAGTTGGATAATCATCAAACATTGCACTATAATCTAAAAATAAATTTGATATGTAATTCCTTGAGTCGTTACAAATTCATACGAAAAATCGTCTGCTTCAATTAAATTATATGGGTTTGACAAACTTGTATTTATCTTTTAGTTCAGATAATTTTCCACCATTTTGAAGATGTTTAGAAATAGCGTTTTTATCTTCCAACATTTTTTTGAAGATAGCAGCACCTTTTGAGTTTAAGGTTTTGTTTATTTTTTCTTTAACTTCCATTTCTATTGTAAAGATAATAAAAACTATATTAAACTGCAAGTTCACAACTCAATCACCAACGCTTTTTCGCTCAAATCCACAAATTTTAGGTTGTTCTCATTCAATAATTTTCTGAAGATTTTTAAATGGTAATTGTTGTTGTCGCTTGATAAAATGAGTTGCTGATATTGAAAATTTGCTTTCACACTTTCAATATTTAAGAAGCAATTGTCACTTAAAATTAAATAATCAACTTTCAACGGTGTTGAAAATGCTTTGCGCGTGTTGTCGTGATTCATTAAGTAAAAACTTTTTCCATTTATATACATCACATCTTTATTGCAATAAAAATTTTTGTTTGAAATAGAATCGTTGAGTAAGTAATTTTTGTAATCAGAAATTCTAAAATTGCGATAAGAGTTTTTGATGCAGAATGAAAACGATTTTTCTGAAATACTATCTTTTGAAATAATAATTTGTTGTTGATTTACGTTGCTTGCAATCACCAGATTTTTAGGAACAGAATAGATTATGATTTCGTTTTTTGAAATTTCATTTTTTGAATAAACAAACGACATCATAATAGTACATAAAAACAAACTTAAACAAGCCAATAAGAATTTTGGTTTTTGTTTTACGATGGATATTGTCAATAGAATAATGGCTATAAATAAAATCAATAATTGCCATTTGGTGATGTATAAATTAAAGAGTTTTCCAAATGGCAAATTTGAAAAGAAATAGGTGAGTTGTATAAAAATAGAAATGACAAATGAATTGACGAAACCAATTATTTTTGCTAAAAATGGAATAAAACTAAATGGAATTAACGCAACACTTAACCATAAAATGACTGCTGATAATGGTATGGCAAAAATATTGGCGAATAAGAAATAAGTAGGAAAGTTTCCGAAGTAATAAATACTCAAAGGTACCGTAAAAACTTGCGCTGCCAACGATGCCGACCATAATTGCCAGGTCCAGTCAACTGCTTTATTTGGATGGTAAAAAAGTGCATAAATTGGTTTATAGAAAATAAATAAACCAAGCATGGCTAAGTATGATAATTGAAATCCAATATCATACAAATTATTTGGATCGATTAATAATTGCAGCAATGCAGCACCACCAAGTAAATTCAAGTTGTTAGAATTTTCTTTGCTGATTTTTCCATAATTCAATAAAGTAAACAGAATCGCGGCACGCACACACGCAGCAGAAAAACCGGTGACAAATGCAAACAACCAAATGAACAACGTAATGAAAATGAATTTTGCAATTCTAATTTTCTTGTTTTTGTCTTTTATAAATGACAATATAAAAAGCAGCATTCCATAAATAATACCAACATGCAAACCTGAAACTGATAAAATATGCAGAATACCTGTGTACGCAAATGCGTTGTATAATTCTACATCAATATTTGCACGATGACCTAATAATATTCCATCAGCCAGTGCAAAATTGGCTGGTTTTGGTATGTATATTTTTAAGAGAGTTTGTACATACTTTCCGATATTATCACTGATGCGTTTTACAAAAAGCGATTTATGTTTTGTTAGTAGTTGATATTGTTGCAGCGCAATATATTGCTGATGAAAAATAGATTTGTATTTCAAATAATTTCTGTAATCAAATTGTCCAGGATTTTTTGGTGCTTCAACTGTATTGTATTTAAGATTAAACAATATTTCATCACCAATTTCTAATTCTTTTAGTGATGAATCTTTTGCTAAATAAACCAATAGCTTTCCGGTTGCTACATGCGTTTTTTCTAAGCTATCAATTGTTTCATTAACTTGAATTACAGTTTTATACGACTTATCTTTTTCTTGTAAAGATTCAAATATTATTCCTTTTGCAAATACTGCATTTTGCTTGCTAAAATGTAAATCCTGTGTTGAATATTTCTTATTGGTTGCCATTAAACCACCAACCAAAAACACAACAACATAAGCAATAGATGCACTTGCTTTTTTTATTGATAAATTGGAAACATTGTAATGAAATGCAATAAATAAAATGAAAATAAACAAACAGAAATACAAGCAATATTGAAATGGAATTGTAACTAAATTGAAAAGAAAAATTCCAGCAATGAGTGCTAAAACTATTTTAATTAACGGTAAATATTTGAAATGAAAACCCAACGAGTTGTTTTTTCAAAGATACATTTTTGTTGTATAAATTCTATATTGACTGAAAAATAAAAAAGTTCGGAATTCTTTAAGAGTTCCGAACTTTTATAACTTTCATTTTTCAAGACACATTCTATGCGTCTCTATGCTATCACCATCATTTTCACTTTCTAAAATTACTTTCCTTGTTTTTTCTTCATTTCTTCTTGTTGTTTCAACATCTCTTGCATTTTTGTTTGAAATGCATTTTGCTTCACTGGTTTCTTTTTATTTGCTTGAATTTCTAAATGAATTTTATCTTCATCTACAAAGAATTTTTGAATAATCCAGTTTTGTGCTAACGTAAGAATATTGAATAAAAAATAGTAATAACTCAAAGCAGCTGGCTGTTTGTTAAACATAAACAACAACATAATTGGCATCACATATTGCATGATTTTCATTTGTTGTGCCATCATATCAGCAGTTCCACCACCACCAACTGATGCTGGTTGTTGTTGCTGCGTTAATTTTGTTACTAATATAGATGAAGCAGCCATTAAAATCGTAAATAAACTAATGTGGTTTCCTATTAATGGAATGGCTGTTTTCCAAGTTACAATTGCATCAAAGCTAGATAAATCGGTTGCCCATAAAAATGGTTGTTGCCTTAATTCTATCGATGCTGGAAACAATCGATACATGGCTATTAATATTGGCATTTGAAGCAACATTGGTAAGCAACCACCAAATGGACTCACACCAGATTGTGAAAATAATTTCATTTGTTCTTGTCCAAATTGTGCTTGGTCTGGAAACTTCTTTTTCAATTCGTCAATTTCTGGTTTTAGCACTTTCATCTTTGCCATTGACATTGATGATTTAAATGTAAATGGAAACGTAACTAATTTTATGATGATAGCTAATATCAAAATGATAATTCCATAATTTAGAGTAATTTTTTCTAATAAATGAAATATTGGTAAAATGAAAAACTTGTTGATTAAAGATAAAATACTCCAACCTAATGGAACAATATTATCTAAACTTACATCCATTTTTTTCAATTCGTTAAATTTATTCGGACCCATGTATAAACGCATTGGAAAACTAAATGCGTTAGAATTATTAAATGGAATTTGTAATTGTGTACTAAATGTTTTTACTGTATCAACTCCTTTTGTTGGTGTACTTACTTTTATTTTTGCATCTTTATTAAATAATTCTTTCGATGCAATAAGCGATGTATTGAAGAATTTTTGTTTATAGGAAACCCATTGTATAGGTGACTCTAGTGTTTTTTCTTTATCATTTGTAAATTCATCATCTTCTTTTTCACCATTCATGTAATGCAATGAAGCATTGTAGCGCTCATCATCAATTCCACCTTCTTTTGCTGGAATATTTTGAGTCCAGTTTAATGTAATCGAATTGTTTGCAGGAATTACGTCAGCAAAATTAATTGCATTGATAGTAAAATCAGCAGCGTAACCTTTTCCGTTTAGAGTGTATTTGTGCTCATAAGTTTTACCATTTCCTAAATCTATTTTGTAAACTATATCTAATTTTTGATCACCAGAAATTTTTTGCGAAGTTGCAGAAGATGCAAAAAATAATTTTTCTGTTTCAATGATAGTTTTACTAGTATTTGCCAAAAATGAAAAGTTGAAATCAGAACCATGATCTTCAAATAAAATCAATGGTTTTTTGGTTGATGTTTTGTAATCTTTTAAAACTACTTTTTTAATAACACCACCTTTGTTGGAAAATGTATAAATACAATCTTCATTTTCAATAATAGTTAATTGTTCGTTAGCTTGTGCAAACGCAGCAAAACTACCTAAGTTTTGAGCTTGTGTTGAATCAGTTACATTTTTTAAGAACTCACTAGCATCCGTCTTTTTTCCAACTAAAGAATCAACTAAATTGGATGCTTTAGTTGAAGTTGCTGAATCACCAGTTGGATATTTAGAAGCATCTGTTTTTATTTTGGATGCGTTTTTTCATATTCAGCTTGCTGTTTAACGTTGTAAATTTCAAAACCGAAAAATATCAACATGATTAATGCAATTCCAATTACTGTATTTTTATCAAATCCCATTTTTTTTTAATTGAGTGCCAAAGGTACAAAATACACTCAACGTTGCAAAATCACTTGACTATGAAATGTTTAATTATTTTTAGCTAGTGTTAAATAATTAAATTTTAACGTTTTAAATGGAACTTTCTTTTACTCAACTGTTTTTGGTCGGTCGACTTTGTGCCGTCTCTTGCAGCTATTTGGTGTGTAACCAACAATCACCAACCAAATAAACCCAATGAACCAAAAATTAATACTTAATTTAACTTTAGCCGCCACGCAGGTAATGCTTAATTCCACCGCTACAATTATAGAAATACATATATAGGAGTTGATGCTGAGCTATCCAAAGCAAATACTTAGTGATTTTAAATAAATTGGCATATCACAATCATTTATGCTATCACAGCTGCTACAAATGCTTTGGCTTTAAATATTATTCAGCAAAAAAATAATTTACGCTGTACCTTTAACTATTTATACATGCTCATCAACCTTAGTTGCAATAGCATCAACTGCTTGTGCTGTATAGAAATTTAATACTGCTGTGGCATCAATAGCTAAAAAATAAGAAGTATAGCGTATTGCAATTATTTTATTGTTGATGCTTCAGCTTTTGCTACTAATGCTGAATAATTTACAATTTTTAACACATTTAATAAAATAAATAAAAATCACTATCGTTATCTATTTAACTGTACAGTATTTTTTAAAATAATTTTTAACTTTTAATCAATAATAAAATGTCAACAGGATATTTTCTGCCGAGCGATGATGCAGGCAAAGAGCTTTGGCTCAAAAATTTTGCAGCCAAATTACCCACCTATGCTACTAAATATGCCATACCAACTTCTGATGTAACAGATATGCAAAAAAGTAGCACCTACTTTACCTTTATTTTAGATTATAACAATCAATTTAAAGACTACAGTAAAAAATTAACTGAGTACAAAAATGAAATGCGAAGTGGCAACACTCAAAATAATACACCAAGTGTATTGCCTCAAACGCCTAATTTCGCTACCATTCCACCAGTAGTAGAACCTAGTATTTTCGATAGAGCCGTTTCAATTGCAAATCGTATAAAAAGCCACACAAAATACACGATAGCAGATGGCACAGATTTAAGTATTGAAAGTTTACCAAAGCCACGAAAAGTGGTAGATGCCATCAATGCTAAACCATTGTTGCAATTGAGTTTAGTACAAGGCGGACACCCAGAAGTAGCATGGACAAAAAGCGGTTTCGATGCTTTAGAAATACATGTGGATAGAAGCGATGGCAAAGGTTTTGGTCCTGTTTCGGATGGTAGTTACCTTTTTTTTGCGGGCTTTTTTTCGGAAGCATTGGACAAAAAAATCGCTTTGTTATAAATAGACTTTTGTTTTTAAAGCAATGCCTTTTCGAGCCGCCTAAAGTTGGTTTTGTTCGAGTTCTATAAAAATTCAGCCAATTTCTTTTACAAACAACTTTATAATAAGTGGTTTTTTTTTTAGTTTCGTAAGAATAATGGCTTTATCCAAATGAACAACCACAACTTTTGGCGCTAAAAAGCCATCTACCGATTAGATAATACATTTTTGATTTTACTGCGGTTTTTGCAAACCTACGCGGTCGCTCTTTCCATTTTAGTGATTTATTTTATACTGTTTTAATTAGAATGAATAATGTGATAACTATCAAAACAGATGTAGTTTTTAATTACCTTTTATAAAGTTCCCCTTAATTTTTTATTTGCGTTTGGTAGGTTCGCGGCCGGTGGTTTTTTTACCAAACTTTCCCCAAGAATATTTTATTGGAACGTTCGAAGAATTTTATTTTCTTTTTATTAAATGTTTTTTGCGTTTATATTTTGTAGTATTTGGTTGTTTAAATTTTTTTCTGTTTGTTAGTATCTATATAAATAAAAACTATTCTATTTTTTGTATAATTGCAAACAACCATATACATGCGATACACATTTTTACTTTTAAGTTTGATAATAGGTTTGGATTTATTTGCTCAAACACCACAAGCAGATAAGTTAAAAGAGATTTTGCAAAATCAAAATTTAGAAGATACTGCTAAAATAAGTTACTACCAGCAATTAGCACAATCAATAGTCCAAACTGCACCTGACTCTGGTTTAAAATATGCTATGTTAGGTTTTGAATTAGCGAAGCAAAAAAATGCAGTAAAAGATCAAATGATTTTTTATAAAATTATGAGTATTGGACAAGCTACTAAAGGCGATTATGCTACTGCCAAAGAAACAGTAAATAAAGGAATTGAGCTGTATAAAAATGCAGATCAAAAACAAGCATTAGGTGATTTATATCACAACCTTGGAATTATAAATTATAGATTACAAGATTTTGAAAATAGTATAACTGCCTACCAAAAATCATTAGATATATCTGGTACATTAAATAACAATACTGCTTTTGTAAAAACAAAAGTAAGCATGTTGTCATTGTATGTCGATATTAAGAAGTTTGACAAGGCATTACAATTAGGAAATGAGTTAGTTGATTATATAAATAATAAAATGCCCAACGATAAACTAGTATTAGGCAAAGCATATCAAAATATAGGATATGCGTATTGGCGAAGTGGTTATTTAGATAGTGCTATGCTGAATATTCAGAAAGCATATTCTATTCATAAACCAATAAATCACTATGATGGATTGATAAATGAATTAGGCACATTTGCACAGTATTATACAATAAAAAATCAGTATGCAAGTTCAATAGAATATTTAAATGAATCTTTAAGATATTCTAATAAAATTGGACATGCAGAAACACAATGCCGAACCAGTATTTTATTGTCTGAAAATTATACAAAACTCAATGATTTAGTAAATGCAAAGAAATATGCTGATAGTGCAGTAGTCATTGCGGATAGAACACAATTAAAAAATCTACAAAAATCTGCTTATGATAACGTAGCCAAATTAAGTGCAGCACAAGCAGATTATGAAAAAGCATACAAAGTAAAAGTCATTGCTGATTCTATCCAAACTAAAATAATAAAAGGACAAAATATAGAACATGCACAAGAGTTAGATATAAAATATGAAGTAAAAGAAAAGCAAAATATAATAACCGAACAAAAGGCTGCAATAAAAACACATAAAAGCTTAAATATATTATTGTTTATTTTAGGCGCAATAAGTTTAATAGGCGGCTATTTTATCTACACCTACCTCAATAAACAAGCCCAAAATGCTAAACAAAAAGCACAGCAATTAGCGATGCAATTAAATGAAGTTTGGTTAAAATATGAACAATTATACGAAAACCAATCTATAGAAACGAGAGGGGTACTGGTAGAAAACGAGCAATCTACTCCTATTAATTTAGATTCCGATGAACAACAACAAGAAAAAATAATACAACAACATTCAGAAAATAATACGTATATAGAATTTAAAGAAGATAGAGAAATTAAAAAAATTGCATATACAGCCATATACTATATTAAGAGTGGAAAGAATTATCAAGAGTTTTTTGATAAAAGTGATAAACGAATTGGAATGATATTATTACCATTAAGTAATCTACATCAGTTATTGCCAGAAAATTTTTGTAGAGTGCAAAAAAGTTATATTGTAAACAAGAATTATTTAGCAGAAAAGAAAATTATTAAAAGAGGAAAAAAAGAATTTGTAATGCTTAGTAATGATGTAGAAATTCCATTTAGTGATAAATTTGATGAAATAGACGGTTTTCCGCTACTTTAAACAGGTAATTTCGTCAAGTAAAATTCCATTTCGTCAATAAATTACGATAAATTGAACATTTTAAAATATAATTGCAAAAAAATTACTACTGCGCTCAGAAGAATATTTGCAAATGAAAAATTATCTGTTTGTATATGATGAAGATAGGTTACAACATAAAATATACTTTAATGATATTTACTATATTATGTGTGAGGAAAACTATGTCAAAATTTTAGGTAAAAGAACAGATAAGTATTTGGCGATGCAATTGATTACATTAAAAAAAATGCACAGCCAATTACCTAATAATTTTTGTAGAGTTCAAAAAGATATATCATAAACTTAAACCATATCCAATCAGATGAAGTAATTAAAGAAGGCAAAAAGCAGTTTATCGTACTCACAAATGGCACAAAAATTCCAATAAGCGATAATTACGACTTTAAAAAGGAAGTATAAAACCGATATTTTTGTCCATTTCGTCCATAAAATTCCATTTCGTCCATAAAACACAACAAAAATCAATATTTTAAAATATAATTGCAAAAAATTACGCTTATGAGAAATACCTACATTAACATCTTATTATTGCTATTTTTTGGTTGTGTATTAAATGTGAATGCACAGACTTATACTGTTACATATACACCTACACTTTATAATCCAATTAGTTGTCCATCAAATAATCCTCTAAATAATGAGTATTTATTACCTAATTGTTCACCATCATCCCAAACCTACACATATAATTCTGGCAATTACAAAGTATCACATAGAGGTTATAATACAAGTACAAAAGAAATTACATTTAGATTAGAAAGATGTAGTGGTTACATCCCATCTTCTGGTGGTAACACATATTTCTTTTGCGGGCGATAATCAGTGTCTATCTTTCGCACCATCATCTGGATTACAAAGTTATGTTGATGTAAATATGAATGTAAATCTAATTGGAAATTATACATTTGATTTTTATGTTAAAACTAGTGGCGGTAGTAGATATTACGCTGGAAATTTAAGTATAAATGTTACTGTTACATCACCACGCCATTGCCAACTGGATTAACGCACTCATTTGGTTCTTATAATCAGGCGATAATACATATCCTATTTATCTTGACTGGAACTCAGTTA
>JADJSS010000005.1 GCA_016711605.1 Saprospirales bacterium
GTTTCATTGAGTATTTGGCACAAATGCATTTGGATTGTCTAACGTTTTTCGTACTCTATCTAAGGCAATTAAAATGTCTGGTTTTTTATTGTTGATCAATTCCATTGTATATATGTCAAACTGAATTTCTTCACCATCTTTCGTATAAAATGTAGTAATACCTTCTTCTTTTGAACGATTGTTATAGTAAGTAATTTTTCCTTTAAACGTATAATCATAAATTTGATGCAATGGAATTTCTACCAGAATATTTTTATCTATAAAAATAGAAATGAAAGCTTCACCAATAAATGGAATAATTCCTATCCAATTAAAACGATATTTAAAAAAAATCAATCGTCGATTGGTTAAATATAACACACCACTGGTGTATTCAGTTTTTTCATTTCTTCTTAAGAACTTTACTGCATCGTTTACGTCAACAATTCCTTCGTTACCTACTTTTTCAAAAACGAATTTATCGCGCATTTTTCCACCAATAAAAAGAAATAAAAAAGTGGGTATTAAAACCATTGCAGTTATTATTAAGAATGCCATATTGTTGATTTATTGTTTTTTTAATTTACATATTATTTTTCACCAGCTTTTATTGGTGTGTCAGCTATTTTAAGCAATGCATATTCTTTAATGGTTATTTTTTCACCACGTTCTATGTTTACGAGCATCCAGCCATAATTGTAACCACCAGTAGTATTCTTTTTCCGAAAGGCAATGTATTGATCGCCTATATCAGAAAATCCATATTCTGTTGCACCAGATTTATAATACATTTTTATAAACTGACCGTTATTTATATGCCAAATTTCACTTGTTGGTTTTAATTCTGTATTTTTTTCTACTTTATTTATAAAAAATAAACCAGACGGTACAATTAAAAATTCATAATTGCTGTTGTATATTCTTAATTCTATAGTGTGTTTGTTTGGGTCTTCATCTGGATGGAAAATAAAAAACTGAAAGACAGGATTCACTTCATTGTTGATGCTAATATCTTTATATCCAACATCTGTTGGATCTGTATTTTCAGCTGAAAGATTTATAGTAACATCATCAATATCAGGATTGTTTACTTCTTCTTTCTTGCATGCTGCTATTGAACATATAAATAATAGCATTGCATATAAATGTATTTTCTTCATAGTTTTGGTTTTATTGTTTTTATTTATCACCTGCTTTAATTGCAGTATCTGGAATTGTTTGGACTGCATATTCTTTAATGGTTAATTTATGACCACCTGTTACATTTACTTTCATCCAACCGTAATGGAAATCACCACCAATATCTACTCTAAAGCCAATCAATTTATCGCCTTGTTCGTTAATTCCAACAGGATAACCCACTAACACCATCTATATTTAAATAGAAAGTAGCTATCGAATTCCATGTTCCAGATGCTGAATTGATAGATGTACCTTCTGCAAATGTTTTTATTTTATTGCTTACCGGTGATTGTGCTTCTGTTATAAATTCATAATACGAAAGCCCATTAACGCCAACATCTGAGTTGTTTTTATTTAAACTTGGTAAGGTGCTGAAGATATTAAAATCATCGGTTCCGTCATCATCTAAATCAATGAGTTTATTATTAGAATTTCCATTGCTGTCTAATTCAACGTTTACCACTCTGTCGTCGATGTTCGGATCGTTAGTTTCCGTAGTTTCTTTTTTGCAAGCAAATATGCTTATGATAAATGCGCAAATTGCAATTGTTTTAATACTGTTTTTCATTTGTTTTATTTTATAGGTTAAAAATTTATCTAAAAGGTGAAAATGATTCATCTTGTTTTGGTATTGGTAATGATTGAGCAATGAACAAAACATAGGAAAATTTATCTGCATGATACGATGTTCTAGCTACACCATTCGTGAATTTAAACTCAACAGAAATATAGGTATCTGCTGGTGCGTATCGATGCGCTTGGTGCATGATGCTTCGTAAATTTTCCCAATCAAATTTTTTATTATTTTTTAAAGTTATACAATCTTTATATATTAAAGTTATGAGTTTATTTTTAGAATGTTCAATAATAAAATAAATTAAAAATGGAAATGAACATAAAAGAGCACCAAACAATACATAATATTTTCCATTTTCTGCTGCTTTTAAACCAGCAAGAATGATACTAGTTCAAAACAAAAAGATAAGCAACAAAAGAGCCAGCAATTTTCTGTGCCATAGTTAAGGTATGGTTGTAATGCAAAACAACTGGTTGCAGTATGAGTTCTTGTGCTTTTTGTTTGGTGCTGTTCATGTTTGAACTATTTTAATTTCACTGTAAGTGTATTGTAATTTCTGAAAAGCTCATTTAAAGTTGGTTCATTTTCTGGTAAAGCCATAGTAAGTGGTGTGTTGAATGGATTCTTTAATCCACAACCTTTACAGTTATCAGGTATTGGATTACACGAACCACAACAAACTATTTTATTATCTTGACCTATACTGCAACAAACACCTGTTTGACCACATTCATTCCAACCATTGTCATTCTTTTTAAAAGCTACATTAGTTAAATTAACATCAAAAAATTGACTATTTCCGCCATTCATTTTTTTAGAAGCATTTAACGATATGGTATCCACTGCTGCAATTATTTTGGTTATTTGCATCACTTTTGCCGACTCATTGACAGCATAATCTAAACGATAAAGTTTTGTTATAACGCTTTCGTTTGGACCATCAGAAAAGGTTAAGCCATATTGAACACTATCAATAAATCCAGCTAATAAAGCATTGTTATTTACAGTAAATGGTAATGTAATTCCATTTGGATCTTTTATTGAAAGTTCATAGTATTTGGTTTCAGCATCATTACTTGTTTTGTTTTTACAAGAAATTATTAAGGTGAATGCCAAAATAAGTGTTAGAATTGTTTGTGTTTTCATAGTGTTGTTTTTATAGATTATGTTATTTTATTATAATTATTTTATTTTATTTTTTCTTTATAGCTATATCATTTGCTTCAGACCAAAAATCATAATTACCGTACGATAATCTATAATTTGATCGATTATTCCAATAATATGCTTTTGCGTTTTACGGTATGCCACCTGCAGAAAAAGCTGTTAGAAACGGACTTGATACCATTAATATAATTATTATCAGCACTATTTGTTTGTACTTGAAATTTTACATTATTTCGCCAATAACATGCATTATTATTTGTTCTACCTGAATAAAAATGTTATTATCAGATACAGAATTTGAACTACATCTGTGAGTTGTCATCATTTTCTAAAATAGTTAATAAATATTTTCCAATAGCGACTTTGGAATTAAAATTAATACACTTGTAATATATTTCCAATTCTTGTTTGATAAAAATGTCATTTTTCCAATTCTTTCAAGATAAACTGTTCATGTTTTCAATCTGCTTATTTATCGTATGCCAATTTAATACACATTTCCATTCAGCTGACATCAATGTCACTTGGAAAGGCTATTAGCATTGACAACTGCATCTGTGCCATGTTGCCAAATCTTCATCACTTCTGACCACCATAATTGAATCTGTGCCTGCAACATATCCAAGACATATACTAAATTAGTTGATGCAGTAATATCATTGCAATACACAGCAGATTCTGTAAAGGCAGCAACTATGTCGGACACTATTTATCCAATAAGTTGCATTATAAGTATCTATCCACAAGCAATATATATTGAAACATAAAAATCATTACTTGCAACATAAATATCTGTGAAAGTGGAATTAAAGAATCATTGAAGCATTACAAGTTGATTGTTCAATATACCGCTTGTATGTAAATAGTAGAATCTGGATGAGAAGTGAAGTATAACCTACTATATAAGTGTCAAAAAATTCGTTGGATTTATCTTTTTTGCAGGCACCAATAAATAAGGTGATAGAAATTATGAGTGTTATTTTTTTCATGTTTTTAGTTTTTAGTTTATTTTATTATTTAATTGCATAATTTTGTATTTAATTAAATTAAAATAGAGTGTATTTATTTTTTAACAACTAAAATATTTTCCAATAGCTTGTTAACGATGTTCAATTACTTTAGTTTTAATGCTATTTTTCCAATATTGACACAGACCATTGATATACCCAGATACGTATACATTGTTGTCTGAAACATAAATATCATTTGCTTCATGAGTTTCTCATTCATCAGATAGTTTCAATAAAGTATTCTAATCCATTCTTGCATTACTTCGACAACTGTAACCTTCATCATTTCATTACCTTAACAAATGAAATTGTATTGGCATCTATAAATAAATCATTGCCCACGAGCCGTTTGTTCGTACTGTTAGAAAAGTCGGTATTCCATTTCCTTCCAATCTGCTGTTGGAACATCATTAAATAATGCTTGACCTGCAACATATATATCGTTTCCATTGATTAAAATACTATAAGCAGATGCATTTTCTGCTAAAGTAGTAGATGTGTTGTTTATCCATAATCTTGCTTCTTGTACATCGCTTCCGTTAACTTTATATCCTACGCAATAAACATTGCCATTGTGTATATTAATATCATTCACTTCCACTGAAAGTATCATCTTGTTAAGATTGTTAATTACACCATTTTTCCAATAAATTGCTTTTGAATTACATTTCTTGATGTTCTTCCTCATATACACATCACCGTTTGATACCGCAATTGAATTTACTACAGCTAAATAAGTGCCATCTGTCAAACTTGTTTCAATACCGTTTTTCCAATATTTTGCTACTATTTCGTCATCACTGGTGTTTAATGTATAGCCGCCAATATAAATATCATCATTTTCAATTGTAATACATGTTGCTCTAGCAGACTGAATTAATGGTGTTAATCTTGTTTCCTCATTGTTTTTCCAAAGAGTTGCGTAAAATTCACCATCATCAATTTTTCTGTATCCAACTGTATATACATCTGTTTTTTGTTGCTTATCTTTTTTACATGCAATAATAAATAGCACAATGTAATTATGAATGTTATTTTTTTCATGTTTATAGTTTAGTTTATTTTATAATTTAAACTGCAAGATTTAATATTTCCTTTTGGTGTATCATAGATATAAACCTGATTTGTTTTTAGTTTTTGGTATCAAAATTTAATTGTCCGATGAAGTCGTGAAAAATCAAATCGATATCTTGAATTAATAATTCAACTCTGTCATTTTCAGAAATCGTAAATGTTATATTTTTAGAATTCGGACCCACCGCAAACATGTAGGTATCGTTTACATTTTTTTTCCAAACAGAAATTTTTCCAACCAAAACATTGACGCCAACATCAGGCGCATCTGTTCGAAAGAATGCGATGTCCCAAACATTTCCTTTTGCATTCTTTTCTGTTGATTCAATATAATCGATGTTTAAGGTAAACGTGTTTGTTTTAGGTTTCGTGAAATTTACATTTTCATTTAGTAATTTTTGTTCATGTTTTATGCCAGTTCCATCGGTTCCTGATAATAATGTTTTAATCGAAATAGTATGACTTCCTTGTGATAAATTAAGTGCTGCGTAAGGTATAAAAAGTGATTTCTTTTTATCAAATTTAGATGCCTGCATTTCGTTTGACAGAAAATCAAATCCAAATGCTGCTTCGCCATTTGCGTTTGCAGTGGATTGATAACCTAATGCAGGTTCAATTGCTTTGTTGTTTTCATACAAAATTGCACTGATAGAAAAAGATGCTTTTGATAAAATAGTATCGTTGTGATTTTCTTCTTCTAACGGCAAAAAATTATAACGATAGGTAATATTAATTCCTCTTACACCATCAGAAGTGTAATCTGTTTCTACATTAACAACTGTGCTAATTATTTTAAAATTACTATTTGCGAATGTGGTGAAATTTAAACCAAGCGTTATAAATAATATGGACAGTATTTTTTTCATTTTTTCATTTTTAAGTACAACAACTAAACTACTACATTAATTTCATTTATCAGCGATCATTGAGTATTCAGCAGTTTTATTGAGTATTTGGTGTGTTTTAGATAAAATTTGATTAAATCAGCTTTATATGGACTTTACTTGTAAGACGATTCTTTGATTGACCAATGAACACTAATTTTATTGATTGGACCTATCGGTTTATTTATTATTTGTGTGTCATTAAGGTCATTATTAGTTGGAACTATCTCTAGGTTACAACATTTTCTTATTAAAGGAAAAATTATTCCATCATCATCATAAATGTTTAGTATTACAGTATCATTTTTACTGATATTAAAAAAGATATTTTTAGATCTGTTTTCTATAGAAAAACTGTAGGTTTCATTTACTACTTCAGATTCCCAAAAGATATAATTTCCAGAAGTAATTCTAACTTTTAAATCAGGAGCGCTAAAAAAATCTAAATAAGATGCTTTTTTTCTAGATAAACTAAAAGAATCGATATCAATGTTAAGTTCGTATGATTCTGGTTTGTTAATAGTAATTGATTTTAGAATATTTTGTTTGTATGTAGATTTATACCTATTTCTTATAATAGTAAATAGGTTTTCTTGATTTTTTGTAATGTGTTTTCCTATTCCATTTAATTTTAATCTAACATTTAAATTTGATGTACCTTTTTTTAGATTTAGCTGCATACGGAATGAAGAAAGATTTATAATACTTATCTTCCATTATATAGTAGTTTTCACTTTCATATAATTTATCACCAATTGCAATAACATTTGTAAATTTTAATGCTGTACTTTTATCAATTTTATTATTCAATGAATTCGCAAGCGTATCATTATCTATGTTCGGAATCGTTTCATTATAAACTGTAGAATAAAATGTATTGTCTGAAATAAATATGTTTCCACTTTCATCTGAAAGCTCTAAATAGCCTGTTGTCGTTTTTAGTAATTTTCCATTTTCTTCTAAATATAATTCTGTATTGAAATCTATTTCTTCTCTAACTTTATCATTTTTTAGAGATTTAAAATCCAATAAAAAATAAATGTACATACCTTGAATGCCGTTCTCATTAACATCCTGTTTAACTCTTAGATTTTTAATAAATTGACAATTATCTCCATCTTTATCGAAATTGCAGCTTGTACAAAAAAATAAAATTGGAATGTAAAAGATACTATTTGTGTATTTCATGCCTATAGGTTTTATTATTAAAATGAAATAAAAAATTATTCATTTTACTTTGTGATGCTAATTTTTAGATACTAATTTTCTTTATTTTTATAAATTGGAGTGTAATTTTTAAAGAATCACTGAATATTGGCATTTCGTTATATAAGTGTCACTTAAACAATAAACTTTTAAATTACTGAAAAGATTCTAAAGTGTAGCTAACGATTAGTGTTCAGTATGTTACAGAGTATTTGTTGGTTTATTGGATGTTTATAGTTTTTTTATACGTGTTCATCTTTACACAATCAAAACTTAGTTTATTTGCATATTTGCCATAAACTTTGGTGTTTATCACAATTTTGTATTCTCCATTTTCTAAATCAATGTCTTTGTATTTTATAAAATAGGAAATAGTTTTTGCTGGTTTTTCGTATAAAGAATAAGGATCTAAAGTTTCGGATTTTGTCACTAATTTTTCAGTAGTATTTAATAGATTGCTAAAGAAGCCGCTTTTTCCATTGTCTAATTCTATAGAAGTAGTTACATAGATGTTTATGGAATCGATATTTTTTGGCTTTTTTAGGTTTGAATAATCTAAATTATATTCTAAATAAATTCCAGATTTGCCTTTAATTACAGTATCTAAAGCTATTTTAAAAGTTTGTTTAGAATTGCAATTCGGCTCTGTAGAAAACGAAACTGAAAACGTAAAGAATGCAAAGCAAACTAATAGAATTGATTTCTTACACATAGCTTTAGTTTTTAAATTGTGGTGTTGGTGAATTTTCAATTTCATGTTGTTTTGTTTTATGGTTATTAAAGTATCTAGTTTTATGTATAACTTTTAAATAGAAAAAATATTTTAAAAGTATTGTTAGAAATGAGTATTTGGTACGTTTCATTGAGTATTTGGTTTATTTATATGCTCAAGATGATTCTGAATAAATACACTTGTGTAAATTCTATTATTGTTTTATTCTTTAACAATTACCACAATTGCCACAATTGCCAGAATTGCCAATTACCACAATCACCACAATTACCACAATCACCACAATTACCACAATTACCACAATTGTCACAATTATCAAAAAAAGAACAATGAGTACAAGCATTAGAACAACCCGCAGCATCATTACAATAATCACTACAAATGTCTACTGGCATGCAAGACATCAAAGGAAGTGTACCTATGGTAGCCAATGTTGCTTCTTTTTTATTGGAGCATTTATATGCTTGTGCAAATGAGATATCCATTAATTTAAATACAACTTCATTAAAAAGGTTTTGAGATACTTCGTTTATCGCATTAAGGTTTTGTAAAATTGATTTCTTTAGGATTGTAAAAAAATCAGGATTTGTATTTTCATAATCTTTATGCAAAAGTTCCATCACTTCCTGATGTAAGGCTAAATATTTTAAACTGAACTCTTTAAATTCATTTTTAAGTTCTGATTTATTAAGTGTTGAATGGTATTCAATGATATTGAAATTATTTTTTGTAATGTCTTTTTCAATATCAACAATTGGATCTAAAATACTTATAGATTCTCCTAATAATTTAAATAACTGAGATAGTTTAATTAACTCGGTTTCCGGAATTGTTGTTTGTTTGCCAATTTCATAACAAATCTGATAAGCTAATTTTCCACTTTGCTCTCTAACAATTTCAATGTCTGTTTCTGAATTTTTGCTTATTGCATGATAATTTTTAAATACATCTTGTGCATCTTGAGAAAGTGTTGGTACTATCTTTTCATAATGCTTACTATATTTTTTATTAGCAAAAGACATCAATATGTTTGCATTTATAAAACCTGTTTCATCTGTAATATAATCATCTATTTTTAGTGATGATAATGCGATTGATAAATCTGCAGCTTTTGAGAATGAATCTTGTTGCAATACAGGCATTTTGCCTAAGAAATATTTTGCAGGACATTTTGTTTGTGTTTCTGTAGAATCTGTTTTAATATATTTGCTGAGCGCAACAAGTATAAAAGTAATATCATAATTTAATGAAGCAGACGCAGTGATGCCATACTTGTTTCTGATTTGCGAACACAATGAGCAATAATATAACATAAAATTGCTTTTCAACGATGTTTCAGAGCCACAAAAGCTCGGCTTTAAATTACCTACCATGAATTATAATTTTATTGGTGAAATGAAAGATTGGAATTGTTAAAGTAAGGATAAAAAATATAGTGACTAATATACTTGTTGCAAAATTTAGTTGTGGTTGAAGTAGTAAAATGGAAGCAGAAAAGTTTAAGTAGGCATGTAAAAATGGATGTGAATTATGAAAAGTAGTGTAGTTATCTAAGTTGAGTAAATTTTTTAAATGCCAAAATGAAATTATACAACAAGTAATACTAATTATTGCAATCCATTTTGGAACGGAAAACTTGTAAATAAAAAAAGATTAAATGCCGTAATAAGTATTTGCAAAGCATAGGTATAGTATTTTACTTTTTTTGATACATATAGTTTGTTGTAGTCTGTATAAGTGCATTTGTTTTGAATTACAAATGTAACGGCACCATTTAACTGGTCAGTTTTTATGTCTTTTAATCCGTTGCTAACACTATTTAACTGTAGCAAAATTAAGAACACTAACAGTACCCAGATTATAAACATCGTTTCAATTTTATAATTGCCAATAAATGTGATAGCAATACATAAAAGTGAAATAGATAATGCTAGTGAAACTTCAGGAATAAATTTATTTAGGGTGCTGTTTTTACTAAATGCATTATAAACAACACTAAAAGAAAAACTGCACAGGATAATTAAAAAACTTAAAATGGAAGCATGTAAAAAATACAACAGATATAATGTTAGTATAAAAAAAATAAAGACAGAGACAAGTATTGTGTTCTTGTTTATTTTACCTGAAATTAATGGCGTGTTTTTTTTAGATAAAACATCTTTATCAAATTTAAAATCGAAGTAATCATTTAAAAGGAAACCGAAATAATGCATAAACAATCCAATCAGTGCTATCATAATAATTTCGATTACACTTATTTTTTTATAAACGAACTTGCTGCAAGAGCCATCATTACAGTCGAAACAGCCATTGCTGGCCTGCCTTGAATAAGAATGTTAGTTATAATTGCTGACATTAATTAAAATAATTAGTAGAAGTTCTTGACACAATGGTATAATTTGAGATTGTAGTTTGTGCGTTTATGTTTAGCACAGCTATAAATAATAAGCTGATTGAAATGATTTTAGTCTTCATAGAATTGCTTTTTATTTTTATTTCACTTTTAACGCAATTGCATTTGCTTCTGACCAACAAGTAGTGCAACTACCATCAGGTAATTTATATTTTGTACGGTTTTCCCAATAACAAGCTTGACTTGAAGCTTCATTATTATCGTAAACTCTACCCACTGAATAAACAAAATTATTATAACCTACAATATCATTTAGCTTTAAGCTGCTCTCATCACTATTTGATTGAATTCTGTGTTTGATATTATCTTTCCAGTAGTATAAATCATTAAAAATAAAACCACCAACTGCTACTCCATAATCTGTTACAGTAATTGCATTTCCTGCTGATATATCTGTTGATTCTAAAATTCGAGCAGCATTGTTGTCCCAATACATTGCTCTAGGAATATTACTAGATGCAGAATGAAATTCGCCAGCCATGTATATCTTGTTATTAAACGCAAAAATATCATTTGCTTTTCCTAGTCCTAACTGGTAATACAAGCCGTTTTTCCAATATACTGCATAAGTATCACCATTAATATTTTTCCAACCAGATACATAAACTTCACCAGCATTTATAGTAATTGCTGTAGCAAATGCATTGTTGCTATTGGCTAATGGTTGTTCAACACCATTGTGCCAGGTAAATGCTGTGTAAACAGAATCAGATGAATTATATTTATTAAAAGAAATGTGCACATCACCACTTTGTACTGCAATTCCTGTTGCAATTATCGGCGTTCTGTAATAAGGTAATTTTTGTCGAACGCCATTTTTCCAATAGCATGCAGATTCTGATGCTATATTTAAATAACCAAGCACATATACATCATCATTATCAATGCATATTGCATTAGCTTTAGATGAAGTATCGTTAAGATATACTAAAGAATCATTGATCCAAAGTGTTGCTATTGGTTTAGTGCTTGGTGGTGTTCCAATTGTAGTATATCCTACAATGTATCTGTCGAAATTTGGATTTAGTTTATCTTTTTTGCATGCTGAAATAGATGCAACAATTGTTGCAAGTGCTACTAAAAATTGAGTTGATTTTTTCATAAAGTATTGTTTAAAAGTGTAACATCTAAACTACAGTAATAATTCAAAACAATAGTCAAAATTGAGTATTCAGCAGTTTTATTGAGTATTTGGTAAGTTTTCGGTGTGTTTCAATAATAAAAACATTTTTTTATTGTCTTATCTTTTGTGGTTGTATTCGTAGTACTGTATTCTTTTATTCTACCTTTTTCATCAAATACATACTCATATTTTAAGATAAGTGTTTCATTTTTTTCTGCTAAATACGGACAAGGCAAAGTTGTACAAAAGTCACTTTTGTAAACAGTCATTGTGTCGGTAATAATTAAATTTTTATTCTCATTTTCTTCAAATAAAAAACCAGTTATATTTTTTTGTAAAGGATTTAATTTAGTAGAAAAAACACTGTTTACTATTTTTTGTAATTTGAAATCTTCCATCATTAAACATAGTATCATAAGTAATTTGCTTAATGGTATTTTCATTTTCTATTTTAAATTCATATTTTGATTTTTGCACATCAGATTCTACAGTTTGTAAACTTAATTTATCAGTTGCATCATACACATTCTTAACAAATAGAAACACATTATTTGCGTAAATTTTAGATTTAAAATCTACCAGTTTTTTTTCGTTTAACAATAAAATATCAGTCAGACTAGAATCTATTAATTCTTTGCGTTGTATTACAATCATTGAGTCTCCCAAATAAATATATTCTGTGTAATATGGTTTATTACTTTGTTGAATTTGATAAATTCTACCGAACGCATCGTACTTATAAAAGTTATTAATTTCGCCTTCGCTTGTCATTCGCAATTTTCCTTCTTGGTTTTGACTAAAAAGAGTAGATGCTAATAGTAAAAAACATAGCAGTATGAATGATTTCATAATTTTTAGATTTTAGTTTTATAGTTAATATTTACAACGAACTGTTAAACTACTAAAATATTTTTTCAATTTTCAACAAATTGAGTATTCAGCAGTTATATTGAGTATTTGGTAGCTGTGAATTAAAAAAGAAGCCAACTTTAATTTAAGAAACAGAAGTATAGTAAAATAATTTTGATAGTATGTTTAAAACTATTTAAGTACTTTAATTTTTATTGTTCAATTTTACTAATTCTTCTTCCACATTTTTTAATCGTAGTTGAAGTTGTTGCAATTCAGAATTTTCAAAAGATTTCACGAATTTCCAATTAATATCCATTTTATCTAATGCATTTGCTTCTATTAATAATTTTGGATGGATTTTTGTGGAATCATTTAGTAATACAATTTCTAATTTTTCTTTGTTTTCAATTATCGATGCACGGTGTTCAACAATTATTAAATCAGGATATTTACTTTTTATTTTCTCAATATATTTTTGTGCATGGTCGTTCAAGGTTTGTTGTTTCCACTTATCGTAGGCAATCCAGATACTTGGTAACATCAAAATTATACTTAACATACTGATTAACCATGTAGACGATGTTTTTTGTATTTCATTATCATTATTTTGAATGATTTTTGGAAGTTGCATCCAACGTATTAACAATTGTGAACCTACGCCAATAAAAAAAGAATTAATGATATAAAAATAGAGTCCACCTAAAAACATTTGCCAATTTAAATTAGCTAAGCCGTAACCAGCAGAACACAATGGTGGCATACATGATGTTGCGACTGCCACACCAGCTATAACTTTTGTTCCATCTTTTTTAATGATACCTAGAAATCCTGCAAGTCCACCAAAAAATGCTAACATGACATCAAAAATAGTTGGATGTGTGTAATCATTTAGGATATTGGTTGAATTATGAAATGGTGATATTAAAAAGAATATGGTGGAAGAACATAAGCTAATCAACAAAGCAAATACATAATTTCTAAATGACTGATAAATACTAATTTTATCACTGATACTCAAACCAAATGCAATTCCAACAACCGGTCCCATTAAAGGTGAAATCAACATAGAGCCAATAATAGCAGTAATATTATTATTAGTTAATCCAATACACGCCATAATCATTGCAAAAAACAAAAGCCACATATTGTGACCTGTAAATTGAATACCGTCCTTAATTTCATTAAGTGTAACGTCGATATTTTCTTCTAAGGGTAAACCAAATGATTCTTTAATTTTTCGGAGCATTCTCTACTTTTGTGATGTAAATATATGCATTAAAAGAATCAATAAAAATTTGAATTTTAATTTAGATTCAGAATTTTGTTGGAGTTATATCAAGAAATTAAACAACATTGGATTGTCGTTGAGTGGCACAAAATCAACTTTGTATTTTTTCATACGATTAATGAGCGGCTCGTAATCTTCCTTATTTTTTAATTCAATACCAACTAAAGCTGGTCCACTTTCTTTGCTGTTTTTCTTGGTGTATTCAAACAAGGTAATATCTTCGTTTGGTGATAATACTTTAGATACAAACTGCTTCAACGCACCGGCACGTTGCGGAAATTTGATAATAAAGAAATGTTTCAAGCCTTCAAAAATCAATGAACGCTCTTTAATATCTGGCATTCGTTCAATATCGTTGTTGCCACCACTGATAACACAAACAACTATTTTACCTTTTATTTTTTCTTTATAATAATCCAATGCAGCAACAGATAGAGCACCTGCTGGTTCCAGTACAATTGCATCTGAATTATACAATTGCATGATTTTTGTACAAATTCTTCCTTCAGGAATCAAAACCACATCTTCTAAATAGTTTTTACAAATCTGAAATGGAATTTGTCCAACTTGTTTTACAGCAGCACCGTCAACAAAATTGTCGATTTTATCTAATGTAATAATTTTATTTTTTTCGATAGATACTTTCATGGCCGGCGCACCTAATGGTTCTACACCAACAATTTTTGTATTTGGTGAAAACTCTTTAAAATAGGTAATTAAACCTGCACTCAATCCACCACCACCGATAGGCACAAACAAATAATCAATTTTCTTTTTACCAATTTGTTCTAAAATTTCAATACCAACCGTACCTTGTCCTTCTACAATTAATTTATGATCAAAAGGTGGTACAAATATTTTATTGTGGTGATGTACATATTTCAACGCGGCACTTTTTAGCGTCGTCATAGGTATCGCCAGACAATACAATTTCAATATAATTTTTACCAACTCTTCTTACTGCTTCTACTTTCTGTTTTGGTGTTGGAGTTGGCATAAAAACGATGCCTTTAATTTTTAATAAATTACAAGAATAAGCAAAACCTTGTGCGTGGTTGCCTGCAGATGAACAAACAACACCTTGCTTTTTTTCTGCAGCAGAAAGCTGAGAAATGAAATTATAGGCGCCACGAATTTTGTAAGAACGAACTGCCTGCAAATCTTCTCTTTTAAGAAATACTTTTGCACCTGTTTCGTCAGAAAGAATTTGATTTAATTTTAAAGGTGTTACTTCACTGATACCTTCTAGATTTTTTTTGGCTTGGATAATTCCTTTTACGGATGGCTGTGTGGTTGACATACTACGAAAATAGTAATTAGTCGTGAGTCGTGAGTCGATAGTCGTGAGTTTTTTTGCTGGAAAACATTTTATTAATAAAAATTAAGAAAAACATTAAAATAAAAACGATGATTTAGAGTAATGTAATTCAAAAAAAATCATGAAACCATTGGTACTTACTTTTTATTGCACTTTATAATTTGCACAAATTGCAGTAGCAAATTAACTTCAGAAAATAATAGAATAATTTCAAAAGATGTAATTATAGACAGTATAGTAGTTTTAAAATCAGCTAGAGAAATGGCTGTATTTTCTAAAAAAGAAAAAATTAAAACTTATACTATTGCACTAGGCAAAACACCAATTGGTAAAAAGCAATTTGAAGGCGATGGCAAAACACCAGAAGGATTGTATTTTATTGATAACAAAAGTGCAGTGAGCAAATATCATAAAAATTTAAACATATCTTATCCAAATAAAGACGATATAAAGAATGCAACTGCTAGCGGAAAAAGTGCAGGTGGTGAAATTAAAATACATGGTTTGCCAAATGGAATTCATCTTGAAAATTATGTTATTACAGATTGGACTTTAGGTTGTATTGCTTTAACCAATGATGAAATTGATGAATTATTTCAGCATATAAAGCTAGGCAGTCCGATTTTAATACTACCTTGATTTATCATTCAAACTTCCAAAAAAAAACACTACATTTAAATAACCAAATAAAATTATTTATGGAAGGACACACAAATTGGCTGGCACTTGTAGCAGGTGTTGTAGCTACACAAATTATCGGATTTATCTGGTATCATCCAAAAGTTTTAGGAACTATATGGAAACAAGAAATAGGTATGTCTGATGAACAGCAAAAGAAAACCAATATACCATTGACGATGATTTTATCGATTGTATTGATGTTTGGAGTTGCTTATGCACTAAAATATGTAGCACATGGTGAAGTTGAACATCAAACATTTAAACATGGTGCCTACCATGCTTTAATGGATGGAGCACTATTACTAATACCAGCAATAGTGATAATATCTCTTTATGAGCAAAAAAGTATTAAATACGCTGGAATTACTATTGGATATTGGCTATTAAATTTAGCTGTTATTGGTGGAATAATTAGTTGGTGGCGATAGTTACAACAAACCAAACTGCATAAAATGATGAGAAATGCTTGTATTGAAAAGTGAGCCATTGTTGTTTATCAATTTCACCAAAAACTGGATGAAGTTTAGTTTTAAAAGTTGGTTCGTTTATTATTTTCAAAAATTGCTGAATAGTTTCTTTCAATAAATTTTTAGAATCTTGCAACTCTTTTTTAATCAATGGAACTGTTTTATCAACTGGTAAAAATGGAGTTTTAAAGTTTTTAGGCATTCCGAATTCACTCATTAAAAATTCTCGTTGACGTGGTAATTTTTCAACTGGTGTTACTAATATTATTGGATTTTCTGTAATGGCGAAATTCAACGGAAACAGCAGATGTTCCAACATTTGATGAACGTTCATCAAACCCCAAATTGCTTGCTCATCGCCTTTTATAGTATCAATAATTTTTGGAATTGTAATTTGAAAAAAAACTTCCAAATCAATTGACATATCTAAGATTGTACGGTCTTCTAACTGCATAATTAATACTTTGATTTTCCTAAACTAAAATCAATAGGCACTTTCTTACGGTTGAGTTGATCTTCAAAATTACAAAAAAAACCTTGTTTGTATTTTGGTGTTTTAAAGTTGATACTATCTTGTTTTGTTGGTGTTGTTTTCACTAATAAAATGCTTTGAGCAGATATTACAACTTTCTTTCTAACTGTAAAAGTATCTTGTGCTGTAGAAAATATCCAGCAAAAAATAAGTGATATTGAAAAAAAATAATTCATTTTATGGATTTAGAAAATCACCTGATTCTATTAATTCTGCTTCTGCTGGTAATTCAACATTATAAAAATAGACCCAACTTTCTAATACTTCATTTTCTGTTTTGATTATCATTTTTACGCGTCTGTATTCGTATGGTGGATTTCCGACACCAATACCTTCGTACTCGTCTAGTTTTTCAAAAGCAGATTTATCTTTAAGTTTGTAAACATCACCAATTACTTCGTGTTGTTCATCATTAGTTTGTATCAAAGCTGGATACCAATCAATTCTATATAATTGAACTTTTGGCATAATTGCCAATCCAACTAATTCAGCATTTTCGGAAAGGTAAACAGCCATTGGATGGCTTTCATTTAAACGAAGTGTTCCGTATGTAAATAAATATTCAGACATATGCTAAAGTTATAAGTAAATCGTTATAAGTTATAACATAACTCAAAAAAAACATCTTAAAAAATTATTAAAAAATAACGCCAACAGTAGTTTGAAATAAATGAGTTTGCGTTCGATATTGTTCTTTATAAAAATTTCGAAAACCCAAATTATATCTAAAATCCATGATAAACATTGCAACATCCATACCCATACCCATTTGATAACTAAATTGTGCTGGCCTGATTAAATCACGTTTATCTTTTTTACGTAAACTACTTGTAAAATCTATATTGTTTTGAGTATACTGCGCTTTTATTTTGTTACTAAATCTACTTCAAGTCCTGTATATAAACGCATTTTATAAGATGGCTTTTTTACAACTAAACCGCCTAAAACTATCGGAATTCCGATTGTATTATACCTAAAAGTAAGTTTATCGAAAGGAATATTATTACCAAATCTTGTTGTTAATGTTCCATTTTTTATAAACACTTTTGAATGCATATAATCTAAATCCAATTGCACAAAAACTCTTGATCGAGAAACTCGTACAAACAAACCACCTTGATAACCAGACGCAATATCTTTTTGA
This sequence comes from Saprospirales bacterium, assembly GCA_016711605.1. Taxonomy (GTDB): domain Bacteria; phylum Bacteroidota; class Bacteroidia; order Chitinophagales; family JADIYW01; genus JADJSS01. The sequence continues at coordinate 17,631 of JADJSS010000005.1, forward strand.
TTATGATTTTTATAAATGAAATAATTTAAATTATAGCCAACATTTAAACCATATTGAAAGTGTATACGTCCTCCAGTTTTAAACATTTTTATTTCAGCACGGCTAATGCATGGCAATAAGAATAGTAATAATATACAAAGTCTTTTAATCATTTAATTATCCTACTAATTTAACTCTTTTTATTTTTACAAAATGTTATTGTATGTATTTATTTTTTGAAAATATCCTTAACACAGCGGAAACCAGTATGCTCAAAACTGCTTTCTGGTGTTGACTGCATTCGTGCTGAAACTCGAAATCCACTGCAATAACTATCGTTACACAAAAAAGAACCACCACGCATCACTTTCTCAATTTCATTATTTTTTGGAATGGATTCGTGCAAATCCAGTAAACTATTTCCATCTATAAAATCTTTCGATTTACAAAAACTATAATAATCTGCATCATATGTATCATAACACCATTCCCAAACATTGCCAGCCATATCATATAAACCAAAACCATTTGGTGGAAATGATTTTACTGGTGCGCTTTTTTCGTAGCTATCTAACAACGTATTCTCAAAAGGAAAATTGCCATTCCAGATATTTAGCTTTTTGTATAAATCTTTATTCTCATTTCCAAAAGTATAAATGTTATTTACCAAACCACCACGTGCGGCAAATTCCCATTCAGCTTCGGTAGGCAATCGTTTTCCATAAAATTTTGCGTATGCTTGTGCATCATACCAGGAAATATGCACTACTGGAAAATTATCTTTTCCTTCAATAGAAGAATTAGGACCTTGTGGATGTTTCCAATTTGCACCTTTAATAAACTTCCACCACGTATTAGGATTGGCGATGTCATTTTTAGTCAGTTTATTAAATACTAATGAACCAGCTTTTTGATGAATTATTTTTCCGTTTACATCTTTGTATTCAAAATCTTTTTCAGCTGTTGTAATATAATTCGTTGCTTCAATAAATTTCTTGAATTGCGCATTGGTTATTTCAGTCTCATCTATCCAAAAGGAATTTAAATTCATGGTATGCTTTGGAAATTCATCTGCGCGCGCTTGTGCATTGTCGCCACCCATTTCAAAAGTGCCACCTTTTATCAAAATCATTCCATCTTGTTTGGATAATTTTTGTTGACAAGCAACTAATAATAAGAGTGAGAGTGAAAGTGAGAGTGAGAGTGAGAGTGAATTTTTTTTTAGTTTCTTATTAAAGAATAAAATGGTTAGTTGTTTTATTGAATCAATCATAACCAATTTTTAAGCAGGAAATAAATATTCTTTTCCATCAATCATAAATCGATGATCCATGATACGTGGCCACATTGGTTTTGCAGGCAATTCATTTTCCCAAATTTTCAAATCATCTTGTAACTCTTTTACTTTTTCAGGCATTTGAATGAAAAGATTATTTTTTTCATTTTTATCCTTTTTCAAGTTGTATAATTCTATCCATTTATCTCTTGAACTATAAATTAATTTGTAATCACCTTTTCTAATTGCATGTATATGATCTGCACGCCAAAATAATTTATCATGTGGTGCATTGGTGTTTTCATTAGTTAAAAATGGAATTAAATTTATTCCATCATACACTCTGTCTGTTGGTAATTTTGCGTTACTGATGTTGGCTGCTGTTGCAAAAATATCTAGTGCAATCACAGGATAATTATACGTCGTATTTTCTGGCAAATGATTTTTCCATTTTAAAATAAAAGGTACATTAATTCCACCTTCAAATTGTGTTATTTTTCCACCTTTTAATGGAGTTGCATTTGTTATTTTAGTATACGATGCAGGTCCATTATCACTTAAAAAAACAACTAATGTATTATCATCGATATTTGCATCTTTTAATTTTTGGTTAATGGCACCAATGGCATCATCTAAAGAACGAATGATACCACGATACACTGCTTTTCCTTTATCTTGTATTGTTTTATACTCTTCGTTATAAAATTCTTCTTTTGCCTGATATGGTTCGTGCGGTGCCGTAAATGGTATGTATAAAAAGAAAGGTTTGTCTTTATTTTTTTCAATAAATTGCAAAGATCTATCGCGAATAGCATCTGTGAAATATTGTTTTTCACTTTTAATTTTCTTGCCATTTTCATAAATCATAGCAACATCTTTACGAGCCATTTGCCATTGGTATTTTGCAACAAAACTTTTCCTGCATAATTTACGATATTGGGTGTTTTCACTTTCTCAGCATACAATGTAAATCCGCTATAACAACCATATTGATAATCAAAACCAAAATTAGTTGGTGTATTTAATTTAGTATTTGTACCTAAATGCCATTTTCCAATAATTGCTGTTTGATAATTATATTTTTTAAGCAATTCTGCCAAGGTAATTTCTGTAGGTGGAATTCCTTGTTTTGCAATTTCCCATTCATGAGGATATTGTGGTTTACTTGCAACAACCCAAGCACTATCTTTTTGTGCAGTTTTTTTTCCTGCTAAATACTCAATTATATTCGATGGATAATTGTCATTATCAATAGTTTCAAAACCACAACGTTGTTGGTATCTTCCTGTTAAAATACCACACCTTGATGGTGCACAAATAGGTGATGTTACATAACCTTCTGTACATTTTACACCTTCTTTTGCTAATTGGTCAATATTTGGTGTTTGGAAATCTTTACTATTAAAACAACTAACGTCATTCAATCCTAAATCATCAGCAACAATTACAATAATGTTTGGAGCAGTTGAGGTTGGCTGAACTTTTTCATTTAAAAATTGTTTTTTAGATGCTAATAAATTTTTGTCCCATCTTATTTTCCATTCTTTAGTTCCAGTTGTTAATGGATAACACGACACAAAAAAGATACCTACTAGTAAAGATACAATAATAGCAATTTTATACTTTTTTGTTGAAATGTTCGTCAATATAGTCTAATTTTAATCTTGTTAAAAATACACATGAAAGTTGAAATAAAAAAAGAAATCGCCAATGCAGTTACACATGGCATAGGATTAATAACATTTATTACGTTAATTCCTATTCTTTTCGTGAAAGCATCGCACTACGAAGTAAATTATAAAATTGTAGGATTAATCTTTTTTCAATTGGTTTAATTATGGTGTATGCAAGTTCTACTATTTACCATGCAATTATGCATGAAAAAGCTAAGTACATTTACGGATAGCCGACCATATTAGTATTTATTATTTGATTGCCGGTTCTTACACAGCTATTTTAATGACAAGTATTCCTTTTGAAAAGATAAAATGGTTTATTATAGTTTTGTGGAGCATTGTGTTAATTGGCACTGTAAAAAAACTTTTTTTAACTGGAAAGTATGACACTATTTCTACTATCATTTATGTTTTTATGGGTTGCATGGGTTTGTTTGAAATAAAAACGATTATTGCATTTAATTCTGGCAAAGTGTTGCTTTTTTTTTATTGTTAGGTGGTTTATTTTATTTATTAGGTGTCATCTTTTATGCTTGGAAAAAATTTACTTATCATCATGCAGTTTGGCATTTGTTTGTGCTTACTGGTAGCATTATGCATTTCTTCGGCGTTTGGTTTGCAATAGAACAATAGAAGAAGTGAGATTTCAGATGTGAGATTTGAAATTGGTTTAAAAATAAACATAAAACTTATTTACTTACTACTTACTACTTATAACTATCCGCATAAATTTGTATTTTTGTCAAATGGCAAAACCTGCAAACAAAGGAATTTTTGGATATGTAATCGTTGATTATATTTCTGCATTAGGTGCCTGGTTTTTGTTTTTTATATTTAGAAAAATCTATGTGGAGAAAATAGATTTTACGATTATCAATTTATTTCAGGATAAACAATTTTTATATGGTTTGTTAATTATTCCATTTTTTTGGATGGCCTATTATTTTTTTTCCAATACCTATTCTTCACTTTTAAAAAAATCAAGATTAGTTGAGATTTATAAAACAGCTACGCAAACTTTTATCGGTGGCATTGTTTTATTCTTTAGTTTAATGTTGAATGATTTAATCAAAGGATATAAAGATTATTATTTTTTATTTTTTGGATTTTTGCTACTGCATTTTTTTCTAACTATTTTCTTTAGACTATTTGTTTTAACTACTATCAAAAACAACATCCAAAATGGCAAACTTTTTATTCCAACTTTATTGCTCGGTTCCGAAAAAAATTGTGCTCGTATTGAAAATGAAATTATCCATTCAAAATAAAACTACCTTATCAAATTACTAAAAAAGTGATTTTGAGTGAAGTTGATGGTGAACCTGTAAAAAACACGGATGATTTTGATGATGTAATTTTAGCATTAGAAAATAGCGACGCGCAAACCATTGAAAATTATATTATTTACTTTTTAAACAAAGGAAAACAGTACAAATTCTGCCTGATGAAGTTGATTTTCTTTCCGGAAAATTTAAAACACAAAGTATTTTTGGTTCACCGTTAATTGAAATTCCAACCGATTTAATTTTACCTTGGCAAAAAATACTTAAACGTCTTTTGATATTTTTATTTCATTTTTGGAATGATTTTCATTTCTCCATTTTTAGTTTTTATTGCATTTAAAGTAAAAAAGTCTTCCAATGGAAATATTTTCTTTAAACAAAAAAGAGTTGGTATCAATGGCAACCAATTTGACATTATAAAATTCCGTTCGATGTATGAAAATGCAGAAAATGGAACTCCAAAACTATCATCTGAAAACGACGAACGCATTACGCCTTTTGGCAAAACGATACGCAAATATCGCATTGATGAATTGCCACAATTATGGAATGTTTTTGTTGGTGAAATGAGCTTGGTTGGTCCACGACCTGAACGCAAATATTTTATAGATCAAATTATACAAACTGCACCGCAATACCAACTATTACAGCGTGTGAAACCAGGCATCACTTCGTTAGGAATGGTAAAATTTGGCTACGCTTCTAACTTACAGGAAATGCTGCAACGAATGCGTTACGACATTTTATACATCGAAAATATTTCGTTATTAATGGATTTAAAGATTCTGATTTACACAGTGATGATTTTGTGGAAAGGAAAAGGGAAATAGATAATTTTGAGTTTTGATTGATGAATATTGAATTAAAAATAAAAAAATTCTACAATTAAATTTCTAATTTAGAGTTATAAAATCAAAAATCATGAAAAAATCAATTCTTCTACTCTTCGCAATTATTGCATGTACAACAATTTCAAAAGCACAAAAAGTATTTTCTGCTGATTACGCAAGTCAAGCTGATGTAAAAGTGTATGTTGTAAAATACGAAAGTCAATGCGACTTAAAAGTATATAAAGTAAAATACGAAAGCCAAGCTGGAAACAACGATGGCAAATGGTTTTTTACAGATTATGCAAGTCAGGCAAAAAAGAAAATTTATTTTGTAGATTATGAAAGTCAAGCAGATTTAAAAATCTATTTTGTTGACTACGAAAGCCAGGCTGGCTGGAAAAATAGTTCTAAGAAATCTTTGTTGTATTAATCGATTTAATAACAATCAACATCAACCACTACTCTAATTTGTTTAAACGTTTGAAACTGATACAACGCATTAATTGCTTGTTGAATATCATTTTTCATTGCAGATAATTCAATTTTATTTCTGTCAATTTTCACCAAAAATATCACGTAAATAAAAGTTATTTATTTTCTGAATAATTGGCGCATTTGGTCCGGTAATTGTGTTTGGATATTTTGAGCTTAAATATTCAGCAACACGTTTTGCAGCATCAACTGTAGTTTGAAATTCTTTATGTTTGAATGAAATTTTTATCAGTCTCGAATACGGTGGATACATATATTGCTGACGTTCCAGCATTTGGTGCTGATAAAAATCATCGTAATTATTCTCTAAAATAAATGGAATTATTTTATTGTCGAGCGCACCAATTTGTATCAATACTTTACCGCGTTTTTCTCTTCGACCAGCGCGACCACTTACTTGCAACAGCAACTGATATGCACGTTCTAGCGCTCTAAAATCCGGATAAAATAAAAGAGCATCTGCATTCAACACACCAACCAAACTTACGTTGCCAAAATCCAATCCTTTCGTTACCATTTGTGTGCCAACTAAAATATCAAATTCATGGTTTTCAAACGCTTCAATAATTTTGTTGTGACCATGTTTTGTTTTCACTGTATCATAGTCCATTCTACCAATATTTGCTGATGGAAACAGCGTTTTCAAATCTTCTTCAATGCGTTCAGTACCGAGTCCTTTTTGTTGCAAATCATTAGAACCACATGCTTTGCAATTACTTAAATTACTTTGCGTGTAACCACAATAATGACAACGCAAATCATTGGTAAATTTGTGATACGTTAAACTCACATCGCATTTTACACATCGGAATCCAATTACAATTGTTGCAAGCCAGGTACGGCGCATAACCACGACGATTTTGAAATAAAATTATTTGCTCTTTACTATTTAATGCGTGTTGTATTTCATCGCGCAACTGAAACGTAATTCCGTTCGCAATTTCTTTTTCTTATTCGCTTCGGTTAAACTGATAAAATTTATTTCTGGTGTTTGCACTTCACCAAAACGTGTATTCAATTTTACCAAACCATACTTTTCTGTTTGTGCATTTGAATAGCTTTCAATACTTGGCGTTGCAGAACCCAAAATTATTTTTGCCTGATATTGTTTTACCAAATAAATCGCAGCATCGCGGCACTGATAACGTGGCGCTGGCTCTTGTTGCTTGTACGATGCATCGTGTTCTTCATCAACAATAATTAAACCTAAATTTTTAAATGGTAAAAAAACAGATGAGCGCGCACCTAGAATTATTTTGGTTTCGTTCGATAAGACTTTATTCCAAATTTCAACACGTTCCGCATTATTAAATTTAGAATGGTAAACAGCAACATTTCCTACAATTTTTTCTAATCGTTGCACGAGTTGTGCTGTTAATGCAATTTCAGGCAATAAATATAAAACCTGTTTTCCTTTTGCAATTTGTTCTTTAATTAAATCGATGTATAATAATGTTTTTCCGCTTGATGTGATGCCATGTAACAACACTACATCTTTTTCTAAAAAAAAATTATTAATTTTTGAAAGCGCATCTTTTTGTTCGATAGAAAGTTCGTATTCAGTTAAATTTTCAATTTCACTTTTTGAAATTCTGTCAACTGTTTTTTCTTCTGTTTTAAAAATTTCTTTCTTAATTAAAGACTTTAATACATCAGCAGAAACACCAGCTTTTTTTAGTAGTTCAGCTCTTTTTACTGATTTATTTTTTTTAGATAATTCGATATAAGCAACTAATAAATTTTCCTGTTTTTCAGATTTTGATACTAAATTAAATGTATTACGTAATTCGTATTGCGATTCGTGTAATTGAACAAATATTTCCACTTTTGGCTTGTATTTTTCGTCCAACGTTTCTTTTACATAAATGATCTTTTTCTCTAACAAACTTTTTAATGGTTTGCTAATTGATTTTTTTTGTAGGATTAAAACAACATCTTTCAACGATATTTCATCTTGATGATTCAATGCTTCTGCAATTAAATATTCATCGTCAGAAAGCTCTAAAATATCAACTTCATTAAACGGATTTTTCACAAAAGAAGTTTCGGAATCTAATTTAAAAAATGCAGGCAACGCAGCGTTCATCACATCGCCAAGCGTACACATATAATACGACGCCATCCAATTCCAAAAACTAATTTGTGTTTCAGTAACAATTGGTTGTTCATCTAAAACGGCTAAAATTTCTTTTGGAATATAATCAGTTGGTGCATGTTGTGAAATTGCATGAATAATTGCTGTATATAATTTTTGTTTACCAAACTGCACTTCTACACGGCAGCCAATTTTTATTGCATGATCTAAATTTGTAGGAACTGCATACGTATATAATTTTGGCAATGCCAAAGGCAAAATTACTTGTACAAAATATTTATATGAATGACGCGTTTCCAATTTATTTTTTAGATAAAATCTAATTTAAAAATAGCATAACTTTTAAACGATTTAATTTTACTAAGTTAGCTAATCAATTCAAACACAATAATACTAAAATGCAAACAAAACAAGATATAATAACTGAACTTGAACATATTTTTAATGAAACAACTGCATTTATTGCAAAAAGTTGACGATTCAATTTTCAATAAAAGCATCGATAAAAAATGGAGTATTGCTGAAAATATTGACCATTTATCAATAGCACAAAACGACTGCATTATCGTTTAATATGCCAAAAATTGCATTGAAACAATTGTTTAAGACAAACAACCGAACGAATTGGAATTATGATGAAACCGTTTGGAAATATCAACGAACATTGAATTCTGGTGGTAAAGCGAGTTTTGCTTTTCAGCAAAAAAGTTATTTAGCAAAAATAAAAAATAGTTTTGTATTTCTGGAAAAAATCTTGCGATTCATTTTAAATGCTGCTAAATCCTGGAACGAAGAAGATTTAGATATTTATATTATTCCACATCCATTAATTGGCAAAATTACAATGCGTGAGTTTTATTTTTTTCAGTTTATCATGTTAAGCATCATTTACAAACTATAAAAATATTGCTAAAAATAAGAACAATATATATATATATATATTATTTAATATTAACGCGCAGATGATTCTATTATTACTATCAAAATAAAATAACAAATAATAGCCAAATTTAATTTAAATAAAAAAGCGCACCATATTGGTGCGCCTATTAAAATAACTAAAAAAAAATGAAGTTATTTCTTAGAAATTATTAATCCAATGGTAAAAGTACTTTGTCTATTACATGTATTACACCATTGCTTGCTTGTACATCCGTTACTATTATATTAGAAACTCTGGTGCTTGCATCTGTAATTTTAGGACCACCAGTTAAACCAATTTTAAACGTTTGATCTAAAAAGTAGTTACAACCTGACCCTCTGTTAAAGAACCAGCTAATACGTTAGCACCTGCTACTACGTGATATTTCAATACAGATTCTAAAGTTGATGCACCAATACCAGGTAAACCTGTAGTAACATCAAGTTCATCAAGTAATGAAGTAAATGCAGCATTAGTTGGAGCAAACACAGTAAATGGTCCTGTACCGCTAAGTGTAGAAACTAAGTTTGCATCTGCAATACGTGAATCTGTCAAGGCAGCAACTAATGTAGAAAATGTAGCAGCATCTGCAATTGCAAAAGTTACAACTGTTGGCAGATCAATTACTTCGTCAACTACGTGCACAATGCCGTTTGAAGCTTCAATATCAGCAGTTATAACTTTAGAAGTACCGTTAATTTTAACTCCAGAAGCTGTGTTTAAATACATATTGATGAAGCTTGCTGTAGTACCATATTTACCAATAGTTTTTACATATCCTGTTGTAATATCTGCAGCTTTTTTCTTAACTCCCAAAACATGGTTTAATAATATTTTTTCTAATACTGCGTTAGGAACTGCATCTAAATTTGCGTATCCTTTAGCACGTAAGAATCTAGCAAAAGCTGAGTCTGTTGGCGCAAATACTGTAAACGTACCTGATGCACTCAATTCATCTGCTAATCCAGCTTTCGTAACAGCTGCTACTAAAGATGAAAGGTTTGAGTTTCCTTGTGCTAATTCCACAATGTTTTTTGCCACTACAGTATCTTCTTCTTTTTTACACGCTGTAAGAGACAATGCTACAGCTAATACTACTAATAATGATAATTTTAATTTCTTCATGATGTTTTTGTTTAATTAATTAGATAATAAGAACCTTAACATCATTAATTTTATTTTGTTTAACATAATTGTAAATATTTAAACAAAATAATAAAATTAACATCTATTAAGAATTTAGTTATATTTTGTTGAACGGTAAAAAATATTACTATTTAAAAACTTAAACAAATCTTCAATCTAGTTTTTGCAAAATTTCAATTGCAGCTTTTGCAATTATAGTTCCAGGACCAAATATGGCTGTAACACCAACATTGTATAAGAAATCGTAATCTTGTTTTGGAATAACACCACCACAAACGACTAAAATATCATCTCGTTTTATTTTTTTTTAGTTCCTCAATTAATTGAGGAATTAATGTTTTGTGTCCAGCTGCTAAAGATGATACTCCAATAATGTGTACATCGTTTTCTGCTGCTTGCATCGCTGCTTCTTTCGGTGTCTGAAAGAGTGGTCCAATATCAACATCAAACCCAATATCAGCAAAAGCAGTTGCGATAATTTTGGCACCGCGATCGTGTCCGTCCTGTCCTATTTTTGCTACTAAAATACGTGGACGTCTGCCTTCGTTTTTTGCAAATTCGTCTGCTAATCGTCTTGCTGTTTGAAAATCTTCGTTCATTTTTATTTCTGCTGAATATACACCTGCAATACTGCGAATTGTTGCTTTATATCTTCCAAAAACTTTTTCTAAAGCTAGTGAAATTTCGCCTAATGTAGCGCGTCGCCGAGCTGCTTCAATACTTAAAGCCAATAAATTTTTATCGCCATATTTCGCTGCATCCGTTAGTTGATTTAAAATATCTTCGACAGCATTTTTGTCTCTTTTTTCTTTGATATTTTTTAAACGAGTAATTTGGTTTTCGCGTACTTCTGCATTGTCAATGTCTAAAATATCAATTTCTTTGGTGTCATCTGTCTGGAAAATATTGGCCACCAACAATACCATCTTGTCCACTGTCAATGCGTGCTTGTTTTTGTGCAGCAGCTTCTTCTATTCGCATCTTCGGAATTCCAGCTTCAATTGCTTTAGTCATACCACCATAGCTTTCTACTTCTTCAATTAATGTCCAAGCTTTTTTGCAATTTCATTAGTCAATTTTCCTACATATTCGTGCCCGCCCAAGGATCCACTGTTCTGCATATGTCCGTTTCTTTTTGTAAATAAATTTGTGTGTCGCGGGCAATTTTTGCTGAAAAATCTGTTGGCAATGCAATGGCTTCATCTAGTGCATTAGTATGTAAAGATTGTGTACCGCCAAGTGCAGCAGCTAATGCTTCGATGCAAGTTCTTGTTACGTTATTGAACGGATCTTGCTCCATTAAACTCCAACCGCTGGTTTGACAATGTGTTCTAAGTGCTAAACTTTTTCTGATGTTGGATGGAATTGAGAAACGATTTTTGACCATAAAACTCTTGCTGCTCGCATCTTTGCTATTTCGTTAAAATGCTGCATTCCAATTGCCCAAAAGAAAGACAAACGTGGTGCGAAATCATCTATTTTAATGCCAGCTTTGATACCAGTTCGCAAATATTCTAAGCCATCTGCTAAGGTGTATGCTAACTCAATTTCAGGAGTAGCACCAGCTTCCTGCATATGATAACCACTAATAGAAATAGAATTAAATTTCGGCATATTTTGGCTAGTGTATTCAAAAATATACGAAATAATTATCATCGATGATGTTGGCGGAAAGATCTAGGTATTGCGCACCATAAACTCTTTCAAAATATCATTTTGAATGGTGCCATAATATTTTTGCTCAACACCTTGTTCTTCTGCTGCAACAATATAAAAGGCAAGAATAGGCAAGACTGCACCATTCATCGTCATAGAAACAGAAATTTTATCTAATGGAATTTCATCAAATAAAATCTTCATATCTTCTACCGAATCGATGGCAACGCCAGCTTTTCCTACATCACCTTGCACACGCTCATGATCGGAATCGTAGCCACGATGCGTTGCCAAATCAAAAGCAACAGAAAGTCCTTTTTGACCTTGTGCTAAATTTTTCTTGTAAAATTCATTTGATTTTTCAGCAGTAGAAAAACCTGCATATTGACGAATCGTCCAAGGTTGATTCACATACATGGATGAATATGGACCACGCAGGAATGGTGGAAAACCAGCTGCATAATTTTGTTGTGAAAGAAAAGTATTTTCTGTAGATTTTATTTTTCTATCTTTTTCAACTAATGATTCAAAAGAAATATTTTTAATATCAATTGCCATTTAGTAAAGATAAGAAAGAGTTGTAAGTTGTAAGTAATAAGTGATAAGAAATTTTATTTAGACTAGCACACTTATTTTATTTTGTATATATACGTTACACCTACAAATGTTTTAAAATTAGGCAAACCTATATTAACAGCTTTCGTTCTTGGATCCTTATCCGTTAAGCCACGCAACGATGATTGAAACTGAACTTGCAATCCATTTTTTTGCTTTTTTCCAATGTAGCCGCCAAGTTTATAGCGCATACCAAAATCAAAAATATGTACGGTGTAATTGTATTTTAAATCTAATTGTATTGCATCATTTTTTACAGTGCCTTTATTGTTGATCATTTCATATCCTAAGTAAGGTGCCATACCAATAAAAAATGATTTTTTCTTTGAAGGTGTAAACTCAACATTACCGATTAAATTTAAATACACTTCTGAAATTAGCGCTGTGGTTTTATTATTAGTTGGAAACCAATCTTTATTTGGTGTAAAAAAGTACATGGCTTGCATACTGGGTCCAATGCGTATCCAACTTCGTTTAAATGGATAATAGCCAACATTTACTTCAAAACCATAGTTATATAATTCGGGTAAATTAAAACCAGCTTCTATTGTCCATGTTGGATTTCTTTTTGTAGAATCTGCTTTTTGCGCTTGCATAATTGTTGTTGATAGAACCAACATTATAACAAATAAATATACTTTCTTCATGTTAGAATATAAATTTTAAACCGTTTAAAAATGTTGGATAAGCATCTGTTCCATGTGTTTCATTATACAAAGCAAAATCAATTTTTAAGTTTGGATAATTTCTGTTTTTGAGTCGGTTAAAAAACTCTTGGTGCATGGCTGGCGAGTTACCTACTAATGTGCCAGAGCCAATAAATATAGTAGCTTTGATATCTGTTGTTGAAGCAGCAACTTGAATTTCTTTTTGAAAAATCATATTATCTTTACCTAAACCTAAACTGCAACTTGCTGCTATAATTTTGTTAAATAATGGATGCGATACATTGTCCAACAAAGAATACAACACAAAAAAACCACCAAGTGAATGTCCAATAATAGTGCGTTGTGTTGTATCCGATGGATAGTCTGTTTCTACTGCAGGAATTAATTCTGTTTTCAAGAATTGAAAAAATTGATCGCCTTTTGCTTTACTGTCAATACCATCACCTAGATATTGCAAATCAGGTGCTCTGTCATAAACACCTGCACCACTTTTGTAATCTAATGAAACTAAAATACATTTTGGCATGCTTCCTTCATTAGTTAAATCTGTAATTTGTTTAGCAACCATATTGCCATACCAAAATCCGTCCATTAAATAAATAATAGGCGTTGGAGTAGTAGGAAAATTTTCATCAGGATAAAAAACAGTCATTGTGTAAGTAGTTCCTGTATGTGTAGATGTGATATCAAATTTCTTAGAAATACCTAAATTAGAAAGCTTATCTTTTTTACAAGAAGCTATAAAAATGGAAAAGCAAACGATAAATAAAAATCTTTTAATGTTTTGTAAGTGAATCATACTATTGTTTTTGATGCTGCAAATTTGAGTTGCATTTTAGATGATTACAATTTTACAGGACAGACAGCCGATATTTTGATGCAAACATTTGAAAATACATGACAAAATTGTTTTCAATTAACTTAATTTTTTGAAAGATATTTTATTTGGTTGTTTTTTCATTTACTTCTGTTCCGAATAATTTATCTAAATAGGTAAAAGCCGATGCATAATTTCCTTTATGGTATTTATGATGGTTAAAATGATGTTTGGAACTGCCAATTAATCCTAAATATTTTTCAGGTATGATTTGAAAGCCTGAATGTACTTCTAACTCATGCAAAGTTCTATAAAATGAATAAGCAGCCAGCACATAAATATTGGCATTGCCAGTAAGTAATATTAAAACCAATACACCAAGAATCAAACCAAATGCTGCACCTAATGCTTCTATTGGATGTGCAAATAAAAAATCCATTGGTATTGGTGGAACTGCCTGATGATGTACGGAATGTATTTTTTTATACAGATATTTATTCGTGTGCATTAACCGATGTATGCTATAAAACCAAACATCGTCAATAGCAACCATCACAAAAAATAGAAATGCAAATTTCCAGATGGCAATTTTTTCAAAACTAAAAAAACTATCGCCAATAATGTGTAGTGAAGCGGTTGTTAATATAGAAATGAGTGTAAAATTCTTGATGGCTAATCTACATCTGTAAACAAACATTTTTACAGTAAATTCTTTAGTGTATAATTTTCCGTATTGTAGTTTTTCTTCTTTCAATACAATGAAATAAGAAATAGCAAAAGCAAGTATAAAGCTGAATACGAATATGGACATTAATAAGGTTAAGGCATTCATAAAATATAATTTTTAAAAGTGATGAATTGATTTATTTTGATGCTAATAATGTTTTTTGCATTGATTGAGTAGGTTGAAAAGGTAGTTAACAATGAACCTGCACTGAATTTATTAACCATATTTGCAGACAAACTTCCAGCCATATCTAACGAAGTAATTATAGTTACAGAAGTTTTGTTATCGGTAATTTTTGTAATGGTGTAATCGCAATAAAAATTATTAATGCGAACATATTTTTGATTGGCAGCAGCTATTTTTGGACATGCTTCAATATGTATTTTATACGTTTTATTATCAGCAGTGATTAAGGTTGCTTTTGCATATAATTCTCTATCTTGAATAATGGCGCAGAAAAACAGAATAATATATCCAGTTATTATTATCTGTTTTTTTTAGCAGCTTACTTTGTGTGCAATTGGAATTCCATTTTTTGTAATTGTCAAAATTCGTAATGCATTCAATTAAATCTTCCAAAGCACGATTAATGGTGAAATCAACTTTTGAATCCATCTTTTTGGTAGCTGAATTTTCTGATTGATAAACAGTAATGCCATCTTTTGATTTTACTTGTTTCCAGTTGTTTTGTGCATAAGTTAGTTGACCAAGCAATAAAAATGCAACGGTGATTGTTTGGTAGATGATTGTATTTTTCATTTTGTAAAATTTTATAATGCAAATATTTACAAAATGAAAATCGAACACAATTTTATCGGATATACAGCAATGAATGCAGGATAAATTATAGAATATGGCGTATAAAACTGTTTGTCAAGCTATGTTGCATGTTCATACTGCAAATCAGCCATTTCATCCTAAACTCAACGTAAAAATTAAAGAAAATAGTACATTTACTGCATGAATGTTACCTTACAGCAACATATTGAAAAACTATTGAATTATAGAATTACATGGCATATCGCATTATGGTTGGTTTTTATTTTATTTGACAGCTTAGGTGCCGGTCATTATCTGTTTGAAAAACCATTTATTTATTATTACATACTGCGTATTGCAGGATTCATGATTTTTACCTATCTATTAGTATTACTATTTTATCCGGCATTAATAAAAAGATCTAACTATTTTAATTATATAATAATAGGTTTGGCTTTGGTTCTTCTTTTATCAAAATACCAGATATTTATATATAAATATTTTAACCTGAGCAATAATGAAGAATTTACCATCATACTGGTAATTCCTTTTAATGTTTTCTTTTTTGCATTAATAACTGCCTTGAAATTAGGTAAGGATTATTATTTTAAACGTCAGCAAATGGCTGTAGAAAAACAACGCAGCATTGAATTGGAATTAGAGTTTTTAAAATCGCAAATTAGTCCGCATTTTTTGTTTAATACGATGAATAATTTATATGGTTTATCGGTTGTAAAATCAGATACATTGCCACCATTAATGTTGCAACTTTCAGATTTATTAAGATATAGTTTGTATGAAACCAATCAAACTTTTGTGCCATTAGAAAAAGAAATCAACTACATCAAAAATTATATCGATTTAGAAAAAATAAGAATTGGCGACAAACTTGAATTATCAGTAAATATTAATGAAGCAAACAGCAGTCATGTAAAAATTGCACCAATAATCTTGATTGTTTTTGTTGAAAATTCATTCAAACATTCGCGAAATATTTTGAATGAAAAAATAAAAATTTCATTTGATTTGAAGGTGGAAGATGATTGGATTGTTTTTACAGCAAAAAATAATTTTAGCATACAAGAAAAAGATGAAAACTCAGGAATTGGATTAGAAAATATAAAGAAAAGATTAGAGTATTTATATCCAAATGAGTACAAATTAATTATTGATACTACTGATAATATTTATACATCTGTAATCAAGTTAAAAATTAAATAATACTATGAGATGTTTGATAATAGATGATGAGCCGATTGCAAGGCAAATTGTAAAAACATATTGCGATTACTTTAAAAATATTGAAGTAGTTGCTGAATGTGAAAATGCTTTGCAAGCAATGGATTATTTACGAAAAGAAAAAATTGATGTGTTGTTTTTGGATATTAATATGCCAGTAATTACAGGCATTGATTTTTTAAAAACATTAACCAAACCACCAGCTATTATTATCACTACAGCATATCAGCAATATGCTTTGGATGGTTATGAGTTGAACATTACTGATTATTTATTAAAGCCATTTTCATTAGAAAGGTTTATTAAAGCTGTAAACAAAGTTAATACTTTAACGCCAACACTAACCGTTATAGAAAAAACAACATCGAATACTATTTTTATTAAAGCAGACAGTAAAGTGTATCGCTTTGAAACTGACAATATTTTGTATTGCGAAGCACAAGGAAATTACACCAAAATTGTCACAAAAGGCGAAGTAGTTGAAGCATACATCAGCTTGTCAAAAATAGAAGAACAACTAACAGATGCTTGCTTTGTAAGATGTCACCGCTCGTTTATCATCAATACAAAATTTGTCACTACTTTAGAAAATCACAGATTGCATTTAGGTAAATATGAGATTCCAATTGGCAGCAATTATAGAGAAAATTTGTTTAATGTAATTGGCTGGAAAGGCAAGTAAAATGGCTATTTTGGCACAATTTCAATTGTCACTTCTTTGCTTTCGTTTACTTTTATTTTTAAGAGTTGTTTTGTTGCATCTGTTTCTTTGGTGTAATTAGTTGTTCCAGAAACTACTACATTATAGCCATTTGGATAAAAACGATTAGGTACAAAAATTCTGTTGGCTGAGAAATTGCACCGTTTAGAAGTAAACGTCATTTCAAATTTTTTTGTTAATGCATCAAAACTAAAGGATTCTATTTTTCCAGCAGTTGCTTTTGGAAAAGTTCTGACTAAATATTGTAAAATCAATGTTTCACTTCTATCTGCATTTAACGGACTCCAACCTCCTAAATCATTGCTCCAATATGTCCAATGCCATAGGTTTCCTATCAAACATTGCATTAAAATCAAGAAATAATCAGCAAAACCAGCTTGTGATGGCGACAAATCAAACTCTCCGCATACCAAAGGAATATTACCATCTTTTTTAGATCTTTCACTCGTTGCTTTCCCAATCCGTAATTGGTTTTGACGTAGCAGTATAACCTAAACCTTCGTGAGTACATAGGATAACAATGTGGTGCATATACTCATGCGTGATGAGGGAACTCGTATCTGTTACGTTTATAAGATTTGTTTGGTGCACCAAATGTTACTGGTGCTGGCAATGGTTCGAAGAAAAAATATTTATTTGGATCTATTTTTCGTAACGCCGGAATTAATCGATTGTAAAACGCAGTTAATTGTACACGTTCAAACTCACCGGTTAAAAAACCTTAATGAAATCCAGCCCAAGGTTCGTTCATTAAATCGTAGCCAATTACATATGGATTGTTCTTAAAATTTTCTGCAACTTTTGCCAGGTTAAAATATAATGGTTGTAAATCTTTAGATTTGTATATGCCAAAAATTAATCCAAGAATTTACCACTGTTGGGTCAATATTTTTAGCCACCAAGGTGTTCACCAGGCAAACAAATCGGTGCAGCACCATTGGTACGGCAAGCCCAATCTGGTGCTCCATGTCCTCCAACTGCTGCGCCATATACATCCTGATGCATATCAATCATCACATACATGTGTCGTGATGTGTACCAGTTAATTCTTCGTTCTAATTCATTCAAATAGTTTTTCGTCAAAAACACCTTTTTGTGGTTCAATGGCAACCCAAAAGTCAGGTAACGTACAAAATTAAAAAACCAAATTCTTTGTCTTCTCTTTCAACATCACATTCAACAATCCAAGGATTGCATAGTTTCGCTTTTAGCACTTGAAGAAGTAGTTTAAACCATGTAAAATGAATTGGCGTCCAAATTGATCTTGAATAATAGTTGGATCATCTGCAATAGTTGTAGTGTTTTCTTTGCAAGAAAATGATAAATGAAAAAGTAGAAAAATGTATAGTGGCTTCATCTTACTAAGATAATAAACATCACTATAAATTGGTATATACTTTAGATAAAAAGCTAAATAAAAATATCACCAATTAAATAACAAACGACTTGTCCGCTCATTTCCACTGTTCGTCAAGATATTTACATTTTAAGAAACCAGTTCGCTGCGATAATTGTATGGCCGTCATTTCTGTTTGGCTTAATTTTTAGACCAAATGGAATTAATGACGCAAAATGCGCTGAACCTGTTACGTGATTCTTCGTTTACGCACCTGGAACTGTGGTGCAAAAAAACTCTCGATACAAAAATCAACGTTTTTTCCTTTTGCGGTGATGATTAAACTTTCTCTAATTGATTTATTAATGAAAATCTAACAGTAAGTTTTACATTGCTTCTTCGTCTTCCAACAAGGCGACAAATTTTGATTCGAGAATTATAAATGAAATTGATGTGCGCCAATAGCTTGTACGCCAGAAACTTGAAGCTTTTGCACTTCGTGTTTGAACAGATGTGAGAATTAAGCGTTATCCTGGGGAATCTCATTTTTGAAACGAATAAATCACCTACCATGCTGAAAATGATTTCTTTCTTATCGTAATTCAGATAATTATAAATTACAAAAGCACTTACAAAGCAGCGTGGACACAACTCTATTTCAACTGTTGAGTAAACCATTCGATATGATAGGTATCGTTTTCCTCACAAAAGAAAAGAGTTTCACTAGATATTTTCGGCCGCAATGTGTTGCATGTTTCTGTTGGCAGCCATTTTTTCTTTCTAATGGAAAATAGCGCCGCTGGGTTGCCTTTAAAACCTGTTAGTGAAGGCAATCTATTTGATGATTTTCATCCAATTAACTTTTGGTAAAGTAAATGCCCAGTTTTCATCATGTAATAAGTCGAATTCTAGAGTAAAAATGAATTATTTAGAAACCAATCAAAGATTTACAGCAACTAAACGTCTAAACTTCATTCATACTTGAATAGACAAGATAGTAGAAATATTGTAGAAAACTTCAAGTAAATAAATATATTCAAATGAAAAATGAGAAATTTTAAATTTTTAAAAAATGGCAACAGTTGTGGTAATAATGATTTATTTCTATAGCTGGTCGAAAAGCCAAAATTAAATACTCAATGATTTAACTGTAGATGGTGGAATTGATTCTTTACAAATTACAGCGGCAAGTGCATCTTTCAAGATTACTCTTAACTGTAGTAGATAGTAAAGAAAACCCAGTTAAATTCCAGAAAAATAGCATTAGGGAAATTGGATTATTATATTATGATACCAAACTATCGATGAAAGGAAATAATAGTTTAATTCTTGTCATGAATCTATCATTGATTTTGGAGTAGATAATAAATCAGTTTTCTGTTGGATGATGAAGGATTGAATTGTGGCAGAAACTCATCTGTTGTATTAAATGTAGCGTTACATGCCACGTAATTTTGGGATTTGGACGCAAAAGACGTGGAAGAGCGTTTTTCGGTATGCCCATTATGAATCTTAAGAAATGCATATGCCCAGTAAAGCATTGACGGAAGACAGACTGAAAAAGATGGAAAATTATAATAAGCTATTTGCTGCTGCTTTCCCAAATGATACAAAAATGCAGTAAACTATGGAAATTTAGAAAAAGCCATTGTGCGTTTGAGCGTACTTTTAATGACTCCATCAAAATTTGATGAATTTATTGCTGGCAAAGCAAAATGCACTATCTATAGAAGAAAAAGATGGCTTGAGTTTCTGTCATTAAAACAGGTTGCACTACTTGTCATGCAGTGGGTGTTGTATTAGGTGGACAAATGTTTCAAAGTTTGGTTTGTACGGAAATTATTGGGATTTAACTAAAAGTTCTAAAGTAGATTCTGGAATAATAAGGTAACAAAATCTGCTTTCCTTGACCTATATGTTTTAAAGTACCATCATTAAGAAATATTGAAAAACAGCGCTTTATTTTCACGATGGAAGTGTAAGCCTTTACAAGAAGCCATTCGTATTATGGCAGCAGAGCTCAATAAAACATTAACGAGTGATGAAGTAAAAAGTATTG
>JADJSS010000006.1 GCA_016711605.1 Saprospirales bacterium
TTTATTTCAAATTTTTCTGCAAGGTTTTTGCGCGCTGATCTTCGCCATCGTGGCTCCAACCTGGCGATTGGAAAATGTAATTTAGTTTGTCTTTAAATGTTGGAGCGCGTTTTACATCGTTCCAAATATTAATCACTTCATGAAATGTAATTTTTAATAAATTATTGGTGTGGATATTGGTCGTGATTCCGTAAACAGGAAATTTCTCTTCATCTTCATCTTTAAATGTTCCAAATAATCGGTCCCAAATAATAAAAATACCAGCATAGTTTTTATCTAAATATTTTATTTCGCTGGAATGATGAACGCGATGATGTGCCGGTGAATTAAAAATAAATTCGTACCATTTTGGCAATCGTTTAATCGCTTCTGTATGTGGTAAAAATTGATAAATTAAATTAAACTGGTACATCGTTAAAATCATCAATGGATGAAAACCTAAAATTGCCATTGGAATATAAAACGCATCTTTGAATAAAAGTTCTAACCAACTTTGTCGCAACGCAGTAGAATAATGCATATATTCTGATGAGTGATGATTAACATGTGCTGCCCAAAATAATCTGATTTCATGTGCAAACCGATGATACCAATAGAAAATAAAATCCTGTAAAACAAAACCGATGATCCAAACATACCAATGGTTTTTGTGCCATTGCCAAGAACCAAATTCTTGTATAGTTGAAGGACCTAGATTATCAAAAATACGAAACTGATAGAACCAAAGCAGATATCCAATGGCGATGGCTTTGATTCCAATATCTAAAATAGCAGAACCAATTCCAAGCCCTAAACTGGATGCTGCATCTTTGTAAAATGTTTGTGTAACAAGATGCTTTTTTCGGTAGTGTAAAAAAAATTCTGCTAGAATAAATAATACAAAACCTGGAATAGCATATAATGCAGGATCGTTGAAATCAGCTGGATTGAAAAAAGAATATTTTTGCATGGTTTTATTTCTTTTTAAAGATAATCATAAAAAATAATACATACATCTGCATTTCATGCAAAGTGAGAAAACTATTAAATTAAAAGCAATTGTAAAATAATCCGAGATATCTACCTTCATTCAATATAACGGTTTCCGTTTTTAGATTATTTATCGTTTTTATTCAACGCTTGACCAGATTTTTTGCCAACATTATTGTAACCACCTTTATCTTTTATAATCGGTTTTCCATTAGTATTGCTTGATTTTTCCCAACTCACAAAATTTCCAGAACCTGTAATTTCAACAGCATCTAACGATTCCACTACGATATCGTTGTTTTTTCCAGTGATAAATAATTGGCGACAATTTCCAGTGATGGTTATTTTATTCTCGTTTCCATTAATTACAATGGCTTTTTCGGTTGCCTCAATTTCTAACGTTTCTTGGTTGCTACTATTAAAAATGAGTGCATCTGATGGTATAGTTGAAACAGCATTAGTTTCTACTGGTTTAACGATATTGGTTTTTGGTTTTGTTTTAGTAGTTGTTTTAGTTTTACTATTTGAGGTGCTTTGCGCAAAACTAAAAATTGCTATTGCAATGATTAATGATGTTAGAATTATTTTTTTCATTTTGATTTTTTTATTGAGAAATATTAGTGCATTTTTTATGCCAAAATAAACCTACATCTTTTTCAATTTCAAACTATGTTTTTTATGCTCTTCTACTTTTGATTTGGTAAAACACATTGGATAGCTTTTACCAGCAAACCAATCTTTTAATTGATTTCTATAATATGGACTTGCCATGTTTGCGCTGTTTCCTAATGGCATCACCACGGTAGATTTATCAAAATCAGAGAAATCTAAAATTTGCCTATACGAAACAGAACTTAATTCACCACCAAAACTTTCCATGTGCATAATATAGGTTTGAAAAGGTGTATCGGTATCGCCACCAATCGGATATGGTCCAATATCAAAGACTTTATCCATTGGTGGTTTTACTGAAAACGAATGTGGAAATACAATTGCATGCAAGTCGCCCCATTTCCATTTTGTAGTATTGGTTCCATAGTTTAATTTCAGCCAATCAATAGCAGCTTTGAAACCATCTTTCAATAATTTTTCTTTTCCGCCTGCTTTTTGCAACCAAAATGAACTTGGATTGTCTAAGATGCGCAATAAAATAGGAGTGTTGTGTCCAAGATAAGAATTTACAGGATCGAGTACACCGTGCGAACCTTTTCCCATTAATTCATCTATCAATTGTTTATCGTTAATGCCAGCTTCAAACAATCTTTTTACAATCATTTTTTTGCTGACTTTATACAAGGAACTTTCAATTAAATCAGGTGATAAAATACCATTCCATTTTAGTAATAAATCAACATAGTTTTGTAATTCTGCATTATCCATTTTTATGTTCTGGAAATGTCTGGTAAATAATTTTGCTGGCGTACAATAAAAATCCATTTGCATTTCAACAAAATCTTTTGGTTCCAGTTTTTCTTTTTTATTAATCATGTCATCCAATCGGTTGGCACGATAACCATTCATATAAATATCGCCTAAGAAATGCGGAAAATCATCTGGTTCAATTTTATGATTTGCTGTAATCACGTATCCTTTTTCTGGATTTAAAACATGAGGCATTTCGTCAAATGGAACGAATGCCTTCCAATCATTTTCACCAGACCAACCTTCTTGCGGAACGGATGCTTGCTGTTTGGTTCGTACCGGAACTTTTCCAGAATTGTAATAACCAATATTTCCATCTACATCAGCATAAACAATATTTAAACCAGGTGCTGTAATATTTTCTACACCATTTACAAAATCATTCCAATGTTGTGCTTTGTTTAAAAGAAACCAACCATGAATAGATTTTCCTGATGTCAATGCCATTGAACTTAAAGATAATTTTTGGTTGGAATCACCAACAATATCTGATATAATAGTGCCATGAATGGTTCGATATATTTTCTCGATGTGTGGCATTTTTTCATCTTTAATAAAAATCTTTTCTTCGATGATTTCTGTTTCTTTTAAATTGCCTTCATGCATGTAAGTTGTGCAATTTTCATCCGTAAATTTTTCTACAAATACATCTTCGATATCGGTAAATGCCAAGGTGATGCCCCAGCCAATTTTTTCATTATGGCCAATTTGCACCATTGGCAACGTTGGTGCTGAAACACCAGTTACATGCATTTCCGGACAATGCAAATGATTCATGTACCAAATATTTGGATTCCGCAATGCTAAGTGCGGATCGTTGCATAAATACGGTTTTCCAGTTTTAGATTTTGCGCCAGAAACTGTCCATGCATTGCTGCCATTCATGCTTGGCATGTATGGACCTTTCAAAGCATTAAATTTTCCTGCAATATCTAAGAAATTAAATTCAATGCCTTTCGGTAAGGTAACAGGATTTTCTTTCGGATAAGTATTATCTAATTCTGCAGCTGCTTCTGCGCCAACTGCTGCAATTAATTTTGCTTTGATAATTTCATCGTACCAACCCCAAGATAAAATAGAAATTAATAATCTACTAAAAGAAACCACATCCATTGGTTCCCAAAGTTCCGGTGTGTGTTTTATTAATTTGAATTCTATTGGTAATTGAAATTCACTACAATTGATATAAGCATTAATGCCATTGCAATAAGATATGATTAATTGATGTTCTTCTTCACCAAATAAATCCCAGTCTTGTTTGGCAATGCGTTCAAAACCTAATGTACGAGCAGCTTTATCGGTATCTAATGCATCTTTACCTAAAAATTCGCTGAGTCGACCGCGTGCTGCTCTACGGTTGACTTCCATTTGCCATAATCTATCTTGTGCATGTACAAAACCTTGTCCAAAAATAACATCATTTATATTTTGCGCATAGATATGTGCCACACCAAACTCATCGCGAATAACTTCAATTTCGTCAACTATATTTTTTACAAAAATGGAGCCGTCTAATTTTGGTAATCGAGCGCGACTCATTTCTTTGATGATTGGCTTTAAAACCACTCCACCAATATTATTTAGAATTGACATAGTCTGTTTTTATTTTGGCTTTAAATATAACTATAAATGGTGAGATGTAGCCACTTTAAAAATTGTCAAAATGAAATTGATTTAGATATAAATTAAGTAGTCAATTCCTTCAACTCATTTGCGGCATCTTGCAACGTAACTTTTGGTTCGTAGTTGAATTCTCGTTTGGCTTTGTCGATGTTTCCAGCAATGTCATAATCGAATTTTCCTGCTGCGTGAATAGTTGGATGCAAGTAGTTGAATTTTCCTAAAATAGTATCGAGCAATTCAAAACATCTGCAGAAAATTTTTGGAATATAAAGTGGTTTGTAGCTAACGTTTAAAGCTATTGCAATAGCTTTATAAATATCATCTACCGTTGGATGTGGCTGGTCGTTTCCAATCCAGTACCAATTGCCAAACGTTGCAGTATTTTTTCAACTTTAAGAAATGCATCAATAATATTATCGATATGAGAAATGCTGCGTAGGTTTTTTCCATTGCCAAAAACAAGTTGTCGAGGCCAATAAAACATATTCACGAACGTTAATTGGCGCGCTGGTGCAAATGGTCCAAAAAACCAAAAACCACGCAACGAAGTGCCATCAATTTTTCCTTCAGATGTTTTATCTAAGATGTATTTTTCTGCTAAATACTTGCTTTTTCCATAATTTTTATATGGCGTTGCTTTTGTATTTTCATCGAATATTTTTTGCTCTTTTGTTCCGTAACCACAAGTAGAATCGGTTGACATAAATACAATTCTTCGAATATTATTTTCGATGCATGCATCTACTAAATTCTTTGTTCCATCAAAATTTACTTTGTATAAAATATCAATATTTTTTGGATAGATAGCACCAGCTAAATGAAAAACAGTGCTTACATTTTTTACGGCTTCGCGCACTTGTTGCATGTTGGTGATGTCTGCATAAACTATTTCATAATTTGCAGGCAAATTCAATAAACCTTTAAAACGTGGCTCTAATAAGATGCGTACTTTTCTGCTGCTTTGATGGTTTCCAAAACGATCACCGTTGATTAAAATATCAATCATTCGATTGCCAAGCCAACCTGGAACGCCTGTAATTAAAAGGGTTTCGGCGTTGTTGTCATTAAATTGCTTTGCATCGCTTACAACTACGGTTTCATTACTTTTTGTTTGCTTTCCTAAATTTTGAACACCTAAAATTTTTCGGTTTGCATCTTGAATAGCATGTTGCAAAATTTCATCTGCTGGTTTTGTTTGATAACCAAGCTCGTTTTTTGCTTTAGAACAATCGTACCATGAAAAATTTCCAACGACACTGGTTACATATTCTGGACTGATTGGAAATTCTTTTCCAAGTAGTTTAAATGCTTTTGATAAAATCCAAGATGCCAAATAAATAGCAAATTTTGGCATCTTTAAAAATGGCATTTTCTGACGGCTGTTGTCACGTAAAATTTTATAAAATTCTTTGAACGTAATATTTTCGCCACCTAAAATATAAGTTTCATTTGGTTTGCCTTTTTCATAAGCAGCCACATGGCCTTTTGCAATTTCTTCCACAGCAGCAATGCAAATTCCACCATCAAAATAAACAGGTGTTCCTTTTTCTAAATAGTCTTTTATTACTTTATGTGGTGGTGTTAATTTTGGGTCACCAGCACCAATTGTCCAAACTGGATATACGACGCACATCGTAATTGTTTTCAGCAATAAAATGTTCAACAAATTGTTCTGCTAATAATTTTCCTTGTACATACGGACTTTCAGCAAAACCTGTTTTATCGTTTTCGTTTAACGGTTTATTGCTATCAACACTTCTTCCTATAACTACCACTGAGCTTGTATAAATAACAGTTTTAACGTTAAAATCTAAACAAGCTTTTAACACAGTTTGCGTTAATTTATCCGAATTTTCAACCACGCGCGCTGCGTGTTGCATGGATGTGGTATTTTCGGCAGCCAAATGAAACAGACAATCAGCGTTTGTAATTACTGTTTTATAAGTATCAACATCAAATAAATTACAAATATGAATTTTTGCGCCTAGATTTTCTAACTCAATTACATTTACATTGATAGTGCGAACTAAAAGATGCACATCATAATTTTTCTGCAATAAAATTTTAGACACATTATATCCGATGTGACCAGCAGCGCCTGTTACGATAATTTTTTGCATAAACGATTGCTAAGATACCTATTTTGTATAAAATGGAAATTATTAATTTGGTTATTAAAATGTATCTTTGTAAAATTGATTTTTTACAGTTCATGAAAGAGCAGAAACTAACATATTCGGTATCCTATTTTAAGCAATTTGACGGAGCAAGAGGTTTACTGGCATTTTCAATTTTTATATTGCATTTACATTTTACGTACATTAAAGTTCCAAGCACATTGGCTAATTTTACGTTGCATAGTTTTTTTGTTGCATCTGCATTTTTAATTACAAAAATTTTATTGAAAGACAAACAAAAGTCACCAACTTTTAAAACTTTTTTTGTACAATTTTATGTAAAACGTATTCTGCGTATTTTTCCTGTTTATTTTGGCTACATACTAATACTTATTTTAATTGCTGTATTTACTAAATTAACTTGGTATCATGACTTCGCATTTGTAATCACTGAGATAAAACGAAGCGGCTGGATGTTGTTTACGTTTACCTACAACTTCAAAGATTTAATAGCCATTTTTATAAACGATGGTGAACTGGCAACGTCTTCGTTGTTTGGACATTTATGGTCGATTTCATTAGAAGAACAATTTTATATTGTAATACCTTTTCTTATTTATTTTTTATCTGAAAAATCATTAAAACGCTTAGCGATGTTTATGATTTTTATTTTTCCTATAATACGTATTCTTGGATATTATTATTTGCATCAAAAAACAGATAATTATTTATTACTTGGTTTTGCAATGATTCGTAATACGTTTTTTCAATTTGACGCATTTTTTTATGGTATTTTAATTGCGTTATTGCCAAAGATAAATCTCAAAATTATAAGACGTTTTTTTTACACAACTATAGCGATGATTGTAGTACAAGAAATACTCAATTTAAGTATGATTCAGCATCAATTTGGAATTCCGTTTTACAAAATAATTTCTCAGTATGATATTTATGCACGTTGCGGTGCATCTATGTATATTGATATTCTATTGAATGCAAGTTGCTTTTGTTTTCTTTATCTTGTGTTTAATACTGAAGCAGAGTTTCCTTTACTATTGAACGATAGATTAGTTGAATACGGAAAATTTTCATTTGGTTCCTATGTTTACCAGTATCTTTTTATTATGCCATGTTATTACTTGATTTATCAAAACTTAATAAAGATAATGCCAATAATTTTTGCAGAATTAATTACTGCATTTGTTTGTTTATCTACATTAATGTGGTTTTCTAAAATTAGTTATTATTCATTTGAAATGTACTTCTTAAAGAAAAAAGAAGTGCTTACAAAAAAGTTATTGTCCAATTAAATTACAATATAGTTTTTTATACTTATTTTTAAATAAAATAGATATACAATGTCTGAGAAAAGAGTAGAAATAGACAGAAACAATCCGATGTATCACTTAGCTGGTTGGCGTGGTGTGGCATCTATCCTTATTTTTATCATTCATTATCGATTAAAGAAATATAACATGCCAAGTGTGCTTGGCTACACAGGCACGCATTCGTTTTTTTTATTGTCCGCTTATTTTGTAAGCGTAGGTTTATTTAAAAAATTTGAAAATAAAGATATTAATGCTTGGCAAACTTTTAAGGATTTTATTGTAAAACAGATTCTGAAAATTATTCCTGTTTATTATTTGTACATTTTTATAATGCTGCTTATTGGTGTTGTTTCTTTATTAGTAATGAAAAATGATTTAGGTATTTTAGCCGAATTTAAACGTTTTGGCATTGGCTTGTTTACTTATACTTTTAATTACAGAGAAATATATAATGTGTTTATCAATAAACACTACATACCAGAAACGATGATATTTCCACATCTTTGGTATATCTCTTTTGATTTACAATTATGCATTATTCTTTTTGTGTTTATTGCATTTATCAGAAACAGAGATTTGCTTTTAAAGTAGCTGTTGCAGGTGTTATCTTTATGATTATATTTCGTTTTATTGTTTGGCATTATTTGATGAGTATTCCAGGCGATACCATCAGTAAAATATATATCATGGAGAAATTGCCACTCATGGAATTAGATACGGTGTTCTACGGAATTATTTTATGTTTGTATGATTTTAAAAAATCGAAACTTTTATTTCCAGTACTTATTTTTGCTGCATTGCTCTGTTATGGCTGGGCATTTTATCGTGGTTATGTAATCAGTATTGAAGACCATATACCATTGCATGTTGCATTGCGTGAAGATATTTATGTGGCACCACATTTAGGCATGCAAGTCATAGATAGCACCATTGCTTTCTTCATTTTATTCTGTTTGCATGCATTCTGAATTTTCCGCAAAAGTTCAAAATATTATTAAATCCTGTGTTGATGAAAATTGGAGGTCTATCATTAACGATGTATATTTTCCAATTTATTTTCATATTGATAGGTTTGGTAATTGCTGGTGTGTTGCGCAAATTTTTGCCAGGAATATTGGCTGATGTAGTTGGTTTAATTTCATTTTTAGTATTAGATTATTTTAGCGCAGGAATTATTTATACCGTTTATGAAAAGCCAATTCATAAAATTATTGATAAAAAATTGAAGAAAGATAAATAATGCAAGTAGAGAGCGACATTAATTCTAGTAACATCAAAACGCTGTCTGATAAGTTGGTTTATTGTATTTGCATTTTTGCTTATTAATTACAGGAATTAAATGGTCATCTGGTTTACAAAATCATGTTGATGTATTGCTTGCTGACGAAGCTGAATACTTGCGAAATGGTTTGAATCTTTTCACATCATCGCAAAAAATTGGGACCAACGTATAGCCTTTGGTTATAAAGCACTTTCTTTTATTAATAGTAATCCAGTTGAGTTGTATTATTTGAATTATAAAATTGGTGCTATTGCAGTTGGTGTTTATTATTTATATTTTTGGTTCGATATAATATTCATATCACTGTTGCATTTTTTGATTGCATTTGCTTTTATTTTCGGATGTAAACATCAACACTTGGCCAAAATTTCTCATTTTGTAATAATTGTTTTATTGATTTTTTTATAGCGATAAAAAAATAGTTCTTCGGTTATGAATAAACTGATTTTATTTTCAGCAGTAACATTTATTTTAGCATTCGCGACCAAATTATTGTCTACTAGCCATGCTTCCTAACTGCTGTAAGTATTGCCTTTTCTATCTATAATTATAAAACAATTGTTACTCCGAATTCCACATTTAGTATTACTGTTTTTGTTGCAGGAATTTTATTTTTTGTGTATGGAAAACCTGCAGATTCTTACTCAAATATCAATCGGATTTACATTGCATTTTGCCAGCATTATGCAATTGCGTATAAAATGCGTACACACAGCTCAATGAATGCAGTAATTGAATGGATTGATTTTACAAGACCATTATTTGGTGATTGCAAAAACAGTTCCAGAAATATTTATGAAACATTTTGATTTAGTGATACCACATGTTTTGTTTGTGGCGAAATTATATGTTGTTACGTTTCTAAATTTCGTATTGAATTTTATAGTGCCTATTTATTTTATTCATAAAATGAAAGTGAAACTTGCATTGTTGATTGGCTTGTTTGTATTCATTATTTTCTCTTTCTTTTATACAAAACAAGAGTATCGATAGTCGCTAAATTAAAAGAAAATGCAGTTGTGTTATTGTTCGCATTTGTTATCAGCATTTAAGTATTGGCATTTGTGCCATTATTTTTCCACGTCAACATTATATGATGATGCAGTGTGTTTGGGTTGCGTTGCTTCTTGGAATTATTTTATCTGTTTGGTTTGGAAATGATTGATTTCAAAAATTTTTATGCATTACCATTAGTAGTTATGTCCGTATTTATTTCGCCAAAAGCAGCTGAATTTACTGACGTTTCAAGGCATGCCTGATATTAAAAATTTATGTACTCAAAAGTTTATTGCGTACATGAATGAACAAAATGGACGAAACAACACACTATTTTTCAGCAATATTTTAAATGTACAAATGCTGTTTAACAAGCCTGGAGAAATTTTAAACAGTTTAATACAGGAATACATGTTGAAGCAAATGCCAATGAATACTAAGTATAATGACATTTTAACCAAGATAAAATTGATATTATTTTGATGAATGATGCCTTGATAGAAGAATCAAGATTAAAGGAAGATAGCACATGGGAAAGCTTACCACGCATCCAGAAAATTTTAATTTTAAGAAAAGTAAGAATATTGCAAAGATTGCAGTTGTTATTGATAAGATTATTAGATGTTGCAGAAAATAAAAATGCTATACCTTATTTTTCAATCACAGATGATGAAGTTTCTACGCCAACATCAGTAATTACTTATGTTACAGGTACTTTATTTTATTGTGTTGCGGTTTTGAAATTATTTTCTGGCTTAGAAAATAAAATGGATATTCAATTCGCTGACGAAGCTGCTTACATTCGTTTTGGATTAGACTTATACGGAAAACTCAACAGAGATTGGGGTGAGTTGTAGCCATTTGGTACAAATTATTATCCTATATAAACAACGACACAATTGCCTTGTATTATCTAAATTATAAATTACAGGCATTGCCATTTCTATTTTATTACATACCCTTTTTTAATACGCATTAAAACGAATTCGTTGCTTGCATTTGAGTTGCTTGTGT
Source organism: Saprospirales bacterium (assembly GCA_016711605.1). GTDB lineage: Bacteria > Bacteroidota > Bacteroidia > Chitinophagales > JADIYW01 > JADJSS01. The sequence continues at coordinate 10,752 of JADJSS010000006.1, forward strand.
GTTTTAATAAGCTCAACCAATGTTTCTGTGTGGCCACAATTTCAAATTTTGCATTATTGTTCTATGTTTATTTTCTTTGCTCTGTATTTCATTTATAAAAAACAATATTTACAAATTCTCAGTATTGCAATGACTTGTTTATTATGTTTTCATGCAAGGCCAGAGTTTTATATTTCATTTTACTTGCTGCAATTGCAACATTCATTTGCATCTTTATTAATAGAAAAAAATTAGTAAAGATTGATGCGATGCTACTCGTCAGTTTAGTAATTACTATATTTTTTGCGTTTATTTTTTCGTTTTCCTTCTAATAATTTTTTGGTTATAACCTTGGTGTTGCAGCTTTTTATCAGCATTATGCATTTAATTTTAAAATAGCGTACTGGTGCGAAAATTGATGCTTGGTTATATTAAGGAAGAAATTTGTAAAAAAAAACATTTAGTGATTGCAATTCTGTGGTGCGTAATTAAAACACAGTAAAGATATTTTTATCAGTAATACGTTGTTTAATATCAAAAATTATTTCTTATTAGTTTAGTAAGTATAACTTCTTATTTTTACCAGTTGATTTAATGCGTACAAAAAAATACAAACAGTATTATTACTTTTTTTGTTGGAATTGTTTTGTTTTAGTAATTAAGAAGAAATATCGAGCTTCATTTATCAGACAAATTTCAACAACAATTTTATGTTTTAGTAATGGCATTTTCGTATTTCCATCTGTATTGTCTTGTGTTTTTGTGTTTCCACGATAACATTATATATTTTATTATAGATGCTATTTTTGTACGTCGTAATTGTTGCTATTTTAAATTCTAGTTTTGAAAAATATAAATTTAAATCATTTTATTTCTTTCAATTGGAGTGCATTGTTTTATAACTCAAATATTAATAGCTACTCCTTTTTTGAAAGTAAATGCCAGTGTAAATAATCTTGTAATAAAGAATTGACAGATTATTTAGCTAAAAATTACTCAATAAAAGAGCACACTATTTTACGAATATGCCTTTTGTTCGGGGCATATTGCCTTTGAATTTAAAAAGTAAATACTATTTCGATAAAAAGAAAAATACACCATTTACGCATTATTTAGGTTCTGCAAAATTAATATAGTGATTATCGATCCTACGCCTACAAAGAGATCACATATTACGGCAGATTCTACATGGTTGAGTTTTTATCCAGGATTTTGAAAAGTATCATTTAAAAAAGTGCAGTACAACAGTTGTGGAAACGCTGTTTGTTAGTTAAAAATTTGAATAAATTCTTGAATAGTTTTTCTTTTGATCTGATAAATTAATTGCAGAAGAAACAGCAATACCGTAAATGCCCAGTATTTATTAATGGTTCACGTCTTAGTGGAATTCCACCAATGGCACAATTGGTATTGAAGAGTTGAGTATTGTAAAATCATAGAATAACACATCTAGTCAAGAACAGCCCACTCAAATTGCTTTTGTTTTTGTATTTATATTGACCAAGTCCGATGTAGTTTGCTCCATTTTTTTCATGCTCTGTAATATCTTCAAGTGTGTTTGCTGTTGCACCAATAATTTTTTTAGTACCCAAAATTTTTCGAGCTTTTATAATTGACAAATCATTTTTACCAAGATGCACACCATCAGCATTTATTGCTTTACAAATTTCTACATTATCATTTTATAATTAATGTTGTTTGGAATTGATCACAAATAGATTTTACATCTTTTGCTGTTTGTAACCATCCATCATACGATTGATTTTTACCGCACAATTGAATCCAGCAATTCCATTTTACAAGCTATTTCTGCTAATTCCTGATAAAGAAATATGTACATCTTGTATTTAAATAATGTAATGCGAAATCACCTTCAAAAATAAATAAAAAAAATGGACAAGAGTCTTGATAATTCAGACTTAAAATGTATTTATCTTTGTTTAAACGGAATTGAAATGCAAAAGAAATTAAACATAAATCATATGCTATAAAGAAAAGCAATCTCTTTTCTTTCACAAGAAGAATTTATAAGAATACAATGTTGTTGAACAATCAGAAGTGGTGTTTTCTATAAATTATTTAAAATAAAATTTTCTTCTAAATTCGATATAAATACTTCAGAATGGTCTACGATATTATGGGTATTTCTACCAAATCTAATTCAACGATATCAACAACAAGAAAATACACTTTCTGCTACCTAAACAGAATTTGTTTTGAAAATTGAA
>JADJSS010000007.1 GCA_016711605.1 Saprospirales bacterium
GTGGTGCAAATAGAACCTGGTCAACACCAGCTTTCACTGCATCCACACCAGCATCTGCGGTGCTTTACGGCCGGCTTTCCAGTGGCTAACACCACCAACAATATCTAAATTTAGAAACGTTTGTTTGCATTTTTGATAGCTGTTAACACACCTTGCGAATGTCCATGTGCCGTATCAATACAAATAAAATCAACTCCAACATGCACTAATGCTTCAATGCGTTGCATCATATCAACAATAACGCCAACAGCGGCTGACCAGGTAGCAATCACCAGCATCGTCTTTAGAAGAAAAAGGATAATTTTTAACTTTGGTAATATCTTTATACGTAATTAAACCGATGAGTTTTTCCATTTTTATCTACAACAAGCAATTTCTCAATTCTGTATTCATGCAAAATATCTTCGGCTTGTTGTAAGGTTGTTTTTCAGGTGCTGTAATCAATCGTCTTTCGTCATTAAATCCTGAATCAGCTATATTTTTATCTTTACAAAAACGCAAATCGTGATTCGTTAAAATACCAACTAAAATTCCTGATTCGTTGGTAATTGGAATTCCCCAATTCATTTTTTCCGACATTAATGCAAACGCTTCTGCTACTTTTGCAGTTGGTTTCAACGTAATTGGATCAGTAATCATACCACTTTCCGAACGTTTTACTTTGCGCACTTCCTGTGCTTGGGCATCAATCGACATATTTTGTGCAAGACCAAGGCCACCTTCACGCGCTAGTGCAATAGCTAAATTGCTTCAGTAACGGTATCCTTACGACCAGATAAAATTAGATAATAATGGTAATGTTTCGAGTAACTTTTGTTTGTAGATTTGTTTCTCTTGGTAAAATTTGCGAATATGCTGGTAGTAATAAAACGTCGTCAAACGTTAAGCCGTCTCCTGCAAATTTGTTTGTGGATGAAAAGTGAGATAGTGTTTCCATGTGCGAAGTTAGGAAAAAGTAATAAGTTGTAAGTAAAATGTAAAAGATTTTTTTAAAATTAATAAAAATCCATTTGCCGATTTCTTTAAATGTTATTTTTTGCCTTGTGTTAAAATGCCTATTCGGTAAATTTTTTGCGGCGACATAGATCATTCTAAAGAAGAAATAACTAAGATAAACATTGATAAAATTTGTTGCCACCAAGCCACATGAAACGGAATGCGGGCCATCATAATGATTGAAGACGAAAATGGAACCATGGAACTCCAAATAGCGGTGTTGGATGATGGTTGCTGAATAGTAACTGACATCAACACTATCGAAATAATAATCGGTATCGTGATTGGAAACATGAATGATTGCGCGTCGGTGTCTTCGTTTACGGTTGCACCAACAGTACGCAGTTACTTGTGCCATAAAACAAGTAACCAAAAATAAAGTAAAAAATAAAACTGAAGACAATTCTTGGAATATCTAAATCAGCCAATGAGTTGTTAAATTAAAAGCCAATTGTTTTGCTTCCGACATTTGCATTGCCTGGTACGCTTGCGTTCATTGATTGCAATGCCATTGGCTCGTTTCCATAAACAAGTTGCAACACAGTTGCACTATCATTGTAAATTGCCCAAAGAATAAATTGCGTTAAACCAACCGCGCCAATGCCAACTATTTTTCCAATCATTAATTGAAAAGGTTTTACTGAAGTAATTAAAACTTCAATAATTCCGGTTAGTTTTTCTTCAGTAACACCACGCATGACCATTGCGCCATACACAATTAAAAATATGTAAATGAGCATGCCGCACTAGTAACCAATCAAGGAAGAAATGTCAAATTTCCTTGTTTTTTTCGTTGTTAATTATTTTGTTTAACGTAATATCTTTGTCGAGTTGGTCAATTATTTCAACATCGTACTTATTATTTTCTAACACAATCTTTCTTCGTTCTTCTGAAATTGCTTTTTCCAATTCGAGTTTGTGTAACCGTACCTAATTCGCTGCTTGAATAATAAGTTACTTCTACATTTTTTGCAACATCCATTTTTGGAATGTATAAAAATGCATCATACTTTTCTGCGTATGTTTTTTTAAGTTTTTCGTACGACAAAGTAGTATCTAATAAGTAATCAAATCGCAAGGTTTCGCCAACATCTAAACCACGAAATTTATCCTGAAATAAATGTGATTCATCGAGCACAGCTATTTGTAATTTTTCACCAGAACTGGTTGCAATTTTCACCATTACAATTGTGAAAACACCAACTAAAACAGGCAACAACAACGTTAATAAGATGAACGATCTTTTGCGTACTCTTGATAAATATTCGCGTTGTATGATGTACCAGACTTTTCGCATGTTGTTATAAGTTATTCGTTATTGGTTTTTCGTTATTGGTTATTAGATATTGGTTATTCGTTAACTATTTTCCTTATAACTAACAACCTTAACTATTTTCTATAATATCTGCTTCACTTTTTGAATAAAAATTTCTCCAACAGTTGGTAAGATTTCAGTGATGCTGTTTAGTTCAATATTATTATCTAATAAAATACGCAACACATCATTCGGTTTTGATTTTGGTTTAATTGAATAATGAGCTCGTTATTTTCGTGTTTTTGTATTGAAATTGATTGTTGAATTATCTCATTCAATTGAACATTTTCTGCTAAACTAATCTTATATAAATGTTGTTTAAAATCTTGTTTTATTTGTTGCACATTTCCATCTAAAATTATTTTTCCTTTATTGATGAGAAAAATATCTTCACACATTTCTTCAATATTTTCCATTCTATGCGTAGAAAAAATAATAGTTGTTCCTTTCTGATTCAATTCAATAATTTCATTTTTTATCAGTTCAGCAGCTATTGGATCTAAACCAGAAAAAGGTTCATCTAAAATCAATAATTTCGGTTCGTGTAAAATAGTTGCCACAAACTGTACTTTCTCTTGCATTCCTTTTGATAAATCTTCGATGTTTTTATTTCGCCAACTTTCAATGTCTAATTTTGTAACCAATAATCAATTTTTCTTCAGCTTGCTTTGTATTAAAATCACTCAGTTTTGCAAAATAAATAAGTTGTTCACCAACTTTCATTTTTATACATACCACGTTCTTCAGGCATGTAACCAATTTGGTTACTGTGTTTTGGTTGTAATTTTTCACCATTAAACAATATCTCGCCTGAATCAGGATAAAATATTTGCGTGATATTGCGAATCAATGTTGTTTTTCCAGCACCGTTTGGACCAAGTAAACCATAAATTTTATTTGGTAAAATAGTCAACGAAACATTTTGCAATGCTTGATTATTTTGAAAGATTTTGAAATATTTTTTATTTCTAGTAGAGCCATTAAAGATATTGTGTGGTTAGTGAATAACAAACAGCATTCAACAAAAATAAGTTCCTGAATTTAATTCACTACGAATTTACTAATCAATTTTGATATTTCATACAGTTATAAAGGTTTTAAACGTTCGTCTGCCTGTAAATACGGATGATTGTAAAATGTTAAAACTCTTTTCATACCAATTTTTTTGCATCACGTTTATAGATGGCAAATTTATTTGAGGAGCCATCGCAACTATTTTCCAGCTTTAAATCGTTAAACGCAAACTCTAAACATCTTTTAGCACCTTCAGTTGCAAAGCCATTGTTCCATGCTGATTTTGCCAATCGCCAGCCAATATCGATACAAGGTGTGAAATCTGCTTCAAATTTTTGCTCGGCAAGGCCAATAAATCCAATGAGTTCTGATGTTTCCAACTTATCTACTGCAAAATAACAAAATCCATTTTGGTTGAACGAAAATTGCATTCGTTCAATAAATTGTGCAGTTTGTTGTGGTGTTTGTGTTGATGGAAAAAATTGCATTACATCAACATCTACATTAATTGCAGCCATTTTCTCAATATCATTCGTTATCCAATTCCGAAAACCTAAACGTTCTGATTGAAAAATGTATTGTTTGTTTTCAGGCATTTTAATTATTTAATAATCTCTATTTTTTTAGAATAGAGATTTTCTTTGGTTCGTATAACAACATTATATAAGCCGTTTGAAATAATATCAGACTGTATATTTATTTCATTATCATAAATACGCTTAAAGGTTTTACTGTACAATTGTTCACCTAAAATATTATAAATTAATACCGATACATTTTCATTTATTTTTTCATTTAATTCTATCTTAAAAGAACCGGAATTTGGATTTGGAATAATTTTTATTTTTGATTCATCATCATTCCAATTGTCATCTATGCCTGTAGTGATATTATTAATAGTTATTGTATCTGAATGCAAAAGAGCTACATCTGTTTTTGGTTACTACAGTATAATATTTCCCATTTGATACTGGATAAAATGTTTGATTGACAGCTCCTATAATTTTTCCTGTTGCTACAGAATACCATTGATTTCCTGTTGCAGAATTTGATTTCAAATAATTTGTAACTAATGAAATGGTTGGTTTTAAAGGTTTGATTTCGCCATATATTTTACGAGTTGCTGTTACAGTTGGCGAATTTGAGCAATAATTTGCAGTATCAATCCTTACTGAGCAGTAATATGTTTTACTATATGCAGTAATAATATCTGTGATGGTATCTTTGGTAGAGTTATAAGTTGAATACCATAAAAAAGTTGGAGTGCCTGTATTAGTTGGAATTGCTTTTAATTTTACTATTTCGCCAACACATGCTGAATCATTATTAGTTAAATTCTGTATTAATAAAGTTGGTGTAACTTTTATTTTTACTTTTATTTTAATGGCGTTTGATAAAATAGTTTTATTTAGAATACATCTGTCGTTCGATGTTAATATACATGTAATAATATCATTGTTTCTTAAGTTATTGATTGTGTATGTTGCGCTAGTTGCTCCTGTTATATTATTTCCATTTAATTTCCATTGATAATTTGGTATTACAGAAATATTTGTTGCAGTTGCTTTAAAGGTAACCGTTGAACCTTCACAAATTAATGGTGGTAGATTATTTTGGATACTGATTGTAATGTTTGGATTGTAATCTGGATAACGATATATATATACACTGTTTGAAATAACACTATTTGTGCTTATACATGTTTCATTAGAAGTTAAAATGCATGTTATATTATCGCCGTTAGCCAAAGTTGATGATGTAAATGTTGGCGAATTTGTCCCAATATTTACATTATTTTTTTCCATTGATATTTTGGACTTGTTCCACCATGTGTAACTATAGCATTAAATGTAACTGCACTATCTTTACAAATATAATAACTACTAAAAATATTCTGACTTGAAATTTGAATAGTAGGTGTTGCAGAAATTATTTTTTTTAATGTTATTTGGTTTGATATAGCAGGATTTGGCACAGCACAAGTATTGCTTGATTTGACTTTGCACGATAATATATCATCATTATTGATTGAATAACCATATATGGTAATAGTTTCACCATATTGATATAAAACATTATTCAAAAACCATTCTATTGATGGATTTACACCAACATTATTACTGTAAGTAACTTTAAATTGTACTGTAGAATCACTGCAAAAAGGATTTATTCCACGTGTTTGTGTTATACTACATGTTGGCGTAACAGTTGCTGGTGCAAGTGCTCCAAATGAATTGGCTACTGGGAAAGTACCAGACTCTAATGCATCACGCATCCTTGTTTTTTGACCTTGTGTAAATAAAAGTTGTTGGCTATAACTCATGAAATTTTTAACAACATTGCCAAAAATTCTTCCTGTACATGAATTAATCGCTGTTGGAAGACCACCATCTAAAGGTGTGGATCTGTATCGCAAACCAAGTCGCCATCTTGTGAACAATTTGCATTTTGTGGGCACGTTGTATTGTTTTGTCCGTTAAATGTATGATATAAATAAAGATAGTGACCTGTTTCGTGCGGTAGTGCATATCCATTTGATGGACAAACAGCATATCCACCATAATATGCATATGCTCCTGCTCCGTTACAGATGCCTCTTATTAAGTACAAATTATAATAACTTTCTTGTGGCCATAATGGACTTAAAATTGTTACCTGATTCATTGCAATACCACATCCTGCAGGATCATATGAACCCCAAAATTGATATTGTATTCCTGATTCAACATATTTAGGAAGGTTTCCTGCATATACTCTCAAAATTCCATTAGTAGCACCACAAGTTGGTGTTCTTTTTGCTAATGCAAATTGTATTTTAGTATTTACACCACCTGAACTTACATTTGGATAATTTGTACTTGTTGCACTAAAAGTTTTATTTAATTCTGCAATCATGTCTATTACTTGCTGATCTGTAGGATTATCTATTAAACCATTTGCATTATTTGTATGAATAATATGCACAACAACTGGAATTGTAAGAACAGTATCACTCATTAATCTTAGGTTATCATTGTTATTTTGATATAGTTGTAAATTTCTTTCTACAGAATTTATTTTATTGGCGTAAGTTGTATCATGTGTCATCAAATAATGATGTATTTCATCAGTGCCACATTGATTGTAAGTAGTTTGAGAAAATAAAAGGGTGCAATTAAATAAACAGCACATCGTAAATAGAATTGTATAAAACAGATGTTTCATAATTAAAAAATGTTTGAATAAAAAATACAGATTAATAAATATAATAAAATAATTTATCAACTGCAACTTTTAACTCAAACAAATTCTATTATTTAAGATAATAATTATTGAGATTGTTCTTAATGAAAAAACTTATCGAAAAAACCTTTGTTTTTTTCTTTTTGTGCGTTTGGACTGAAGTTTTTGCTGTTTTGCATTTTATGCAATAAATTTTCTTCGTCGCTTGAAATATCTTGTGGTGTATATACTTGTACTTCTACAATTTGGTCGCCTTTGCCATATCCTTGTAAACTTTGAATACCTTTGCCTTGCAACCTGAATAATTTGCCACTTTGTGTGCCTTTTGGAATTTTGATTTTTGCATTACCACCAATAGTTGGAACTTCTACTTGAGTACCAAGGCAAACATCTGAAAAATTAAGAATCAATTTATAAAGAACATTATTGTCTTCGCGCTTCAATTCTGGATGTGGTGTTTCTTCAATGTTAATTAATAAATCACCAGCAGAACCACCACGAACACCTGCATTTCCTTTTCCATTCATCGATAATTGGATGCCTTCACTCACACCAGCAGGAATATCGATAGATACTACTTCTTCACCATAAACTCTACCTTCACCCGACATTTTGTGCATTTGTTAGTGATGATTTTTCCTTCACCTTCGCAAGTTGGGCAAGCACCAGTTGTTTGCATTTGTCCTAGAAAGTAGACGTTACTTTACGAACTACACCACTGCCATTACATGTATTACAAGTTTGATAAGAACTACTGTCTTTTGCACCAATACCACTGCAGGTATCACAAACAATATGTTTTTTTACTTTTATTTTTTTCTGAACGCCATTTGCAATTTCCTCTAAATCTAATTTTACTTTTACACGAAGATTGCTGCCACGTTGACCACGACCACGTTGATTTCTTCCGCGTTGTCCACCAAAAAACGATTCAAAAGGACTTCCATCGCCGCCAAAAATATCACCGAAATTGGAAAAAATATCGTCCATATTCATGCCACCAGCACCACCACCAAATCCACCTGCAGCACCTTGATGTCCAAATCTGTCGTAACGAGCTTTTTTATCGTCATTACTCAACACATCATATGCTTCTGCTGCTTCTTTAAACTTCTCTTCAGAAGCTTTATCACCTGGATTTCTATCTGGATGATATTGTAAAGCTAATTTTCTATAAGCTTTTTTTATTTCATCAGCTGATGCACTTTTAGACACACCTAATACTTCGTAATAATCTCGTTTCATTTTTGTTATAAGTTATTTGGTTATAGGTTATAGGTTGTTTACTTATAACTTTTAACGATTAACATTTATCTTATTTTCCAACCACTACTTTTGCATAGCGAATAATAGAATCGTTTAGCGTATAACCACTTTCCACTTCATCTAAGACTTTGCCTTTTTGTGCATCGCTTGGTGCAGGCACTTCAGCAATTGCTTCATGTTGTTCAATGTTAAAATCGAAACCGATGCTTTCAATCATCTTCAATTCTTTATTTTGCAAAGTTCGTTGCAGTTTTTCTTGAATTAATTTCACCATTTGCATAATTTTCAGCATTGTTATCAGCAATAAATGCTTTGTCTGCGATGAAAATCATCTAAAACAGGCAATAATTCTTTAATAATTTCTTGTCCAGCAGTTTTATACAATTCAATACGCTCTTTTGCACTGCGTTTTTTGAAGTTATCGAACTCAGCTAACAATCGCATAAATTTATCTTTTTGTTCAGCCACTTCGTTTTTAAGCACCGACAATTCGTCTATTTCAACAGCTGAATCTTCGGCAATATTTTCATTTTGCTGACTTTCTGACTGTGTTTGCGATTGCTCGGTTGTTGTATCTTCTTTAAGTGTATCCGTTAACGGTTCATTAGCATCTATCATAGTGTAGAATTTAAAAATCCTTCGGCAAATTGTTTGCCAAAGGATTTTGTGCGACACTTTGACATTAAATGTCTTTATTTTTTCTTGGTGGTCGTTTTTTTCTTCGTAGTTGTTTTTTTAGTTGTTGTACTTGCAGCTAATTTTTTATCAACTAATTGTTCAATTAATTGGTGCGAAGGATTAATGGCAATTACAAAACCAGTTTCATCAACTAAAACAGTTTGAGGAATAGAACGAATACCATATTTAGCTGCGCCTTCTGCATTCCATCCTTTTAAATCTGAAACGTGGTTTTTCCAAATTAAACCATCTTGTTGTATAGCATTTTTCCAGGCAGTTGCATTTTGGTCTAAAGAAACGCTATACACTGTAAAACCTTTTACACCTTTTACAAATTTTTTACCTTGATATTTTTTGTATGTTGCTACCACAGATGGATTATTTCTTCTACAAGGTCCACACCAAGATGCCCAAAAATCAATCAAGACAATATTTCCTTTTAATGATGATAAAGAAATGATGTTGCCATCTGGATCTTTATATGCTAATTCGGTTGCTGGTGTGCCAATGGCTGGCATTTGTGCGTTTGCTGTTAAAACAGAAAAAAATGAGATAACTAAAAGCAATACTATTTTTTGCATAAGAAAATTTTAATGTACAAAGATAGGCAAAATTTGTGCCTAAAAAAATGATTGACTAAAATGTCGACCAAAATCTCAAGACAAATATGAAAATAAAAAAGTTTTTATTTCTCGACTATAATTTTTTGATTGATTTGTTCTTGATTTGTTTTTAAAACAACTGAATACAAACCGCTTGCTAAGTTTTCAGTATTAATTTGCACTATGCTCTTTTGTTGATGTTGTAATTGGTTTTGATAGCATATTTTTCCAGTGACATCATATAATTCTATTGTTAAAGGCGATGTATAATTTGCAATAAAATCCAAATTAAAAATACCATTATTGGGATTTGGATAGACACTGATTTTACTATTTGATTTTTTATTGTTTTTGGCAGATAAAATTAGTGAAACTCTCGTTTGAACTGTACCTGTAGCAATTGGTTTATTAAAATCAAAATAAATATGCGCAGTGTTTTTAATAACGGCACCAGCACCAAGCGATGATTTAGGTTTTATTTTATAGGCAATAAAACCATGACTATTGTCTTCGTTTATACTTGAATCTGGCAATAATAAATTATTGAATGTAAACTGCACAATATTTCCATTTATTACTTGCATTGAGAATGGATGGCTTGTATTAACTGGTTGTAAAGTTGACCAATCTAAATTAGCATCTAAGGTATCTAACACCACCACACGAAATGCAGTATCGTTGCCTACGTTTTGGAAACGAATTACGTATGTAATATAATCGCCATTTTGTATTTGATAAGTGGACATATCTTCTCCAGTAGTAGATATTTTATCATTCGGATCGTAAGCACCAATAATAATATCATTTAAGATAGCTTGATTATCATTTGGTGTAGAATCGAAAATTGTTGGATTTACAAAAACAATAGATTGCAAGGTGTCTCCAATATCAGTTATTGGTGGAATTGGCACGTTTACAGTGATAGAATTTTTCGAAATTGATTTGCAGGTAAGTTTGTAACATTCCAAATTAAGGTATCGCCATTTTGTGAAGATATTGTTGGTGTTGCAGACACAAAACCAAGTCGATTATCTAAAACTAATTTTACGATTCCATCTGTTGGATGAGTGCCTTCGTTGAAACAAGTAATCTCATAAGTTGCTGTTCTGCCTAATCGTGTGACAAATGTATTGACTAAGGCAACTTTTAAATCTTTAATGGTTTGATTTGGATATAATGCAAATTTAATAGAGTCAGTATTTCCAAAATTAGCATGGTTGGTAATTTTTAAAACTGGATTTATAGTAAAATAATTATGTGTTGGAATTAATTTAGTTTGCCAAGTTCCAGTATCTACAAAATTAGTAGTATAGTTATTGCCAAACATATAGGTAGAAAATCTGTTGATTTTGTTGCTTTGTAAATAAGCTAAATTATAATTTGGATCGCTGTTATTTTGGATAGCATCGTTGTTGTAATCAATGAAAGCTTTGGCGATGATTTTATTTGAATTAAAGAGTAGTTTTTGAAATAAGATATCAGTTTCTCCTAAATTACAATTAATGCTATTCGCTAAGGCTAATGATTGATAATGTTCATCTTCAGCAATAAACTTATAAACAACTTTATTTAAGTTATTATTTTTTACTTTAAATTTTAAAATGCCTTTTGCCAAATCAACTTGATATATCATTTGATAACGAATAGTGCTGAACCATAAAAAGAGGTACAAAAAATATTGATTTATTTGAAATATAAATTTTAGAGTTATCAAACCTTGTGTAATTATTATCTGCAGTTGGAACTTTGTCAATAAAGTTATTATAAATTATCTGATTATTTTATCAATTTGCAACATCTCAACGTGTTATTTTTTTGATAAATGATAATTACAGATTCATCATTAAGCATTGTATAGTTTATATCACTAAACGTGCCCGACAATGAATTATCAATAATATATTCTCTTAAATTCAGATTGTTTTTATCAATCTCTTGCAAAATTAAAGTATCTGATTCGCTATTTTTATTAATAGTTAAATGAAAGAATTTATCCGAAGTTTCTCTTAAATAATAGCTCTCTTTGTTGTATTTATTATAGGTTATATTCGAGTCTATTTTCTTTAAACTATCTATACTAAACTGAAACAACTGCGTTTGTAGATCTAATGCAGTATAATAATCTTTATAAGTATACACAATGTTGTTACTGATAAATTCTGTTGGCTCATACCTATGTATTCCATAAGCAGATTTATCTACATTGTTCGGTTCCGTACTTATTTTCTTTAACAATCCATCTTTATCTAAAATTATATTTAAGTATTTTGTTGTAGTAAGTGTTGGAAAGATAATCTCATAATAAGAAGCAACTCTGACCAATATATTGTTGCCTACATTTTCAATAATACAATCGAAAAAGTTGCTGGCTTTTTCTTTTTCAATACTATCTTCTTGAAAAACATAAGAATAACTCCATATTGAATCTAAATTATAATTAAGACATTTTAGATTAAATGTAGAATCTTTAAAATCTGTTATGTATATTTTATTATTGGAAGTGTCAATATAATAATTAAAGATTTCATTTCTTTTTCCAGTTTTGTAACTTTCAGATTTCTTTAGAATCGCACCGTTATAATCTACTATATTAAAAGAGAGGTTTGTGCTACCGTCATTTAGCCAAGAAGGAATTATAAACCTACCTTCATCTTCAATAGGTGTAAAAGATGGTATACTTTGTAGTGTTAGTGGCTTTGAAATATCAATTCCACTATAGCCAAAAAAGGAGTCTGATATTGATTGCTTCCATTCAATAATATTATCCTTATTTAACTTTATTAAGCCGATGTTGTAATAGCTTCTAAATGTTGGAAAATCACCTGTCGTTGAGTTGGTCTTAACACACAATAATGTGCCACCATCTTTCGTTTTTAAACTCATATAGATTTCATCTAAACCTTCACCACCAATACATTGTTCAGCTTCTACATACTGCGCTTTGGCTAAGAAACTACTCGTTAGAATTAAAAATAAAGCAATTGAATATTTGAATAAATTGGTCATGGCATATTAATTTCCTCAATATTAAACCAAAGAAATTAATTTTTTCGTTACAAATTTTTGCCAATGTTTCGTTTTATAGTACCAAAAAATTATGATTAAATGGCACGATTTCACCATAAATGCTCAATATATAATGCATAAACAATTGAAAAAAAATGGCATTTTGTCATAAAATTCAGGAAATTTGTGTTTTTTAGATTTAAAAATAATTTTAAATCCAATCTCTGATTTTATCTAACAACGATTTTTTTTGTGAAATATCAATATCTAATGTGTAGATTTCACCAGCAGTATTTTTAGATGCGCTGCTAATAATGGTGTTGTTCTTTGAAACCAATTTATATTCTATTGATTGTTCAATTCTAGACATGGATTCGATGATAAACTGCATACTTAAATCTTCGGTTGAAAATAAAATTTCGTTTGGTTTATAAGCATCTAAAATATCTTGTAGGTTTTCTATCGAACCCAAATTCTTATTATTTTTTACACCATTTTTAATCGAAATAAAACCAATGTAGTGTCGTTTGGTTGGTGCATTTTTCAATTGTGTAGAAATGTTATTTGCTTCGATTTCATTTCCAACAATGATGTATTTTTTATCTGATTTGACATACGAATAAAGCGTGCCATTTAGTGCATAAATCAGAAATCGAGAGCTTGATAAAACAACAATATTAAACAAAAATGAAGACAAAATAATTCCACGCGAAAAGCGCAACGACAAAGGAAAAAACGAATATACAATGGCAATTAACAAAACGCCAATTGTTAATCCAGCCAATAATTGGCGCCATTTGTTTTTGGTTTTATAATTTCCAAAAAACCATAATGAAAACAGCCAAATAGCAATATATATTGGTGTGTTGATGAATAAAAATTCTTTTGGATAATGCGTTTGATATTGCGCGCGAATTACATTTTCAAATAATTCTTTACTCACAAAAATTCCACCAAAAATTAAAATCGCGTCTAAAAAAGGGAAAAACAATCCAGCAAAAAAGGACTGAAACAAGGCAATAATTGCACGAATAAATATCGCTAATTGCAACAACAAGGTAAGCAGTTTTCCTTTAGTGCCAACTACATGTTTATTGGCAAAAATAATCATCGCATTATAAAATACTTTGATGTAATTTAAACTGCCTTTTTTAGTGCTTTCTCCTTTAAAATGTATAATTGAGGTATCTGCTAAATAGTAATTTTTGTAACCAGCTTTTATTATTCTGTACGACAAATCAATGTCTTCGCCATACATAAAATAATCTTCATCAAGCAAACCAATTTTATCTAAAACAGATTTTCGCAACAACATAAATGCGCCTGACAATACTTCAATTTCGTGGTTTTTGTTATTATCTAAATAGGTTAAATGATATTGACCAAAAGTCTTTGATTTTGGAAACATTTTAGACAAACCGCTCATCTTCGCAAAAGCAGCCAATGGTGAAGGAAAACCGCGTTTCGATTCTGGTAAAAAATCACCAGCACCATCTACCATCTTTACACCGAGTCCAGCAATTGCTATATCTTCTGCCATTTTATCAATACATTTTTGCAAGGTGTCTTCTTGAATAATGGTATCTGGATTTAGCAATAAAACATATTCAGCATTACTAATTTTTATAGCTTGATTATTCGCTTTTGAAAAGCCAACATTTTCTTTATTTGCTATAACTTTTACTTTCAGAAATTTATCGTTCAGCATTGACAACGAATCGTCAGAAGAATTATTATCTACTACAAAAATATCATACTCAAAATTACAAACCGAACGATACACAGCATGCAAACATTGCTCTAAAAAATAGCGCACATTATAATTCAGGATGATGATGGAAAGTTTCAATTTGAAATTTGAAAATATGAAAGTTTTGAAATATTGAGTCATTTTTGTTATAATTGTCAAAATAATTTTCAAATTAAACATCTTCAAATTTCAATCATTTAGTCATGTAATTTTCATAAGGCAAACGTGATTGAATGCTTCGTGCTAATGTAATTTCATCTACATATTCAAGCTCGCCACCAAAGGCAATGCCACGCGCAATAGATGTTATTTTTATGGAATACTCAGCCAAAACTTTTGATAAATAAAAGATAGTTGTATCGCCGTCAATTGTTGGATTCAGCGCCATAATTACTTCTTTGATTTCGTCTTCTTTAATGCGTTTTAACAAACTTTCTATATTCAATTGTTCTGGACCAATTCCATCCATTGGCGAAATCAAACCTTCTAACACATGATACAAACCATTGTAATGACGCGTGTTTTCAATCGCAATAATATCTCTGAAATTTTCTACAATACACACCACACTTTTGTCGCGATATGAGTTGTTGCAAATACTGCAAATATCATCATCAGAAACATTATGACAGGTTTTGCAAAATTTAATTTCGTTGCGCATTTTTAAAATGGCAGTGGCAATTATTTGCGTATCTTTTTCATCTTTTTGTAATAAATGCATCACCAAACGCAAAGCAGTTTTTTTACCAATTCCAGGCAAAGTGGCAAAGCCATTTACTGCGTCTTCAATTAATTTGGATGGAAATTGCATGACACAAATTTAGTGATTAGTCATTAGTGATTAGCCATTAGTACAAAATATTTTACTAACTTCATTCACAATTTAACATTCATCATTAAATAGTATAAAAATGTCTCCAACTTGGATTGTACTCAGTATCTCTGCATACTTTATTTTTCTTTCAATTATTGCATGGTACACGTCGAGAAATTCAGATAATGATGCTTTTTTTCGAGGCAGTAAAGCGTCGCCTTGGTATATTGTTGCATATGGAATGATTGGCACTTCACTTTCTGGTGTTACTTTTATTTCGGTTCCAGGAAAAGTTGGTTCTGCTCATTTTGCTTACTTTCAAGTTGTGCTTGGCTATTTAATTGGTTATTTTGTAGTAGCAATGGTACTTCTGCCGTTGTATTATAAATTAAATCTTACATCTATTTATACGTATTTGCAAAAACGTTTTGGAAATACAACCTATAAAACTGGTGCCAGTTTTTTTATTTTATCCAGAACATTAGGTGCTACGTTACGCTTGTATTTAGTAATAAATGTTTTGCAGATTTTTTTATTGCCTGCTGGCTTAAGTTACTTCACACTTGCTGCGTTAGTGGTTTTAATTATGATTTTAATTTACACATTTAAAGGTGGTGTAAAATCAATTATTTGGACAGATATGCTACAAACTACGTTTATGTTGCTGGCTTTAGTAACGTGTATTTGGTTTGTAAAATCGAAATTAAATTTATCGTTTGGTGGAATGTTTTCGACTTTGCACGATAAAGGTTATACTGAAATATTTATGATGGATTGGCTGAAAGGAAACTTCTTTATAAAACAAATTATTGGTGGAATGTTTATTACCATTGCCATGACTGGATTAGATCAGGAAATGATGCAGAAAAACATCAGTTGTAAGAATTTAGGAGAAGCACAAAAAAACATGATCACTTTTAGTTTTATTTTACTACTTGTAAATTTGATTTTTTTAGTGCTTGGTGGTGTGTTGTTTTTATACAGCGAACAATTGCACATCAGTCAATTTGTAGATGGAAAGTTTCAATTATTAGATGCAACAAATACGTTTGTTGCTGCCAATACGGATGATTTATTTCCAACTATTGCACTAAAATATTTGCCTCCATTTATTTCTATTATTTTTATTATTGGGTTGATTTCTGCTTTGTTTCCAAGTGCTGATGGCGCGTTGACTGCATTAACTTCTTCTATTTGCATTGATATTTTAGGAATTAACGATAACAAAAATTTAGATGAAAAACAACGCACCAATACACGATTGAAAGTGCATTTTTCCATGGCTTTTGTTTTCTTGCTTTTTGTAATTGGATTTAAAGTTTTAAACCAATCTGCATTGATTGATTTATTGCTAAAAATTGCTGGCTATACCTATGGCCCACTTTTAGGTTTGTTTATGTTTGGCATTTTAACCAGCAGAAATATAAAAGATAATTTTGCACCAATTATTTGTTTAGCTGCACCAATTATTTGTTTTATTGTAGATAAAAATGCAGATAAATTTATCAAAGGGTTTGCATTTGGACCAGAAATGCTTTTATGGAATGGTTTACTGACGTTTGTTGGCTTGTACTTGATTAGCAAACCAACTACTCAAGTTTCAGCACTTGATACTGAACTGAATAAATAGAAAATCACAGAATTATTTATATCTTTGCAAGTCCGAATTTTTGGTAATTAATAAAGATTACAAGAATTCCGATTGATTTTCGATTATAAAATTTCACCAAATTAATTTAAGTAAATAATCGAAAGTCATACATTGTAAATTGTAAATTAGAAAGTATGTCATTAGAAGATTTTAAAAAGAAAAAACCATTTAAACAAAAAAACTGGACGCAAGTAAATGCATCCAATAGTTGGAGCATGTTTCGTATCATGAGTGAGTTTGTGGATGCGTATGATAAGATGGATAAAATTGGACCATGTGTTTCCATATTTGGCTCTGCACGTACAAAACCAGAAAATCCATATTATCAATTATCTGTTAAAATTGCTGAGCGTTTAGTAGAAGAAGGTTACGGTGTAATTACTGGTGGTGGCCCTGGAATTATGGAAGCTGGAAATTTAGGTGCGCAAAATAAAAATGGAAAATCCGTAGGTTTAAATATTGAATTACCATTTGAGCAAAGCCACAATCCTTACATTGATGCAGATAAATTAATTTCGCATCATTACTTTTTTGTACGCAAAGTTTGCTTTGTGAAATATGCACAAAGTTTCGTGTATTTGCCTGGTGGTTTCGGTACGTTTGATGAATTGTTTGAAGTACTAACTTTGGTTCAAACTAAAAAAATTGATAGAGTTCCAATTGTATTATTAGGCAAATCTTTTTGGCAAGGCATGTTAGATTGGATGAAAACAGAAGTGTTAGACAATCAAAAAAATATTGGTGAAAATGATTTTGATTTATTTTTAGTTACAGATGATGTAGAAGAAGCTATTACTTACATTAATGCATTCTACGAACAACACGACTTAGCTCCGAATTTCTCATAGTAATATACCTTAATAACTTTTCCAAAGTTTAAAACTTTGGAAAAGTTATTTTTATTTTTTTATTTCACTCAATGCTTTGTTAAACCAAGCAAAATCAGGTGTTTTGGCGTCAAATATAAAACCTACTTGCGTTTTTGGATTTGAAAAAATTCGGTAAAGTGTTTTAAAACTATTTACCACATTTATAAAATAATCTTGATGATAACCAACCGTAGATTTTCTACTGATAAATAATTTAAATGCTTTCAGTTGAATTTTAAATGCATTTATTTCTCTGGTTTCAAAATAAATTTTCAATAAAATAAATTTGGCATTCAAGTTCCAAATCGTGTCTTTAAATTCATTCGTTAATAAAATTTTCAACGCTTTTTCATATTCTTTTTTAGAAAAATGCAGTTTTGCATTATTAAAATCAATGGTATTTTGTCGGTATTCTGCAGCTAGTAATTTGGCATATTTTTTTATAAACAAACTCGTCTCTTCCAATTTATTTAATTTAATTCCAAGCGACACAACATTCGTAAAACTAAATCTACTGATTTCATTATTTTCTAGTAAAAATTTATTTTCAATTGCATAAATATAAATTTCAAAAGTTAGAACCGTATATTTTTCCAAGTTTTGATTTGATTTTTTTACACAAAAATTGATGGCTAATAAGTATAAATCTTTCAAATCTTGCATCGAAAATAAATTGCTGTATTTTTTCACATCTTTTAAAAATAAATCAAACGCAGCTTCATCTTCAAAATAAGTAACCAAATAAATTTGATAATAAATTTGAATTGGAACACAATCTGAAAAGTTGCCATTTTTAATTAAATGAATGACTGATTCCAACATCGGATTTTGAATATTGATGCTGGCGATTTTTTGAATTGAATGCGTGATGCAAGCATATTTCAAGGTTTCTAAAACAAAATAATTGGAACGTGTATTCACAATTTCTTGAAATTTCAAATCAACACTGCGGTTGTTTTTTGAATTCGTTTGATGAAATTGCGTATGAAATTTATATTGAAACGAAAAATAGGATGCATTCCTAACTGTCATATTTTCTAATAACAACAATCCATTTTCAATATGCTGATTCGCAAATTTTGGCAAATCTCGTTCAGTATAAAAATTGGCTAACAACAATTCTTTCTCATCCTTTTTTTGCTGAATACGATAATAGACAATAAAATCTTCCACAATATCGGTGGCTTGCCAAATTAAATGCCGAATTCTAAGATCATTAAATTCAGTATTTGGATACAAATAATCATGTAACTTCTCTTTTGTTACCGTTCGTTCAGTGATAGCTCTACGTGTTTCTATAAATTTATACAATTTTGATATGTCATCATTTTTGTTGACAAAATCACTTAAAATCCATCTTTTCAGATATCGCTTTTCCTCATTATTAAAAACTAATATTGATTGTATAAGCTTAGAATTTATCATTTTAATGCATAATTTATGTGGACAAATTAAAATATTTGTGCTATAAATCTAAAGAAATATTCTCGATATTTGAAATATTAAAATTTTTGCCGTAAGCATTTTTATCAATAACAACGAATGAAACAATTTATTCTAAAATCCTTTTTGTACTTAGCTACATTGATTTTTATCATTGGTTGTAATCCAGATATTATAGATCCACCTGCAGCACCAAGAAAGGTTGTCGCTTCCAATTTCGTTCATGAAGACAATATCAACGGCAGAATTATCAATCCAAACATCAATTTGGATACAAATATTATAGACAACTTTCGTTTTGTTTACAATACAAATGGAACACTAAATAGTATTTCTGTTTTTGATGATTCATCTCATTTGGCAGTTCTGCAAAAAGAAGTAAAGTTTGTGTATTATCAAGATAAAGTAAGATGGTTCACTTTTAATGCAGCAGACACAACAAAAGAAAGAGTGTATGACGCATTTTTTAATGCAAAAAAACAAGTTATTCGTATTGCAGATTCTTCACGAATTGGATTTGATATTCTTTATACGAATGATAAAATATCATTTATTGGCGATACGTCTAATACTTATCCATTTGATTCTTCAAAAAATTTCGTTTACAATGGTAATAATTTAATGCAATATGAGATATATAGAAATGGCTCAATTTTTAGGGAAAGCAGTTTTTGAATATGGACAAAAGAATGATGCCTGAATTTGATATAAAATTATATAGTTCTGAAGTCCGATTTATATATATAGCAGGATTAAATATTATAAATAAAGTTGGTTTGAATTTCGGAACTGGCAACTCAAATGTTTTATTGAAAAGAATTGAAACAGCATTACCATCGAACGCACTTTTCAATGAGTATACGTTTGATTATGAATTTGATAGAAATAATACCAATGAAATTATAAAACGCAGCATTTCAAATATTCGTTCATCTGATACTTTGTTTTATCAGTATAAATATTAAAAAGGTAATTCCTTTTTAGTTTGTAATTTAGTTCAGAGCTCCATTCCGAAATTTCGGAATCGGAGCTTTTTTTATTTGCATATCTTTCAGCATCTTATTAAACCAATCAACATTAATCGTTGTTGATGTAAATACGTATTCTTTATGCTTTTGTGGTTGTTTGTAAATTTTTTGTAGCTTTTTAAATGCCTCAATTAAGGTAATAAAATACGTTTTGTGATAACCAATATTTGTTTTGCGTTTCACATATGCTCTATACGAGTTTAAATTGGAACTGAACGATTCCATGTTTTTTTGTTCAAAATAAATTCTCAGAATTAAATCTTTTGCATTTAAATTCCAAATGGTGTCTTTAAATTCATTGGTCAGCAAAATTTTCAGTGCTTTGTCGCGTTGTGCTTTTGCATATAAAATTTTGGATGTATTAAAATCTATCGTGTTTTTTCTATACGTTGGATTGATAAACTTACTGTATTGCTTAATAAACTCTTCAATACGTGCAAACTTTTTTAGTTTAATTCCAAGCGTTACTACATTGGTGAAAATAAATCGACTGATTTCATTATTCTCAATCAAGATGCCATTTTCAATCGTATATAAATACAATTCAAAAGTTTGTTTGGTATAAAATACTTGGTTTTGATTTGATTTTTTTATGCAAAAATTAATTGCTAATCGATACAATTCATTCAAATCATGCATCGAAAATAAAATTTCGTTTTGCTTAATGTCTTTTATAAATTGCTTAAATGCTTTTTCATCTTCATTGGTAGCCACCAAATAAATATTATAATAAATACGCACTTGCGGCAATTGTAAAAACGATGCATCTTTCAGTAGCAATAAGATGGGTTCCAATAATGCATGTTTGGTTTTTGTTTCGCCAACTTTTTGTATTGATAAAATTCTGCTGCTGGTTTTTAGTGTTTCTAAAATAGTGAAAACAGTAAATGTTTTGGCTACTTCATCAATATTAAAATCTTTAGTTCTAATATTTCGTGATTGAATATCGTAATACAATGAATTCAGTTGGAAATTGTTTTTGTAATGTTCTGCGTTTTTAATTTTATTATTTTGCATCAACTCAATTCCAGACTCTACTGTTTTTTGTGCATGTTTATACAAATCTTTTTGCATATAAAACTTAGAAAGCAATTGTTCGCGCAACGATAATTCACTTTCCATTTTGATATAAACGATAAACGATTCCAGGATTTCAGTCGTCATCCAAATCAAATGACGAATACGCAAATCGTGATAAGGTGTGTTTGGATATAGATAATCATGCGCTTTTTCTTTGGTTACCGTGCGTGGTGTCACTTTTTTTCGAGAATCTATAAATTCAAAAAAATGTGAAATGTCTTCATTTTTATTGACAAATTCAGACAAAACCCACTTTCTTAACTTACGTTTTTCTTCTAAATTTAGATTTAAAAAAATGTCTATTAGCTTAGTATCGTACATAAATATGCTTTTTAATCTACCTTAATTTTATGACAATGGCAAAAATTTATTTTGAAATATATGGAAATTATTTGTCAAATTTGATGTATTCAGTAAAATCTTTTAAAAAGAAAGAAAATGAAGAAAAGAATTATACTACTATTTGTTGCGTTTTTAATTGCGTTTGGATTTAATGCTTGCATAAACAATCCAACAGAAAATCCAGTGGAAAAAAGAATTAAGCAATCGTTTAAAGTGCATGATGATAATGTAAATAATGTGGACTTGAGAAAACAGAATATATCTATTCGCGAAGTTGCAAATTTTTATTACAACACAGCTGGTTTATTAGATAGCTTAAATGTTTTCAGTGATTCAACACCAGGTGCAACTTTATTAAAATCGATAAAATTTAATTATTTAGCAGACAGAGTACGCGCCAGAATTTTCTTTGCACCAAACGACAGAAACGTTGGCGATTTCTTTTTTAACAGCAGCAAACAAGTTACTAAAATAGTAGATACTTCTGGTTTAGATTTGTTTGGTATTTTCTTTTCTTACACTTCTAATAAAATAACAAATATTCGAATTACTGTTTTAGGCACTTCAACAAATATTACCAATTTTGTTTACGATGGCAACAATAATTTGCAGCAATATATCTTACCTGATTCTAATAATGTATTATACAAAATTGCTTTTACTTATGATTTAAACAAACCAATTTCATCAGATTTAGATATTCGATTTGCAAGTGCTGGAATTCAATTTTTATATGCTGGTGGTGTAAATGTTATTTCGTTAATTGGTTTAAATACTGGTGTTGGAAACATGAATAGAATTACAGATAGAGTAGAAACGAAAGTAATTGGTGGCGAAGAAGGGAACGTATACCAGTATGAATATTCTACGAATAACATCGATGAAATCGTCAGTAGAAAAATAACCATAAACGATACTGTTGATGTTTTTTATGATTATAGATATTAAAATAAAAAAAATGAGATTTTTAAAAAAACATACCTATAAATTATTTTTGGTTACTCTTTCATTTGTAAGCATTGTACAATCGTGCACACCAGTTCCTGTTGGTGGCACTACAACTTGCGACCCAAATAATCCGCCAACATTAACCACTACAACGCCATCATTAGGAAACTGGCAAGGAACAAAACAAACTGTGCAATATGGAACAGATGCCAATCAGAATATGGATATCTATCTTCCAACTGTACGAAATTCAGACACAAAAGTTTTTGTTTTGATTCATGGTGGTGCCTGGAATTCATCGAGCAATACTACAAAAGATGAAATGACGTTTAAATATTTGCCAACTTTAAAATCTCATTTTCCAAACGCTGCTTTTTATGTTTTAGAATATCGATTACATCAACTGAATACAACTATTAATCGATTTCCAACACAAGAAAATGATGTTGTGCAAGCACTTAATTTTATTATAAATCGAAATGTTTCAGATAATGTATCTAAGAAAATAATCTTATTTGGAGCCAGTGCTGGTGGACATTTAGCTTTGCTGACTGCATTTAAACACAATGGATCCAACAATATAAAAGCTGTGGTAACATTTGCAGCACCAACAGATATTTCAACAGTTCAACAGAACGATGGAACTGAAATTGGAATAGCAACAAGCAACACTGCAAATCAAATAATTCCGAGTATTACAGCCAACGACAGTATTTTAAAATACCAATCAAGTCCAGTAAATTTTGTTACAACTACGGCACCACCAACTTTATTCTTTCACGGCACCAATGATCACGTAGTGAATGTTAACCAATCTGACAAATTAAACAATGCATTAAATATTAAAAATGCAACGCATCAATATCAAAAATTTCAGTGCGAAAATCATGGCTTTTCAGTAACCAATATCAAAGCAGCCATAAATATTATGCATACTTTTATTAACACATATGTTCCTTAATTTTTTAAATATTCTAACAAAAAATCCTCTTTTTCGTAGTTAGTAATTTAGTTCAGAAGCTCCGTTCCGAATCCTCGGAATTCGGAGCTTTTTTGTTTGTGAAGTTTGATAAAATGTTTCTACTTTTATAAGTATGTTTTTATCTAAAAATTACTGTATAACATTTACTGCGTATTGCCTACTTTTTACTGCTTACTCATTCTCACAAGAATATAGAAATAGTGGTTTTTCTAAGCCAGTGAATCTACCTTTTAACTTAGCAGGAAGTTTTGGTGAGCCACGCAAAGATCATTTTCATTCAGGAATTGATATTAAAACCAATGGTGTTGAAGGCGAACCTGTGTTTGCAATTGGCGATGGTTATATTTCAAGAATTAAAGTATCGCCTTATGGTTATGGAAAAGTAATTTACATCACACATACAAATGGTTTTACTAGCGTTTATGCGCATTTGAGTACGTTTTATGGTGCAATAGAAAAGTATATACATTCGCAACATTACGTACAACAAAAATCTGAATTAGACTTGACTTTAGATGCAACAATTTTTCCAGTAAAACAAAAGGATACCATTGCATTTTCCGGAAATACTGGTGGAAGCACTGCACCACATTTGCATTTTGAAATCAGAAATACCAAAACTGAACACGCACTCAATCCTTTAGATTTTTATCCGAAAGAGTTTTATGTAGATACAATTCCACCACAGATTAATAAGGTGAAAATTTACTGTTGAAATAGTTTCTATAATTGCTACGAGTGCTTCTTATAACTTAAAAAATAAATAATTATTTTACAAAGACACATCCATTGAACTATAAATAAATCGTTGTTTTTTCATTAGAAGGTTTTGACAAGCAAGATACATCAGAAAATAAAAATGGAATTTAAAAAATTGAAGTTTTATGAAAAAAATCTTGTTTTTAAATATAACTTAAAGGAAATAGATTTTGATAAAACAAGAATGTGTAATGCTTTTTTTGATTATAATGAAATGATGAATGACAATGGTTATTTTTATAATTGTTATCAACTAAGAAATAACATTTTCCAATTATACAATCAAATAATAAAGGATTTATTGACACAAACACATTTGATTTAATATCTCGTACAATTAGAGCTTTATGATTACAATAAAATAAAACTAAATTATTAAATTGGTTTTTAAAGACAATGATAACATTCATTTTCAATCTGATTTTATTAGATCTATAAAATATATTAATCATTAGAAAAATAAAATAAGCTCAAAATTTTAAAATTGAATTTCACCAAATGATTTTATGACAATATTGATATTAGAATATTTTTATAATAAAAAAAAACGTTCTTTCAGACACTTATGAAGTTGCAAAAGATTGGTTAATTCCACTTCACAAACCTGCATCTATACAATTCAAATCATCCATCAAAAAGAATAGAAATAAAATTGTAGTTGTTAGACAAAATCATAAAGGAAATGAAACTGCATTAAAAACGACTTTCGATAAAAATAAATTTTATGCAGAAACAAAAGAGCTTGGATCTTTCTATTTAAAATATGATACTACGAAACCAACTGTAACAATCGTAGATTCTAATTTCGCAGTACGCAATACGATTTACGCACTACTAAAAGACAATCTTTCTGGTATCAACACTTACAACGGTTATATCGATAACAAGTGGGTCAACTTTTATTACGATGTAAAAAATGATGTCATTCAATATAATTTTGATGAATACTGTTCTAAAGGTGAACATCTTTTAAAAATCATTGTTACAGATATTATTAAAAATAAAACGATGGTACAACAAAAATTTAATTATTAATTTTTATCTAATAACTTTTAACCAATAACTAATAACATATGCTAACCGAAGGAACCAAAGCACCAAAAATTAAAGGCGTAGACTTTAAAGACAAAACAACTGTACTTTATTTTTATCCGAAAGACGATACGCCAGGTTGTACTGCAAATGCCTGTGATTTCAGAGATAATTACGCAGCTTTAACCAAAGATGGTTTTACTATTATTGGTGTTTCACCACAAGACGAAAAATCGCATAATAAATTTAAAGCCAAATACGATTTGCCATTCGAATTAATTCCCCACCCCCCAAAACACTCCACCATGCGTACGGAGATTGGGGAAAAAAAAATTTTTGGGGAGAAAAAAATATAACGAACCTTTTTTCTTTTTTTTTAAAAAAAAAAAAAAAAAAAAAAATTATAAGTAGCCTAATACCGACAAAACAATTATTGAGCATTGAAAGTGTAAATATTTTGTGCAAGTAGAATTTGACATATAACGAGAATCGAAGTTTTTGAATCAGAAGGAACTTTGTGTCAAGTAATTAACCACTTTTTTGTCGCCCCCCCCCCCCCCCCCCCCCCAAAAATTCACACCAACTAATTTTTTTTTTTAGTTTTTGGTTTTCAACCAGATTTAATTTTTATTGCAAACGACAATATGTCGATAATTGTTGATGATAAAATAAAAGGTTCTCCTGATTTATTAATTGAAATTCTTTCACCGTCGAACGAAAAGATGGACACCGAAATTAAGAAAGAAATGTATCAACAATTTGGTGTAAAAGAATATTGGATTGCAAATCCAGATGATAAAAGAATTATAGTTTATCATCTATCAGAAAATAAATACATCGAATATTCTAATCAAATAGGAAAAGCCAATTCTAAATTATTGAACAAAGAATTTGTTTTGTAGATTTGTTTAATGAACGCATCAGAAATCTTAGCAAAATTATATTTTTCTTATTTTAAAGAAGAAGCAGAAATTATAAATCAATTACCACAAGCTGGTTCTGACAGAATTTATTTTCGTCTTTCTTCTAAAAACCAAAGCGCAGTTGGTACTTATAGCAAAGATGTGTTAGAAAACGAAACGTTTATTCATCACACTAAGCATTTTCATAAAAAAAAGATTTCAGTTCCGCAAGTTTATATCGTTAGCGATGATAAGCAATTTTATTTGCAGCAAGACCTTGGTGATGTGAGTTTGTATTCATTGATTAAACAAAATGGAATTAATGATGTAGTAAAAAATTACTTGAAAGAAGTATTAAAACAGTTGGCTTATTTGCAAATAAAAGGTGCCGAAGATTTTGATTTCAACAAATGCTATCCAATTCAGGAATTTGATAAAAGTTCGATGTTTTGGGATTTGAATTCGTTCAAATATTATTTTGCACGCGTTGCAAGAGTTCATTTTAGTGAGCCAGCTTTGAACAACGATTTTAATTCTTTGTGCGATTATTTATTGGAAGAAAAAAATCAATATTTTATGTTTCGCGATTGCCAATCGCGTAATGTGATGATACACGAAAACAAGCCGTATTTCATCGATTATCAAGGTGGTCGAAAAGGTGCATTGCAGTATGATGCAGCTTCGTTGTTGTGGCAAGCTGGCGCAAAAATTCCAATTGACATTAAAAATGAATTGTTTGATTTTTACATGGAAGAAGTGTCGAAATTAATTACGATTGATAAAAAAGATTTTAAAGAACGATACAATGGATTTGTATTAATTCGCATTTTGCAAGTGCTTGGCGCGTATGGTTTTCGTGGATTGATTGAACGTCGTGCGCATTTTTTAGAAAGTATTGTGCCTGCGTTGGAAAATGTAAAATATTTTATCGACAACATAAAAAATCTTCCAGAATTAAATAATGTGTTGAAACAACTCGTTGCATCTGATATTTTTAAATACACAAAATACGATGGTTCGCAAAAAAAATTAGAAGTAGAAATTAATAGTTTTTCTTTTAAACGTGGTTTGCCAAAAGAAGAAAATGGAAATGGTGGTGGATTTATTTTTGATTGTCGAGGTTTGCACAATCCTGGACGATACGAACCATACAAACAACTACATGGCAAAGACAAACCAGTGATTGAATTTTTGGAAACACAAAGCAAAGCGAAAGAATTTTTGGAACACGTTTGGCAAACAGTTGACATTGCCATTGAAAATTATTTAGAGCGCGATTTTGAGCATTTGCAAATTAATTTTGGTTGTACTGGTGGACAACATCGCAGTGTGTATTGCGCTGAACAAACTGCTTTGCACTTAAAAAATAAATACAACGCGAAAGTAAAAATTAAACACATAGAACGCGAATTACAAGGACAGTTTATTTAATTTTTCTGCAGTTAGAACTTTAAAAAGTTATTTTTTTTTATTAATTTGTATTATAAATTTAAAAAGATGAGCATCGCTGCCTTAAAAAAAGAAGTAAAAAAAAATATAGACAAAGCAGACGAACGTGTTTTAAAAATGGTGAATGCTATGTTGGTTGCCGACCAAGAAGAAGATTGGTATGATGAATTACCTGAAGCCGTAAAGAAAGATTTAGATATAAGTTTGCAACAAGAGAAAGATGGTTTACTAATACCACATGCTGAGGTTATGAAAAAATATAAAAAATGGCTTACGAAATAGTTTGGACTAAAAAAGCAGCTGAATCTTATAATAAGAATATAAAATACTTAGAAGAAAATTGGTCTGAAAAAGTAATTGAAGATTTCACAAATAAAACAAATAAACAATTAGAATTAATTGCTATATATCCTTACGCTGCGATATCAACACCAAAAAGCAAAAACCTCAGAAAGTTATTAATCGTAAAACAGATTTCATGTTTTTATTCAATAAATGAAACCAAGAACAGAATTACTGTACATTTATTTTGGAACAATTTTCAAAATCCAAAGAAATTAAAATTCTAATTCCATTCCTAAATATTAAAAATCAACAATTCTACAATTAAGATATGAAAGCAATGATATTCGCAGCAGGTTTAGGTACGCGGTTAAAGCCGTTAACGGATAATTGTCCGAAAGCGCTGATACCTGTTGGTGGAAAACCAATGCTGCAAATTGTTATCGAGCAACTAAAAAAATACGGCTTCAACGAGATTATTTTAAACGTTCATTATTTAGCAGAACAAATCTATGACTTTGTAGAACAAAATAATCAGTTCGGAATTAAAATATCATTTTCTGATGAAACTGATAAACTGCTTGAAACTGGTGGTGGTTTGTGGAAAGCAAGAAATTTCTTTGATGATGGAAAACCTTTTTTGTTGTGCAACGCTGATGTATTGACGAACATCAACCTAGAAA
The DNA here is from genome assembly GCA_016711605.1 of Saprospirales bacterium. GTDB lineage: Bacteria > Bacteroidota > Bacteroidia > Chitinophagales > JADIYW01 > JADJSS01. The sequence goes on from JADJSS010000007.1 coordinate 28,114, forward strand.
AATTTTACAATGCACATGTACAAAGCAACGCCATTTCAACATTAGCTGTTCGCGAACGAAATTCATCTCGTTATTTATTGTTTGATGATGACGATATTTTATTTGGCTGGGAAAATGTAAAAACACATGAAGTAAAAATTCCGCGTAAAATCTCAAATCTTAAATCTCAAATCTCAAATCCTGATTATCAGCATCCATTACACGAACGCGCATTCAGTGGTTATCATATCATTTCACCAGAAATTTTTAAAACCTGCAAGCGCGATGGTATTTTTTCTATGGTTGATTGGTATTTAGATATTTGCAACGACCACACCATTAAATGTTTTCATCACAATGATGATATTTGGATAGATATTGGTTCGCCTGAACAATTAGAAAAAGCGAATGAAGTTATACAACTGCAACAGTTCTAAAAAAAATAAACACATAGTTACATAGGTTTAAAAAGCACAGCAAAGTAAATATTGCAATTCATTTCGTAAGATAAGAGAAGCATAGTTTGTAAGCAAAGCTTACAATATGTGTATCTATAACAAACTTCAAATACAATTGAACGTTAAGCTTTTTTATACTTTTCTATGAATCTATGTGGTTTAAAATAAAAGTACAATTGTTATAAAATTATTGAATTAATTGATAATGAAACTTAGCAAATAAAGGTCGATGGTCGGAAAGCCATTCACCGTTTGCATCTAAAAACTTATCACCTTCTACTCGATAATCTAACAAGTCAATTTTAATTTTATCACTACTTCTGAAAAATATTTTATCTACTACTTCGCATGTTGGATTCGTAGCAATTGGGTCGCAATCCATTAATGAAATTCCATTTTGCAAAGGTAAAACTCCATTTCGTTGTGTTTCTATCCAAGCATCTTTAAAACCTAGATTCAATATTTCACGAATATTATCACCAGTACGTGTGTATCGGCAATTCATGTCACCCATAATGATTACTGCATTTCCTTTTGAGCGATATGCAATATACTTAGTTAATTGTAAAATATTTTTTCTTCGTGCTAATAAGTCTGCAGAATCTGATCCAGCATTACAATGCACATTGTATAAATCAACATAAATTTTAGAAGATAATTTTAATCTGCAAAGTGTAAAACCTTTAGGTGTATAGCAATCTGTTCCATTGCAATCAGACCATTCGGTGCGCATGAAATTAGTAATAATAAATTTTGAAAATAAGTTCAATCCATCACCTAAAGATCTGTTTGCAACATATTGGCTTCTATATGGATGCTTATCATCTTTAATTAATAGATTGTGATAGTAAAAATCTTCCTGCACATTTACCACATCATAATTATTCAATCGTGGACTTATCAGTGGTGTATTTCTTAATGGATGTTGATCTACATTTATACCATCAGGCAAACCTGCAACATTGTAGGTTAATGCTGTGAAAGTACCTTCTGTTGAGCTGTCTTCTATTAATTCTTTCTGACAACCAGAAATAAGTAACCCAAAAACAAAGAATAAAATAAGCGTGTGTGTTCTCATTAAATAAAGCTACTTATTTTTTTGTAAATAAAAAACAAGTATTATTTATTGCTTTACTAAAACGAAATGCAATCTGTCGCCACCACAGTTGGTTGCAAGATTTCCATCCATTATAATTCGTTTTTTATATTTACTTCTGTAAATTCTGCCATCACCAGAACCGATACACCAGTTCAATCCTTTTGGCAAAACATCAGAAAATATGTACTTATCTTGTCTGATTCTAAATTTGTATGTATTGTAATCTAACTTTCCAGTTATTTGATATTTCGCTTTGTACACGTCTGTTTGGTAACGATAACTCACTGTCATCTCACCTCTAAAGTCACCAACATCATTATCATCAGTAATATATAAATTTACTATTAATCCGTTTTTATTATCAATATCAGTATTATCTTTCGTCACAATAACTCCTTTCCATTTTCCTCGCAACATTGGATTGCTAGCAAACATTGGAATTGTAGCCAATAATAATGACAATATGATGCAAAAATTTTTAATGATGTTATTTTTTATAAGTTATTGAAAACAGATTGAATTAACGATATTATTAACCAACTGCTTTTCTCAATAAGTTATTCATATCAATTTTGGCTCCAACAATTTTGGCTACTTCATCCATGTGAATTCTGTCTTGTTGCATGGTGTCGCGCTCACGAATCGTAACTGTATTATCTTCTAAGGTTTGATGATCAACGGTAATACAATAAGGTGTACCAAGCGCATCCATTCTTCTATAACGTTTTCCGATTGAATCTTTTTCTTCGTAAAAAGTTCGTCCTACAAATTTTAAATGATTTAAAATTTCTCTTGCTTTTTCTGGTAAACCATCTTTTTTTAGTAAAGGTAGAATGGCCACTTTTATCGGTGCTAATGCTGGTGGCAAATTTAAAACCGTACGAGTTTCGCCGTTTTCTAAAACTTCATCTTTTAACGATTCGCTTATCACACGTAAAAACATTCTATCTAAGCCAATCGATGTTTCTATGACGTATGGCACATAGTTTTCATTGATTTCTGAATCGAAATATTGTAATTTTTTTCCAGAGAATTTTTGATGTTGTGATAAATCAAAATCACCACGTGAGTGGATGCCTTCTAATTCTTTGAATCCAATTGGAAATTTAAATTGAATATCTTCAGCTGCATCTGCATAGTGTGCTAGTTTTTCGTGTACATGAAAACGTAAATTCTCTTGTGCAGTTCCTAATGCTAAATGCCAATTCATGCGCGTTTGTTTCCATTTCTCAAACCATTCTTTTTGAGTTCCAGGTCTTACGAAAAATTGCATTTCCATTTGTTCAAACTCACGCATACGAAAAATAAATTGTCGCGCTACAATTTCATTTCTAAACGCTTTTCCAATTTGTGCAATACCAAACGGTATTTTCAGTCTTCCTGTTTTTTGTACATTTAGGAAATTGACAAATATTCCTTGAGCAGTTTCTGGTCGCAAGTATAAATCCGTAGCATCTTCATCAACTGCACCCAATTTTGTACCAAACATCAGATTAAACTGACGAACATCGGTCCAGTTTTTAGAACCTGAGACTTCGCATGCAATTTCATATTCTTCAATCAGTTCTTTATAACGTTTGAAATCTGCAGCTTCAGCTGCTTTTGTGTATTCAGTTTCCAGCAACACACCTTTTGCATAATCGCGCGATGCTTTTATTTTTTCTTCTTCTGTTGCTGATGATAAATTCTTTTTCGCCAATTCTTTCTCACCTTTTTCTTTCAGTTTATCAATCTTTTCTTCTAATAAAACATCGGCTCTATATCTTTTTTTAGAATCTTTATTGTCGATTAACGGATCTGAAAAAGAATCCACGTGGCCGCTGGCTTTCCAAACAGTTGGATGCATAAAAATTGCAGAGTCTAATCCAACAATATTTTCGTGCATTTGCACCATGCTTTTCCACCAATATTCTTTGATGTTGTTTTTTAGTTCAACACCAAATTGTCCGTAATCGTAAACGGCGCCTAAATTGTCATAAATTTCGCTTGACGGAAAAATGAATCCGTATTCTTTGCAGTGCGAAACGATTTTCTGTAAATTTTCTACTTCAGCCATAGCGCAAAGATAAATAATAGTAGTAAGTAGAAAGTAGTAAGTAATAAGTTTTTTTTATTAACTCTGTCATTAAAATATGCAAAAGAAATAATCGAGAAATACCAAAAATCACGTATTTACCTTATTTTTATTTAGGATTATATTGAAACTTATTTTAATCAATATGGAAAAAAAAATTTATAGTACCTTGATTCTGTTGTTTGCTGGTTTTTTAACGTTTGCACAAACAGATTATAAAATTGGCACCAAACATAAAGATGGTTATACCTCTGTTTATACTACAATTAATAAAAAATCTACTACTACTTATGGTTCCACTTCTACAGAAAACCGGTATGGTTTGCTGGATGAAAAAACACAGAAAATTGTATTGCCAATAAAATATAAGTCTGCTTACACGTCATATGAAGATGGTTTGTATATCGTACAAGACACCTTAGAAAAATATGGTTTGTTTTCGGTAAAGACAAAGGAGTTTCTGGTAGAGCCATCGTACAATAAATTGGAAACCTTTACTGAAGGTGTTTGTATTGTACAGAAAAAATTCTTTGTGAATGGCTCGAGTCAATATTCTTATGGTACAATAGACAAAACTGGAAAATTAATTGTTCCAGATACATTTATTTATTTAGGTGTTTGCCGTAATGGTTTGATGAGTTTTAAGCAAAATGGGAAATATGGATATCTAAATAAACAAGCAAAAATTGCAATTCCAGCGATGTACGCACGTGCAGAATATTTCTCTGATGGCTTTGCACTTGCACAATTGACTGATACTTCAAAAATTGGATATATAAACACTGAAAACAAATTTGTAATTGAGCCAAAATATGTTTTTGCTGAAAGTTTTATCAAGGTTATGCGAATGTATTTGCATCGAAGAAATTTTATTCAATGAAAAACGGCAATGTAAATTCTGACAAAGTTGGCGTAATCGATACAAATGGAAATCAGATAATTCCACCAATTTACGAATCTATTTCACTAAAAAAACCTGGTGGTGTTTTTAGAGTATCTATTGGAGAAAAACACGGATTGATTGATACAACAGGTACTGTTATTTTACCTGTTGAAAATAAAAAGTAGACGATTTTTATGATGGAATTGCACGCGTTGAAAAAACTGTTGGCTTGTATGGCTTGGTAAACATAAAAGGAAAATGGTTGTTACCAGCTGTATACACTGAAGTTTATGCTTTAAATTCAAAAACTGGATATTATGCTAAAAAAGATGGACAATATTCTGTGTATGATAACAACATGAAATTAATAATTCAGGCAGACACTGCTAAAGCCATTAAAACAAGTAAAAAGAATATTGTGTTTGTGTTTGAAAATTCAGTTAAGATATTTGATATTTCTGGCAAATTGATTAAAACCATAAAACAAGAAAATATAGATTTATACGGCACTTCTTTCTATAGTAATGAAGATTCGTTGAAAGTGCCTTATTTTAAAGCAATTTATCTGTATAACCTTCAAACAAAAACACAACAAAAAATAATTGCCGATCAGATTTCTGATTTTAATGAAGAAGGAATTTTTATTGCAGAAAAGTCTGGAAAATATAACTTCTATGACTATACTGGCAAGAAACTATATAATAAATCTTTTGATCGTGTAACAAATTTTTCGGATGGTATTTGCGCTTTGCAAGAAAGTTTATATAGCAACCCGTATTTAGCAGACAAATCGCTTACAAAAATTATGGATTTAGGAACTATTTTTTATGGACCTTATTCTGAAGGTTTAGCAATGGCAAAAAGTCAATATAGCAACATCATCTATTATTTAGATAAAAAAGGAAAAGAACAATTTTATGTATTTGGAACCGAAGGAACTGCTTGCAAAAACAATAGAATTAAGATAAAAAATGAAGCTGGAAAATTTTACTTTGTAGATAGAAATGGTAAAAAAATCAACAATTCAACTTACGATGATTTAGGTGAATATTATGATGGTTTGGCTGGCTTTAAAGACAATAAAAAAGCTGGTTACATTGACACATCAGGAAATATAGCTATTGCAGCAACATATGATGAAGTGAGCAATTTTACGAACGGAACTGCCATGGTGAAACAAGAAAATGCTTATTTCCAGATTGATAAAAAAGGAAAACCAATTAACAATACAAAATATACTAGTGTTGCAAATCCTTTAAATGGTAGTTTCCCAGTAAAAAAAGGAACTAATTTTGGTTTGATTGACAGCAAAGGAAACATCATAGCTGATTTTAAATACTACGAGATTGGTACAATTAGCGATGATATGATTTGGGCAAGAAAAGAAAAAGATGGAAATTTGATTTTATTAAATAAGAATGGAAAAGAAATTGCCGCTTATGATTTTGAAGGTTGCGGAAATTTTGAAAATAGTTATGCAACCGTATTAAAAAATAAGAAAATTGGCTTAGTTGACAAAACTGGCAAACTTGTTTTAGCAACTGATTATGCAATGATGAGCAAAGTGTATAAAAACATAATAGCCATCGTAAAACCAAATGGAACCATTACATCTGCTGTTCAGTAACCAATTCTTTTGATTTATGTTCTACCAAAAAAACTGTAGCTTCTTCTTTGTGAATATATTGATTCATGAGCACACTTAATTTAAAAGCTAAAAAAGAGAAAAATGGTGCTGCAACAACATCAATAGTATAATGTACATGTTGTACCAGAATGAATGTACCGATTAAAAATGCCAACAATAACAGCAAAGCTTTCACATTTCTATTTACTGCAACTATAAAAAATAAAACCACGGTAGAAACATGTCCTGAAAAAAATAAATCCTTTACTATATAACCACCACTTGGTGTGCTCATAAATATAATAGTAACTGGATCTTTCAGTAAAATCATACCGATTGGTGGTTCTAACGGAACTAAATATATTGAAATAGTACGCATTATTATCAGTAAACAATATGCTTGTAACGCTACAATAAACGCTTTTGGATGTAAGATAGTAGTTAAAATAAACGTACTTAACGCAATATATGTTAATGAAAAAGTAAGCATAGAAATGTCGTGTGGTGGAATTAACGACAATAAGGGATCAAGCAGTGTTTTACCATGACGTACTTCTAAGTTGGAAACAATAATTCTACAATATTTAAAAAGGAAAATGTAAATAAGTATAGTAATTACAAAATGATTTCTGTACGATTTGACGGAAAATAATTCTTTCCATCTATCAAACAACGTATTGAAATAATTTTTGATAAAGTTCATTTTGTATCGTAAAACGGTAAAAGAGAACCACAAAAATAGCTAAAAAAAAGATATTAGGTGCAAAAGATGTTTTGACGGTGAATTTTTAACGGAATTTTTGGAATTATTAATCATCTATACCAACTCAGCTTCTTCTTTCCTTACGTTTTCTTTTTCCAAAATAAAATCATTTAGATTAATTGTTTTCGTGCGATTTCTGAATTCTAACGTAAATCCAGGCCAAACCGTATGGTTTTTTCCATCTTCTGTAATGTACCAGCTTTTACAGCCAGACTGCCAAATGGTGCCAATTAATTTTTTCTGAATTTCGGCATTGAATTTATCTTGCACATCACGCTTCACTTCAACAGATTTAATATGTTGTTTTTGCATTTTTTGAATACAATCCATAATGTAATTCGTTTGCGACTCAATCATATAAATCATCGAGTTATGTCCTAAGCCAGTGTTGGGTCCGAGCATCATAAATAAATTTGGAAAACCATTTATCGTAGTTCCATAATATGCTTCTGGTCCATTGGCAAAGGCATCTTTCATCTGCAAGCCATTTTTTCCTGTGACATTAAAATACTGGAAACTATCTGCAACATGAAATCCAGTTCCACATATAATCGCATCTATTTTACGTTCTTTTCCATCATTTGTAATTACACTATCTTTCGTGAATTTTGAAATTCCGTCAGTAACCACATCTACATTTGGCTGTGCAATTGCTGGATAATAGTTATTAGAAATCAAAACACGTTTACAACCTAAACGATAAGTTGGAATCAGTTTTTTCTGTAATTTTTCGTCTTTAATATATTTTTTGATGTGTCTTTTTCCAATCAATTCACCTAATTTCAAAATACGATCTTCGTACATAAAACCTAACAACTGAGCTTCATTTAAATAATAAATGAAATCGCGATTGAGTTTTTGTACTAACGGAATTTTTTCAAAAACAGAATTTTGTGTTGGCGTAAAATCACCATCAGGTTTTGGTAAAATCCATGGTGCTGTGCGTTGCATTAAATATAGATTTTTAACTTGTGGCTGAATTTCTGGTACAAACTGAATAGCACTGGCACCAGTTCCGATTACACACACATTTTTTCCGTGCAAATCATATTCATGATTCCATTTTGATGAATGGAATACAGCTCCTTTAAAATCATCAATTCCTTCAATATTTGGCAGACTTGGAATATGCAACGGTCCATTTCCGACTATTAAAACATTTGCAGTTAACTTTTCATTTCGTTGATTAGTGATTTGCCAGGTTGCATTTTTTTCATTGTATTTCGATGATTTAAGTTCCCAATTAAAAATAATATGTTCATCTAAATCGTATTTTTTTACGCAATGTTTTATGTATGCTAAAATTTCTGGTTGAGGCGAAAATTGTCTGCTCCAACTTGGATTTGGCTCAAACGAAAAAGAATACAAATTTGATTTCACATCGCAAGCTGCACCTGGATAAGAGTTATCGCGCCAAGTTCCACCAACTTCATTTGCTTTCTCAATAATTTTGAAGTTATGAAAACCTATTTTTTTAAGTTGAATAGCAACACAAACACCAGAAAAACCAGTTCCAGTTATAATGATATTAAAATCTTTATTTGCCATATTTTTATAAATTACTAGTAGTAAAGTTAGTTTTAATTATTATTGCTTATCTGTACAAAAGCTAATTTATTTTGTTTGTCTATGAACAAATGATTGTTTGTTTACTAAAAATAAAAAAAGTCAATCTTTGTAGATTGACTTTTCTGTTTGTATTTTATTTGTTGATTATGCTACTTCTTCTTCAGAAAGTAAAATAGCTGAATCATCAACGCCAGCTAAAATTCTGCCGCAATGTTCGCAAGTGCTAATTTTCTTTTTTGTTCTGATTTCTGATTGTGTTTGCGGTGGAATAAAACCGAAGCAACCACCACACGCATTACGTGCAACCAATACCACAGCCAAGCCGTTTCTGTATGATTTGCGGATACGAGTGTAAGCTGATAATAATTTTTCTTCTACTTCTGATGAAACTTCAGCAGCTTTTGCTTCTAAATCTTTTTCTTCTTTTTCTGTTTCTTCAATAATATTATCTAACTCTTTTCTTTTCAAATCTAAATCATTCTTTTTAGAAGATAAGCGTTTGTTTACCTCTTCTAAGTTTTTGTTATGATTTTCAATGGTGAAATTTGCTTCTCTGATTTTTTTCTCAGCTAATTGAATTTCTAATTTTTGTAACTCAATTTCTTTGTTCAACGCATCAAACTCACGATTGTTTTTTACATTGTGTAATTGTTTGTCGTATTTAGTAATTAAACTTTGCGCTTCTTTCATTAACGTTTTGCGATGTTCAATTTCTTCTTTCGCATCTTCAATTTCAACATTAATTTTAGCAACACGTTTTTCAGTGCCTGCAATTTCGTCTTCTAAATCAGCTACTTCAATTGGTAACTCACCTTTTAAAATATGAATTGCATCAATTTTTGAATGAATTGTTTGTAATTCTTCTAAATGTTCTAATTTGTCTGCAACGGTAGTTAATTCTTTTTTACGAGCCATTGTTATATGTAATTTACTGGATTAGTGTTAATTGTTGAAATTTGGACTGCAAAATTAGGAAATTTTTCTGAAATTATTTTATTAAATAGTTGTGAAGTAAATTGTTCACTTTCATAATGGCCAATATCGCATATAATTAATTGATTATCAGCATCAAAAAATTGATGATACTTAAAATCACCAGTAATAAAAACATCGGCTTTTTGCGAAATTGCGTGATTTAACAGAAAACTGCCTGCGCCACCGCAAACAGCAACTGTTTTTATTGGCTTATTTAACAACGATGTATACCGAATGCATTGTGTGTTCATCTTTTCTTTCAAATACGATAAAAACTGCATTTCATCCATTTCGTTTTCCAAATCGCCAATCATACCAGAACCAACATCTTGAAAAGCATTATCTAATGAAATGATTTCAAAAGCAACTTCTTCATACGGATGATTTGCTTTTAATGTTTGAATAATTTTCGATTCTAAATAATATGGAAAAATCACTTCAATTTTGGCTTCGTTTTCGTTGCTTCTGATTCCATTTTCACCAACAACTGGATTTGCAAGTTCGTTTGGTTTAAACGTTCCGTTTCCTTCAACAGAAAAACTACATTCGCTGTAATTGCCAATATTTCCTGCGCCTGCAGCAAACAATGCGTTTAATAAATCGTCTTTTCTTTTGGTTGGAATATAAGTAAAGAGTTTTTTTAAGATTGATTTTTTGGGTTCTAAAATTTTTCTGTTTTTAAGATTTAATTTTTCCGCAATTACATCACTTACACCAAGTCGAACATTATCAATATTAGTGTGACAAGCATAAATAGCAATATCATTTTTGATGGCCTTGATGATGGTTCGTTCGATATAGTTTTTGCCATTAATTTTTTTCAAACCAGAAAAAATAATCGGATGATGTGCTACAATTAGATTACAATTTTTGGCAATTGCTTCGTCAACAACCGCTTCAATTGAGTCTAAGCAAATTAAAACACCAGTACAATCGGTCAATTTGTCGCCAATAATCAAACCAGCATTATCATAATTTTCTTGGTATGATATTGGAGCAAAGTTTTCGATAGTTTGAATTATTTCTGCTATTTTCATGTGTTTGATATTAAATGAAGATAAAGTTATGCTTTAATGCTTTAATAAAAAATAATTAAAACACTTAGATTCATAATATTAGAATTTAGGAAGTTGTTTAAAATAATAAAATTGAAATTTTTAATAAAAATAGTACTCTTTCCGTTTGCGCTAATTTATGGTGCAATTATCTGGTTGCGAAATTGGTTGTATAAATCAAATTTTATTGGCTCTACTGATTTTGAAATTCCTGTAATTTCTATTGGAAATTTAAGCGTTGGTGGCACTGGCAAAACGCCATTTGTAGAGTTGTTGATTGAACTTTTATATACTGAATTTGAAATAGGAATTTTGAGTCGCGGTTACAAGCGAAAAACGAGTGGTTATATTGCTGTTCAATCGCATCATACTGCAAAAGAAGTTGGTGATGAGCCATTGATGCTGAAACTAAAATATCCGATGGTAAATGTTAGTGTTGGCGAAGAACGTGTAATTGCGATTCCGAAAATGCTGCACGAGTTTCCGGACACAAAAGTTATTTTGTTAGACGATGCATTTCAGCATCAAAGTGTGCGACCTGATATTAATATTTTACTGACTACTTTTGACAAACCATTTTGGAATGATTCGATTTTGCCACTTGGTACTTTGCGCGAATTTGAATCAGGAAAAAACAGAGCGAATATTATAGTTGTAACAAAATGTTCGGAAAATTTAACCGAGAAAGAGCAAGTAAAAATCATAGATAAAATAAAACCAACTGCAAATCAAAAAGTATTCTTTACATCCATAAAATATGGTGTTGCGTATAATTTATTAAATGGAAATGACAGATTAGAATTGAATAAAAATGCTTCTGAGATTTTAGTAACTGGAATTGCAAATGCTGATTCGTTAAAAAATTATTTGTCAGAAAAATCGAAAGAAATTATTCATTTTAATTTCAGCGATCATCATTTTTTTGAGCAACACGAATTAGAAACGATTAAAAAAAACTATCCTTCTTTTACACGATGGATTACTACTGAAAAAGATGGTGTGCGTTTAGCTGCACATGCAAAATGGTTGGCAGAAAATAATATTTCTTTGTATTGCATTCCAATAAAAACACAACTTATTGGAAATAATAAATCAGATTTTTCTACAGTAGTAAAAGGTTTTTTACAGCATTTTTATGGTGATGAAAAACTGGATAATAATAATTAATTTCAATAACAACATTATTTAAAATAACAAAAACGCCGACCAAATGGTCGGCGTTTTTGTTTGTCAAAAACATTTCCAAAGTTTATAACTTTGGAAATGTTTGAAATCTTTATTTAAAATTCAAATTGAATTCTACACGTCTGTTTTGTGCTCTTCCAGCTGCTGTTTTATTATCAGCAATTGGTTTAGACAAACCATAACCTGAAGAAGTCATTCTAGAAGCATCAACGCCTTGTTTTACTAAGTAATCCAACGCTGCTTTTGCTCTGTCTTGAGATAATTTCAAGTTTAAATCAGCTTTACCAACATTGTCAGTATGTCCATCAATGCTTACATTATAGTAGTCGTATTCTTTTAAGATTTTTGCTACTTCATTTAAGATTGCATAAGATACTGGTTTGATAACTGCTTTACCTGTTTCGAATTGAATATTACGTGCTTTTAACAACACTTTTTTAATCTTTTCTTCCATCACAGGACAACCTTTGTTTTCTTTCGGACCTTTTACTGTTGGACAAGCATCATCTTTATCTAAAACGCCATCGCCATCTGTATCTAAATAAGGACAACCTTGATTTGCAACTGGACCTTTTACAGTAACACATTTATCTTCATTATCGTAAACGCCATCGCCATCTGTATCTGGACAACCTTTGTGTGCTTTATCACCAGCAACATCTGGACATGCATCTTCGCTATCTTGAACGCCATCGCCATCTCTATCTGGGCAACCAGCAAATTCTTTCAATCCTTTTACATCCGGACAAGCATCATCTTTATCAGCAATGCCATCACCATCACGGTCTGGGCAACCTTTCAATTCTTTTAAGCCAGCAACTTCAGGGCAATCATCTTCCATGTCGATAATTCCGTCGCCATCTTTGTCAGGACATCCTTGTAATTCTTTTAAACCAGCAACGTCAGGACATTTGTCTTCTGTATCTAAGATACCATCGCCATCGCGGTCAGGACAACCTTTTGCTTCGCAAGTTCCTTTAACGTTTGGACATAAATCTTTTTTGTTTGATACGCCATCTTTGTCTTTATCTTTTGCTTTCATGTTAGGAATAGAAATTTTCAAACCCATTTGAATATTGATATCTCTTGCGTTTCCTTTTTTCATTTTAATTAATGTAGAAAAGATATCTTGAGAAGCAATGTATAATGGACCAGCTCTGAAACCAAGGCCCCATTGTGCATTCGCTAATTGATCAACAGCAACAGGCATGTAAACACCAGCCCATTTATAATCGTAACGTGGTGTAACTGCTACTGTGCTTAAGTGGTGAACATTGTTTCCTTTTTGTGGTAACGGATTGATTTGAGCTGCAACATTAACACCAAATCCTTTAACAATATTTACATCAGCCCAAACATTGATAGTTGTTGGCAACCACATTTTGAAAGTGCTTTCATTATTTGCTTGCGTACCTTGATTTAACCAATTATATAATAAAGTGTTTTCATTAAACTGATCACCTGATTTTACTAAGTTTAAATTGTAATCTCTTACTGAATCAGATTTAGTGTATTTTAAACGGCCAATATTAATTACAGAGAAACCTACTTGAATAAAATGTTTGTCTCTTTCATTGTAAAATAAATCTTTACAATCCATAGAATATTTTTGTTTGTCTTTTTCTCTTCTAAATTCATATACTAAAGCAATATCAGCTGCAGCTGACCATTTAGAAATAGAATTATCTTTAAACGCTTTAAAAATTTCTTTCGCATCATCACCATCAAAATCACCGTGTGATGGCAAGAAATATTCTAAATTTTTAGTAGCACCTACTTTCATGTTCGCTTGAACTGAAATAGTATCTAAATTATCAAAACGATAGTTAAATTGATCAGAATATGCGTATAAAGCAGCCAAACCTTTCACCACCTTTAAAGTAGCTCCAATTTTTAAGAAGTGTTTATCTTTATCTAATACCACGCGAGAATACGTTACACCAGCATCAGCCCAAGCCATACCTTTAACACCAACATTTGTAAGCGAGTTATTGACACCAACAAAGTTTCCGATTTTTGTGAATGCATCGTTGCCCCAACCCCAACGCAAATTTCGTGCTAATGCTTCGCCAACATTATCAACGTTTACAATTGAATTTAAATGAGAAGAAAATGCAATTGCTTGATTATTGCTTTTGTTTTTTCCAAAACCTACTAAAAAAGACAATGGCAATTGCGTGGTAGAACTTGAATATGCAAATTTCTTTTTACCGTTTAAGTTTTCTTTTAAGTTTAATTCATCGTCGAAATTATTAAACATTGAAAGCTTACCTTTCATTCCGATGTAGCTGTTGCTTGTAGTCATATCCGTTGTAAATAAATTGATATCTACTAAATAACGACTGTCAGCAATTGCTGGATTGTAATTTACGTTGGTAATTCCACCAAAGTTACTGGCTCTAATTCCTAAGAACTGAGCTCTTGTACTCAACATACAGACCAATGCTGTAAGTAATAGTGCAATTTTTTTGTTTGCTTGTTTTTTCATTTTTTTGTGATTATTAATAATTTTTTTTATTATTTTTCCTAATAGAGCACAAAAGTAGTATATCAGTTGCGTTGAAATGTTTGATATATGTTACGTTTTTATTAACTACTTTAAAACAAAATTATACAACTAATTAAAAAAGTGTAGTTGGAAATTAAAATAATCTGTTATATTTGTAGTCCTACGTAGGCATATTCAAGTCGTTCTAGTACATAGTATGTTTTACAAACAATTTTAGCAATCAAATTTTATATTTTAAAAGAATAGTGAAAGTTTTCATTATTTATTAGTTTGACACTAACTCAACTCAAAATTTAAAAACAAACACATGAATTATAATACAGAAAGGAATGATATTGAGATGCGCGAATATGGTCGCCATGTCCAGAAAATGGTAGATTATGCATTGACCCTTGACGACAGAAAAGAGCGACAAAAAGTGGCGGCTTCTATCATTCAATTAATGGGTATCATTAATCCGCAATTGAGAACCACAGCAGATTACAAACAAAAACTTTGGGATCATCTTTTTATTATTTCTAAATTTCAATTAGATGTAGATTCGCCATTTCCAATTCCGACTACTGAAACTGCACGTATTAAACCTGCAGATTTGCCGTATCCACAAAAAAGAATTAAGTTAAAACATTATGGTAAAAATGTAGAATCATTGGTTAAAAAAGCCATTGAAATGGAAGATGAAGATAAGAAGGCTCAGTTCACTGAAATTATTGGCAACTTCATGAAAATGGCGTACAAAAACTGGAGCAATGAAGAGGTAAGCAACGATTTGGTGAAAGAAGATATGAAAACAATTTCTGGAGGCGAATTGGAAATTAGTGCTGATATGAATATAGAAGCAATGACGCGTCAACAAAACAAACGTTATTCGCAAAACACAAGAAGTAATTACAGTAATAATAACAATAGAAACAATAACCGAAACAATAACAACAATAGAAACAACAATAATAACAGAAACAACAATAACAACAACAGAAACAACAACAACAATAGAAATAACAACAATAATCGTTTTAATAAAAATAGCTAATGAGCACAGACGCTTTCGAAGTAAGAGGTGGTAAACCATTAAGTGGTTCTATTGTTCCACAAGGTGCAAAAAACGAAGCACTACAAATTCTATCAGCTGTATTATTGTCTGAAGAAGACATCACTATTTCTAATATTCCAGATATTTTAGATGTAAATGTTTTAATAGAATTATTGGCTGAAATGAATGTTGCTGTAAAAAAAATAGATTCAGAAACATATACATTCAACGCAAAAAATGTAGATCCTGCAATTCTATTAACCGAAAAATTTAAAAAACGTGCCGCACATTTACGTGGTTCTGTTATGATTTTAGGACCACTTTTAGCACGCTTCAAACGTGCCTATTTACCAACACCAGGTGGCGACAAAATCGGCAGAAGACGCTTAGATACGCACTTTCTCGGCTTTCAGGAACTCGGTGCAACTTTTCAATTTGATAAAGAAAACTCATTCTATTCTTTAACTACTGAAAAATTAATTGGCAAATATATTTTACTCGAAGAACCATCTGTAACAGGCACAGCAAACATAGTAATGGCTGCTGTTTTAGCAGAAGGCACAACCACTATTTTCAACGCAGCTTGCGAACCATATTTACAACAATTGTGTAATATGCTCAACCGAATGGGTGCGAAAATTTCAGGAATCGGCTCCAATTTATTAACGATTGAAGGCGTGCAAAAACTCGGTGGCACCGAACATCGTTTGCTTCCAGACATGATTGAAATAGGCAGTTTTATTGGCTTAGCAGCGATGACCAAATCGTATATTACTATTAAAAATTGCCGATTAGATATGCTTGGTGTGATACCAAAATATTTTCAGAAATTAGGAATCAAATTAGAATTCAACAATGATGATATTATTGTACATGGACAAGAACGTTACGAAGTACAAAACTTTATAGATGGTTCAATTTTAACCATTTCTGATGGACCTTGGCCAATGTTTACACCAGATTTATTAAGTATAGTTTTAGTAACAGCTATCCAAGCAGAAGGCAGTGTTTTAATACACCAAAAAATGTTTGAAAGTCGTTTGTTTTTTGTAGATAAATTGATTGATATGGGTGCAAAAATTATTTTGTGCGACCCACATCGTGCAACCGTTATTGGCTTAAACAGAGAATATAATTTGCGTGGCATCAACATGAGTTCACCAGATATTAGAGCTGGTGTTTCTTTATTAATTGCAGCACTTTCTGCTGACGGTAAAAGTACCATTTCTAATATTCATCAAATAGATCGTGGTTATCAATACATCGATTTGCGTTTGCAAGCACTTGGAGCAGATATTAAACGTTTATAAATTCTATACTTGTTTCTTGTGATAATTTTGTGATATTTTTAGATTTACTTTGTTTTGTAAGGAATTCATTTACACTTCGTCAATTAAATTAAAAAGTATGCACCGAATTATTTTAATACTATTAAGCGTGTTTGTTTTAACTAAATACTCTAACGCACAAGGTTGCAGCGACGCTGGTTTCTGCACTGTTGGTTCAAATGCTGATATTTCATCAGAAAAATATGCTGCTAAAAAAGATAGCAGTCAATCATCACCAAAAAAACATTTTGTAAAAGTTGGTGTTAGTGTTGCATTAGGCGAACAATCAGTTTTTATACTTACACCACATATCGAAGGTTCTTTCCAAATAAATCCACGTTCTTCTATAAATATTAAAACAAACTTACAAGCTGCTTTTGGAAAACAAGTCACAAAATTTGGAATGGGTGATATTACCATTTCACATTCAACTAATTTATTAAGCAAAGCCAAACATCAATTAGTTTTAAATATTGGCGCAAAATTAGCCACAGGAAGAGCAACTGCAAAAGATAAAAACAAATTCGAATTACCAATGGTTTATCAAAGTAGTTTAGGTACTTTCGATTTGTTGCTTGGATTAAACTATAAATTCAATTACAAATTAGGTGTTGTTAATATTGCAACAGGATACCAGCAGCCATTAATACATATTAATAGAAATTCTTCAATTGAAAATTTTGATACTTTAAACGCAAAATCTTTTATCAGAAAAGGCGATGTGTTTTTCAGAATAGATAAAATTTTCACCATAAAAAAGAAATTTGATCTTGGAGTTGGCGCATTAGCAATCTATCATATTTTAAAAGATGAGATTGTTTTGCAAGATGATTCAAAAGTTGCAATAAAAGGTTCTCAAGGATTAACACTAAACATTACTGCATTATTTGGTTATCGCATAAATGATAAAATTGAAATTGGCTTAAGTGCTGGTTTTCCAGTACTTGTTCGAGATGTTCGACCAGATGGTTTAACTCGTAAATTTGCAATTGCACCAGCGTTTACTTATCGTTTTTAATTTATTTTTTTGATAATTTTTATAAAATCTAACTATCTTTAGTTAGATTTTTTTTATTATAAATAGCAATTAACATGAAAGTATTCGCAATCATTTTTCTTTCCTTATTTTCTTTTAAATCTTGTTTGCAAGATGGCACTACAATTAATGTAGTTATGGACGATGCAGGTGGCTTGCAAAGTGGCTCAAAAGTAAAATGCAAAGGTTTGGATGTTGGCAAAGTAAACGATATAAAAATTGTTGGCGATAAAGTAATTGCAACTATAAAATTAAATGAAGATTTCCAACCAACAAAAGGAAGTACAGCGCAAGTAAATCTAGAAAATATTTTTAATGGTAGAAACCTAACTATTTTGCCGTCTTCATCTACCGAATTTTTATCAAATGGCGACACTATTTATGCAAAAAACAATAACGGCTTAGAACTTATAAACAGTTTCATAAAAGGTGCAAATTTAGACTCTATAGTTGGTAATATTGATGTAAGTTTAGATTCGCTTAGCGATGGTTTAATGGCAGACTCAGCAAAATTTAGAAAACTATTTGAAAGTGCAGGAAAAATGATCAACTTTAACAAGTAATTAAGA
The DNA here is from genome assembly GCA_016711605.1 of Saprospirales bacterium. Lineage (GTDB taxonomy): Bacteria > Bacteroidota > Bacteroidia > Chitinophagales > JADIYW01 > JADJSS01. The sequence goes on from JADJSS010000007.1 coordinate 46,256, forward strand.
TAAAAACCTGCATTTTGCCAAACATTTTTCATACAAAAAACTACTACTCTTTTATTACGATTTATTAACGTAAAATGTGGATAAACAAGCCACAAAAATCACTGTTTTCGCTTCATAATTTTGTATTTTCGCATACCTAATTTTTAGGTGATGAAAGAATAAGATTTTTCAAAAAATAAAATATAAAAATCTTGTTTCTCAAATCTAAATTATTCAATACTATTTTAAATTTATGAGCGACGAAATTGAACAAATTACAAGTAATAATTACGGTGCCGATAACATCACCGTTTTAGAAGGTTTAGAAGCAGTTCGTATGCGACCTGCGATGTACATTGGCGACATCAACACACGTGGTTTGCATCATTTGGTATATGAAGTTGTCGATAACTCTATTGATGAAGCATTAGCAGGTCATTGTTCTAATATCTTTGTAAAAATACACGAAGACAATTCTGTTTCTGTTGAAGATGATGGTCGTGGAATTCCTGTAGATATGCATAAAAAAGAAGGACGTTCTGCATTAGAAGTTGTATTAACCGTTTTGCACGCAGGTGGTAAATTTGATAAAGACACGTACAAAGTTTCCGGTGGTTTGCATGGTGTTGGTGTTTCGTGCGTAAATGCATTGTCAAGTTATTTATTAGTAACCGTTCAGCGAGATGGCAAAAAATATCAACAAGAATATAGCATTGGCGTTCCAAAATATCCTGTAAAAGAAATTGGAACTTCTGATAAACATGGAACAACGGTTCATTTTAAACCAGACGCAACTATTTTCACGGTACACGAATATAACTACGACACATTGGCTGCACGTATGCGCGAGCTGTCTTACTTAAATCGTGGAATCAGTATTACTATTTCTGATGATAGAAATAAAGACGAAAATGGCGAACCATTTACAGAACATTTTTTATCAGAAGGTGGTTTATCTGAGTTTGTTCAGTTTTTAGATAAAACACGTCAACCATTGATTCCTGACCCAATTTATATGGAAGGTTTAAGAGACAACGTAGTAGTTGAAGTTGCCTTCCAATACAACGATTCATACATTGAAAATATTCACTCATATGTAAATAACATTAACACCATTGAAGGTGGTACGCATGTGGTTGGCTTTCGTCGTGCATTAACCAGAGTTTTTAAAGGTTGGGCAACTAAAAACGATTTATTCAAGAATTTAAAAGTAGAAATCAGTGGTGAAGATTTTCGTGAAGGTATTACTTGTTTAGTTTCTGTGAAAGTTCCGGAACCATCTTTTGAAGGACAAACAAAAACTAAACTTGGAAACTCAGAAGTAGATGCAATTGTCGCTGGAATTGTTGGCGAAAAATTAGAATATTATTTAGAAGAAAATCCGAAAGAAGCCAAAACCATTGTAAACAAAGTAATTTTGGCTGCTACAGCTCGTATGGCTGCAAAAAAAGCACGCGAATTAGTACAACGTAAAAGTGTATTAGGTGGTGCTGGTTTGCCTGGAAAATTATCTGATTGTGCAGATAAAGATCCAACTGTTTGCGAATTATTTTTAGTCGAAGGTGACTCTGCAGGTGGAACCGCAAAACAAGGAAGAAACCGTGCATTTCAGGCAATTTTACCATTAAGAGGAAAAATCTTAAATGTAGAAAAAGCAATGGAGCACAAAATTTATGAAAACGAAGAGATTAAAAATATTTTCACTGCTTTAGGTGTAACCAAAGGTGTTGAAGGCGATGATAAAGCATTAAATATTTCTAAATTACGTTATCACAAAATAGTCATCATGTGCGACGCCGACGTAGATGGTTCTCACATTACAACTTTAATTTTAACGTTCTTTTTCCGTCACATGAAAGAAATGATTGAAAACGGATACATTTATATTGCTTCACCACCATTGTATTTAGTGAAAAAAGGCAACAAGCAACATTACGCTTGGAACGATGAAGAACGCAAAAAATTTATCAAAGAATTAGCTGGTGATGGCAAAGAAGATAGTGTACACACACAACGTTATAAAGGTTTAGGTGAAATGAATGCGGAACAATTATGGGAAACAACTTTAAATCCAGACACCAGAACATTCAGACAAATCACGATAGATAATGCTGCAGAAGCAGATCATGTTTTCTCTATGTTGATGGGTGACGAAGTGCCGCCACGCCGTGAGTTTATTGAAGCGCACGCAAAATATGCGAAGATTGATGTGTAGTAAATAGTTACAAGTAATAAGTTGTAAGTAATAAGTAAAATCCGTTCAATATTTGAACGGATTTTTTTATCACCAAAACTTAGGTAAAAATCTAGGCACTCGTTTTATATAATTTAAATATTCAGGATATTTTGTCGATGAAATGCCTTCGCTGAAATTCGCACTGCCTTGAAACAATAAAACCAACAACACACAGCCAGCCATGCTCCAATTTAGCCATCTTCCAGTTGCTGCAACACTCATTAAATAAAAAACAATCCAAATACTTTGTTCGCTTGCATAATTTGGATGACGAACTTTGCTCCATAAACCACTCGAAATAAAACCATTTTGTTGTTCTTCATTCAATGGTTTTCCAGCTTTTATTTTTTTATGTTTCTGCGTTTGAAAATTCCATTGTTGTTGGTCTGCAATCAGTTCAATAATAACAAAACCAATTAACAACGCTGCTAAAATATAATCTACAAAACCTATTGCTTTGGTTGCATTTAACACCACAACTGCTGGCAACGTAAACGCCAAAATCAATGCTTGTTGATATAAGCAAATAAACAATAGATGAAAAATTGAAAAACGGATTTTACCTTGTAAAAACGGATCTTGACGCAAAACAGTCCAACGGTAATCTTCTTCACCAGACCAGAATTTCCAACTGTAACCACCACGTCGTCCAAAATTATACGTAAGTCGTGCACTCCAAATTCCAACAACAAAAAGCATCAAAACTAATCGTGGTTGCCAGCCACTTGCATACGCAACATACAGCACATAAAAAAATGGCATAATGCTCCACAATTTATCTGTTTGACTATAATTCTTAGTTAATTCGCCAACAATATAACATACTAAAACAACTGCAAGCATTGCATACACTAAATTTTTCAATACCTGTTTTTGTAAATCAATTAATGGCACATCATAAAAAATAGCGAAAACTGGAATTACAATTAAAGCAATACTCAGTAAAATGGCTGTTGTTAAAACATTTTGATTCTTCATGCTACAAAATTGAAAATTATCATTCACATTCAGTTCACTGAAAACAAGTAAAAAGAATTTTGTTTTGTACTTTTATAGAATGAACAAACAACCAATCGCATTTAAAATCTTATTTTTTAGTTGTATTTTATTTTTAGTATCCACTGGAATTGGCATGCTTTTCTTTCCTGGCGGTACTATTCTCGACCATAATACCAAAGGTTATAGTTTTTTCAATAATTTCTTTTCAGAATTAGGCAGATGGCGCACACACAACGGCGAAACAAAATGGATTTCTTTTTTTGGATTTGAAATTGCCTTATTATTTCATGCATTTGCCATGTTTTATTTCAATATTTTCTTTTTAAAAGAAACTAAAAGTATACGACTCAACCAAACAGCACACTTTATTGCATTAATTAGTGGCTCTTTATTTCCGTTTTTATTAGCAGGAATTGCATTAACACCATGCGATTTATATTTGCCTTTTCACATGGATTTTGTGTACGCTGGCTTTGGCATGTTGATTCCTTTGAGTTTTGCATATACCATTTTAATTCGCAAACACCATTTGTTGCCTAATAAATATGGTAATTTAATGCTAACCATTGTTGTTGCAATTGCATTTTATATTTTGTTAATGAAATTTGGTCCAAGTCCAAGGCAAGTACCATATGTGCAACAAACTGCGCAAAAATTAATCGTTTACTCCATGATATTTACGTTGTTGTATTTATCAATTGGATGTATGAAACATTTACATATTCCAACAGAAAAAGAAATAGAAGATGCTGCTGAATAAATAAACTTTGCTATCACATTTTACCTAATACATGTCGAACGTAGTTCGACATTCCTTCTCCAATTGGAGAAGGTGATCTCGCCAAAGGCGAGATCGGATGAGGCAGAAATATCTTATCTTTTGGATAGAATGCATTTCACAATATTGTGTATCTTTAATCAATAAAACAAATCATATGTCAACAATAAAAAATGCCAATGTATTGGTTACAGGTGGTGCTAACGGCATCGGAAAATTAATGGGTTTGAAATGCCTGCAAGAAGGTGCAGCCAATCTCATAATTTGGGACATTAATGAAGAAAATCTTTTTAAAACACAAAAAGAATTTAATTCAAAAGGATACAATAATGTGCACACGTATGTGGTAGATGTTTCGAATGTAAATGATATTGAACGCAATGCAACCGAAGTGTTATTAGAAATTGGAAACGTAGATATGTTATTTAATAATGCAGGAATTGTTGCTGGAAAAAAATCATTCTGGGAACACACTGCGAAAGATATTGAAAAGACATTAAGCATTAACATAAGTGGTGTGATGAATGTAACACGCGTATTTATTCAAGATATGATTAAACAACGAAAAGGACACATCATCAATATTGCATCTGCATCTGGTTTAATTCCATTACCTAAAGGTTCGGTTTATGCTTCCAGTAAATGGGCCGTGCTCGGTTGGAGTGAAAGTTTGAGAATGGAATTTGAATTGGAAGGAAAAGATTTACATGTAACTACGGTTTGCCCAAGTTTTATTGACACTGGTATGTTTAAAGGTGTGAAAGCACCGTTATTGTTTCCTTTGTTGCAACCAGATGACGTAGTAACTAAAATCATTAAAGCTGTAAAAAATAATGATACAATTTTAATGATGCCAGAAAATGTAAATATTGTTCCATTTTTAAAAGGTGTTTTTTCTGGAAAAATATTTGATAAAGTTGCTGGATTTTTAGGCGTTTACTCATCAATGAATAGCTTTGAAGGCAGACCAGAAAACGAACGAGTACCTGAGAAAAAAAGCAAAGCGAAATAATAAATTAAAATTTATTTTAAAACATAGTTCTATTAATTACAGCTAAAATATATGAATTAGATGCCGAAACGAGTTCGGCATGACAGCGACGCAGTACCGCGACGATGTCATCCTGAACTTGTTTCAGGATCTATTTGCTGGCTACTTTAAAACTAAGTTATTTATAATTAAACCATTCTAAAAACCAATAAATAATGGCTACCAAAACCAAAATAAGTTCAATCATAGCTCAAACCATTCAACAACAACGCAACTTTTTTGAAAGCGGCGCAACACGAAATATCGATTTCAGAATTGAACAATTAACCAAATTTAAAAAAGCAATTCAGGATAACGAAGACAATATTTATGTTGCACTCAATGCTGATTTTAAAAAATCAAAATTTGAGACATTCGCAACTGAAATTGGAATTCTATATGAAGAAATTTCGTGTATGCTCAAAAACATAAAAAAATGGGCAACACCACAATTAGTTTCAGATACCATCGCCAATTTTCCTTCTAAAAATTATATCTATCCAGATCCATACGGTGTTTGTTTGGTAATTGGTGCATGGAATTATCCGTTGCAACTAACGCTTGCACCAATAATTGGCGCAATGGCTGCAGGCAATACATGTATCATCAAACCACCACGTGCAGCATTGAATACTTATCACATCATTCAAAAAATAATTGCTGAAACATTTAATGAAGAATACATTGCTGTGCTAGATGAACACTCAGATAATACAGAAATGTTGACGTATAGATACGATTATATTTTCTTTACTGGTGGTGTTGAAATTGGCAAGACTATTGCTCGTGCTGCTGCAGAATTTTTAACACCAACTACGTTAGAATTAGGTGGAAAAAGTCCATGTGTGGTAGATAAAAATGCAGATATAGAAGTTGCTGCAAGACGTGTGGCTTGGGGCAAATTTTTAAACGGTGGACAAACTTGTGTAGCACCAGATTATTTATTGTTGCATGAAGAGGTGAAAGAAAAATTCTATAAATATTTTACTAAAAGTGTGAAAGATTTTTATGGCAACAATCCGCAAGATAGTGCCGATTATCCAAGAATTATTAATGACAGACATTTTGATAGATTAGCTGCATTATTAAAAGATGGAAACATCATTGTTGGCGGACAAACCGATCACGACACACGTTACATTGCACCAACCATGATAGAAATTGATTCGTTAGAACATCCATTGATGAACGATGAAATTTTTGGACCCATTTTACCAGTGTTGTTGATGAACGATATGGATGAAGCGATATCCATTATCAAACAATTTGAAAAACCGTTGGCGTTTTATTTATTTACGAATAATTACAATACACAACAAAAATTCTTAAACACTATACAATTTGGTGGTGGTTGCATTAACGATACCGTTTCGCATTTTGTGAATGATGGCTTGCCGTTTGGTGGTGTTGGCAATAGTGGTGTTGGCGCATATCACGGTAAATTTAGTTTCGATACGTTTACGCATTTCAAAGGTGTTTGCCACAAAGTTACTTGGCCAGATGTGCCATTGCGTTATCCACCATATAATGGAAAATTAGGCATTGTGAAACAAGTAATGAAATAGATTTATATTTAAAAATAGAAAATCTACATGGTTGCTTTAATCATAATTGCACTTATTTTATTATTGCTTCATTTCTATGAATCTTCAAAAAATATTCGAGAATCTATTCTTGAAATTTTATTATTTTTTCCTTTATCGATTTTTATAATTACTGAAATTCTTTCTTGCTTCAATGCTCTTACACATGCAAGTATTGTTGGCATTTGGCTATTTATTGACATTCTATTTCTTATTTATAAACTAAAAAAAATACAATCAACTTGCAGCGATTTATTAATTAATATTAAACAGATTATCCATAATAACAAAGTAATTAGCGCTATCATTTTTTCTATTTTAATTCCATTAGCGTTTCTATGTTATTTCGTTCCCCCAAATAATAATGATTCGATGCTATATCATATGGCACGCATTCCATTTTGGATTTTCAATAAAAATATAAACTTTTTTCCAACAATGGTTGGCATGCAATTGTATTACAATCCATTGGCTGAATACCAAATTTTACATCTAGAATTACTAACGAATACAGTTCATTATGCAAATTTTGTACAATTATTTGCCATGCTTGGAAGTTGCATTGCCGTTTCGTTGATTGTAAATAAAATGAATGGAAATAAGCAATTGCAACTCATTGCTTTTTTATTAACGCTGACTTTGCCGGTTGGAATTTTTCAAGCAACATCTACACAAAATGATTTTGTAGTTGGTTTCTTTATGATAACTGCATTCTATTATTTAATGAAAATGTTTTGTGATGCAATTGATTACAAAACTATAGTATTATTTGGTGTTTCGATGGCACTATGTGGTTTAACAAAATTTTCTGGTTGGATATTTTTGTTTCCATTCTTAGTGTTTTATTTCAATAAGTGCATCATAAAATATAAGCACGTTTTTGTTGCAAAAATGCTGTTAGTTGGTGTTATAAATATTATTTTGTTTTTGCCATTCATCATTCGAAATGTGCAAACATTTGATTCACCTCTAGGCGCGAAAAATAAAAATGAATTATCTAGTAATTTGCAAAATGATGATTTTAGTTTTACCCAAATCACCTCTAATACTATTAAACATGTTGCCATTTTATCAATTGTGCCAATTAATAAAATCAATAAAATAAGTTCAAAAATAGTTAGCAAAATTCATGCAATTTTAGGTTGGAAAATCAATCCGGAAAAAGATGTAAAATTCGGAAATTCCTTTTCAAATAGATTTGTATTACACGAAGATACGGTCACGAATTTTATTCCATTTCTACTATTTTTATTTTCTATTTTTTTATTGATGTATTATAGAAACAAAACCGCGATTCTTTATTTTTTATTTTTGATAATTGGCTTGGTTTTATTTTCTGCATTTCTACGTTGGCAAGTATGGAATGGTCGTTTGTTTTTACCTTGGTTCTTATTACTGATTCCTTACTTAGTATTAGTGTATAAAAATTGGTTTGCAAACAAACTATTTTCAAGTACAATTTTATCTGCATCAATTTTATTTGCATTTGTATGTGTTTTCTTAAATCCAAGCAAATCCATTATTCCAATAAAAAAAGGAAATAGTTTGCCATCATTTTTATCAAATTATGATGTAGAAATTATACAAAAGAAAGCACCAACATTATTATCAACTATACGAGCACAATACAAACCAGTTGAAAACACTGACTTAAAATTATTAGTGTTCAACAGAGATTTTGCTGCTTCTACATCATTTAAAGATTCGCTGATAAGTGTGCTTAATTTTCCAAAAGAAAAAAACAGTATCTATTCAAAAAACTATACGGAACGAATGTATTGGATGGATTTGACGATTTATCAAATGATGCAAAATTTATCTGCAAAAATAGATACCAAGCATGCAAATATTGGAATAGCAATTGTTCGTGGTACTAATGAATATTATATTCAATACTTTTTATTACATAATTGTGCGAATGTAAAATCAATTAATAATATTTCGTTTCCAAAAGTATTGATGAATTTGCCAAATACTAAAAAATATTTTCCATATCAATATCTAATTACAAATAATGCAGAAGTTATTCATTTAATTAAAAAAGAGGAGATTGAATGTATGTATGATTTTGGAATGATTCGTTTGTATAAATTCAAAACTATTCAACATAAAAAATATATTGTAACAGATTTATTTAATGAAGTAACCAAAAACTTTTAGTTGCTATAACTAATATATCCAAACGAATATGGTGCAATTTGCACAGCTTTGTTCGTTAAAACTCTATTGACTAATTTTGCGGAATTTAATTTTGGAGCATATTCCTTTTCATTTTCCCATTGTGTTTTTCCAGCTGCACTATAAGGGAAATCTGCTTCCATGGCAACATAATTTCCAGCAGATTTTATACTTGCATTTACATTCAACGTAATTTTTTTATTAGTGTGATTGACAAAATGTAAATACACTTTGTTGTCATCTTTATTTAAAAAGGTATAACAAGTAAATAGTTTTAATGCATCTTTATCATCACTTGTAACTGTTTCATTTGCTCTAAATGAATTTACCGAAAGTGTATTCGTTAAAAATTGAAACGCATAATACTCATACGTTGTTTTGTTTCGACCAATGGTTTTAAATGGTTTTATTTTTCCATTTCCGAATGTAATTAAACCACCAAGCGCATGCAAATTTGTCAACTCTATGTAGTTATTCGTTCTTGAATTGATATCTAAGACGGAAAGAAAAAAATCGCTTACATAAGCACCTTGTACAAAGGTATTTTCTAACATTTTTAAATTCCCAACATTCCATTCTGTTATCCATAGTTTTTTACTGGCATCAAAAAATGGTTTTAAATTTGCCGATTCGTGTTCAATGAACCCATTTTTTGTGGGCATTAAGTAGCTATTGTTTTTAATATAAACACTGTCAAAAAATGGTGTATCATCACATGTTTTGCAACCATTATACGTGTGCCAAACATAACCATCAAAGAAGTTTTCTTTTCCAAGTTGTTGATTCCATTCGCGCATAAATTTACTGCGTGAATCCATGGCAGTAAGAGTATTTGGGTCGCCACCAACTACAGCAATACGCAATTCAGGATATTTTTTTCGTAAATCAATTGCTGTTTGTTTTATTTTCTTGATGTAAGTGTAAACATCTGGAAATAGCTTCCGATAACCCATTAAATTATATTCATTTCCTAACTCAACGCCATATATTGGAATATTATTTTTTTTCAATTCGTCAATCACAAAACAAAATTCATCAAAGTTTCCATATTGTAAATTTGCACAATAAACTACACCACAATTGGTCGCTTTACACATACGTATTAAATTGAATAAAATATTTTCGTTTCGTTTGCTTTGTAAGTTGTATAATGCATAACCAGCTTTTCCTAAACTTTCCGTTGTTTTAAAACCATATACTGGTAAATTTGGGTGATACCAATTAGCTACTGTTCCACCTGGAAAGCGTAATGAAGCTGGTTTTAAATCGCGTAACAATTGTACAAATCCAGAATCTTTATCTAACTCTTCAGCAAATGCAAAACCTATATTAATACCGAAAATGTTACGGTTTATTTTTATTGAATTAGATATATTTGGTATGATGTTAATTGTTGCCGTTGGTATTGTACTACTTTTTAAAATCAAATTATTCACTTTCTTTTTATCGTTTGATAGGCAAACGCGCAATACAAAAAGTGTCGAAATAAATATAAAAGCAATTTTTAGATTCTTTTTCATGTGTATAAAATTTAAAAAGTAGAAATATTATTTTAACCACATAGAAACATAAGAAATTATTAGTTTGCTAAAAACGGAATTGCAATTTATTACGAAAGTCAAGATCTACAGAGATTGTAAGCTGTGCTTACAACTATGAATAACTATTATAACCTATAATTTATTGCAAATTTCATGCTTGCTTTTTCTATGAATCTATGTGGTTAAAAAAATCTTTTTATGGTTGAATTTTGGCATTTGGATTATTTGCAACTGCTTTCAAGTATTGTTGTTCTTTGGCTCGATAATATTCAACAATTAAGAAAAACAAGACGAATCCAAATCCTCCAGAATAAATAGCTCCACCAAATAATGATTGTATAAATATGGAGCAAATCCCTAACAAACCAGTATTGAAATATATATTTCGTTTATACACCTGCATTTTATAGGCAACATAGATTGGATATAAGAATACTGAATTTATTACAAGAACTCCTACAACTCCATTTGATAGCAAACCACCAACAATACCGATGTCACCTAATGTAACATTTCCTACTTCCAACATCATTACTAATTTTTTAGGACAACCAATTCCAAAGAAAATATGTGTAGGATGTCGTAAAAAATAGTTATAAACGGCCGCCATTTCTTCCCAACGAACATCGGCAGATCCTTCACCAGTTTTCTGGCCTAATAAAAATTTAGCAAAAACAATATACATATCTGCCGTAAATTTTAATGCTTCTGGATATACGAAATAGAGTACCAAGCAAATAAACCCTATGATTCCTGCCATCTGAAGCAGTTTTTTGGCAGTCTGATGCCATTTCAACACTACAAACATATATATAAATAAAGGTATCATTTCTGAAATAAATTCACTACGTCCTTTATCGACAAACACTTGGTAAGCGCACAAAATTAAAAAAGCAAACAAACCAGTAAATTTATCTTTTAAAATGTATTCTAGAAAATAATACACCATACCAAACATTAAGAAGCTACTTGAAAATCTAAAGATATAGCCACCTTTAACTGGATTATAACCAACCAATCCTTCTGAAGAACCATCTGAAAATGTGGCTGGATTCACAGTAAATGAAATGTATGTATAAAACAATAAAGTAAACCAACATAATACTACATTGGCTAATACATACTGCTTTATTGTCATTTTATTTATTCGAATTAGATAGTAAATAAAACTCGATGATGTTACAAACAAAGAACCACCCAATCGATACAATGCTTTCATTAAAGGTTGATCCAATGTATAATGTACAGTGAATGCATTATAAATCGGCACCAACATAAACAGCATCACTACTAAATCAACTCTGTTTATTTGCTTTAGTGCAAATATTTTGTAGTAGTAATACACCATACTTGAAATTAAAACGAATGGCAATCCTATTGACATTAAAGCGCTTACAAAAGAGAGCGATTTAAATTGATACAAGACATTGCTATTAAATAATAAAGCATAGATAAAATATCCAAATATTTTTACTTCATAAAATGGCTGATCACGTGTATATAAAGGTTTTGATCGCAAACTCAATTATTCTTTTTAATTAGAAGATAAGGCACGAAATTACCTGTTTTTTGTTTAAAATAACCATACTTTTCTGGCTGATTGAGGATATGTGAAAAAATGGTGTCTTTTTTAACTTTTTTTAGTGCTAATAAGGTAGGTGTAATGTATATAATATCAATTTTTTTAACGGCAATGAAGTTGCTTAATACTACATCTTTATCATAAACAAATTCCTGGTTATAATTTACAAAATTAGTAGGCATTAAATTAGTCATGCTTCCTTCAGCATCTAAAATGGATATTTTTTTATTTAATGGAAAATTTTTTCTAATATATTTTATGGTTGTAGCATTACAATTACTGTCTTCTTGCCTAAATAAATTATAATATCTAAAATCTTCTGCTGCTGGTGTTACATAAAACCAAACAAAAGACAATACAACAATTTTTTGCATTGGTTTATCAATCTCAATATTAAAAGAAGAGAAAACAAGTGCAATAAAAAGCATTAAAAATGGTACTTGTAATAATATATAATGATGTCTAGGATATGCATATATACAAATAAAAACCGTTGGTGCTAATACTAAAAATAGCATAAAAAGCGTAAATAAATTTGCTTTTATTAAAATTAAAAAGCGTTTGAAAAAATATTTTGCCGTGGCACCAAAAGAAAGATAAATGATTAAAAACATTGCTCCAACCATTAAACACAACCAATGAAAATCTTTGGTAAAAACTGGAAAAAAGAAACTAACCACAACTTTTCCAGTCAGTAAAATATAATGTTTTAAATTAAAAAAAATATGGTGAAAGAAAACAGATGGATTAGAATAGATAATAGATTTTAGCGAAGAAACATCAGGAAAATATGCTTTATTCGATTCATTAAACTCTAACCAAAATGGAGATTGATCGTTTTTCCAAACAGATGCATTCCAGGCAAAATGTTGTAAGAACACACGCAAACTTCTTGCTGAATCACCGTTATTAAATGGTGTTTTAAAGAAAATAAACATAAAAACAAAGCAGCAAAGCAATGTAACAAATACACCAATCTCTATTTTAATTAGCTTTCTATTCTTTTTTAAAAACAAAATAATGGTTAACAAAAAGCATGCTATAAAAGGTAAAAATAATTCTGGCCGTGCGTACGAACAAATTAAAAAAGCAAAAGACATTACACTAAATTTTAACAAGGTAGTTTTACTATATTTTGCCAGCAAAACACCAGATATAATTATAAGAATGCAAAAATGAGATATGCGCGGCCAAACTGGTAAATTAATAAAACTTGATAGAAAAATCATTGCCAACATAAACGAGATAATACGTTGTACACCACTCGACAAAAGCAGCATAAATAAAGCAATGGAAATTAGTATCGTGGTAAAGGTAAAATTGAAATAATACAATTGAATTTTATCCTGAATAAATAACGACAATATTTTGTACCATAACGAATAACTTGGGCCCCAATCTTTTGGTATAAAATCAAACATGCAAGTTCCTCGGTACAAATACAACGATTCGTCCCAAAAAAGGACGTCCATGTAATTCTGTAAATTCCAGCAGATTTTTATACCGCAAACGATCGATAACGCAATTCCCAAAAAAAGAAACTTATCAAACTTAAGGAAATTCTGTTCTTTGTTTTTAGCAATATTTTCCAAATACTATGCATGCAATAACGAAGATACTTAAATTTTAGAAGTAAATTTATTTTCGTTTAATTAATTGAATCAAGCTATTTATTTTGACTATTTTGCGTGTAAATTCGTCAACTGTTTTGCGTCATGCATAAAAATAATTTTGATTTTTTAAGATTGATATTTGCACTTTTAGTAGTGGTGCATCACAGTTTTCCATTGTCTGGCACTTCTGAACAAGATGCTTTGTTTTACGCAACTCACGGCTTATTATCTTTTTCATATATTGGTGTTCGCGGCTTTTTTGTCATTAGTGGTTTTTTGATTTTTCCGAGTTTAATGCGTTCAAAAAACTTAATAGATTATTTTGTAAAACGTGTGCTGCGTATCTATCCAGGTTTGTTAGTGGTTTTGGCTGTAACGCTTTTTATTAGTATGTTTTTATATGATGGAAACATAATTTCATTTTTTAAAATGAAAGAAACATACACTTATATTCCAATTAATTTAAGTTTGATAAAATTGCAAAATTATATACCTGGTGTTTTTGGAACTAATGTTTTTCCAAGAGCCATTAACGGTTCACTTTGGACAATTGTCTATGAATTTGCATTGTATTGCACGATAGCTTTCTTTATTTTTTTAAAGCATAAAACTATATTTTTTCAACGCATCGTATTGCTGTTTTTTATTGCACTGTTTTTTGTAATTCGCATCTTTCAGAATCAGATTGAAACAATACACATTGGCACTTTAGGTTTATACATGTTTGCACACAATGGCATTTATTTTTATGTTGGCGCACTTTTATCTACTTATGATTTACAAAAAATAAAATACAAATTTCCAATTCTAATTACTACCTTTTTAGTTTGGGTTTTACTAATTGGAAATCCAAATTTTGAATTGATTCAATACTTTTTATTTCCGGTAATTGTATTGTTCTTCGGAACCTATTCTACAAAATACTTAAATAGCATTGGTGAAAAAATAGGTGATTTGTCGTATGGTGTTTATATTTACGGCTTTCCTATTCAACAAACGCTGATGCATCTCTATTCGCTGAGTTGTTTACAGCTAACTTTAGCAGCAACGCCAATTATACTAGTATTTGCCTGGTTTTCGTGGCACTTTGTAGAAAAAATTGCACTGAATAACCGCTCGAAAGTATATACTTTTTTAGAAAAGAAATGGAGTTTAAAAACTATTGCTTAGCATATCTTTTAAAAATTTCTGTATGCAAAAATCCAGCTTTTTCCCAACTGTAAGTACTTGCTACATCTAAACTTTTTTTGCTTAATGAATCGTGCAATGTTTTGTCATTCATTAATAATTGCATCGCAATTTTTATTTCTTCTGTTGAATTTGAATCTACTAAAATGGCAGCATCTTTCGTAATTTCTTTGCACGCAGTTGAATTGCTTGTAATTACCGGAACACCACACGCCATTGCTTCTAACAAAGGCATACCAAAGCTTTCGTGTGTAGATGGAAAAATAAAAGCGTATGCTTCTTTCAAGTATTTTGCAATTTGTTTGCTTTCTGTTTTTACAGTAATCAATTGAATTTTCTCATCTGAAATTTTATTCGGATAATTTGGACAAACAATAATTAACGGCAATTTATTTTCGTCTTTTATTAACTGATATGCTTCAATAATTTTTTCTACATTTTTTTTCGGCTGATACATCGAAACATGAAAAAAATATGGCTTCGCACCACTTTGTCTATAAAATAAAGTATCATCATAACCATGATATATTACTGAAATCTGGTTGCTTTCTAAATTTAGTTGATGAATGATTTCTTCTTTTGCAAAATTAGAAACGGTGATAATATGTGCAACTTTATGTTTGTATAGTTGCCACATTAATCGTCTTTTTACATTTACAAAAAAACCTTTTAGCTTATTTATAAATGATGTGCCAAATGTATCTTTCAAAGGCATCGAAAGATTAGCAGCACCATGCAAAGTTACTAGCCAAGGAATATTGGTTTGCAGAATTTTTCTGTTTGGATAGCGTGCGCCTGTACAAGTCGGATCCCAAATTATATCAACATCTGGAATCGAATCATTTTTGCCAAAAAAAAAAATTTCATGTTCGTGTTTTTGCAAATAGAATACAATATTATCTGTGTAAATTTTTACACTCATAGTATCCTGTTGTGGTTTCCAAATTCCAATACGCATTCTCACAAAAATAAATGAATTTTTATCAAACAAAGAAAATTATTTACCACTGAAGGCACTAAAGTTCCGAAGCTTCGGAACAAAGAAACAATTTGAAGGTAATAATCTATGCGAACAAGAAAACTAAGGTTCTCTTTTTTTTACATTTTGTAATCTTCCTTTATTATAACTTATGTTTTTTAAGTGCTTATTTTTTTATAAAAGGAAAATATCCAATAAAAAATCCGAATGTTTTTTTGATATAAATAGTTCCGATGATATTCCAAGCAATCATACTAAACGTATTTGCAATCGCTGATCCTAGAATTCCATATTTAGGAATTAAAATTAAATTAGCGACAATATTTACTATTGCACCAACAAATGAAATATTTCTAAATTGCTTGTGATGACCAGTTGCATTTAACAATTGAGCTACTGGACCACAAATTGTATTGATGATTTGTCCAATAGTGAGCACCGACAAACAGATAGCACCTTTCATAAATTCTGCACCATACAACCACATTACCTGATTTGAAAAGAACAATAAAATAATAAAAACTGGCAAGCTCAACCAGAAAATTAATTTAGAAGATTTATTAGTGATTCGTTGCACTTCATCCAATTTGTTTTGTGTAAATAACTGTGTGATTTTCGGCTGAACAGTAGTATTTAAAGCTACTAACAGCGTTGCTGCCAACATGGAAATATTCGCACATGTTTTGTAAATACCAACCATGTCAGTTCCAATATTATTTGATTTTAATAAAAATACATCAGCACTATTATTGATTAAAAATGCAATGTAAGTCATTAGCATCGGAAATGCCATCGTAAAAATTTCATTATACGAAACGGTTTTTAAAGTTGGTTCTGTTCTCGACGGTTTTATAAAATAGTTGTAAATCGGAACTAAAGAAAATAACCATGGCAACACGCATAAAGTTGTCCAATGCAAATAAATTGGATTGTAAATATTGAAAAAATATTTCGTAACAATCAGCAAAACAACAACACGAATAATAGTTGGCAACACCAAGGACATATTCGCTGTATGTACCTTAAGTGCAGCACGCAAGCTGAAATAATTTAATTCGCCAAGAACCATAAAAGGTAGAAAAAAAACCAGAAATACGAAACAACCAAAGCATATTTGGCTCATTCCAATAATTGCACAACCAAGGCGAAATAAAATAGATAATGATTCCACTGACAAATGAAAAAACAAGAATAATCTGATTTCCTTTTAAAAAAAGCGAATAACTTGTTTTGGTGTTATATTTTTGGTTGTATTCAGGAATGAGTTTTTGCAACGCATCTTTTACACCAAAATTGATTAAAATGGCAAAAATTCCCATAACAGTTACAATTAGTGTCAATCTGCCAGATGCTTCTGCACCATATAGTCTGCCAATTAAAACACCTGATACGAAACGCAATCCTTGAACAAAAAACAAGGTAATAGCAGTTGACAAACTACCTTTCAGAACAAAACTAAAATTTTTGTCTTGCAGTGCTTTTTCAAGTTTTTCTTTATAAAATGGAATCTTCAACGACATTCTGTATAAGTACAAAAATAGGCATTTACGTTCAACTTTGGAAAAGTTCATAATCTTGCGATAAAAAACTTTTCCAACGTTATTTTTATTATTTTTGATTGCTGATAAAACAAATCTAAAAATTAAACCACATAGAAACATAGCAAAGTATGATATAAAAGAATAAGATAGTACAACATAGTTATTCATCTTTGATGAATACTATTGTGTAACTACGCTGAACGATTATTTTTTACTAACCGATATGCTTTTAAAAATCTATGCATCTATGTGTTTAAAAAAAATTATGTACTATTTTCTTGAATTAAAACAGTCAAAAAAAGAACATGCTATTTAACTCTATCCATTTTTTGCTCTTTTTTCCTATTTTCTGCTATTTATATTTATCAGTTCCTAAAAAGCATCAATGGAAAATATTAGTTGCTGGTGGTTACTATTTTTATGGAAGTTTTAGTCCGTTTTTTGCCATTATATTATTTGTTATTACTTGTAATGATTTTTTTGCAGCAAAAATGATGGACAAAGAGCCAACTCAACTGCGCAAAAAAAAATGGTTATTGTTGAGCATGCTTGGAAATTTAGGCATTTTATTTACATTTAAATATTTAGATTTTGTTGACAATAACATCCGTGAATTATTAGCTGTTTTTCATGTTTCGTGGATTGTACCAGAAGTTTGGTTCAACAATTGGGTCGTTCCTGTTGGCGTTTCTTTTTTAACGTTTCAATCTTTAAGTTATACAATTGATGTTTACAAAGGTGTTACGAAAGCGGAACAACATTTTGGATACTTTGCATCATTTACTGCATTTTGGCCAGTGATGGTAAATGGACCTATTGAACGAGCAAAAAATTTATTACCACAAATAAAAGAAGAACATCGGTTTGATTATGATAGAATGCGACAAGGTTTGTTCAGAATTGCATTTGGAATATTCAAGAAAGCAGTAATTGCTGATAGATTGGCATTTTATGTAGATGATTTGTATTTGCATTACAACGAAATTTCTGGCTGGACAACCTTGATTGGCGGTTTGTTTTTCTTTATACAAGTATATTGTGATTTTTCTGGTTATTCTGATATTGCACTTGGTGCTGCAAAAGTTATTGGCATCGATGTAATGGAAAATTTCAAGCGACCATTTTTTGCAAAAAACTTAGCTGATTTCTGGACACGCTGGCACATTTCACTTTCTACTTGGTTAACAGATTATGTATTCTTTTATTTAGGTGCATACAAAGCAAGCAGTTATCGAGTAGTGTTTAATGTAATTTTTGTGTTGGCTATCTGTGGTTTGTGGCATGGCGCCAATTGGCCAATGGTGTTGTCGTTTACCATGGTTGGCGTGTTTATGGCAATACGTTATGTATGGCAAAATGTCGTAGTTCGTGCCATTAAACCAAGTAATTCATATCGTTTATTTGACAACTATTTTCCTGATTTCATGCATAGCATCATCACTATATTCTTGTTTCTTTTTTGTTTTTTATTATTCAGAGTGCATACTGCGCAAGTTGCGATTAATCATTTGCATCCAACAGAGCAGGTAGAATGGATAACAATTGCGAAAACTTTGTACAGTAATTTATTTAGATTAAATACAGCAAATTATTTTCAAGAATGGATGTTGAATAAAGGTGCAATTCAATTTGGTGTGGTGTTGTTTTTTATGTTTATTTTATTTTTTACAGAAGCGATTATTGGCGACGCAAAAATTGAATCTGTTGTTTTAACAAAAAATAAAATGACTCTATGGATTATTTATTCATTACTGTTGATGAGCATTGTGTGGTTTGGCATCTTTAATAACACGTCGTTTGTGTATTTTCAATATTAGATGCCGAAATAAATTCGGCATGACAGCGACACGGCACAGCGACAACAAACCGCGACGCTGTCATCCTGAACTTGTTTCAGGAACTATTTTACATCAAATTAAAAAAGAAAAAACTTGAAAAAATTAATTAAAAATATTCTCATCTTATTTGCAATTTTATTGCTGTGTTCTTTGGCAATAAAATTATTTTTGCCATTTTTTTGGGGCGACTCAACACAAGCAACCAAGTTTGAATATTATAAAAAAAACAGCAACAATTTTAATGCGGTTTACCTTGGTGGCAGCTTAGAATATCGTCATTTAGATCCAGCAATTATTGATAGTATTGCTCAAAAAAATAACATTGATTTGCGTTCCTTTAATTTAGGAATTGATGGACATGGAATTGTACAACAAATGAGTGATTTAGATGGTTTGTTGAAAATAAAAAATTCTAATTTAAAATACATTTTCTTAAGTATTAGCAGCGATCCTTATTTTTATCCAAACAATATGCACACAGCAAAATGGATTGCATGGCAAGATATTCCATCTACCTATCGTGCTGTTAAAACGGTAGCTACATTGAATGATGGTTTTAAAAAACGAGCAAAATATTTTTATTATTATGGATTAACTTGGCTCGAAAGTATTTTTAAAATTGGAATCATGACTGACGTGATGAATTATGAACTCACTAAAAACAAAAGCGATAACAGTTATGTTGGAAAACAAAAAAATGGTTTTTATCCGTATGATTATGAAGAATACCATTTATTTATGGAATACAAATGGCAAGATACTATGTTGTTAGAATCCAGGAAAATTTATGAAAATGACAAAGGAAAACGAGATAGTTTAACGGCATCTGTTGTTCGTGCTTTTGAAAATTATAAACCAAGCGACCAACCAAACAAAGCCATGGTCAATTTATTGATGGATGCTTACAAAAAGTGCGCAAAAAAAGGCATACAAGTATATTTTATGTTACCACCTCGCGCTAGAACCGATTATAGTTTATTGCTGCCAGTTTTTAAATCCATGCCAGCAAACACAAAACTGGAATTTGCCGATCCGCGTAAATATCCAAAATATTATGATGTACAATTTGGTTATAATTTTCATCATTTAAATTACAAAGGTGCTAAAATTTTAAGCACTGATTTCGGGAATCAATTAGTGCAATTAATGAAAACCGAATAATTTGTCGAATAGGTCTGAGACCTCTTCGACTTTTTCTAGCACCTAATTTGAAACAATTGGTATAAATCTACGTTGGTTAACGTAGATTTCTAGGTTCTAGACGTATAAATGCACGTCTAATACGTATAAATTGACGTGTGTAGGCGTGTTAATCTATGTTGTATGACGTATAAATCTACGTCAATAACGTATAAATCTACGCTATACAACGTATAAATCTACGTTAACAATGTGTTTTTGCCCTTAAAATGTAAAACGACACTACTAGAGTGTCGTTTTAATAAATAAAAAAAAAGAAAGCTACTAATTTGCAGGTGGTGTGGTTTCTGTTTCGTCGTCGTCTTCATTAGAAATATCTTCACCTTTATCATTTAAAAAGAACTGTTTTAGCTCATTGTATTTTGCTTCATAGCCACTGCTGCCACCGCCATCATCTTCTGCTTTGTATTTTGTCCATTTATAATCTTGGCGTGCTTGTCCAAACAATACATAATCTACCAACGTTCTTGGATCGTTGCAGAGTTCGTTTGTTTCATTTATCATATCAATAACCATCATAAAATTTCTACGTGTGGTATAATTTTTTTGGAAATTTACCCAATTAATATCTGCATTGGATAGTGCAGGCATATTATCTCTATAATCTTTTACTTTGTTGATTACCAATTTGCTTTTCTCATTTACTGAACCATATTTTTGTCTATCCTTTGGTTCAAGATTAATAAATTTAGGAGCTAGCAATGTTTTTATTGCATTAAAACTTGTTCTAAGGGTAGCAAGTTCTGCATCCGTAAGTTCTGGTAGGTTTACAGGTAATTGAGCCATGTTTTTTTTATTTTAATGATTAAAAATTTATACTAATGTAGTTTAAAACTAAGAATATTGATTTATAAATAGTGTTAATTTTAGTTAAGATAATTATTTATTTAGTACAAACGTATTAGTATATAACACTTTGTTATTTGCTGTAACTCTTAAAAAGTAAATACCATTGGGTTCGTTAGTATGTATTAAATCATTCGGTTTGTGACCAAATTAGTATTTCTTTTTTTATAAAATTGGTTGGCTTATAAATCCAATCAGAGATTGGTTACAGCAATTGACACGAGTTGTCCTTCGGAAAACTTGCGCCAGAATAAAAAAACTAAAAGAACTTTATGGAAATAATATTCCTTACAGTGAAACGGTTATTTCACCAGAGGCAATTTTTAATTCGGACAAATTGGAAACCATTGAAATAAAAAATTAATTTTTAGCCATTCTCTTATATTTTATGACAAATGGCTTTTTTTGTAACAGAAATTATTCAATAAATAAAGTTATACTGAGATTGAAATATAAATAGAAAGACCATTTTTTAGTATTTAATTTTATGACAATGGCAAAAATTTATATCAATATAATTATTTTTCAATAAGTAGTTTTATTGAAAACTAGACATACTGTGTATATTTTTAACTCTAAAGTTTTTCTTAATAATGAATGTTCGACTCGAATAATTGGATTAGATATTTTAAGAAGCATTGCAATACTAAATGTGGTTGCTATACATTTAGTAATTGTAATTAGTGCTATATTAAAACAAAATTTATTGTGGTTGCCAATACCTGATGGTGTTGATTTATTTTTTGTTTTAAGTGGTTTTTTAATCGGAAATATCTTCATAAAATCATTGAAAGAAAATAACAATAAAAATCTTTCATCAATTATTAAAGATTTTTGGATTATGCGTTGGTTTAGAACGCTACCAAATTATTATTGGATTACATTTTTAGTTTTTTGTTTGAATAAATTTCAGATGCCAATTAAAAATTTAATTTTTCTTCAAAATTTTTACAAACCATGTGGTAATCCATTTCCAGAAACTTGGAGTTTAGCTGTTGAAGAATGGTTTTACTTATTATTGCCAATTTTTACAATGCTATTTTTAAAACTAACTAAATCTAATTTAAAAGCAGTTATAATTACAGTGCTGTTATTTATTTTCATTTCGCTTTTGAGTAGAATATTCTTTTACAACCAATCAGAACTACATGATTTTTCTATTTATTTAGTTAATGTAAGAAATATAGTATTATCAAGATTAGATAGTATTGCCGTTGGTTTATTTGGTGCAGTTTTGTATCATTATTATCCAAAGTTTTTCTTCTCAAATAAAAATATAAAATTAATAATCGGCTTATTAATTATTGCAACTTACACAATCTACACTAATGTATTTTGCATGTATAAAGTGATTGAAATTAATTGGTTTAATTGGAATTTTAGTTTATTAATTTCTGCATTTGGAATTTTATTATTGTTTCCATATTTAATAAAATTAGAAGTAAGAAACAAATTTGTTATTGCGTTTGTAACATTTACAAGTAACATCTCATACAGTATGTATTTAATCCATAAAACTATTTTGTTGAATTTGTTTTTGCTGATTTATCTAAAACTCAAAATAATACCTTTGGCTGTTTTAGTAGTTATTTATTTATTGGCTCTATACTTCTTGTCGTATCTAAATTATTCTTTAATTGAAAAATATTTTATAAAACTGCGTTACAAGTTTACAAATACTTCGAGCATCCATTGACAGAATTAAGAGAAAAAATGAAACGATAATGCATCGAGCCACGAAAATCGTGGCTCGATATAGCATATTATTCCTTTACCAATACATCTACTTCTACATTTGTTTTCTTGTCTTCTATTTGTATATATTTATAAACTTGTGTTTAATACATAGCTGTTTTAATTGAAACTTAGCTATGAAATTTAACAACATTAAATAAAAAAAACTATTAAATTTGGTTGTAAATTAGAAAGAAATGGAAATTCTAGAATTAAAAGAAAAAATACATAATAAGGTTGAAACATCTAATAAAAAAATATTAGAAACAATTTATGAATTGTTAGAAGAAAGCACAATAAATAGTTTTGAGTTAACAGATAAAGAAGCAGATGAAATTGATACTGATGTAGCAGACTATTTATCAGGAAAAACAAAAGGATACACATTTGAAGAAGTGAAATTAAACGCAAGAAAAAGTGTCTAATTATAAATTAGTATTCTTAGCAAAAGCAAATATTGATGTAGCAAAAGCATACAAATATTATGGTGAAATTGGAGAAAATTTAATTAATAAATTTGATGCTGATTTAGAAAAAACAATAGAACGAATAAAAAACAATCCAAAACATTTTAGAAAAGTAAAAAGAGAAAACAGGCAGTTATTAATGGATATATTTAGTTATGTTATTGTATATAGAATAGAAAAAGAAACCATACTAATCACAAGAGTTTTTCATACAAGTAGAAACCCAAAATACAAATACCTGCAAAATAAATGAAAAATTAAACCTAGATACCAATAGCTACGTTATTCTTTCACCAAAACATCTACTTCTACATTTGTTTTTTTGTCTATTGTCTTATGATACGAGAAACCATATAGTTTATAATTATCATAAAAATGATGCCATGAAGTATCGCTTTTAAATTCTTCCATTTCGTTCATTTTTGTTGGCATCACAATTAAATCAATGGCATTTTTTTGTATAAAATCAGCAAATTTTTGTTTGCTGATTTGCAAATCGTACGTATTAAATTCTTGATTTTTATTTTTTAAATACGCAACTACACCATTTACAAACGTCAACACATTTTTCGGTTTTTGCTGATAATTAGTATTGATAAAATTCACTAATAATTTATTTGCACCATCATTCGATTTTCCAGTTACAGAGAATGCCATCAATGAATAATTTTTAATAGATGGCAATAAAAATGCACTTGCTACAAAGAGTAGAAACACCAATTTATCATTCAATTTTATAGTAGAAAATACGGCAATTAGTAAAAATATAACTGGCAAGATTGCAATCAATAAATAATGTAATCGTGGTGCAATTAAAACACAAGAAATAAAAGAAGGCAATGCAAAGACACAAAGCGAGAAATATACAAATTGATACTTTTTTATAAATGATTTGATTTCAAGTCTATTTTCTTTTTTTCTTAAAACAATAAAAAACAAAACAATAAAAAACAATGCAGTACAAAGCAAACTAACTTTTGTGCGTTTCATACTGGAAAACGGAGCCAACAACGTTAAACTTCCAAACGGAATTAGCACCAATAATTGTTTGATATTAAAAAACACATACTCAACAACACGCATTGGATATTTTGTTATCACATCAGTCATATTGTGGCAATCTTTAAAATAGATTTCTGTGTATTTTAAAAGCATGGTTTGTAAACCAGAAATTTTTAATTTTTGCTTATATACAATTTCATAGCCAATATAATGTTGCGTAAAAGCAACAAAACTTCTGTCATAACCTTTTATGTTGTCGTTTGGAAATGACAACGTAAAATGACAAATCACTAAAACGATGACAAGCAGAAAAAAAAGCAGAAACGAATTTTTAGTGATGCTATTTCTGTTTTTTATTAAATAAAAAACCAACCAAGCAGAAAAAATTAAAAACGCCAAATATGCTTCTAATCGTGCGTATGCGCAAAAATAAACGGCTAAAACTAACACCATTAATTTTCGTTCAGTTGATTGTATATATGTTGTGATAATCAGCGCAATTAATAAAACACCAACAATGAAATGACAAACTTTTGGCATCAACAAAATATTAATAGGATTGATTAAGAAACAAATGGCAATGAATAACGCAACTGCTAAACTTAATTGCATTCGAACTAACAATACAAACAATGGCAATGCCAACCAAAGTGCAATTACTATATAATTCAGGTAATACAAATCAATTGGTGTCGTTACAAAAAAATATAAAAACTTGTACCACAAACCATAAAACGGTCCCCAATTTGGTGAAATGTTTGCTAGTGTTTGCAAGCCATTTTTCATGTAATCAGCTTCATCACTTAAGCCAATATCCAAGTATTTTGGTAATGCATAGAATTTTAGAATTGCTAAAAAAACAATAAACGCAAAGCTTAATAAAAACAAAGGTTTGATTGTTGTTGGAAATTCAGTTTTCGGATCTTGTTGCATATTGGCAAAAATACGGAATAATCAGATTTATTTTAGAAACAATAAATCATTTAAAAAAACTTCTTCTTTGATAATTTGAAAATCAGTTTCGCTGCAAACTGCGCAAGAATACTCATCGTGGATTTTTAGTTGCTGATAAAATAATTCAGTAGTATCGCAATAAATTTTTGGTGCTTGAATTTTTGTTTTCGATAAGATTTCCACACCACGACCATCGTGTTTTATGGCGCTTTCTTTAATTGTCCAACAATCAAAAAATGTTTTTAAAGGTTCTGAATTTTGTTCAATAGTTTGCCATTCATCTTTATCAAAATACTTTTTAAACAAAGGCAAATTTATACTTCTATGTTTTTCTACATCAACACCAATTTTAGCATAATTGATTAATGCAACTGCAATAATATTACCTGAATGAGAGATATTAAAATCAAAAGTAGCATCTAAAAATGGACGATCTTTTTTGCCAATTTTTAAATCGTTTAGAGAAAAAGAAAGTCCTAGTTTATTTAGCGCAAATAATAAAATTATTTTTCCTAATAATGAATTCTGAGCCGATTGCCAATGCTTATATGCTGCGATTTCTTTTTGAAAATCTAATGGAACTTGTTGCAAAAAATCATTAAAAACAGTTTCTGAAATTTGTTCAGATTGTTCGATATAAAATAAATAGCAGCAATTATTTTTCATTTAAAACAACTGATTTTATATACGCAACTACATCTTCATTTTCATACACAAAAAAATGACCACCATTAAATTCTTTGTAAACAACATCTTTTGAGAAACAAGCTGACCAATCTTTTGCAGTTTCTAACGTAATGTTGTTTGTGTCTTCATTTCCAAAAATAACATGCGTTTTAATATCTAATTTTTGATGTTCATGTTGAATAGCATTATACTTTTCCAATACTTCAAAATCAGCACGTAGTATCGGTTCATAAAATTCACGCAATTCTTTATGTGCTAATAATTGTTCTGGAACACCGTTGTATTTTTGCACTACATTCCAAAATTCATCAGAAGAAATTCCAATAATTGTTTTCTCATTTTTATACGAATTTGGACTTAAACGTGCTGCTAAAAACAAATGTGTTGGCAATGGTAAATTTTCTTTCAGTAATAAATGACACAATTCAAACGCAGCCATCGTGCCCATACTTACACCAACAAAAAAATAATCTGTAGAAATTTCATTCTTTAGTTGCTGAAAATAATCTTTTACAACCTCTTTATAATTATGTAAAAGATTTTCACCAAATCGATCACCACGACCTGGCAAATCAAAAGCAATACTTTCAATTTCTGGCAATAAATTTTTGCGCAATTTATCAAACGCATATTTGTCACCACCAGCATGATGTAATAAAATTGCCTTCGTCATGATTACAAAAATAGTTTTTAAAAATCAGATGGTTTATTTTTCTTTGAATTTTAGTTGCAAATCTATTGCAATAAAAAAACAAGAATTAAATAATATTCAAAAACACCTTGTGGCATGTTTTGTGTGCATAATTGTTTTCACAATTAAAAAATATAAGTTATGACCGAACCAACATTAAACGACAAAGTAAACGAAACAGTAGATGCAACAAAAGAAACTACTGCAAATACAGTTGATTCTTTAAAAGAAACGGCAAATACATTGAAAGACACTGTAGTAGAAACAACTGAAAATGTAGTGGAATTTTTAAAAGAAAATGCAACAGAAGCAGTTGATTCTGCAAAAAGTTTTTTTGAAACAGTTAAAGAAAAAGCTGGCGAATTAACAGATGCAATTAAAGACAAAGTAGAAGATGTGAAAGAGTCTTTTGAATCAAAAGATGAAGAAGTTAAATAGTTTTTAATTTCAATTTTCAAAAATGGCTTTACAATTGTAAAGCCATTTTTAATTATTTCAAAAGTTATTTATTAGAAATCATAAATAGTAGCCATTACGGTTTCGCCAACTGCTTGCAAGGTTGTTTTGTCGATGATGCTCATGTTATCATCGTGCGTGTGCCAATGCGGCGCAAAACCACTGCGTGTAGTATAACTTCGGTAAATGATATCGATGGTTGGAATTTTCGCCAATTCATTAATGTAATAATGGTCGTCAATAATTTGGTCTGTTACATCGTTTATAAAAAAGTTTGACCAACCTAATTGTGCAGCATATTTCCAAACTTGTTTATTAAATGTTGGTGCATATTGCATAGAAACGCCTTCTATGGTGAAGGTTGCACCTTTTGCTCCAACCATATCTAATAAAATTCCGTTTTCTGCTTTGTAGTTTGGTACGTGTGGATTTTTACACCAGTATTGTGTTCCTAAACAATAAAAATCACCTTGTTTTTTATTGAGTTCATATTCTGGCTGACCATAATCTTCCACATCTAAGAAAATTAAATCAATACCAATTTCTGGATTTTTTTGTTGTAGTTGTCGAGCAATTTCTAACAAGACAGCAGAACCGCTTGCACCATCATCAGCTGCTAAAATGGGTTTTGCTGTTGCTGAATCATCCTGATCTGCAAATGGCCTTGCGTCCCAATGTGTGCAAATTAATAAGCGTCGTTTTGCTTCTGGATTAATGGCACCAATTACATTGATACATGGAACTGATTTTCCATTATAGACAACAACATTTGTTTTTTGCATGTAAACAGTTGCTCCAAATTGTTTTAGTTTTTGCTCGAAATAAGTAGCACATTTTTGTTGTGCTGCAGTACCTGGAACACGTGCACCAAAATCAACTTGTTGTTGTATGTATTTATAAGCAGAATCGGCTGAGAACGCAGGTTTTGTTATAGTTGCAGCCGTTGTTGATTCTGTTGATGTATCTTGTTTTTTGGTCTTACAAGATGGCGACATTAAAAATGGAAATATCAAAAAAAACAGTACTATTGACCATTTATTATTGACTTTAGACCATTGACTATCCAATCTCATACGTTGTTCCATCTTTTCCATCTTTAATATTGATATTCGCTTCTTTTAAAGCATCACGAATTTTATCAGAAGTTGTCCAGTCTTTATTTTCTCTGCTTTGTTTTCTAATATCGATTACTAATTGCATTACTTTATCTAATGCATCATTATTTCCTGTTGCTACTTCATCTTGTAAACCTAAAACGTCAAAAAGATATGCGTTATATGTTGTTTGTAACAAATTAAAAGTCGAATCAGAAATGTTGTTTATTTTCTTTCCATCATTATAATAAATATTGATGAGCGTAGCTAATTCATGCAACACAGCAATTAGTTTTGGCGCGTTGAAATCATCGTCCATTACTACTTTGCATTCTGCACATAAATCGCTAATAATTTTATCTTGCTTTTCTTCAACAGTAATTGAATCAAATTTAATTTCGGAAAGATATTTTGCTGCGTTCATTAATTTACGCAAACCTTTTTCTGCATCTTGCAAACCTTTAATCGTAATATCTAATTCAGAAGAATAATGTGATTGCATAAACAAAAAACGAACGGTCATTGCCGAATATGGTTTATCTAACAATGGATGATTTCCGGTAACAAATTCCATTGGAAGTATAGAGTTTCCTAATGATTTGCTCATTTTTTGTCCGTTGAAATTGAGCATATTCGTATGCATCCAATAACGTACAGGTGTGTTGCCGCAAGCACCAACATTCTGTGCAATCTCACACTCGTGATGCGGAAATTTAAGATCCATTCCACCAGCGTGAATATCAAATTGTTTGCCTAAATATTTCGTGCTCATCACCGAACATTCTAAATGCCAGCCAGGAAAACCGGAACTCCAAGGCGAGCTCCATTGCATAATATGTTCAGGCGACGCTTTTTTCCAAAGTGCAAAATCAACCGAGTTTCTTTTTTCTTCCTGACCATCCAAATCTCGATAACCTGCAATTAATTCGTCAATATTTCTACCTGAAAGTATACCATAATTATTGCCTTTGTCGTTATATGCTTTTACATCAAAATACACGCTTCCATTAGATTCGTAAGCAACACCATTGTCGATTAATTTTTGCGTCATTTCAATTTGCTCTACAATATGACCAGTTGCAGTTGGCTCAATAGTTGGTGGCAATAAATTAAATAAACGACATACTTCATGAAAGCCAACCGTATATTTTTGCACGATTTCCATCGGCTCTAATTTCTCCAATTTTGCTTGGTCTTCCATGCGGTTTTTGCCTTCACCTTGGTCGTTTGTTAAATGACCTGCATCCGTAATATTTCTGACATATCGAACATTATAACCTAAATGTTTTAAATAACGATACACCAAATCGAAAGAAATAAACGTGCGTGTGTTACCAAGATGCACATCAGAATAAACGGTTGGTCCGCAGCAATACAAGCCAACATACGGTGGATTGATGGCCTCGAATTTTTCCTTTTGCCTAGAAAGCGAATTGTAAATATGTAAATCAGACATGTTGCAAAGATAGGAAAAAGTCGACAGTCGATAGTCGATGGTCAACAGTTTTTTGTCTTGACCGCTGATTTAGCTGATTGATATGAATTTATTTTTAATCATACTTATCACATAAATCATAAACATCAAAGTTTAGACTATTTGTAAACGTAGAACGAATCGATGATTGGATAACAAGATAAATTTTTGCAAAGGTTTCTTGAAATTTAGAAAATCATACTAAAGAGCCACCCCAAATTATGTCTTTTATAATAACATAGTTTTCTGTAACCTTATAAGCAAAAATCCATTTTTTATCAAACACTGCACACCGCAAATTGCGTTTTGATAATTTTTCGTTTTTACAAATCGGATATTTAAGAGGAAAATCAATTAATGTTTGTCCAAAACTGATTAATTTTTCAGCATATCTATATGCAGTTTCAGGCATTTTAATTTCATGCTCAATATAATCAGCTATAGAAAAAATTCTGTTATTAGCTTTTAAAGAAACACGAAGCGTTTTATTTTTCAAACCTTTTCTTTACTTCGTTTCTTAAATTTGTTGACCATTCATCAAATGAAATAGTATCAATTAATTCAGCATCTTCATCTTCTAAAACCTCAACAACAGTATTTGGCAATTTCGTAATTGCTAATAAAAGTTCTTTACCTTCTTTTGTATTTTCATTTACTAAAACGTGCGTCATACTATCAAAATTATAAAATATTTATTGAGATTGCAAACAAAAAAAACCTGCTAAGTTATTGACTCAACAGGTTTAATTTTATAAATCAGGCTAATCATAATAATCAGCTAAATCTGTGTTCTATTTTCCTTTACGTTTACGTTCGTTTTCATCTAAGTAAATTTTACGAATACGAATTGATTTTGGTGTTAATTCAACATATTCATCACCTTGAATGTATTCCAATGCTTCTTCCAAAGAGAATTTTGTTACAGGAATTAATTTTGCTTTGTCATCTGTACCAGACGCACGAACGTTCGTCAATTGTTTTTTGATGGTAACGTTTACTACTAAATCATCTTGACGTGTGTTTTCGCCAATAACCATTCCAGCATAAATTTCATCACCAGATTCTACGAAGAAACGACCTCTGTCTTGTAATTTATCCAATGAATAAGCAATCGCTTCGCCTGTTTCTTTTGAAATCATTGAACCATTGATACGTCCTGGAATTTCACCTTTGTATCTATCATATTTTATAAAACGGTGAGCCATTACTGCTTGTCCAGATGTTGCTGTAATCATTTCCGTTCTTAAACCAATTAAACCACGAGAAGGAATTTCAAAATCCATAATGGTTCTGTTTCCTTTTAAGATCATATTCTTCATATCACCTTTACGTTTGGTGATCATTTCAATAGCAGTACCAGCTTTTTCTTCAGGTAAGTCGATGGTTAGTTCTTCTATCGGCTCACATTTGTGTCCGTCAATTTCTTTAAAAATTACTTGTGGTTGTCCAACTTGTAATTCGTAACCTTCGCGACGCATTGTTTCAATTAATACTGACAAATGCAATACACCACGTCCAAATACTAAAAATGAATCAGCCGTATCGCCTTGCTCAACACGCAATGCTAAGTTTTTTTCCAATTCTTTGTATAAACGATCTTTCAAATGGCGTGATGTTACCAATTTTCCTTCTTTTCCAAAAAATGGTGAATCATTAATGGTAAAAAACATGCTCATCGTTGGCTCATCAATAGAAATAGCAGCCATTGCTTCTGGATTATCGATATCTGAAATAGTGTCGCCAATTTCAAAGCCTTCAATACCAACAATAGCACAAATTTCACCAGCTGGCACTTCTTCAACTTTTATTTTTGCCATACCTTCAAACAACATCAAATCTTTGATACGAGATTTCACAATTTTTCCATCACGTTTGATCAAGGCTACTGGCATATTTGTTTTTAATGAACCACGGAACACACGACCAACTGCAATACGACCAACAAATGAAGAATAATCTAACGATGTGATTTGCATTTGCGCTGGACCTTCAGCTGTTTTAGGTGCTGGAATATGTTCGATAATGCAATCTAATAAATCAACCACATCTGTCTTTGGTTGTTTATAATCTGTGCTCATCCAGCCATTTTTTGCCGAACCGTATATTGTTGGGAAATCTAATTGCTCTTCTGTAGCATCTAATTGAAACATCAAATCAAATACTTTTTCGTGTACTTCGTCTGGTGTGCAGTTTTCTTTATCTACTTTATTGATAACAACAATTGGTTTCAACCCTAATTGTAATGCTTTTTGCAATACGAAACGCGTTTGAGGCATTGGACCTTCAAATGCATCTACTAATAATAAAACACCGTCAGACATTTTCAAAACGCGCTCTACTTCGCCACCGAAATCCGCGTGACCAGGTGTGTCTATGATGTTGATTTTGTAGTCTTTATATTTAACAGCAGCATTTTTTGCGGTAATCGTGATACCACGTTCACGCTCTAATTCGTTGTTATCTAAAATTAAAACGCCTGTATTTTCGTGCTCTGAGAACGTTTTACATTCCCAAAGTATTTTATCTACTAAAGTTGTTTTTCCGTGATCGACATGCGCAATAATTGCGATATTTCTGATTTTTTGCATAAAATGTTGTTTTATTGGAATTTATATCCAAATTTGGGTGCAAAGGTACGAAGATAGTACTACATAAAAATCTGCTTGAGAATAAGAAAAGATTAAAAGAAGTGTTTATTTAATCTTATTTTGGTGTGGTTAAATGAATTTTGAATGAAATTTTTGATTTGGTTGAGAAATGTAACCACAGCACGTCACTTTTTTATTTTAGTTACGTTTGCCATCGGTTTACTCTGTTTATACATCTACACGTTTGTATTTGGTCCAAAAAAATTAGATTTAAGTCAAATTGGCTTCTTTTCAATAGTTATAGTTTTTGTTGTTCATTTAATTTGGATATTGATAAGCGCAATTCTACATTTTTTAAAGAAAGAATGGAAACCTGCAGTTGCGAAAAGTATTTTCATAATTGCTTATTGCTTTTTAATTTACTTTATTTATGTATTTAGTAACATAGTTTTTTATGGAACTGCTCCAATAAAATGATTCAAAATAATTAATAATTTATACATGTGTGACACATTTGTACATATTCCTTCTCAAAAAGATGCGACCATTATTTTTGGAAAGAATAGTGATAGAGAACCCAACGAAGCACAACAAATTGTTCGTTATCCAAGAACTATAAGAACACAAAAAACCTTAAAAGCAACCTTTATTGATATTGAACATCCAATTGAAACCTATGAAGTAATTTTAAGTAAACCTTTCCAAATGTTTGGCGCTGAAATAGGTTGTAATGAATTTGGCGTAGCTATTGGCAATGAAGCTGTGTTTACAAAAATTCCATTTGACAAAAAAAATCCAGGTTTAACAGGAATGGATTTATTGCGATTAAGTTTAGAAATTTCTAAAACAGCTAGCGAAGCATTGCATCATATCATTTATTATTTAGAAAAATATGGACAAGACGCTTGCGGTGTTTACGCAGACAAAAATTTTTATTATCACAACAGTTTTATCGTTGCAGATAAAAGCGAAGCTTATGTACTAGAAACTGCTGGCAAACATTGGGTATTTGAAAAAGTAAATGGTTATCGTGCCATTTCAAATGGATTGAGTATCGAAGAAAAATATGATGGTATCAGCAAAAACGCAATTGAGTTTGCACAAAAAAAATCATGGATAAAAAAAAACGAAACGTTTAATTTTAAAAAAGCATACAGTCAATGGTTGATGCCAAAACTTGCAGCTTGTGAATTCAGAAGAAACAACAGCGAACAACAAGGAAAAAATTATGCAGACTT
This sequence comes from Saprospirales bacterium, assembly GCA_016711605.1. Classification (GTDB taxonomy): domain Bacteria; phylum Bacteroidota; class Bacteroidia; order Chitinophagales; family JADIYW01; genus JADJSS01. Next base: position 79,752 of record JADJSS010000007.1, read on the forward strand.
TACCATTGAAAATGCCTTTCAGATTTTGCGTTCACATGGAGAACATAACCAACACTTTTTACCTCAAAACAGCAACACAAAATCTATTTGCATGCATGCTGCTGGTTTATTAACACCATCGCAAACCACAGGTTCAATGGTGGTTGAATTGCGCAAAGAAAAACCAGCTTCTGTTTGGTTAACAGGAACATCAGCACCATGTATTAGTTTCTTTAAACCATTTTATTTTGGAAATGACATTTTAGAAGAAACTAATTTTCTAAAACCAACCGCTTTTGCAGATGAATCATATTGGTGGAAATGGGAAAAACTACATCGTTCTGTTTTAAAAAATTATACAGAAAACACCGCATTCATTAAACTCAAGCAACATGAACTTGAAAAATTCTGGATAAAACAAGACAAGATTTTAATAGATGATAATTGGAATGTAATCAATGCAAAACATGTTTCGTTAAAAGCTTTGAAAGAAAGTATAGAAGTTAGAGATTATGTTTTATCAAAATCTTTTAAGAAATCTACAACAGGTTTTTTTTATGACAGATATTGGTCTAAACAAAATAAAAAAGTAAACTTATAATATGGAAACCATACAAACAGATATTGTTATTATTGGTGCAGGTTACGCTGGTATTGCAGCGGCAAAAAAATTACTCGAAAAAGGGAAAGATTTTGTAGTAGTAGAAGCACGCGATAGGATTGGTGGTCGCACGCATACACAAACGCTAGACTGTGGCGCGACTATTGATGTTGGTGCGCAATGGATTGGGCCAACACAACATCATATTTGGAAATGGGTAAAAGAAACTAATACAGAAACTTATGACACCTATGATTCAGGCAAAAACATCTTATCATGGAAAAATAAAATTTCTACCTACAAAGGCACTATTCCAAAGATTGACCCAATTTCTTTAATTGATTTAGGTTTAGCGATTGATAAAATAAATAAACTCTGTAAACAAATTCCTTTAGAAGCACCATGGTCGCATCCAAAAGCAAAAGAATTCGATTCTATTACCTTGCATTCTTGGATAGAAAAAAATATGTTTACTAAAAAAGCAAAGCATCTTTTTAATATTGGTGTAGAAACTGTTTTTGCTGCTGAATCACATGAAATATCATTGTTACATGCCTTGTTTTATTGCCATTCTGGTGATAATATGGAAGCTTTAATTTCTATTGCCAACGGTGCGCAACAAACATTGCTAAAAGGTGGAACACATGGTATGTTGCAAAAAGTGGCGCTTCCTTTTCAGGATAAAATTTATTTAAACAATCCTGTTTTAAAAATTACACAAGATGAAAATATCGTTGTTGTTGAAACGGAAAATGTAATAGTTAAAGCAAAAAAATGTATTGCAACTTTACCACCAACTTTATTAAGTACTATCAAATTTCATCCAATATTACCACAGCGAAAAGCTCAGTTAATACAGCGTGTTCCAATGGGTGCTGCTATGAAATGTTTTTGTATTTATGATACACCATTCTGGCGAAAACTTGGTTTCTCAGGACAAATTGTGAGCGACACATCACCAGTAAAAGTAACATTTGATTGCACCGATGCAGTAACAGATAAAGGCGTGTTATTGGTTTTTGTAGAAGGCAATAATGCCAGAAATTTTATTGAATTACCAGAAGCAGTACGCAAGGAAAAAGTATTATCTGAATTGGTAAAATATTTTGGAAACGAAGCCAAAAATATCATCGAATACAAAGATAAATGCTGGACAGAAGAAGAATTTAGTCGAGGTTGCTATGCAGGAAATATGCCAACTGGTGTGCTCACTCAATTTGGGAAATCACTTCGAGAACCATTTATGCATGTTCATTTCGCAGGCACCGAAACAGCCATGCGTTGGAATGGCTACATGGATGGCGCCATAGAAAGTGGTTTCAGAGCGGTGGATGAAGTGTTAAAAACTTTATCTTAAAATTCATTTCTTTTTCCATCTAAACTTCTCTAAGTTTATACTGTTATTCAAACTATGTCAGTCAAATCATTACCACCTATTTCGCAAGAAGAAATCACACACATCAACGTATATGGTGCGAAAGAACACAACTTAAAAAACATTGATCTTCATATTCCACGCAATCAGTTTGTCGTTATTACTGGTTTAAGTGGTAGCGGAAAATCTTCTTTAGCTTTTGATACCATTTATGCGGAAGGACAACGCAGATATATGGAAAGTTTTGGTTCGTATGCGCGTCAATTTCTCGGTAGCATGGAACGACCTGACGTAGAAAAAATCACAGGACTTTCACCAGTAATTTCTATTGAGCAAAAAACCACGAACCGAAATCCAAGAAGTACGGTTGGAACAACTACAGAAATTTATGATTTTTTGCGATTATTGTATGCGCGCATCGGTGAAGCGTATTCATACAATACTGGCGAAAAAATGGTTCGTTTTTCTGAAGAACAAATCATTGATGATATTCTTAAAAAATTTCAAGATAAAAAGATTTCCATTTTAGCACCTTTGGTTCGTGGTCGAAAAGGTCATTATCGCGAATTGTTTGAAGATGTAAGAAAACAAGGTTATTTGCGTGTGCGTGTAGATGGAGACACGATGGAAATTCAACCAAAAATGCAAGTCGATCGCTACAAAATTCATGATATCGAAGTAGTCATCGACAGAATTAAAGTTGATAAAAAAGAAGTGCAGCGTTTGCGCGAATCTATTGCAAAAGCACTGAAAGAAGGAAAAGGTTTATTGTTTATTGAAAATTTAGAAAATGGAAAAGTTGCTACGTATAGCAAAACCTTAATGTGCACAAAAACTGGTATTTCTTACGAAGAACCATCACCAAATACTTTTTCGTTTAATTCACCGTATGGTGCTTGTCCGCATTGCAAAGGTCTTGGCGTTATTAAAACTGCAGACTATGAAAAAGTAATTCCAGACGATAGTAAATCCATCATAGAGCAAGGCATCGCGCCGCTTGGCGAATATCGCGAAACCTATACGTACAAAATGGTGGAACAAATTGTAAAACAATTTAAGTACACGTTGAAAACACCAATCAGTCAATTATCTAAAGAATGTTTAGATACGTTATTATATGGCACGATTGAAAAAATGAAGGTTGAAGCCAAAGGAAAATAAAGATAGAAAATCAACCAACACGCATTGGAGTTTAACGTTTGACGGCGTGATGAATCAAATTAACAAATCATTTACAGAAGAAAGTAGCGACGCCATTCGAAATTGGGCACAAAATTATATCAGCGAAATTGATTGCAACGAATGTGGCGGCACACGATTGAAAAAAGATTCTTTGTGGTTTAAATTAGATAATAAAAACATTGCAGAAATTGCACATTTAGATTTGAATGAATTGCAAGATTGGATAAATCAACTCGATAAAAAATTAACGAAAAACCAGAACATAATTGCCAAAGATATTTTGAAAGAATTGCAAGACAGAATTGGTTTTTTATTGAATGTTGGATTGAATTATTTAAACATCAATCGACCAACAGGTTCGCTGTCTGGTGGCGAATCACAGCGCATTCGTTTGGCTACACAAATTGGTTCGCAACTACAAGGCATCACTTATATTTTAGATGAACCAAGCATCGGTTTGCATCAGCGTGACAACCATCGTTTAATTACTGCGTTACGAAACTTAGCAGAAATTGGCAACACCGTAATTGTGGTGGAACACGACAAAGACATCATGTTGGCTTCTGATTATATTTTAGATTTTGGACCACGCGCTGGCTTGCATGGTGGTGAAGTAATTGCGCAAGGTGAACCTAAAAACTTCATCAAACAAAATACTACAACGGCTAAATATTTGTGCAATAAACTATCGATTGAAATTCCTAAAATAAGAAGAAAAGGAAATGGCAATTTTATAAAATTAAAAGGTGCTTCTGGTCACAATTTACAACAAGTAAATTTAGAAATTCCTTTAGGTACTTTCACTTGTATTTCTGGTGTTTCTGGTAGCGGAAAATCAACATTGATTAACGATACATTATATCCAATTTTAAATCAACATTTGTATCGTTCGCCATTCAATCCAATGCCGTACAAATCTGTGGAAGGACTCGATTTTATTGATAAAGTCATTGAGATTGATCAGTCGCCAATTGGAAGAACACCACGCAGTAATCCAGCAACCTACATTGGTGTATTTGATAAAATCAGAGATTTATATGCGAACATTCCTGAAGCAAAAATTCGCGGTTATAAAGTAGGTCGTTTTTCATTTAATGTAATTGGTGGAAGATGCGAAGAATGTCAAGGTGGTGGAATGAAATTAATTGAAATGAATTTCTTGCCAGACGTATATGTAGAATGCACAAAATGTTTAGGAAAAAGATACAACCGCGAAACACTCGAAATAAAATACAAAGGAAAAAGTATTTATGATGTATTGGAAATGTCGGTAGAAGATGCCGTACATTTTTTTGAACATATTCCAACTGTTTACAACAAAATAAAAATGATGTACGATGTTGGATTAGGTTATATAAAACTCGGACAAGCAGCTACAACGCTTAGTGGTGGCGAAGCACAACGCGTAAAATTATCAGAAGAATTAGGTAAGCGCGATACCGGAAAAACGATTTATATTTTAGATGAACCAACAACAGGTTTGCATTTTGAAGACATCAGAGTGTTGTTAGATGTGCTGCAAAAACTGGTGGACAAAGGCAACACCATTGTGGTGATTGAACACAATTTAGATGTAATAAAAGTAGCAGACTATGTGGTTGATTTAGGACCAGAAGGTGGTCGTGGTGGTGGACAAATTGTTGCCACTGGAACACCAGAAGAAGTAGCCAAAAACAAAAAAAGTATAACTGGTGAGTTTCTGAAATTGGAGTTGAAGTAAACATAGATTTACAAAATTTTTGAGATTGATTACTTTAATTTAGTTTATTATCTTTAATTACACATGAAACTACTTTTCTCATATGCATTACTTTTTAGTTTTCAATTGTTGATGGCAAACGAACCACCAAAAGTTGAAGGCATTTGGACTTGCAGTAAAAAAGATTGTAAAGTAGAAATTTATAAAACTGGAAACACCTACGAAGCTAAATTGCTTTGGGCTCGAAAAGAATTAGACGAAAATGGGAAACCTAAATTAGATGTAAAAAACCCAGACAAATCGAAAAGAAATTTGCCAATTATTGGAAATAAAACTTTATGGAATGCGAAGTATAATTCAGCAACACATTATTTTGAAAATGCTACTGCTTACAGAAATGGAAAATACTTTTGTGGAAAGTTTAAATTAAATACAGATGGAACATTAACTATCATTGGTTACAATTGTTCCTTTAAATTTATTCAATTTTCAGAAACATGGTCTCGAATAAAATGATTGCTTAATTCTATTGCTTCACAAATTTCTGCACAGCAAATGATTTATCAGTTTCAATCGAAATTAAATAAGTTGCATTGCTGAATTGCTGAATTGGAATTTCTATTAAATCGTTTAGTTGCGTTGCAATATCAGAACGGAAAACTTCTTTTCCATTTAAATCAAATATTTTTATGTTCTGAATTTTTTCACCAGTATATTTTGTGTTCAATTGTATCTGTATATAATCGCTAGCTGGATTTGGAAAAATACTCACTAAATCAGTCATCACTTTTAAATCATTCACACCAGAAATAATATTGTTGTTCTTAATAGTATGTCGTGCAACAATAAAATTATCTTCATCTACAATTTGTAACTGTACTGAATCATTGCCAAAAACTTCCATTTTGCCAAACGCATTTTTGATATTATTGTTTCCAATTCCTAAACCACCTTTGTTCCACAACCATTTATTCAAATCCAATCCAATAATTTTAAAAACGTTATTAAACTGATAGTACAATTCTGTAGAACTTACACTTAAACCACTTGCATTCATTTCTGGTAAACCAGCATTTGTGCCATCATCAATAGCACAGCCATGCGTGTCGCCACTAATCACAATTACATTTTTTATTGCATTGTTTTTGATATAATTCAAGATTTTGGTTCGTTCATATGCATAAGCACCAAAATAGTCAGAAAAGCTATACGACAAACGAAAACCCGTTCCTGGATAACCGGCAATAGTAAATTGAGTACCTTGTAAGAGCAAAGGCAATTCTACTAATGGTTGAATATTTTTATTAAAAGGTACACCTGAAATAATAAATTTCCAGGTTGCTGTTGAGTTTTTAAGTGCATTCAAAAACCAATCTAATTGCGGTTGATTTAACATCGTTTGAGAAGGACTGTTTCCATTAAACGTCCATAAATTTATAGCTGCATTGTATTTTAAATTATTCCAGCCACCTGTATTGCAACTGCGTACATCTATCATAAAAAATTCGCAATTACCAACTTTAAAAGAATGATAATAACCATCGGTATCATTTTTCATCGGATAACCAGGAAAGAAATTTTTATATGCAGTTAAGCAATTGGTGCGCATTTGCTGCGAACGTGGATATAAATCAAAATAGTTTATCAGTTTTCCATTCTCATATCTTACTTGCAACGCACCACCTTTAAAATATTTAGAGTTGCCCCAAGTATCATCATCGTCAGGCATGTAGGCAATTGGCATTTTCTTCAACATATCTTTGCAAATAGGTTCTTCATTTCTGCGTCGCCAACCAAGTTTTACCGCGTTCCAATCTTCTGGATAATCCATGCCAACATAGCGTGGAATTTGATACGATGGATAAGTGAAATCACCAGTATGAATAAATAAAATTGGCTTGTACAACGGCATTACGTCAAACACTTTCATGTTTGGTGTTTCCTGGCAAGAACCAGTTACAAATGTCAAATGTTCTGTAGCGCCAACAACAGGAAACGTTTTGAAATGACCCGTTGTATTTTCTATATTTCCATTAATGCGATAACGAAAATAGTAATCGGTAAAAATTGCTAAGTTTTCTAGTGTAACAATTTTTGATGTATCTAAATTAGCATCGGTAGCTGAATTTATTTGTAGAAAAGAAGCAAATGTTGAATCTGTAGAATATTCTAAACTAAAATTAACGGCTGATGATGTGCGAATATAAATTCGCGCACTATTTTCAGTAACACCACCAATCATGGGTCCGTGCGTGATATTTTGAGCAAAGATATTTTGTGTCAATAACAGCAAAAAAATCCATTTCCATTTTGATATTAGCATACGTTAATATACATAATCTTTTTAAAAACAGGAAAATAAGAATTTGTATTTTTAGTGAATTAACGCAGCAACGTAACTACACCTTTCAAATAAAATGGCTCGTTATTATATTTCACACCAGAAACCACATAAATATAACTATCGATTTGGCACTCAGCACCTTTGTAAGTGCCGTCCCAACCATTGGCTAAATTATCCGTTTCAAACACCAACGCGCCCCAACGATCGAAGATTTTTAGGTTATACGTTTTAATGCTTTTGTTAATCATGTTCAAGTTGTCATTGATACCATCATTGTTTGGTGAAAATGCACTTGGAATAAATATATCGCAATTGGTAGAAACAATAATAGAATCTTTTTGCAAACAACCAGCTTTATAAACCTCCACTTTTATTGGTGAAACGGTGCCATTAATGAAAATCGAATCTTTGTTTACATCACCTGTGCTCCAGAAAACAGAATCAAATGGCACATGCAAACTTAATACGCGTTGTTCACCAGGACACATAATTATGCTATCTTCACCTAGTTTAATTTTTGGTAGTGGTTTCACTTCAAATCTATATTTTATTGAATCTGCACCACAACGATTGGTTGCAGTGAGTTTTAAAATTTGTGTACCAGCTACAAAATAAGAATAGGTTGCCGTGTTAGTTGTTTGTGGATTGATATTGTTCAAAGTCCAAACATATTGTGTGTTAGTTCCGCCAAAAGACAAATTAGCATATTGAGCAGTTTTACCAAAACAAACATCCGTTGGAATTGGATTGATGGCTAATAAAACGGTATCATCCATGTTGATGGTTTTTCTCAACGTATCAAAACAACCTGCATTTGACTTAGCAACTATGGTTACATTTTTTGTTCCGAAGACGGAATAAGAATGCGTTGGACTTTTAACAATATCGGTAGTGTTGTCACCAAAGTTCCATGTATAATTAGTAATACTTCCAAAGTTAATTGTTGATGTGTTATTAAAAATGATTGGTCTATTTAAACAAAGAAAATCATTTGTAAAATTCAAGCTCATACGTTGTGCAGCAACATTTGCAGTATCTATTGCCACACAACCATCAACATAAACAAATATTTTTAATGGATTGAAAGTACCGTCGTTATTAATTGTAGAAGCAGTTGAACCAGTTGACCAACGAATAGAATCATATAAACTTGGATTTACAGTAAAGGTTGCTGATTGATTTTTACATAAAACAGTATCACGTCCAATGTAAACATTTGGTCGCGGACGAATCACAAATGATTTAGTAATGGAATCTGCGTAACATCTGTTTTTTACCACTAATTTTACTGGATAAATTCCGGTTCCTTGAAATGCATAATTTAAATCTTTGGTAGCATGTGTTGTGTTTTCTGCTGTCCAAGTATAAGTATTATTGACACCACCAGTTGTTAAGTTTTGGAAGGTGATTTGGTTACGCTGACACGTAATTAATTCTGTTGATTTGAAATTAACTTGCTGCACGGTATCCATCGGAAGAATTTTAGTGACCGTATCTTTACAGCCAATATCAGAAGTTGCAATTAACTGCACCGAATAATTAGCAAAAGGTGAAAATGTATGCGTTGGATTTTGTGTATTTAAATCAGATTGTCCATCGCCATATTTCCAATCATATTGAACCAATGTACCTGAATTTACAGTTGATGTATTAACAAACGTAATTGCTTTATTTAAACACAAATAATTATTTGAAAAGTTTGGAGTGATGGTTTGTTTCTTAATCAAAACTGTATCTTTTCCAACACAACCATTTTTATATACTGAAATATAAATTGGCGATTTTGTTCCATCAACAGCAATGTTTGACGTGTTTTCAGCCGTACTCCAACGCAACGAATCAAATGCACCAATAGCTGTTAATTGCTTAGTAGATTTATTACAAACCGTTACATCAGTTCCTACATTTACTGTTGGATTTGGTTGAATAGTAATCGATGAAAATAAAGTGTCTTTACCACATCGGTTTGTTGAAATTAATAAAACTGAAAAAGTTCCTGATGATGGAAATGTTGCTGTTGCTGTGTTTCCATTAATTGGTGTACCATTATTGATTATCCATTGAAAAGCCGTTGGGTTTCCACCAGTGGATGTATTCGTAAATGTTACTGGTGCTTTTTCGCATAAATTTGCTGGTGCTATGGCATAGCTCAACCGCACGGTATCATCCATTTTTATTTTTTTGGTGATAGTATCTTTACAACCAAATGGTGATGTTACAATATGTTGAACATTAAACGAATCGAATTGGTTAAATACATGCGTAGGATTTTTTAAAGTATCGGTCTTTCCATCACCAAAATTCCAAAAATAATTACTAATGGTTCCTGTAGAGGCATCCGTAAAAAGCGTACTTCGTTTATAACATAAATTGGCCGAGGTAAAATTGGCGGTTGGCTTTGGATTCACCACAACTGGCTTGGTTACCTTTCCAACACAACCTTTTGCTGTTGTTGCTGTAAGTTGTACATAATATGTGCCTGGTGTAGTAAATAATTTTGTTGGATTTTTAACATAAGAAGTATCACCAGCAGACAAAACCCATTTCCAATTATTTACATCATTATATGGTGATGTACTTGAATCGGTGAATTGAATTAATTGATTTTGACATCTTGGTACATACGTAAAATTCGGAACCAAACCTGGATAATAAATTACTTTTATACGGCTTGTGTCATTACAAGGTTTTCCTTTATTTACTATTAATGTAGCATAATAAATACCAGTATCTGGATAAGCAAACGTTGGATTTTTTAGTATCGATGTATCATCCGTTCTACTTGGCACACCAAAATCCCAAAAATAAGTAACGCCAGATTGATTTAATTCATTATCAAAACGCACCACAGCTCCTTGACAATTGCTGTATGTTGAATCATTAACTTTTATTGCAGAACTATTTGTATTATCTGTTATTACTAATGGTGCAGCGGATGGAATTGTACAATTCTCAACGTTAAATTGAAAATCACGAATACTTTTATTAATGACTACACCACCTCTAATTTCTTCGACACAAATTCCAACTACAAACAAACCAAGCGTTCTTGGAATTGCAGTTAACATTCCTGAAGTTGGATTAATGTATAAAATTGAATTTAATCCTAATGGCTTTTGCGATTCATAAAATCCACCATATATAACACTATCAAATGGTGGCGAAGTCGCCTGATAATAAGCACATCCAGGTTGGCTTTGTTGACATACTGTTGGATTGTCTGAATCTAATCCTTGTAATGGTGCGCACAAACTATATCTTAATTGATCACCATTTACATCTGTTGCAGACATATCAAAGTCCAGTTTCGAATTGTTACATAAAAACAATGGTGGTTGATTAGTAAAAATTGGCGAAGAATTACAAGTAATATTTGGTGGAATTGTTATTTGATACGTACTACCTTGATTACTCAAAAGATTTAATACTGCATCATTTCGACAACAACGCTGATATACTAAAATATAACCTGATGTACTTGCTGGCAATGTTAGTATTTTAGTATATACTCCTTTTTGAATTCTTACATCTCTTGGTGGATTTGAAATACATGAATTGGTATTGGTTGGTAAAATTGTACTTGCTGGTGAATAAATTGGAAATGGATTTGGCTCACCATTGTTTAAATTTACTTTAGCAAATGTAGTTGCATTAAAAACTGTCACCATTGCAGGGTCATCCAATTGTGCTTGACCATAAAAATCATCTCTGAAAATGGTTAACGTAATCTCATATTGGTTTCCTCCTAAACATTTATATGACATTTCACCACCAACTAAATGCGTCGCTTTACTGCTATAACCTGATACCAAAGCTATAAACAGGAACAATAATTTATAAATTGATTTTTTCACCATTCAAAAATAGCAAAAATTATGCTAACTATTGTTTCTTAAGTATTTATCAGTGAAATAGTTCATATTTATAACTCAATCGTAACAAAAAACTTTCAACATACGACTTACGGCTTACGACTTTTTATTATCTTCGTCAAACTTTTCCCAAAATGCCAAAAGATGCTTCGATTAAATCCGTACTTATTATAGGTAGCGGACCCATTATTATTGGACAAGCGTGCGAATTCGACTATTCAGGTTCTCAAGCATCACGCTCACTCAGAGAAGAAGGTATCGAAATCTCGCTCATTAATTCCAATCCTGCTACCATTATGACTGACAGCGTAACAGCTGATCATGTGTATTTGAAGCCATTAACGATTCAATCGTTAGAAGAAATTTTACAAGAACGACAAATTGATGCAGTATTGCCAACAATGGGCGGCCAAACCGCATTGAATCTTTGTAAAGAAGCAGCGGAAATTGGTCTTTGGGAAAAATACAATGTTCGCATCATTGGCGTGGATTTGCAAGTAATTGAAACCACCGAAAACCGTGAAGCATTTCGTAAATTCTGTGTGGATTTAGGTTTAGGTGTTGCTCCATCTTTTGTTGCGAATTCTATGTTAGAAGGAAAAGAAGCAGCACAAAAAATCGGATTTCCATTAGTTATTCGTCCATCTTATACATTGGGTGGTTCAGGTGGTGGTTTTTTGTCATAAAGCAGATGAATTTGAAACAGCTTTAGCGCGCGGTTTACAAGCATCGCCAATGCATGAAGTGTTGGTAGAAAAAGCGGTTTTGGGTTGGAAAGAATTTGAATTGGAATTATTACGCGATAACAACGACAATGTTGTCATTATTTGTACGGTAGAAAATCTCGATCCAATGGGTGTGCATACAGGTGACTCTATCACCGTTGCGCCAGCTATGACTTTATCTGACACAGCGTATCAAGAAATGCGCAACCAAGCACAATTAATGATGCGTGCTTTATGCAATTTTGCAGGTGGTTGCAATGTGCAGTTTGCACTCAATCCAGAAACCGAAGAATTAATTGTAATTGAAATAAATCCGCGTGTGTCGCGTTCATCTGCGTTGGCATCAAAAGCAACTGGTTATCCAATTGCAAAAATTGCTGCGAAATTGGCGATTGGTTATAATTTAGATGAATTACAAAATCAAATTACTAAAACAACATCCGCATTTTTTGAACCAGCTTTAGATTATGTCATCGTAAAAATTCCACGCTGGAATTTCGATAAATTTTATGGTTGCGATGACAAACTCGGCTTGCAAATGAAATCGGTTGGTGAAGTAATGGGAATTGGCAGAAACTTTGCTGAAGCATTACAAAAAGCTTGTCAATCACTTGAAAATAATAAAATTGGTTTAGGTGCTGACGGAAAAGGTTTATCAAAAACACAAGAAATATTAGACAGTTTAGAGCATCCAAGTTGGGATCGTATTTTTAAAATAAAAGATGCGATGGCTTTAGGCGTGCCAGTTCACAGCATTCAAAAACTAACCAAAATCGATAATTGGTTTTTGATGCAAATACAAGATTTAGTAAAACTCGAAAAGGAAATCCAAAAATATTCCATACATAATATTTCAAAAGAGTTATTATTGAAAGCAAAAGTAAAAGGATATTCTGATGCGCAATTAGCGTATTTATTAGGACGAATTGAAGAAGAACAAGTGTATCAAAAACGATTAGAATTCAACATCAAAAGATGTTATAAAATGGTAGATACTTGTGCTGCGGAATTTGAAGCGAAAACACCTTATTATTACTCAACTTTTGACACCGAAAATGAAAGCATCGTTTCTGATAAAAAGAAAGTGATTGTTTTAGGTTCTGGGCCAAATCGCATCGGACAAGGTATCGAGTTTGATTATTGTTGTGTGCATGGTTTGCTGGCCATTAAAGAAGTTGGCTACGAAGCTATCATGTTGAATTGCAATCCTGAAACGGTTTCTACTGATTTTGATATTGCGAATAAATTATATTTCGAACCAGTTTTTTGGGAACATTTGCAAGAACTCATCGACCTTGAAAAACCAATCGGTGTGATTGTGCAATTAGGCGGACAAACGGCTTTAAAATTATCTAGAAAATTACACGAAAAAGGCATTCCAATTATTGGTACTTCGTACGATAATATGGACATCGCAGAAGATCGTGGTCGCTTCTCTGATTTGCTAAAAGAATTGGATATTCCGTATCCAGATTATGGCACCGCAACCAGCGCAGAAGAAGCATTAGAAGTAGCAAAAGTGGTTGGCTATCCTGTTTTGGTGCGACCAAGTTATGTGTTAGGTGGTCAAAAAATGCGTATTGTTATTAATGATGAAGAATGCGAAATGGCCGTGTTGGATATTATGAAACATATTCCAGAAAACACCATTTTAATTGACCATTTTTTGGATCGCGCAAAAGAAGCAGAAATTGATGCGATTTACGATGGCGAAACCGTGCAAATTATGGGTGTGATGGAACACATCGAACCAGCTGGTATTCATAGTGGTGACAGCAACAGCGTGTTGCCACCGTACAGTTTAGGTGCCATTATTATTGAAACGATGAAACACTATACCGAAAAATTATGCAAAGCATTAGAAATTCGTGGTTTGATTAATATTCAGTTTGCGATAAAAGGCGACAAAGTATATGTAATTGAAGCCAATCCGCGCGCTTCGAGAACTACGCCGTTTATTTGCAAAGCATACCAAATTCCATATTTAAATGTTGCAACAAAAGTGATGCTTGGAACACACAAAATAAAAGATTTTACGTTTAAAGAAAACCTAACAGGTTATGCTATTAAAGAACCTGTTTTCTCGTTTGATAAATTTCCTGGTGTAAACAAAGTGTTGGGTCCTGAAATGAAATCTACCGGCGAAGCGATCTATTTTATTAAAGATTTATTCGATCCTTATTTCAGACAATTGTATAAAGATAAGAGTATGTTCTTGAATAGATAAGTTGTGTGTTTGGAACTTTTCAATCACAGCATTCGTTAGTACAGAATGATTTATTCTCAGAAGAAAGCCTTTTTATTTACAACTCTTTTAGTGATTGGAACAGTTGCAACTATTCTTATTCATTATTTTATTAGAAATCAAATCTATCAAGATTATTTGCAGATTGATATTTTTTTCTTTACGTTTATTCCATTAATTGTTACTACTACCTTCTATATCATTTTTGATCATCTACCAGATATAATCATCGATGAAAATTATATTCAGGTTTTTGAAAAATCGAACATACAGAAGTTCAGCAAAGCCGAAATCTCAGAGATTAGTTGTTTTGTAGTGAAACATAAAAATGGTAAAACAAAATACATCAATATAACCACTAATGACAATCAGCAATTTGAAATTGGTGACGACGATTACAAAAATTTTAATGAATTGGAAATGTTCTTACGAATTCATTATAATTTACAAGATACAGCATCAAAAAAAATATTCAACTATAAAATACTAGCACTTATAGTATTGTTTTTTACTGTATTTATTTCTATGGCTATTATTGAACCAGAACAAAATGGCATTAAACAAGTGCAAGTAGTTTTAGTTGCTATACCAAAAATAAATTATGGTGGTTCAAAAAGCAGCACAGATAAAATTGAATTTAAATTCAATAATTTAGAAAAATTTTCTACTAAACTTACAACATATAAAAGCAACAGAGATTACGTAGAAATGTCAGTAAACAATATGTTTGAAGGCGATACATTTACTATTGAAATTCCAAAGAATTTTTACGAAAAGAAAATTGCTAAAACGCAACCACTTTCGTTTATTGACAAACATTTTAAGTATACTAATATTCCTGTTTATGCAGTATATCGTAGAAATAGTGAAGTTCCTTTATTCACAACTTATCCGTAAAAAACGCATCACCTTTTTTCATTTGTAAAATCTGGTAATCAAATAACATAGTCCAGAAATGAAATCCACTGGCGAAGCGATCTATTTTATTAAAGATTTATTCGATCCTTATTTCAGACAATTGTATAAGGATAAGAGTATGTTTTTGAATAGATAGGTTGATTAATTTCTGTATTTTTATTATCTTTATTCTAAAATGGAAGTATATGGAAACTACTACAATTGATAACAAACAAGAAATTGCCAATTGGGTAAATGCCTTAGAAAATAAAATAGTGTTAGATAAAATTAACGAACTAATGAAAGCTGAAAAAAAGGCAATATTTGAAAAGGATTTTGCAAACTCAATTTCAGAAGATGAGTTTTATAATAGAATAATTACACATATAGATACATTACCTTGGAAAAAGTAATTGTTTACTCGCACGAAGCTGAAAAATATCTCAAAGAATTAATAGATGTACTTTTTGAAAATGAATACTTTAGTTTTAGAGACGATGCAATTGAGTACGTCTTAAAAATCAGAGATTATGTACGCCAAAACATTGCCTATCCTGCAAAAGAAACTCCAATAAAATTTAGAGACCACGGAGAAAAATATATGTTTTATAAAGCGAACGCCAATACAACTTGGTATATTTTTTCAATCAAGATGAACAACGTTTTGTCGTAAAGTTTATTACTAACAACCATACGAATTTTATTGCTAATTTTAATTTATAGCATTCTGTTTTATTAAGATTTATTCGATCCTTACTTTAGACAATTGTATAAAGATAAAAGTATGTTTTTGAATCGATAAAATATTAATTATCTATTGCTTTGATACAACTTTTTATGAAAATTTCGAATTTCTATGCTGTTAATTACTTTAGCATCAGAGTAACATAAACAAATTAATTTAAAATCATTAAAGCTGAAGATATTTTAAACTCTAGATCAAAGAAGATTATTATGGTACTTGCCGAGCTCTTTGGCATCAAAAAATCTATTTTTTACTAAATAAAATTTTGAAACTATCCAATACGAATTTAACTACAATTAGAAGATTCGAAATTTAGCTTAGAAGATGTTGTTTTTAATGTTTTAATTTTATTTAATGAAAAAAAACTAATAAATTTTTTATATAATTAAATAATACAAATTACAATTAAATTTTGAAATTGGAAATCTTCTGATTTAAAAATTCATTTATATGGAAAACAGTTATTCTACACATTAGTTTCAAAGAAAGTAAACTTAGAATTACACTTTTAAGTAAAGGAAAATTATCATTTCAAAATGGAATTATTAATAATTGTTGAATATGCATATAAAAATTTAAAAAAAATTTTACTTTTATGAGAATTTAAAGATGATAAGCATCAAATAGTACACTTAGAAATTTAAAGTTATGATTATTATGTAATAATATTTATGGAAATTTCATAAAGACAGAATTAAAAATTATTTGGCAATTTTGAATGATATTACAACTAATTAACTTAGAAAAGATTTTAAAATAAAATATGGAATTAAAATTACCTTAATAACCTAATTTTAGAGTTTTTAAATAATAATAATAACATAATTGTAACTGGTTTCCAATTTTCAAAAAAAAAAAATGAAATATTTGGTATTAAATCAACAATGGATAATCAATTAAATGGATAGCTAAAAATGCCTTGAAAGTCCAACATAACTTAAAATGGAAATAATATTTTAAAAACAAGGTATTTCACTCGAAAATTGTTTTAAAATGGTTCAATTTATGATTTTCAAAAATAAAAAATGTTTAAAAAAGAAAAATGGCTAATTTATTTGGTTAAAATTCGATAAAAGATTATTATCTAAAATATTGCATGTTTAATACAAGTAAAGAATTTTAAAGGAGAAAATAATATTAATGGACGATATTCCACTAAAGATTAAAATTGAGACATGTTAAAAATAAGATAAGATTATTTCAGAATTTTATTTATGAATTGACGGTTTTGCAAAATAAATTGATAATTGCAGTAATAAAGTTTTAATCAAACCTTATCCGTAAAAAACGTATCACCTTTTTCTTTGGAAAATTTTACTTGGTTATAATCTTGTGATTTATTTTTTGGAATCGATAAGCTTTTCCATTCATTCGTGCTCAGCATTTTTGCTAAAAAAATGATTTGTCCAACATGATATGGATAATGTGCTAATTGTCTATTAATTGCTTCTACAACCGTGTGTCCTTCATTTCTGATATAGATAGTTTTTTCTAAATCAGTTTCTGTTAAACTATTCATTGCATCAAACAAACAATTCCAACCTTTATTCCAATACTCAAACAACGCTTGTCTATTGGTGATGTTGGTTTCAAATTCTGCATCACGATTTCGCCAGTCTTTTTCACCATCTGAAGTTAAAAAATCGGTCCAGCGAGATAGCATATTTCCTGCCATGTGCTGCACAATAATCGCTATCGAATTGGAATCTTCATTTGGTTGAAAAAACAATTTTCATCAGCAACTTGCGCCATCGCATCGTCACCTAATTTCTTATAATAGGTAAATAGTTTTTTGGTAGATTCTAAATAAGTTTTTTCCATGTTTTAATTTAAATAAAGAAACGTAGTTTACCAAAAAAAAAGTTCGGAACTAATCAAGCGTTCCGAACGTTTATAAAAGATCATATTAATCATAAAAATCAAATAAATCAGCGGTGCAGACAGTTTATTTATTTTCTACAATCTTCACCGTCATTTTCACATCTTCATTCGGTCGGTCGCTGCCATCGCGAGGTTGCGAAACAATTTTATCAATAATATCTAAACCTTCCACTACTTCACCAAATACGGTGTAATTCATATCTAACATTGGTGTACCACCTTGTTCCATATAAATTTTCTTTTGCTCGTCTGTATAGGAATTTCCAGTTCTAGAGGCCAACATTTGTATTTCTGCTTCTGTGTATTTTTTTCCTGCAACAATATAAAACTGCGTACTTGACGATGCTTTTTGCGGATTTCCATCGCGTGCAGCAGCCAACGCACCTTTTTTGTGAATCAGATTTTTAGTTAATTCTGCAGGCACTTTATATGGCAAGCCACCCATTCCTAAGCGTTGTCCAGCCACAGCATTTTTAGAATCTGGGTCACCACCTTGAATCATAAATTCAGGAATGATGCGATGAAACAGCGTTCCGTCTAAAACGCCATCTTTAACAATTTTAATAAAATTGGCTTTGTGCAGTGGCGTTTCATCATATAATTTTAATTTGATGTCGCCGAATTTTGTTGTAATTACTACGTACGTTGTTGTATCCATTGGTTGTTTAATTTTAGTTTCTTCTATAGCAGCCGTTGCAGTTCCTTTTGCCTCATCTACTACTGCAGTTTGTTCTGTTTTCTTTTTCGATTTTTTACAACATTTCTTTTTCGCATAAACGTTGTTGAAGTTTGCCGTTAGCAAAACAAAACAAGTAACAAAAAGTATCAATTTTTTCATTTGTATTTTTTTTTGTTTGCTAAAATAATTGTTCTTTCTCAAAATAAAGAATTATCATTTTCTTTAATAATTTTTCTTGTTCTACTAAACTCAATTTTGGTTTTTCACGGTTGTATTCAAAATGTGGCCAGCCATCTTCATCATAATCCAAGAAAATATAATAATTAGCTTGACTTAACAATGTACAAACGCCAACATGAATTAAATCTTGTTTTTGTTCTTTAGTAAATTTTACCTGATGTTTTCCCAGCTCACGATGTCCAACTAAAAAGATAATGGTTTGTACATCAGGTTTTTTGTCAAATTTTTTTTCTAAAGACGACAATACATTTTGCCATGCGTGCTCATCATAATCAATATCTATCACTGCATTTTCCATGGTGCAAATATAATTTTTACTTACGACTTATTACTTATCGCTTACTACTAATTTATCTGTCTTTCCAAAACGGATAACGCAATTTGTGTGTTTCCAATTCATCTTTCGATAATGTAACAATTTTTATACCTTCTATGTTTTCTAACAACAAAAGTTGATTTCCTGCAAAATCAAACACAGCACTGCAACCATCGTGTTCATGGTTGTAAAAATCATTTCCAATTCTATTTACACCTATCGTATAGCATTGATTTTCGATAGCTCGAGCTTGCAATAAAATTTTCCAATGATGACTTCGTTTCTTCGGCCAGTTGGCAACGTACAATTGGATATCTGCATCGTCATTGTTCGCGCACCAAGCTGGAAAACGAATATCGTAACAAATAAATGGTTGGATTTTCCAACCTTTGTAATCAATTACTATTTTTTCATTTCCTTTGGTAAGGTATTTATCTTCACCAACCAAACTAAATAAATGATGTTTGTTGTAATGATGGATATTTTCATTTGGCTCAACAAATAAGAAACGATTAAAATATTGATTATTTTCTTTGAAAAGAATGCTACCACAAATTGCACAGTTTTTTTCTTTTGCAAGATATTTCATCCAAGCAACAGTTTCGCCATTTATATCTTCTGCCAATGGAGTTTCATCAACACAAAAAGCCGTGCTAAACATTTCTGGCAACACAATAACATCTGTTTTCTTTTCAATAGATGAAATGAGATTTTCTATATTGGAAAGATTTGCTTTTTTATCTTTCCAAATTAAATCTGTTTGTAGAAGTGCTATTGAAATTTCGTTTTGCATTTCTTATTTTGATACTATATTTTCCAAATGATGCGTCAAATGTTGCACATAATCTTCTGCTATAAATAAAGTCGTATTTTTATTCGCTGGATTTACATCAAAACTCATCAGTGCTTCTTGTTTATCTGATGGCATTTTCTCTAAAATAGCAATAATCTGTTTATTTAGTAAATACCAAAGTTCAACTACATCATTTTTTTCGATGTTTTGATAATTATTCATTGCCACCCAGTTATCTGGATGGTATCTGATGTGTACATTCTCTTCATGCTGTACTCTAATAAATCGCTGAATATTATTTTGTGCAGAATCTATCAAATGTCCAAGTTCTTCTTGCTTACTCCATTTATTTAGTGCAGGTTTTTTTGAAAAATTTTCATCATTGGTTTCTTTTAATAATGCATAATATTTAGTAATAGCTGTTTCTAATTCTTGAATTATTTTTTTCATCAGTTTATTTTATAATTTCCAATGCATGCATTGTAATAATTTTCCTATCTTTATTTAATCAAAACAAAAATACAAATGTCAACCAACAAATATCCACATTTATTATCAGAATTAGATTTAGGTTTTACCAAACTTAAAAATCGAGTGTTGATGGGCTCGATGCATACGAATTTAGAAGAAGAAAAAAATGGTTTTGAAAAACTGGCTGCATTCTATGCAGAACGAGCAAAAGGCGATGTAGGTCTAATAGTTACAGGTGGTATGGCACCAAATTGGGAAGGTTGGCTCAAACCTTTTGCTGAAAGAATGACCAATCAATCGCATGTAAAAAAACATAAAATTGTAACCGATGCTGTACATAGCGAAGGCGGAAAAATTGCGATGCAAATATTGCACGCAGGTCGTTATGCTTATCATCCTTTAAGTGTAGCACCATCACGCATACAAGCTCCAATCAATCCATTTAAACCTCGTGCACTAACCACTTGGGGCGTTCGTCGCACGATTAATGATTTTGCTGACAGTGCTGCATTGGCTCGTGAAGCTGGTTATGATGGCGTAGAAATTATGGGTTCTGAAGGTTACTTAATCAACCAGTTTATTGTACAACATACCAATAAACGAACAGATGAATATGGCGGCAGCTACGAGAACAGAATTAAATTTCCTTTAGAAATTATTCGCAAAGCAAGAGAAAAAGCAGGCAAAGATTTTATCATCATCTATCGTTTATCGATGTTAGATTTGATTGAAGATGGCAGCAACTGGCAAGAAGTTGTGCAACTCGCTAAAGAAATTGAAAAAGCTGGTGCCACCATCATAAACACTGGTATTGGTTGGCACGAAGCACGCATACCAACTATTGCTACATCAGTGCCGCGCGCTGGTTTTGCTTGGGTTACGCAAAAATTAAAATCAGAAGTATCGATACCTGTTTGTACCTCTAATCGTATCAACATGCCAGAAGTGGCAGAGCAAGTGTTAGCAGATGGTTGTGCTGATATGGTAAGTATGGCGCGTCCATTTTTAGCAGATGAAAATTGGGTGAAAAAAGCCAAAGAAAATCGTGCAGATGAAATCAATACGTGTATTGCTTGCAACCAGGCTTGTTTAGATCATACGTTTTCGAATAAAGTATCGAGTTGCTTAGTAAATCCAAGAGCTTGCCACGAAACTGAATTAAATTATACACCAACTTCTACCAAGAAAAAAATTGCAGTCGTAGGTGCTGGACCAGCTGGTTTATCATTTGCAAGTATCGCAGCAGAACGTGGCCATACCGTTACTTTATTTGATGCGGAAAAAGAAATTGGCGGACAGTTTAATATGGCGAAAAAAATTCCTGGCAAAGAAGAATTTTATGAGACTTTGCGCTATTTCAACAAACAATTAGCATTGCATAAAGTAGACGTTCAGTTGAATAAAAGAGTAAAAGCAGATGATTTAAAATCGTTTGATGAAGTAGTAATTGCTACAGGAATTTCGCCACGCAACCTTCAATTGGAAGGCATCAAGCATCCAAAAGTATTATCTTATATTGATGTGTTGAAGAATAGTGCCAACGTTGGCAAAAAGGTAGCCGTAATTGGTGCTGGTGGCATTGGGTTTGATGTATCGGAATTTTTAACACAAGCTGGTGAAAGCACTACATTAGATAAAGCTGAATGGTTGAAAGAATGGGGCATCGATAGCAACAATGAAGTGCGCGGTGGTATTGCTGGTATCAAACAACATATTGAAGCACCAGCGCGCGAAGTAGTGATGTTCCAAAGAACTGCTGGAAAAGTAGGTGCCAAATTAGGTAAAACAACTGGCTGGATTCACCGTACGACTTTGAAAATGAAGAAAGTAAAAATGATTGACGGCGTTGAATATACAAAAATCGACGACGAAGGTTTACATTATATCGATAAAACAAAAACACCACAAGTGTTGCCTTGCGACAATGTAGTAATTTGCGCAGGACAAATTTCTTTAAAAGAATTAGAACAACCATTATTGGATTTAGGCAAAACCGTACATGTAATTGGTGGCGCATTTGAAGCTGGCGAACTAGATGCAAAACGTGCTATAGACCAAGCAGCAAGATTAGCTGCGGTGGTGTAGTAACATACGTCATTTCGAGCGAAGCGAGAAATCTTTAAATAACAATTAATCTGTTAATTTGAATACATTCCATTGGGGGAGAGAGAAAGGGGGGGGGGAAGGGGGGGAGAGAGGAAGGGTTTTTTGGTTTTGGGGGGGGGGGGGTAAGCCTTTATGGGAATTCGTTAGAAAAAGAGATTTTAATTTATTAAATTTTGGGGTTTATTCCAAAAAAAGGGGGGGGGGGCTTTATTACTTTCAACCATCATTTCCTGTAAAAAAGGAGGACGCTGTTTCAGATAATTATATTCCAGTTATTTTTGTTCATGGCTTATATGGCTGCGGTGATTCTTATACTCAAATGATTCAGTATTTCAGAGCAAATGGCTATCCTGAAAATAAATTATTTACCTACGATTGGAATACACTGGATTTTCAAAATGCTCCTAAAAACACCAAGCCACTAGATGATTTTATTGAAGAAGTTAAAGCTATAACCGGTTATAGCAAAGTAGATATTGTTGGACATTCTCTTGGTGGTAATCTGACATTTAATTATTGTAGTAATGCATCATATGCGGAAAACATCAATCGTTTAGCTTGGTTTGCACCGTATCTTCCAGACAGAACTAAAATTCCTGCAACGGATATTCCTACTTTAAATATTCGAACGAATACAGATTTTGTGGTAGAAGACACCAGCACTATACCAGGTGCTTTGAATATTGTAATACCTGACAAAGACCATAACGAAATTGCATCCTGTGAAGAATCTTTCGTAGAGTTATTCAAGTTTTTTAATGATGGAAAAATACCGACAACGATTCTTCCGGAAACCGAAAACATATTAATCTCAGGCAGACTGGTAAGCTTTATAGAAAATAAAGTGAGTGCCGATAATAAGATTGAGATTTATGAAGTAAGCTCAACCAATGGCGAACGTATTAACATGACACCAAGCGCTACTTTATTTACAGATTCTAAAGGATATTACAGCAACTTCAATGCAAAGAAAAATACGTATTACGAATTTCAAGTTTCTACTGGGAAAACAGGAGATCGACCAATTCATTTCTATTTTGAACCATTTAAAAGTTCGAACCATATGATTTACCTGCGTACATTTCCACCACAAGGCAGCTTACTCAATATTGGCTTTAATGCAATTATACCATTTACCGCTTCTCAAGGTGTTTCTATTTTCTTCAGCGTTTCCAAAACGGTGTTGTTGAATAGAGATGCATTAACCATTAATGGAAATAATTGCGTCAATGCATCTTTTGCCGCTAAGGAATTGAATACACTTGCATATTTTATGTTCGACAATAACCGCAATGCTGTTTCAGATTATACATCTGTACCATTGTTTACTGGTGTACAATCGTTTAAAGGAATGGATTTTAGTTTACCTGCAAACGGATTCTCTACATACAATTATAATGGAAGAACCTTGAATACTTTTAACTGGCCTTCTGCTTCAAAAGGCTTAAGTGTAGCTATGTTTTATTAATTAATTTTTCTATTGAAATTCGTTGATAAGAAACTAATTTTCCATTTTTCTTGCTATTTTTTTAGTTATATAGAGTCCTTTTCAAGAGAAGCTAACACTCCTACAACCAAGCGGCGAGATTGGCTGCGTTGGTTTAGCTGTTAAAACAAATAATTGTATTATAGCTTTTAATAGAACTGATAAATTGTATTTACCAAAAATATCAATCTTAAAAACAGTTAACCAATTCCAATAACTTCTAACTTATTGTTATCTTTACCAATAAGATGAATTTTGTTTTCCCATTCTTTCTGTTTGCACTTTTTGCGTTGGCGATTCCAATTATTATTCATCTTTTTTACTTCAGAAAATACAAAAAAGTTTATTTCTCAGATATACGATTCCTAAAACAAGTTCAAGAAGAAAAATCAACTATTGATAAATTGAAGAAACGCTTGATTTTAGCAACACGCTTACTGGCGTTGTTATTCTTAATTTTGGCATTCGCGCAACCATTCATCGGTTCCAATAAAAATAAACTCAACCAAGGCACCTCAGCTGTTTGTGTTTATGTAGATAATTCATATTCGATGGGTTTGAAAAAAGGTGGTGAACAAGTTTTATCAATTGCAAAAATTAAAGCTAAAGAAATTGCAAACGCATTTAATACAGGTGATAAATTTTCATTATTGACCAATGATTTAGAAGGCACGCATCAACGATGGATGCAAAAACAAGATTTTTTAGATGCGATTGATAAAATAGAATTGTCACCGAATATTAAAACAATTGACGAGATTTCTAAAAAAGAAGCAACACTATTTCAATCACTAAATGCAAAAAATAAACTAGGATTCTTTATTTCTGATTTCCAGAAAAACATGATCTCGAAAAGCGAAGACACTACATTTATTGCTCATTTCTTAAACATACAAAGCGAAACTGAAAAGAATTTATTTGTTGATACTTGTTGGTTCGAACAACCTTTATTTACGATAAACACGAACAATAAATTATTGGTTCGCATTAAAAATGCAGGCAACACAGCTGCTGAAAAAGTGCGCATTTCCGTAAAAATAAATGGTGTTGTAAAAGCAATTGATGATGTATCTATTGCGCCAGAAAATTCTATCACAGATTCGTTTAATATTACAGCAACGCAAGCTGGTTGGCAAAAAGCAGAAATCACTTTTAATGATTATCCAATTACATTTGACGATCATTTCTATTTTGCCTATAAAGTGGCGCAAAACGAAAAAGTTTTATCAATTGATGATGCTGAAACACCTAATAACATTGCATCTATCTTCACAAACGATGTGCATTTTAGTTTTGATAAAATCAATAAAGGTCAACTTGATTATTCATCGTTTAAAAATTATTCATTAATTATTCTAAATCAATTAACCGATATAAGTTCTGGAATTGCATCTTCATTAAAAGAATATATTGATAATGGCGGAAACATTTATATTATTCCAAGTGTGAATGCAGATATCAATTCTTACAACTCTTTTTTATCCAATAATAATGCTGGAAGTTTCGGTGCGCTGCTAGTAAAAAATGGAGAAGTCACGAAAATAAATTTACAAGAAGAATTATTTAAATCAGTTTTTAATAATTTACCAAAAAATGTAGAAACGCCAAAAATTAAAAAACTATATCCAATTTTATCGAACACAAATAATAATGAACGTGAAATTTTATCAACGAATATTGGTTCACCATTGGTTACCAAATTTGATGCTGGAAATGGTTTCATCTATGTGCAAGCTGTGCCGTTAAGTGCTGATTTTTCAGACATTCAAGCCAATGCAATATTTGCGCCGATGGTTTACAATAGTGCAGTGTATAAAAAAAATAAACAAGCTTTATATTATACCATTGGAAAAGATAATTTGATTGAATTAAAAAATTCAAACACAAACGGTGAAAGCGTTTATAAATTATCGAACGGAAAAAATGAATTTATTCCTGAAAACAGAAGCGTTGGAAACAGTGTGTTGTTGCGTGTAAACAATACATTAGAAAGTGATGGTCATTATTCAATCAATTCAAATAACAACGAACTTGGCATCGCTGCATTCAATTTCGACAGAACAGAATCTAACTTAAAATTTGCATCAAAAGACGAAATTGCAACTACATTTAACAAAAAAAATCAACTGATTTTAGACAACACAAAAGCAAATTTATCAGCAGAAGTAAAACAAATAAAAGATGGCGTTTTACTTTGGAAAATTTGCGTAATTTTGTCCTTATTGTTTTTGTTGATTGAAATTCTGTTGATACGATTTTGGAAATAAAATAAAACCATGAAATACCTTATTAAAAATTCTACTCTTTTAAATCCTGATTCTGAATTGATGAATGGTCAAAAGATAGATTGGTTGATTGAAGATGGTATTATGACATCTGTAACTGAAAACTCATCATTAGCTGATGCAGAAATTTTTGATGCGGCCAATTGCTTTTTAGCTGCTGGTTTTTGCGATTTATCTGTCAACATAAATGATCCAGGTTTTGAATATCGTGAAGATATTGAATCTGTCTCTAAGGCAGCAATTGCTGGTGGTTTCACAACAATTTGCGCGGTTGCCAACAATCATCCAATTACACAAACTAAAGCTCAAGTAGAATACATTCTCAATAATGCAAAAAATACTGCGATAACTATTTTACCAATTGGTGCAGTTACTGAAAATTTTGACGGCAAAACACCAACCGAAATGTATGATATGCATCATGCTGGTGCTATTGCTTTTTCAGATGTGCCGCACAGTATAAAAGACAGCGGTGTTTTGTTGCGTGCGTTGCAATATGTGCAACCGTTTGATGGCTTGATTATTACATTGCCATTTGATAAAACATTGGTTGGCGATGGACAAGTAAATGAAAGTGAAATTTCTGTAAAAATGGGTGTGAAAGGCATCACTAATTTATCTGAATTTTCAGTTGTACAACGCGATATTGAATTACTAAAATACGCTGGAGGAAAATTGCATGTTGTTGGAATTTCCACAAAAGAAAGTGTCGATTTAATTAGAAAAGCGAAAGCAGAAAAATTAAATATTACTTGTTCGGTTTTTGTACATCATTTAATTAGCAATGAAAATGATGTGAAAAATTTTGATTCGAACTATAAAGTATTTCCACCATTAAGAACGCTGGAAGATCAACAATCATTGATAGATGCACTGAAAGATGGAACAATAGATTGTATTTCTACACAACATACACCATTAAATATCGACGAAAAAAATGTGGAATTTGAAATTGCTGATTTCGGAATGATTGGTTTACAAACTGCGTTTGGTTTATTAAATAAAAAATTAGAAAACGAAATTTCTAAAGAAAAACTAATCGAATTATTATCAACCAATCCAAGAAAAATAATCAATCAAAAAAATCAAATTAATCATACAAATCACAGTTCTGACTTTATCATTTTGAATTTTGACGAAGAATATATTTACACAGAAAAAGACAATCTTTCCAAATCAAAAAACTCTCCATACTTAAATCAAACATTGAAAGGAAAAGTGAAAGCAGTTTTTGCAAAAGGAAAATTAATTATCAATAACTAAATGAGTAACGAACAACAATCAGATAGCAATCCGCGTGGCGCGTTAAGTGGTATATTAATTACGTTGATATCATCTTTACTATCAACTGTTTTTTTTGCTTCTTTTTTTACATTAGCATTCATCAAACATATGCCTTACGGCAGACCGCAAGCTATGATTTTACAGGTAACAGCCATCGCATTTGCAGTAGTGCTCACACTCTACTTGTCACGAAAAGTACAAGGCGATAAATTGAGCTATATGCAAGGTTTTTTAGGTGGTTGGATGACCAGCTTAGTGTTGGCATTATTCGTTTCTTCTTTTTATTCTATTTTTTCATCTATCACTAATACACCAACGATGCCAACTGGTGGTTTCGCTATGATTGTGATGCTGTATAGTGCAATTGGAATGTTGTTTTCCTTAATTTCAGCATTAATATTTAAAAAAGATTAAAATTTTTTTCTGTACAGAATTAACGTTATTTTTGCAATCGTAAATAGCATAAATTAAATTGAACATTTCCATCGTCATACCATTATTTAACGAAGAAGAATCGTTACCAGAATTATTTTCTTGGATTGAAAAAGTAATGACGGAAAATAATTTTTCTTATGAAGTCATTGCCGTTGATGATGGAAGCAAAGACAATTCATGGAAAGTGATTAAAGAATTTTCACTAAAAAATCCAAATATAAAAGGCATTCATTTTCAGCGCAACTATGGAAAATCTGCAGCATTGCAAGTTGGTTTTGAAGCTGTTCAAGGCGATGTTGTTATTACTATGGATGCTGATTTGCAAGATTCGCCAGACGAAATTCCTGATTTATATAAAATGATTTCAGTTGATGGCTTTGATTTGGTTTCTGGTTGGAAGAAAAAACGATACGATCCACTTTCCAAAACTATTCCAACCAAATTATTTAATTTTGCAACTCGAAAAGTTTCTGACATAAACAATCTGCATGATTTTAATTGTGGTTTGAAAGCTTATAAAAAAGAAGTGGTAAAAAATATTGAAGTGTATGGTGAAATGCATCGTTATATTCCTGTAATTGCAAAATGGAGTGGCTACGATAAAATCACTGAAAAAGCAGTGCAACATCAGGAACGAAAATACGGAAAAACAAAATTTGGATTAGAGCGATTTGTAAATGGTTTTTTAGATTTAATGAGCATCACTTTTGTCGGCAGATTTGGCAAAAGACCTATGCATTTATTTGGCACACTTGGTATCCTTTCGTTTTTATTAGGTGTTTTTATTCTCATTTATTTAACGATTACAAAAACTGTTTTTGGCGTTGTAGGTATGACAAACAGACCTATTTTTTACCTTGGAATTCTAACCATAATTGTTGGTGCTCAACTTTTTGTAGCTGGCTTTTTAGGCGAACTCATCGCAAGAAATGGTGCTGACAGAAACCATTATAATATTGGCGAAAAGGTCGGATTTTAAGTTAATTATTATCTTTATAAACTATAACCTATACTGCATATCATTTTGATTTGTTTAGTTTAATCACTAATTTAACAGTGCGTTTCTCAAATGTAGCAATTCATAGAAATTGAATTAAAATAATAAAATGTATAATTTAACACAAGAATACGACAAATACACCGAAGAAGATTTTTTGGTCTGGAAGCTATTGTATCAGCGACAAAGTGTGTTACTGCAAAACATGGCATCTAAAGAATTTATTCATGGAATGGAAGAAATGCATTTTAATGCAGATAAAATTCCGGATTTTAATCACGTAAATAAAGTATTGGCAAATACTACAGGCTGGCAAATTGAAGTAGTACCTGGTTTAATTCCGGATAAAGATTTTTTTGAATTGTTAGCTAATAAAAAGTTTCCATCTTCTACTTGGTTGCGTAAATTAGAGAACTTAGATTATCTGGAAGAACCTGATATGTTTCATGATTGTTTTGCGCATATGCCATTATTAAGCGAACAATTTTTTGTAGATTATTTGCAAGAGATTTCTAAAATTGCTTTAAAACATATTGATGATGCATTAGCGATAGAATTGATTGGTCGTGTGTATTGGTTTACAGTAGAATTTGGTTTGATACAACAGGAAAACGGCATACGTATTTATGGTGCAGGTATCTTGTCTTCTAGTGGCGAAAGTATTTATTGTTTAGGTGACAAATCCAATCGCTTGCCATTTAATGTAAAGGATATGATGGAAAAACATTACTATAAAGATCATTTTCAAGATAGATATTATGTTATCAATTCTTATAAAGATTTATTTGATGCCATACCTGAAATTGAAAGTTTATTAGAGCAAGCATTAAAATCAATTCCACACGAAAAAAATATTTACGCAACGCCGTTAGATTTGATTTTATAGAAAATTAGTATCACAGAGTGCATTGAGAACACACAAAGTTTCACAGAGTTTTTAAAAACAAACTCCTTTTGCCTCTCTGAAAACTCTGAGTAACTCAGTGATACAAAAAAGAAAATGCATGAAAAAGCAAACACTCAAACAAATAAAATCAAGTGTGCGAAAAAAGCAAATTAAAGATGGTTTTTTTGATGGAAGATTTGCACCTAAAACACAACCAAATAAAAAGAAAGTGCAGAATAAAAGACAATGTCGATTAAAAATTTCGCTTGAATAAAAAATAATATCACAGCATGCTCGAAGAAAAACACAGAGAAAATAAATAATTTTATAAAAATAAAAACGCTGTGGCCTCAGTGAAAACTCAGTGTTCTCTGTGATAAAAAAATAAAACGAAAAATGAAAACAATCATACCCAAAGAAACAGGTTTAAAAGAAATATCTAATTTTTTCACATCGGCAATTGTTCCGCGACCAGTGGCATTTGTAAGCACAATAGATGAAAACGGAACACCGAATTTAAGTCCGTTTTCTTTCTTTAATATTTTTAGTTCCAATCCACCAATTCTTATTTTTTCACCAGCAAAAAGTGCATTAACAGGCAAACAAAAAGACACTTATTATAATGTAAAAACCAATGCAGAATGCGTGATTCACATAGCAAACTATGCTATGGTAGAACAATTATCAGTAACCAGTGGTGCTTATCCAGCTGGTGTAAATGAGTTTATAAAAGGTGGTTTTACGGAAGAAAAATCTACTTTAGTAAAACCACCACGTATAAAAGATGCGCCAATTGCATTTGAGTGCAACGTGAACCAAATTATAGAATTAGGTGACTCAGGTGGTTCTGGAAATTTAGTGATTTGCGAAATTGTACTGATTCACGTAGATGAAAATTTATTAGATGCTAACGGAAATGTGATTGCAGAAAAACTAGATCCTATTGCACGTTTAGGTTATAACAATTATGTGCGATTTACGAAAGACGATATTTTTGAAACACCAAAACCATTGAAAGCCTTTGGCGTTGGCGTTGATGCCATTCCACAATGGATAAAAGAGGAACAAATTTTAGATGGAAATGAATTAGGCAAATTGGCAAGCATTGCAGAAATTCCAAATAAAGAAGACATTAAAAACGATGCAGAATTAGTAGAATTAATTTCCGATTATAAAGATCAAAGTATCAACGAACTCAAAAGATTATTGAGTGAAAATAAAATTAAAGAAGCTTGGTTGGTGTTGTTGAATGTGAAGTGAAAATATTTCAATTTTTTATTTTAACTTTAATACATGGAACAATTAGTAATAGATATTGAATCTAATGATGATGCACTTTTAATAAAAGAACTGCTTAAACGATTTAAAAAAGTAGAAGTGAAAAGTTTTGCTTCTGATATTAATGAAAAAGAAATGCAGTTTAGAATACAACAAGGTATAAAAGATGCAGATTTTGGAAATGTGAAAGATTGGAATACAGTAAAGACAGAATTGGCAACTAAAATTGTACAATATAAATAAATGTTTAAAATTATAGTTACTGAAAATACGGAACAATCATTAAATGAAATTATTGATTTCTATTTAACAGAACACACCATAGACAGAACACAAAAAGTATTAGATAGTATAGATGAAGCATTTATAAAAATTGCTAAATCACCTTTTCATTTTCCAATATGTTTTGATGTCAGAGCACCACAGGAAAATATTCGACAATTTATTTTACACGATACTTTTAAAATTATCTATAGAATTCAACCTGATAGAATTGAGATAATTGAAATTTTTCATGGAAAAAGAAATCCTGAAATTATAAAAGAAGTTGATTAAGTTATTTCATCACTACATACATTTGCCACGCGCCAAATCCAACACACCAGATATTGATAAATGCATTTAGGATGCCATCGGATAGTCCAACGGTGTACATTCCATTCATCGCATTAAAACTAAAATCACACAAACCTAAAAACAGCATCGCACCTGCAGCCACTAAGGTGTAGTCTTTCCATT
This sequence comes from Saprospirales bacterium, assembly GCA_016711605.1. GTDB lineage: Bacteria > Bacteroidota > Bacteroidia > Chitinophagales > JADIYW01 > JADJSS01. The sequence goes on from JADJSS010000007.1 coordinate 111,291, forward strand.
TAATATTGTTTCTATTGAAGTAAGCTATCAACAAAACAATACATAAAAAACTATCAGGCAACGGAAAGCTATGTTCGAACTTACTATAATAACTTGGATAATTTGGATTCTCAAAACCAAAAGTAAAAAACGCTGTCCAGAATAAAATTAATCCAATAGCAGTTAACAGTTGTAGAGTATAGGTTGTTTTGAATTGCATTTATTTTTGCTGTACTTTTTTAATACTCAAGTTCATAATAAAATCTACTAAACCAGGAAGAAACCGTTTTAAAATTAATGACATTTTTCCATCAAATCCTGGAATTATCATTTTTTTATTTTTTTGAATGCCTTTTAAAACAGCATTGGCAACAAATTCTGGTTGTAATAATTTGGCATTTCCTGCAATTGCTTTTGTTTCTGCTGGCTTCGTTATATTTTCTGCTTCTAGTCCAGGTGTATCTGTATCTGGTGGACATAAAACAGATACGGAAATATTATAACGTTTTAGCTCTTGACGAAGTGCATCAGAAAAACCAATGATACCAAATTTTGTCATACAATAATCGGTATAACCGAAAACACCAATAAAACCTGCTACAGACGATGTATTCATAATATAACCACCTTTCCGTTTCATGTGAGGCAATATATTATAAACTGAATTCCAGGTAGAATATAAATTCGTTTTAATTAACTTATCAAAACTTTCAAACGTAATATTTTCAAAATAATCTGGTTGTGCAATACCAACGCAATTGATTAAAATATCAGGAATGCCATTTTCTAAAATTGCTTTTTCAAAAACCGTTTTAACATCATTATTATCTGAAGTATCAACGCTGTAATAATATACTTTTTGTGATTTATTTTTTTGAACAGCTTTTATTTCATTTACAGCACTTTCTAGTTTATTTATAGTTCTGGCAAAAATAACTACATTACTACCTTCTTTAGCTAATGCTTTGGCAACAGCTAAGCCAATACCAGTAGAACCACCAGTAATAAATGCTGTTTTGTTTTGATAAAAACTCATGCTATTTTTGTTTAAGCTTAGTAAAATCAAGGGTTTTCAACCATTCCATCGTTTTTGCAAAGCCTATTTTATACGTAACCTTTGGCGTCCAATCCAACTCTCTTTTTGCTTTATCAATGGAAAAACGCAAGCGTGAACCTAAATTTTTTACAGTGTATGTTGTGAGCAATGGTCTATCTTTTTGATTAACTAATTTCCCAAAAAATTCCATAACTACAGCAACACTATATGCCAACCAATATGGAATTCTCATTTTCACTTCTTTTGCGTTTATTGATTTTGCCAAGCTATTGGTAAATTCTTCCAATGTTGTATGTTCGCCATCGTGTACCAAGTAGCCGTTACCAATTGCACGTTTATCTTCAGCAATTAACATCAATAAATCAACTAAGTTTTCAATGTAGGTTGGCCAAACAATCGCATTTTTGCGCATAAAAACCATTTCTTTTTTCAGAACTGCATCTGCTAAATGTGGCACAAATGTTTTGTCGCCAGGTCCGAAAATCCAGCATGGATACACCATGGTTACTGGTAAGTTTTTTTCTTTATAATATTTCCAGGCAATTTCTTCAGCTATTAATTTTGTATCTGGATAAGGTTCATTCCATGGTGTTAGCGGAAATGTTTCGTCCATCACTACATCTTCACGTAAACCAAAAACATCATTTGTACTTATTTTCACAAACCTTGATACGTTGGCTTCGCTTGCAGCGCGACAAACATTTTCGGTTCCATTTATCATCACCTGTTCAAATATCTCACGCTTGCCCCAATCTGAAACAAAAGCAGCACAATGAAAAACAATGTCAATATCATCAGTTAGTCCTTTTTTTATTTCTTCGTAATTTCTAATATCACCATAAACAATTTCAACATTTTTGTTTTGTAGATTTTTAATTTCAGGATCGTTAGGTAATACAAATGCTCGTACAACATTTCCTTTTTGCAGATTCGCATTTACTAAATGTGTACCCAAAAAACCTGTTGCTCCAGTAATAAAAACTTTTGTCGGCATATTTTCTATATTTAGCAAAAAGTTCGTTTAAAAATAAATTAAATATAAAAAATATTAAAAATAAGTTATTACAAAGCTCATATTTTTTGTTTTTTCATCTCTTCCAACATTTGTATAATCTTATCTAGTTTTTCTGTTTCAATTTTATTTAATTGTTTCTGTAATGCTTCTATTTCTAATTTCGCATCTAGGTTTGTTTGGTAATCAGCTTGTGCTTGTGCTCTGTCTCTATCGCTTTGTCGGTTCTGAGCCATCATAATTATTGGTGCAGCATAAGCAGCTTGTGTAGAAAATAATAAATTCAGCAAGATAAATGGATATGGATCCCATTTTTGAATGAATCCTAAAACATTCAAACCCATCCAAATTATTACAAAAACTGTTTGTATAATTATAAATCGCCATGAACCCATGCCAGTTGCTACGGAATCTGCAAGACGTTGACCAAATGAAGACACTTCAATGTGTTCTTCGTGCCAGTTTTTATTTTTTTTTGCCATTTTTATTTTATTAATTGTTGTAATTCTTTTGTGGTTACTGTAAGTAAACCGCAAGGTGCTAATCTTTTAGTAAGCTCTCTCCAATTTTGATCTTTTGCATAAATTTTTTGTAACAAAACTGCAGCTTCGCTAACTCTTTTATTATTTGCTAATGTTATAGCTGTCCAATATTGCATTTCTAAGTTAGATGGAAGCAATTTCATTGCTGATTTATAAGCTTCCATAGCAGCTTTCATGTCGTTTTTTTCAGCAAACAAATCACCTTGATTCATGAATTCATACGCTCTGAATGTTTTTAATAATCGTTCCAGTTCTTTAATCGGTTCTTTATGGTCATCCACACGCAAATCTATTAAACGGTCTTCCCATGAATTGCCATTGCTACGCGGACGAACTACTATTAATGATGCAGATTGTTTGCCACGAATATCACCACCAGCTTTTTGCGCAGCTTTCATTACTTCTATTATTCTTTCAGCCAAAGGTTTTCCAGCATTTTCCAGCCAAGACTTTTCCATTGCAGGTACAACTTTATCAGTCAGCATCATATTTGCTTGCACAGAAAAATTTTGTCCGTTTTTATGATCTGCAAATTGAATACATTTTTGTCCGGTATGTGTTGCTACATTTCCAAATGTATCAATAATTGCAACTTGACGAACCTCTTTTCCAGCATCATCTGCTAATAAAATATTCAATGCTTCCTGAGGCGTTTTTCCTTGTTTTAATAATTCTAAACCACGGACACCAAATGAAACATTTACAAAAGATTGTGTAGCTACAGCACCAACACCAGCTTGTGCCCATGAAACAACAGTACCAACGCTAAACCAATGCGATTGTACACCAACTGCAATTTCGCCAGTTTTTTCATCGCGTGCAACAATTGAAAATGTGTGTGCAAATGGTTCTTTACTGAATAACTGTCTAGACATGATATTGTTAATTAGACAAAACGATATAAAAATAAATAACAGACGTTTCATAAAATCAGATTTTTATTAAAGATAGGCAGATTCTGTTATATCTTTCCTCTTAAACCCAACTCTATCAATTCCATATTTTGTGGTTTTCCTTTTTCGATTTCGAAACGTAATATTGTTTTCATTTTATGAAAACCATGAATGCCTGCAGCGCCTGGATTAATATGCAGTAATTTAAATTTCTCATCGCGCATAATTTTTAAAATATGTGAGTGACCGCACACTAAAATATCTGGTTTTTCTTGTTTAATTATTTCGCGTACACGTTGATTATATACACCAACGGCACCAGCAATATGTGTAATAAAAATTTTGCAATGTTCAATTTCAAAGATTAAATCTTCTGGAAATTCTGCTCGTAATTCGTGTCCGTCAATATTGCCATAAACTGTACGCAATGGTTTAAATTTCTTTAATTTATTGGTGATTTCGTTTGTGCCAATATCACCAGCATGCCAAATTTCATCAACGTTTTTAAAGTAGTCGAAAACTTGTTCGTCTAAGTAATTGTGCGTGTCAGAAAGGATGCCGATTTTTGTCATTTAATTCTTAACTAATTTAGCATAAAAGAAAATGGAAATACTGCACAAAATAACGACTAGCCACCACAACGTTGTAAAGCCAAAATGTTGTGCAACGCTGGAACCTAGAAAAGTTCCTGTACTTTGTGCAATTGCCCAAGTCATTGTCCAAATTCCAGCATATTGACCGCGATTATTTTCGTCGCTTCTTTTCATCCAGAAAGCTACCATTACTGGAAATGCAAACATTTCACTCAAGGTAATAAACGTAATGCATAAAAATGAAATCCAAAAATTAACAGGAAAAATAATTAAAATAAGATAGGCAATTACATGAAATGAAACACCGAGCAATAATGCATTGCGTTTGGTCCATTTTCTTTCTAAATAATATACTAAAGACATTTCAACCAGTACAATTAAAATGCCATTCCACATCATCAAAAATCCGATAGTTCTTTCTGTGAAATGAATTTCGTTTTTGAAAAATGCAGTCATGTTGCTCATCATTTGGAAAAAACTAATAATATATAATAAGGAAACTGATGCGAACAACAAAAACGTGTAATCTTTGTATGCAGAAACTTTAACGAGTACTTCTTTTATTTTTTCTTTAGATGCTGTTATTATTTTTGGTGGTAATAAAAAGTAAATTAATATGGCAGCACAAATATTAGTAATTCCATCAACCCAAAATAAATACTGATACGAATAACTTGCCAATAAACCACCTAAACCACCACCAACGGCCCAACCTAAATTGAATGCTAAACGCATTAACGAAAACGAACGCATGCGATTATTGTCATCGCAATAAGATGCCATCGCAGCTGAATTTGCAGGTCGAAATGCTTCGTTGATTAATCCTAAAATAAATGTGCAAACACAAATCGATACGTATGTTTTTAGTTGGCCTAAGATGATAAAAATAAAACCACCTAACACTAACGTTATTAGTTGTACTTTATAAAATCCAACAGTGTCTGTGAGTTTACCACCTAATAAGCTGCCGAAAATTGCACCGATTCCAAATAAAGCAATAACAATACCAGCTTGCGATAAAGTGCAACCGATTTGTGTAGTTAGATAAATCATTAAGAAAGCGCCAACCATAGTGCCACATCTGTTTACTAAGTTTACAAATGCGAGCAACCAGATTTCTTTAGATAAACCTTTAAATGTATTGACATAATATTTTGCAGCTTTTGTAATCATTCTACCTCAAAAGTAGAGATTCATCGTTTAATAAACGATATGTTTATTTTATTACTTCATCAACAAAGCTGATGATACTTTTTATTTCTTTTGGTTGAAACCAGTTGTAATCATTATGTTTATTGAAAAAAGTAAGCTGACGTTTTGCGTATTGTCGCGTATGTAGTTTTATTAAATCGACAGCTTCATTTAATGTTGTTTTTCCATCAATGAAATCAAATAATTCTTTGTAGCCAACAGTTTGCAAGGCATTGTGATTTCTGTAATTTATAACAGATTTTGCTTCTTCTAAAAAACCTTGACGCATCATTTCATCAACGCGTGTATTGATGTTGTGATGCAATTGTTCTTTAGAAATATTTAATCCAATTTTTATTGGTGTGAAATTTCGTTGTACGTTATTTTTTCTTTTGAAAGAAGAAAATTTTTGCTGTGTGCCAATGCAAACTTCTAACGCACGAATAATTCTTTGTGTGTTGTGAATATCAATTTCGTTATACGTTTCTTCGTCTAATTCTTTTAATTTTTGTTGTAGTGGTTCAATGCCAAAGTCTTTGAATTGTTGATTTAATGCTTCACGAATTTTTTCATCTATTGGTGGAATTTCATCAAAGCCATTTAAAATTGCATTGATATAAAAACCTGTACCACCACAAAGTATAACAACATTTTTTGTTTTAAATAAATCCTCTAATAATGCAATTACTTCGCGTTCATATTCGCCAGCAGAAAAATACTGGTCTATGCTTTTATTGGCAATAAAATGATGTTTCACTTCTGCTAATTCTTCAACACTTGGTCGCGCAACACCAATGTTTAATTCCATAAAAATTTGTCGAGAATCAGCAGAAATAATTTCTGTATTGAAATGCTTTGCAACTTGAATAGCAGTTGATGTTTTGCCAACAGCGGTTGGTCCAGCAATGATGATAAGATATTTAGGATTTTCAATCATTTAATATAACAACGATCCATAAATGATGTATTGTATCATAAAGGTATCATTTTCAATTTTAAAAATTATGACCCAATCATTTATACTAATACATGAGTAACCATTAACAGCAAAATCTTTAATTCTACAAAGTGGATATTTTTTTTGCAAATGTATATCGAAGTAGTTTTTTCTTAAATCGATTATACCATTTTTCGCCAGCACCTATTGTATTTATACTGTCAATATAATTAATTACAGATGTTAATGTTGCTTGTGCTGTATCACTTAATTTTATTGGCAAGTACATTAGAGTTCTTTGTCTTTATAAATAATTTTTTTTCAAATTTTTCTAATGAAACAAAATTATCATTTTTTGTACTTTCAATTAATTGCTTTACTTCTTCAGAAGTAGCTTTTCTGCCAATGCCAAAAGCTAAATCACGAGCTGTTAATTGTTTGATTTCTTTTACTGAAGCCATCTTTTAATTTCTACTGAATTAAAGATAAATAATTTTTTAGAAACAAAAGTTCATTTTTAATCAGTATTTATCAATAATCCTAATTCTATTCCTTTTTGCAACATCAACGTAAATGCAGCGTCATAATCATTTGTAATTACACCATCTAAAATCGCATCTTTTATCGCATCTTTAATTGTACCAACTTCGCGCGATGGTTTGATGTTGAACACTTGCATAATAATTTCGCCAGTAATTGGTGGTTGCCAATTTCGAATATGATCGCGCGCTTCTACTTCTTTTATTTTTTGTTGCACCAACACTAAATTGGCTTTGTAACGCTTTACTTTTGTTTCATTTTTTGAAGTGATATCTGCTTCGCACAGCAACAATAAGCTTTCCAAATCGTCGCCAGCATCAAATAAGATTCTGCGAATAGCTGAATCAGTAATATTTTCTTTTGTTAACGAAATTGGACGCAAATGCAACGCAACCATCTTTTGCACAAACTTCATTTTTTCATCTAATGGCAATTTAAATCGTGCGAAAATTTTCGGTGTCCAACGCGCGCCAACAACTTCATGTCCATGAAAAGTCCAGCCGTGACCTTCTTCAAAACGTTGCGTTGCAGGTTTTGCTATATCATGTAAAATCGCAGACCAGCGCAACCACAAATCATTGGTGTTTTGTGATAAATTATCTAATACTTGCAACGTGTGATAAAAATTATCTTTATGTCCTAAATTATCTTTAATAGAAACACCTTGCAGTTTTACCATTTCTGGAAAAAACTGATGCAATAATTTCGTATCAAACAAAATTTTAAACCCAACTGATGGTGTTTTTGATAAAATGATTTTATTCAATTCATCAGTTATTCTTTCTTGCGAAATAATTTTTAATCGGTCTGCTAATGGTTCAATATGTTGATACGTATTTTCTTCAATTTTAAAATTTAATTGCGCAGCAAAACGTACAGCACGCATCATGCGTAACGGATCATCATCGAATGTGATTTTTGGATCTAATGGTGTGCGAATGATGCCATTTTTCAAGTCTTCCAAACCATTAAACGAATCAATAATCTTTCCAAAATTTTCTTTTGACAAATGAATTGCTAATGCATTAATTGTAAAATCTCTGCGGTTTTGATCGTCTTCTAAAGTGCCATCTTCTACAATTGGTTTGCGTGAATCGCGTTGATACGATTCTTTGCGTGCGCCAACAAATTCAAGTTCTATATCAGGCAGTTTTATTTGTGCAGTTCCGAAATTTTTGAAATAAGAAACATGCGGTTTTGGCTGAATTTTTTCTGCAATTTTTTTCGCTAATTCAATACCTGATCCAACACAAACGATATCAATATCTTTACAATCTCGATTTAATAGTTTATCACGTACGAAACCACCAACTGCGTATGCTTCCATGTTTAGTTCATCGGCAGCGTTTGCTACGAGTTGAAGTAATTCGGTTTCTCTATCTGTAAAATTCAAAGTCATTTGAAAGCAAAGATAAGATTAGTAATGAGTTTTTTTGTATCACAAAGTTGCACGGAATTTTCACAGAGAAAAATAAAAAATCTCTGTGCAGCTTTATGTAAAAATTCTGTGTTCTCTGTGATATTATTAGTTGAAAAAATTATCGCAAATATTCGATTGAATTATCAGCGTTTATTCTTATAAGTTTGGATGGTTGTTTGTAAGTTGATGTGTCGTGTCTTCTTTCTACAATAAAATCTACTTTTTCTTTTATTTCAGATGAGATTTGCCCAAATTCCGACGGTGTTTTTTCACCGGAAATATTCGCTGAAGTAGATATGATTGGTTTTCCGAATTCACGAATTAATTGCTGACAAAATTTATGTTTTACCAAACGAATCGCAACCGTATTGTCTTCGTTGATTGCATTTTTTGCGATGCCTAACGGATTTGGATAAATAATAGTAGTTGGAACTTTTAAAGAAAAAATCAGCGACTCAATTTCATTGGTTACATTTACATGTTTTTCCAACGTTTCTATTGAATCAACCAAAACAATCAAACTTTTTTCTTTTGGTCTTTGTTTAATTTCGAAGATTTTATCTACAGCATCTGCGTTGCTCGCATCGCAACCAAGGCCCCAAATTGTATCTGTAGGATAAAGCAAAACATTGCCTTCAATCAAATGATTGATGCAACGAATTAAATGGCTGTCTAATTTTGTTTTCATAAGAAATATAAAACAATGTTTTAGACTTCTTTAAATCTTCTTGGATAATCACATTTCACTTCATCATTTCTTTATTGTATTGTTCAATGGGTTGGGCTTTCTTGTTTTAAAAGAGAAGAGGAGGGGGGGGTTTTTTCCCCCCAAGGGGGGGGGGGGTGGGGGGCAATAAAGGAGAAGGGTTTTTTTTCGTCATTTTTCAGGATTGAATTTTTGAACTTGGTGAATTGATTTTTGTTTTATTTCAGCTGCTAATTCTAAATTATAATAAATAAAATTAATAGCTGCTGAAATTTCTTCTACATTCATCGGATCAACAAAGATACAAGCATCGCCACCAACTTCAGGCATTGATGAAATATTGCTGGTGATGACTGGTTTTCCGCAACGCAACGCTTCTAAAATCGGCAAGCCAAATCCTTCGTACAAACTTGGATACACCAAACCTTGCGACATGTGATATATAATTGGCAATTCGTACCAAGGCAAATCTTTGAGAAAAAAAACGCGTCCTTCCAAACCATTTTCATAAATAAAATTTTCCGCGTGTTGGTATTCATCACCACCATTTGAAACAGCAACTAAATGCTTATCAGAATTTTCGGATAGCGTCATTGCTTTTAAAATATTGATGAAATTTTTTCGCTTATTTAATGCGCCAACGAACAACACAAAATCGCGTGGCAAGCCATATCTTGCAAAATATTCATCTTTCAAAACGTAATTGCACTCATACTCATATTCTTTATTCCAGGTTGGATATACGACATGAATTTTTTCTTCAGGAACTTTAAATAATTCCATCAAATCATGCTTGGTTTGTTCGCTTACGGCAACAATAGCATCCGCAATATGACATGCTTTTTTTGTTTTATAAGCATACATTTGGCGATCTATAAATGGAAATGTTTTTGGTAATTTCTGAAAAATCACATCGTGAATCGTTACTACTTTTTTCATCGGTTGAGGCAAATCAGGCACTTCGGCACTTAAACCATGATAGATATTAATTCCATGTTTGAAAATATCTTCTTCAACACCTTTAAAACGCCAAAGATCAGCACTGAACGCATCAGAAATTATCGTTCGGTCAACATATTCTTTGTATTTGTAAGGACTGTCTTCAAAGTATTTTTGATGTACAAAAATTTTGTAATCTTCTTTTGGATAAAATTGCAACAAACGGTTCAACAGCGTTCGAGAATAATTTCCCAAACCTGTTTTGTTGTCGTATAATCTTTTTCCGTCAAAACCGATAGTCATTTTAGTCAATAGTTTTTGGTCAATAGTCAATTGTTCTTGGCTGATTTTAATATCCTAATGACCAATGACTATTGACGAATGATAATTATTAAACTGATAAGTCGTATTCTCTTAATGCGTCATTTAATGAAGTTTTGGTGTCGGTGCTTGCTTTGCGTTGTCCGATAATTAATGCGCATGGTACTTGGTAAATTCCTGCTGGAAATTCTTTTGGAATTGTGCCAGGAATTACGACGCTTCTTGCTGGCACCACACCACGATATTCTTTTGGTTCAGAACCAGAAACATCAATAATTTTGGTTGACATAGTCAATACTACGTTTGCACCAAGTACAGCTTCTTGTTCAACACGTACACCTTCGACAACAATACATCTTGAACCAATAAAACAATCGTCTTCAATAATTACCGGTGCTGCTTGTACTGGTTCAAGAACACCGCCAATTCCAACACCACCACTTAAATGTACATTTTTGCCAATTTGTGCGCAGCTGCCAACGGTCGCCCAAGTGTCTACCATAGTACCACTATCAACATAAGCACCAATATTTACATACGATGGCATCATTATCACACCTTTTGCCAAAAATGCACCTCGGCGAGCAATTGCATGTGGTACCACACGAACTCCAAGTTCAGCATAATTTCTTTTCAATGGAATTTTATCGTGGAATTCAAAAGGACCGACTTCAATGGTTTCCATTTTTTGTGTTGGAAAATAAAGAATCACTGCTTTCTTAATCCAATCGTTTACTTGCCACTCGTCATTTATTTTTTCAGCAACACGCAATTTTCCTAAGTCTAATTGCGTTATTACTTCATTGATTGCTTCAAGAGTTGTTGTATTTTGTAATAAAGTTCTGTCGTTCCACGCATTCTCTATAATTTGTTTAATATCATTCATATATTGTAGTTCATTTTTTTATTTGTGATATGCTGTATCTAAATGCTATTTACTGATAAGGTGATTAGATTGCAAAGATATTTCATAAAAATTCCGAAATTTGTTGTCAAAATTAAATATTTAAAGTTATGAAACTGATTAAAAGAAAATTAAATGTGTACGCAAAAATGTTAATACTCTTTTTTGTGTTCATAAGTATCACATCTTGTAATAATAAAAAGAAAGTAGAAGTAAAAAATAAAAATGGAATTGTGGTTGAAAGTTATTTCGTAAACAAAAAAAATCCAACGGAAAAAGTAGATGTTTATAATAGATATTATGACGATGGAAAAATTGTAGAAGTAGCCAATTATAAGAATGGAAAATTAAATGGTGTACGAACTTTATTTCATTCAAATGGAAATAAAATGCAGGAAGAAAATTATATAGATGATAAATTAGAAGGAAAAGTAACTTCCTATTTTGAAGATGGATCGCTTCAACAAGAAGCTGTTTATAAAGATAATTCAGGAAATGGCGTATGGAAAAATTATTTTAAAGATCAAAAAAATGTAGTTAAAGAAGAAATAACGATTGTAGAGAACAAAATTAACGGACCATTTAAAGAGTATTATCCAAATGGAAAATTATATGCTAAAGGAAAAAAAATAGAAATTAACGAAGGAATAGACGCTTTTGATTCGTATGACGGTAAAGTGGAAGTTTTTGATTCTACAGGTACTTTAGAAAAAATTCTTACCTTTGAAAATGGTAAACAAATTTCTAAAGAAGAAAAATAATACAATGCGAAATTCGATTAAAATTATATTTGCAACGCTTTTATTTATTGCGTGTAATTCAACAACAAAAAATTTAGGTGACAGTTTTGTACCCAAAAACACTATATCAGTTCATACAGTAACAGAAAGGTTAAAATCAGAATCAACTATTTCTAACATACAAATAGAAGGAAAAATTGAAAAAAGTTGTACCAGTGAAGGTTGTTGGTTTACAATAAAAGACGATTCTATTGGAAATGAAATACTTTTTGATGTAAAAGATAAAAAATTTAGAGTACCAACTAACAGTTCAGGAAAAACTGTTGTTGTTTTGGCAGATGCCAGTATTGACAGTACTTCTGAGCAAAAATTTGTGTTATCTGTTAAAGGCTTGATGTTTAAATAAGCGTTAACAGAACAAAAAATGCATTTTATTGTTGTCTATTCATTAAAATAAATTATCTTTGCACTCGCTTTTGTAAAAAAGCAATGATTCCGTAGCTCAGCTGGTAGAGCAATACACTTTTAATGTATGGGTCCTGGGTTCGAATCCCAGCGGGATCACAGGTGCCAAACCCAAACGCTTGCATATCAGAGGATTGCAGGCGTTTTTTCGTTTAAGTATGTGTCTAAAAATAAAAAAAACTGTTTAGGATTCTCTAAACAGTTTTTTTTTGAATTCTGCAGCTCTATTTCAAGACAGCATATTATCAATTACAATTACATTCTTAAAATGGCAAATCATCATCAATTTGCGTTGCTGGTGCATCTTCTACTTTTGGCGCTGGTGCTGATTGTTGGTAGTTATTAGCAGATGAATCGTTGTTATTACTTGGAGTTGAATTATTTACATTATTAATTCTCCATGCTTTTACATCAGTATACCATCTTTCGTTGTATTCTCTGCTTTCAATATCAAATTCAACAGAAATATCGTTTCCAACTATAAAATTATTATTAGTAACAAGGTCGCCCCACATGCTCACGCATACTTTTTTAGGATATTTACCACTATTAATTTCAATAACCACTTCTTGCTTCTTCCATGGTCCATTTTTACCTTCACCAGTTTGTAAAGGATTTACTTTAAAAATTTTTCCGCTTAATTCCATTGTTATATTTTTTACAAAGATAATCGTTGAACTACACAAATAAAAATAGCATTTATAAAGATATTCTAATTTACTTAATCGTATGTTAATATTTCTTTTGAATTTTGGTCTTCAAATTGATGTTCTTATCAAAAAATTAGTAATTTTAAAGAATGGATACTTCAATATTAAAGTTTGTTTCAGCAAATGGATTGCAACTTTTCAGCGATCATAAAATAATTTTAAGTTTGGTAATGGGTTTGGGTTTAAGTGCTTGTTGCGGATTTAGAGTCTTTGTACCATTATTAGCAGCCAGTATAGCCACAAAAATGGGTGTTTTACATTTAGGTGATGGCTTTCAATGGATGAGTTCAACAACTGCTATAGTTTGCTTTGGTGCAGCCACAATTTTTGAAATTGCTGGTTATTATATTCCATTTGTAGATAATATTTTAGATACTGTTACCACACCTGCATCTGTAATTGCTGGCACTTTACTTACTGCATCTGCTATTATTCCAGATTTAGATCCGATGTTAAAATGGGGTTTGGGTATCATTGTTGGTGGTGGTAGCGCAGGTATTATTCAAGCAGGAACTGCTTTAACTCGTGCTACATCAACTGCTACTACTGCTGGTGTTGCCAATCCTGTTGTAGCTACTATTGAACATATTTTGGCAATTGCTGGTAGTATTTTTAGTATAGTTATTCCATTTATTATTGCTGGAATAGTGTGTGTTTTAATTTTATTAGCATTGTTTTTTGTGATTCGATATTTCAAAAAACATATTCCAACAACTGAAGTTATTCCAATTCAACAGGAATAATACTATTGTAAATGCCTGCAAAAGTTAAAATAATTTTTAGTTTTATAATCATATTTATATGTTGGATTATTTGTGGTGCATTTTATGTTGACTATAAAGAATACACTAATGCCAGAAAATTTGGAATTAAAGAAAAGCACTTGTAGTTAAAAAAAAAGAAAAAAGTCATCACACCGAGGAAAACTCCTATAACAACATCCAGATTTTAAACATTATGTAATCGTACGGTATCCAATAAGTGATAGTAAAAATGAATTATTAGAATTATTTAATAAAAACAATCATGTTTTAAGTTTTTTAACAAAAGAAAGCTTTGATGCTTTTAATGAAGGTGAAACAATAGATATTATTCATTATCAAAGAAACAATAACGAACATATCCTTTTAGCGTTTGAAGTAGAGAATCCACCATTTTTTAATTCTCATTATTATTTGTTTATTATTTTAGGATTTATTATTTCTTTATTAGTCTATAGAAAACTATAATTCAATACTAAAATCCTCAAATCTCTTGTATCTTGCATCTTGATTCTCTTGTCTATACATGAACGCATCAACACAAAATACAGTCAACTTTTTGTCTAAACTCACTCTCAAAAGAGTTTGGAATATGTGTTTGATTTACATTTCATTTTATCTTACAAAATTCCTAAAAAAACCGATTCAACTCGGCATGCCGTTTTCTATTTCGTTTGAGCCGACTACATCTTGCAATTTGCGTTGTCCGGAATGTCCAAGTGGTTTGCGTTCATTTACACGAGAAATAGGAATGCTGGAACAGGATTTCTTCAAAAAAACGATTGATGAAATTGCTGATAAATTAATTTACCTAACTTTTTATTTTCAAGGTGAACCATACTTGCATAAGAACTTTTTAGATATGGTTTCGTATGCAAGAAAAAAGAAAATCTATACATCAACCTCAACAAACGCACACTATTTAACAGATGCGATGTCGAAAAAAACAATAGAATCTGGTTTAGATAGATTGATTATTTCAATTGACGGCACAACACAAGAAACGTATCAAAGTTATCGTGTTGGTGGACAATTATCAAAAGTAATTGAAGGTGCAAAAAACATTGTGAAATGGAAAAAAGAGTTGAACGCAAAAACTCCATATATCATTTTTCAATTTTTAGTAGTAAAGCCAAATGAACATCAAATTGATGACTTAAAATTATTGGCGAAAGAAATTGGCGTTGATGAAGTCGTCTTAAAAACTGCTCAAGTATATGATTATAAATATGGCAACGAATTAATTCCTGAAAACGAACAATATTCTCGTTATAAAAAAAACAATGATGGTACTTATTCTATTAAAAATAGTTTAGAAAATAATTGCTGGAAATTGTGGCATAGTTGCGTAATTACTTGGGACGGCAAGGTGGTTCCGTGTTGTTTTGATAAAGATGCGCAATATCAATTAGGTGATTTGCAAACACATTCGTTTTCTACTATTTGGAACAATGATTTGTATAAAGATTTCAGAGTAAAACTAGTAAAAGGTCGAAAAGAAATTGATATCTGCACTAATTGCAGTGAAGGCTGCGAAGTGAATTTAAGCGCTGATTAATCAAGTTTTTACGTTGAATCTAGTTCAGAACTTTTACTCAACTAACTAATAATCAAATTCCTTACTTCACCAAAGCCAAGTTGTTTGTCTCCTTTTTTGCAAACTGCACTTAGTATGGTTGTGTCTCCATCAAGTAAAAAGGTTCGCTGCTCATCACCAATATTTATTGACTCTTTGCCGTTCCAAGTTAATTCTAACAAGCTACCAAAGCTTGTTTTTTCTTTACCAGATATGGTTCCTGTTCCTAATAAATCACCAACTCTTAAATTACAACCATTTACAGTATGATGCGCTATTTGTTGTTCCATTGTCCAGTATAAATATTTAGAGTTCGTAACAGCAACTGTTGCTTTGTTTTGTTTTGCTGTTTCTATTTCAAATGAAATTTCTATATCGAAATTTAATCTTTTTTCTTCTATCAAGTACGGCAACACAGTTTGTGTTTGTGTTGGTGCTTCTGTGTAGAATTGTTGTAATGCTTCCATCGTTACTATCCAAGGTGAAATAGCCGTTGCAAAATTTTTCCCTAAGAATGGTCCCAATGGTTGATATTCCCAACGTTGAATATCTCGTGCTGAAAAATCATTTAATAAGACTGCACCAAATACGTGCTCATTCGCATTTTTGATATCGATTGGTTCGCCTAAATTATTAGATTTTCCAATAATAAAACCTAGTTCAATTTCTATATCTAATGTATTACAAGGTGAATACACAACGTCTTCACCTTTGAGAACTTGTCCGTAAGGTCTTTTTATATTTTGATTTGTTGAGATGATAGACGAGCTTCTACCATGATAAGCAATCGGCATATGTTTCCAGTTGGGCAATAATGGATCCATCGTTGGCCTAAACATTTTTCCTACATTACTTGCATGTTCTTCAGAAGAATAGAAATCGGTGTAATCACCAATTTTTACAGGCAAATACATGGTAGCTTCGCTTTGTAGAAAAAGAAATTTATCGTGATTAACTTTATAAAAATCTGAATCTTCAATCAACAAATCTTGAATTTTTTTTCTCACAAAAGACCATATATCTTTACCTAATGCAATAAAATCATTTAACGAATCTTGATTAAAGATGTTAGAATGTATCTTATCTTCGAAAAAACTGTGCTCAAACAACACAGATAAATCAATAATATAATTTCCTATTGCAACGCCTGCACGTTTGTGTTTTGCAGGTGTTGAGAAAATACCAAACGGTAAATTATAAATAGTAAAATGAGAGTTTGAATCGATTTGTATATTCATAAAAAAAGGAAAGGAAAGGGGGGGGGGGTTTTTTGGGGGGGGGGGGGGGGGGGGGGGGGGGTGTTTATTTTAATTATTTAAATTATCTTGTATTTTTTTAGTTATTCTTTCAATATGCTGAACATCTTTTTCTGTTAGATTGTTCCATCCTTGTTTTCTAAACTCAATTACTACTGGCAATAGTTTTTGAATTAATGCTTTTCCTTTTTTACTTAATGAAATATTGAATTTACGTCTATCTTCTTTACATTCTTCACGTAATACCATTTCTTTTTTAATCAATAGCTCAATAATACGTGTAATTGTTGGTGCATCTTTAGCGCATTTCTCACATAATTCTACTTGATTTTGTGTGCCATGTTGTTGCAACTCTAACAAAACTACCCATTGGTCAACGGTAATATCTACGCCAATATCATTGAACTTGCGTTGCAATTCGAGCTTTATTTTTTTTGCTGTTGATTCGAGTATGAAGCCGTAGTTAAAGTTCATTTCTAAAATGTAATAATGAAATAATTTATCAATGTAATAATGAGTAACAATAATTATTTAATTGCTACATTATTACATTGTTTTATTAAAGCGTACCACGCTTCTCTTGTTCTCTTTCAATAGACTCAAACAATGCTTTGAAATTTCCTGCGCCAAAACCTTTCGCACCCATACGTTGTATGATTTCAAAAAACAAGGTTGGTCTGTCTTCTACTGGTTTGGTGAAAATCTGCAATAAATAACCGTCTTCATCAGCATCTACTAGTATTGCCAGCTTTTCTAATATTGCAATATCTTCTTTCATCATACTCATATGTTCGCCTAAGCGTGCTGGAATTTCTTCGTAATATGTGTGTGGTGGTGCACTCAAAAATTCCACACCTCGAGCGCGTAATTGTGTAACCGTTGAGATGATATCATCTGTAGCAACAGCAATGTGTTGCACACCTGAACCTTCATAAAAATCAAGATATTCTTCTATTTGCGATTTCTTTTTTCCTTCTGCTGGTTCATTAATAGGAAACTTAATTCTACCGTTTCCATTGCTCATTACTTTACTCATGAGCGCTGAATATTCTGTATGAATTTGTTTATCATCAAAAGATAAAAAGTTGACAAAACCCATCACATCTTCATACCATTTCACCCAAGTATTCATTTCGTTCCAGCCAACATTTCCAACCATGTGATCGATAAATTTTAAGCCAACAGAAGTTGGATTATAATCGGATTTCCATTCCTGATAGCCAGGCAAAAATGTGCCGTTATAATTTTTGCGTTCCACAAAAACATGAACGGTTTCACCATACGTATAAATTCCAGAACGCACCACTTCACCAAACTCATCTTTTTCTACGGTTGGCTGCATGAACGGTTTTGCACCACGTTTGGTGGTTTCTTCAAACGATTTCGTAGCATCTTCTACCCAAAGTGCAATCACTTTAACACCATCGCCGTGTTTGGCTAAATGTGTATTGATTGGTGAATCAGAAGTTAACGGTGTGGTGAGCACTAATCTTATTTTATCTTGTTTTAAAACATAAGATGCTTTATCACGCACACCTGTTTCCAAACCTGCATATGCTAAGGATTGAAAGCCGAATGCTGTTTTATAAAAGTGTGCCGCTTGCTTTGCATTTCCTACATAAAACTCGACATAGTCGGTTCCTAATAACGGTAAAAAATCCTGCGCACCGTCGAAGATTTTTTCGAGACCGTATTCTACATTTTTAATTTCTGTTGACATATTTTTCTGATTTTTTTTAGAACACTGATTGAACTGATTTTTATATCACAGAGATACACGGAGTTTTCACAGAGTTCTTTGTGCTATTTATTTCCATTTTAATTTTTATTGTTCAAAGTACTTTGTTTTATTGATGTTATTAATTTATAATTAATTTCATTTGTTTTCGTTTTCTATTCTTGTTATTTCTTTATTTAATTCTTCTAATAATTGTTGTTCAGTTGGTAAATATAATTTATACTGACTTGCAATAATTGTTTTATTATTTTCTGGCAATGTAATTTTTACACTGCTTGTTTTTTCTGCACCATTCATGGGATCTAAGTTTATTGGTAGTTCACTTTGAATCTTGGGAGTTTATCTGTTTTGATTTACTCGTGTAAACTACAAATGTTTTTTTTCTTTGGCTACAGCTAACACGCTTTCTACATCGTTACTTAAAAATAAACGCTCAAAAAGATTGCTATAAACTTGTCGTTCCATTTGGCGAACCGACCAATTGTTTTTCACCGTTTCAGCAATATAAAACTCTCTTTTATCTTGATTATCAATGCGTATTAGTGTTCTATAATGTGACCAACTCAATTGCGAACGCAGTGTATTCGCAATTGGAAAAATGCGATAAAACTGTCTGATTAGTTCTAATTGGCGAATAGAAAAACCGCTACCATATTCTGGTTCTAATTGTTCGGCTAATAGTTTTATTAAATAAGTGCCATATTCTGCTCGTTCTTTTTCTTGTTGTTCTTCTTCAAAAATGCGTTTGCCAATAGTCCAATACATCATAGTTCGTTCGTTATCTACTGCACGAATCGCTTTATCTCTTGATGTAGAGATAATTGATTTTATTTCGGTGAGTAGATAGTTTTGTAACATTATTTAATTTATATTTTACACTATAAATTAAATGGATTTTTATATCACAGAGATACACGGAGTTTTCACAGAGTTCTTTGTGCTATTTATTTCCATTTTAATTTTTATCGTTCAAAGTGTCTTGTTTTATTGATGTTATTAATTTATAATTAATTTCATTTGTTTTCTAACTAATAGTAGCTATTGTGATAATTAAATTTATATTTTCACATTATTTCATTGCTACATTATTTTATTAACTCATTAGTCACACCAGCTTTTATAATATTTTCCATCGTCAATTTTCATGGCTTCTTCTGTTACCATTAATGGTCTAAACGTATCAATCATAACGGCTAATTCTTGTGTTTCTTTATGACCGATGCTGCGTTCCATAGCACCAGGTGCTGGTCCGTGTGGAATGCCTTTCGGATGCAAGGTGATATGACCTTGTTCGATATTATTTCTGCTCATAAAATCACCATCTACATAATACAATAATTCATCGCTATCTATATTACTATGGTTATACGGTGCTGGTATTGCTTGCGGATGATAGTCGTACAACCTTGGCACAAACGAGCAAACCACTAGTGCATTGGTTTCAAACGTTTGGTGAACTGGTGGTGGTTGATGCACACGACCTGTTATTGGTTCAAAATTATGAATGCTAAATCCAAATGGGAAATTATAGCCATCCCAACCAACGACATCAAACGGATGCGTTGCATATACAAACTCGTGCAGCACATTTTGTTTTTTTATTTTGATGGTGAAATCGCCTTTTTCATCGTGTGTTTCTAACTGAGTTGGCAACTTAAAATCTCGTTCACAAAATGGTGCATGTTCCAACAGTTGACCAGACGAACTCTTATATCGTTTAGGTGTAAAAATCGGTGCAAAAGATTCCATATATAATAAACGGTTATCTTCTGAATCAAATTCAATTTGATAAATCATACCACGTGGAATGATAAGGTAATCGCCGTATTCAAATGGAATATTTCCCATAAATGTGCGCAAGGTTCCACTTCCTTTATGAATAAAAATCATTTCATCTGCATCGGCATTTTTATAAAAATAAGTAGTTAAAGATTTACGTGGTGCAGCCAAACCAATAGTACAATCGTTGTTTACAAAAAGTGTTTTTCTGCTGTCTAAAAAATCATCTTCTGGTAAAATATTAAATCCTTTTAGCAACAACGATTTTATATTTTTCTCAACAGCAATTTTTGGTGTGACATCTTTAGAAGACAAGATTTCTTTTACTTGTGTTGGTCGATGTGTGTGATATAACAACGAAGAATGATTATTGAAACCTTCCGTGCCGAACAATTGTTCGTAGTAAAAATTTCCTACATCACTTTTAAAAACGGTATGTCGCTTTTGTGGTATTTTTCCGAGTTTGTGATAGATTGGCATATTAGTTCGTATTAAGTATTGAGTATTGAGTATTGCGAAATATCTCATTACGCAATACGCTGTACTCAGTACGGTTAAGAAAGTTCTTCAATTGCTATTTGCAATGCATTTCGTGAAATAAATCTGTTGTTATTATCTTTTTGATGTACTTTTTCTAATGCTTTATAAATTACTTTTGAAACATCTTGAAAAATGGCATCGTCTGTAATTTTTACATTTTTTCCCATCAAAAAAGCAAATACACGAGCCATACCGCAATTTGCAATAAAATCTGGTATCACCGCAAGTGTGGCATCTGCTTTATTTAATATCTTACCATAAAAAATTTCAGGATCATTAAAAGGAACATTAGCGCCAGAAGAAATTACTTCAACACCTGCTTTAATCAGTTCATCTAAATTGTGTTCATTTACAAAACGCGAACCTGCACATGGAACAAAAATATCTGTTTTCGTTTTCCAGAATTCGGTTTGTGCTTGCTCAAACGGAATTAAATTTGGATGTGTAAGTTTGTTGTTTTTTCTATTTAAAAAGAGCTTTTTGATTTGTTCAAAATCCAAACCATCTTCATCAATCAAAGCGCCTGTAATATCAATGATTGCTGTAATCTTCACGCCTTGTTGTGCTAAAAAATAAGCTGCAGCAGCACCTACATTTCCAAATCCTTGGATAGTTGCTTTTTTGCCTTCTAAGTTTTCATTTTTATAGAGTTGATAATAATGTTTTACCGATTCTGCTACACCATATCCTGTAATCATATCAGCTACCAAATAACCTTCTTTTTTAGATGGTGTATAATCTTCATCTTCAATTAATTTAGAAACACCCACTCGTAATTGTCCAATTTTATTGATTTTATCACGTTCTTTTGGATGATAATGACCATTTACTATGCCTTCTTGCGGATGCCAAATACCATATTCTTCAGTAATTGGAATTACTTCATGAATTTCATCTACATTCATATCGCCACCTGTTCCGTAGTAGCTTTTCAATATTGGTGCAACTGCTTTAAACCAGCGTTCTAATACTTCTTTTTTTCTTGGATCATTTGGGTCGAAATTGATACCTGATTTGGCACCACCAATGTCTGGTCCGGAAACGGAAAACTTAATTTCCATGGTTTTTGCTAATGAAACTACTTCATGTTTAGTTAAACCTTTTCGCATACGAGTACCACCACCAGCAGCACCTCCACGCAAGGAATTGATGACCAACCAGCCTTGTGCGTCGGTTTTAGAATCGCTCCATTCAAAGACGATTTCCGGTGTTTTTTCTTCAAATGGTTTTATAAAATCTGACATAGTAGATATGAAAATTAAGATTTCTGAATTGAGATTTATAAAATAAAGATACAAAATTAGTTGTTATAGCAACTAATTTTGTATCAAAAATAATTTTTTTTAGGATGTCTGATTGCAAATACCTTTTGCGTTAGTGATGTAAGTAGAAATACTTTTAAGCGTTTCTAACTTTTCTAAAGTTTAAATCTTTAGAAAACTTTAGAAAAGTTAATACGTGGCAAAAAGATTACTCAAGTTTTATAATTTATATTATTGTGTTCGTGAGATCGCTTTGCTAAATTACAACGAACAGCGCGACTTTTGCGAAAACACCTTAAAATAGTCTAAAATAATTTTTGCAAACGAAACGTCCTAATAATTGAAATAAAAACAAGATATTTGTACTTATGTTTAAATGGATTTTCTTACAGTTATTTAAGTTAAAAGGTTGGAAGCTGAACACCAACACTATTTACAATTACAAGCAATCTGTAGTGATTGCAGCACCGCACACTTCCAATTGGGACGGCGTTTTAATGGTGGCAGCTTTTGATATTATGAAATTGCCTATTAAGTTTACACTAAAAAAAGAATGGTTTCGTTTCCCATTTGGAAAAATTGCTCGTGCTATGGGTGGCATTGCTATTGACAGAACACCTAAAAAAGCTGGTGAAGCAAGGCCAAGTATGACGGAAGCCATTGCCAATCTTTTTAAAGAAAATGAGATTTTACATATTGCATTTACACCAGAAGGAACGCGCTCGTTAAGAACGGAATGGAAAATGGGATTTTATCATGCAGCAAAAATGGCAAATGTGCCTATTTTATTAGGTTATTTAGATTATAAAGATAAAATTGCAGGAATTGGAAAAGTGATTATTCCATCCGATAATATGGAGCAGGATTTGCGAGAAATTATGGCATTTTATAAAGATATTTCTGGCTGTCATCCTGAAAAATTTAGTGTTGATTTAAGATACATTTAAGAGTAACAAGTTATAAGTAGTAAGTAGTAAGGAAAAAAGTTAGTTATTTTACTTTTACCTTTGCGCTTTAATTATAAGATATGCTTAAAATAATTTCTCGATTAATTTTATTGGTTAAAGGTTGGACGTATAATGTAGATGCGCTAAAAACCTTAGATAAATGTGTGTTAATTGTTGCACCACACACATCTGCTTGGGACATGGCAATTGGCAAAGCTATATTTGTATTGGCAAAAGTTCCTGCAAAAATTGCAATAAAAAAAGAAGCTTTTTTCTGGCCATTGAATTGGTTTTTGCGCTATTTAGGTGGCTTTCCTATAGACAGAACTCCTAAGGATGGCACCAAGCAGCGTTTAAGTTTGGTAGATGCTTTAGTAAATTCTGTAAAGAAAGAAAAGAAAATTTGTTTAGTCATAACTCCTGAAGGTTCGCGCGGAAAACGCAAACAATGGAAAACAGGATTTTATCATATTGCTGTAAAAGCAAATGTGCCAATTGCTTTAGGTTATTTAGATTTTGATGTAAAAGAAGGAATTGTAGATAAGATTTTTTATCCAACTGGTGATATAGATAAAGATATGCGTGAAATAATGGATTACTATAAAGACAAAACACATTTAGGAAAATATCCGAATAGATGTGTAACAGATGAACGTTGGAGTTAAATTAAACCAAATTCTGTTGCCATTTTTATAAGAATAGGTGTGTTATTTACTTTAAATTTTTCTAATAAATGTTTACGATGTGTATCAACTGTTGTTGGACTGATAAACAACTGTTTTCCAATATCGTTACTGGTTAATCCTTGAGCTAATAATTGCAAAATTTCTTTTTCTCTCCGTGTAAGAATTGGCTTATTCGTACCGTTTTCTTTAATGCTTTCTGCTGCTTCTTTTGCTAAATATTGCTTGTGTTGTATAACTGTTTGAATAGCTTCCAGCATTTCTTCTTTAGTAGCATTTTTTAAAAGATAACCGCTTGCACCATTATCCAGCATTTTTAAGATGTAGCTGTTTTGATTAAACGTACTCAGCGCAATTATTTTTATAGTTGGATATAGCGTTTTAATTTCTTTGCAAATATCAATTCCGCTTTTGTCTGGCAAATTAATATCTAAAAAAATCACATCTGGAAGCATGCGCTGCAAAAAAGTCATGCAGCTTTGTGCATTCTGTGCATGTCCGATGATATTGATTGCAGTTTCATTTTTCATTAAAGAAACAATGCCTTCAATAATCATATAATGATCATCAACAATAAATAATTTTACAGATTTCATACTAGTGGTATTTCAATAATTACAGAAGTCCCATTTTTTTCATTTGAATCTACATTTATTTTTCCTTTTAGATAAGTAATTCTATTTTGAATATTCGTCCAACCTGCACCTTTAAAATTAGTTATATTTTCTGCATCAAAACCTTTACCATTATCTTCTACGGTAATGTGTAATACATTATTTTCGTTTGCTATTTGTACAATACTTTGTGTTGCTTCTGCATGTTTCATGGTATTGTTAATGAGTTCTTGTATGACTCTGTAGACCGTAATGCTAACATTAGTTTCTGTATTAAAATTATTCATTCCAAAAGAAGAATAATTGATATTCAATTTTCCGGTATTGGATATCGATGTACAATAATCTTTCAAGGCAGTATCCAACCCAAATTTTATAAGATTTTCCGGCATCATATTGTGTGCCACACGGCGAAGTTCTTGTATGCCTGAATCCAGCATATCAACCGTTCGTTCAAACGACGTAGCGTTTTCTGAACTTAAAATTACATTTTCTTTCATATTGTTGAGTGAATATTTTACACCAGATAACAATCCACCTAAGCCATCATGTAAGTCTTTGGCAATTCTGCTGCGTTCATCTTCTTGTCCTTTTAAAATAGATTCTGTGGCTTGTAATTGTTTTTCTTTTTCGAGGGCAATTATTTTTTGTTGCTGATTTTTTTTCTCATTTTCTAGCAGCAAATTTTTGTTCTTTTGGTATTTGCTGAAAAAATAAAACAAGAGTAAACTTGCAGTTAATATTATAGCTAAAATAGTGAGCCAGGTATTTCGTTTCTTAATTTGTTGCTCTTGTTTTAGTATTTCGTTTTCTTTCTTTTGTGTTTCATATTTTGTTTCGAGGTTTAAAGAATATTGTGTGAGTTCTTCAGAGAAAATTGCATGTTGAATTGAATCAGCCATATTAGAATAATATTCAGCTTCCCTTACATTTTTTAATGAATAAAAACACTTTGCATAGGTTTGATACATCAAAACTTTCCCATCAATATTGCTATCTTGTTCTGCCACAACCATTCCCGTATTAAGAGACACTAAAGCTTTGGTTGGATTGTTACCTACTAAATAATAATTTGCTTCACATACATAGAAATTTGCAATTGCTGCCT
The DNA here is from genome assembly GCA_016711605.1 of Saprospirales bacterium. Taxonomy (GTDB): domain Bacteria; phylum Bacteroidota; class Bacteroidia; order Chitinophagales; family JADIYW01; genus JADJSS01. The sequence continues at coordinate 136,504 of JADJSS010000007.1, forward strand.
TGCTTAATAATTGATTATTTTTATTAAAATTCTCTTTCAACAACAAGAAATACTTATCGTATTCATCATAATAACCATACTTGAAATTTTCGTGTAAAATATTGATTAAGGACTGTATTACAAAATCTGCTTTTTTACTTTGAATTGCGATTTTATATTGTTTTTTATAACATTCTAATGGTTTTATTTTATTACCTAATTCTGCATAAGCTACTCCAGTATTGTTTAATGACATAATTAAACCTTTTATATCATTGTATTTTTCACCAGATGCGATTCCTTTTTCTCCATAATAAATGGCCTTATCAAACTGTTTAATATCCATATACAACCTGCTAATATTTGCATAACGCAACGCAATCCTCAGGGTGTCTCCATATTCTTCACTTAGCTTTAATGCCATTAATCCATTTTCAACAGCTTCTTTGTATTTTCCCAATTCGGTATACGCAAAAGATAGATTTACATAAGCTCTTATTATCTGACTCGTTTTTTTATTTTTATTTGCAATTAATAAATTTTCCTTGCCAAATATTATGGCGCTATCATATCTGCCTTTTACTCCATAAATCTCCATAATTGCTATGTTGCATGAATATATGTGAACTGTGTCGTTTAATTTATTAATTAATGACTTACACATTTAGTATAGTACATTGCTGAATCAGGATTTGTTCCAACAATAGCATCTTCAATCTCCAATAATAATTTTACCTTGTTCGTATCTTCTTTTGATATTCTTAATAAATGCAATAAACTATTTAAATCGCTGCTAAATGCTGATGTTAACAAGCATAAAAAATAAAATAATATTGCAATTCTTTTTTTCATAAATCTGATGTTACAAAATAAGTGAATACTTAAAGGTAAGCATATCCTACTTTTTAAGGATATTTTATTGCATTCAAAAAAATCCTTAATTCTAAGGATAAAACCAAACTGCAATGCTCTATAAGTTTGTACTATCAAAAAATAAATTATTTCAAATTAAAAAATTATAACAATGAAAAAATTGAATCAACAATTTAAAAAACTAGCTTCTTTTCCGCAAAGAAATAAAGGTAGTATGTTCATCTTAGTATGTGTCTTAGTTATTAATGCATGTTCGCCAAACGACAACGACAACAACAACACACCAAATGTATTGACAGTTACCACGAACACACCAAGCAACATTACTGATACGATGGCAACTTTGGGTGGCAACGTAACTAAAGATGGTGGCAAAACCGTTACTTCTAAAGGTATTTGCATAGGCATTGATGCCAACCCAACTATCGACGATGCTAATGATATTGCAGTTGAAATGGGAACAGGTATTGGTTCATTTTCTGATGATTTTTATCCGTTTGAACCCAACACCACCTACCATGTTCGTGCTTATGCAACGAATGCAGACGGCACTGCATATGGCGAAGATAAAACGTTTACTACTGCTGAAGCGGTTGGATGCAATGTAATAACTTTAGATATTAACGCAGTAATTAATACACCAACAATCTGGACAGCAGGTAATGTATATGTTGTACCAGGTAGAGTTGATGTTTCTTCTGTTCTTACTATTGAACCTGGTGTTGTAATAAAATTAAAAAATAGTGGTGCATATATTACTGTATTAAGTTCAGGTAGAATTATTGCTAATGGTACGGCAAATAATAGGATTGTTTTCACTTCACTGCTAGACGATAGTCATTGTGGTGATAGCAATGGTGATGGCAATGCAACTACGCCACAAAAAGGTGATTGGAATCGATTATATCTAGATGGTAATAGTAGCGAATTCAGATATTGTGATTTTAAATATGCAGGTAAATTAGGATATAGAACTATCGGTGGTTCATCAACAGCATTTACTTTTGATAATTGTACGTTTGCTCATACACTTGATGATAATTCTACAACTTCTTTTGCTTTTAATATAGACTTGCAACATAGTGCACAAGTAATTACCAATTGTGCTTTTTGGGACAATAATATTCCTATCGTTACACGTATCAAATACCAACTTTCAAATACAAATATTTTTCACAACCCAAATAATCCAAGTGAAAAAAATAAGAGAAATGGTATCTGGATCACTGGTTCATCCAACTATTTAGATGGTAATACGGTACAGTTTAACATTACAGAAGTTCCTTATGTTTTAAATAACTATTATTATGTAATTGCTCCTTCTAATTTAATTATTGGTGCAAATGTAGTGGTAAAATCTACAAATGCATCTTATGGATTATCTAGAGCTGCTACAGGAGATATGTCATATCATAGTACTTCTATATTTACCTCTTATAAAGATGATACAGCTGGTGGAGACACCAATGGTGATGGAAACTTAACTTCGCCTGCAACAGGTGATTGGAAAGGAATCAGAAATGCTTGGATTACTAACTCTACTGCTGCTGGCGCATGGGAAACTGGTGCTAACATACGCTATGCAACCAATTAAAAAAACACGTATTTTTCATAGAGCATTTTTGGAGTCCGCACTTTTTTAGGTGCGGATTTTTTATTAAAACAAACTCAATTGCTCTGGTTTTAAAAGTTGGAAAGTCTGTCGATGATGAATACAACTGCCAAATTCTTTCACCGCTTTTCTATGTTCTATAGTTGGATAACCTTTGTTTTTCTGCCAGTTATAAATGGGAAATTCCAAGCTTAATTTTTCCATGAGTTCATCACGATAGGTTTTTGCCAATACAGAAGCTGCAGCAATTTCTATATATTTTCCATCACCTTTTATAATAGTTTCGTGTGCTATATTTTTATAAGGTTTAAATCGATTGCCATCGATAATTAACAAATCTATTTTTTGATTTAATTTATCTATTGCCTGATGCATCGCTAAATAAGTTGCTTGTAAAATATTCACTTCATCAATTGTATGGTTATCGATAATTCCAATTCCATAAGAAATGGCATTTTCTTCAATAATGGGTCGTAATTCATTGCGTTGCTTTTCTGTCAATTGCTTAGAATCGTTTAAAAAATTGTGTTTGAAATTTTTAGGTAAGATGACAGCAGCGGCAACCACTGGGCCAGCAATGCAACCACGACCAGCTTCATCTACGCCACAAATAATTTTAGTTGATCGAAAATGTTGTAACAATATTTTGAATTTACACTTTGCAAGTTAAATAGATTGTGAGAATTTTAAACCAAAAAAAATCTTTCTATCTTCATTCTATAAATCATTGATTAAAAAAAATGCGCGCCATACTTCAACGAGTTACTAGTTGCTCTGTTACTATCAACCATCAAACAAAAAGCCAAATCGGAAACGGCTTATTAATTCTTTTAGGAATTGAAGAAAATGACACTGAAACGGACATCGATTGGTTAGTAAAAAAAATTATTCAAATGCGGATTTTTTCGGATGAGAACGGAAAAATGAATTTGTCAGTTCAAGACATAAACGGCGAGATTTTAGTCGTATCACAATTTACCTTGTTTGCTTCAACTAAAAAAGGAAATCGACCTAGTTTTGCGCGTTCTGCAAAACCAGAAATAGCGGTTCCTCTATATGAAAAATTTATTGGAGAAACAGAAAAATTTTTCGGCAAAAATATACAAACTGGAACATTTGGAGCCGATATGAAAGTGCAAATTCTAAATGATGGACCTGTTACCATCATAATCGACAGCAAACAAGCCGAATAGTCAAATTGTATTTTTTTTCATTCCGACAAGCACAATTTTCATTTTTTTTTCACGTTCTGTACACATGCTTGTTGAAATTTAGTTTTTGTGTTGGTATTGATGTTAATCAATTAAAAATCAACGCATAATTGATTATTCACATATCCAATAAACAGCGTGTGGAAAAGTTAAAATAGGGTTTTTAAAATGATTGAAGTAGCTTTAAAGAGTCGAAAGGCATAAAAACACAAAAAACACCTTTTATATAAAAAATATTAAATCGTTTTAAACTTTTTAATTAAAAAAGAAAAACCACTAGCATGGAAATGACAAATGTGACAGAAAAGATTTTACAACAAGCAGACAATAGATTTGTGCTATTTCCTATTAAATATGATGCAATTTGGGCAATGTATAAAAAACATTTGGCAGCACATTGGGTAACTGAAGAAGTAGATTTAAGCCAAGATCAAATTGATTGGGACAAACTTACCGACAACGAACGCTTTTTCGTAAAAAACGTGTTGGCTTTTTTTGCAGCAAGTGATGGAATTGTCAATGAAAACCTTGTTGTTAATTTCATGCAAGATGTTACGATTCCAGAAGTGCGTTGTTTCTACGGATTTCAGGTAGCTATCGAAAATATTCATTCAGAAATGTATTCATTGTTGATTGATACCTTTATTAAAGACAATGACGAGAAAGATAAAATGTTCAATGCAATCGACACCTTAGATTGTGTGAAGAAAAAAGCAACCTGGGCTTTAAAATGGATTGATACAGCACCATCGTTTGCACACCGATTAGTGGCATTTGCTGCAGTAGAAGGCATTTTCTTCAGCGGTAGCTTTTGCTCAATCTATTGGTTAACGGATAGAGGCATGATGAAAGGTTTAGGCAAATCAAACGAATTCATCAGCCGAGACGAAGGTATGCACTGTGATTTCGCTTGTCTTCTTTATTCTATGCTTGAAAATAAATTGAGCAAAGAAGAAGTATATCAAATTATTTGTGATGCTGTTGAGTGCGAAAAAATATTTGTAAAAGAATCATTACCTGTTTCATTAATTGGAATGAATGCAGATTTAATGTGTAACTATATAGAATTTGTTGCCGACAGATTATTACTTTCATTAGGTTATCCTAAAGTGTACAACGCTACCAATCCGTTTCCGTTTATGGACAAAATTTCCCAACAAGGCAAAACAAATTTCTTTGAAGAAAGACCAACCGAATACGTAAAAGCTGGTGTAGAATCTGGTGAAAAAGTATTCTCTCTTTCTGAAGACTTTTAAGTAAAATATACCATGATTTTCAAGTGACTTTAATCACTTGAATCAAAGAAGTTTCTTTTTTTGAAAAAATATAAAACAATTAAACTATGTACGTTTTAAAACGCGATGGTCGCAAAGAACCTGTCCATTTTGACAAAATCACTGCACGCATCAACAAGCTTTCTTTCGCTTTAAATTCTACGTTTGTGCAACCACATCGCGTGGCACAAAGCGTTATTCAAGGTTTGTATGATGGCGTAACGACAACTGAATTAGATGAGTTGGCTGCACGTACTAGTGCCAACATGACCGTTGTGCATCCTGATTATGCAGTATTGGCTGCTCGCATCGCGGTATCTAACTTGCATAAAAACACCAAGAAAAATTTCTCTCGAATCATCGAAGAATTATATCATTTCATCGATCCGAAAACAGATAAAAATGCTTCTTTAATTGCTGAAGATGTGTTTGAAATCATCATGGCAAACAGAGACCGTTTAGATTCTGCTATTGTACATCACCGAGATTATAATTATGATTATTTTGGTTTTAAAACATTAGAACGTTCTTATCTTTTAAAATTAAACGGAAAAGTAGTTGAGCGACCTCAACATATGCTGATGCGCGTAGCAGTTGGTATTCATAAAAATGATATTGACGCAGCTATTGAGACGTACGATTTGATGTCTGAAAAATGGTTCACACATGCAACACCAACATTATTTAATGCAGGCACACCAAAACCGCAATTGTCATCTTGCTTTTTATTAACGATGAAAGATGATAGCATCAGTGGTATTTATGAAACTTTGACGCAATGCGCAAAAATTTCGCAATCTGCAGGTGGAATTGGTTTAAGCACACACAACATCAGAGCAAAAGGTAGTTATATAAAAGGTACAAACGGCGAAAGCAATGGCTTGGTACCTATGTTACAAGTGTTCAATTCAACAGCTCGATATGTAGACCAAGGTGGTGGCAAACGCAAAGGTGCATTTGCTATTTATTTAGAACCATGGCACGCTGACGTTTTTGAATTTTTAGAATTACGCAGACCGCACGGAAAAGAAGAAATGAAAGCGCGTGATTTATTTTTCGCACTTTGGATTCCAGATTTATTCATGAAACGCGTTCGTGAAAACGGCATGTGGTCATTGATGTGTCCTAGCGAATGTCCTGGTTTATGTGATACGTACGGTGATGAATTCGAAGCATTATATTTAAAATATGAGGCAGAAGGAAAAGCACGCAGACAAGTAAAAGCACAAGAATTGTGGTTCCATGTATTGGATAGCCAAATTGAAACAGGAACACCATATATGTTGTACAAAGATCATGTCAACAGAAAATCAAATCAGAAAAATTTAGGCGTCATTCGTTCTTCGAATTTATGCACTGAAATTATGGAATATACTTCACCAGATGAAGTTGCGGTATGTAATTTGGCATCAATCAATTTGAGTAGATTTATAGACGTTGAAAATAAAACATTCGATTTTCAAAAGCTATATGATATCACTTACATCGTTACCAAAAATTTAAATAAAGTAATTGATGTCAACTACTATCCAGTAGAAGAAGCACGTAGAAGCAATATGCGTCATCGTCCGGTTGGTTTAGGTGTACAAGGTTTAGCTGATGCATTTTTGATGTTGCGTCATCCATTTGAAAGCGAAGAAGCACGCATCTTAAACAAAAATATTTTTGAAACAATTTATTTCGCTGCATTAAGTGCTTCTAAAGATTTAGCAAAAGTAGATGGTGCATACGAAACATTCAAAGGATCACCGATCAGCAACGGCGTTTTCCAATTTGATATGTGGAACGTTACACCAACTGACCGATGGAACTGGAATGCATTGCGTGAAGAAATTATGGAACATGGTGTGCGTAACAGTTTATTGGTTGCGCCAATGCCAACTGCTTCTACATCACAAATTTTAGGCAACAACGAATGTTTCGAGCCATATACATCAAACATTTATACTCGTCGTGTGTTGAGTGGTCAATTTATGGTGGTGAACAAACATCTTTTAAAAGATTTGATTGAATTAGGTTTATGGAGCGATGAAATGAAAAACGCGATTGTTGCCAACAATGGTTCTATTCAAGCAATCGAAGGTATTCCGGATGATGTAAAAGAATTATACAAAACAGCTTGGGAAATCAAACAAAAATCGATTATTGAGATGGCAGCAGATCGTGGCGCGTTTATCGATCAAAGCCAAAGCTTGAATATTTTCATGGAAAGTCCAAATTATCAAAAATTGAATTCGGCACATTTCTATGCTTGGGACAAAGGTTTGAAAACAGGTATGTATTACTTGCGTTCTCGTCCATCTGTAGATCCAATTAAATTTACAGTTGATGTAGAAAAAGCAAAACAAACCAATGCAACTGCAAAAGTAAGCACGATTGATATTGATAAGATTGCTGCACCTATTTATGAAGGTGTTGCAACTGCACAACAAGAAATTTTTGCAGTGGCAGAACCACAGATTGCAGAAAAATCTGTTGAAGAACGCGCTGCAGAATTTGGTATGACGGTAGAAGAGTTTTTAGCAGCATCAAAAGTTTGCTCTACAGAAAATCCTGGTGAATGCGAAATGTGTGGTTCGTAATTAAAAATTAACTAGCTTTTTTTATATAGTTCCGAACTTTTAGTTCGGAATTTTTTTATTTATGAAATAGTTGCTATATTTACTCTATAATTCTAGTAGAGTATGCAATTCTTACAACAACCTTTTGCTTGGTATATCGCAGGTCCATTAATAGCAATGAATCTATTTTTATTGCTTTATTTTGGACAACGATTTGGCTTGTCCACATCCATGAAAACAACATGTGCAGCGCTTGGTGCAGGAAAAAACGTTCCGTTTTTCAAATATGATTGGAAGAAAGAATCCTGGTTATTGGTGTATGTTTTAGGTTCTGTTATTGGTGGTTTTATTGCGTTTCATTTTTTAAATGCAGGCGCGCCAGTAATCGTTTCAGAAAAAACTACTGTAGCATTACAACATTTGAATATCGTAGCGAACCAATCGTTTGAACCAGCGGAAATTTTTTCAATACAAAATTTATTTACCTTGAAAGGAATTTTCATTTTAATACTTGGTGGATTTTTAATTGGTTTCGGTACACGCTGGGCAAATGGTTGCACGTCTGGGCACGCCATTTCTGGTTTAAGCGATTTCCAATTACCATCATTAGTTGCAGTCATTGGCTTTTTTATTGGTGGTTTGGTGATGACACATCTTTTAATTCCAATTTTATTCAGATAAAAAAACCAATTGAATTCAAAAAATCATTTCAATCAATTTAATCATACAAATCAATGTTTAAAAATATAAAATTCTTACTGCTTGGTGTTTTCTTCGGAATTGTAATGGCAAAAGCTCAAGTCATTTCGTGGTTTCGCATTTATGAAATGTTTCGCTTCGAAGCATTTCACATGTACGGCATCATTGGAAGCGCGGTTGTGCTTGGTGTTATCATTGTTCAATTTATAAAACACAGCAATTTAAAATCGATTGATGGTACTATAATCACTATCGAACCGAAACCAAAAACGTATAAAGCAAGCATATTTGGAGGCATTTTATTTGGATTGGGTTGGGCCTTGGTTGGTGCTTGTCCTGGACCTATTTACGTTTTAATTGGTGCTGGTTTTTATGGTTTTATAATTGTGTTGCTAAGTGCGCTTTTCGGTACGTTTTGCTATGGTTTGGTGAAAGAAAAATTGCCGCATTAGTTTAGGAACTTTTCTTTTTAAAGAATTGTTCAATATATTTTCTAATTTCGTTTTCTAAAATTAAAATCATGTATCAGGATTTAACACCAAAAGAATTTTTACAAGCATTTGAATCTACCGAAAATAAAATATTAGTAGATGTGCGTACGCCTTTAGAAATTGAAGACGCGAGCATCGATGGACATATCGCTATCAATTTTCAATCAGCAGATTTTCCTGCAAAAATCTTAGAACTAGATAAAGACAAAACTCTTTTTATTTATTGCAGAAGCGGCAATCGCAGCGGACAAGCATGCAAATTCTTAGCATCAAAAGGTTACGATAAATTAGTAAATCTAAAAGGTGGTATGCTAGCATGGGCCGAAACGGATTTTTAGTAACCACTCAATATATTTTGAATGCTTAGTTATGAGAAAGCAACCGCAAATGATGGCGAACAACTAACACAAATTGCGTGTAGTTCTAAACGTTATTGGAACTATTCAGATGCGCAAATGTTGCTTTGGAAAGATGATTTGACCATCGATTCAAATTATATTTTAGACAACCTTGTTTACAAAGTTTTTAATCAAAAAACATGCATTGGATTTTATGCGTTGAAATTTGATGATAATGAAAACTGTTATGAGATTGATCATCTTTGGTTGATGCCTGAAAATATAAACAAAGGATTTGGTGCAATTATTTTTAAAAATATTATTGCGCAGCTTTCAGAACTTAAACAAAAAAGGTGCACGCTAATTGCGGAACCTAACGCTATTGGATTTTATAAAAAGATGAATGGCAAAATAATAAGAAGTTTTGAAAGTAAAATTCCGGGAAGAATGCTGGATGTGTATGAGTTTAAAACAAATCAACAATGAACGTTCTCTTTTTTAATTCACAGCAAGAATTACGCAAGTGGTTTCAGAAAAATTATTTGAAAGAAAATGAAGCATGGATAGGTTTTTATAATAAAAAATCAATCAAACAGTCAATTACTTGGACACAATTAGTAGATGAAGAATTATGTTTTGGTTGGATAGATGGTATTCGCAAAAAAATAGATGACGAAAGTTACTGCAATCGAATTACACCACGAAGAAAACGAAGCAACTGGAGCGATATAAACATTAAACGAATTGAAGCTTTAATAGAATTGGATTTAGTGACGGAACAAGGCAAACATGTTTTTCACACGCGCGATTTAACCAAACAAAAATCGGCTTCTTTTGAGCAAGAGAAAATAGAATTTTCGCCAAAACATATAAAGCAATTTAAAACCAACAAAAACGCTTGGAAATTTTTTGAAATGCAAACCAATACTTATAAAAAGCAAGCCACTTGGCATGTAATTAGTGCAAAACAAGAAATAACACAGCAAAAACGATTGGAAATATTGATAAACGACAGCGAAACAGGCGTACATATCAAACATTTGCGCAGAAACAAGCCAGAAAAGAAATAGAAATTTTTCATTTATCAGCTAATTTACAAGCTCAAAATTATCAATTATTCAACAAATATTAAAATTGATTGAATAATCTGTAATTTTTAATCAATTTTATTGAATTATTTGCACATAAAGACGTGTTTTATTATCTTTGCCACATCAAGTTAAAGTTCTTTTATAAGCGAATTCACTTATAACTTATTACTTACAACATATAACTACCTTGTAAGGTGATGAAACTGGCAGCCATGCCCTCTTGTCTCGAGGGTGAGGATCACGAAATAAAGTTAGAGTAGAGCACTTCAATGTGCAGGGGTTGACCACCAACTTTTGCTCTTTTCCTAATCGCCTTTTGGAGGTTCGACTCCTTCTCTTACAGCAACAAAATCCGAATCAGAAATGGTTCGGATTTTTTTAAGTTGCGCCTGCTACTCTGTCGCAAGCACGAAGGAGTACCCGTGTCTCTTTCCTTGCGATCGATTAAATTCTGTTTTTGTATGTAATTTTATTTATTCAAGAATAATCAAACAATTTGTTTATTATTGTAGGCCATTACACTCATATCACATCATATCAATCACTTCCTTTCAGCAAAATTTCCTTTTCTGCTTTTGCCAAGGTGTGTTCCTGCTCCAGCTGCTAGTATCAGTTAGGTATTATTTTTTAGGCATTTTAAAACCTATCGGCTCTCTTGTTATTTCAGGTTCTTTTGGCTGTTCAATCAATTGTTTCAATGCTCTAAAAATTACTTGTATGTCTTTACTATTGTTTGTGGTTTGTTTTTCTATCTGTTCTACCTTCAATAAAATATCTTTATGTGTTGACAGCATTTGACGAATTTTTGTAAAAATTCTAATTATCTTAATATTTACTTCTATCGCACTATCACTATTCAATACACTTGACAGCATAGCTACGCCTTGCTCTGTAAATGCATTCGGTAGTTTGGGTGAGTACTTTAAATTTTCTAAATGCGGATAATCTTTGATTATTTGCTCTTTTTCTTTCTTTGTTAATTGAAACATAAAATCACCAGGAAAGCGTTTTATATTTCTTTTTACTTGTTCGTTCAATCGTTTTGTTTCTACTCCATAAAGTTCTGACAAATCCATATCTATCATTATTTTCTTTCCTCTTAACAATAGTATTTTATTCATTACTATTTCATCTGGTATTACTATTATTGCTTTACTTTTCGCCATGTTTTATTTGTTTTAAAGGTAGTCGCAAATTGCGACCACCTCGTTTATTTCTACTCAAAAATATTTTTTTTGGATGAGTAATTATTATTTTCTAACTATACAACGCTTCCAATCCTAATTTTGTAATTCTTGATCTAATTGCACCAGTTGTTCTGCCAAACTGTTTTGCCAACTCTTTTTATTTCTAAACCTTCACAGCATAAATTTTCTAATTGTTTATCGAGTTCAGCTGTCCAAGGTTTATAAGCATCTTTATGTTTATTTCTTGTTTCTTCTACAGAATAAGATTTCACTTTGTCAAATTCTTTGCTAACAACTTTTGTTTTTGTAATAAATGTATTTGCTGGTTTCTTTTCTTCTTCAACAGCAACTTTCAAAACATGTATCATTGAAGAAACAGGAAACATCTTTGGCATTAAGGTTTCTGGAATATAGATATTGTTTTTTGTTCTTGTTACAGCAACATACAGCATATTTATTTCTTCATTTATTTTTGTCGCATTGGTTTCTAATCCTTTTTTATCTAGTTTTAATTTCTCTAGTTTTTCTTCTGTTATAAAATCACCAACCAACTGAATAGTATCATATTCCATTCCTTTGCAGCGATGAACCGTAGAAAATATCATCTCAGCTTTTTCTTTTTCATCCACATGTTTTTCTTTAATCGCTTTAATTATTTCTGGAATTTTGTTGCCATATTCTTTTATGATTTTAACCATAATAGCAAGCTGCACATCTTCTGTTTTCTCAATATAATCTACTAATTCACTCATATCATTCATTGCTTTTATGAGTTTATCTTTAATCAAAAATGCTTTGCGTTATATAGATTCAGCACATCGTATAATGATGCACCTTCATCTGCATACGTATAAGAATTTATATTGCCTTCAAAATAAATGGATTTCACTTCTTTCTTCTTTGTTACATATTCAATGGCTTTGAGTAATAAACCAAGATTAGTTCGCGCAATTACTGCTTTTGTTTTAGTCTCATTGCAAGTGCCTTTGCCAATTATTTGTATTGGTTGATGTTCGCCAATATGTACTTTGTATTTTAAAACAGACATCGCAAGGTTTGCAATATCATTACTAAATCTAAAACTAGTAGAAAGATAATACGTTTTAAAATCGGCTTTTTCAAGCGAGTTCACTGCATAACGCCAACCATAAATTTGCTGATGTGTGTCGCCGACAATCACTTTTATGGCATTTTGTTTTAAGAAAATATCCAACATCGCAGCCGAACCATCTTGTCCTTCATCAAATAAAATATAATCATACTGAAGAATTGGATTGGAAAGTTGAAATTTTTTCAAATAAAAATCATGCGTTATTTCAATCTCTTCATTATCCATCATTTCCAAAAAAATACTTGCCTGTTTCTTAATGTAATTATAGACAGACGAAACAAATACTTTAGTCTTTGGTTCGGAAATAGTATCCAAATAATTTAAATCTTCAATTTTTTGTTTGTCGCTATTAAAGAAATATGCGATGAACTTATTTATATGGTTTGCAATTACATATTCTGTATGTTTTTCGCCATTACCTTTTAAATTTAAAAGGTCTGCAATTTCGTTTGTTTTATAACCGTTGGCATTTATTGTATAATTAGATTTAAAAACAATATGCTTGTATGCAAGTGAATGAGCCGTTTCAACCTGCACATTATGAAGTCCTTTTGCCGCAAATTTTTTAGCAGCTTCTATTTTCACTGTTTTATTAAAAGCAAGATATAATATTTTACTTTTTGCAGGTCTTGTTCTTGCATATTCAATTACAGTGGTCGTTTTTCCTGAACCAGCAACTGCATTTATTTTTATGTTTCCAGTCGAATTTATGATGTCGTATTGCTCTTTGGTTAATTCCATTTTTTAAATGTTTAATTAAATAGTTTCAGATGTAAGAAAAATAAAAAAACAGCATTTGTGTAAATAAATTTATGCGTGCATTTTCTCTCTTTTACTATTGAGATACACAAACCACACAAATTCCATAAATTTTTCTAAAAAAATAAAATTTAATATTTAGAATAGATTTTATATTCAATTCCAAAATAAATTCCATCATTTCCTTGCAAATTATCTTATGCTAATTTATGTTCGGCAAATTGCATCTACATTTAATTAAAATAAAAAACATGGTAGCAACTGCATCTAAATTAAAAGTACGCAACGTTCAATTCAATTTCGACAAAGTACAGAAACACTGGATTCTTAACAGTGCCATTGCCACGCATTTTGTAAATAGCATGCATGTGGTTTTTCCTGAAGGCGAAAAGTTTTTTGTGCGTAGCGTGCGTAAATTTGCAAAAGATATTAAAGACGAAAATTTAAAAAAAGAAATAACTAGTTTCTGCGGACAAGAAGGTGTGCATGCGCGCGAGCACCAACGTTTTTGGCAAGTGATGGAAGAACAAAATCTGCAACCCAATTGGTTTGCCAATTTTTTAAAAACAACTGCTTTTTCTGGTAAATATAGTTATGAAAATATCAGCACTTCGTTGCTAAATAAAATACAACCTCGTTTAGGCGACAAGTTCGGACTATCAGTAACTACTGCATTGGAGCACTACACAGCCATTTTAGCAAATGCATTATTTCACGAACCAATTGCCAATAACGATCATATTGCACCGCAAATGTTGGAGTTGCTACATTGGCATGCTTCAGAAGAAATTGAGCACAAAGCAGTTTGTTTTGATGTATTGAAAGAAGTAGATGATAGTTATATTTTACGCATTTCCGGAATGGGTTTGGCGACCATTTTACTTTGGAATTATTTGGCAATCGGACAAATTTATTTTATTGCAAAAGACAAAGATAAGAGCATTATTAAAATGCCTATTGAAAGTTACATGTTGCTAAAAACGATTGTTTTTGGTGAAATTGGAAAAGGATTATCCAAAAATTTATTGAGTTATTTTAAAAAAGATTTTCATCCAAATGATATCGACGACCGATATTTAATTGATAATTTCTTTAAGGATAAAAGCTATGCCTAATCCTGGTTTAGTAAATAAATCAAAACACTATTTGCAAATTGGAATAGTATTTGATATATTTATTCTATGAAAAAGTTATTTTACTCTATTCTTGCAAGTGTATTGCTTTCAGCATGCACACAAGTTCCAATAGGCAATGGAAACAATAATCCATCGAACGGACAACGTATAAAAGCAAAAGTGATTCGTATTACTTGCGCTACAACAGTTGTTCAAATCTTGGATAGTAATTTCTATGGTTTAGGTGAAACTTGGACTGTAAACGGAACATCAACCACATACGAACATGTTGCCGTGGTTTCCAATAAATGTGAATTTCCAGCGAATTTAACAGAAGGAAGTGAATTTTACTTTAAACAAATCAACGAAGCAGACGCCAATAACGATTGTGCAGTTTGTATGATGTATGATTTTCCACCTAGCAAAGGTATATTTCTGAAAGTTGTTCAATAATTTAAAACTTCTAACTATGCACCAAAAAAAATTTGTTGTTTCCATTTTAATAATTGTATCTGTTTTTGCATTACAATCGTTTAATGTAAAAAAAGATAAAGTACGCAATTTACAAGTTTTACCTAAAGATATTTCTGATGATGATTTAGATAAAATAATGGACACCTATTGTGAATCACTAAATGTAAAATGCAATTTCTGTCACGTAAAAGGCGACATGGCTTCTGATGAAAAAGAAGACAAAAAAATTACGCGCAAAATGATGGTGATGGCCAACGAAATCAACGAAAAATATTTTGGAAAAGATTCAGGAACTGTTGGTTGTATGACTTGTCACAACGGCAAGAAAAATCCATCAGACATGAAGTAAATACATAAAAAGAGAAGCCATCATAATAATTAAGATGGCTTCTTATTTTATATATGCGAAACACCAATAAAATCTACCAGTTTACCGATTTCAAATCATTTAGAATTTTTGCTTCTTCAATAGAAATATTACCATCCAAATTAGCTACTTTTTCCATCTGAGCAATAATTTTTTCTTTCTTCTTAGGATTTTCAGGCATGCGAATCACAAGCTCTTTCTGTTTTGCCATATCTAATAAACCTTGTAATTTATCAGTGCTGTAATTCCATTTTTTGGCGATTGAATTGGCGTAATCCATTTCTTCTTTCGCAAAAACACCATCAGCAGCAATCATCACCATCATGTTGTTAAATGCGTAATCGCGCACATCATACAATTCATCCAAATCATCTAGTTTTTTATCGTTTGCTAAAGTTGGTGCATCTGTTATTTTCCAGGTTTCATACTCAGCAGCAGTCATCCATTCCGAAATAATCCATTCAAATTCGGTACTATTTAATTGTGCAGTGCAATAAGTACAATTGGTATCAACCGTATCTTTTATGGGCGCACCGCAATTTGGACAACTGTGTGCATACAGCGAACCTTTAGGCATTTGTGCATTTATATTTCTACTTAAGATAAGAACTTCATTTTGAGAAGTAATCACATTTTCGAATGTTGGTTTGTCAGGATTTGCTATAAAGATGCGTTGCTGCGAACGTTTCAATGCCAATACAATATTGTCTTTATTGTCTTTCTGAAAATAATCAAACGACGTAACATGATTTAGATACAAACGGAAAAATAAATAGTTTGGTTCGGTTTTAATTTTACTTTCAATTTTTGCATACAAATTATCAGCAACAAAACGACGTGCTGTTTCTGGTTTTTTAAGCATAAATGCAGTCATCATTTGCATGTAACCATTGCTGGCTTTATCTTCTAAATTTTGTAACGAAAAGTCGTTTTTATTTTTAATTTGCGATAAAATACGTTGCGCAAATTTTCCTTGTTTTTCAAATTTAGAATTGGAATTTAAGTAATCATCAGCTTGTGTAATTTCTGCTAAAACCCAATCGTAATCACCTAAATAAGTAATGGTAGAACAGTAAGGACAACGAGCCGTTTCACCACCATTTGCAGGTAATTGGCCTCCACAATTTGGACAATTATTGCTGTGATAAATGTCTTTTTCTTTAACACCAGATTTTTTAATAAACGACCAATATTCAGTTAAACTACTTGGTCCACCATCGTTGAGTTGCGTATATTTTCCGCTTTCAAAACCATCATACATCGTGTATTGAATGCCAACATGCAAAATATCAAACACACCATCCGTTTCTACATCATCAATAAAAACGTTATGAATATTGATGTCAGAAATTTCGTTTGTTTGATCAATTTGCTTCATCATTAAAAACTGCGTATTAAAACGCTGATACATACCATCTGAAATCCATTTTCGCACTGAAGATAAATCTTGTAACATCCAGGCATTTTGAATTTCTTTAAACGAAGTGCGTACTTTTTCTTTAAATAAACTGACGTTAAAATCAGTATTTTTTGAGACGAAACTTTGAGGTAACGCTATATCTTTTTTTGATGCACTATAACTTGAAGTTGGAATGCTGTTTAAACCACTTGACGCTTGAGATGTTTTATAGAAATAATAAATCGCTGCAGCAATAATTACCAAAACTATTACATTTATAGGAAATGGTAAACGCCAAATAATTTCAAATAAGATACGTATAATCCAAAATATAATTTCACCACCACCGCTACCACCGCCATCACCACCACCGCTTGAGCCACCACCACCACCGCCTGCAGCAGCAAATATATAAACAGAAAGAAGTAGAAATAAAATAAACGAAAAGATTTTTTTCAAGTTTTGGTTTTGCATCAGATGGTTTTGTTGTATAAATATAAAAAATTAAAAATTAGTTCCATTGTTAAAAAAACAGAATATGGTTTAATAAATATCTGATAACTTTGCGCTATGCAAAATGGCAAACTTTATTTAATTCCAATTGTGTTAGCAGAAAACGCCACACACACGATTCCTGCTTTCACGAAAGAAATTATTGAGAAAACAAATTTTTATATCGTAGAAAATTTAAAAACGGCAAGGCGATTCATTAAATCTATTTATAAAGAAAAAAATATTGACGAATGTACTTTCTTAGAATTAGACAAACACAGTAATTACAAGTTTGATGAAAATTTTCTGAATGAAGTTTTTAATGGAAATAACATTGGTTTGATGAGTGAAGCAGGCACACCTTGCATTGCAGATCCAGGCAATAAGGTTGTTGAAGTGGCACATGAATTGGAAATTGATGTGGTTCCGTTATCTGGACCAAGTTCTATTTTATTGGCATTGATGGCAAGTGGTTTCAACGGACAGCAGTTTACATTTAATGGTTATTTGCCAATTGAAGCGAGAGAGCGAAAAGATAAAATGCTACAAATGGAAAGTTATGCTAAAAAGAATATCACACAAATTTTTATGGATACGCCTTATCGAAATCAACGCTTATTAGAAGAATTAATTATGACGCTGAAATTTGATACGATGTTGTGTATTGCATGCAATATCACTGCAAAAGACGAAATTATAAAAACACTGCCAATGGCTGAATGGAAAAAACGTAAAATTGATTTGAATAAAAAACCAGCGATTTTTATTTTAGGAAAATAATTTTTTAAACTCATTTTTAAAAAATAAACGCAAAGAACACAAAGTTATTACGCAAAGTAAATAAGATTTAAAGGAAAAATTAAGACAAAAAGAAAATCCAGAAATCATTTAATCACTGTAAAAGATAGACAAAATTATAAGCTAAAACTTTCACCGCAAGAACAAGTACGCGATGCGTTTGGATTGTTGAAGTAAAAACCTTTACCGTTCAAACCTTCAGAAAAATCTAATTCGGTTCCTAATAAATACAAAATACTTTTTGGGTCAACAACCAACTTGATACCTTTATCTTCAAATACTTCGTCGTTTTTGGTTAATTCATTATCAAATTTCATATCGTAACTTAAACCACTGCAACCACCACTGGTTACAGAAACACGCACGAAATGGTCTGGTGAAAGATGATCATCTTTCCATATTTTTTCTACGCGCTCTTTTGCTTTTTCTGAGATGAATATCATGGTTTAGTATTGAGTATTTAGTAATTCGTACAACGATTCGATATAATCGATAACAAAAATATTAAATGGAAAGTTCATTTTCGCATTACGATATACGCATTACGAAATCGTTTCAAACTTTGTGTACGGCACCAACGCTTTCGGAATTTTGATACCATTTTCAGTTTGATGATTTTCTAATAAACTTGCTACTATTCTTGGTAAAGCCAGTGCACTTCCATTTAAAGTATGTGCCAACGCTTTTTTATTTTCCGCATCTTTAGTACGCAATTTTAAGCGGTTTGCCTGAAATGTTTCAAAGTTAGAAACCGAACTCACTTCTAACCAACGTTCTTGTGCTGCAGAATATACTTCAAAATCATAGGTTAACGCAGATGTGAAAGACATATCGCCACCGCACAAACGCAAAATTCGGTATGGCAATTCCAACGCTTGCAACAAACCTTCTACATGTTTTAGCATTTCTTCTTGTGCTGCATACGAATTTTCCGGTTTTTCAATGCGCACAATTTCCACTTTATCAAACTGATGCAAACGATTCAAACCACGCACATCTTTTCCATAACTTCCAGCTTCTCTTCGAAAACATGGTGTATAGCCAGTATTTTTTATCGGCAAATTTCTTTCATCTATAATTTCATCTCTGTAAATATTAGTAATAGGAACTTCTGCAGTTGGAATTAAATATAAATTGTCAGTTGCATCATGATACATTTGACCATCTTTATCAGGCAAATTTCCAGTTGCGAAAGCCGAATCTTCATTTACCATATGTGGCACTTGCACTTCTACGTAACCTGCTTCAATGGCTTTATCCAAGAAGAAAGAAATTAACGCGCGTTGCAACGCAGCACCTTTGCCTTTGTAAACCGGAAAACCAGCACCAGTAATTTTATTGCCTAATTCAAAATCTATTAAATCGTATTTTTTTGCCAATTCCCAATGTGGAACGGCTTTTTCGTGTAATTTTGGAAAATCAGTAACAGCAAAAGTTACTTCATTTTCTTCTGGTGAAATACCTTTTGGAACAGATGAATGTGGAAAATTTGGAAGCGTTACTAATTTTTCAAAAATTTGAGATTCAAGAGTTGAGAATTGAGATTCTAATTTATCAGCTTCTTCTTTTATTGAAGCTATTTTTAATTTTGCTTCTTCAGCTTCTTCTTTTTTACCATCTTTCATCAACATTCCAATTTCTTTTGAAATAGAATTGCGTTGTGCTAAAAAATCATCTAATTTTGATTTAATTGATTTGCGAGAATCATCTAACATAATGATTTCATCTACAAACTGAATGTCTTTAAAACGCTTATGCGCCAAGCGTTCTTTCGCAAATGTTGTGTCTTTTCTTAGCTGATCAATAGTTAACATAAATAGTAAATTGTGCAACAAATATAGATAATTAGCAAAAAATGTAGCTAAATACAGCATTAGCAATAGATTACTTTTTAAAAAAAATGTAAAAAACTATTGGATTTCTGAAATTAATCGTTTATTTGCACTATCAACCAATATTTCCACGCGTTGTATTGAGTTTCAACAAACAAATTTTGTATCCATTCATTTAATAGTTTCCAATTCTCAACTTAAATAGTTCGACGTATGTACGATATTTCCATCTTAACTGATATGTTATTACCTGAATTAAAAGAAGCAGCTGAAAAGTTGTTGATTCCAAAGGCAAAAATAGCAAAATCTAAAAAACCTGAATTAATAGATCTTATTTTAAAAATGCAAGAAATGAATGAAACTGAAGTGGTAGAAACCACAAACGAAACTATTGTAAATACTACAGAAAACGAGGCAATTAAAACGAACGAAATAACAGAAAAAACGGAAATAGTAGCTGAAAACAATACAACTGCGGAAATAAAAAAAGAGCGTGTTCGTATTCCACGTAAAGCAGTTGAAAAAGTGGTTCCTATCAAAAAAGAAAATCCATTTTCTGATAGAAACGCCATGAATGCTGAGTTTGCAAAAGAAAACATGCATGCAAAACCAACTCCAAAAGAGTTTGTAAAACCTAAAAAAGATGAACAACCTATAATTGCTGAAGAAAACAATATCAAGAGCAACGACAACCATAATACTAACAACCACAATCAAGAAAACACTAATAACAACCAAGTAAATCAACAAACCCAACAAGAGTCTGAGAATAACAACTTTCCTGTTCAAGAAGAAAAAGAAAAAAAACCAGAATTTAATGTTGATTTAGATGGTGTTATTCTAGGTGAAGGTGTTTTAGAAATTATTCCAGAAGGTTATGGTTTTTTACGTTCATCAGATTATAATTACTTGTCGTCACCAGATGATGTGTATGTTTCACCGTCACAAATTAAATTAATTGGACTAAAAACTGGCGATACAATCGTTGGTGCGATTCGTCCACCAAAAGAAGGCGAAAAATACTTTGCTCTATTACGTGTAGAATCTATCAACGGAAAAACACCACAAGAAATTAGAGACAGAATTCCATTTGATTATTTAACACCTTTATTTCCACAGGAAAAATTAGATTTATTTCAAGATGCGACGAATTATTCTACGCGTGTAGTGGATTTATTTACGCCAATTGGTAAAGGACAACGTGGTATGATTGTGGCACAGCCGAAAACTGGTAAAACGATGTTATTAAAAGACATTGCCAACTCTATCGCAAAAAATCATCCTGAAGTATATTTAATTATTTTACTGATTGATGAAAGACCAGAAGAAGTAACAGATATGCAACGCAGTGTAAATGCTGAAGTAGTAGCTTCTACATTTGACGAACCTGCAGACCGACACGTAAAAGTGGCTAGTATCGTGTTGCAAAAAGCAAAACGCTTGGTAGAATGTGGCCACGATGTAGTGATTTTATTAGATTCAATAACACGGTTAGCGCGTGCATATAACACGGTTGCGCCATCTTCAGGTAAAGTATTATCTGGTGGTGTGGAAGCAAACGCATTGCACAAACCAAAACAATTTTTCGGCGCAGCACGTAATATCGAAAATGGTGGTTCTTTGACCATTATCGCAACTGCATTAACAGAAACTGGTTCAAAAATGGACGAAGTTATCTTTGAAGAGTTCAAAGGAACTGGTAATATGGAGTTGCAATTGGAAAGAAAACTATCTAACAAACGAATTTTCCCAGCTATAGACGTAATTGCTTCTTCTACAAGACGTGATGATTTGTTGTTAGACAAAGAAACGTTACATAAAATGTGGGTTTTGCGCAACCATTTAGCTGATATGAATGCTGAAGAATCGATGAAATTCTTGTTACAACAAATGAAAGGAACACGCAACAACGAAGAGTTTTTGTTGACGATGAATAGATAATAATTTGAAATGCATAGCATTCACGAAAACAATAAAAACAACTCTTTGAGTAAAATGAGTTAATTGTTTTTAGAAATATTTTCTTCTAATACTTGAATTCTTTTTTCTAAAAGTTCTACTTTTTTCTCTAATTCTAATGTTTGAGAACTAAAATAACAATTTCCAATGTGACCTATTGAATTTGCTACTTGTGAATTGTGTCCAATAAAATTCATTATCTTACTTTCATCATAATTTATGATATCTAAATAAGTTAGTTCGAAAATCTTTGCGATTTTTTCTAATCTATCTAAGGTTAATGGCAATTCATCTCTTTCAACTTTAGAGTAATTGCTTGGCGACATATCTAATTGTGATGCCATTTGCTCACGAGTAATACTTTTAAGTTCTCGTAATTTTCTGATATTAGAACCAATTCTCACCATATAGTAAATTTTGTTACTGAATTACAAAAATAACAATAAAATTGAATATTAATATGCTTTGACATTACTAATATTGCATAGAAATTAATATTTATGAAGAAAAATATTTTAACTACATTTACGATAGTTATTTTTTGCATAATGACAATGAAATTATTTATAAATGCCACAACAGAATGTGGAAGTACATCTTGTAGTGTACCAAGTAATGGATTTCAATTGGTACGAATGGACACTGGACCTTTTGCTCATTATGCTGGACCACCATTTGCTACAAGCAATAGAGATTTACATTTTAATTATCAATTATGCTTAAATTGGCAATTACATGATGATGGAACTGCTACTGAAATAATGAACTGGTCACAAGTGTTTTATAATAGTTATAGGGTTTTTATAAAAGTAGAAACTACGGATTGTGCATCAAGTGTTCAATTTACTTACAGAATGTATTGTTCACAAAGCGGTACAATATTTCCATCAGAATTAGATTACAACGGAGCATATCAGACTGTAGCACCATCGCTAGGTTATGGCACACCATATACAAGTAGTATTTATATTAGCGCTCCAAAAGATAGACCATTTAGAGTTACATTCACAATTTATACAAGATGTGAATATAGCAACAATGACGATTTAAATAATAAATATAATTTAGTTTTTAAATCACAACAAGATTATTCAAAAAACCAATGGCAAACCAATGGATATCTTACACATAAATATTTTATTCCTCAAAATTGCGTAGTCGAAAATGCAAATAATGCTTATCAAAATGGCACGCCATGGAATAGTTGCTCAAATAATAATTGTCAATAAATAAATATATACAAATGAAAAAAAATCAATTACTTTTCAGTTTCTGCTTAATCATTAGCATGTTTAATTCTTGTCAGAAAAAGCAAAATGTACAAATGAATTCCAATGGAATAAAATCGATTGATAATTTACTTTATAGCTCAAAGTTTGACCAACAAGCGTTATTTTATAAAGAGTTTTTAAACAGCAATAGATTGGGTAGTTTTACTTTTAATTCCTATAATTCGCCAGCTTATATAGGTAGCAAACCCTCTAACAGCATAGTTGCTTACTTTTATAATGACGCCAAAAGAAATGAATTCATAAATGTCGGTGATAAAATATGGGTAAATGATATTTTTGTAGCAGAATACAATTCGACAGCTGAAAGTTATCGAACAAAAAATGATATAGAAAATGACTTACCGTTATTTTTTGGAACTGATGTTCATATAAAAATAAATTCTAACGCAACCACAGGTAAAACGAATGAAACCACTGTTGATTTCTATTCACCTAAAACAATAGATGCTGGAAAATCATTAAGCATTGGAAAAATTAATAGAACTGATAATTTTACAATTACATGGAATGCCGATAATTTAAATCCAAATGGTGTAGCAATTGTTGTAGATTGGACAGGCAATATGCAAGGCGAAAACCCAAATGGTACTTTTGGTCCATACATAGTTGGTAAAGTCACAAGAAATGTAGATATGGCAGAAGATAATGGCAGCTATATTTTTGACGCCAACAAAATGTTAAAAGATATTCCAAAAGGTGCGAAAATAAATATTAACATTTACAGAGGCGACTATAAAATAGTCAATATAAATGGTATCGATTCAAGATTTGACAGCTATTCGCAATGGAATTCTGACTTTATAAATGTAATGGATTAATTAATCAAAAATGCACTTAAACATATATTGGTTATCAGTGCTATCACCTTTAGTGATAGCATTTTTATTATTCGCAAAGTTTAATTTTAGAGAATTTAAACCATTTAGTTATTACCATACGGCTGTAATAATTATATCCGTTGTTGTATTTGGTTATTTCGGTTCTCGAATAGGTCATGTTATTCAATATAATATGTTATTCAAACACAATGTAAATTCAGTTAGTAGTTTCATTCACTCTTTCTTTTACGATGCTGGATATAAATTGCCAATTGGCTACTTATTTTCATTTCTTACTTTAATAGCTGTAAACGTATATTTTGATGAAAACAATGATTATTTAAGAGCATTGGATAAATTTGCATTGTTTGCTTCATTCGTTTCAATATTCGGAAATTTAGGTTGTTTTTTCGACGGACATCACGGTTGTAGAGGCACTGAAACATCATTACCTTGGGGTTGTTATTATACTTTCACTAAATTGCCATCTACAATACCTTTGCATCCAATGCAGTTATATTCTGTATTCCTAATGACCATTATATTTTTATGGATGTTATTTTCTAAACAAAGAAAATACGGTGAAAAATTTATCATATCATTGTTGATTGTTGACACCTACAATTTCTTCATAGATCCAATTAGAGAAAGATTTACGTTATTTTACAATATTTCATTTTGTCAAATCATCTATTTTCTAAATATTTTAGTACTTTTATTTATTTATTTTAGGTTTGTGAAAAGGAATAAAATAATTGATAGGCAAAAAACAAAACTTGAGTTTTGTCTTTATTTAAGGTTAAATTATTGATTTTCTATTAAAAAAAAGCATTTTCAAATCATTTCATTTTCAAATTTTCAAATAAAATAGTATCTTCGCAGTCCAAAAATTGGGAAATATCAATATTTTTAAGTTTTAAGTTTTCAAATTTTCAAATTAAATTAAAATGAAAAGAACGTTTCAGCCATCGGTAAGAAAAAGAAAGAACAAACACGGTTTCCGTGAACGTATGGCAACAAAAGGTGGTCGTGCAGTTTTGAACGCACGTAGAGCAAAAGGCAGAAAAAAATTATCTATTTCTGACGAAAGAAGAGGCAAATAATCACTGAACACAGTAGTCATATACGATTTACGTTCAGCAAAGATGAACGACTAAAAAGTAAAAAATTAATTGACGAACTTTTTAGCTATAAAACTTTTGTACAAAACTCAACTGTAAGAATTTACTATAAATCAATAGAATTGAATTGCGCCTTTCCGGCGCAATTTGCATTTGCTGTTTCCAAGAAAATATTTCCATTAGCAAAAGACAGAAACAGTATTAAACGACTCATGCGCGAAAGTGTGCGTTTGCAAAAGCCAGCTTTTTATCAAATCTTACAAGAAAAAAACAAACAACTTATTTTATTGTTAAGCTATCATTCAAAAAAAATCAGTACTCTTAAAGAAATAGATGAAAGTATAACGAAGTTGTTAAACAAAGTTTTGAATGAACTATAATGACATTTACAATGTTAAAATCACAATGAATCTACTCAAGCAAATACTCATCTTTCCATTTATAGTTTTAATAAAAGCATATAAAGCAGTGCTTTCACCACATTTAGGTGCCAACAAATGTCGTTATCAACCTTCGTGTTCTACGTATGCAATCGAAGCATTACAAAAACATGGAATATTCAAAGGTGGTTTTTTAGCTGCAAAACGTATTTTATCATGTCATCCATTTGGTGGTTCTGGCTACGATCCAGTTCCTTAATTATTTTTAACCATTGCTGTAAACTTATTTTAGTAGTTTTATTGTTAGATAAATAAATAGATTTTTATGAAGAAACTGTTCACCATTTTATGTTTATGTTTTATACTAAACCTACAAGCTGCTGACAAAGACCGTTATTTTGAGATTGCTAAAAACATGGAATTGTTTACGCAACTCTATAAAGAACTCAATACCTATTATGTAGACGATATTGACCCAAATAAATTAATGACAGATGGTATCAATAAAATGCTGGATGGTTTAGATCCATTTACCAATTATATTACTGGTGCCGATTTGGATGAATATCAATTACAAACTACAGGAAAATATGGTGGTATTGGCGCTCGAATCTCAAAAATTGGTGACTATGTTTTTATTACTGATCCATATGAAGGATTTCCTGCACAAAAAGCTGGTTTAGAAGCTGGTGATGCCATTTTAGAAATTGATGGAAAGGTAGCTACGAAATATAATTCAGATGAAGTAAGCCAATTATTAAAAGGTGAACCTGGTACAAAAATTACTGTAAAAGTGCGTAAGGCAATTAGTAATCAAGAAAAAACAATTGTATTTAATCGCGAAGAAATAAAAATTAGCAATGTTCCATATTTTGGTATGGTAAACAATAATGTTGGATATATAAAGCTCGACATGTTTGCAGATGATGCATCTGTTGAAGTACAAAATGCATTGAAAGAATTAAAGAAAAACCCAAATTTAAAAAGTGTAATCTTGGATTTACGTGGAAATGGTGGTGGTTTACTAAACGAAGCAATCAATATCTGCAATACTTTTGTGGACAAAGGCACCAACATTGTAAATACAAAAGGAAAAATTGCAGAATCTAACATGAATTACACCACAACTGGTAAGCCAATCGACACAGAAATTCCTTTAGCCATACTAACTGACGGCGGCTCTGCTTCTGCATCCGAAATTGTTTCTGGTTCTATGCAAGATTTAGACAGAGGCATCGTAATTGGACAAAATACATACGGCAAAGGATTGGTTCAAATTACCAAACCAGTTGCTTACAAATCGAAATTAAAAGTAACTGTCTCTAAATATTATATTCCAAGTGGAAGATGTATTCAACGAATTGATTATTCGCACCGAAGTGCAAATGGTGTTGCCAGTGCATTAGCTGATTCTTTACGACAAACTTTCAAAACTAAAAATGGTAGAATTGTGAAAGATGGCGCAGGCATTGAACCAGATATTAAAACAGTTGATGAAAAAATAGCACCAATTACCATTGCATTATACAATAATAATCATGTCTTCGATTTCGCCAACAAATACAAATACAATCACAAAGAATTAAGAGATGGTGCAAAATTTACTATGAACGATGAAGAATATACTGCATTTACAGATTTTATAAAAGGCAAAGAATATGAGTATACAACAGCAACAGAAAATGAATTGGCTGCTCTAAAAAAATCAACCAAAGATGATGAACTTTCTGAAGATGTAAATAAAGCAATTACCGATTTAGAAACTAAAATAAAACACGATAAAAGCAAAGACATCATCAAATACAAACCAGAAATAAAACGCTTGCTTGAACAAGAGATTGCTAGTAGATATTTATTTGAGAAAGGTAGAATTGCCAACAGCTTAAAAAATGATAATGATGTTCTAAAAGCAATTGAAGTTTTAAGTGATGCTACAAAATATAAAGGAACACTTACAGTACAAAAATAAGCTCAATGTCTAGTAATAATGTAACGATACTATGTATCGAAACTGCCAATTCTATTACTTCAGTTGCTATTGCAAATAACGGTAAATGCATACATAGCAAACACATTTTAGAACCAAACAAAGCTGCTGATACATTACATATTTTAATAGAAGAACTTTTAAAAGAATCTTCTATACAATTTAATCAGTTAGTTGCTATAGCAATAAGTGCTGGACCAGGTTCGTATACTGGTTTACGCATTGCTGCTGCAGCTGCAAAAGGATATTGTTACTCACTAAATATTCCTTTAATTGCAATTCCAACTTTAGAAGCTATGGTTTATGGTGTCATTCATCGATATCAATTGACAGGTGTCGATTTTTATTTTCCTATGATTGATGCAAGAAGAATGGAAGTTTTTACAACACTATTTTCTAATGAAATTATAGTTGAAAAATCTTTTATTTCATTAATAATTGATGATAATTTTAAAAATTTACTAGATTTTAACAAAAAATATTTATTATTTGGAAATGGTGCCTCAAAAATAAATAATATATTAAATAGCTCTAATGTTACCATTTTTGAAAACTTCACACCTAGCTCAGAAGACCTTTGTTTATTGGCATTTCAGCGTTATTCTAAATTAAATTTTGAAGACGTTGCTTATTTCGAGCCAAATTATTACAAAGCGTTTTATTCAACTCAAATTAAATAAATTAATAATATCAGAAATAATTTTATGCTTTTTGCGTTTTAATATGCAACCTTTCAGCATTAAAACAATTCTTAATATTACAGGTAATTTGTTATCTGTTTTAAAGAAGTGTAAACAATTATAAAATTTAAAAAATTATGTCAGTAAACATGAACAGTATAGTGCAGCCAGAATTAAGAATTGACTATCAGGTCTTACGTAAATCGGTGTTAGTTCTAAGAGCCGTAAATCACAAATTACGTCAAGAGATGATAAAGATTATTGAAGCAGAAGGTAAAATAACTGTAACAGAATTATACATCAAATTACGACTAGAACAATCAGTTGCATCTCAACACTTGGCTCTATTAAGAAGAGCTGGTGTAGTAATAACAACTCGTGAAGGAAAATTTATTTATTATTCAGTTGATAATAGTAGAATAAAAGAAATTTCAAGACTATTACAAGAATTAGTTAAATAGTTAGCGGTTCAGAAAAAAATAATATGTAAAACTATCATTTTTTGTTAAAAAATGAATTTTTTTGATTTAAATCAATTATTGTTTATACAATAACGATACGATTTATCAAAATTTTTATATATTTGTCACGAACTAAACTACAAACTATTTTTATGGAAAATTTTGAATTTCAAACCGAGAAAATCGAAAAAGCTGCAGAATTGCTAAAAGCGGTTGCACACCAACTTCGATTAAAAATCATCAAATTAATTCATGACAAAAAAGAAGTGAATGTAAATGTAATCTACAACACTTTGAAAATTGAGCAATCAATTACTTCTCAGCATTTAAAAATCCTAAGAGGCGTTGATGTTGTTCAAACTCGTCGTGATGGAAAGAAAATCTATTACAAATTAAACTATGATAGATTATCTGCGATGAACAGAGGTATTGATTTATTTGAAGAATTTACAGCTGCTCGCAAAGTTGCTGCTAAAAAGAAAAAATAATTCAATAAGTTTTTTCAAAACAATTACAAAACTATTATTTATCGTATTTTCGGTAAATAATAGTTTTTTTTATGTCCAATTTAGTAAATGAATTTAACGACTATCGTTCTAAAATGAACGATGTAATTTTAGGTCAGAAAAACCTAACCATCAATCGCTTTTTCAATCTCGATATGCATGCGTATGCAGATGGCGCCATCGATGCAAAAACAAAAGAAATGCTTGGCTTAGTTGCTTCTATGGTGTTGCGCTGTGATGATTGCATAAAATATCATCTCGGAAAATCCTATGAAGCAGGTTTAACTACCGAGCAAGTGTATGAAGTATTTGCTATAGCTAATTTAGTTGGTGGAAGCATTTGCATTCCACACACACGAAGAGCTGCTGAATATTGGCAAGAGTTAACAGAAACAAACATAAGAATCTGATTCAAAAAATGAAAGAATTTGAATCATATTATAACTATGGAAAAGATAAAATGCTGATTATTATCAGCCCTTTTTTCATTTGCACAGTTATCGCACTTCTTATAGAGAAATACTCCATTTCATTTATGTTCTTTTTTCCATTAGTAGCATCCATTATAATATTTATACTCTACTATTGTTTTGATTTTTTTTACTACAAACTTATAATAAAGGAATTTGAAATGGATATTTATAAAAGAAATTTTTTAAATAAAATAGAAATTAAAACTTATGAA
Organism: Saprospirales bacterium; assembly: GCA_016711605.1. GTDB lineage: Bacteria > Bacteroidota > Bacteroidia > Chitinophagales > JADIYW01 > JADJSS01. Next base: position 166,056 of record JADJSS010000007.1, read on the forward strand.
ATCCAACAAATAAAGTACTCTTATAAGTATGAATATTTTAGGAAAATGGAAGGTTTCTACGTGTTGAGAATTTTCTTTAAATCTAAAAATATCGCTTTACTCATAGCAGATAATGCACAATGGCGAAAAACTGATTTAGATGAAATTGATTCTTCATTTTCAAATCGTCAAATTTTCAAATTTTCAAATTAAACTAATGAAAAAACTATATCTTTTCGATTCGTTCGCACTTATTTATCGCGCGTACTTTGCCTTTCAGAAAAATCCATTGATGAATTCCAAAGGACAAAATGTGTCTGCTATAACTGGTTTTTTAAACACGATTTGGGAAATAAAAACCAAATACAATCCTACACATTATGCAATTGTATTTGATGCACCAGCACAAACCGACCGACAAGCCGAACACGATTTTTACAAAGCCAACCGACAAGAAACTCCAGACGATATTGTATGGTCAGTTCCATATATTAAAGATATTATCAGAGCCATGAATATGCCAGTTGTGGAGTTGGCTGGCTATGAAGCAGATGATTTAATTGGAACACTTGCCGTAAAAGCAGCAGCCGAAGGTGTTGAGTGTTATATCGTTTCACCAGACAAAGATTTGGGTCAGGTAGCAAGCGATAAAATCTTTATTCACAAGCCGCCATTTATGGGAAAACCTGCTGAAGTACTTGGTGTAGAAGAACTCAATAAAAAATGGGAAATTAAAGATCCAAAACAAATCATCGATATTCTCGGACTTTGGGGCGACGCTGTCGATAATATTCCTGGCGTGAAAGGCATTGGCGAGAAAGGTGCAAAAATGTTGATTCGTCAATTTGGTTCTATAGAAAATATTTATGAAAATATTAATGAAGTAAAAGGTGCCATAAAAGACAAACTGATTGAACATAAAGAAATGGCGATGATTTCTAAACAACTAGCAACTATTATTGTAGATGCGCCAGTTGATTGGATTGAAGATGATTATATTTTGAAAGAGTTTAACAAAGAAAAACTGACCGAAATTTTTGCTGAATTAGAATTTAAAACTTTAGGTAAAAAAATAATTGGTGATAGTTATGACAAGACAGCAACACCAACCACAACACCAGCAAAATCAAGTGTTGCAGCCAATATCAATCAAACATCTTTATTCGGTGAAACAACTGCTGATGAAAACGATGCGTTGTCAGAAGAATCAACAAACGTCCAACATCATCTAGGAAAAATATTTCCAACACAGAACATCAATATTTTTTAATTGATACACCAGAAAAAATTCAAGAATTAATTTCAACATTATCTACTCAAAAAGAAATTTGTTTTGATACCGAAACCACTTCTGTGGATGCGAATAATTGCGAATTAGTTGGAATTTCTTTCAGTATAGAACCAACCATTGCGTACTATATTCCTGTTTCCGCAAATCAAACAGAAGCACAAAAAATTATCGATTTATTTAAACCAATTTTAGAAAATGAAAACATCACAAAAATTGGACAAAATATAAAATACGATTGTTTAGTATTGAAATGGTACAACGTTGAAGTGAAAGGCGTTTTCTTTGATACGATGCTGGCGCATTATTTAATGGAACCAGACAATAAACATGGTATGGATTATTTGTCGGAAACCTATCTCAAATATACACCAGTTTCTATCACCGAATTAATTGGAAAAAAAGGTGCAAAACAAGGAACGATGCGCGATGTAGAAATTGAAAAAGTTAAAGAATATGCAGCAGAAGATGCTGATGTTACTTTGCAACTTCATCATCTTTTTAAAAATGAAATCGACAACACACATTTACATAAATTATTTTATGACGTGGAAACGCCTTTGATTACGGTACTTGCAGACATGGAATTTGAAGGTGTTAAAGTAGACACTGATTTCTTGAAAATTTATTCAGAAGAAATTGGCGACGAATTACGAATACTACAAGACACTATTTTTGACTTATCTGGAACTCATTTTAATTTAGATTCACCAAAACAATTAGGCGAAATTTTATTCGATAAATTAAAAATTCCATACGAAGGCAAAAAAACAAAAACGGGTCAATATTCTACCGATGAAGAAATGCTGCAAAAATTAGTGCATCAACATCCAATTGCAGAGCATTTATTAAATTACAGAGAATACACAAAACTTAAATCAACGTATGTAGATGCGTTGCCAAGTTTAATCAATCCAAAAACAAATCGTTTACATACAACATTCAACCAAGCAATTGCATCTACAGGAAGATTGAGTTCTGTAAATCCGAATTTGCAAAACATTCCAATCAGAACTGAACGCGGAAAAAAAATCAGAAAAGCATTTATTCCACGCAATGAAAATCATACTATTCTTTCTGCAGATTATTCGCAAATAGAATTACGCATTGTTGCATCTATTAGCAAAGATGAAAACATGATCGAAGCATTTCGCCAAAATTTGGATATTCATACAGCAACTGCAGCCAATGTTTTTGGTGTTGAATTAGATGCTGTTACTGCTGATATGCGACGCAAAGCAAAAATGGTGAACTTCGGAATTATCTACGGAATTTCTGCATTTGGTTTGGCACAACGATTAGGTATTCCACGCAAAGAAGCTGCTGAGTTAATTGAAAATTATTTCATCAAATATAGTGGTGTTAAAACTTATATGGATTCAACCATAAATGCTGCGCGCGAAAATGGTTATGTAGAAACATTGTTAGGTAGAAGACGTTATTTGCGTGACATCAATGCAGGAAATTGGACCATTCGTGGCTTTGCCGAACGAAATGCTATTAACGCACCAATCCAAGGAAGTGCTGCTGATATGATAAAAGTAGCCATGATCAATATTCAAAAGCAACTAAAACACTATAAAATGCAATCTAAGATGATATTGCAAGTGCATGATGAATTATTGTTTGATGTGCAGCTTTCTGAAAAAGAAAATTTAGCTGAAATGGTGAAAAAAGAAATGCAAAATGCCTTACCTTTACAAGTACCTGTTGATGTTTCGGCTGGCTTTGGAAACAATTGGCTAGAAGCACATTAACGTATTAAAACAGAAAAAAATACATGAAGAATTTTGGATTATTATTTTTATTGATTTGTACTAATTTTTGTTTTGCAAAAAAATGGGACGCAACTTATATCGGTAAATTATTGGCAAAAGGTGAAGTTGATAAAGTTATCGAATTTTATGAAAAAAGATACAATGGAACAGATAGAGATCCGCAAGATGCATTTAAGATTGCAGATTTATATGTGAAGAAAAAAGATTACGAATCAGCAATTGTTTGGTATGAAAAAGAAAAACAATTGATGAAATCATCAAAAGTAAATTTATTAAACTATGCTAATACATACCGTTTAAATGGTGAATATCAAAAAGCATTAGACGGTTATTTAATGTATGCTGCAGAAACAGGTGATGCTTCTAAAGTTATGGAAAATGCGTATCTGTGCGAAAAACTGGTTCGTGCTACAACGCTTCAAAATACTTTTAAACTAGAAAATTATCCTTTCAATTCCATAAATGATGAAAACAATATCTCTGTTCTTAGAAACAACATGATATATAATGTATTTGAAAAAGACAATCCTAACTCAAGCAATAACATCAAACAATCTATTCGTGATTTTGATAAATTTGATATGCCAATTAATTTATTAAACGCAAAATTACCAAATTATTTAATCACCAGTCTTTCATATTCGCGCGATGGCAATAAAGTAGTATTTTCTGCTTTAACATCAAATTCAAAAAATAAAAAACAAGCTAAAAACGAAAGCATATTTATCGCCGATAATTTAGGTGGAAAATTTTTAAACATCAATGAATTTCCATTTAATACAGATGGTTATTCTTATAAAAATCCAACTTTTAACAGCGAAGGAAATGTAATTTATTTTTCATCGAACCAAACAGGTGGTGTTGGTGGTTTTGATATTTGGAAATCAACTTTAGAAAATGACAAATGGACAAAACCTCAAAATTTAGGTAAACTCTTAAATTCAAAATTTGATGAATGCAATCCATTTTTAATGCAAAATAAAATCGATAACATACTTTATTTTTCTTCCAATCGAGAAGGTGGTTTTGGTGGTTTTGATATTTATAAAGCCAGAACAGTTGAAAATATTTGGCAAGATGTACAATTGGAAGTAGCACCTATCAATTCTGCTGCTAACGATATCAGTATTATATATGATAATGAAACAAAAACAGGATATTTTTCTTCAGATAGATCTGGTGGAAAAGGTGGTTTTGATGTTTATCGCTTTTTGCCATTTAATTTAAGATTAAGTCTTTCTATAGTAGAAGACTCAACTCTGAATTATATAGATTTTGCTTTAGCTGAACTTTATGATGGTAATATAAAATTAGAAGAAGCCATTTCAAATGACAATGGTAATGTCACTTTTTCTGTAGGAAAAGATAAAAACTACTCAATTGTTGTTTATAAAGATGGTTACAAACAAACTATCGTTACAACAAATACTTTAAATAAACTAAGTGGTGATTCTGTTCTGATAACAGTAAAAATGCCAATCGATAAAACGTTTAATCAAAAGACAACTACTAACAGCACCTCACAACAAAATTTTATCACATTTGTAGGCAAAATTATTGATGCAGCAACCAATAAACCTGCAAAAGTAAAAATGAGAATGGTAAATTATACTACCAATAAGTTGCGTGAATTAGAAGTTGATAAAAATGGTGTTTTTAAGATAGACCTTATGACTAACAATAATTATAAAATTATTATTGAAAATGCATCATACAAAATTTTAGATGAAATAACTACGTTTGGTTTATCTGCTGGTCAAATAAAAGTGAAAGATTATTTATTAACAGGAAATAAATTTAAACCATTAGAAAACAGAGTTTATACCAAAAACACTATACCATCATCATATCTTGATATGTATTTATTAAAACAAAATAAAACTCCAAATACTATAGTTACTACTACAAAAGTGGAAAGCAATATTAAATCTAGCAATACTGTTAATAAACCAATCGTTTCAAAAGATACTTTTTCGAGTTTATCTGTAAAACAAGAAGTTACTTCTACTGCTAAATTAAATACAGAAAACACTGTAAAAAAACCAAACCTTACTTATACAAATACCAGCGATTCTGATAAAAATGTCAAGGTTATCAAAAATACCACAGAAAATAAAGTTTTAACAGACAAGACAAAACCCACCAATATATCTTTAAAAAATAACAACACAAGCAATGATATAAATATTGAAATACCGAAAAATAAACCAACTATTGAAACTACTACATCAAAAGACACAAGCAAGTACGAAAACATTAATTGGAAACAGGATTTTTATACCATTGATGATCCTGAAATATTTTATAAAATTCAAATCGGTAATTTTCAATACGACAACATAAATTTAAAAGAATTAGAATTCTTAGGTAAAATTGAAATTACGCAGAGTGGTTACAACCAATATATTTATAGACTAGGAAATTTTAACACGTTAGATGGAGCAAAATTAAGCATAGAATTCCTTAGACTTAAAGGTTACAATTTGGCATTTATTTTGCAGTACCATAAAGACAAATTAATTAATATATTTAAATAAAAATGAAAAAATGAAAAAGCAACTCATCAAAACACTTATCTTATTTACATTACTTTTATTTGGCACATCAACTATTCATGCACAAACCACGTTTGTAGTAAATGAAATACGCCAATTTATGAGCAAAGGTGAACAAAATGGCTTTGAAGTAATTTTAAACGGCACTTCGCCTTCTGACGCAAAAGATGAATTAGAAAAATGGGCAAAAAAATTTAAAGCAAAAGTAGAATCAAGCAAAAAAAATCCGGAAATTTTTATCGATAACGCAACCATTTCAACCGTTTCAGCAAATACAGTTGACATGTACGCAATGATTGTTCCAATTGATAAAGGATCGAAATTAACGGTTTTTGTTGATTTAGGTGGTGCTTTTATTTCATCTGCAGCATATGGTTCACAATATTCAGGAATGGAAGCTGCATTGAAAAAATTAGCAAAAGATTGTGCAATTAATGCGGTGGAAGATCAAATTAAATCTGAAGAAAAAGTATTGAAAACTTTAAATGGCGATTTAAAAGACTTAACGAAAGATAAAGCTGATTATATAAAAGATATTGAAAAAGCGAAAAAATTAATTCAGGAAAAAGAAGCAGCTATTCAAAAAAATGACGCAGATCAATCTGCTAAACAACAACAAATTTCTATACAACAACAAATCATTGAAACCGTTAAAACAAAACGCTCTTCTTTGAATTATTAATAAAATATTTACTAATTTTGTACCACAGTTTGCATGAAAATGCAGACTGTTTTTATTTAAACTATTTATTCATTTTTTAATGGATGAATAAGAAATTTAGCAACCATTTTTCTTATTACTTACGACTTACAACTTACGACTATTATGAACACACGATTAGTATTAAACGGTGAAATTGGCACCGACCGAACTGCATTGATTGCAATTAATTTAGATGAAGCAACTGCAAAAATTCATATCTACGCTTTTACTAAAGAAGTAGTTACCAAAGAAATTCAAGACAAATTATTTGTGGAATGGAAAAATGGTGGCGAATACGATTTTCCAGCATCAGCAATACACTGGGAAGTAGATGCCAACAGCGATAGTATTTTACCAGAAAATGTAAAAGTTGACCGACCAGAAATTGTGCTGCAATCACAACACAAATGGAGCAAAAAACTGATGAGTTCAAAAATCAATCAGTTGTTAGATGATGAAACAAAATTGTTGGAAGAAAAAGCATCTTCAGTAGCAGAATACGACCAAACACTTTGGGACAAAACTAAAACGCAATGGGAAAAAATCACATCGTACCAGAAAAAAAATGAAATTACTTGGGAACAAACAACTGTACTCAAAGAAAAAATAAATTCCATATTTGATGCGCTTAAAGCCGTGAAAAGAATTAACAGTGAAAACGATGACCAAGCAAATGCAGCATTAGTAAAAAATATAACCAAACGTATTGATGATTTACAAAGCAAATTAATTTATTCAGATCAATGGAAATTTATTTTTGATGAATTGAAAAAAATTCAAGCTGAATTAAAAGACGTAGCTATAAAATGGAATCATAAGCGAAATTTATACAACCGTGTAAATGCAATTTATGATGATTTAAAAAAATATAGAGCAACTGAAATTATTGCAAAATCTCAAACTCGCATCACACAACTCAAACAAATTTTAAATGGCTTAAAGGATTCTATCGAACGCGACGACGATAACTTTAAAATGCAGGTAGAAAAAATGCAACACTACCCTCGTGGCAAAATTGCGGAAAGTGACATCAAAACGAGATTTAGTTATATTTTAGAACGTGTAGAAGAAAAAGAAAAAAAGCTGAAGGTATAAAACTAACTATTGAACAGCTAAAAAATGAGATTGCAAAAGAAAAACAACAACAACAGGAACGCGAACAGGAAAAAATAAAACGCGAAGAAGAATTGCTTACAAAACAAGAAGAAGCGAAACAAAAAGCTGCTACTAAAAAAGAAGCAGATACACTGAATATAGAAGTTGAAAACGCAACAACTGATACTGCTGAAACTACGAATACCACAGTAAATATTGAAGAACCAAATGTGGAAGTTCCTTTAACACAAGAAACAGAAGTGAAAGAAATAGAAACAGTTGCTACTGAAGAAATTACTGAAACTAAAAATGCAGATGTTGAAACTGTTGAAGCAACAACTGAAGAAGTAAAATAAAAAATCTTTCAAGAAAAAAAATTCCGAACTATTTATTAGTTCGGAATTTTTCATTTATGGTTATTCATAACACAATCTGAATTTTTAATAGATTTATTTTTTTTATCTTACGTGAAATTTAGTAGCAACAAAATGTCGCACGACCATCATCATCAACATCACTTTCAACCAAGTGAAATGAAAAATGCCTTTTATATTGGCATTGGCTTGAATTTGATTTTTGTATTAATCGAAGCAATATATGGATTTAGTATTCATTCGCTTTCATTACTTTCTGATGCAAGTCATAATTTTTTAGATGTATTAAGCTTAGGATTATCCTTGTTTTCTTTTTGGTTATGCAAGCAAAAACCAAGTAAAAACTTTACCTATGGTTTCAAAAAATCAGGCATTCTGATTGCATTGTTTAACGCTTCTGTTTTATTAGTTTCCATTGGAATTCTTTTGTACAATGCAATTCTACGATTTAAAAATCCTGTAGCGATGCAAGGTGTTACCATGTCAATAATTGCTGGCATCGGCGTGTTGGTCAATGGAATTTCTGCCTATCTTTTTTACAAAATAAAGAAAAAGACATCAACATAAAATCTGCTTATTTGCACTTGCTTTCTGACGCTGCTTTATCATTTGGAATTGTAATTGGTGGAATTATTATTTACTATACAAACTGGTTTATTATTGATCCAATTTTAAGTATTATCATTAGCATTGTTTTGTTTTTTAGTATTTGGAATTTATTTAAAACAAGCTTGCGTTTAAGTTTAGATGGTGTTCCAGAAAACATAGATGAAGAAAAAATCAAACAACTTATTTTAGAATTTTCTGAAATCAAACAAATTAACAAGATGCATATCTGGGCATTAAGCACCACAGAAAATGCCATTGTAGCAGCGGTATTCTTACATGAAAATATCGACATAAAAACGTCTCAAGCTTTAAAAGAAAAAATAAATCACGCATTGTTACACGAAAATATCCATCATTCAACGATAGAATTTGTAATTTAGAAAAATAATTTCTCGCTTATGCATCTACAAAAAATAGTATGCTTTTTTTTACTGGCTTTTATTTTTAGAAATGAATGCATTGCACAAAATCATTATTGGTCGCAACAATATGGTGCTGAAAATACATTATTAAGTGGTGCTGTAATTGCTGGTGTACGCGACAATAGTGCTATGTACTACAATCCTGCAGGTCTTGGTTTTATTGATGTTCCGAAGATAAGTGTAAGTGCAACTGCATACGGTGTTGAGTTGGTCAATTTAAAAAATGGTGCCGGAACAAATCTCGATTTAAAATCAAATAAATTAGTTATCTATCCACAAATTGCATCTGGTTCTTTGGTGATAAAAAAGAAACCAAAATTTAAAATGGTGTATGGAACATTAATACGATATAGGTCTGCATTACATTTCGAGCAACAAAATACGATGACCTATAAAGTGTTTAAATCATTGCCAACTGAAGGATTTTATGATGCACGCGTTGAATACGATTTTAACAGTACTGGAAACTGGCTTGGTGCCGCATTTGCATATAGAATAAACGAACATTGCGCCATTGGTTATTCGCAGTTTTTTAGTTACTTAAACTTACAATATCGACAAAGTTTAAATATTACATCAGACAATAAATTGCGCAACACGTATTTTGTTTCGTCTAACAATAGCAATTTAAATTTTATCATTAATAATATTAATGCAATTGAAAAAATCGGCTTTAGCTATGAAAAGAAAGTAAAAAACAAAGACAGCTTGTCGTTTAAATTTGGATTAACAGTAACAATGCCATCATTAAAAATATTTAGCAAAAGCAAAGTCTATCAATCTATAGAATTGAATAACCTTGGCGATGGAACTGTTTCATCTTTAGATACCATAAAATCTGTTTCGAGTATTTTAAACAACTCAAATTCAAACATTAAAACAAACTATAAAGAAGCAGCAGCAATTGGCTTAGGAATGGAATTTGAAGGAAAAAAATTTAGAGTTTGTTTTGCTGCTGAATATTTTATTGCTGTTAAAGAATATAATTTAATTAAAGACAATTCATTAACTGCAAAACGACCTGTAATCAGTAATACGCCAGAATATATTACAGATTTTATGACAGTTCGTCAATCCAATAATCACATTGTAAATGTTGCAATTGGTGCTGAATACAAATTTCCAGATAAAATAAAAAAGAATGATCGTGTCATTTCCTGGAGCATTTTGGCTGGTGCAAGAACGGATTTTAATAATCACGATATTCGTTATAAAAAAGTAAAAGAAGAAAAAGGTTCGCAAGAAGCATTCAATCCAGACAATTGGCGTTACTTACATTTTTCATTAGGCGCAAGTTTTGACAGAAAAACTGACAAACTTAGTTTTGGTATTGATTATGGTTTAGGTATTACAAATAGAACGTTGCAAGCAGTAAACATTACCGAACCTGATGCACAAAACTATTTATTAGGCATTCGTCAAAACACCGTGATTCCAAAAATTCATTCTATCAGTTTGGTAATGGGTTACACTTACAAGTTTAATAAAACTGATAAAATAATAAATATGCGTCCGTTGTAAATTATTTCTTACTACTCAATTCTTTTCGTTTTTTCAATCCTTCTTTAATCCAGATATAACCAATAAAAACAAAAATTCCACCAAATATAAAACCGTCATAAGAATCGTTTTCCACTAATTCTCTAATAGTTCCAACTATCATTGAAAGTATCAAAAAGATACCACCAAAAATATATGCATAGACTTTAAATCTTGCCATTTACTAAAATAAATTTAATCCAAGTAATACAAACGTTTCACACGCACCGAAATATGTGTCAATAATTCATACGCAATGGTGCCAATTTTTTTTGCTTGTTGAATAATTGAAATTGTCGGTCCGTAAATTTCCACTTCGTCGCCTTCGTGAATTTCATCAATATGCGTTACATCAATCATGCACATATCCATGCAAATATTTCCGATGATTTTTGCGCGCTGACCTGCTACTAAAACTTCACCTACACCATTGCCAAATCGTCTGTCATAGCCATCAGCATAGCCAATTGCGAGCACTGCAATTTTCATATCTTTATCGGCAATACCTTTGCGTGAGTAGCCAACGGTTGCTGATTTCGGAACATTTTTTAATTGAGCAATTCTTGTTTTTAATTTTCCGATTGGCAATAATTTTTCCTGAAAATTATTTGATGCATCAACACCATATAAACCAATTCCTAAACGAACATAATCAAACTGTGCATTTGGAAAACGAAAAATTCCTGCAGAATTTAATAAGTGTTTTTTGATTGGATACTTAAATGCTGCGATTATTTTTTGTGACAATTCATTAAATGTATTTATTTGTTGATTGGTAAATTCATCTAATTGCGCATCTTCACTTCCAGCCAAATGCGAAAAAACGGTTTCTATTTTTAATTGCTGATTTTGTTGAAGAATTGAAATCAATTCATCTATATCATGCACAGGAAAACCTAAGCGATTCATTCCTGTTTCCAATTTTAAATGAATATTTATAACTTTTCCAAAATTTAGAACTTTGGAAAAGCTAATCAGTTTTTGTAAAATTTCTAACGAATAAATTTCTGGTTCTAAATTAAATTCCAACATTCTATCAAAATCTTTCGCATCAGGATTCATCACCATAATTGGTGTTTGAATGCCATTTTTTCTAAGAACAACACCTTCATCAGCATAAGCAACTGCTAAATAACTTACATGTTGTTTTTCTAACAAACTCGCAATTTCAATGTTTCCACTACCATACGAAAACGCTTTTACCATGGCAATTACACCACAATCTTTTTTCAAGAAACTTCGATACACATTTAAGTTGTTGACCAATGCGTTTAAGTTAATTTCTAAAACCGTTTCGTGTGTTTGACCAATGAGTTGCGCTGTAATTTTTTCAAACTCAAATTTGCGTGCGCCTTTTAATAAAATGAATTCATTTTCAAATTTTAAAATAGAAAACTGTTCTAATAATTTTTCGGTTGATTCAAAAATATACCATTCTTTTACTTTGCCATTCAGCGATTCAATCGCACGCATAAACGATTTTCCAACACCAATTAATTTTTCAAATTTATATTGAACAATAAATTCTTGTAGTTTTTGAATAAACACATTTTCTGGCAAACCAGATTCTTCAAACTCAGAAATGATGAGTGTTTTTTTCTTGTTGGTATCTTGCTGTTTTAAAAAATCCAAAGCAATTTGTAATGAATGCAAATCAGCTGAATAAGAATCATCAATGATCGTGCAATTATTGATACCATATTTCAATTCTAAACGCATCGGCAAATTGCGCAACGATAAAATTTTTGTTTGAATAGTTTCAATCGAATATCCTAACCAAAGCAACGTTGTTATACAATGCAAACAGTTTTCTATGGAAGCATCATCGGTAAATGGAATTTTAATTTTTGTACTAAGAAAATTAAATGGTGAACCATAAGGCGAACTTTCTATAGAATATATACTATAAGTCGTGCTTTTCTTTATAAACGCTATTACGATTGATGAATCAACGTTTACACCAAAAGAAACAGATTTTATAGTTGGATTTTCTTTTATCATTTTTCCGACTGCACCATACACCAAAGAAAAATCATCATTAGAAATTAATGTTTCACATGTTTTAAATAGTTTTAGTTTTTCTTCTACTTTTTCTTCTCTTGACGAAAAACCTGCATCGTGCGCAGAGCCAATGTTTGTTAGTATTCCAATCGTTGGCTGAATCATTTTTTGCAAATTTTCCATTTCGCCAACTGTAGAAATTCCTGCTTCAAAAATCGCGATTTCATCTTCGTTTTCCATATTCAATACAGACAACGCAACACCAATTTGTGAGTTATAACTTTTCGGACTTTTAACTACATGTTTATCTGAAGAAAGTAATTGATATAACCATTCTTTTACAATTGTTTTGCCATTGCTGCCAGTAATTCCAATTACAGGAATATTGAATTGTTGTCTGTGATAAATTGCTAACTGTTGCAAAGCATGCAACGTATTATCAACTAAAATAAAATTAGCATCTGGATATTTTTCAGTATCAATTTTAGTAGAAACTACAAAATTGCGAATACCTTTTTGATAAGCATTTTCTATAAATTGATGACCATCGTTTCGTGCTACCAAACAAAAAAACAAACTCTGATTTGCAGATGAAATTTGTCGCGTATCAATGCAGACTTGCGTTATGGTTGACGAACCATTTTCATGAAGAAAATTTCCGTTTATTATTTTATTTATTTCTGTGATTTGATATTTCATCTAGTACTTGTAACCAAAATATTATTAATAACTTTTTACACCAATATACAATTTATCGTCTTCAATTTTAAATTGATAATTTGGAATTTTGTAATTGTTGCCGTCAGTGCTTCTGCCAGTTTTGATGTCAAATTTATAACCATGCAGCGGACAAATTATCGTTCCTCTTTTATTGCAATGTCCGTGATGTAAAGATGCGCTTGCGTGCGGACAACGATTACTGATGCCGAAAATTCCGTCTTCTAATTTTGCCACGCAAATATCTTTTCCATCAAAATGAAATTTTGCAGTTTGCTGTAATTTCAATTGTTCAAAAGCGTGTTTGGTTTCGTTAGAAAGTAGATGCCATTGCATGTTGTAAAAATACACTAAGCAATCAAACTTTCCTGCAAAGCCAATGTAATATTTTTTAAACCTTGATGCAATTCTTCATTTGTTGGATAACCAAAACCAATACGCATAAAACAATCATCTTGCTCAAACCAATGACCTGCACCGACAAACGTTGCATATTTTTCATACAAAATTTTATAAAATTTCGGCAAATCAATTTTAAATTCATTTTTAATTCTTGGAAAACATACTACACCGCAAGTTGGTTCTGTCCATTCTAAAAAAGTTTGCTCATTTTCTATCCAGTTTTTTATGATAGAAAAATTGGTGCTGATTAATTGATGCGTAGGTTCTAAAAAGGTGTTTTTATTTTTTAAGATGTGATGCGCAATTTCTTCATCAATCACAGAATTGCAAATAATGATTTGTTCTTTCGCTGCGAGAAAATCGTGCATTAACTTTTCATTTTTATTAATGAGCCAGCCGATACGAATACCTGGCACACCAAATGCTTTCGACAACGAACAAACTGAGATTACATTGGAAGATTGATTTGCATAATAAGGAACCAAATCCGTTTGAAAATTTAAATAACGATAGGTTTCATCAACTAAAACATGAATATTTTTTTCTTCTGCAAAGGAAATAATTTCTTTAATCAGTTCATCTTTAAAAACAACACCTGTTGGATTGTGTGGCGAAGTAATGCTTATTAATTTTGTAGTTGATTTTACTGCGTTTTTTATTTGTTCGATATCAAATTGAAAGTTATTTTCAAAAGATAAATCAACGAAAGAAATTTCGCAATTGATAGCGCGTGGTGTTTCGATGTTGGTTGCATAATTTGGACGCAATACAATTAAATGATCGTTGTCGTTTAGCAATGTTGTTGACACAATAAACAAAGCAGTTGCAGCACTTGGACAAACCAATACATCATCAGAAGTTAAATTAATCTCATCTTTCACAATTTCATTTCTTAACTCTATTTTTCCTCGATGTTCACCATAGCAAATAAATACATCATCTAAATTCAATTTTAAATCTTTGAAATAAATATCGCGCACTGAGCTTTCTGCTAAGTTATATTTTATAGTAGCGTAACCCATTTCTTCAGGTGATTCTACTTCTATTGGCATTCTTTTGTATTGCATGTTTTAAAAATAAGAACTAAAATCGAAATAATAATTTCTTTTCCAAAATACACAAATAATGAACTATTGTTATTATTTTTAATAGATAACGCATTGATTTTTAAAATAATAGTAGTATCTTTCTTTTAGTTGATTTTTTTATTTTAAACCAAATAAACTAACTAGTATGAAAATGAATCAAAAAATCGTTTTAAAGACAATGGCTTTGTCGTTGATTTTAAGCACTTCTATGCTGTTGCAATCTTGCAAAGCAAAAGAAGAAGAAACAACTGAAGACACTTCTGCTGTTGTGGAAGAAGCACCAGTAGTTGCAACAGATACACCAGCAATAATTGACACTACTGCAGAAGAAGGTGACAAACCATTAACAAATCCTAATGAGAAAAAACCTGGACCTACTACTCCTTAAACAGTTTTTTTTCTTACAAACTAAAAAAGATCTTCGTAACTGAAGGTCTTTTTTTAGTTATTCTAAATCATTGATTAATTGTGTTTGCGTCCAATTTTTTCGAGCAACCAACTTTCAATTTTATGATGCGTTGGTGATATGACAGCAGCAATTATTGCGAAAATCAATAACTGATACAATGGAACATGGTTGGTAATTTTTACTACTAATGGATGAATTAAAAGCATAATATATTCGAATGACAACAGTAAGGAAACTAGACCAAGAATTTCGATATATTTTGGTTTTATTTTCTTTTTGTATAAATAAAGCGTGATGAAAAATAAAATTGGCAATGATAAACCAATTCCTAAAAGTTGTAATTTTGATTTTCTTTCTTTTTCTTCTTCTACTTTTTTTTCTGCTAATTCTTTTTGTCGCAAATCTTCTTCCATGGAAATAATTTGTGCATTTGCAACTCTATCATTACTAAAAATAGAATCTTTTAAAAGGAGCACTTGCGCTTGATAATTGTACGCATTTTTAGTGTCGTTATTTTCATTATAAAATTGATTCAGAAAAATACTGGCATCTAATTGTCGATTTAAAAAACCATCTTTTTTGCTGATTTCGTATGATTTTACTGCAAAATATTCTGCTGAATCTTTATTGTTTAACTTTGAATATTGCTTGGCTAATCCTAAATATATTTCTGCTAAACAATCTTCGTCTGTTGCTAAATTGCTAAAATAAATGGCGTCTGTATAGTTTTTGATAGCCAACGTGGTGTTATTTTTTTTTGCATTAGCATTTCCTAAATTACAAAGTGTAACACCTTTCATATAATTGTCATCACTTTTAACGGCAAGCGCAAATGCTTTTTGTGTGTAATCTAATGAAGCTGGAATTTTGTTTACTTTTTCATACAAAAAACCTAAATTCATTAAGCTATATACTTTTAACCAGTCTATATTTTTAGCATTTATTAGAGAATCTGCTCTTAGAGTAAATGTAATTGCTTTTTTATCGTCGCCTTGTGAATGATAAACAGTTGCAATATTTAATAATGTTGATGCTAAAAATTCTGGGTCTTTTTTATTTTCTTCAATCTTTAAAACTTTGATATAAAAGTTTAACGCTTTTGGATAATTCGCAGTTTTGTTATAAACCGTTGCAATCACATTTAATGCTCTAGATTGTGATTTTTCATCCTTTATTTTAGTAGCCAACTTATATGCTTGTTGTGCTAACAACAAAGCAGTATCTGGCTTAAAAACCACATATTCTTGTCCTAGACGATATAGTGTTTGTGCTTTATTAGAATCTGCAAAATGTGTTTTATATACACGACGTAAACTGTCAATATCTCTTGTTTGAGATAATATAACTAAGTGAGAAAACAATAGTAAAACCGAAAGTAAAATAGTTTTCATCTATATTGAATTATGGTATTAATTTACATACTGTTAAATATCCAAAGATTTATTCATATTTAAGTATGAAAAGGTAGAATTTTAATTCTGATAGATTAGTTTTTATTTAGGTAATCTATAAAATCTTGTGCATTAATCCAAGCCAAAACTGTATTAGGAAAATACAAATTTGGATAGTTTGCTTTTAAATTGTTTATTGAGAACTTACTAATAAAATATGGAATAAATATATTTACAATATTGTTCTTTATTTCAATAATGTTAAATTCATTAATTAAGATAGGCAATTGGACATTACTATCTTTGTTAATTAATTCATTATACAAATCACCATATCTAATTTCAAAATTGCATTTTGTATAACGAACTGGCAATTTAGTTTTAGGCGAAAAGTGTCTAAAAAAAACACCAAATGTAATATAAACACCGTTTTCAAAAAAATTAGATTTTTGTATATCAATTGAATACACAACAGAATCTACTTCTTTAAATAAGATATTTTTCTTTAAAACAAAATCAGTTTCTTTTTCAATTTCATTAAATAAACTTAATTGATAATTCATTATGCTTAATTCTTATTGCCTGTAATATTATTTACGCTACAGTCAAATTCTTTTAGATTAGTATCAAATGTTTTTAATACATTTTCAATATTAGGTGATTTGTATGCATTTAAATTGAAGAATTTAATATCGCCATTATTTCTAAAACAAGAATGGTATTGCTGTTGCAAAGTTCCATTTTCATTGCTCATCGCTTTTGAATAATTTCCATCGTAAATTAAATCTGCTGGAGTTTTTGAGATAGCCAAAATCAACTTTCCTAAATCATGCGTTAAATCTGGAATGAGTAGTGCTTTTCTTTTAAAAATATTATCATGTACAAAAATAGACGTAGCGTAAGGTGTGTATAGCGAGTCGGTAAATTGGCGTCCAACTGCATAATAACTTACAGCACAGCAACCTAAAGTTTTATTATTTATGAACTGATTATTAAAAACCTCTACACTATCGTAAGCCATAATGATGAGACCACTTCCTGGTGGAATATCGGAAACATAGCTGCCAGGTTTGGCGAAATTTTTAAAATTATTTTCTTCGGCTTTATTGTTGTAGACTCTACAATTTTTTCCATTTTTTAATGGCAAACCTGGCAAATCATAAATTACAAAACCACCAGTATTGTTATGCGAATAATTGTCGTACACATCCACATTAATGCAATTTTCAATTTCGATACCACACACATTGTGATGAGCCACACAATTTCGAACCGTAACATTATAGGATTGTCCAACATACACACCTGCATCAGCACAATAGGAAACTTCGCATTTTTCAATCAACACACCGTTACATTCAACTGGATAATAACCATAGTTTCCATTCATAGAATCAACACCAGTTGTCCAAGTAGAATTTAAATTACGCATCACACAATTGTTGCATGCTTTTAATTTTATATTGTCGCCTTTTGCATCTTGAATAGTAAAATCTTCTAAGGTAATATTCGTACAATTAGTAGCGTTGATGCCTTCTGCGCCTTCTGTTTGTCCCAGAAAAGACAAGATAGTTTTGTCGCGTCCTTTTCCTTTTATGGTTATGTTGTTTTTGCCTTCGATGGAAAGTGCTTTACTTAATAAAAAATTTCCTTCAGGTAATTCAATGGTTCCACCATCTTCTACTAAAATAAATTGTTCTTGAATTTCTTTCTGGATTTTTTCATCTTTTATAAATTTTACAGAAGATGATTTTTGTTTGCAGGAAACAAATAAGACACTAGCAACGATAAGGAAATTCAGAAATTTCATTTGTGTGTATTTTTAATGAAGATAAGAAATTGTTGTAAATTATTTTTTCATTTCAGTAATCCATTGTCGGATGAGTTGCACCGCTTCTTTGTGTTGCAAACTTCTGCCTAATTCTGGCATGCGAATTTCCGGATCGTTTTCTGTCATGCGATATACCAAAATAGATTCGTCTGGTTTTCCTGGCACAACATCATACAGGCAGTTTCCGCTGGCTCTTCCAGCTGCCACCGGACTTTTCATCGTGCCCCAACTTTCTGGATTTTTTTCGCTTAATAATAAAAATAAACCTGTAGTGTTTGCACTACCTTCACGACGATGGCAATGAGCGCAGTTCACTTCCAAGTATGATTTTGCACGTTCTTCAACAGTTCCGCTTGAAGGATCAAATGCGTTTGCAATTTTATTGGATAAATTTTCTTCTTTTTTATAACCAGTTAAATAACCAACTTCTGTCCATTTTTCTAGTTGATTTTTGCTGCCGTCTGTATACTTATAATCTTTATTCAAGTATCTTACTTTTGGACCTATAGGTTCTTGAACATTTTTTAAATTATGGCAATTTTTGCATTGGTTTTTATTTGGATAAGAATAATCGATGTTTAGTTTTTCACCTTCTAAATTAGTAAAACTAACTTTCTTAGTATCACCAACAATATTCAATTCTGCGTCTGTTTGTTCATCATTCCACACATAGGTTAAGGCATCCCATTTGTCTGCACGTCTAACTAATAAACGTGTTTCCATTATTTTTCTTCCTTTTGATTCGTCTCTAAAATCAGTTGGATAATAAAAATTTTTTATAAGCACAGCACCAACTGGAAATTCTACTACTTCGTCTTTTGTATATTTTGCTGATGTTCCGGCTGGCATCCAAACAAAACGAGCTTTGTGTGCATAGTCGGAAAAAAGTGCTGTAATTAAATCATAAGGCAACACTTTATCATTCGGAACTAGATCACTTATTTTTCCTTTAAAGAAATTGTATTCTGATAATTTTTCAAATGGTTTTGCATGAATATCAACTGTTACTTTTCCATCAGATATTTTACATTGATTGAAAATTATCAAAGAAGAAATACAAATTATGATGAGTATTGCAGATAATTTTTTCATTTTAAATTTATAATTTATTGAGTTCAGACTTTATTTTATTAATCACAGCAGTTACATTTTCAATTATTTCTTCATTGGTAAACCTTAATTCTGTAATTCCTAATTCATTTAACACCTTTGTTCTAAATTCGTCATATTCTATTTGCTCTTTATTAAGATGAATTCCGCCGTCAAGTTCTATTGACAACATTTTCTCAGAGCAATAAAAATCTGCAATATAATTTTTGATATAATGTTGTCTTCTAAATTTTAAACCATTAATATTTTTATTCCGTAAAAATTGCCACAAAATTTCTTCTGCCTTTGTTTGTCTTTGTCTTAACTCTTTGGCATTTTCTACAATATTTTTAGATGAATCAAAAAATAGTTTATTGTACATAATCTATATTTTTTTTCTTTTTGACCTCACCCGTCATCAACTTTGTTGATGCCACCCTCTCCATATGGAGAGGGAAGTCGAGCAAAGCTCGACAGGGTGAGGTTTACTTAACTTCTTCTGGTTTTTGATTATTGCCATTAATACCTGTATAACTGCAATCGAATTTAGAGATATCTGTATCCTTGAAATTCATTATATCTTCACGGCCGTGTGTTTTCCATGCGTTCAAATTTCCAAATTTAACATCGCCATTATTTCTGATACATATTTTTTTGCCTTCTGGTAATTGTCCGTTTTTATCGCGCAATTTCGGGTCAGCAGAACCATCTACAAAAATATCTATTGCACCTTTAAATGTTGCTGTTAATAATTTACCTAAATCAGTAGATATATCTGGAAGTTTTTCTTTTAATGACAAACCACTTCTATCAAATTTATTATCATGAATTGAAATTGTGGTGCAATATGGACCATATGTTGTATCGTTTAATTGTTTTCCAGTCATGTAATAACTTACACATGCAATACCAATTGTTTTGTTGTTAGTTAATCGGTTATTAAAAACATCAACACTATCGGTTGCCATAATAATCATGCCTGAACCTGGTGGAATAGATGCTACAATGCTTCCTGGTTTTCCAAAATTTTGAAAATTATTATTAATGCAATCATTGTCCCAAACTTTTGCGTTTCTTCCATTTCCTTGAAATAGTTTTGGCAAATCAAATACTAAAATTCCACCAGCGTTGTTTTCTGCTTTATTTTTATAGATATCAGAATTGATGCAGTTTTCAATTTCGATGCCTGCAACATTGTGATGTGCATAGCAATGATGAATGGTTACATTGGTTGATTGACCAATATAAACGCCAGCATCTGCGCAATAAGAAACTTCGTTGTATTCCATCAATACATTTTTGCATTCCACAGGATAGTAGCCATAGTTTCCGTTGGATGTATCTGCGCCAGTTGTCCACGTAGAATTCATGTGATGAATATGTACACCATCGCAACCTTTTAGTTTTATGTTATCGCCTTTGGCGTCTTGGACAGTAAAACCTTCCAACGTTACATTTTGGCAATTCGTTACATTAATACCTTCTGCACCTTCGGTTTGTCCCAAAAATGATAAAATTGTTTTTTGTGTGCCTGCACCTTTTATAGTTACATTTTTTTTGCCTTCTAAAGAAAGTGCTTTCTTAAACAAGAATTTTCCTTCTGGAAATTCTACAGTGCCACCATCTTCTACCAAAATCAGTTTTTCCTGAAATTCTTTTTGGAATTTTTCATCATATGAGAAGCCAGCAGTGTCGCCAGCTTTTTTGCTGTTGTTTTTGCATGATTGGAAAGCAATTGCTACCGATAAGAACAAGGTGAAAAGAATGAATTTGCGCATTTGGTTGGTTTTTTTACAACGTGAATATAGTAAAATATAAATGATTGAAAACTAAAACAATGCAAATTTATTGTGATTGTTGAATTACTTTTGATAAATATTCTCTAATGCTTTTTCTAAAGTTGGGAATTGAAAAACAAATCCTGTTTGTTGAATTTTTTTGGAAGTACAATTGTTGCTCATCAGCAGCATGGTTGCCATTTCACCCATAACGGTCTTTAATACAAATTCAGGTGCAGGAAACGGAATGAAAGGTCTATGCAAAACATGCGCAATGGTTTTGCTCATTTCTTTGTTGGTTTTAACATCAGGCGCACAGGCGTTGTAGGTGCTGTTTTGGTTTTTGTGTTCAAATAAATGGATGAAAATCTGGCACAAATCGTCGATGTGAATCCAAGGCACGAACTGTTTTCCGTTGCCGATATATGCGCCAATTCCAAAACGAATTGGAAAGTCTAACTTTGGCAATGCACCACCATCTTTGCTCAGTACAATTCCAATTCTTATTTTGCTGACTGCGATATTTATGGATGCAATCTTTTCTACTTCATTTTCCCAAAGCTGGCAAACTTCTGCTAAAAAGCCAGTTCCGTTGGATGATGTTTCTGTTAGCAATTCATTTTTTCTATCACCATAAAAACCAACAGCTGATGCGGAAATAAAAGATTGAATTTGGTGTTTTCCTTTTGCTAAATACTGAAATAATAATTGTGTTGATTTTACGCGACTGTCGATTATTTCTTGCTTGCGTTCGTCTGTCCAACGTTTGTCAGCAACGCCTGCACCAGCCAAATGTATAATTGCAATTGCATTTTCAAACACTTTCTCATCAATAAAATTAGCTTCGATATTCCATTTATATTCATTTGGTTGCTTTGGATTTCTGCAAAGAATATTTACTTCGTATCCTTTTTCTTGTAAAAAAGTGGTTAATCTTTTCCCGACTAATCCTGTTCCACCAGTAATAATGATTTTCTTCATAATAATAATTTAATACTTAAATGTATTACCTTTGTAACCCTAAATCATCATTTATGTTTAAAACAAGTAAAATAATTTTCGTAGCATTTATCTCAATGCTATTGTTCAATGGTTGCAAAGGCAACAAAGGATCGAACAAAGTTTATAAAGATGTAGTAGTATTGCATTCATTATCCGATTCTAAAGGTTTAAATCCACACGCAACTTCAGACGCAGAAGCGAGAAAACAATACGACAATATCTATCAAGGAATGATTGGATACGATTGTGCTTCTATGAATCCAGTTCCAGTTTTAGCTAAAGAAATGCCAATTGTTACTATGCTTGCAAAAGGAATGGAAATTACGTATGAAATTAAACCTGAAGCTGCTTGGGAAAATGGCTCACCTGTTACAGCAGATGATTATATCTTCTCGTTAAAATCTGGTGTTTGTCCAAAAGTAACGAACGAACATGAAAAACAAGATTTGGAAATTATTACAGATGTGAAGGTTGATCCAGCTAATCCAAAGAAATTTACGGTGGTTTTAAAAGAACAATACATTAAATATTTAGATGCTACTGGAAATACAGTTCGTGTGATGCCTGAATATAAATTTGACCCTGAAAAAGTACTTAGAAAATATACTATTGCACAATTATTAGACTCAAAAAGCGCTGCCAACAGCGACCCAAAAATTACTGCATTTGCTGATTTTTATAATGGTGAAAAAGCGAACAGAGATCCAAATTATGTGAATGGGTCTGGACCTTATAAATTAGAAAAATGGGAAACTGGTCAACGTATTATTTTAGTAAAAAAAGACAATTGGTGGGGCGAGAAATACAAAACAACAAATCAGTTTTTTGAAGCAAACCCAAAACGTTTGCAATTTGAAACCATTAATGATTTTAACACCGCAATTACTGCATTGCAAGATGAAAAATTAGATGAAATCTATGTTACGCCAGCAAAAGATTTTATTGAATTAGACAATTCTCCAAAATTTAAAGCAAATTT
This sequence comes from Saprospirales bacterium, assembly GCA_016711605.1. Taxonomy (GTDB): domain Bacteria; phylum Bacteroidota; class Bacteroidia; order Chitinophagales; family JADIYW01; genus JADJSS01. The sequence goes on from JADJSS010000007.1 coordinate 189,085, forward strand.
TATTAAATCTGAACCTAATATGTTGGTGTATGCTTATTTGGGTTTAAATACTAGAGATAAGATATTAAGCGATATAAAAGTGCGTCAAGCATTAGCGCATTTAGTAAACGTGGATCAAATTATTGAAAAGGTTCAATATGGAAAAGCAGAACGTGTGGTTGGACCAATTTTACCAGCTAAGAAAAATGACTACAACGCAGATTTAAAACCTTATGATTTTAGTGTTGAAAAAGCAAAAGCATTATTAGCTGAAGCTGGATGGAAAGATAGTGATGGCGATGGAATTTTAGATAAAGTTTTAGATGGCAAAAAAACAGATTTCAAAATTAAATACTCTTTTAATCAAGGAAATCCTACCAGAGAAACGATTGGTTTGTTATGTCAGCAAATGTTTAAACAAGTTGGCATTGAATTAACGATTGGTTCTATGGATTGGTCATTATATCAAGATGAATTAAAAAAAGGAAACTCTCAGATGTTTTATGGTTCATGGATTCAAGATCCAACACCTGATGATCAAAAACAAATTTTCCATTCCAACTCTAGAAATGGTGGCTCTAACTATGCTGGTTGGGGAAACTCTGTGAGTGATGCATTAATTGACCAAATTCGTACAGAAATGGATGAAACCAAACGAGGCCTATTAAATAAACAATTACAAAAGATGTTGTATGATGAAGTACCAAATATCTTCTTATATACTTCGAATTTTAGAAACTGTATTCACAAACGTTTCGAAAACCTTCACGAAGGTCCAGTTTATCCAGGATTTTGGGCTGCTGGTTTTAAAGTAAAAGATGGCTACAAAGTAGAAGACGACAAAACTGCTACTGCTAAAACTAAATAAAAACACTTAACACATTTAAAAAAATCCTGTCAGAATTGGCAGGATTTTTTTTATTTGTAATTCTTTTTATTTGTGTATTTTTGAGGAATATGTTTAAATACATCTTAAAACGAATCTTAATTTTTATACCAACCTTATTGGTAATATCATTGCTCACGTTTTTATTAAGCGTGAGTGTGCCAGGCGACCCTGTTGAACAAATGCTAAGTAGCGCAAGTGAAAATGGCGGAAAAAATGTATTAGCATCAGAGCAAGCATATATTGACAAGCGAAAGAACTTAGGGTTGGATTTGCCAGTTTTTTACTTTTCACTTTCAAACAAGGCAACGCCAAAAAATTTGCATGAAATTCCAAAAAAATTACATCGTGAAAATTTAGAAGTTTTCATTAACAAATACGGAAACTGGAATGAAATTAATTCGTATTATCAATCAGTAAAACAACTGGAAATTGCGGTTTCGCACATTGATAAAGATTCTTCTAACGCAGATGCTTTAATTGCTGTGAAAGATAATCTCTATAAATTATACATCAACCATGATGATGCGACGCTAACTTCTGCAAAGAAAAATATTCAAAAAAATATTCAAATTGCATCTTTACAATCTATAAGTGCACCTTTTCAAAATACAGTTGCTGCATATACAGCGATGAAAACGAAAGCGACTACTTGGAAAAATTCGATTCCTTCTATTCATTGGTATGGTTCTCAAAACCAATATCATCAATGGATTACAAAATTTTTTAAAGGTGATTTCGGAATTTCTTATCAAGATCAAAGACCTGTAAAAACAGTAATTTGGGATGCCTTGCGTTGGACTTTAATGTTGAGTTTAATCTCCATGTTTATCACCTATTTAATTTCTATTCCGTTAGGTGTTTATTCTGGCGCGCACAAAGGTTCTAGGTTTGATAAAACAACTACAACTATTTTATTTTTGCTCTATTCATTACCAAGTTTTTGGGTAGCAACTTTATTAATTATGTTTTTAGGTGGTGGTGATTTTTTAGGATGGTTTCCTGCGTACGGTGTTGGAACCGATGCAATAGATGACTCCATGAATATTTTTCAAGTAGCTGGTGTTAGAATGTATTATTTGTTTTTGCCATTAGTTTGTTTTATCTATCCAAGTTTAGCATTTATTTCGCGCCAAATGCGTGGCGCCATGATAAACACGCTTTCACAAGATTACATCAGAACAGCTCGTGCAAAAGGATTAGATGAAAAAACAGTATTATGGAAACATGCTATTAAAAATTCATTATTGCCAATTATTACTTTATTCGCGAGCATCTTTCCTTTAGCTATAAGTGGCGCAGTTACTTTAGAAATTATTTTCTCCATTCCAGGAATGGGAAAAACTGTAGTAGAAGCAATTTTTTCCAGAAACTATCCTATCGTTTATACTGTTGTTATGTTTTCTGCAATTTTAACGTTGGTAGGCAATTTAGTAGCAGATATTTTATACGCATTAGTAGATCCAAGAATTTCGTTTAGCAAAAAATAAGCATGAGTACACCAATTGAAAATAACGAAAAAGAACAAGCATATTGGTCGTATGTAAAACGACAATTTAAGAAAAACAAACGCGCTTTGTTTTCATTTTATATCGTTTGTTTTTTAGCGTTCATTGCTTTATTTGCTGATGTATTGGCAAATGAAAAACCATTGTATTGTTCATATAAAGGCAATACCTATTTTCCTGTTTTCAGAGAGTATGGTGTAATGATGGGTTTTGCAAAATGGCCACCAGACTTAAGAAACATCGATTGGCTGAACACTAAATTTGATGCAGTTGTAAGAGCACCTATTCCATATTCACCAACTACTTTAGATCCTTTTAACTCTGGATTTGTTTCGCCATTTGGCAAACAAGATGTAACGTCAACAAGATGGAGACATTGGCTTGGTACCGAAAATATTGGCAGAGATATTTTAGCATCTTTAATACATGGAACTAGAATTGCATTAACAGTAGGTTTGGTTTCCATGTCTATTGCAACTATTATCGGAATTTTATTAGGTGCATTGGCTGGTTTTTTTGGAGATAATAGAATAAAAATTTCCAGAGCAAGTGTCATAATGCTATTAATCGGATTGTTTTTTGCCTACTTCTACGGATTTAGCGCACGAAGTTTCACAATGTCAGAAGCATTTTCTTTATCCTTACTCAAAGGATTTTTGCAATTTTCGTTTTCAATTCTAATTTTTATTGCTGTTTTAGGTGGATTTTATTTACTCGGATTTGTCTTAAAAATAATTCCTTTCTTTAAAACTAAAGTTGCAATTCCATTAGATATTATCGTTCAACGACTAACTGAAATATTTTTATCTATTCCACGTTTATTCTTAATACTAGCTATTGTTGCCATTGCAAAACCTGGTATTTTTTTAGTAATGGCTGTAATTGGTTTCACTTCGTGGACAGGTATTTCGAGTTTTATCAGAGCAGAATTATTAAAAGTGAGAAATTTAGAATTTATAGAAGCAGCAGAAGCTTTAGGTTATTCAAGATGGCGCATTTTATTTAAACATGCTATTCCAAATGCATTATCACCAGTATTAATTGCAGTTGCGTTTGGTATTGCATCTGCTATTTTGGTAGAATCATTCTTGTCATTTATTGGCTTAGGAATTCCTGCAGAAGTGCTAACTTGGGGCAAGCTTTTAGCATTATCGCGTGGTGGAAAATCACAACTTTGGGTAGCCATTTTTCCTGGATTAGCTATATTTTTAACGGTCACTGTTTTTAATTTAATTGGTGAAGGTTTAACAGATGCATTAGATCCTAGACAGAAGAAATAAAGATTGAGTTTTAGAATTGGATAATTATAGAATGCAAACAAACAAACAACATATCATTTTAAAAAAAATTAAAGAAATTCTTCAATTCTCAAATTATACAATTATACAATTCCTAACTGCCTACTTTCTACTTTTTACTTGCTACTCATTTTCACAAACCATTACCAAATCAATTTCAGAAAAAGTGCCAAGTCGTTTCAGCGATTATGATATCATAGGAAAAAATAATCTTGGAGTTGTAGTGCATTATTTTGGCAATAATGAAAGTGAATTAGTGACTTATGACGATAAATTGCGTGTTGTAAACCGTCGTGAATTGCCATTTAATGGAAAAGGAATTTCATTAGAAAGTTTTGTTTTGTTAGACAATAAAGTGCTGGTCTTTTATACTACAAACAGCGACTCATATCAATATTTAAAAGTTAAAGAATTAGATGAAAAATTAAACATTCCGAATGAAGTTTACATATTAGATTCGATTCCAATGATGAATGTAGGAAACGGAAAATCATTTTATGTAAAAACGTCACCAGACAAATCTACTTTTATGGTGTTTAATATTATTCAGGCAAAAAATTCTTATTTCATTAAATTCCAATTATATAACCAACGACTGTTCGCTCTTGCTAAAAACATTTTCACGATTACAGATATCAATCCAAATGACTTTTCACTTAAATCTATGAAAGTAAATAATGTAGGAAATGTTGTAGGTGTTGTTGGACATAAAAGTAATCTAAACAATAGCGATTACGACTTTGATAAATTTGTCATTTTCACTTACAACATAAACACAAAAACAATTGGTGAATTAGAACTTTCCAATCCAAATTATCAATATAAAAACGTCATTAGCGAAGTAAGCACTAAACGCGATATTGTTTACATTAGTGCCTGTTACCAAAGCACTTTGACCAAAAACGACATTGGTATTGTAAGTAAAATAGTCGATTTTAGAAATAATAATGAATTACAAAATTCTAAGATTACATTTAATGAAGATGTGTTAATGAAATCTCAGAATTACGATTTTAAAGCTTGGCAAGATAAAGCAGCACTCATTAAACCAAAACGAATAATTCCTAGAAGTGATGGTGGTTTTGTTTTGGTGACAGAAGGCGAATATAAATTTACAAAAGTAGAACGTACCAATATAAACAATAACAGCTTTTATTATAATCCTGCACCGTACAGTTCTTCTGTTCGCTATATTGACCAAAATCATTATTATGACATCAGCGTTTTTTCTGTAAATATTGATGGAACGGTAGATTGGCAAGCAAACATGCCAAAATCACAGGTATCTGAAAATGACGAAGGTTACTACTCATCGTTTGCATTTTTTGAAGCAAATAATGTATTGAAATTTTTATTCAACGAAGATTTCTATAACTCAGGAAATTTTGCGGAATACAATGTAAATCCAAATGGTTTATTAAAACGTCAAAGTGTTTTTAACACCGAAAAACTGGATTTAGTGCTGGTTCCAATGAAAGCAAAACAATTAGATGGCAATACCATTATTTTTCCGAGTGAACAAAAACGAAATCTACAGTTCGTATTGTTTCAGTATTAAACATTTCGATTTATTTAAAACTTATACGCATCAACTTGAATATTCAAATTGTACATCGTAAATTGTACACGTAAATCACAGCTGTGTTATCCTATTTTAAAGTACAACAACCTATCTCTTTCCTATTATTTGTAGCAGTATTCATTGGCTTAAAATTTCCGTATTTTTTACATTTTCAAACAATACCTATTGCACCTGTGCAAAATTGGTGGACAAGTCTCGATTTATTTCTTTCCAATAACGTAGTATTAAATGTTTGTATTGCTCAACTTTGTTTATTAATACAAGCAATTTGGTTTAATTATTTATTTAATCAAGCAGATTTCCATGAAAGCAATTCATTAATTCCTGCATTAATTTTTGCAACTATTACAGCTACTATACCACAATTTAATCAGTTTGATATTTATACAATAATTGGTTTTTTACTCTTGTTGCTCTTTCAGATTACACTCAACATCAACAGCAGAGAATCTGCAAAATTAGAAAGTTTTAATTTAGGACTTATCGGCGGAATTTTGGTATTAATTAATGTGCATTTCATTGTCCTAATTCCATTTTTATTTTTGATGCTATATGCATTAAAATCATTCCGAATCAGTGAATATATCTTGTTGTTTTTCGGGATTTTGTTTGTGTTCTACATGGCAATTGGAATTAGTTATGTTTTTGAAATTCCGCTGATCGTAGATGACTTAACGCTAAAAACATTTTACTTATTTCAATTTCAAAAAGATATTTACAATGCTATTCTTCTAATTTTAGTTGCTGTATATTTATGTTTTTCTTTTATCAGCTTACGTGGAATTTTATTTTCAACCAGTTTCAAAAGGAGAAAAAATATTAATATGTTGATTCTTTTCTTCATTGCATCGATAGCAACCGTTGTTTTTGCTCGAAATTCTGATGAATCAATTTTATCGCAACTATTCATTCCAGTAAGCGTTTTTCTTGCCTTGTTTATGTTAAGAATTCGTAAAAAACGTCTTGGTGAAATTTTGAATGCTATCTTTATAACTGTAACAATTGTTACCAATATTGTAAGGTTTTTAAAATAATTTCGTATTTATTTTTATGATGAGAAAACTTACTACTTATTACTTAATACTTAATACTATTTCATGAAATTCGGTGTAGTTATTTTTCCAGGTTCTAATTGCGATGCAGACATTATACATGTTTGCCAAAATGTGATGCAATGCGAAACACGCATTTTGTGGCACAAAGACACTTCTTTGCAAGACTTAACAACTGATGATTGCATTATGATTCCAGGTGGATTTTCGTACGGTGATTATTTGCGTTGTGGTGCCATTGCACGCTTTTCGCCAATTATGGAAAAAGTAATTGAGCACGCAAATAATGGTGGTTATGTATTTGGCATTTGCAATGGATTTCAAGTCTTGTGTGAAAGCCATTTGTTGCCTGGTGCTTTGTTGATGAATGACCATCAAAAATTTATTTGTCAAAATCAATATCTAATACCACAAACCAAAAATGCTGCAATTACTCGTAATTTAGATTTAAGCGAACCACTAAACATTCCAATAGCACACGGCGAAGGCAGATATTATGCAGACGAAAACACATTAAACCAATTGAAACAAAATGACCAAATTTTGTTTAGATATTGCGATGCTGATGGCAATATAAATAAAGAATCTAATCCAAATGGTTCCATAGAAAATATTGCTGGAATTTGCAATGCAACCAGAAATGTATTTGGTATGATGCCACATCCAGAACGTTGTGCCGAAAGCGTTTTAGGAAATGAAGATGGCAGAAAATTATTTGAATCATTGCTGAATTTAGTTACAGCATAATCTATTTTTATGAAGTTATCTTTTAAAATCTTTCTTGCGTTATCTTTTATTTTAAATGCTTTCCAATCGAAAGCACAATTTGAGCAACACCTAACATGGAAAAGTGAAGTAGAAAAAATTTCTGAGAATGAATATGATGTAAAATTTAACTGCACACTAGATAAAGGTTGGCATGTCTATTCTCAATTTACGGATGAAGGTGGACCATTGCCTACCGTTTTTAAATTTGAAACAAATAAAGATATTGAGCTTATTGGTAAAGTAAAAGAAGTAGGAAAACTTCATAAAGAATTTGATAAATTATTTGAAGTCAACGTTTCTTCTTTTGCAGACAACGTTATTTTTATTCAAAAAGTAAAAATTAAAAATCCAAAAGCAATTTTAAAAGGTTCTTTTGATGGACAAGTTTGCAAAGAAGCATGCATCTTATTTGGACCAGAAAATTTTGAAATAAAATTTGATGGAACAAAGTCTGAAACACCAACAAAAACAGGCGATTCGATAAAAAAAAAATTAACTGACACAACTTCTTCCATTAATTCTATTGGTGTTGACACGAGTGTAAATGCATCAACAGGAAGCTCCAAATTTGATTTCACATACGCAAATAATTCGTGTTCAGTAAAAGCAGAAAGCACCGACAAATCGTATTGGTGGATTTTTATTGCTGGTTTTTTAGGTGGTTTAATAGCATTACTTACACCATGCGTTTTTCCAATGATTCCATTAACCGTTTCCTTTTTTACCAAAGGTGGAAAAGATCAAAAACAAGGTTTAAAAAAGGCAATAATATATGGTGTTTCCATCATCGTGATTTATGTTTTGTTAGGCATCATTATCACTGGAGTTTTTGGCTCTGACGCGCTCAATGCCATGTCAACCAACATCTGGTTTAACTTATTATTCTTTGTGGTGTTCGTCGTTTTTGCCATTTCCTTTTTTGGTGTTTTTGAAATCACCTTGCCATCTTCTTGGGCAAATAAATCTGATAGTTTAGCTAGTAAAGGTGGCAACATCGGAATATTTTTTATGGCGTTTACGTTAGCATTAGTTTCATTTTCATGCACTGGTCCCATCATCGGAACGTTATTAGTACAAGCAGCAACTGGTGGTGGACCAACTTTATTTAATCATATTCCATTGAAACCATTATTAGGCATGTTTGGATTCTCATTAGCATTGGCTTTGCCATTTACGCTGTTTGCAATTTTTCCTCAGTGGCTACAATCGTTACCAAAATCTGGTGGTTGGATGGGCACGATAAAAGTAATTTTAGGTTTTATAGAATTAGCATTAGCATTCAAATTTTTGTCAACAGTAGATATGACGATGAATTGGAACCTCTTAAAATTTGAGCCATTTATGATATTATGGATATTGATTTTTGGTGCGATGGCAATTTATTGTTTTGGCATTTTCTCTAAAAATAAGTCAACCAATATTGTAAAAGGAATTGGCATTGTAACATTGCTTTTTACGTTGTATTTAGGATATGCGTTAGTGAACTATCAACCTATTAAATTTTTAAGTGGAATAATTCCACCTACATCTTATAATTTTAAAGATAAAAACGTAGAAACGTTTAAACATTTTAAAAATTACGATGAAGGTTTAGCGTATGCAAAAGCAAACAATCTTCCAGTTTTATTAGACTTCACAGGTTTTGGTTGTGTGAATTGTAGAAAAATTGAAGATGCTGTTTGGACGAATAAAAACGTGATGGAAGAAATGAAAAAATATGTGATTATTTCATTGTACGTAGACGATAAAACAGCATTACCAAAAGAAGAATGGTATACATCCATGGCAACTGGAAAAGAACGAGAAGTACAAACGGTTGGACAAAAATGGAGCGATTTTCAAGCAAAATATTTTAAAACTAATTCGCAACCACAATATATTTTATTGAACACAAAAGAACAATTACTCAACCAACCAGTTGCGTATGAATTTTCATCTAAACCAGAAAACTACATTTCCTTTTTACAATGTGGTTTAACGATGAATGAACAGTTGAAATAACAAAATGAAAATCGAAAATCCTGCATTTAATTACGATCAATCTGGTCAAAAATATGCTAGCCACAGACAAACAGATCCACGCATTGCTGCTTATGTGCATGAAGCATTAAGTGATGCAAAAACAGTTTTAAATGTTGGTGCTGGTGCTGGTTCTTATGAACCAACCGATAAATATGTGGTTGCTGTTGAACCTTCTATGGTAATGCGCTCTCAACGTACAGCAAACGCCAAAATACCAGCAATTATAGGTACTGCAGATGCTTTGCCATTTGATGACAATGCGTTCGATGCATCGATGGCAATGGTTACGGTGCATCATTGGCCAGATATAAATAAAGGTTTGAAGGAATTGCGACGTGTAACTAAAAATCAAGTTCTAATAATGACATTTGATCCTGATGCCTTAGATAATTTTTGGAATGCACATTATTTTCCTGAATTGATAGAAGTAGAAAAAGCACGATATCCAACGATTGATTTCATTGTAAATGCACTTGGTGGAAATTGCGAAGTAAAATCCATTCCAATTCCATTAGATTGTGTAGATGGTTTTCAGGAAGCTTTTTACGGAAGACCAGAAGCATTTTTAGAAAAAGAAGTTCGTTTATCGCAATCAGCTTGGAGTTTTTTAAAAGAAGCTACAGAAAACAGATTAGTGAAAGCACTGGCAAATGATTTACAATCTGGAAATTGGGACAAAAAATATGGACATTTCAGAACACAACCATCTTTCACTTGTGCATTGCGATTGATTGTTGCAAAGCCATAAGAATAATCAGTATCATTATCTAAAACCTATTCATCCGAATTCTGTTATCTTTGTACAATAATTTTCAAATTATCTCATCTTCAAATTTTCAAATTGTATGAATATCGGAATCGTTTGTTATCCAACTTTTGGCGGAAGCGGTGTCATTGCTACTGAACTCGGTAAAGGATTGGCACAAAAAGGACACAAAGTGCATTTTATTACGTACAAAGAACCAGCACGTTTACTAGATACTTTTAACGAAAATATTTTCTTTCATGAAGTGCGTTTAAATGATTATCCATTATTTGATTATGCACCTTACGAAACTGCATTAGCAAGTAAACTAGTCGATGTTGCCATTAATGCAAAGCTCGATATTTTTCATGTGCATTATGCGATTCCACATGCATCAGCTGCTTACATGGCGCGACAAATTTTATTGCAAAAAGGCATCAGTGTGCCAGTAATTACTACGTTGCACGGAACTGATATTACGTTGGTTGGTAAAGATCCAACATACGAACCTGTTGTCACGTATTCTATTAATCAATCGTGTGGTGTTACGGCTGTTTCCGAAAGTTTGCGACAAGATACGTTTGCGCATTTTGATATAAAAAATGAGATTGAAGTGATTCCAAACTTTATTGATTTTTCAAGATTTAAAAAAACCAATAAAGACCATTTTAAAAAAGCAATTGCGCCAAATGGCGAAAAGATTTTAGTACATACTTCTAACTTTAGAAAAGTAAAACGCGTAGAAGATGTAATTCAAATTTTTGCAAAAATATCGAAAGAAATTCCATCAAAATTATTAATGATTGGCGATGGTCCGGAACGACAAAATACTGAAGTATTAGCACGTTCTTTATGTACACAAATGGATGTTCGGTTTTTAGGAAAACAAGAAGCGGTAGAAGAATTATTGGCAGTTGCAGATGTGTTTTTAATGCCATCAGAAACAGAAAGTTTTGGTTTGGCTGCATTGGAAGCAATGGCTTGCGAAGTGCCTGTGGTATCATCAAATGCTGGTGGAATTCCAGAAGTAAATATTGAAGGTGTAACTGGTTTTTTATTACCAGTTGGTGATGTTGAAGGCATGGCAAAACGTACTTTAGAATTATTACAAGACGAAGAAAAATTAGCGCATTTTAAACAAAATGCATTTGCACAAGCGCAACAATTTGACATCTCAAAAATCTTACCACAATACGAAGCGTATTATCAAAAAATAAAAGAAAGTGGTGATTGTAAATAAGTAAGTGATGAGTGAAAGTGATGGCGAAAGTGATTTTTAAAATGCAGTTATAGCGACACATTGCGTGTCGTTTGCTGTTGGTCGCATACAATGAATCCTTATTGCTCTATAGCATTTTCTTTTCTGTAAAACATATACAGAAAGAAAACACTCATACCTGTAAATAAATGCCAAAGTGCATGACCTTGATAAATTGATGTTGGCATACAACCAATTTTTTGCACATCTAATGTTCTTAAAACAAAGGCAGCAAGCATAAACAATAGTGATAGAATAGCATAATTAATAGTATAGCGTTCTTTATTTTTTAAATAATTATACACAGTAAAACCTATTATCAATCCAATTAAAACTGGCAATAAAATGATGCTTTTTACCATTAAATGCAAATAGAAAAATCCATACATAGACAATAAAATACCGATAACAAATAATGCTTTAAATTTTTTCTTTTGATCATTCTTAGTAATGGCTCGATAAATACAAATTCCAATCATAAACAAACAGATTCCGTAAGTTCCGTTCATATCAATTCGTTGTCCAATCCAAGTAAGTGATGCATGAAAGAAGGCACTTCCAACAGCTAAATAAATCATACATAAACCAAAAAACAAGGATAAAAATGGAAAACTAGCAATTGGATTTCGATGATTATCAAGCTGCGAATCGAACTGACCTAATTGAAAGATGATACAACCTAAAAAGAAGTATGCTAAATTAGAATAGGTATTTACGGTTTGACGAATAAAAAAATCCATTTTATTGAGTTCGCAATATTCTCTAAACAAACCAGGATTTCCTAGTTGCATGCCTTCCCAAAAATCGCCATGCAAATGATGATTTAAATAAAACACAATGCACGCTGCAACAGACGTAAGCACGAATGCAACAATATATGAACGAATATAAACAGCTTTAAACATTGTTAAAAATAAGCAAAATAATCTGATAAATTAAAAATGGTCAGATAACTGAGTTATCTCACCATTTTAATATTGAAATTAAATTGATTAGTCTATTGTAATTGCAACAGGAACTGGTTCTTCATCAAATAAACGTTTGCCAATTAATTCATCTAAATCTGATTTAAATAAAATTTCTTTTGCTAATAATGCTTCCGCAATTTTATTTAATTGTTCGCGTTTTTCGGTTAATAAAGCAACTGTGCGTTTGTATGCAGTATCAATTAATTTACGCACTTCTTCGTCAATTACTTTTGCAGTATCATCAGAATATGGTTTTGTAAAAGTTGTATCTTGTTGTGGATCGTAGAACGAAACATTTCCAACTTTTTCATTCATACCATAAACTGTTACCATTGCATACGATAATTGCGTGATGCGTTGTAAATCGTTTTGCGCGCCAGTAGAGATTTTACCAAAAACAATTTCTTCTGCTGCTCGACCACCTAATGTCATGCAAATTTCATCTAATAATTGTTCAGTTCTGTATAAATATTGTTCTTTTGGTAAATATTGCGCGTAGCCAAGTGCTGCAATTCCTCGTGGAATAATGGTTACTTTTAATAATGGATGTGCATGTTCTAAATACCAACCACAAATGGCGTGACCAGCTTCATGGTAAGCAATTATTTCTTTTTCGTGCGGTGATATGATCTTATTTTTTTTCTCTAAACCACCAATACTTCTGTCAACTGCTTCGTTAAAATCTTCTACTTCAACTTGTGATTTTTCTTTTCGTGCAGCAACTAATGCAGCTTCGTTACAAACGTTTGCAATTTCAGCACCAGCAAAACCTGGTGTTAAAGAAGCTAATTTTTCAGGTGTAACATTTGGTCCAAGTTTCGTTAACTTTTTCAAATGCACTTTAAATATTTGTTCTCTGCCTTTTTGATCTGGTTTGTCGATAGAAATTTGTCTGTCAAAACGACCTGGTCGCAACAAGGCTGAATCTAATACGTCAGGTCTGTTGGTTGCTGCCAACATGATAATACCTTTATCACCACTGAAACCATCCATTTCTACTAACAATTGATTTAGAGTGCTTTCGCGTTCGTCGTTGCTTTGCATCATGTTTTTTCCACGCGCGCGACCAACTGCATCTATCTCATCAATAAAAATAATACAAGGTGCTTTTTCTCTTGCTTGTTTAAATAAATCTCTAACACGTGATGCTCCAACACCAACGAACATTTCCACGAAATCAGAACCTGAGATAGAAAAGAATGGAACTTGCGCTTCGCCAGCCATTGCTTTTGCTAATAATGTTTTACCAGTTCCTGGAGGTCCTACTAACAAAACACCTTTCGGAATTTTTGCACCGAGTGCAGTATATTTTTTGGGATTCTTTAAGAAATCCACAACTTCTTTTACTTCTTCTTTTGCTTCATCTAAACCAGCAACATCATCAAACGTTACACTTACTTTGGTGTCTTTATCATATAAATTTGCTTTCGATTTTCCGATATTGAATATTTGTCCACCAGGGCCACCCATTCCACCAGATGCTTTACGCATAAGAAAAAACCAAACGCCAAATAATAAAATAAATGGCAATACTGATAATAACAAGTCGAAGATGCTTTTTTGTGTTTCGTTTTTTACTTTTATTAATTTTTCAAATGGTGTTTGGCTTTGAATAGCATCTAATTTATCTTTGAATGATGTTGCAGAAGTTAGTTCAAACGAATACAATGGTCCTTTGTTTGCAAATCCGATTTTGTTTTGTTTAAAATCAGAATATTGCTTTTTTGTTTTTAAAGAATCTTCTTTAATATAAACCTCAACACGTGCGTCTTCTCTATCTTTATTTACTATCGTAATTTGAGCAACATCACCAGAAGGTACTAATTTTCTAAAAAACTCATCTTCTGTGGTTGGTTTAATATTTAGGTTTAAGGTTAAGAATTGTGTTGCTAACAATGCAACAATTAACAATCCAAATAACCAATAGCTATTGAAACCACCTTTTTTCTTTTTAGGTTCTTCATTTTCGGGCAAAAAATCCATGTTTATATTTTAAATCGTAATCAATAAGTTGTAAATTATTTACAACGCGTTTTATAATAATATTATTCTAATCAGTTTGCGTAATGTTGAAATTTTGCATCGTTCCATAAATCTTCTAACTGATAAAACTCTCTTTTTTCTGTTTGGAAAATATGCACAATTACGTCGCCAAAATCAACTAAACACCATTCTGCATTTGAACGACCTTCAACGTGATATGGTTTCAAATTAGTTTGTTTACGCACTTCTTCTTCCAAATAATCTGTAATGGCACGCACTTGTGTTGTTGATTCAGCGTGACAAATCACGAAGTAATCTGTGATAGCTTCAGGAATTTCACGCATATCTAAACTTACAATATCATTGCCTTTTTTATCTTGAATGAGTGCAACCACTAAATCAGTTAAATTCGGTAATTGTACTTTTTTTACTGTTTTCTTTACTTTTAATTTTTCCAAACGATTTTTATTTATAATTTCACTCAAAGCTACTAAATTTTGGAAATTATTATAAGCAACACTTTATTTACTGGAAAAGTTCTTGAACATTTGCCAAAAGTAGATTCTACCAATAATTACGCTAAGCAAATGCTTGCAAAAAGCAGTCCAATTGATGGAACTGTCATTTTAGCAGACGAACAATTTGCTGGCAGAGGTCAAACAGGCAATATTTGGCAGAGTGAAGCACATAAAAACCTCACTTTTTCAATTATTTATCAAACTTCTTTCTTAAAAGCTACCGAACAATTTTGGCTCAATATGGCAATTTCTTTAGGAATTAAGAATGCAGTTTGCAGTTTGCTTAGTATGCAGCATGACGACAACTGCCTACTGCCTACTAAAATACTGCCTACTAAAATAAAATGGCCAAATGATATTTATGTAGAAAACCAAAAAATTGCTGGAATTTTGATAGAAAACACGATTGTTGGCATGCATCTCAAATATTCTGTTATTGGAATCGGATTAAATGTGAACCAACAGCATTTTTCTGATACTATTAATGCAACGAGTTTGAGCTTAATTTTGAAAAAAGAAATGAATAAAAGTGATGTGTTAAATAAGATTTTAGCATCAATTGAAAAATATTTTTTGTTGTTGAAAGAACGAAAGTTTGAACGATTGAAAAGTGAATATTTGGAAAATTTATTTCGCTATGGTGTGTTTTCGAAATTTAAAAAAGAAGATGAAATTTTTGATGGAAAAATTGTTGATGTTGATGAATTTGGAAATTTGGTTTTAGAAACTTCAACTAAAAAAATAAAATTTGGTTTTAAAGAAATTGGTTTTGTGATTTAGTTGCTCTAAAAAATATCATGCAAAGGAAAAAAGAAGCAAAGTATGCAACCACTTTTTTAAACCACAAAAGTTCCGAAGTTTCGGAACAAAAGTACACAAAAGAAAAAATCAGAAGAATCATTTAATCATTTAAATCATAGTTCAGACAAATTTTTCACAATATTAAAAAGCCGTCTCGATTTTAGCGAGACGGCTTTTCATCCATTTAGAACCAATTCATCAAAAATAAACAGGATGATATTTTTATTTTTTAGTTGATTATAAAATTGAAATCCAGCCATAATCATACGGTGGTGAATACGAAACTAAACATGAAACGCTAATTGCACCTACTAAATTTCCATAATCACGTGCACCTGAATAAATACTATATCCTAAATCTTCACCTTGTTGCACATTTTGTGTAGTAAAGCTTCCAGAAATAATAAAACTGGTGTATGGATCAGAAGCTGTGCCAGTAACAGAAAATATTTTTGATAATCCACTTGTGCGTTCTGTGTATGCTGTAACGCTGGTGATAGTACCGAAGACTAAATCGTTAGGCATTTGCAATTCTAATAAACGCAAACCACCTGTGTCTGATGCTGCTAAGCTGAAATTATATTTTGTATTTGGTTTAAGATTTAATTGACCATATGTGTAATCACTATCTGAATCGAATGTTTTGCTAAAGCCACCACCAGAAATTTGTAAAGTTGAATGTGGTTTTACGGAATCTCTTACAACTGGGCCTTCTTTTTTGCAAGCAATCATTGAAAATACCAGCATTATTGCACATGCGATTTTTGAAAGTTGTTTTGTATTCATACTTTTTGTAATCAAATTTCTGAATGCTTTTAATTTATTATTCATAATAATTTAGTTTTAATGATGTTTGATATTTTTTTTAAATTCTTATTTCTAAAACCGTTTCCAGCCATAACCATTTGGTGGTTGATTGGTAATAATACAAGGAATAATTATGCGTGTGGTATTACTTTGATTATAATCATCTCCATTACAATAGATAAATGCAGCTTTTTCTTGTTGGTTAGGTATATAGGTATTAGGAACTATTTTACCAGATAAAGCAAATCTTGTAAATGGATCGCTTTCCATTCCGTTAATTGTATAAACTCTATGTATGAGACCAAGTACATAAGCATAACTTGCAGTATTGTTTGGAACTGAGATAACATTTGAAACCCTTAAAAATGTGTCTATTGAAACTTGTAGTCTTTTAACACCACCAGTATCATTTATAGCTGCATTAAAGTTGTAATTTTTTCCTGGTTCTAAATATAAATTTCCCAAAGAAGTGTAATCAGTATCACTATTAAATGTTCTAATTCCACTGATCTCAAATGTAAGATTTGGTTTAATGTTATCTATAGTAACTGGACCTTCTTTTTTGCAGGCAATCATAGAAAATAGCAGCATGATTGCGCATGTGATTTTTGATAGTTGTTTTGTATTCATACTTTTTGTAATCAAATTTTTGAATAATGATGATGTTGTTGTCATGAGTTTAGTTTTTATTTTTTATTGAATGGATTCTATAGTTTGATTTATTTAAAGCCAAGTTGTCCGTTTGTAATAATTACCGAATCGTTTACATTGTAGATATTATAAATAACACCTGAAAATGTAGCTGTGATTTTATCTAAATCGCTTTTTGGGTCATCTACTCTACTAGTGATATTAATAGTCATGTGTCCTTTTGTGCTTGTCGATCTTAATTGATAATCGCCGTGTGTACTCAAATAACGAAACAAACCTCTTTGTTTTACGTTGTAGGATGCCACAGAATCTGCACCAGAAAGTGAAACCATTACAGAAGTATCATTAGACATACCTGTAATAGTTGCAGCATCAATAATATCTGCCATATAAGTTCCTAATGTTCCATTGGTAGATGCCCAATTTCTGCCGTTTACTTGCATGGTTAAAAATTGGTCTAATGATGCGTTAGGTGTTACAGTTTCTTCATTAGTGCAAGCAATAGTTGATAATACAACTAAGATGCAGATTGCGATTTTTGTGATTTGTAATTTCATGTTGTTTAATTTTTAATGATGAATAATTGGTTCGTCTTATTGACAATACAAAGATGCATACATACCAATTGGTAAAAAATTACTTTTTTCGCCAAATATCGATTTCCAGGATAGTGTTTTTGATAATAAATACTGTTTTGAGATAATTATAAAACATTGTTTGTCAATAAATTAGATAAAATTAAAGTAATAATAAAAAGTAGAGTTTTATTAGTGTATTTTGGTTAAATTTTCTTGATCTGATTTTATGAATTTGGAGTTTTTGATATTTATATCATCCACAAATAATTTTATCATATACAGGCCTTGTGGTAAATCTTTGACGTTAATAACAGTATTATTATTAAGCTCATTATGTGTAAAAACATCTTGACCAATAGCATTATAAATTTGTATGTTTTTTTTACCGGTAATTTTATTCCAATCAACATTTAAGATATCTGATGCTGGATTGGGAAATAATCTTATTTCGGTATTATTATCGTTTGAGCAATTTTGTAAAATAATTTTTGAGTATGAAAATTTGTTGTCTTTATCAACTTGTTTTAATCTAAAATACTTTGAGTCTGGCTGTGCACTTACAGAAATAGAATAGTTTTGCTGTGTATTTGTATTTCCGTTTTTAGATTCTATTTTTTCTAAAGGAATAAAATGAATAGCATCGTTTGATTGTTCAATTTCAAAATAATCATTATTTAATTCTGATGCTGTTTGCCAGCTAAAATGCAATTGATTGCTTTCACATTCAACATTAAAATAAACAAGTTCAACTGGCAATATACAACTTGATGTTGCAAAATTAAATAACTGTGTAAGTGTATCTCGGCAACCGGCAATTTCAATAAAACGTTCAACTAAATAATTGCCATCATCTGCAAATGTTATTGGATAAATAGCTATAGAATTTCCAGAAGCAACAACATTGTTGGGTCTTGTCCATCTGTATGTTATAAATGGTGAACTTAATAATGATAATCTTACTGAATCACCAATACAATTATTGCCACTTAAAAATACTGGTTGTAATAAAATAGTATCTACAAAAACATTGTAAATAAATTGCGAGCCACAAGAGTCTATAATGATGGCTCTGTAATTACCAGTGTCTGAGACTATAAAAGCATTTGAATTTTGAATTGCCGTGAAAACACCATTTTTATCTTGTAGCTGATATCTAAAGTTTGGCACACCAACACTTGTATCTGGCAACAATTCCAGTACAATATTACTGTTACATTTTACTACGTTGTGTGCCGTAATACGTGGCGAAGTTTGTGCCGGAATGATTATGGTATCGTAAATTCTCTTACATGTTTTATCATCTTTTAAGGTATATCCTGCCGAGTTTCCGTTGTATTCAAACTCCACTACATAAGTACCAGCTGGTTGGTTGTTTAAGCTAATTTGGTTGGGTGCGTTAAATGCACTGAATGAATTAAAATAGACTGTACCAAAACCAAGTCTGCTAATTCTTAAGTCAGGAATGAAACCATAATCTGCAGCAAAATGAAGTGTGTTGTTGTTGCCACAACCTTTTGTATACGTTAATCGATGTGTTAATCTTTTTATTTCTGATGGTAGAATTGTAAGGGTTGTATCTAATTCTGTTCCACAATCGTCTTTAAACCTTAATTTATAAGTACCAGCTGTTAAACCACTCAATCCTGTATTATACACATTGTTTCCAACACTATATATAAACATATTTTGCGGATAAGTGTACGTGTCATTATAAGCATATCGCGGTTGTGTGCTGCTTAAGGTTGATGGTCCAGATATGACTTCAAAAGTTGGTAAGGATTTAAAATTATATACAAACATCACCTTAAATAATGCTACAGAATCGGCGCAGATATAACCAACATCACCAACATTAAAGTATGGTCTGGCTGGTTGTACATAAAATCTAAAAGTATCTCTATAAATTTTTCCGCAAGCATCTTTAACTCTAAAAATATACGTTTTATTATTTTCTATTGGTTGTAAATTGATGTAATAAATAGACTCAAAGCCAAATTGTTCTAATAGTATCTGTGCTTGCGTTCGTGTTCGTGTAGAATCTAATAGAACAGTTCCTGTAGTAGAATCAATCACCTGAAACTGAACAGGTGCTTGCAATCCAGTTTGATATCTTATTGGTGAAGGATCGTATAGCGTAAAATTAACACCAATACTATCGCTACATAAAAGCGTAGGCGTTGCAATAAATTTATTAAAATTTAAAATTCTGCCAGTTGTTTTAATAGAATCATTGCAAGCATTAAACAGTGCAACATCAATCTGGTCGCCGTAAGTAACACCACCAATTTTCTGGCTAAAATACAAATAATCTATGTTCGAAGTAATGAGCGTGATATCGTTATTCGCAATAAATTGTGTGCCACTTGCTGTGGTAATGCGCAATGTATAAGGTGGTTTAAATTGCTTGTTAAGATGATTTATAATAACACGATACATGGTGGTGTCACAGTCAATCATTTCAACAGTGGGAAAGCCATTGCCATATAAACCTTCGCTGAATTCGCTTCCATTGGATAAAAACTCAATAGCATAACTAACTGTATTGGCGCAATCTTGTAGTATCATTCTGTAATTTCCTTTAGGCAAATTTGTAAATGTTGCACTTGGTTGAAATGCTCTAATGGTAGCACCAGTAATCGTATCCAATCGCCATTGAAATGGTCCCAAACCAGTACCTGTTTGCAATACACCGGTAAGCGTACCGGTTACATCGTTATCACAATAAGGTGCAATAGTATCTATACGTTGTATTACAGGTGCTGTATAGCTTGTAGTAACTATAATATTGCTTTGTATAGCACTGTCGTTTGCCAAATTATATACTTTTAAATAATACGTTCCAGCTGCCAAATTTGTAAAATTTCCTGATGAGTTAGTTTGTGTAGTAGTGCTTGTAAGAGAATAAAATAAAGTTGTAATTGGCAAAGCTTCGGTAGCATTTACTGTAATACTTGCATTGTTAGAGCATGTTGCATTTACAATATTTACAGCGTTGATTGTAATACTACCAGCAATACTTAACGTTGTAAAAAAACAAAGCACAATTGTGCTAAAAATAGAAGATATAAAAAAATGTTTTTTCATTTGTTTATTTATATGGAATTAATTGAGCAAATAGAATTTATGACTTCTGCACATTTATAATTTTTGTGTCACAGAACCATGTTTCGCAAATAATCATTGCTTCTCAGTGTGCGAACAATTGCTCATTTTATTGTTTTATTTTTAGAATAAATAGTGTGCTGCTACAATACAGTAGCAGCACTTAACTCTGCTATGAGAATGGAGAGTTGAAATAACTGTTAAAACAGTTTTTTTTTCTAAACCACGTTTTAATTTTATGGTTTTTGATAAATGATGTGTAATGTGGTATTAACTCTAGGCTTCTCATAGCTTATTAAAATCAAATTTAAAGTAAAGAATTAATTTAAAAAGCGCTTTATTGGGTATTTATTAAACTTCTGAGTCAAAAATTATTGCAAAACACATTGAAATACAATCATTTATGTGAACTATCAATTAAATAAACAATGCATTATTTCGACCTGTTTTCGAACCATTTTAATATAAATTCATCAACTACAACAGCTTTATTTTCTAGTTGATACTTGCAAAGCAATTGATATGTTTTTTGATATTTTAGTTTTGTGTTAGTCTTGTTTTTTAAACTATTTTTAAGAAAATCAAAGAATTCTTTTTCTGCCAAACCAATCAAATTATTGTCATTTAATTTTTTTTCTGTTTGCTTTATTTGATAATCCAAAACATCCGTTTTTTGTTCTTCAATTACCAATATTAATGTATATAATTCAATGGCACATTGCTTATTTATTTCAATTTTAATTTTATCATTTAATAAAATATTTTGCCACCATTTGTATGCTTCAGTATACTTTTTATTAAAAAAACATACTAAACCACTGCATTGGCAAAGCCATATATAAAAATCATCTCTAATTTTATTTTGATAAAGTTCTAAGCCATTTTTTATTTCAGATGTTAAGCAATATCCATCTTTATAATTTTCAGTTCCTAAATTATAAAGCAATGCACAGTAATAATAATCATGAAAAAATTTTATCTTTTTTTCAATACTTTTTGTTTCTAATTCTTGCATTTTTTGCAAATATGATTTCAAACTACTCCATTCTTTGTTGTGGTAACATGCCAACATAAAATTGTAATAAGTTGCAAACAAATCAATTGGTGAATTTGGCTGCGCAAGTAGTTGTTTTTCTCTAATTTCTACTACTTTTTTGTTTTGCAAAAACTGATTATATATATCATCTGTTAATAGAAAATAATGTGCCAAAGTATTGTGATATTGAGCATTTAATAAAAAAGATGTTGTTGTTGTTGGTGGCAAAATACTATTAATATTTATTGCATTTTCAATAGTTTGCTTGTATTCTTTTTTAGTATAATTATGTCGTGTTAATTCATAAAAATTTAGCGAGTGCCATATTTTTTTATATTCAGCTAGTTGTTGCAAAATACTTATAACCTGCAATTCTTCTTCACATATATTTTTACCAAATTCTACATTGTTTGATGCAATTCTTCTGTTACCAAAAAGCCACCTTTCGTGGTTCAAAATATCTAACAATAAAACATAATTTTCATATTGTAAACACTCTTGTTTTGTTTTAATTATTAATTTATGTGCAGCTTTATCTAAACCTTTTGATGTAAGTACAAATATTTGTGTAGTTTGCTTTCTTAATTTCCAGTCTATAAATTGCTCATCATAATATTCACGCATTGCCTCTAATATAAGCTCAAACAAATAATGTTTGGTAACTGCAAGATGTTTTACAAATGGTTCTTTGCGTAATTTTTTTATTAATTCATTTTCTTCATAAAATTCTTGTTTTTCAATAAATTGATAAAGTTTAGAATAATTATTTTTAGATGCAGAAAATCGATTGATATAAATAGATACATATCTTTTTTCATTGGCATTTAGAGATTTTATTAAATTATGTAAATCATTCATATAGCTTGAAATTACGTTAAAAAGATTGTATTGCTAAGTATATATTGAATATTTTTTATAGTTACTTTCTATTGTTTTATGTAAATCAGTTGAACAAAAATAAAAGTTAAACAGACAAGACTACGTTCTAAAACAAGCATCATTATATTTTTATATTAAAGCTCTTCTCTTACCACAATTGTTTTTTTTGCAACTTGCAGCAAAAATTACTATTGCGAGAAGTGCGATTGTTTTTAAATTTTTCATGATATTTTTTTTGATTCAATTAATTACATTCGTAATAAAATCTGTTTGTTTTTGGATAGCCAGCAGAAGTTGGTGTTTTAATTATTTTTTGTGAACGCACCAAGTTTTGTGCATCTGTTGTGTATTCATAATTAAATGAATAGTTGCCTGAACCAGAACTAAATGTGGTAGTGCTGCTTAATGGTACATTTTTACTTCCTTTACCTAATAAATGCATGAAATAAGGATAGTTTTTTTCGTAGTATCTACCTGTTCCAACTATATTTCCACTAATTAAAGACTCATTTACATATAAACCAGCGGTATTTGCAATTGTTGAATAATTAATGAGTACAGTTCTGTGAATATTATAAAGTCCTGTGTTTCCACCATACAAAACATAAAACTTAGTAAGATTATCATTTTCATACACCATTGAATCTTTCCAAAACACATAAGGGATTCCATCTTTTAAAGTTATTATCTCTGATACTATTAAATGGCCAGCAGCGTCATATTTGCAGCTTACTCTATTATCATAAATGCCTGCTGCATCGTTTACAATTTGTTGAAAACGCTCAATATTTCCATCTGTATTTAGTGTAAAATTTCTGGTAAAACTTGGTAAAGATGCTGTATTGGTGGTTGCAACTTGCTTATGATAACCACCATCATTTAGAAAATCCATATTTACAAGCCATGATGAATTATAAGATTTGATATTGCTTACCTTATTTGATGAATTGTAGCTTAAAACAAGTGAATCATTACCAATTTTGAGATTGATTACTTTACAAGCAACTGGTTTTTGGTTCTCTTTTTTGCAACTTACAGCAAGGATTACTATTGCAAGAATTGCGATTGCTTTTAAATTTTTACTCATTTTCTTTGTAATCAAATTTTTGAGTTCGTGAATCTGTGATTTCATGTTGTTTAATTTTTAATGATGAATAATTGGTTGTCGTTATTGACAATACAAAGATGCAGACATACCAATTGGTAAAAAATTACTTTTTGAAGCAGGTATCAGATTTTATCTGCGTTTTTTTATCTTAAAATATAATTGGAATAGATTATAAACTGCTGATCTTCAATAATTTGTTGCGCGAGCTTTTTAATTAAAAAGTAGACTTTTAACTTGATTATTTGATCTAAGAAAATGTTTGTTTTTTATGAAATCTATAAATAAACTTATAGATTTACTCTTTTTACTTTAAATGTAGCAGTTACAATTTTTGGAATGTAACTAAAACAACCCGATGGTTTTTCATAAACAGTTGCATAAAAAGTTCCTTCAATGATGCCGCCATTTTCACTACTGTAACGTGTAATATCAATTTCTTGTACGCCAACTATACCATTTGTTGATACACAAAAACCACCTGCATTAGTCGTTTTTTGCAAGTTTTTTGAATTATCAGAAATAGTTGTAGCAGTAGCAGATGAACCCGTTGTAAAGCGTTCTATAAGTGCCGTTGCATTTGGAAAATCTAGTGCTGTATTTTCTTCTCTAAATGAATATATTCCAGTATGAGTTACATTGGTTACGTTAAACGAAAAATTAAACCCATTTGATGCTGATGTATTATATACATTATTACTACCACAACCAATGCTTAAGTCATCGCCATGAAAAATACAAGATCCTAATAAAGTTCCTTCGTCAGATGCTGCTCCACCATATTGTGGACATTTTCTTAATAATCCATCAAAAGTAATATCAACACTGTACTCGCTATTATTGGAAGTTGGTGATGGTGTACTTCTATTGCAAGAAAATAGTATAACACTTATTGTCAATGTAAAAATTGATTTGATAATAGATGCTTTCATTTTTTTATTGATTTAGATTGATATAATTTAATTAAACTTAAAAATGCCATTTGTAATAACTACCGAATCGGTTGCACTATTATATAATGCACCAGAAAATGTACCTTCTATATTATTTAGTGTAGATCCACCGTTTAATTTTGTAATTGTAAAGGAAGCTCTTGATTTTGGATATGAAGCTGACACTTTGTATTGCTTAGGAGAAACGCCATCTCTTAAAAACGTTATACCTTGGCCTGGTGTTGGAATTATTGGATAGGTACCAAGACCAGTTACAGGAATATTGCTGATGATTAAGGTTTCATCTGTAGCTGATTTTCTTCCACCTATATATGCTTTATTGTTTGTGGTTTGTATGTATCCTGCTAAGTTATCATCACCAACCCAATCTACACCATTTACTTTCATGGTTAAAATTTCTTGTCCTGTTGGATTATTTGAATTGTTATCTTTTTTGCAGCCTTGTAGCGATGTTAATGCTATGATTAAAGCTAAAGTTAATACTGCATTGAATTGATTTTTCATGTTGATTTTTTTATAGATTAAAGATAATGCTTTAAATGAAATTGTATTAAAATATGTGAGCAAATTTTTTATTTCTAAAGCTCTTCTCTTACCACAATTGTTTTTGAAATGACAGTTGAATCGTTTCCGTTTTTAGCAATTAATTTCACTTGATTGGAATGATAAACATCACCGCCAACCACTGCATTTGTAGAGAAAAAATTGACTAAATCTGTTGTTGTATATGCAATACGACCGTTGGTTGTTGTTGCACTATAGCCACCACCAAAATCCCAACGATAACTGGTTGCATTCGTAGATGTATTAGTGAAATCGAAAACCAGATTAGAGCCAATTCCATAAGGTATAGTGTCATCTATAATAGTAAAATTGGCAATAGGTAAATTCGGATTTACTGATTTGTCTTTTTTGCAGCTTACAGCAAGGATTACTATTGCGATAAGTGTGATTGTTTTTAAATTTTTACTCATTTTCTTTGTAATCAAATTTTTGAGTTCGTGAATCTGTAATTTCATGTTGTTTAATTTTAATGATGAATAATTGGTTGTCGTTATTGACAATACAAAATTGCATCAATCACAAGCCATTAAAAATTACTTTTTGAAGCGATTATCAGATTTAAATGCATAAAAAATGCCATTCTAGCAGTTGCTAAAATGACATTAAATATTGATAATCAGATTATTGAGTTTGAATTTAGATTCTAAAAAAATCGAATATAGAATCAAAATAAAGTTGGAATTTGCGCTGTTACCATCTATCAAAAATGGTAATATCAACGTTGCCTTTGTAATTTTAAATCTAAGTTTAGTACTATCTAATTTTGGATTCGATATAATTCGCATTGCATAAGGTTGATTTTCACTAACATTATTCAAAACCATTTGTCTGTTTCCAGTAGTATTCGTTGCAAAGGTTTGTTGATTAAATAAATCAAAGAGCCGAGTATCATAAGATATATTGGTAGCAGAATCTAAGTCTAGCCAATTAATGGTAACTTTATAATCACCACTAACTTGTTTTTCACTAACAAAACTTGTTAATTGAATACTTTTAGAAGTGCTGACTGTTTTCACCACTTCTTTTTTACAACTGCTGTTAAAAAGAATGGCTAATGTTATAATCAGAATAAAAATGTGCTTATTTTTCATCTCTATATTTTTATTGTTTTTAATGGAGTAGATGGAATTCGCAAATAATAATTTATATTTAGTTATAAACGCTTATGCTCATTTCATCATCGTTTTGGTTTAATTTTTTTCTACAATGTACAATTCAAAATTATTAGAAGTTTTTAAAAAGTTTGATGAATCTAAGATAAACAATTTTAGTCAATATATTAATATCTATAAGTCGAAAAGAGAAAATGCAACCATAAAATTATTTGAATTAATACATGCTGAGTTTCCCAATTTTGAATCTAAAAAATTAGAAAAAAACAAAGCACACAAATATCTTTTTTCTACAAAATCATACGATGAAAAACGTATGTTGAACATCATGTCTGATTTATTAAAGATGACAGAAGAATTTATTTCATTTTCGTATGCTAAAAATAATCAGCTTGAAAATCAATTTTATTTATTACAATTTTATTTAGAAAATGACTTAACTAAATTTTTTGATGCTACTTATAAACAAACACTGGAAGCAATTGAAAAAATACCAGAAGACATGGAGTTGCTTGCTTTTAAATATAAGTTAGAATGGATAAATCTTCATTATCGATTAAAGTATAATTCAAGATATGCCAATTACCAAGAAGTTCAGAAAACACTGAATGATTTTACAATAAGTCAACAATACAAATTAGATACTATACATCACACCAACTTATTTAAAGATGATTTGGAGCATAAAGAATTAAGCATATTAGCAAAATTTTATAAATCATTAAACGAATTAATTGTTGAACAGAAAGAAGAAGTTTATTTCCTGAACAAAGAAGAAATCTTCAAAAACTATAATAATATTTCTAAAAGTGAATTGAAATTAATTGTAACGATTATTATAAATTATTGCATCCAAAAAATCAATCAAAAAGAATCTTTTTTTAATAATGAATTATTGATTTGGTATGACTTTTTAGAAACACAAAATATTATTTTAGAAGCAAATAACACCATTTCTATTGCTCGTGTAAAAAACTACATTTCTGTTGCCACGCACGATCAGCAATTTGACAGAGCCATTGATTTTATTGAACGCTTTCATGCATATTTAGATGAAGACGTTAAAGAAGATGTTTACAATTACAACAAAGCCAACATCTTGTTTCATCAACATAAATTAGAAGATGCGTTAGTGCTTTTAAACACCGCAAAATACAAAGACATTTTCTATAAAATTGATTCCAAACGATTGTACATTAAACTCTATTTTGAACTCAGCAAAATAAATGAAAAGCGTTATTTTGATGTATTAGACAGTACGATTAATGCATTTAAAAAATACGTGTACACCACCAAAGAACTTACAGAACAATTCAGAGAGCGCAATAAAAATTTTTATAAATACATTAGCAAACTGGTAAATTTGCCAGCAAATGAAAAAGCAAAACTCACAGCATTGCAAGACGAAATTAATAAAGATACTGCTTGTTCTGATAAAGATTGGTTGCTGAATAAAATTGCAGAAATAGTGAAATAGTTTTTCTCACAGATTTTCGTAGAATTTTAAAACGCAAAGACAATAAGTTTTTTCGCAAAGTGCGCAAAGTTTTTAAGTTTAAATAAAGATTGAAAGTTATATTTTAAGCTAATACTCAAAGTCTTTATTTTTTTTTCTTAAAATCTTCTTTTCATCTTTGCGAAAAATAACTTGCGTTTATTTTTCTTTTTAAACTTTACAAAAAAAACTTTGTGTTCTTTGCATTTATTTAAAATCGCTTTTCTATTTTCGCTAAAATTTAAAACATGACAGAATTATCTATCGGAACAAAAATAGAACATCCAAAATTTGGACAAGGAATTGTAATTGACGACAGCGACGAATATTCTTACAATATTTATTTTGGAACGGAACACGGTGAAAAAGAAATTTCAAAACGTTTTGATGGTTTCGTACTCATTAAATTAGTAGAAAAAGATAAAAATTCAGTTTCTTTAGATGAAATCAGAAAAGTTTTGCAAGATATTATTGAACCATTAACAGAACCATTAGTCGATTGCAAAATGGCTGACAAATGGGAAAATGGAAATCTTATTTTACAACCTTTTGATAAAACGTTGCAATCTAAAGAAATTCCAATTGATGGATTCTTTCACAAAATTGTGATGACGCGTGATCGTTTGCGCGTAATGGAACAAAAAATCAATGCTTCTAAGTTATCTGATTCTGAAAAAGTAGAACTGCAGCAATATATTACCAGAATTTATGGTAGTTTAACCACGTTTAATGTGCTTTTTCGTTTCAAAGATGACTATTTTAAAGGAACAGGTGGCGATTAATCGCAAAAAATAACCACTTAAGGAACAAAAGAAAAATATAAAAACAGGAAAGTTTAGACAGGAAACTTAAGCTTTCTTGTCTGTAATTAAATACACTTCTATTCTTTTTCTTTAGCTTCTTTGTGCCTTAAGTGGTTTGAGATTTATATCGTAAAAATCAAAATTATCATAATAAATCACAGTTCTGATAAAAAAATACATGAAAAATTGTAGTAATATAAAATAAAATGTACTAAATTTCGTTTACTAAGAAAATCAATCTTATGCAACAAAATTTTACACGCGAAATTCTTGTCAAACATCTTTACAACGAAACAAACGAACACGAAGCAAAAGTGATAGAAACTGCTTTGAGAAACGATATTTCGTTGCAACAAGAATTCGCACAGCTACGCCATGTAAAAAATAAAATTGACGAAGATGGTGGCGATTCACCGAGCAACGACAGCATCCAAAAAATTCTGAATTATTCTAAGCAACAGCAACCTGCTGAAATTTGATACAATAAATCTTCAAGGTTTTAAAAACATAGAAGATTTAAAAGAAATGCTTACTTTTCTAGAGTTTAAAAACTTTAGAAAAGTTATAATTTAGTATTTTGCAAAAAAATTCGTGGCAAACAAATCCAAACTCGTAAAATTTGCAGAACTGGCAAACATGCATAATGTGTTTGAGAAAAAACCTGTGCTAAAAGGAAAATGGAAAACAGATTTCTTTAAAAATAGCGCGCCGATTATTATAGAATTGGCTTGCGGAAAAGGTGAATATACCATTGGTTTGGCAAAATTATTTCCTGAAAAAAATTATATTGGTGTTGATATTAAAGGCAACAGAATTTGGAGTGCTACGCGAATTGTAAACATAGAAAACTTACAAAATGTATGTTTTATTCGCGATCAGATTGATCATTTAAATGAGTATTTTATACAAGATGAAGTTGATGAAATCTGGATCACCTTTTCCGATCCGTTTCCGCGTGATGGCGATCACAAAAGAAGATTAACTTCAAAAAAATTCTTAGAAATCTACAAGCAATTTTTGAAAAAAGATGGCTTAATTCACCTAAAAACCGACAGCGATTTATTATACAATTACACAAAAGAAGTTTTAGCAGAATTTCCTTCCAAAATTTTAAAAGATTATACTGATGTGTATGCAATGAACAAAAATGAAGAGCTGCACAACATCCAAACCTACTACGAAAAAATGCATTTGAAAAACGGATTAACTATAAAGTATTTGTGTTTTCAGTTGTTGTAGAAAATTCTTTACAACATTGTTTCCTCGGCATCTTTTGCATGGTTTGGATAATCAGTAGTGTAATGCAAACCACGACTTTCTTTACGCAACATCGCGCTTCGTGTAATCAAATAGCCAATGGTAATCATATTGCGCAACTCTAACAATTGCGGCGAAATCGTAGTGGTTTCGTATAATTCTTCGGTTTCTTTAAATAATAAATAAAGTCGTTCTTGCGCACGTTTTAAACGTCCGTTGTTGCGCACAATACCAACGTAATTACTCATTATATCTTTGAGTTCTTTTATACTTTGTGTGATGATAACCATTTCTTTCGGGTCAGTGGTGCCATCTGCATTCCATTCAGGAAATTTTTCCGTTGCAAATTCTATCGCTGGTAATTTCTCACAAACATCCGTAAATATTCTATGTGCAAACACTACCGCTTCGAGCAACGAATTACTTGCCAAACGGTTCGCACCGTGTAAACCTGTATTGCTGCATTCACCGCAAGCGTATAAATTTTTGATAGAAGTGCGTCCAAATTCGTCCACATTAATGCCACCGCAAGCATAATGCGCAGCTGGAACAACCGGTATCATATCCTTAAAAACATCAATACCAATTGATTTACATTTTTCGTAAATATTTGGGAAATGATGCAGAAAATTTTCTTTATCCATGTGGCGACAATCCAGATACATATGGTCTTCACCACTTTTTTTCATTTCATTATCTATCGCGCGCGCCACAATATCACGAGGTGCTAAAGAACCACGCTTATCGTAATTTGCCATCAAGTCATTGCCGTTTTTAGTGCGCAAAATGGCGCCATCACCACGCACGGCTTCTGTAATTAAAAAGTTTGGACTCACACCTGGTTCATATAATGCGGTTGGATGAAACTGAACAAACTCTAAATTTGCAACGCGACCTTTTGCACGATAAACCATAGCAATTCCATCACCAGTAGCAATACTTGGATTCGTGGTAGCTCGATAAACCTGACCAAAACCACCTGTTGCCAACACCACAATTTTACTTTCTATTTTCTCAATCTGGTTTGTGTTTCTATTTAAAACGTATGCACCATAACATTGAATATTAGTAGTTACACGTGTAATAATTTTTCCAAGATGATGTTGCGTCAATAAATCAATTACAAAATGATGCTGCGAAACTTCTATGTTTTTTGTCTGATGAACTTTCTCCAATAACGCACGTTCAATTTCCCAACCGGTAATGTCTTTGTAATGCAACACACGAAACTCTGAGTGACCACCTTCTTTTCCAAGCTTGTAATCGCCTTCATCTCCTTTATCGAAATTCGTGCCCCAATTAATCAATTCATCTACACGTTCTCGTCCTTCGCGAATAACAATATCTACAATATTTTCATTGCACAAACCATCGCCAGCAATCAAGGTGTCTTCAATGTGTTTATCAAAAGTATCTTTATCAAAATCGGTAACAACTGCAATGCCACCTTGTGCATATTTGGTGTTGCTTTCATCTTCACTTGCTTTGGTAAGCACTAAGATTTTTTTGTCAGGAAATTGTTGCGCTGTTTTTAATGCGAAACTTAAACCAGCTATGCCTGAACCAATTACTAAAATATCTGTCATGTTGTAAAAGTAATAATTTACGATGTATGTTCCGAATATTCGGAATATGATTTACAATGAAAAATTAGTTTTGAACAAAATATATAACCATAAATCTGCGTATTTGTTCTTTACATTCTTTAGAGAAATATTTTATTGTAAATTTGAAGAACAAAATCAATATGAATCTTTCAAAATACATCGATCATACATTATTAAAAGCTACTGCTACTGAAAATGATATTATTCAATTATGCAAAGAGGCGATTGAATATAACTTCTTTGCAGTTTGTGTAAATAGTTCTTATGTTGAATTATGTAAAAAAACGTTGGAGAATTCTACTATAAAAATAGCAAGTGTTGTTGGTTTTCCTTTAGGCGCAATGGATACATTATCCAAAATAAAAGAAGCAGAAAACGCTAAAAATAATGGTGCTGATGAGATTGATATGGTAATAAATATTGGTTTTTTGAAAGATAAAAAACTGGATTTAGTTGAAAACGAAATAAGATTGATTAAAAAAGCAATTGGAAATAATGTTCTAAAAGTTATAATCGAAACATGTTATTTAACAGATGAAGAGAAGAAAATTGCAACACAATTAACCGTAAATGCTGGAGCTGATTTTGTAAAAACATCAACTGGTTTTGGAACTGGTGGCGCAACTCTAGAAGATATTGCTTTGATGAAATCCATCACACAAAATAAAATAAAAATAAAAGCAAGTGGTGGCATTCGAGATTTTGAAACAGCTATCCAATATATTAATTTAGGTGTCGATAGAATTGGAACGAGTAATGGTATTCAGATTGTAACTGGACAAAAAGGGAACGAACAAACTTATTAAAAAAAGAAATTATGAGCATACATATAGCAGCTAAAAAAGGAGAAATTGCAGAAACAATACTATTGCCAGGCGATCCGCTTCGAGCAAAACATGTTGCTGACACTTTTTTGCAAGATGTAATTTGTTATAATGAAGTGCGTGGAATGCTTGGATATACTGGCTATTACAATGGCAAACGCGTTTCAGTACAAGGAACAGGCATGGGAATTCCGTCTATATCAATTTACGTAAATGAATTAATACGAGAATATGATGTAAAAAACTTAATCAGGATTGGAACAGCTGGTTCATTTCAACCAGACGTACATTTAAAAGATATAGTTTTTGCCTTAGCAGCCAGCACCAACTCAGCCGTAAACTGGAACAAATTTAACGGCTCTGATTTTGCACCAACTGCAAATTTTGAGTTGTTATTAAAAGCATATCAAGTGGCGCAATCGCTAAATATTACTGTTAAAACTGGTAATATTTTATCGTCTGATGAATTCTATGACGACAATCCAGATATGTATAAAAAATGGGCCGAGTATGGTGTTTTATGTGTAGAAATGGAAGCTGCTGCATTATATACGATAGCTGCAAAATACAGAGCAAACGCATTGGCTATTACTACCATCAGCGATAGTTTAGTAACACACGAAACAACGTCTTCTGAAGAAAGACAAAATTCGTTTAATGATATGGTGAGAATTGCGTTAGGAACTTTATAAGAATACTACTTGTGTTGTGTTGCAGCATGTTCTAAGGTGGTGTAAAATTCATCACCAAACTTACGTATCAAAGCATCTTTCAGAAAAACATATACTGGTACTTTTAATTTTTTACCAAGCGAACAAGCATCACCACAAATGTCCCAAACATCATAGTTTACGGCAGTTACGGTTTCCATTTGTTTTATTCTGATTGGATATAAATGACAACTAATTGGTTTTCTAAAATCCGTTACACCATCTTTCCATGCTTTTTCAATGGCGCAAGAAATGGTTCCGTCTTTTTCATAATTCACATACGCACAAGCACCACCATTTATTAAAGGTGTTGCATATGAAGTATATTCATCATCTGGTTCATCAACGAAAGTGCCTTGTTTTTCTATAGCTTCAATGCCTTCTGCCAATAAATATTTTTTTATTTTAGGATAGATTTTTTTAAGGATTTTAGTTTCAGATTTTTCAACAGGTGCGCCACTATCGCCTTCTACGCAACAAATACCTTTGCATTTTTTGATGTTGCATACAAATTGTACGTCAATTACATCATCACTAATTAATACATCATCTATTAAAATCATGGTATAAATGTCGGTTAATTATGTTATAAAACCGATTTAAATTGTTCTAAGAAACGAACATCGTTTTCAGAAAATAAGCGTAAATCTTTGATTTGATATTTCAACATCGTAATTCGTTCAATACCCATTCCAAAAGCAAAACCACTGTATTTTTTTGGATCTATATTACAGTTTTCCAACACTTTTGGATCTACCATTCCGCAACCTAAGATTTCGACCCAACCTGTGTATTTGCAAACATTGCAACCTTTGCCTCCACAAATAAAACAAGTGACATCAACTTCAGCACTTGGTTCTGTAAACGGAAAGTAAGAAGGACGCAATTTAATTTTCACGTCTTGTCCGAACATTTCTTTTACAAAAAAATCCAGCGTTTGTAATAAATCTGCAAATGAAACATTTTCATCAATGTATAAACCTTCTACCTGATGGAAAAAACAATGCGCTCGTGCTGAAATGGTTTCATTACGAAATACACGACCTGGTGACAAAATACGAATTGGTGGTTTTTGATTTTCCATCGTGCGCACTTGCACCGAAGATGTATGCGTACGAAGAAC
Source organism: Saprospirales bacterium (assembly GCA_016711605.1). Taxonomy (GTDB): domain Bacteria; phylum Bacteroidota; class Bacteroidia; order Chitinophagales; family JADIYW01; genus JADJSS01. The sequence goes on from JADJSS010000007.1 coordinate 223,059, forward strand.
AATATCTGGATTGATATTCACGAAAAATGTATCTTGCATATCTCGAGCAGGATGATCTTCAGGCATGTTCAATGCAGTAAAATTGTGCCAATCATCTTCAATTTCTCTGTCTTCCTGAACTGCAAATCCAAGTCGTTTAAAAATATCAACGATCTGATTTTTAACCAATTGTATTGGATGACGCGCACCAATGGTAACCACATCACCAGGCAAGGTTAAATCAATATCTTTATTGGTAAATGAATTAGTGGCTTCAAATTTTTCTTTAGCAAGAGCATGTTTTTCTTCAGCAGCTTGTTTCACTGCATTTACTACTTGTCCAAATTCTTTTTTGCGTTCGTTTGGCACATTTTTAATTTCACCAAAAATATCTTTCAAAATATTTTTAGTTCCTAAAAAGCGAATACGAAATTTTTCTGCATCATCAGCACTTGAAAAAGTGGTTTCATTTATTTCGTTTTGCAATGCAGCGATATGTTCAAAAATATCCATCCTTCAAAATTAAAAAAAAGAGCAGTAATAAAGCTGCTCTTTTATGAATTATAATAATTAATTAATTGCTTAAAATTTCAAATCATCTAAATTAACTGTGTACGAGATTTTAGGTGTTTGAGCTGCATCAACACTAAAGATTTGTACTTTAATTGTTACAGGTGTTGCGTCCCAATCTATTGAAATCATTCCATAATTTTTACCATCAAAACCTTGGCCAAGTCTAATAGCGTTGTTTGTAGCAGCTATTTTACCTTCGTTATGAGTAATTCCACTAGATGTAAAATCATAAATTGGATACATACCAGCTGGCTGAGTTTTAGTAAATTCTGCAAAATGAACATCACCGCTTAAGAAAAACACGCCATTTGCTTGGGTAGATTTAATTAAGTCTAACATTCTTTGTTTTTCTAATGGTAAAACTGCCCAATTTTCGCTGCCACTGTAAGGTGCGTTAAATTGTAATGAAGACATAACAATTCTTACTTTCGCTGGTTTTCTTAATTCGCCTTCTAACCAAGTCCATTGTGTAGCACCTAAAATTGTTGCGTTTGGAGATAACATGGTATCGTAACCAGAAAGTGCTGCACCAGGACCAGCTGCTTTATATGGTGTATGATTATATCTTAAATCCAACATAATAACCTGCACTTTGTGTGCATCATCGCCATAATAGTATGAACCATAAATTCCACCGTCTGATCTATTGTGGCGCTCATCAGTTTCAGGAATTTCCCAGTATTTAAAAAATAGAGATTTTGCAAATGTTTTAGAAGGATTGTCGCTAGTGCCATCGTTCATACCTGTATCATGGTCGTCCCAAGTAGCAATCATTGGAACTGTTTGTCTTAATTTTATCCATTCATTAGATTGATAGAATAATTTCCTGTAAGAACCTTCTATGAATGCTGAATCACCTGGAAGCAAGGCAACTACATCACCATAAATATTATCTCCACCTGCAATATACAATTGTGGTTTTGCTTCATAAATTTTTTGAAAAATTGGATAAATATCAGCTGTTTGATAAGAGCACGATCCAAATGCAATTTTTGACAAATTTCCTTCTACAGTTGGCAATTTATTAGAATCTTTTTTACAACCAAATGTAATTGCAAGGATGCATGCTATTGTAAATATTTTTTTCATTTTAAATGTATTGAGTTAAATGTAATCAAAATTATGAATTTAATGTGAATAAATGATACATAAAATTAGGTATTTTGTTTAAAAGTACACTTAGTGAACACAAAAAGATTTATAATTTTTTATTCAGATTGATTTTTTTAATTTTATAATATGTTTGAAATATTCACCAGCCAATTAATTGAGGCATTTAAACAACCATTACCTGGTAAAAATGGGCAAGCTCAACTAAAACCTTATTTGAAGATTAATAAAAATATCGATGCTCCATCTTTTATAAAACCGAAAGAAGGTGCAGTAATGGCTGTTATTTATCCGAAAGAGAATATACCACATTTGTTACTTATTGAACGTCCACTGTATGATGGTGTTCATAGCGGACAAATTGCTTTTCCAGGTGGAAAAATTGAAAAAAGTGATGCTAGTTTTTTACACGCTGCCTTGCGCGAAACACATGAAGAAGTTGGCATTGAAAGCAATCATATACAAGTAGTTGGCAATTTGACTGAAGTATTTGTGTTTGCCAGTAATTTTATGGTCTATCCATTTGTTGGAATTATGCAGGAAATTCCAACTTTAGCATTAGAAACAAAGGAAGTTGCAGCTGTTTTAGAAATTCCGTTGTTGCGTTTTTTTGAAGATGGAATTATTAAAGAAAAAAAGATAAAAAATGCGCTTGGTTTTAATTTAATGGCACCGTATTACGACTTAGACAACAAGGTACTTTGGGGCGCGACTGCGATGATGGTGAGTGAATTGTGTGCTGTTATTAAACAGCATCAGATTAAAGTGTAGTGATATATAGCACTTGGCTAAATTTTAAAATAGCAACTAATTTTTAACACATAGTTCCGAACATTTGGAACTATGTGTTTAAAATAGTAACAGTTTAAATTATTGAACTAAACTACTGCACTATTAATTTTCCGTTGGCTATTTCAGTTGTATTATTTTGGATTCTGAATAAATACAAACCTTTTGCAAGATTGCTACCATTTAAAAGATATTTATTGTTGTTCGATTGCAATTGCAAAATCACATTTCCTGCAATATCTAACAAAATTAAATTAGTGTTTTGAGGTTCTATATTTTGCAACTCAATCGTTGCATTTTCTCTAAACGGATTTGGATAAATTTTTACATCTGCTTTTGAATACGTTGGATTGATTACTTTGCTAATAATTCTTACGTATACTTCACCAATAGTATGCATGGTTTTATTTGTAAAAATTGGTGCGTTGTAATCGAAATAAATTTCTGCCTGATTATATATTTTGGTGCCATTCGGATTGTTTTGTTTTTGCTGAATTCTGAATTTTACAAAACCATGCGACAGTTTTTCGTTCTTATTGCTGTCCACCAATTTAATGCTGTCAAAAATAAATTTAATCGTGTTGCTATCGGTTCGCATAAACGTATATCGATGTGAACTTGCGCCTGGTTCAATGGTATTGATGTCTAAGTATTTTGAGATCGTATCAACAATCACCACTTTAAAAGCCGTATCATTTCCAGTATTTTGAAAATTAATTTTATAATCAATCGCTGTATTTTTTTCTATATAATGTTGTCCACTCACACCAATCGGAAAGCCAGTTTTATCGTTCGGATCAAAAGCGCCGCGATTTTGTTGGCAATCCACACTTTGTATGGTTCGCCATCAAATTCAGGATATTGTGTAACAAAACCTGTATTAAATTGTCCATTTATTGGATTGCAACCTTCAATAAATGCAGTGGCAAATTTATCACCTAATTGAATCGGAAACGCATCATCTTGTTCGGCAATAATACCATATGTATGTCCACTATCTGCTGCGATAGTTACTATTTTTTGTTGTCCATTATTTAACTGATAATTACCATTTAAACGATTCAAATTATCTTCGATAACTATATAACGTTTTGGATTTTGCATGTTGCCACCACTATTTCTCAATTTAAATTCAACGGAATCGTGTTTGCATTGTGCAGATGCTGAAATCACTGGACCAGTATAATTGGCAGCTGCGCAAACCGTGTCTGGATAGATATGTGCTTCCACGCAATGTGTTTGTCCAACAATAGTTGAATCGCAGCGAACCGTGACATCAATCGTAAATCTTCCAGATGACATATAATCAACATTACCGATGTTGAAACGCAATACATTGTTGCCTAGGTTAGTATATGGAATGGATGCTGAGTTGACCGTTAGAAAGCGATCTAAAGCTACATCAATGAAAGTATTGGTGATGCAACTGTTCCATTGTTTTTATAATTGACTGTATAAATATTAGAAACACAACGGCGCAGCATTGGTGTAGAAATATCTACATACATATTTGGACACAAAATAGTTGGTTTTAAATTGAGGTTGATGGTATCAATAGTAAAACTATCTAAATACGCATAAGAAGTTTGCACGGCGCAATTGCCTTGCACAAATAATGGATAATTGATGTTTGGTTGTGCAGTAACAGTATATAAACCAGAATCACTAACACCAATAAAATAGTTGCCATTATTATCAGATGAAGTAAATGCTGTGTTGTTATTATTTTGTGCAGTAACGGTAACTTGTGGCAAACTATTATCTGTTGTGTTTTTTATACAGTTGTTATTTTGGTCGGCAAATAACAGTTAATATGACCTATGTGAATCCATTTCACGGCTGACTTCTCCAAATTAGAATATTTCTTTGAAGAGTTGATTTGTTATTTAAGAGGTTGTAATTTTAAGATGTTACTTAAAAATAATTTTGAGAAACATTTTGATACTAATGCCATACATTTAATGAACCATCTTTTGAAATGTTTGCTGTATATTGATTGTACGTATCTTAATACATCAAAATTTTATATTTTGTTGGAAGTTTGTAATGCACATTGATTTTGACACAATATAATTGGGGGTTCTGTTTGTTGAATCATCACCTGAAGTATGAAAAAAATTAATTTGAAATAAAGGCAAGTTTGAATTATTGAAACATATGAATAATCATTCATATTGTTCTCGATAGAATTTATCAGTCAAAATTATAATTTTTCATCTAATTTTAATCTTCTACATGTATCGTTGGTGTTTTCATATAAAACTTGAATTGAACATAATGTACTTTTTTTTTAATTAAATACCATAAAACTAAATGGTTTAATTGTTTTTACTGCCTGCATTGACATTAAATGAAATCATTTGTCACATACTATATAATCTAGCGAAGCTGTGATTGCCTTTTTTTTTTACAAATTAATGATTGGATCTATAGGCTTTCCATTATAATCCTTCCTAATTCTATTGTAGTCATTATTATTATAAACTGTCTTTTTCTGTTACCATATTTATCTAAAAAATTATAAATATGAAGTAAATTTCCATGGTCATAAGTTAATCTTCACTTAACATTTTTCCATATTTATATTTATAGTAATATTTACCTCTGTGGGTTGGTAATACACCACAATTCAATTATGTTAATGACCTGAATATGTAGGATCATATACTAATATATTACTATCTCTAATATAACTTTCAATATCTTGAATAAAATTTATCCCAAAAACAGAATCAAATCTTAGTTTGTGTTGGCTGCCCTTCCAACCAACACTGCGCACTTCAAATTATCCAAAGAAGTGACCACCGTCTTTTGTACGTTAAGTGATTTCTTAACTTGCAAGATAAAATCACTGGTTAAATCAGATTTTAGGGTATTCTGTGTAGTAAACCCATCATTTAATATCTTTTGCCAGCCACCACCAAATGCAGTACCATAAAACAAAAGTAACAGTGTAAATAGAGCAGTCAGTTTTATCAGCTTTCTCATGTGTATAAATTTAATATTTCTTCGTCAATGTTGTTTACGAATCAAATTTGGTTATTAAATTCAGTAATTACAAATCTAATTTTTAGGTAAAATCGGATTTTTGATGTAAATTAGTCATTGGTCATTGAGATTGAGAATAGGAATTTGGTTCTAACTGTAATATCAAAATGTAGTAAATGGTGCCGAAATAATTTGGCATGACAGCGGCTCGGTGTCGACCGGGCTTTAAATGGATTGTTGTTTATTTATAACTAATTTATTTCATTAAAAACAAATGACCAATGACAATTAACCAATGACTAATTAACCAACCATGTATGAAAGTAAATTAATCGAAATTCTGTTGTCGTTTTCTACGACGGAAATTCAATATTTTAATAAATGGTATCGTTCGCCAATTGCCAACCAGCACGAAAAAGTAACGTTGTTGTTTGATTTCATTTATTCTAAACGACACATCACACCTATTTCCATAAAAAAAGAAAAAGCATTTGCGCATATTTTTCCAAACAAAAAATTCGATATAAAAGAGTTGCGTTATGTAATGAGTTACGCATTAACTGTTGTGGAAGATTTTTTAGGGTATCAATCTTTTTTGCAACAACGCAACGCGGCTGCTTTGCAATTGTTGGCAAATTATCAAAAACGTAATTTGCCTGTGCATACCAATGCTGTTATAGACGACATTTCTAAGCAATTCAAAAACCAGAATTATTCAGATAGCACTTATCATTTAGAACAATTTGAACTGGAAAAAATAAAGTATGAAATTGCGTCTAACAACAAACGCATTACTACACTTAATATTCAGGAAGTGTTTAATGCATTGCATCATTTTACAATTAGCGAAACGCTGCGTTGGACTTGTATTGCTTTGTCGCATCAGCAAATTAGCGACAGTCAATATGATGTACCTGCGTTGAATTTTTATTTGCAATTAATTGAAGAAAAAAAGTTTAATGACATTGCTTCTGTGCAATTGTATTATCATATCTATAAAATGATTAGTACACAAGAAGAAATTTATTTTGCAAACATAAAAAAGCAACTCCATAATTATGAAAAAAATTTCACTGCTAAAGAATTGAAAGATGTGTATTTATTATGCATCAATTATTGCATAAAAATGAGCAACAAAGGTAAAACTGTTTACATCAAAGAATTGTTTGATTTGTATTTGCATGCTATTGAAAAAAAATATTTGATAGAGAACAATGAGCTCAGTCGATTCTCCTTTTCTAATATTGTGACCAATGGAATTAAATTAAAAGAATACAGCAAAACCATAGCATTTATTGATACTTATCAGCATTATATAAATTTGGATTACAGAGAAAATACGGTTGCATTTAATTTATCAAAAGTTTGGTTTGCACAAAAACAATACAAAAAAGCAATGCCGACTTTATTGCAAACAGAATTTAAAGATGTGATTTGGCATTTAAATGCAAAACATTTATTATTCAAAATGTTGTACGAAACAAAAGAAATAGAGTTACTGCAAACGCAGTTAGCAGGTTTAAAAAATTACATCAAACGACAAAAAGATATTGGTTATCATAAGGAATTTTTTAATGCAATTATAGAGCAGTTTTACCAATTGATAAAAATTCAACAGGCAAAAAGAAACGATAAAAAAGCCATGAAAATAAACTTTTTATCAGCTGTAAATTTGAAAGATAAAGATTGGTTTGTGGAAGTTTTGATGTGAGTTTTTACAATTAGCTTTTTTTACTGCAAATCAACTTTCATTGATAAATTAATTGGCTTATCATTTTCTGTTTTTGATTCATTATCAACTATTATTTTTTTTTTAATGCTAAAAGAAAACAAAATAAACGTAAGCAACATTGCCAAAGCCAACTCAAAACACATTAACAAGAAATTTCCAAAATGCTGTAAGAAATAGGTTAATATAATAAATAAAATATTTACTGTAATTAAAATAAATGTAGCTTTCACATGTGAAAATCCTAAATCTAGCAAACGATGATGTATGTGATTTCTATCAGCAATAAAAGGAGATTTTCTTTTAATTAAACGCATTGTAAAAACACGAAAAGCATCATAAATAGGAATAATTAAAACAGCAATTGCCATGGCTGGCGACGCTGTGATTTGTATTCCTGAACTAATATGCTGATGCAATATCATTTCATTCTTTTCAATAAACTGTATAGCTAAAACAGCTGCTAACAGTCCAATAGACAAACTACCTGAGTCACCCATAAAAATTTTTGCTGGTGTGATATTATACCGAAGAAAGGCCAAAACTGCGCCACTCATGGCAGCTGCTAGAATAGCATAATCATTAAATCCATAAAAATAAAACCACGCACCAAACGACAAAGATATAACGACACTTACACTTCCAGCCAATAAGTTTATACCATCAATTAAGTTAAATGCATTGATTATAAAAATGATAGTTACGATTGACAATACAATACTAAATGCTTCGCTGATATAAGACATACCGAACATTCCGTATAAACTCGTTATTCTAATTCCACCTAAAATAACAATGATAGATGCAGCAAAAATTTGACCTATAAATTTTTTATTAGCTACCAATGCAACAATATCGTCTTTTGCACCTAACATAAACGTGAAACTCAACGCAGCAATTATATATTTTAGCTCAGGTGTTTTTAAATCAAAAGTTGCGAATAAGCAAAACCCAATTACAAAACCACCAAAGATACCAATACCACCAAGTGTTGGTATAATTTCGTCGTGCGATTTTCTATCATCATCAGGCGAATCATACAAATGTTTTATAATTGCTACTTTTATTATCGATGGAATAAAAGTATACGTTAAAACAAATGCAGTTAAAAGTGCAGCTGCCAATTTGAATGACGTTGCATGAGGTGCATTTGAGAACAAACTCCAAATGTTGTTTAGAAGTAAATTCAAGAATATAATATGACCGTGCATAATTTAGTTCACACCAAAGTTAGTAACAATTTATTAAAAAAAGTTAAAATATGCTAAAGATTTTCTGTTATATGAAGGTAGATATCATTAATATAAATACTAGAAAATACGTTTTCTGCTCGTTTCCTTGCATTTATACCTAATTTCACTTTATCATCTTTACTTAACAAGATAAATGTTTGCATTGCATTTGCTAATGATTGACTATCAGCCGTTTTACAGATGAAACCACTATCACCATCTATAACTGAATCTTTGCAACCAGGCGCATCTGTTGTGATGCATGGCTTAGCCATTGCCATTCCTTCTAAAATTACGCGCGGCATTCCTTCTCTGTACGATGGCAACACTACACAATCAGCGTTGCAAATAAATGGTCGCGTGTCTTTTGCGTGTTCGTTGTAAATTATTATGTCGTTTTTTATCCAATTTTCCAGCTCTTCTTTTTTAATAGCTGATGGATTTTGCGTGTCAATTTCACCTAAAACATGAAATTCTGTTTTAGGAAATTGTTGCTTTACGAATTGTGCTGCTTCTATGTATTCAAAAATTCCTTTGTCTTTTAGCAATCTTCCAATCATTAAAAAACGAGTATTTTCTGATTTGGTATTTTCTATGGTTTTGCAAAAATCTGGATGAAATTTTTCGACATCAATTCCAGAACCATGAATAATACCACATTTTGATTTTTCTGCTAAATTGAAATCCAGAAACGTTTGCAAATCATCTGTGTTTTGAAACAATATTTTATCTGCTTTCTTGAACGCAAACCGATATAATTGATGTGCAATTTTTGAAGTCAGATTTTTATTTAAAAACGTATAACCTAAACCAGTAACCGTACAAATGGTTTTTGTGTTGGATAATGATGCGGCCAATGTTCCATAAATATTTGGTTTAATAGTGTATTGCAACACTGCATCTAAATTGTTTCTTTTATAGATTTTACGAAGCTCATTTACCAATAACAAATCGTTGATTGGATTGGTGCCTTTGCGTGCTAATTTTTTTAGTTCGATAAATTCAATGTCATTTTCCGATAATAAATCAACATAATTATCTTTTGGCGCGATGGCAACCACATGGTGTCCAGCTTTTTTCAATGCTTTAATTAATTCCAATCTAAAGTTGAAAATATTAAATGCTGTATTTGCTACAACGCCAATGTTTAAAGGTGTTTTCAGTTTTTATTATTTTTATTCCATGTATTTTCTCCAGAAATTCTGGAAGACAATGAGTGCCCAAATTTGAGCATGCACATCACCTGGATTGTTAGACAACATTTGTAATTTTAATTGTTGTATCGTTTCTACATTAAAAATGCCTTGTGCTTTGATGTATTCATCACTCAGCCAATCATTCAAGATTTTATCTTTTAAATCTGTTTTAAACCATTGCAACAAAGGCACTTCAAATCCTTTTTTGGGTCTGTTGTATAATTCTTTTGGTAAGATTTCTCTAAATGCATCTTGTACAATTTTCTTTTTGATGTTTCCATTTATTTTAGAAGAAACTGGCAACGAAAATGCAAATTCTACAATTCTATAATCTAAAAATGGCACACGCACTTCGAGTGAATTACGCATACTCATTCTGTCAACTTTCACCAACATATCATATGGCAACACCATTCCAACATCAGCCAATAAATCATCATTCAACGTACCATCAAACTGCACTTTTGATGAGAAATATTGACGTGTTTCAATAATTTCTGCCATCGAAGCATCTACTTTATCGTTCAATAATTTATCTACAAAATCCAAATCATTAATGCAACACCAACGCCACCAACGTTCGGCTGGTGTTAAATCCATACCATTTGAAAATCGTTCTAATTGTCTTATTTTATTGGCAATTCCACCACCACGTGATTTTGGCAACGATTGCCAAACTGGTTGCAATAAATGTATAACATTGGCTTGCCAACTACCATTTCGCATTTGCCATTCACCATAATGTTTATTATAGCCAGCAAATAATTCATCGCCAGCATCGCCAGACAATGCAACGGTTACATGTTTGCGTGTAAATTTTGAAAGTATGTTCACCAACAACGCTGATGAATCTGCAAATGGCTCATCTGTGTATTCTAATAATTCATTTAAACTTTCAAATAAATCATCATTTTTTAATTTAAAAACGGTGTGGTTTGTGTTGAAATGTTTAGCAACTAAATTAGCATACGGTGTTTCATCGAAGAAAGAATTTCCTTCAAAACCTATGGAAAAAGTGTTGAGATGTTTGGTATGTCGAGCAGCCATTGCTGTAACTACAGACGAATCAATTCCACCAGATAAAAACGCACCTAATGGCACATCTGAAATTAAACGCAAGCGTACAGAATCATCCATTAATTCAACTAATTTTTTTTGCTGTTCATCGTAAGACAGTTGATTTTGCTCAGCTTTCAGTGCATTGTACGGAATGGTATACCACTGTTTAATTAAGATTTCTGAGTTATGAATAAAGATTTGATGACCTGGTTCTAATCGTTGAATGTTTTTGAAAATAGAATTTTTTCCTGGAATATAATTGAGTTGAAAATAGGCAGCAACAGAACTCCAATTGATTTCTTTTTTTACAGGAAATTGTGTAATTGTTTTTAATTCGGAACCGAAGAAAAAATAATCTTCATCACTATAATAATACAATGGTTTGATTCCAAAACGATCGCAGGCAATAAACAAAGAATCTTCTAGTTTGTCGAAAATTGCAAATGCAAAAAAGCCATTTAGTTTATGTAAAAACGTTTCGCCAAATTGAATATATGCATACAACAACACTTCGGTATCAGATTGAGTTTTGAACTGCACACCTTTTTGTTCCAGCTCTTTTTTTATCTCTTGATAATTAAAAATTTCGCCATTAAAAATAATTGCATATCTACCAGTTGCATCATATATTGGTTGGTTGGCGCTTTCAGAAGTATCGATAATACTCAATCGTGCATGCACCAAAGAACAATTGCCAATTGAAATAAAATTCTGATTGTCTGGACCTCGTTTATTTAAAGAAGTAGCAGCATTTTGCAACCATTCATCAGAAATGATTTTATTTTTAAATGAATAAGCACCTGCAATTCCACACATAAGTTGATGTTCGATTTAACGTTCCGAAGTTTCGGAATACAATGTACGATTTATTTTATTTTTTGGAAATGAAAAAAACTACCGTAAAAAATGCAATTTTCCTTCTGCTAAAAATACTGCATGAATGCCATCATTTTCGATGGTAATTCTTTCCAAATCCAACTCATTTAATGTTCCATTAATCCAGTTACTTTGTTGTTGAAATGAATCAATTTGCTTTTGCGCTTCAATTTTTGCCTGTACTAATTCTTTCTTAAAATTATATTGTAAAAAATCGTGCAGAAAATCAACTAACTGCTTGTGATAAAAAAGTATCAATAAATTTAAGAATATAACTTTTCGTTTCCAATTCATAATTTAAGTTGCGTGTTTTTACTACATCTTTTGGTTGATGAAAATTGAGAGAACCAGTAAATATTGCCTTTCCAGCCATTTTTCGTTTAATAAACTTCCATTTTGCATCTAATACAAAGGGCAACTCAACGACTGCTTTTGTACTTTTATTTCCAAACGTGAAATTTTCAATATCTAAATAATAGTTGTCTTTTTCGATTTCATATCGTTGATTTCCAAAATGAAAATTAAAAAATTTTGAAACATCTTCGTATTGCATTTGCGCTTTAATAACAACATCAAAATTGTAAGCGTATGAAGTTTCCTGATTTTTTAAAACGTTCAATGAAAGCATATTCAACGTTCGTTCAATTCTTCGTTGAACTAGGTTTTCCAACGTACTTTTAATGTATAGTTTTATTTTGGCTTCGTCAATTTCGAGTTCGGTTTCCGTTTTATATATTTCAATTGGTTTCAGCGTTAGTAATTGAACCAACCGTTTTTCAGAAAATAAATAGTGTTGAACTTGTGTCCAAAAATCATAAAAAATGTTTCCACCTAAAACTCGTTCAAAAATCGTCATATTACTTCACAAAGGTACGATTTAGTAATAAGTGATATGTAAAAAAAATAAAGAATTACAAACCTAATTTTTTTAAATAAAATTCAAGTTGTCCATTTTCCATTGGAGTTTCAAAAAATGCTTTTACATTTTTGTTTGAATTTACAATCATGGTTGCAGGTATACTTCCTTGCCAGCGTTTATCAATATATGGCAACCAAGAGAAATCACTGCTTTCATTGAGTACAAAAACGGGTGCTTCCATTTTTTGTTTTTTGATAAATTTTGACAATTTTGCAGGTGCAATTCCACCATCTAAACTCACGAACAATACTTGTATTTTTTTATTTTTTGTAGCTAGATAAAACTTATTGATTACTGGCATTTCTTGCACACATGGACCACACCATGTTGCAAAAAAATTAACAATGTATGTAGTGTCGTTGGTTTTTATATATTCTTTTTTTAGCTCTTCAATTTTCACCACTTTAACATCTTGTGCGAAAGAAGTTATCAGTAAAGAGAAGCAAGTTATAAGTATTAAGATTATTTTCTTCATGCAATTAAATATACAAATAGTTTGCCAAAACATAGTTATTAATTAATAAGAACTGCACGTAGCCAAATTTAAATTATTTACCTTTGTTGCAAAATGCCTCAACAACAAAAAATACAAGCAAAAGATTGGATTAATTTTTTCGTATTATCGATAGTTTGGGGTTTTTCATTCTTCTTTATAAAGAAAGGATTAGAAGTTTTTCAGCCAATGCAAGTAGCTGCATTTAGAATGAGTATTGCATTTGTTGCGTTGATTCCTTTAATTATTCTCAACATAAAAAAACTAAAAATCACTGCTTCAAAATGGAAATATATTCCTTTATTAGGTTTGTTTGGCAACTTAATTCCAGCCATTTTATTTTGCAAAGCAGAAACCAAATTAGATAGTAGTTTAACTGGAATTATGAATTCGACCACACCACTGTTTGCGTTGTTAATTGGCAGTATTCTGTTTGGCGTGGCATTAACAAAAAATAAAATCATTGGTGTTATCGTTGGTTTCGTAGGTGCTCTAATAATCGTATTATCTAAACAAAAAAGCATTACAGATGTCAATTTATTTGTGTTGTTACCATTAGTTGCAACCATCAGTTATGGTTTAAATGCAAATATTTTTAAACGATTTTTTCAAGTTGAAAACCCAATTATTATTGCCTTATTGCAATATAGTTTTGTTGCACCATTTTGTATTGGTTATTTATATTTTTCTGGTGCATTTCATCAAATACACCTACAACCAATAGAAAGTTGGAATAGCTTAAAATATTTATTATTGTTAGGCATTTTTGGAACTGGTTATGCGCTGGTTTTTTTTAATATTTTGATCCAAAGAACATCAGCGTTGTTTGCAACAATGACAACTTACATTATTCCATTTGTATCGATAATTGTTGGCTTATTTGACAAAGAAAAAATAATGCCAATTCAATTAGTTGGCTTGTTTGTGATTTTAATTGGTGTGTATATTGGCTCGCGTGATTAAACCGATTTGCCGATTTTTTTTGGAGCGATAATTTGTCCATGTTTTTTATTGGTACCAAATGTTGGACAAGTGCACTTTTTAGATTTTGATGCAGCGCACGAACTCAATAAAAAGCAGGATAGTAACAACACTAATAATTTATTTACTTTTATCTTCTTACTTTTACCGTTCAATACCATAACATAAATTTACAAAACAGAACGATATTTTCAACGTTTTATTTGCTTGATAATAAAATATAACAAATTAAAAAAATATAATACATGGCTTTAATTTTAGATTGCAGAGGTTTTTCACCAAAAATTGGAAATAATAATTACTTAGCACCAAACGCTACTATTGTTGGTGATGTTGAAATTGGTGATGATTGTAGTATTTGGTTTAACGCAGTAGTACGTGGCGACGTAAACTCTATAAGAATAGGAAATAAAGTAAACATTCAGGATGGCGCAATTTTGCATTGCACATTTGAAAAAACAAAAGTAGTAATTGGCAACAACGTTTCTATTGGACATAATGCGTTGGTTCATGGCTGCACAATTGATGAAAACGTATTGATAGGAATGGGTGCGATTGTGATGGATAATTGTTACATCGAAAAAAATGCGTTGATTGCAGCTGGTGCTGTGGTTTTAGAAGGAACACGTGTTGAAGCTGGCAGTATTTACGCTGGTGTGCCTGCAAAAAAAGTGAAGCAATTATCCGAAGATGTTTTCAAAGATCAGAATGAACGCATCGCGAATAATTATTTGATGTATGCTGGTTGGTTTAAATAAGTTTACCAATTATACTTACCAAAAGTACCGCCTTCTACAATTTAAATCTTTCTGGAGTTTCAGATAATAAAGGTCGATTCCAATATTCATTATAAAATTTTCTGATAGCAGGATCTTTGTCCCATCTGTTACCTTTTATACCAAATAATATTTGAGTAGCGCCACCCATGTGTATTGCTTGTTTACCTTGTTTTTAACAAAAGCACCTAAAGGCAAACCATAAGTTCCTGCACCAATAATTGCAACATCAAAATCAGCTTTGGCAATTTCTTCTTTCAAATAATCTAACGCTTCAAACCAATCTTTATATTTTGTTTTAACACCAGTACCTGACCAAACAGATTTAATAGTAGATAATTGGAAATTTGGCAAAACTTTTTTATTCTTGAAAAGGTATTCTCTGTTTTTAAACTGATTGTTTATACTTTCAGAAAAATAATTTACCAATAACACTTTTTTATTTTCTAAATGTTGGCTCCAAGGATCTTCGAAATAATATGGTTCGATTGCTGATAACGGAATTAATTTTGCTTTTGGACAAAAATCTCTTGTAATAACATCTTCATAATAATTATCCAAACGCCTAAAATATCAATTTCTGACATTAATTAAAGATAGAGTTCAACAAATTTTTCGAAGTTATTATCAGTAGTTGGAAAAAATCCAGAAATAAATTCCATTTCGTGTTTTACAATTTCTCGCCACACATGAGATTCACCTTTTATTCGTCTTGATATTCTATTTATTGCACTTACTTTTTCTAATGATTTAATTTCTGCATAATTACTCATTGCAAACATTTCAGTTGAGCCAAATCGACATACTAATCCAGGTTTATCAGAATTTAATAATGCAGCAATTTCAAGATTACCTTGAATGTCTTTTAAAATAGGATTTCCAAAATATTCAGATTTAACATTTTGAATCCTGTAATTTGGATAAAATCTATTATATATTTTTCGACCAACTTTAACAATTAACTCCTCCATTACACTCTATTTACCCAATTCTTTCTTAAAATATTCCAACGTAATTTTCAAACCTTCTGCGCGTTCTACTTTTGGCGACCAACCTAAAATAGTTTGTGCTTTTGTAATATCTGGTTTGCGTTGTTTTGGATCGTCTTTTGGCAAAGGCAAGTAAACTATTTTTGATTTGGTATCAATTAGTTTTAGAATTTCTTCTGCAAATTGCAACAAAGTAATTTCTTGCGGATTACCAATGTTTACTGGTAAATGATAATCACTCAATAATAATCTATAAATACCTTCTACCAAATCAGAGACATAACAAAAAGAACGCGTTTGAGAACCATCACCAAACATCGTTAAGTCTTCGCCATTTAATGCTTGACTCATAAACGCAGGCAAGGCTCTGCCGTCGTCTAATCTCATTCTTGGTCCATACGTATTAAAAATTCGAATAATTCTCGTTTCAACGCCATGGAAATTATGGTAAGCCATAGTGATGGCTTCCTGAAAACGTTTTGCCTCATCATATACACCGCGTGGTCCAACTGGATTCACGTTGCCCCAATATTCTTCTGGTTGTGGATGTACTGTTGGGTCGCCATACACTTCAGAAGTGGAAGCAATCAGCATGCGTGCTTTTTTCTCTTTTGCTAAACCTAATAAATTATGCGTTCCTAAAGAACCAACCTTTAAAGTTTGTATCGGCATTTTCAAATAATCAATAGGCGATGCTGGTGACGCAAAGTGTAAGATATAATCTAATTTTCCGGGAACATGTACAAAACGACTTACATCGTGATGATAATATTCAAAATCTTTTGATGGAAAAAGATGTTCGATGTTTTTGATATTTCCTGTAATCAAGTTATCCATTGCAATAACATGATAACCTTCTTTCAGAAAACGGTCGCATAAATGTGAACCTAAAAATCCGGCTGCACCTGTGATAAGTATTCTTTTTTTTGTTGTATTCTGAGACATTTTAAAAATTAAATGGTGATGGTTTTTCTACCAATACTATTATAATAGAAGCCTTCGTTTTTCATGGCATCTAAATCATATAAATTTCTACCGTCAAAGATTACCGGTTCTTTTAAAGATGCTTTTACTTTGGCAAAATCTGGTGTTCTGAATTCTGTCCATTCTGTTAAAATAGCCAGGAAATCAGCACCTTCTACCGCTTTGTAATAGCTATCAACAAAATGTAATTTTGATTTTTTATCTGTAGATAAATCTGCAAAATGTTGTTGCACGTTTTGCATTCCTTCTGGATCGTAAGCAACAATTTCTGCACCAGCATTTAATAAATCTTCAATAATATACAAAGCAGGTGCTTCGCGAATATCATCCGTATTTGGTTTGAATGCCAAGCCCCAAAGTGCAATTTTTTTACCAGATAAATCATCACCATAATAGCTAACTATTTTTTCTACTAAGACATGCTTTTGAATTTCGTTCACATTCATTACAGCTTTCAAAATTTTGAAGTCATAGTTATTTTCTTCAGCAGTCATCGCTAATGCTTGCACATCTTTTGGAAAACAACTTCCTCCGTAGCCAATTCCTGGAAATAAAAATCGTTTGCCAATTCTATTATCGCTACCCATTCCTTGACGAACTGTTTCAACATCTGCGCCTGTTTTTTCACAAAGGTTAGCTAATTCATTCATAAAAGATATACGAACTGCTAAATATGAATTGGCTGCATATTTTGTCATTTCAGAACTACGCTCATCCATAAAAATAATTGGATTTCCTTGTCGAACAAAAGGACGATATAATTCTTCCATTAATTTGCGTGCACGTTCAGAACGTGTACCAACAACGACTCTATCTGGTTTCATGAAATCATCTACAGCAACACCTTCCCGTAAAAATTCAGGATTACTAACCACATCAAATTCTACAGTAGCATTTTTTGCGATGGCTACGGTTGTGCGTTCGGCAGTTCCAACAGGTACTGTACTTTTATTGATGATTACTTTGTAATCTTTCATGATTTTTCCTAACTGATCAGCAACGCCTAAAACATATTTTAAATCTGCAGCACCACCTTCGCCCGGTGGTGTTGGCAATGCTAAGAAAATAAGTGTTGCATTTTCAATTGCAGCAGCTAAATCCGTTGTAAAATGTAATCTTCCTTCTTTTATGTTACGATGAAAAAGCACTTCTAAACCTGGTTCATATATAGGAATTTGACCAGCTTGCAACTTAGTAACTTTATTTGTATCTATATCTACGCAAATAACATTATTTCCTGTTTCAGACAGGCATGTTCCTGTTACTAATCCTACATATCCTGTTCCAACTACTGCAATATTCATATGATTTAAATCTAAAGATTGATTTTTGTTCTTTCCTTTTTTAATTGATTTCTATTAAATTAATTCGGAATGCAAAAATAAGTATTACTTCTTATTTTTTTTCACTAAAATTTCGTCTTTTTTCTGTGTATCAGATAAAATAAAGATGGCAATATAATAAAATGGCATAAAAGGTATTTTATAGCGAGACAATGCACCAAAATTGAAACTTGTAAAGCCTACAGCAAAAGCAAAAATAATAGAAAATATTAGACAAAACTGAACTTCTGCATTAGCACCTACCATCTTAATAAAGCGAAAGAAACCTGTTCTAAAGAGTAATCTTACTGTTATAAACATAGTAAATATTCCTTCAATTGCAGCTGGAAACAACATTATTTTCCTAGCTTCCCAAATATATGGACGAAATAATGCAACATTAATTGCTTTAGGAAATATTTTTAATAAGCCAATTGCACTATAGTCAATGTCACCAAGCGTATAAAAAGATCCTCCTGAGGTTTGCGATGACGTAACTAACCAATTTTGAGTGTCTTTTGCAGTTCTCATCATTTCATCTAATGCATAACGTTCAGCATAAGTACCCATCAAAGAAAGCACTAAAAAGCCAGCACCACCTCCAACTATAATAAATATTGGCGTCACAATTGCTTTAATAATTGGACTCTTAATATTTGCTCTATATCTGGAAAATACCCAAACTGCTAAAGCAGGACCAAATGCAAGTATAATATAAACTTTAATTTTTATTAAACTAAAAACAGCCATAGATATATACAATAAATTAACAAATATTCTTTCTCGCTTAAAGAATATTTGATAGGTAGAATATGTCAAGATGCCTAAGAAACCTAAGCAAATTGAATCCTTCATAACACCACAACCCCAATACATAACAGAAGGTATAAAAAGCGTAGCTATTGCCATTTCACGTTCCAAATGTGGATACATTTCCCTAAACATTTTAAATAATCGCCAACAACCTAAAAATGCAAACAATGACATGATTAAAGATATATTTAAATATGAAAACATACATAAAAAGCTTAGAAAGAACCCACAGAAAATTACAATAAATGTATTATCTGTATATATATAAGAACCGTTGCCTAGAAAATATTGAACTATGTATAATTTTGTATGGAACTCTGTATTGTCAAATAGGATATTATATGCTAATGTTGGATCAGTAAATAAGAGTTGTTTTATAATTAATATATGCCAATAATAAACGTAAGTGTCTCCTCCACCGTAATAAAATCGATTAACGGCCCAATATAAAACACTTACTCCAATTTTAATTTTCACACCATTTAAAAAATAGCTACCAAGCGAAGTGTTTTTGTATTTTTTATTATATATAGATAAACAGAACTTATAGACAAAATAAATATATAATGGTGCGAAAAGAATATCACTCCAAGAGAATATATCAAGTCGACCATCATGAGGAGCAAAGGGAAAGAAATAGGTATTCATATTAATTTTAAGCCAAGAATTATATTTAAGTAAAGCCAATGATGTAAGTCAAATATAGTTCAATTTTAGACTTTTTGAATAATCTAAATATTTAATCTGACAAAACTAATAATAAGTATATTACTTATTGCAATTTAAATCCGAGTTTTGATATTAACTGTAATTTATTTAAGTTTACATTTCACTGGAATTGAGATTATACCAATACTTTAAAAATTTAAACGGATTAAGGTTTATAGCTGCATTTTTGGTAATCATACATCATATCGAACAATTTAAAAACTTATGGAATATTCCAAATTTTTATTATAAATCAAGTATAAAATCGTTAGGTGATGTAGGTGTAACTGTTTTTTTTGTTTTAAGTGGTTTCTTAATAACATATATTTTATTAAAAGAGAAACAAAAAACTGGCACTATTAACATAATATCATTTTATATAAAAAGAATATTAAGAATCTGGCCACTGTATTTTTTGTTAATGATTTTAGGTCTGTTTGTATTTAACAAGCTGCCTTTTGCAAATACGGAAGATTTGTATGTTAATTTTTACGAATTTTTTTATATAAAACTTATTTTATATATATTTATATTGCCAAATATAGTGTTGCAATTATTTGGAGCAGTGCCATTAATATCACAATTATGGTCAATTGGTATTGAAGAGCAATTTTATCTATTTTGGCCTCATTTAATCAAACGTTTTAAAAATACTTTTTTTGTTATACTTTTTGTATGGCTTGCTTCTTTTTTAGGCACCCTTTTTATTTGGTATATTTCTGTTCCTGAACGAAATTATATACAAAATAACACGTTAATAAATTGCCTAAATTTTATTAAAATATACTTATATAATTTTAAAATTCACTCAATGGCAATTGGAGCAATGGGTGCATATATACTTTTTTATTCTTACGAATCAGTCTTAAAAATTATATACTTAAAAAGCAGCCAAATTATAATATATTTAGCTGCAATTATTGTAATTTTTGCAGGTTTAGCAACAACAACTTTAAATGAGCAAATTTATAGTATAATAGCAATACTTATTATCCTTAACTTATGCTCCAACAGCCAATCTATATTTAGTTTAGAAAATAAAGTTTTTAATTTTTTGGGGCAAATTTCATATGGTTTATATATGTTTCATCCTGTAAGCATTTTACTATCAAAAACAATATTACAAATGATAAATATAAATACAAGTGACTTGATTTTTAATACGTTGTTATATGTATTTACTTTTGTATTTACAATTTTTATTTCTAGCATATCATATTATTATTTTGAAATTAAATTTCTAAAATTAAAACCAAAGGATAATTAATATTTTGTACTTTCGTTCTAATTGAATGTTGAATATTTTAATATAAATTAATTTATAAATTACATATAAAATTTATTCTTGAATAAAAAACAGTTATTTAACATAGCAGAAACTCTAAATTAGAAATTTAAAAAACTGTATCCATCATAAACATTCATTAAACAAAAATGAAAAAAATAGCAATTATAGGTGCAAGTTATTTACAATTACCATTGGTTTTAAAAGCAAAGGAGCTAGGATTGGAGGTACATTGTTTTGCTTGGGAAATTGGAGCTGTTTGTAAAAACATTGCAGACTTTTTTTACCCAATTTCTGTAATAGATAAAGATAAAATCTTTGATATATGTAACAAAATTGGAATTAGTGGAATAACATCAATTGCTTCTGATATAGCTGTACCAACAATTTCTTATGTCGCAGAGAAACTTGATTTAGTTTCTAATACTTATAAAGACGCATTAACAACAACGAATAAATATGAAATGCGTAAAATATTTATAAAACATAATGTAGCTTGTCCTCAATTTACTACAGCAAAAGATAATTACTCAATAATGGTTTTAAATTCCCTTTAATAATAAAACCAACAGATAGATCAGGAAGTCTAGGTGTTATGAAAGTGCAAACAAATCAAGAACTAGAGTATGCAATTAAAAGAGCAAAAAATGAATCTTTTGAAAACCAATGCATTATAGAAGAGTATATAACTGGTGCTGAAGTTAGTGTTGAAACAATATCGTGGCAAGGTATCCACTATATTCTATCAATTACAGATAAAGTAACTACAGGTGAACCATATTTTGTAGAGTTAGAACATCATCAGCCAAGTTTATTGAATATTGATATTCAACAAAAAATTAAAACGGAAACGATTAAAGCACTTGACTCATTAAATATAAGAAATGGAGCCAGCCATTCCGAATTTAAAATTACAAATGATGGTCAAATATTTGCAATTGAAGTTAGTGGACGTATGGGTGGCGACTTTATAGGTTCAGATTTGGTTTATCGTTCAACAGGTTATGATTTTTTAAAAGGTGTAATTAATATCTCATTAGGTATTTTTGAAAAACCTTTTTTTACCCAAACTAAATCTGCAGGTGTACTTTTTTTGTGTAAAGAAACTGAATACTTGTTGCCTGTCTTTGAAAAATAATATAAATAGAAAAGAAATTATAAAAATAGAACGAACAGATAAAATATTACGTCATATTCAATCTAGTTCCGATAGAAGTGGTTATTTAATTTATCAATCTGACAATAAATTTAATATATGAATTACTCTATAATAATTCCTGTTTATAATGGTGAATTTACAGTAGAACCTTTATTTAAAAGATTATATACTTTTTTTTTAACAATGAATACTTCTTTTGAAGTTGTTTTTATTTATGATTGCGGAAAAGACAACTCATGGAATGTTTTAGAAAAATTAAAATACGAATATCCAAACCTTATAAAATTAATAAAATTAAGCCGAAATTTTGGACAGCATAATGCACTAATTTGTGGTTTTGAATTTGCAACTGGCGATTTCTTAATTACTATGGATGAAGATTTACAACACGCACCTGAAGATATTATAAAGCTTATTAACAAACAACATGAAGGAAATTACGATGTTGTCTATGGAAAACATGAAGATTTAAAACATTCTTTTTTTAGGAATACAACCTCAACTATCTTAAAAAATCAATAGAAATAGGCATTTCAGATATACATCCTGATTATTCCGCATTTCGTTTAATAAAATCAAAAATTGCAAAAACAACCATAGAGATGAGAAATTCTTACACATTCTTAGATGGCTATCTATCTTGGATAACCACAAATACAGCTTCTTGCAATGTCTCTCATCATAAACGTCAAGGCGGCATTAGTTCGTACACTTTTAAAAAACTTTTTAATCACATGATTAATATTTTTGTTACTTTCTCTGATTTTCCAATAAAATTACTAACCAATTTCTCTATTTGCATGTTAATATGTATGATTATATTTGGAGGTTATGTTATTGCCAGAAAATTAATTTTAAACGACTTTGCGCTTGGATTTCCAACTCTAATCTTAGCAATTGGTTTTGGTGTTGGTTTTATTATGTTATCTTTAGGTATTATCGGAGAATATATTTATCGTATAAACTTGAAAACTACTAAAAACCAAATTATTATATAGATAAAGTACTATGAAAAAAAAACTAGCCATAATCGGTGGTGGTGAACTTGGAATTCAGATTTTAAACTTAGCATTAAAAGATGCGACATATGAAGTAGTTGGTTTTTTTGATGATACCATTGAACTAAATTCAACAGTTTTTAACTTATATAAAAACATTGGTAATTTTAATGATATAATTTCTTTATTTAATAAGGAATTTTCGATTGTCTAATTCTTGCTATTGGCTATAAACACATGAAATTTCGTAAAGAAATTTTTTGAAAAACTATCAAAAAAAATCCCTTTGCAACGATAATTCATAAATCTTGTATAATTGACGATACTGCCACCGTAAAACAAGGTTCAATAATTTATCCTGGTTGTATTATAGATAAAAATGTAATAATTGAGGAAAATGTGCTGTTAAATTTAGGTGTTATAATTGCACATGATTCAATCTTAGATGCACATTGTTTTATTGCTCCGGGTTCTATGGTTTCAGGATTTGTACATATAAAAAACTCATGCTTTATTGGAACTGGAACTGTTATAATTGATAATATAAAAATTGAAGCAAACTGCACAATTGGTGCAGCTACTTTAGTAAACAAAAATTTAATTGAAACAGCAACATATGTTGGAAATCCTGTGAGACTTCTTAAAAAAACATCCAAAATTTAGTTTTCCATTATTTAAATCAACTAGTTTTCTAATTCTTAAAATTTATAAAATCTAGATGGATTTGATACCAATCAACCAAAAATACGAAGATCCTGTTGGCTTTATACCTTTAACAAAAGTTAGGTGCGACGGTATAGGCAAAAAACTAATTGATTACAGCTGAATTTATCGCTAAAAATCATACCTTTGACACCATAAAAGTAACTACACAGGCAGATAACATACAAGCATGTAGCTTGTACGAAAAATGTGGTTTTACGATTGATGAAACTATTCATATTTATCATTATTGGAATAAATAAACATGCATATACCTTTTAATAAACCTTTTTTATCAGGAAAAGAAACACTATATATTCAGCAAGCAGTTGAATCAGGAAAAATTTCTGGCGATGGTGCATTTACAAAAAAATGCCACACCTTTTTTGAGTCAACTTTTCATTTCAAAAAAGTCTTATTGACCACATCTTGTACCGATGCATTAGAAATGGCAGCCATTTTAATTAATATTAAAGAAGGCGATGAAGTGATAATGCCATCGTTTACATTTGTTTCTACAGCCAATGCATTTGTATTGCGCGGTGCAAAAATAATTTTTGCAGATAGCAGAAAAGACCATCCTGGAATTGATGAATTTGCTATTGAAAAATTAATTACACCTAAAACAAAAGCTATAGTTGTAGTACATTATGCTGGTGTTGCTTGCGATATGGATATAATAATGGATTTGGCGAAAAAACATAATTTATTTGTCATTGAAGATGCAGCGCAGGCAATTGATAGTTACTATAAAAATAAACCACTTGGTAGCATTGCACACTTATCTGCTTTTTCATTCCATGAAACAAAAAATATAATTTCTGGTGAAGGAGGCATGCTGGTTATTAACGATGAACAATTTTTAGAACGTGCTGAAATTATACGTGAAAAAGGCACTAACAGAAGTAAATTTTTTAGAGGTGAAGTTGATAAATACAATTGGGTTGACGTTGGCTCTTCGTATTTGCCTTCTGATATAATTGCTGCATTCTTATTTGCTCAATTAGAAAATATACAAAAAATTCAAGATAAACGAAAAGCAATTTGGAATTGTTATTTTGAAAATTTATCTGAATTAAAAGATAAAATACAACTACCTTTTATTCCAGATTTTGCAACAAATAATGCACACATGTTTTATTTGGTTTGTAAAAATATAGAGCAACGCGATGCATTGATTGCACACTTAAAATCACACGATATTCACAGTGTCTTTCATTATTTAAGTTTGCACAAAAGTCCTTTTTATGCTGATAAAAATGATGACAAAAATTTACCATATTCTGATTATTATACAGATGGATTGGTGCGTTTACCGTTCTTCTATGAATTAGAAATTGAGCAAGTAAAAGCTATTTCAAAAGCAGTTTTATCTTTTTTTAATGCATAATAAATGAATCAAAAAAAATATAAAACCGCACTCATTTTATTTTTTATTTCTATTATTTATACTTGTTCGATGAACATGCTAAATGTGTATTTCATTAAAAAAGCAAATCCAACAAATGCTGAAATAAATGCAAGAAGTTTGGTGTATAATGCAACGGTTTATTCAATTGATAATTACTGGTACCTAAATCATGTAAAAAATTATTTAGCAACAGGAAAATTTACAGTAGACACTTCAAAATACCGTTATGAAGTGCGCAGAACACCAGTTTATCCTTTGTTTTATGGCGCACATTATTTGTTATTTGGCGAAAAAGGCAGTTATATTTCTATTCGATATACACAAACTTTTTTGTTGGCTTTAGCTGTTGCTTTACTTTTTTTGGCAGTGTATAATTTTACTGGAAATAAAACAATTGGACTATTTGCCGCTTTACTTTATGGCTTGCAGCCTTGTGTTGCTTTAAATGCGTTTTTTACGAATACAGAATCCTTAAGTTCAGTACTGGTTTGTTATTTTTTATTTGGACTTTCATTGTGTAAGTTAAATCCTAGCAAAAAGAACTGGTTGATAACTGGCGTATTATTTGCACTTGGCGTGTTGTGCAGGCCACCGATTATATTTTTAGCAATATCTTGTTTATTTGCTATCTTTTATTTTAATAAATGGAATTTTAAAAACAGCATTGTTTCTGGAATTTTCTTCACGTTTGGTGCAGCCATTTTGTTATTGCCTTGGACTATTAGAAACTATATGGTTACCAATGGTGAGATAATCGTTATGGAAAAATACTATGGCGATCCGATGGATTATGGAATGCCAAATGTTTACTTGCGAAGTTGGATTTCATGTTGGATGAATCCAGCAGATTATTCGTCAGAAAAAGTGTCAAATCTTATGTTGACTAATTTATCATATAAAGAACCAATGTCTAAAAAAAACATAATAGATTCAATAGTAAACAACTTACCTTCAAGAGCATTAATTGGAAACAACAAGACAGCTATTAGTAGCACTTTAAGTGATTTATACGAATATTATCGCTTCAAAAACCTGCCTGGTTTTAAAAATCAATTTGACTCAACGGATAAAGTTGTAACCGAAAAAATGCATCTTTTAAAATCAAATTTTATAAAAAAATCAGCAATAGATTATTATGTTATCACACCACTTCTATTTGCAAAAGCGTCATTTTTCAAAGCAATTCTACATCACTTACTTTCTTAGATAATTATCATGGGAATTATTTAAAAATTGCTGTAAAAGCATTGCTTTACTTGATAAATGTATTATCGTTTTTATCGATATTGTTTTTATTGTTTTATATCAGAAAATATGTGGACGTTTACCTAATTTCTACACTAGGAATCGCTTGCACTTTTTTTGTAATTATTTATATTTTACAGTATTTCGAAAATCGGTATAACTTTCCTGTATATCCATTTATGTACACGTTATTAGCAATTAGTCTGTATGAAATTTTTTCAACGCTAAAAGATAGATTTCGTAAAAATTAAGGCAGAGTAGCTGCTATATTTTTTGTTCTACAGCAAATTGTGTTTTTAGTAAAAATGTTGATTTTGCCATTTCGAGTAAAATTTTTTCCGCTTCAGTATTATCTATGCCTCGTGCAAAAGTTACTTGTTTTTCAGGTGTATCGAACTTTATTACGGTTCGTTGCTCATCTTTCCATTCATCGTTTCTGTTAATTTTAAACAATTCTATATCGATATGAATATTGGAAATGGTTTCAATGTCATAAAAATTTCTTCTGTAAAAAAAAACCAAGGGTTTGTCTGTAACCATAAACTCTTTAGAAACAATGATACGTTCTCTTCCAAAAAAAAGCCAAATAAATGCAGAAGCACCAGCCATTCCAAGCGCAAACCACGCGCCAATTGCCAGCACCAAACCAGCTTTTATCCAAAAATGATGTACTGGTAATGTAATTCTTATCACAATAAACAAAGCAATAATCCAAGCAATGGTTGCTGCTATTAAAGCAATTAAAGCAGTCGTATTTTTTTTCAACGGAATCCGAATCTCAAGAAAATCTTTTTTTCTTAAAACACGAATGGTGCGTTGTGATGTTGTTGATTCCGTCATTTTTATTTCCACTAAGATAAAAAAAATAGGTGTAAGTAATAAGTTATATGTAGTAAGAGTTTATGTATTTTTTCGCATAATGCTTTTAATAGAATTAATAAGATATTCCTATCTTTACTAATTACTTTATACTTATCACTTACAACTCTTATATGAAATTACAATTTCCAGAAGGATTTATCATCGGCACATCTACAGCAGCTTACCAAATTGAAACTGCATCTGACAATAACTGGAAAGGATTGAAATGCAAAGACGGTACCATATTTGATCAATGTTCGCAACATGACCTTCATCGCGATGAAGATTTAGAATATATCTGTCAGCTTGGAAATGCATACAGAATGAGCCACGATTGGGCAAAGTTACAAAATGCACCTTTTGCTGATTTTGACCAGAAAGAAGTAGATGCTTATTTGAAATTTATGGAAGAACTGAAACGTCGCGGCAAGCATATTATGTTGGTATTGCATCATTTCACCAATCCAACATGGTTTGAAAAAGAAGGAAGTTGGGAAAAAGAAGGCAACCGAAAAATGTGGCTCGATTTTGTGCAAAAAAGCGTTGATACTTTTGGACATTTAGTTGATACCTGGAATACGTTTAACGAACCAAATGTATATGTTTCTAACGGTTGGATTACAGGTGAATTTCCACCATTTAAAAAAGGTAAAATTTTACTGGCAAGAAAAGTTCTAAAAGAAATAAGCAAAGCGCACGAAGAAGCGTATGATATTATTAAACAAAAATCGAAAGCACCAATAGGCATTTCTTTTAATACGGTTCAGTTTAAAGGCGAAGTTTTTCCTGGCCAAATTTTTGCAAAAATATTTGATTGGTGGTTTAATGAATATTGCCATAATCATTTTTTAAAAGTCGATTTTCAAGGGTTGAGTTATTACGCAAAGATGTCGTTTCGACCTTTTCCTTTAGATAACATGAATCACACCGAACAATTGAAAAAATTAGGAAGACGAACCGATTTAATGTGGGAAATTGATCCAAGTGGTTTTTATACTATGTTTCAACGTTATTGGAAAAAAACAAAAAAACCGATTATCATAACAGAAAGTGGCATCTGCACGCACGATCCAAAAGTGCGCAAAGAAAGCATTAAAGAATACTTAGGTTTCGTGCATAAAGCTCAACAAGAAGGCATTCCTATTCAAGGATATTTTCACTGGAGCACGATGGATAATCACGAATGGAATATTGGACAATATTATCGCTTTGGTTTAGTAAGTGTTGACTTTGCAACAGGCAAACGCACCATGACCGAAGCTGGTACTTTTTTAGGTGAAGTTGCAAGAAATAATTTTGTTGAGGTTTGATGAATTCTACAACAACATCGCTTCGCGATGAAGGAAAACCATGAGTTTTATTTTTAGTGAATTACCTTGAAGTGAAAGTTTTGCTTTCCACTTAATTTTACATCATTCAATAACACTAAAAATTTAAAGTCATGAAAAACTTCATCAACTCAGTCATCGCAATTGCAATTATTATTATGGCAAGTTGCGGTTTTGCAAATGCAGGAAATACTTCAACAAAAAAAGCACCGCAAAAATCGAATGTTACGAATCCATATTACAATCCTAATAAAAAAATTATAAACGCAAATAATCAACCAATATTTAAACGAAATAGAAAAGCTGGCGAGCCAATCATAAACAGAAGAGATCAACCATTTTTTAATGTGAAACATGCACCAAAAAGATTTCAAAAATAGAAAATCTATAGCTAGAGCATAACATAAATTGGTTTATCAACGAGAATGAAAGAAAATTAAAAGGCAATTCACTTTATTCAATTTTACCTTTAATTTTTCAAAATTTAAACCATCCAATTTTTTTGAACAAAAGTTGTATCTTTAGTGAACAATACTTGTTCATGAAAAAATCAATCTTTTACGCTTTACTTATTTTTATATCTACGGCTTGTGTAAAAAACAACACACCAGTTTCGTTACCACCAAGTAGAATTGCTTTTGGTTCGTGCTGCGTACAATTAGGTGATTTGAGTATTTTCGATTCTATCTTAAAAAAACAACCTGATTTATATTTAGCACTTGGCGACAATATGTACGGTGATGCACTCATCGGTCCACCAGATTCAGTTTGGTTAGCTATTCAATATGGAATTTTAGGAAATAATGCTTCTTTTAGACGTTTAAAACAAGCTGTTCCGATGATTGGTATTTGGGACGACCATGATTATGGTGGCAATAATTCTGGAAGTACGTTTCCAAATAAAGAAGATTCGAAAAGACTTTTATTGACTTTCTTTAATGAGTCCAGTGGTTCTGACAGATGGAATCATCCAGGTGCATATAATTCTTATTTTTTTGGCGATGATGCACATAAATTACAAGTAATTGTGTTAGATACACGTTGGTTTTTAAATGTTTTCAGTGGTGAGCCAATTTCACCAACGTCAGATGTAACAAAGAACTTTTTAGGTAGTGAACAATGGACTTGGTTAAGACAAGAATTATTAAAACCAGCAAAAGTGCGCATTGTAATGACAAGTACTCAAATGCTGCACGAACACAATGGTTTTGAATCTTGGACGAACTATCCGCACGAATTAAATCGTTTCTTTGATTTGTTAAGAGAAACACGTGCTGAAGGTGTGTTCATGGTAAGTGGCGACGTGCATTGGGCCGAATTGAGCAAGCAACAACCAACTGGTTTGTATCCATTATATGATATGACATCAAGTGGTTTAAATCAAGTTGAAGATGTGCCAAAACCTAACAGATATAGAGTTGGCAGCGCAACACGCGACTTAAACTTTGGAATGATTAATATTGATTGGAACAGCACACCATTTAAAATTTCTTTGGAAGTGTATAACAAAAAAGGTGAATTAAAAATACAACAGGTAATTCCGTTGGATGAGTTGTCGTTTTAATCTTACTTGAAAAATTCAACACAAACGCCAATGTGATCGCTTAAGAGTTTATCGTGGTTCCATGTTGTTGTTTTGTAAATTGGATTTTCAATAAAATTTGCACTGATGATTATATGATCAATGTTTTGTGGAATATCTTTCGTTACATTTATTAAATTATTTTTCGAGAAAACATCGTTTAGTTTTTCTCTGCCAATTTTTGTAAAATAATAATTATCGCTGAAAGAAATATTTAAATCACCAGCCAAACAAAAATTTGTTGATTGGCTAATTTTATTGATGTCAATTAGTTGGTTTTCTAAATCTTCTAAAAAACATTTTCTTCTGTTTCCGTAAATTCCGATAATGGTTCCGTAAACAATTAAATTACCAAATGGCGTTTCAATTTCTGCACAACAACTTGTTCTTTCGTCGTACGTTTTTATAGTTTGAGAAATTGGATATTTGCTATAAATAATAACTCTACGTTCATCTGTTCTATAATTATTATTGGAATCATGAAGCAAAATTGTTTTAGAATTAAATGGATAATCATCAGACAAATGAATCAAATCACTTGCTTCTGTAAGTATTAGAATATCTGCATTAATTTGTTTTATAGCTTGAATAATTTCTTTATTCTTTTTTTTCTGCAGTCGTTCTATATTCCAAGTTGCAATTTTCATCACTTCAATTTCTCTTTCAAATATTTCGCAGTTAAACTTTCTTTATTTTTTATCAAATTTTCTGGAGTACCTTCAAACACTAAGTTGCCGCCTTCTTCACCACCTTTTGGGCCTAAATCAATAATCCAGTCGGCGCATTTAATTACATCAATATTATGTTCAACTACAACAACCGTATGACCAATTTCTATCAGCGCATTTAATGCTTTCAACAACTTATTAATATCATGAAAATGCAAACCAGTTGTTGGTTCATCAAAAATAAACAACACTGGATCTTTCGCAACACCTTTCGTTAAAAACGACGCCAACTTCACACGTTGCGCTTCGCCACCACTTAAGGTAGAACTGCTTTGTCCGAGATGCACATAACCTAAACCAACATCTTGCAGCGGTTTTAATCGTTGTACCACATCTTTCTTTTCTACAAAAAAATCTATCGCTTCATCAACCGTCATATCCAACACATCAGAAATGCTTTTTTGTTGGTATTGTACTTCTAAAATTTCTTGCTTAAAACGTTTGCCATTACACACTTCACACACCAAATGCACATCAGCCAAAAATTGCATTTCTACCGTTTGTTCGCCTTCACCTTCGCAAGCATCACATCGACCACCTTCAACATTAAAAGAAAAATGTTTTGGCTGATAACCACGAATTTTTGAAAGTGATTGAGTAGAAAATAAATCACGAATAGCATCATACGCTTTTATATACGTTACAGGATTGCTGCGCGAACTTTTTCCTATTGGATTTTGGTCGACAAATTCAATCTTTTTTATCTTGTTTTTATAACCAGAAATTTCTTTGAACACACCAGGTTTTATGCCAAATCCTTCGAGTTCATTTTTCAAAAACGGATATAAAATTTGTTTGATTAAGGTGGTTTTACCTGAGCCAGAAATACCAGTAATTACTGATAATGCGCTCAATGGTATATTTACCGAAATGTTTTTCAGGTTGTTTTGTTGCGCACCTTTAATCGAAATAAAATTAATTGGTTTTCGACGAATTTTCGGTACTTCTATTTGCAGTTTTCCGGTTAGATATTGTGTTGTTAAACTTGTTGGATTTTTGATGATATCAGCAGCATTTCCTGCAAACACAATTTCACCACCAAGCATACCTGCGTGCGGACCAACATCTATCAAATAATCAGCAGCACGAATCGCTTCTTCTTCGTGTTCAACTACAATTACGGTGTTTCCTAAATCACGCAAATAGCGAAGAATATTAATCAATCTTCCTGTGTCGTGTGGATGCAAGCCAACGCTCGGTTCATCTAAAATATATAAGGAACCAGTTAGATTACTGCCAAGTGTTCGTGTTAAATTTATGCGTTGTGATTCGCCACCGGAAAGTGTATTTGAAAATCGATTCAACGATAAATATTCCAAACCAACATCTACCATAAATTGTAAACGATTATTGATTTCCGTTAAAATTCTATTGGCAATTTCCGTATCTTTTTTATCAATTTTTAACGACTGAAAATGTTCGTATAAATGTTTAATTGTCATTTGCAATAAATCGCCAATAGATTTATTTCCAATTTTTACATAATCTGCATCTGGTCGTAAACGCGTGCCATTGCATTGATCGCAAGCAGTTCGTCCACGATATTTTGCCAGCATTACGCGATACTGAATTTTATACGTTTGCGATTCTACATCTTTAAAAATGCATGAATACCTTGAAAATATTCGTTACCATTCCACAATGTTTTGTATTGCTCTTTTGATAAATCAATGATTGGTTTATGAATTGGAAAATCGCATTTTGATGCACCATGAATCAATTGTTTTTTCCAAATACTCATTCCTTCTGTTCGCCAGCAAATGATGGCATCTTCATAAACTGATAAATTTTTATTTGGAATGACTAAATCATGATCTATGCCTAAAATAGTGCCGAAACCTTCGCATTTACTGCATGCGCCGTAAGGTGAATTAAAATTAAAAAATGGTACGGATGGCATTTCAAAAGTAATTCCATCTAGTTCAAATTTGTTGCTGAATATTTTTTTTGATTTGGTTGGAATATCGATTACACAAACACCATCACCTTCAGAAAAAGCCAAATTTACCGAATCAGCTAACCTGTTTAAATTTTCTTCTGATGCATCAGCTGTTGCTCTGTCAATTAAAATAAATGTATTAGTGGTGAGTGGTGAGTGGTGAGTGGTGAGTTTTTTATTGTTTTCTTTTTTTGAAATGATATTGTCTGAAATTATATAATCTTCAATTCTCACTACATCTTCGTCAATTAACAAACGCTGAATTCCATCTTGCTGCAATGCATCTAATTTGTTTTTTGTGATTTCTTTTAACGGTGAAAGAATCTGAATTTTGGTTGAAGTGTCTAATGTTTTTATAAAATCAATTACATCAGAAACCTCTTGTTTTATTACTACTTTATTCGATATTGGCGAATAGGTTTTACCAATTTTTGCATACAACAATCGTAAATAATCATAAATTTCAGTGAGTGTGCCAACTGTAGAACGTGTGGTTCCTGTGGTTGTTTTTTGTTCAATAGCAATCGCTGGCGAAAGTCCTTTGATATAATCAACATCTGGCTTGTCCATTCTGCCTAAAAATTGTCGCGCATACGACGATAATGACTCAACATATCTTCGTTGACCTTCAGCATACAAAGTATCTATGGTTAGCGAAGATTTTCCAGAACCGGAAACACCAGTAACAACTACTAATTTATTTCTTGGAATTTCAACATCAATATTTTTCAAATTATGTGTTCGAGCACCTTTGATGAATATCTTATTATCTTCTTTTGTTAATTTTTTAACTGTTGACATACTATTGGAACACTTTTTGCGTTAAATACTGTTAATACAAGTAAAATCTTGTTTAGTTTTATTAAAATTGATAAATAATTCATTCACAAAAAATAACAAACACGCTTGAACAAACTTTACATGACTACGGCAACTAGTTTAACACGCAAAACAATTGACTCATGTATAACAACAATGTTCAAACGGATAATGAACTTATCCAAAGATATGTAAATGGCGATGAAAATGCATTAGCATTTTTGTTAGAAAAACATAAACGCAAGGTTTTTGCGTTTATTAATATGCGCGTAAAAAATAAAACGGTTTCAGAAGATATTTTTCAAGACACTTTTTGTAAAGTCATCGATAGTTTGCGTAAAGGTAAATACAATGATGAAGGAAAGTTTTTGCCCTGGATAATGATGATTGCACATAATTTATGTATGGATCATTTTAGAAAACAGAAACGTCAGCCGAATGTTGTTAATGTTGATGGTTCTTTCCTTTTTGACAATATTTCGTTTTCTAATGAAATTAAAGAAGATGCAATTATTAAGCAACAAACTATTTTGCGTGTAAAAGATATGATAAACCTATTGCCCGATGACCAAAAAGAAGTGGTGATTTTGCGACATTATGCAGAAATGAGTTTTAAAGAAATTGCAGAAATGACTGGTACCAACATGAACACTGCACTTGGCAGAATGCGTTATGCTTTACTGAATTTAAGAAAGATGATGAACAATAAAGTAGTAGTATAAAATTATAACCGAAAGGTGGTTTTCTTGATCTTTTTCCACAAGCTAGTACTTTTGTACTAGCTTTTATTTTATAAAAAACGTCAAATATAACGTGCAAGCTGGCAACGAAAAAATTAGTCCGTCAAATCTGTCTAAAAATCCACCATGACCAGGCAATACGTTTCCAGTATCTTTAATTTGCAAATTGCGTTTAATCATGCTTTCTGCTAAATCACCATAAGTGCTGGTTATTGTTGTAATGACTGCTAAAATGATGTAAGTTGTAAGCGTTACAGAATGACCTGTCCAACGCGGAAACAGCAACCAAATAATATATGCAAAACCAGCTGCACCTAACATACCACCAAAAAAACCTTCCCAAGTTTTCTTTGGTGAAATGCGTTCAAACAATTTATGTTTGCCAAAAAATCGTCCAAATAAATACGCGAATGAATCGTTGCTCCAAGCAAAAATCATGATGGCTAATAAATAGTGCCAACTGTATTCGCCAGCGTGGAAAGCCAATAAACTCGCAGATGATAACGGAATAGCTAAATAGAAAATTGCCATTGAATTTAAACATACATTATAAAATGGACGTTCGCTTTTGGTGTACATTTCTATCACCAACCAGGTTAAAGGAAAACCACATAACAACGATAAGGAAATTAATGGAATACTTTGCTTAGCTACTAAAAATACGATTCCAAATATAATCACACTAAAAACAGTATTGATAATTTTATATGTTGTTTTCCACTTTTCTGTGGAAGTCAATAAATCATGAATGATAGCATGATATTCACTGATGCATAAAACTACTAATAATGAAAATAAAATTAAATAAGAATACTCGTGCAACACCACACCACCAATCATCACTATTAGAAAAAAAAATCCTGTTACTGCTCTTGTTACTATATCATTCATATTCTTTAATTAGCTAATTAGCTGATTAGCTAATTATTTTTTGCAAAGTTACGCTTTTTTTCCTCTTACAGAAATAATAGAAAATAGATATTAGCGCATAAAATACCAACGTATAAACAAATAATTCCCAATTTTTGGGCATCTCAGGATTGTCCATATCTGATTTATAAATGCCAGTATTGTTGCAATACATCAAAATTACTTGTGCACCATTATTTACTGCATGCAAAAAAATACTGGCCCACAAACTTCCTGAAATGTAAAACACATAACCAAGTAACATTCCTAAAATAATGCGAGGTAAAAATCCAGAAAATTCAAAATGAATTAAGCTAAAAACTACAGAAGCAAAAAATATAGCTAAATGAATATTCATTTTTTCTGCAAAGAATTTTTGTAGTGTGCCTCTAAAAATCCACTCTTCACAAATAGCTGGCAAAATGGCAATCGTAATAAAATTCAATATAAATACAAAAATACTTTTGTCTTTTAACAAACCTTCAACCACTATTTTATATTCTTCTTGCGAACCACTCATCCAATTATTCCAAGGTGAAATTTTATTGACAAAAAATGATAAATTAATGATTGGATAAAAAGTATAAAGTATAAATGGAATCAATAAAATACCAATAATTGGAAAAAAATTGTTTGCATTGGAATAAGATAACATCGGTTTTTCTTTCAACTTACTAAAAATTAAAGCAGGCACTAAAAAGCCAAAAACTGTAGCAATCATTTGTGCAAATCGCAAACCATTTAAATTACCATTTCCTTTTACAATGTTTGTTAAATCAGAAATATTGGAACCATAACAAATCACCATAAACAAACCACTCAATAATTGTGCAATCAAAAAACAAGCAGAAAAAACGCCGAGCCAAGCCAAAAACTGTGAGAAATAGCCATATTTATTGATGCCATACATTTCTGTTATCGGTTTATTAAAGTTGTTATCCAATATATTTTCTGGCATAAGTCGTATCTTTGTGTAAAGATAGCAATTCAGATGATGGTCGAAAGTCAATTATAAAAAAAACTATTGACTAATAGCCATTGACTATTGACTGATTATGGTAAAAATAGCCAACATAGAATTAGGAGAATTTCCGCTATTACTTGCGCCAATGGAAGACGTGAGCGATCCACCATTTCGTTATGTGTGTAAAAAATACGGTGCAGATTTAATGTATACTGAATTCATTTCGTCTGAAGGATTAATTCGTCATGCGCACAAAAGCATGCAAAAACTCGATATTTACGATTACGAACAACCAATTGGTATTCAGATTTTTGGTGGTGAAGAAGATGCGATGGTGCAATCTGCGCAAATTGTAGAACAAGCAAAACCGAATTTAATTGATATCAATTATGGCTGTCCGGTAAATAAAGTGGTTTGCAAAATGGCTGGTGCAGGCATCTTACAAGATATTCCGAAAATGGTGCGTTTAACCGAACAAGTGGTGAAAGCAACGAATTTACCGGTAACGGTAAAAACACGTTTAGGTTGGGACGAAGACACCAAAAACATTGTAGAAGTTGCAGAACGATTACAAGATATTGGCATCAAAGCACTCAGTATTCACGGACGCACGCGCAAGCAAATGTACAAAGGTGAAGCCGATTGGACGCTGATTGCTGCTGTGAAAAACAATCCAAGAATGCAAATTCCGATTTTTGGAAATGGTGATATTGATTCACCACAAAAAGCATTAGCATATAAAAATAAATATGGTGTGGATGGTATTATGATTGGTCGTGCTGCGATTGGTTCGCCTTGGATTTTTAACCAAGTAAAAGCATTTATTTTTAATGGTGAAATTATTGCCGATCCACCGATTGAAGAAAAAATTGAAATTGTAAAAACACATTTACAAAAATCAATTGAATGGAAAGGCGAAACACTTGGAGTATTGGAAATGCGACCACATTATTCTAATTATTTAAAAGGTTTGCCAAATATAAAACCATACAGAACTCGTTTGGTGATGACAAATGACATAGACGAGATTTTCTCAATTTTAGATGAAGTATTGGACGAATACGCTGGAATCGAAATTTGATTTTCAAAAAATAAAAAAATTTAACCATTTAAGGAACTTAAGTGGTTATTTTAATTGCACATTTCATTAGCGATTTCTACGCGCTTCATAATCAGCTTTTGCTTCATCAGTTGGCTTTTCTTTTATTCCAACAATTAGTTGATTAAACACTAAATATTCTTCATATGTCAACTCTTTCCATAAACCACTTACGTAATTAAAACCTCTAAAATTTCCAACTTCGTCAAATTGTATAGTGGATTTCAATCGCTGAAATGTCGAATCTGATAATTTATTAAACGGATACGTTTTGTCGTTGTATAATTTTTCAAAATCAGCAACAGAATGCACCATTTTTGGTTTAGAAAATGCCGAAAATCCTATAAATAAAATGCCTGCGAATATGATTGATTTCATGTGTATAAATTTATTAGCGTAATTTCTATTCGAAGATAATACAAAACAGCTTTTCAATTTCATTTTCACCAAATTTATTTTACAAAATCATCCAATAAATAATTTGTATTTTAGCACATCAAATTACAGATATGCATCGATTGATTATTCTCTTTTTTATTTCAATTTTTATATTGTCGTGTGGCAGCCAAAAAGAGCGCGAATTTAAATTGCGACCGGCAAAAGGCGGAAAATATTATGGCGGCACGTTTCGTTATAATGAAGAAGAATATTTTAAATCACTTTATCCATTAAATATTACCGAAGTAACTGCACATCGTTTATTAGAACAAATTTATGAAGGTTTAGTGACGTTTGATGACAGTACATTGGCTGTCATTCCAGCATTAGCAGAACGATGGACGATTGATGAATCAAAAAAAATATACACTTTCTATCTTAGAAAAGGTGTTTTTTATCACGATGACCCTTGTTTTCCAAATGGAAAAGGAAGAGAATTAAATGCTCAAGACGTAAAATTTTGCTTCGATAGATTATGTTACCACAATCCAGCTGACAACCAAGGTTTTTGGATTTTTAAAGATGTTGTAAAAGGTGCAAGCGAATATGATTCATTAACATCCAAAAATATCATTCCTGCTACTGGTGTTTCAGGTGTTCGTGTACTAAATGATTCTACAGTTGAAGTTGAATTGGAAAAACCATATGCAGTATTCTTGGCACGATTAGCTTTAATCTTTGGCAAGATTTATCCACGTGAAGCATTTGATAAATATGGTGCTGATATGCGCGAACATTGCGTTGGAACTGGACCATTTTATTTAAAAATTAATCAAGATAATCAGATTTCATATTTGGCACGAAATCCAAATTATTGGAAAAAAGATGAATTCGGAAATCAGTTGCCTTATTTAGATGCAATTCGTGTTTCATACATCAAAGAAAAGAAAAATGAATTATTAGAATTTAAAAAAGGCAACAGTGATTTAGTATATAAATTTCCATTGGAAATGATTGAAGAAATTATGGATAATAAACATAATTTAAAACCTGAATACCAAAAATTTCAATTGCAATTTATGCCAACGATGTCGTTGCAATATTATGGCTTTCAACATCAAGGAAAAATATTTAATAATATTAATGTACGCAAGGCATTTTGCTATGCATATGACAGAGAAAAATTATGTGAATACACATTGAAAGGTTCAGGTTTTCCTGCAATCTACGGTGTGGTGCCACCTGGAACTGGAACGTACGATTCTAAACAAGTAAAAGGTTTTAATTTCGATCCAGCGAAAGCACAAACATATTTGGCAAAAGCAGGTTTCCCAAAAGGAAAAGGGTTTCCCAAATTAACGTTAGAATTAAATTCTGGTGGTTCGCGCAACTCACAAGTTGCCGAAGCAATCAAAAAAATGATTGAAGAAACATTAGGCATTGAAATAGAATTATTAATGGTTCCTTGGGCACAACATACCGAAACCGTGGAAACTGCAAAAACAGATTTTTATCGTCTAGGTTGGATAGCCGATTATCCAGATGCTGAAAATTTCTTGAATTTATTTCACAGCAAATACGTTCCGGACGACATCAATCAAAAAACATACATCAATTCATTTCGATATAAAAATAAAGCATTTGATATGTTGTTTGATAATGCAATTGCAACCGTTGATGAAAAAGAACGCAATATTTTATATGCAAAAGCAGATCAGCAAGTAATTGAAGACGCTGTGGTGCTGCCAAATTACTACGATATTGATTTTCGTTTGCTGCAACCGTATGTGCGCGATTGTCCGCAAAATGCCATGGAACAACGCGATTTTTCTGAAGTTTATTTTGTGCCGAGAAAAAAATAAAAAGATTTCATTTTCTTATTTTTGTATTCAATTTAAATTATGACCTTAGAATCTGTCGAACAAACCGCAATTAATAAAAGATATTTTTATAGAAATATTTTTACAGCATTACCGCAAATTGCAAAGAGTGGAATTTATGCTGCTGTTCATGCTTATCGTTATTCAAAATGGAACGCAGCAGGAAAACCAGTACCACCACCACATGCTGTAAAACAAGATGCTATTAAAGAATACGGTAAAAAATACAATGTAAAAACGTTTATTGAAACTGGTACTTTTTTAGGTGATATGTTGGAAGCTGTGCAAGCAAATTTTGACACGCTATATTCTATCGAAATTGTTGATTTTATTTATGATTTAGCAAAAAATCGTTTCAAAAATAATTCAAAAATCAATTTACTTTTAGGTGATAGCTCAACCAAATTACCTGAATTAGTTAAACAATTGAAAGCACCTGCATTATTTTGGTTAGATGGTCATTTTTCTGGTGGCGACACTGGTTTTGGCGAAACAGGTTGTCCAATCTATGCAGAAATAGATACCATTTTTGCTTCACCGCACAAACACATTATTTTGATAGATGATGCGCGTTGTTTTATTGGTGCAGTTGGCTATCCACCTTTAGCAGAATTTGAACAAGTTATCAAAACTAAAATGCCAAATGCATCTTTTGAAGTAAAAGATGATATTATTAGAATTGTGTATTAACATTTTTAATGCAAATTAACTTTCATTTATGATTCGCGAAGTTTATATTTAACTGCTACAATTGCGATGAACAACAATTATGAATTACTTCTTGGAAAACTAGATGAGTTTATTCGAAAATATTATTTGAATAAACTCATTAAAGGAACACTTTTGTTCTTAGCATTGGTATTTGCATATTATTTATTCGCTAGTTTATTTGAATACAAATTATACTTTTCTCCAGCCGTACGTAAATTTATTTTAGCAACCTTTTTAATTGGCACGCTTTCTACTTTATGCGTTTGGATTTTGTTGCCATTATTTCATTATTTAAAATTAGGTAAAACTATTTCGCACGAGCAAGCAGCGCAAATTATCGGTCGGCATTTTCAGAATGTAAAAGATAAACTACTGAATGTTTTACAACTTAAGAATCAATCGCAAAATGCATATAATAAAGAACTGATTGAAGCTTCAATTTCTCAAAAAATAGAGAATATAAAATTGGTTCCTTTTCAAGCGCTATTCAACTTGCTGAAAATAAAAAATACCTTAAATATGTATTGCCACCAATAATTGCGGTACTTGCCATCTTTTTAATTGCGCCAAATATTTTTAAAGAAAGCAACAAACGCTTAGCAAATCCAAATGTTGTTTTTGCAAAAAAAGCACCGTTTGATTTTGTATTAGAAAATAAAAATCTGAAAGCATTGCAATACGAAGACATAGAAGTAAAACTTACCATCAATGGAAAAACCTTGCCAAATGAAGTATTTATTTTTGAAGATGGAAAATCGTATAAAATGGAAAAAATTGCTGCTGATAAATTCAGTTATCGTTTTACCAATTTACAGAAAGATGTTCCGTTTTATTTTTCTGCTGCTGATTTTAACAGTGATGAATACAAAATTCGTGTGTTAAAAAAACCAATGATTGCTAATTTCGCAACGCAGTTAAATTATCCAACATACACCAATAAAAAATCAGAAACACTAAAGAATACTGGTGACTTGGTGATTCCAACAGGAACTTCAGTCAATTGGAATTTTGAAACATCCAGTACAGATGTAATTAAAATTTTCATGGATGGACAACAATATAATGCGTCATCAAACGGAAAAGATAAATTTAGTTTTAGCAAAAAAATTATTAAAGATACACGCTATACAATTCTGGTCTCAAACAACGAAGTTGACAAAGGCGATTCGGTTTCTTTCACGATTTCAGCAACGCCAGATAATTTTCCTTCTATTAATGTTGAACGCATTCAAGACACATTAAATAAAGATTTTGCTTTGTTTTTAGGTGCAGTTTCTGATGATTATGGTTTATCAAAATTAGAATTTCATTACACGATAAAAGATGAGAAAGGAAAAATCATCGAAAATAAAAAACAGAATTTATCACTCAACAATAAATCCATTTCTGATTTTAATTTTCCAATTGATTTTGAAAAGTACACCATTCGTCCAGGCGACAAAATGGATTATTATTTTGAAGTGTTCGATAACGATGGCGTTTCCGGACCAAAATCAACGAAATCTCAAGTGTATAATTTTAATAAGCCAACGATTCTACAATTAGAAAAACAAGAGTTTCAAAATAATGAAGATATAAAAGATGATTTGAGTTCAGCCATGAAAGATGCACAAAAATTGGCTGCTGAAATCAAAGAAATGAAGCAGAAATTGTTGGCAAAAAACACACTTTCCTGGGAAGACAAAAAGCAGTTGGAACAAATTCAACAGAAACACCAGCAATTAGCACAAGAGTTGGAACAGATAAAAGAAAAGTATCAGGAAAATTTAAAAAATCAAGATGAAATAAAAACGGTTGATGAAGAAATCTTAAAAAAACAAGAAAAAATTCAGGAAATGCT
Organism: Saprospirales bacterium; assembly: GCA_016711605.1. Classification (GTDB taxonomy): domain Bacteria; phylum Bacteroidota; class Bacteroidia; order Chitinophagales; family JADIYW01; genus JADJSS01. The sequence goes on from JADJSS010000007.1 coordinate 265,153, forward strand.
GAACGATTTGATGACCGATGAAATGAAAGATTTGATGAAACAAATTGAAGACATTTTGCAAAAAATGGAAAAAAATAATACGTTCGAGAATTTAGATAAAATGCAAATGAGCAACGAAAATCTAAAACAGGAACTCGACAAAATGCAAGATTTATTTAAACAATTACAATTAGAACAAAAAGCGCAAGAAACGATTGATAAACTAAAACAATTAGCTGAAGAACAACAAAAATTGAGCGAACAAACCGAAAAAAAAGGCGAACAAAAAAATTCAGAAATACAACAAAAACAGGAAGAACTGAATAAAAAAATGGATGCTGTGAAAGAAAATCTTGAACAGCTAGAAAAATTAAATAAAGAAAATGACGAAAAAATAGATACAAAAGAAAATAAAGAAGACGCTGAAGAAATTCAAGATGATATGGAAAAAAGTTCGGACGAACTTGAAAAAAATCAAAACGATAAAGCATCAAAATCACAGAAAAGTGCGTCTCAAAAAATGAAAAAGATGGCTTCTAAAATGCAGCAAAAATTGGATAAAATGCAAGAAGACCAAGCTGCTGAAGACATCAAACTTATTCGTCAGTTATTAGAAAATTTAGTGAAATTGTCGTTTGAACAGGAACAACTAATGACTGATTTGAAAAAAACGGAAAACGAAAGTCCGAAATACACGCAAATCATGCAAAAACAATATGACTTGCGCGACGATGCAAAAATGATTGGTGATAGTTTGCAAGCTCTTGGCAAACGACAATTTCAACTGCAAACTTTTATTGCTGATGAAATGTACAAACTCAATCGTGAAATGAAAAAAGCACTCGATAATTTAGAAGCACGTTACAGACCTCAAACTTTAGTAGCGCAACAAATGGTAATGACTTCAACCAACAATTTGGCGTTGATGCTGAGCGAGTCGTTAGATAATTTGCAGCAACAACAAAATCAAAAAAATCAACCAGGCGATGGAAGCTGTAACAAACCAGGTGGAAAAGGAAAAGGAAAAAAACCAACTCCAAAACCAGGCGATATGCAAAAAGGATTAGGCGACCAACTGAAACAAATGCAAGATGGTATGCAGCAAGGAAAAGATCCGAAAAAAATGGGAAAAGATTTTGCCGATGCGGTGCAAAAGCAAGCAGCTGTGCGTGAAGCATTAAGAAAGATGAAAGAAAAAATGAGCCAGAAAGACAAAGATGCCAGTGGTATTGACGATTTAATGCAAAAAATGGATGATGTAGAAAAAGATTTGGTGACGAAAAAATTATCGCAAGAAACATTAAAACGACATAAAGAGATAGAAACCAGACTTTTAGAGTTTGATAAAGCACAGCGTGAACAAGACGAAGATGAGAAACGTCAATCGAAATCAACTACAGATATTCCTCGAAAATTACCACCTTCTTTAGAAGAATATATTCAAAAAAGAAAGGCAAGCTTAGAGCTATTTAAACAAGTTCCACCGAATTTAACGCCTTTTTATAAAAATTTAGTAGAAAAATACTTGCGACTTGTTAACTAATTGATTAAACTTGCGTATATAGTTTAGTAGTTCTTTAAATTAAACTCGTTTTAACATAAAAACTCCATTCAATAATCACATGTTCAATAGCTATCTAAAAAAAGAACAAATGTATGTTTAAATTAAAATCTGGAATGGTAGAAATCGCAAAATTAAAAATCGGTTCACGACTTGAAAACATTGCAAAAGTCGAAAACTTGATGGATTCGTTACGTGTACAATTAAGTATCAACGATGAACAATATGGAAACATGTTGCTGGCTTCTGTAGAAGCAGTAACGAACGCTATTGAACATGGTAATAATTTAGACGCAAAAAAATCAGTGGAAATTCAAGCTTTTAGTTGCGAAGGCACACTAAAAGTATCTATTAAAGATCAAGGAAAAGGATTTACACCTGATAAATTACCAGATCCAACTTCACCAGAATTTAGAGAACAACCAGATGGTCGAGGTGTTTTTTTAATGAAACAATTGGCTGATGAAGTTAATTTTAGAGATGGTGGAAGCTGTGTAATTATGAAATTTTTATTGTCCTAAAAATTCCATAATTACAACTACAACTCACCTTTATTGGATTTTATAATCAATCAATATTTATTAGAATACATAACCGATTTTCACAAAACCGCCATGCATGTTTTTACTGAAATCAGAAAACAATGAATAACCACCATTAAGCGTAAACGAAGCATTATCTGTTGCTTTTACCAAAATTCCTGTTCCTAAATTTAAATTTAATTGTTCAGGTTTCAACGATTGTTTCTCTTTATTGTATATCGTTTCAGCACCAGATCTGTTATAACCAACTTGCATCATAAAAATTGGTGTTACTCTTTTATCTAAAACATTTGCACGTACATCAGCCAATAATTGAAATTGATATTGCTGATTAGCACGCACTTGTACACCTAAACCACCACCAATAAATAAATATGGATTTACACGTGCGCCAACTGCTTGATACATATTAAAAAATGCTTTGTCATACAAAAACGTAGTTCCAACTTCTGTTATAGCTGAAATTCTACGTTCATAATAATAGTTATCATCTTGCTCACCAAATGAAGTAGGAGCTGGATTTTCGGTTGCTGCTATTGCTTCTGTTGTAGTTGTTGTAGCAGCAGTTTCTGTTGTAGTCGTTGTTACAGCAGTTTCTGTTGTAAGATTATCGTTCGCATAAGAAGCAATGCTTGCGAAGATTGTAGCTGCGATTAAAATTGATTTTTGCATGTTGATAAAATTTAATTGTTATAGAATTTTGTTATTGTTTTTATTAGTTCAAAACTTTCAAACAAAATTGAAACTTTATTTTTGATTCTATGTTAGCTAAAAAACAAGCAATTGACACAACTTTTTTATGGAATTGTCTATTTTGTGTTATACATTTCTTTCAATTATTACTGAAAGTTTAATTTTTGTGGTTTGTTTTGTTATGAAGTAGTACTTTTAATTGAAAATCTATTGATTTTCAATACATATCTTCATTTTTTCTACTAGATTATCTTTGGATAAGAAAAAATTTCTTTGAAAAACGTGGCACGATGGTTTTTGTATAAAGACTTTGCAAATAGTAAAAAATTCACCAAGTCTTTTACTATATTTATTTCTTATTGAATATAGATATGCAACTCATTACACCTTTAGAAAAATTTTACCAATTTGAACTAGAAAAAAGTAACCAAACATTTTTGCGACAATCGCAAAATTCACAATGGATACACTTTAGTTGGAAACGCGTTGGCGACGAAGCTCGAAAAATGGCTGCTTATATTCAATCCTTAAAATTACCAGCATATAGCAAAATTGCAATCTTATCTGAAAATTGTGCACACTGGATTATTGCTGATTTAGCCATCATGATGAGCGGTCATGTTTCTGTACCGTTATATCCAACGCTGCAAGCAGATGTTATAAAATATTGTTTAGAACACAGCGAATCAAAAGTTTTGTTTGTTGGTAAAACATCTAAATGGAACGAACAAAAAGATGTTGTTTCTAAAGAAATTAAAAAAATACATTTTCCATTCTGGGAAAAAGCTACTTGCGAAAACTGGAATGTTATTATCGAAACACAAAAGCCAATTACTAAAAATTATATTCCAAAACTCGAAGATTTAGTAACCATCATTTATACATCAGGCACTACAGGAATGCCCAAAGGTGTGATGCATCACTACAAAGCATTTGCTTTTGCTGCAACAGCATTATTAGAAGAAATAAATAATTTAGGTTTGTTGAGCGATAACGAACGCTTTTTATCTTTCTTGCCACTTTCGCATATTGCGGAAAGAATGTTGGTAGAAATGGGTGGCTTGTATGCAGGCGCACCAATTTCCATTGCAGAATCGATCGAAAAAATGCCTGAAAATTTGCGCGATACACAACCAACCGTTTTTCTCGCAGTGCCATTAATCTGGACACGCATGCAAGCAAAAATTTTGCAACGCTTACCACAAAAAAGATTAGACACGCTTTTATCGATTCCATATTTATCGGATTTAATCAAGAAAAAGATAAAAGAAAATGCTGGTTTATCTGCAGCGAAATTTATCATCAGCGGTGCAGCACCAATTCCAGTTGCATTAATTAATTGGTACGAAAAACTAGGTATAGAAATTTACGAAGCATATGGAATGAGTGAAAATTGTGCATACTCACATGGCAATCGTCCAGGCATGCGCAAGGTTGGAAGCGTTGGTATCACAATGCCTGAAGTTGAATGCAAAATTTCGGACGAAGGCGAAATTTTAGTAAAAAGTGACTGTACAATGTTAGGTTATTACAAAGAACCAGAAAAAACAAAAGAAGCCATTACGAAAGATAAATTTTTGCGCACTGGTGATATGGGTGAGATTGACGAAGAAGGTTATTTAAAAATTACAGGACGCATTAAAGAATTATTTAAAACCGACAAAGGAAAATATGTAGCACCAGCACCAATTGAATTAGAATTATCGAAAAACCAACACATTGCTCAGATTTGTGTAGTTGGTAGTAATTTAAAACAACCAATGGCTTTGGTTGTATTGGAAGAAAATAATGAATTAGATAAAACAATCTTAGAGCAAGATTTACTTCAAACATTAGCCGAAGTAAATGCATCATTAGATAACCACGAACGCATTGCTAAGTTTGTAATAATGCATGAAAGCTGGACTGTAGAAAATAATTTAATTACACCAACCATGAAAGTAAAGCGAAATATTTTAGAAAAAAAATACGAAGATGACTTCCTAAAATGGCAAAGTAAAAAAGACATGAAAATTATTTGGCAATAAATAAATCTAAAACTTCCATGCACCACCAGCACCAAGTTCTATTAATTGTGCTGTTGCACCATGTGCTTTCAAACCACCAGTTCCAAATATAGCACCTCGTTTTTTCTTACCTAGTTTAGTAGATCCATATAAGTTGGCACCTAAACGAAAGGTAACTGGCAACGGCATTCTATAAGTATGGTATAAATAAGCACCAAGCTGAAAATAAAATCCAACTTTTCCAATCATAATTTCATCACCAATAAACACACTTAAATCTGTAGCTGCTTTTTTAATTAAAACACTTTTTGTTTCTAACGTATTTACATAAATATGCGGTTCACCGAAATTAAATTCTAAAGTCGTACCCATACTCAATTTATTGGTAATATTTAAATAGCGCGAATAACCAATTGTTGTCGATTGCATTAAATACGTTTTTTCAGGAATCAAATTATTTTGCACATCTAAAAAACCAACCGTAGATTTTGCAAAGATTTCATTTTTATGTTTTGGTTTTGGAATCGAATCTTTGTTCAATTCTAATTTATATTTTTCAATAGATGGATAATAGATTAAACCAAGTGTAGCTGTCATCGTATTGATACCTAAATTCGGCAATTTCACAGCACCATCAGAATAATGATTGTAAGTAAAAGCTGTGACTAGGCGCAACGGTTTTGCAATTTTCCATTCCAGTCCAAAACGTAATTGAACATACGCATTTAAATGCGCGCCAATTGCATTGTGTACTTCATTGCTGCCTTTAATAAATTTTTTGGTAGAATATGCTAAACCAATTCCCATTTTCATATTGAAGTCAACAACTTTGGAGCGCACCAACGAATATTTCCAATAAATATAAGCAGCAAATGCATTGCCAATGGTATCTCTATCATGATGAACAGCAAACCAAAAACCACCACCAATTTCTGGATAATGCAGCTTGCGTTGCCAATCTTTGCTTCCGTCTGTCTGCTTGAAAACATTGACTTCACCGCAATAACTGGGTCCATTTATAGTTGGACGAAAATTAGTAGTATGCTTCCAAACTTTACCGATTTGCAAGTCCACATCAAAACCTAATTTTGATGGATACGAATAAACTGGATGATATTTTTTTGGTTTAGAAACATGTTTTTCTTTAGCAAATAAGAGCAAATTTAAACAACCAAAAATAAGTATGAGCGTAATTTTTTTCATAAAAATTAAATAAAGATAAAAGTATATCTTGAAATAAACAGATTGAAATCAAACAAAACGATTTTATTTCGTAAGCTGAATTTAAAATGTATTTTTATACGATGATAAAATTTCAACGAAGTATATTGGAAACAGAACGCTTGTTTCTAAAACCGTATGATATAAAATTATACAACGAAGTTTATCATTTGATACAAAAAAACAAACTACGATTGGTGCATAGTTTTCCGCTTCTATTGCGTTCTACCGAAACCGAAATTGCAGCTAAAGATTACGTACAACAAAAAATATTTGATTGGAATAATAATAAAGCGTATGGTTTTATGTTGTTTGATAAATCTACTCAACAACTTATCGGACACTTTAATTTAAAAGATATTGACTGGAAAAAGAACCAATGTGAACTCGCTTATTTTATAGATGCAAACTTTGAGAATCAAGGATTAGTTACAGAAGCTATGATAAATTTATTAAGAATCGGATTTGAAAAAATTAATTTCAACCGCATTTTTGCACGCATTGTAACCACAAATATTGCATCGCAAAAAGTAGTGGAAAAAGCTGGTTTAAAATATGAAGGTGCATTCTACCAAGACTATACAACTTACGACAATCAAATTGTAGATACTTATTGCTATGGAATTTCTAAAGAAGAATTTCAACGAAAATAATTACTTACACGCTTTATATCGATGACAATCTACGATGTGATCGTTCACCAAACCAGTAGCTTGCATGTGCGCGTACAATGTTGTTGAACCTAAAAATTTGAAGCCACGTTTTTTCATGTCTTTCGCCAAAGCATCTGATTCTGCTGTGGTTGCAGGCACAGTGCTTAAACTTAAATGGTTATTAATTATTGGCTTTCCACCAACAAAACTCCAAATGTAATTACTAAAACTACCAAACTCTTTTTGCACTTCTAAAAATCGTTGCGCATTATTTACAGTTGCTTCAATTTTCATTCTATTTCGAATAATGCTTGCATCTAACATCAATTCTTCTACTTTTGATTGCGGAAATTTCGCTACTTTTTTATAATCAAAATTGGCAAATGCTTTTCTATAATTTTCTCTGCGTTGCAAAATTGTCCACCAACTTAAACCAGCTTGTGCGCTTTCTAAAACCAAAAACTCAAATTGTGTTTGGTCATCACGAACAGGTGTGCCCCATTCTTCATCGTGATATTTTTCATACAAAGGTTTGCCAACGCACCAACCACAACGTATTTTTTCTTTTGCCATTTTGTAAAAATTTTGAATACTAATTACATCAAATTACACGAATAATAAAAATATTTGTTCATTTTTGTTACATGAAAGAAATTTCGTCTGCATCAAATCCACTAATAAAAAAAATCTTGTTACTGCAAGAAAAATCGAAGTTACGCAAAGAAGAAAATATTTTTGTAATTGATGGTTGGAAAGAAACACAAATGGCGATTGCAAATGGTTTTGAAGTGGAAACAATTTTGTGTCAACAGTCAATAGTCAATAGTCAATGGTTTGATGAAATAAAGTTAACTGTTGACGGTCGACGGTCGACGGTCGACTTCATACAAGTCTCAGACGAAGTATTTGATAAAATATCCTATCGTGGAAATACGTCAAAAGTGGTGGCAATTGCAAAGCAAAAAACACATCAATTAAATGAAATAAAACAAGACGAAAATCCTATTTTTTTAGTAGTTGATGGCGTTGAAAAACCAGGCAATTTGGGTGCGTTGTTGCGTATTGCAGATGCTGCAAATGTTACTGCTGTTATTTGTTGCGATACTAAAACTGATGTGTATAATCCGAATGTTATTCGATCATCTGTTGGATGTGTTTTTACTAAACAAATTGCAGTCTGCAGTAAAGAAGAAGCGTTTGCATTTTTGAATAAAAATAAGACTTCCCTTTTTACCACATCCTTAAAAGCATCTAAAAATTATTTAGAATGTGATTATAAAAAACCAACGGCTTTTGTATTAGGTACAGAAGCCGTTGGTGTAGATGTTTTTTGGGAAAATAAAAGCAAAATATTATTTAATGCGGTGATTGAAAAACCAACAGCTTTTGTAGCGTTTGGATAACGGTACGAAGCTGCGTTGAATTGCTATATTTAGCGCTAAGTTCAATTTCATTTTGGAAAAGTAAATTCTAAGAGAATCAGAACCATTTTCATAAATACCATCTATAATGCAGATGCGTGGACAAAATGAGTTGCATTTTTTTTTTTACAAGAAATTATTGTTGCTAAAAATAATACAATTGCAATTGGATAGATTTTCTTTTTCATAAATTTAATTTTTGTTAGCATAAAGATAGTTTCAAAAATGATTCGTTGAATGTTTCCAACACAACAGCTATTGTTTTGTTTGAAGCACTGCGACAACGTAATTAGTTTTTAGTTACCGACCAAGTACCAGTTGTTGAATTGGTTAAACTTCTAAAAGTTCCATTCATTTGCGTTGCATTGCTGTTTAGTTTTGATGAAAGTATAGTAGTATTGGAACCATCTGTCATGGTGGTTCTAACCGAATCTGCGCCTATAACATAAGTGGCATTTAGTTTTAAACCAATAGTAGTATCTGATGACAATATATATACTCTGGCTGAATTATCTGATTTGTATAAAACTCCAATAAAGCTAGAAGAAGAGGAGCCAGTGTTGATACCTGAACCAGTCCAATATCCGGTTATAGATACAGCTTTGTCTTTTTTGCACGCAATAGTCATAAATGAGAGTGCAATTGCGATTGAATAAATTAATTTTTTCATGTGTTTTAATTTTGATGTAATATTATCACACAATTTTCTATTTATGGTTTTTAGTTAGTATTCGTAACATGTGAGTGAGTATTCGATCAATAACTCATCTTATCTTCAAAAAACTTCCAAATTACTTCATCAGGTACTGATGCAATTATTACAATCTTTTCATCTTTTACAGGATGCATAAACTCTATTTGTCGTGCATGTAAATGAATGCTTCTGGTGTTCTCATTTGGTCTATCAAAACCATATTTTATGTCACCTTTTATTGGCGAACCAATTTTTGCCAGTTGCGCGCGAATTTGATGAAATCTGCCAGTTTCTAATTGCACTTCTAACAAATGATAATTATCTGAACTTGCCAATAATTTATAATGCAACACACATTTTTTAGAGTTCGCCACTTCTTTATCGTACAACTTTGCTTTGCGTTGGATGGAATCTTTTAAGTGAAAATGAATCAAAGTTCCAGCATCTTCTTTCGGTTTATTTTTCACTACACACCAATATGTTTTTTGTATCTCTTTAGTTTGAAAAAGCGCGTTTAATCGAGTTAAACTTTTACTGGTTCTGGCAAATAACACCACACCAGAAACAGGTCTGTCAATGCGATGCACCACTCCTAAAAAAACCTCACCAGGTTTTTGATATTTCTCTTTAATATAATCTTTCACAAAATCGCCAAGCGGTTTGTCGCCAGTTTCATCTGCTTGCACAATGTCGCCGCTGCGTTTGTTCACCGCAATAATATGATTATCTTCGTATAAAATTTCTAACATAAAAACTTTTACAAAGTTAACGTAAATTCGTAAAATGAATCAACAGCCAATCATAATTTTAGGAATGCATCGAAGTGGCACTACGATGATTACTAAAATGCTCGAAAATTTGGGTTTATTTGTTGGCGCAGAAAAAGAAATCAACCACGAATCACTTTTTTCTGGGAAATTAATAATTGGATTTTTGATTTACATACAGCAACAGCAGAAAAACCGCACAATATGCGTTACCGAAATCCATTTTGTGATAAAGTAATTTTTGAATCAATAGAATATTTTTTACAATCATCGAAACGAAAAAAATATCTTGGAAACTTTTCTTCAAAATACAGAAACATAAAAGACATAGATTTTCCGTTTGGTTGGAAAGACCCAAAAAATACATTCACAGTTGATTTTTGGAAACACATTTTTCCGAACGCAAAAATCATTCATATTTACAGAAATCCAATTGACGTAGCTTCGAGTTATTTAGAACGCGATTTGATCAAATACAATAATTTTAAATGGACTTGGAAGAAAAAACTGAAACGTGAATTTTTAATCAGCAATAATTTTCATCGCAATTTTCGTATCAATACTATTGAAGATGGCTATGATTTATGGCAAGAATATGTTGACAAAGCAATATCTTTAAAACACGAATTTCCAGATTATTTAGAAATTAAATATGAAGATTTTTTAGCGAATCCTTTTGAAAAACTGAAACAATTAGCTCATTTTTCTGGTTTGGCAATAAGCGATGAAAAAATAAAAATGGAAACGCGCGACATTAAAAAAGAAAGAGCATATGCGTTTGTAAACAATCCAAATTATTATAAAATCTATCAGGATTTAAAAGGAAAGGAATTAATGCAGCAACTCGGTTACGATAACTTATAAACGAAATGAGCGACTCAAAATTTACGATAGATATTCTTTTGGCAACGTATAACGGCGAACAATTTTTAGCGCAACAAGTAGACAGTTTATTAGCACAAACTATACGCAATTTTAGAATTCTTGTGCGTGATGATGGCTCAACAGATTCCACAAAAAAAATCTTAAAAGAGTATCAAAATAAATTTCCTGAAGTTATCAGAATTATTGAAGATGACTTAGGAAATATTGGCGTGGCTCAAAATTTCAATATTCTTATGCAGTCAACCAATGCAGAATATCTTTGCTTCTGTGACCAGGATGATGTATGGTTAAAAAATAAACTCGAAGTTTCTATCAAAGAAATACAAAAACTGGAAAATGGTAATAGTACAGTTCCTTGTATGGTATACAGCGACATGACTGTCATCAACGAACAAGATGAAATTCTACATCAATCGATGTGGAAAATACATAAAACACACGCAACATATTTTACGTTCAATCGTTTGCTGATATATAATATTCCTTTTGGTTGCACCATGATGATTAATCAAGCATTGGCAAAACTGGCTTGTCCAATTGGAAAGCATGCAATTTATCATGATCATTGGATTGCTTTACTTACTGCAGCTTTCGGAAAATTTAAAGCAATAGATCAACAACTAATATTATTGCGCAATCATGCCAACAATACATCTTTCAGAATAAAATTATCATTTGCACAAAAAATGATAAAAATATAAAGAATGCTGTAACCAAAACACAGCATAAATATTGGTTGAATTTAAGGATTGAACAAGCAAAAGATTTTAGAAATAATTACAAAGACAAACTCAATAAAAAAGATTTGCAAACCATAGATGCATTTATCAGCATTGAAAAACGGACAGGTTTTGTAAGAAAATTTGCTTACGTTAAGAATGGATTTTTTAAACCAGATTTTCTACAAACCGTAAAAATGATTTTGAAAGCATAAAATTATTTTATACATTTACTTTATGAAAACAACGAAAAAATATACCTTTTCTTGCTGCTGTTATAAATAACAAGCGGCAATGTATTGTATAAATTATAAAATTTAAACCGCTTGTATTTATTCAAGCGGTTTTTTATTTGATATTTTTGTATTACAGTTTTAAACCAAATAACCAATAACATTTAACGTATAACTTTAATAAAATGAAATTCGCAACAAAAGTAATCCACGCAGGCATCGAACCAGATGCAACTTCAGGTGCTATTATGACACCGATTTTTCAAACATCAACCTATGTGCAAGATGCACCTGGTGTACACAAAGGATTTGAGTACGCACGCACTCAAAATCCAACACGCAATGTGTTGCAAAATCAATTGGCAGCTCTGGAAAATGGAAATCATGGAATTTGTTTTGCCAGTGGTTTGGCTGCAACCGATGCTATTGCAAAGCTGTTTAGTTCTGGCGATCATATCATTTCATGTAATGATTTATATGGTGGAACCTATCGCATTTTCACCAAAGTTTTCGGACGTTTTGGGTTAGATTTTTCTTTTGTTGATATGACAGATTTATCCAACATTGAAAATGCCATCACACCAAAAACAAAATTAATTTGGGTAGAAACACCAACCAATCCAATGCTGAATATTGTTGACATTGCTGCAGTTTGTGCATTGGCAAAAAAACATAATTTACTAGTTTGTGTTGATAATACGTTTGCATCGCCATATTTGCAAACACCTTTAGATTTAGGTGCAGACATTGTGGTACATTCGGCAACAAAATACCTTGGTGGTCACAGTGATGTGATTCATGGCGCTGTTGTGGTGAAAGATAAAACATTGGCAGAGCAATTGTATTTCTTGCAAAATGCTTGTGGTGCAGTGCCTGGTCCGCAAGATTGCTTTTTGATTTTGCGAGGTATTAAAACGTTACATATTCGTGTGCAACGAGCTTGTGAAAATGCAGAAAAAATTGCTGCTTATTTAAAGTCAAATCCAAAGGTTGGTGATGTACATTATCCAGGTTTTACAGAACATAAAGGACATGAAATTGCCAAAAAACAAATGAAACTATTTGGTGCAATGGTGTCTTTTTCATTGAAAGATGACAGCTTGGCTGCAGCACATAAATTACTTTCATCGACCAAGTTATTTTCATTAGCAGAATCGCTTGGAGGTGTTGAATCGTTGATTGGTCATCCAGCAAGTATGACACATGGCAGCATTCCTTTGGAAGAACGCAAAAAAACTGGTGTTGTAGATTCGCTAATTCGTTTAAGTATTGGAATTGAAGATGCAGATGATTTAATAGAAGATTTGAAAAATGCGATTGAATAAAATGTCAAATAAAATGTATCTATTACTGTTATTGTTTTTACTTGCATTAAACAATAATATACTTGGACAACAGCAACTTGCCGATTCTTTATTTAAAGAAAAACAATGGGAAAATGCAATAACTGCATACGATAAACATTTGCAAACTAATCCAAAAGACAGACCTGGTTTTCAATGGAACAAAATTGGTCAATGTTATTATAATTTACAACAATACGCTCAAACTGTAGATGCATATAAAAAATCAGTTTTATTCAGTGGTAATGCTGTTGTAATGTATAATATTGCATGTTTGTATAATGCGAAATTAGCACAAAAAGACAGCGCAATTAGTTGGTTAGATAAAGCAATAACTGCTGGATATACGCAATATCAATCAACATTAGATGACGAAGATTTGAAGAATTTGCACGATGATAAAACGTTTAAAATCGTTCTGGAAAGAATGAAAAAAAACTTTTCACCATGTTCGTTTCAACCAGAATCGCAACAGTTTAACTTCTGGATTGGCGAATGGAAAGTGTACAATGCGCAAGGCCAGCAGTCAGGCACAAGCAAAATAGAACAGATTTTAAATGAGTGCGTAATTCAAGAAAACTGGATTGATTTTTTTGGAAACAAAGGAAAGAGTTTTAACTTTTACAACTCGGAAACAAAGCAATGGCAACAAACTTGGGTAGATGACAAAGGAAGTGTTACTGAATTTATAAATGGAAAATATCTTGATAATGCAATGCGTTTTCGGTCTTCGCGACCAATTGTTAACAATGGTAAAAAAGGTGTGCGTAGACTGACATTTTTCAATACAAATGTAAATGAAGTTCGTCAACTTGGCGAAATTTCTTATGATAAAGGAAAAACATGGACAACAGAATATGATCTAAAATATATCAGAGAAAAATGATTTCCAACCAAACCATAGATATTCTAAATTTTTACCACGATAAATACAACAAAAAAGATTTTATTAAAGACGATCCGATTTCAATTCCACATCGTTTTTCCAAAAAGCAAGATATAGAAATTGCTGGTTTGTTTGCAGCAACGCTGGCTTGGGGCAACCGCACATCAATCATTAATAGTTGTAATAAATTAATGACGTTGATGGATAATCAGCCGTATGATTTTATTATAAATCATTCGCAAAAAGAATTAAAACCATTTGAAACTTTTGTACATAGAACGTTCAATGCAACCGATGTTTTATATTTTATTTCGTTTCTAAAACATCATTTTAACAGTAACGATTCATTAGAAAATCTCTTTTTAAATCAAAATATTGAACTTGGTTTGTCAAATTTTAAACAGCATTTTTTTTCTTTAGAAGATTTTTCAGAGCGCACAAAAAAACATATTTCATCACCAGAAAACAAATCAACTTGTAAGCGGTTAAACATGTATTTGCGTTGGATGGTACGAAAAGATAAAAACGGCGTTGATTTTGGTATCTGGAAAAAAATTAAACCAGCACAATTACATATTCCATTGGATGTGCACGTGGAAAACTATGCACGAAAATTAAACTTAATAGAAAGAAAACAGCGTGATTGGTTGACAGTTTGCGAATTAACTCGTAACTTAAAGTTGATAGACTCAAACGATCCGGTGCGGTTTGATTTTGCTTTGTTTGGAATGGGTATTGAGAAAGTGATAATTTAAACAACAGACTTTTAGATACAAGACATTTAGCGAAATTATTATCTAAGATTATTTAAAAAAGTCTTGTTTCTTGCTTCTAACAATCTTTAAATCCAGTTATGGAAGACACACTAAAAATACAAGAATATACTTTACAATTATTGGAAGAAAATTCTGTTAGTTTTAATTCTTTTGATGAATTCAGAAACTTCATTATTCAAAAAATAAATCATTGGATTCTAAATGATTTTGACCATTTAATGTACATGCTTTATAGAATTGATGTACATGAAGATAAAGTTCGAAAATTATTGAAAGAACATAAAGGTGAAAATGCTGCAGAAATTATTGCTGATTTAATAATAGACAGGCAGAAACAAAAAATAGAAACCAGAAAAATGTTTCATTTCGAAAAACCAACAGATATTAGCGAAGACGAATTATGGTAACACTATGGTTGATTTGCAAGTTAAACACAATAGTAAAACATTGCCTTTAGGAACATTTGCCTCTCTTAGTATTGCACTAAGCATTGCGTTAGGCACAATGTACACATCAGTATTTATTGGTTTACATCCAATTATTAGTACGGTATTAATGGTTGGTTTATTAATTTTAGTTTTGTATTTTCTTAGTTGCGAAGCAACTTTTACCATTCGAGAAAATAAATTAGAACGCTTATTATTGTCTTCAAATTTTTTATTTAAAAACAAAGTCGAACGCACACAAAATTTTAGCGATATTATAAGTTATAAGAACGGAACCGACAAAGGTAAATACAGAGGTGAATTTCAATATTTGGAAATAAAGTTCCGAAACAGTGAAGTATGGAAAATTTCTGATATGTATGGTGAACGGAAAGAAGGTTACGATAATTTTTTAAGACATTTTTTATCACAAGTAAATAATTATAATCAACTACAAAGCTCCACAGAATTAACGACATCAACCATACAAACTTCAACAAATAAACTTCAACAAATTAAAAGAGAGAAAACTTTTTACGAAAGCAACTTCGGAAAAATATATACCATAGCTTTAGGTATATTTATTGTGTTACTTTTAGTTTACGGAAAAGAGTTTATGAACGGATCTGCAACGTACAAATTAAATGCAGTTCTAATTCCTGGTTTCGCATATTTATTTTACAGAACATTTTTGAGTAAAAAAAAATAAATGCTCTTAAAATCTACATTTCTAAAATATCCGTTTGTCCTTTGTAAAAATCATCTTCAATTTCACCAACTAATTCGGTATCAAAAATAGCAGGTCGTTCACTGATTTCGTGATAGCAATTACATCATTTGCAAAATAATGCACCACCATACTTTTACGTGTTAACTCTTGATTTAGCATTGGCTCGCCACCATGC
The DNA here is from genome assembly GCA_016711605.1 of Saprospirales bacterium. Taxonomy (GTDB): domain Bacteria; phylum Bacteroidota; class Bacteroidia; order Chitinophagales; family JADIYW01; genus JADJSS01. Next base: position 280,862 of record JADJSS010000007.1, read on the forward strand.
ATTAAGTTTGCATGCCAAATAAAAACATCGCCTTTTTTAGCTAAAAAAATCTGTTTAGGTATATTGTTTTTTTCGATAACATCTTGTACTTTTTTTTCATATTTTACATTCGCATTACCATCTAAAACCCAATGATTGCTGGTGTTTTCATAATCTGCATTTGTTAAATATGGTAAATGATGTGAACCAGGAAAATACGACAAAGGACCTTGCTCAATCGATATATCTTCCAATGCAAACCACGCAGCAATTAAGTAGCCATTCGGAAAAGTGCTCATGTGAATAGAATCAGAATGCGCTTGTTGTTCGCTACCTTTTAAAAAATTAATGGTTTGAAATGGCAATACCTTTTTATCTAAAATAAAACTCAGTAATTCCAATAGTTTTTTATCTTTTATCACCTTTCTGATAGTGTAAGATTTCTGATAAGCATTAAAAATTTTCCTGTTCGTGTAATTAAAATCAACTTCATTTTTTTTTATTAGTTCGTCAACTTCAGTATTGATACTCGCAATTGTTTCTTCATCTAAAAAATGTTCCCAAAGTACAAAGCCAGTTTTATTCCATTTTAAAATTTGTGCTTCAATATGTTCTGGAAAACGACAAAACAATGGATGATTTTGGATGTCTTTATCATTTACAACACTATCTAGCCAAGGTTTTTTGGCTTTTTGTTTATAAAATCTTTATGTGAAATGCTTGCGTAGACCGATTTTTTTAAATCAAAATATGGATACAAATGTTTGTTGTGTTTCAATCCTTTTCGATGCCATAAATTATATAGATAATGCACCAATCGAAAATTGCGAATAAAACCAGTATATTTTTGTATCAGATTTTTCATTTAACTTTATAAAGATAAAAGTTTAATTTTAAGTATGACAACATCTAAAAAAGAAAAGAAAATTGTTGAAGAAGAATTAACTATTGACGATAATAAATTGCCAATTATAAAAAACGAAGAAGAAGATACTACAGCTCAACAATTCTCAAATGCAACAGATGCATTAATGCCAGAATTAGAAGAATTAGTGAAAAAAAATCCAAATAGACTAATTGGTTGTGGTGGTTAATCTAACGCTGAATTTTATCTAATAAACATAGAAGAATTTTAACAATGGCTAAAAATAAAGCAAAAACAGTAACTCAACAACAAAGCATACAATCGTCTAAAACACCCATAAAAAAAGAGATTCCAGCTTCTAAAAAAACAAATCAATTTTATTTTTTGTTGACTGCACTTGTAGTTGTAGTTATTACATTATTGGTTTTTATTCCAAGTTTTTCGTTGCTTTTTGTAAATTGGGACGACCCGACTAATCTATTAGAAAACGAAAGTTTAAAAGCATTTGCTACACATTGGAATTGGCAATCTGTAAAACAAATTTTTACTTCAGATATAATCGGAAATTACAATCCATTACCAATTTTCACATTTGCACTCGAGAAATATTTTTTCGCTAACGATCCACTTTTAAATCCATTTGTCTTTCATTTTAATAATGTAATACTGCATTTGATGTGTACTTTTTTAGTGTTTTTTATTTTCACTAAATTAGAAATGAGCCGAACTGCTGCCATCATTGGTGCGTTGTTGTTTGGCATTCATCCTATGCGTGTTGAGTCTGTTGCGTGGATTACCGAACGTAAAGATGTGCTGTATGGCTTTTTTTTCTTGGCATCTACAGCATGCTACATTTTATATTTACAAAAACCAACCTCAAAAACAAAATGGTATTTGCTTACCATTTTGCTGTCTCTATTTGCTTATTTTTCAAAAGTACAAGCAGTTACATTGCCATTAACCATGGTTGCGCTCGATTTTTATTTTAAACGAAAATGGTTGTCTCCAAAAATCTTAATTATAGAAAAATTACCTTGGTGGATCTTGTCGCTTACTTTTGGTTTCATTAATATTTATTTCTTAAAACAAGAAAATTCACTCAACTCTTCGAACGCAGTTGTTAATTATAATTTTTAGACAAGCTCGCAATTGGTGCCTACTCGTATGCAGTTTATATCATTAAATGGATTTATCCATACAAAATGTCACCACTCTATCCATATTCGCCAGAAGTGCCAATTCTTGCGTATATCTGTTTGGCTGCAGTGCCTGTTTCTATTGTTGTTTTGTTGGTCTGGAGTTTTAAAAATAAAAAAAACAATCTCATTTTTGGTTGGTCTTTTTTCACGTTTAATGTCATGTTTTTACTGCAAATTGTTGGAGCTGGACAAGGATTTCTTGCTGATAGATTCACCTATATTGCCTACATCGGTTTGTTTTTTTTAACTGCAAAATTTTATGATTGGTTAATAGAACAAAAACCATCGTCTTCTCTTTTTTTACAAATTGCATTTGGAATTTATCTTGCCTTTTTTTGCTATCTAACTCAAAAACAAATTAAAATTTGGCAAAACGGCAGCACACTTTGGGAACATGTAAAAATTTATTATCCAAATAGTCCTTTGGTTTGGAAAAACTTAGCCAACTATTATCGCGATGAAGAAAAAAACAGAGAGAAAGCAATTGAAAACTATACACAAGCCATTCTATTAGAACCTAAAAATGCATACACCTATAATGATTTGGCAAAAGCTTATATGGACAAAGCGTTTTCGTTAGATGCAACGGCAAATGAACAACGCAATAGCTTACTTACTTCAGCTATGCAAAATTATAATATAGCTATTGAGAAAGATTCTATCAACCATCAACCAGACAAAAAAATCAGTGGTGAAATTTTTGTAAACCGTGGTGTTGCCTATGCAGTAGCAGGCAATGCGCAACAAGCTGTCATTGATTTAACGAAAGGTTTAGAACTAAATCCAACCAATCTAAATGGATATTTAAATCGTGGTTTGTTGTATTATAATACCAATCAGTTTGAATTGTCGCTCAAAGATCGTGATGCATATATTCAGTTAAATCCAGAAAATGCTGATATGTATTATGAACGTGGAATTTGTAAAATTAATTTAGAAAAAAACACCGAAGCTATCCCAGATTTTGATAAAGCGATTGCTTTAAATTCATCGGTTGGCATTTATTATTATGGAAGAGCAATTGCTAATAAGAAATTAGGAAATTCAGCTGCTTCTAAGAATGATGCGCAAAAAGCCAAACAATTAGGTATCGCCGTTCCTGATGATTTGTTGAATTAAACCTCAAAAAACAAAAAAGCCAACTAACATTGTTAATTGGCTTTGGAAGCTCTCCCTGCTGGACTTGAACCAGCGACCCTCTGATTAACAGTCAGATGCTCTAACCAACTGAGCTAAGGAAGAATTTATCAATTTTTCTACTGTTTGATTCAGTATCCTTATCTATATCCTCGAAAGAATACATAATTTCGGAGTGCAAATGTAGGACAATAAAAATAAATATGCAATATTTGCAAAAAAATTATTTTTATGAGTCTTTTAGTAGTAGGAACCGTTGCATTCGATGCCATCGAAACACCTTTTGGAAAAGTTGACCGTATAACTGGCGGTTCTGGTAATTATATTTGCCATTCAGCAGGTCATTTTACCAACGATATGCAATTAGTGAGCGTTATTGGTGATGATTTTGACCAAGATGAGTTAGCTTATCTTAAATCTATCGGTACCGATATTGATGGAATTCAAGTAAAAGAAGGCGAAAAATCTTTCTTTTGGAGTGGAAAATACCACATGGACTTAAATAGAAGAGACACATTAGTAACAGACTTAAACGTATTAGCAGCATTTGATCCAATTTTACCAGAAAAATATACGTCTTCAGAATTTTTAATTTTAGGAAATATTGATCCGACTTTACAGGCAAAAGTTATTGCTCAAATGACGGAACGTCCAAAATTAATTGCCATGGACACCATGAATTTTTGGATGGATATTGCATTAGAACCACTAAAAACGGTTTTAAAAATGGTGGATTTGCTCATTGTAAATGAAGAAGAAGCTAGACAATTAACCAACGAATATTCGTTAGTAAAAGCAGCTACCAAGATCAGAGAAATGGGCCCAAAATTTTTAATCATAAAAAAAGGTGAACATGGCGCCTTATTGTTTCATGGTAACCGCGTGTTCTTTGCACCAGCGTTACCATTAGAAGATGTATTTGACCCAACAGGTGCTGGTGATACATTTGCAGGTGGTTTTATGGGTTATTTAGCAAAAACAAAAGACCTTTCATTTGAAAACATGAAACGTGCAGTCATTTATGGCTCTGCAATGGCTAGTTTTTGCGTAGAAAAATTTGGACCAGAACGTTTAAAAGAACTTACAGCAGAAGAAATAGAAGAACGTGTTCAAGTATTTATTGAATTAGTAGATTTTGATATCATTTTACAATAAACGTTAATGATTTTATAAAAAAGTAAGCACGATTATCCAATAGATAATATGCATATTTTTTTTCACTACATTTAACAAAAATAGTTCTCAATGACTAGATTTTCAATTAAATATTATAGCCTTTTATTTTTTGCAGTTGTTTTGGCTAGTGCCTGCAAAAAAGATCCGAAAAACCCTGAACCAACACCAGTTTCAAACATCGGTGATGCTACAAAATACGATGCATCCATTGCAATTAACTGGATAAATCAGTTTAGAGATATTGCTAAAACTCAACCATTAAATCCTCCGCGAGCATCAAGAGTCTATGCTTATGCTAGTATAGCTTTATATGAAAGTGTAGTAGATGGAATTAAAGGAAACAAATCGCTTCAAGGACAATTAAATGGCTTTCCATTAAATTCAATTCCATCAAATAATGATTCATTAGATTATGGAATAGTAGTAAACGAAGCATTATTAACAATTGCAAAATGTGATACTATCATTCCTTCATTATCTTCTCAAAATTTAATGAATATTGAATCTTTACATGCACAATTTTTAGCTACTAAAACAGGTGTTGTCGCAGATTCGATTATTGCTAAATCAAAAGCAAGAGGCATTTTAGTTGCCAAAGCAATTATGAAATATGCTGCAACTGATAATTTTCTAACTGTCAAAACGTTATCTTATACAGTGCCTCCACGCGATGCAGCACATCCTTGGTATTGGGAACCAACAGATGCATCACATCTTAATCCTGCAGAGCCATTTTGGGGACAAATTCGTCCGTTTGTCATGGATTCATCTGCACAATTTGAAATTCCGCAAAATATTATGTTTTCATCAGATACCAGTTCTGCTTTTGGACATCAAGCACTTGAAGTTTACAACACAGTTAACAATAGAACTCCAGCGCAAAATGATATAGTATTTTGGTGGCGCGACGCATCTGGTACGCAAACACCTGCAGGTCATTGGATGGGAATTTTACAATATGTAATTCATCAAAAAAAATTTAAATTAGATAAAGCAGCAGAATTGTATGCATTAACAGGAATTTCAACAGCAGAAGCATTTATTGCTTGTTGGAAATCAAAATACAAATTCAATTTACTCAGACCAGAAACATATATTAATGCGTATATTAATGCTGGCTGGACAACTGGACAAGGTGCAGATCCAACACCACCATTTCCAGAGTATCCTTCTGGCCATTCGGTTTGTTCTGGCTCGGCTGATAGAGCATTAACTAATTATTTAGGTACTGTTGCTTTTACTGATAGTGTAAATTTTGTTTCATTTGGATATACACCAAGAACATTTACATCGTTTACAGCAGCAGCAGATGAAGCAGGTATGTCTCGTATTTATGGAGGTATTCATTTTATGGAAGCAATCCAAAGCGGACTAGTCGAAGGAAGAAATATCGGCCAGCATGTTACAGATAAAATAAAATTTAAATAATTTGATTTCAAAAAACATAGAAAGCCAGAATCGAAAATTTCTGGCTTTTTTATTTAACAAAAATCTTTCTACATTTAGCTATGCAACATTTTATTTTTGATTTAGATGGAACGATTTCCAATCCGGAACAAGGAATTGTAAATGGTTACAAATACGCATTTGGAAAATTACAAATTCCTATTCCATCACATCAGGAATTAGTGCAATTAATTGGACCTCCATTGCGAAATGTATTTCGAGATATGTATGGTTTTTCAGAAGAAGATACTACACATGCTATTGAAGTGTACCGCGAATATTATAATCATCAAGGTGGTCTGTTTGAAAATAATTTATTTGATGGAATCGATGATTTATTTGCTTCATTAAATGATAAAAATAAAACTTTACATGTTGCTACTTTTAAAGGTGCAGCCGTAGATATTATATTAAAACATTTTAAAATTGATCAACATTTTAAACACGTATTATTTTATAACGAAGTGAGTAATATGATAACCAAAGAAAAAATGATTGAATACATTATGCAACAAGAAAATGCAAATGATAAAAATAAAGTAGTGATGATTGGCGACAGAAAACACGATTTATTAGCTGCAAAGAATGTAGGCGTGAAAAGTGTTGGTGTGTTATATGGTTTTGGTTCAGAAGCAGAAATAAATGCATGCGAACCAGATTTTATTGCAAAAGATATAAAAGATTTGCATGCAATTTTAAATGCGATGTAATTTAAAATAGATACGCAACATTTTTTGCAGCATCACCAGTGTTATCTGTGTAACCACCAATTTTGAATTGTGCAGTTGGAAATGCTTTAGCAATTAATACTAAGTTTTTTAACTGTGCAGCAGATTCTGGAGTTGTTTCTGAACTTCCTGTTTTGAAACGCACATTTGTAAAATCAAACCAATTTCCTTTCACAGTATCTATTGCATCGCTTCCAGTTAAGAATGCAACTAATTTTGCTTCCGTTGAGTTTTCGCCAACTTCAATTGTTCCAGCATTGTTTGGCAATTGAATTTTTGTCATTGCTCCATTGTCGTAAAACCATTCACCAGTTAAAGAGTCGATTTTTCCTAAAACAGTTGTTGTTGTTGGCTCTACTGCTGTTGTTGAAATAACAGTTGAATCTGTAAGTGCAACATCTGTACCATCTACAGGTTGTTTGTTACAGCTTTTTGTAAAGAATAATGCAGCTAAAATAGCAGCAGCAATTAATAATAATGGTAATAACCATTTCATTAAACCACCAGTACTTTCTGTTGCACTCTCTACTACTTCTTTTGTTGTTGAAGCTACATTTTGTGCACCTTTTGCTACTGTTGAAGTTGCATCAGAAACAACATTAGAAACAGTTCCAGTTGCGCCACCTAACCAGTTAGAAATATTTCCGCCAATACCAGCTAAACTGCCTAAACCTAACAAACTTGCCAAGCCAGATGGTGCTGATGCAGCAATATGATCTTTTTGACTTGTCAATAAACTTACCAAACCACTTACGCCTTGTCCTGCTGTTTGTTTACCAATTAAACCTAACAAAATTGGCGTTACCAAATTTAATAATTTGCTTGCACCACCAGTTTGCATTCCACTGTTACCAGAAATTAAATTTATTAAAGAGCCAATGTTGCCTTCGCCAAAAATGCCTGATAATGCAGAACTACCACTTTTCATGATACCATCTGTTGTTTCTCCACCATTAAAAATGTTTAAAACATTGTTTAATATAGAGCCATCATGTTTACCTTGTGATAATAATGTAGCAATTGCAGTTGCACCATCTTCATCAGATGCTTTATGCAATAAACCACCCAATAAAGTTGGTATAATACTACCTACAGCACTTGTAGTTGCTTTTTCATTTTCTCCGATGAAAGTACTAGCTTTAGAAAGTACTTCTGGCGTCAAGTAGCCGTTCATCAATTCAATTAGATTCAATCCCATTTTTTAAATTAAATATTGTTAATAAATTTTTATATGCGAATGTACGACAGAATTAATCAAGATTGTATTTTATTAGAAAAAAATTGATAAAAATTAACAAATAAAACCGTTAATAAGTCATTCAAAATCAAAACATTAATTAAATACCTAATATGTTTCCATTGTTGCTCATATTAAAATAATATGTATTAAAACTATAAGTTATAGCATATCTATTTTTCTAAATATTATTTTACAGAATTAAAATCAAATTTTGTATTTTTAGTGAAAGATATGTAATTATGCAAGAATCCTTTTTTTCAGATAAGATAAAATTGCCATTAGTTATTTCTGGTGATGAAAATGAACGCAAAAAATCAACCTTAATAAATTGGATAGAGGCCAATAAAGCAGATTTAGAAAAAAAATTAACAAATCATGGAGCCATTTTATTCCGTGGCTTTGATATTCAGACGCCATTAGACTTTGAGGATGTTGCTAAAAGCTTTGATAGTGAATTAAAAGACGATTATTTAGGTACTTCGCCTCGCGACAAAAAAACAGATTTTGTGTTTTCTGCTAGTGAATTACCAGCTCATTATCCAATTATGCAACATTGTGAAATGAGTTTTTTGCCATCAGCACCACGCAGATTGTTTTTTTATTGCAATATTGAACCAGAATTTGGTGGCGAAACACCTATTTGTGATTTTAGAAAAGTTTATAACGATTTAGACCCAAAAATTAAAGCAGAATTTGAAAAAAAAGGTGTAAAACATATTCGCAATTATTCATCACCGAATGATAAAAGTAAAAGTGCATTTCAGTTAAAGAATTGGAGCGATTTATTTCAGACAACAGATAAAAAAAGCATTGAGCAAAAAAGCAAATTACACGATATGCAAATTGAATGGAAAGCGAATGATGGTTTGCGTGTTACTAATAAAAATGCTGCTACAAAAACACATCCAATTACCGGTGAAACAGTTTGGTTTAACCATACTCAAGTTTTTCATTTAGCTGCAGCTGCATTTGAATATCACAAAATTCATCAGCGCCAAAAGCGTTGGGAAACTTTTAAAACAAGTATATTATTGGAAATAATGACGTTTTATAAAAAACTAACTAAGAACCCAAATGAACAAAGTATGCATGTTACTTTTGGCGATGACTCGGAAATTCCAGATGCATATGTAGAACATATTATTGATGTTATTTGGAAAAACATGTCCATTTATTCTTGGAAAAAAGGTGATGTTATTTGTATAGATAATTTTTCTACTTCTCACGGAAGACTACCTTATTTCGGTCCACGAGAAGTAATGGTGTGCTGGACTTCTTAAAACTTAAGTTTCCCAAACTGTAACTTGTATTTTACATTTATAAACTCAATTCGTATGTCATCTTTAGATCAGGTTCAAATAAATGCAAGTGGTGACGGTTTGATTGTGTTGAAGATATGTTTGGCATTTATCCTGTTTTCTCTTGCTATAGATATAAAAAAAGAAGATTTTATAACCTTATATTCAAATCCAAAGTCTGTAATTGTTGGTTGTATTTCACAAATAATTATATTGCCTTTATTTACGTTTATTCTAGTGCTGCTATTAAAACCATCTGCATCAATTGCTTTAGGTATGTTATTGGTAGCAGCTTGTCCTTGTGGAAATATGTCAACATATATGTCCTATTTGGCAAAAGGATTTATTCCATTATCTATCACAATTACTGCTATTTCAACGTTGAGTGCAAGTTTTACAACACCATTTAATTTTTACTTTTATGCTTCGCACTACGAGCCAGCAAAAGTTTTATTACAAGAAATTCATATTTCCTTTTTTTACTTACTAAGCTCTATTTTTCTTCTGTTAGTGCTTCCATTAATTACAGGAATTGCATTAAAAGCATATTTTCCTCGTTTTATTGATAAGATTAATAAACCAGTAAAAATTTCTGCGTTGTTGTTTTTTATTGCTCTTTTAATGGGTGCATTTATTACTAATAGAAATGTATTTTATGAGCATTTGCCAGAAATATTTGGCATCATCTGTTTACAAAACTTCTTAGCTTTCATAATAGGATATTTTTTTTCTAAGCTTTTCAAACTTCCTGAAACTCATTGTAGGAGCATTTCCATTGAAACAGGCATCCACAATTCTGGACTTGGATTGATATTAGTGATGACTTTTTTTAACGGTAATGGTGGCATGGCGCTCATTGCTGCTTGGTGGGGAATTTGGCACATCGTTACTGGTGGTCTTTTTTCTTTATATTGGAATAAAAAAGCAATAGAATAGCGCCAATTAAACAGTTTGTGGTTTTATTGTTTTTGATGACAAAACCTTCTTTTTGATTACCGTATTTTTTACACTTTGCAATTTTTCTTTGTCTGCCAAAATAAACAAAGCCATATAGTAAAACGGTAATGCTGGAATTTTATACCTAACCAATGCACCAAAATTAAAACTCGTGAAACCTACTGAAAATGCAAACATGATTGAAAAAATTAAACAAAACTGAACTTCTGGATTTTGGATAATTAATTTAAAGATTCTAATAAAACCAGCTTTATATAACAACCGAATTGTGAAGAATAATGAAATAAAGCCTTCTAATGCTGCTGGAATTAATATTATTTTTTTCGCTTCCCATAAATAAGGCCTAAACAAAGCAACATTTACTGCCTTTGGAAACACTTTCAAAATACCTTTTAATGAATAATCAATTACACCTAATGTGTAAAAAGAACCACCTTGTCTTTTCGAAGAATAGACTAACCAATTTTGTGTGTCTTTTGCTGTCCTAAAAATGGAATCAACAGAATATTTTTCAGCGTTTTTTGCAATATAACCAAAAACTAATATCGAAACCACAATTCCAAACGAAACCAGAACAGGTGTAACAATGGTTCTGAATATTGCATTGTTTATTGATTTTCTTGCTCTCAAAAACAACCATAACATTAATGGAGGAAAATAAGATAATAATATATATACTTTTATTTCAAAAATCATAAATATACATAAAAGGATTACGATTGATCGACCAACAATTCTTGTGTTTTTAAAAACAAGATAATAAAGATGATACGTTAATAATCCTAATGCGCCTAAAGTTATTGGGTCTTTCATTAAACCAGAGCCCCAAAAACAAACAGATGGCAAAAACAAACAAGAGATGGCAAATTCTTTATGTAAATGCGGATATAATTCATAAAATAATTTAAATAACTTCCAACATCCATAAAAACAAAACAACGAAAAAATAAAAGAAATAGATAAATAAGAGTTAAATAGAAAAATACTTAAAAATAAAGTAATACGTATAATAAATCTCGAACTATCGTTTAAAAAAAAATGTACTGTTTGTTGACCTAAATAATATTCTGCATTAAACTTGCTGTAATAAGGGTTAAACGCTAAATCCAGAAATGCCATAAAATTCTCATTGGTAATATCTTTAATTTTTAAAGCATATGCAAAGTATACCATTGTATCGCCACCATGATAATAATACTGATAAATTAGGGCCAGCGCAATTGAAGAAAACATTTTGACTGAAAGTGCTTTCAAAAAATACTTTTTATAGATAAATTCTTTTTTGTTTTTGAGTTTCTTTTTTGCTACAAAAAATATTAAAGCAAGCACAATTGGAGCGATTAAAACATCATTTATAAATAATGCCTGTGTTTCATCATAATGTGCAAACAAATCACTCATAATATGTTCTAAAAGTACGAGTTTATATTTATAATGCTAAATTCAAGAAAAATATCTTCTAATTGTAGTTTATATGACTATAAATCCATAGAATGTTTTAGACTTTACGCTTTCTTAAAATTATCTTAATCGAAAATAGTTGTATTATTTTTATTGATTTAGCATATTTGTATAACAAATCGAACAAATTCTTCACATTTTTAAAAAACACAACATGTCAGTAGCTTCAAAATTAGAATACATTTGGTTAGATGGTTACAAACCAACACAAAGCTTACGTAGCAAAACACGAATCGAAAGAGATTTCAGCGGAAAATTAGAAGATTGCCCAACATGGTGCTTCGATGGTTCATCTACTGAACAAGCGCCTGGCGGTTCATCAGATTTATTATTAAAACCATCTTTTATATGTGTAGATCCGGCTCGTAAAAACGGATTTTTAGTAATGTGTGAAGTTTTAAATTCAGACAGCACACCACACGAATCTAACGGAAGAGCTACTATTGAAGACGATGACAACGATTTTTGGTTCGGTTTTGAACAGGAATATTTTATTTGGGATTTGAAAAAAGATAAACCTATTGGCTGGTCTGATTTCACACCATCTGGTGAGCCTGGACCACAAGGACCATACTATTGTTCTGTTGGTGGCGGCAAAGCAGTTGGCAGATATATCGTAGAAGAACATTTAGATCTTTGCTTAGAAGCTGGATTGAATGTAGAAGGAATCAACGCTGAAGTGGCTATCGGTCAATGGGAATTTCAGGTGTTTTCAAAAGGTGCAAAGGCAGCTGGCGACCAAACTTGGATTGCACGTTACTTAATGGAACGAGTTGCAGAAAAATATGGTTATGGAATTAACTGGCATTGCAAACCATTAGGTGCTACTGATTGGAATGGTTCAGGAATGCATGCAAACTTCTCGAATACTGTATTACGCACAAGCGGAAAACAACAAGATTTCAATACTATTTGTGAAGCATTTGCTCCGTTCGTTAAAGAACATATTGAAGTGTATGGTGCTGATAATGACCAACGTTTAACTGGAAAACACGAAACACAATCAATCGATAAATTTAGCTACGGTATTTCTGACAGAGGCGCATCAATTCGTATTCCGATTGCTGCGGTTGAAAAAGGATGGAAAGGTTGGTTAGAAGATCGTCGTCCAAATTCGGCTGCTGATCCATATAAAGTAGCTGCACGTATCATCAAAACAGTGAAAACTGCAAACGTATAAATCATAACATAACATTCAATAATAGAAACTCGACCAAAATTGGTCGAGTTTTTTATTTATAAACGCTAGAAAAGTAATATTGCGAAAGATTGAAACTTTTCTAAAGTTTAAAAACAATTATTTTTCTTCGTTATTCAAACTTTCATTTACTATGTAAAAAACAGAAGGATTGGTTTCTGCTTCGATGTATATCTGATAGGAAAAAAGTCCTTTGGAAATTTTTATCAAAAATAAATTAATCGCCAACATCATTCTTGAAATAAAGTTATCGCCAATTGCTTTTGGATACGGTGCAGGAATTCCTTTAACAGCCAATACAGTTAATCGAGCATCGGTAATTAATTGTTTAAACGTAGAAAACGTAAACAAGCGTGTATGTGTTTTATCTAAGATGCCACTTTTTCCATAATTAAAATATCCAAGCATCAGCATCATTCTTACTGGAAAAAATGAAATGTTAGCTGTAGTAAAAATGATTTTCTGTTTTTTATAACTAAACTGTTCCGATAGTTTTGCCATAAATGCTTCAGGATTTACCAAGTGTTCGATAATATCCAAAAACAAAATACAATCATATTCTTTTATAGAAATAGAAAAATCGCTGTCTAAATTGGTAACGATGTGCTTATCTAATTTGTATTTATCAGGAATGTCAAACTGATCAACGGTGACTACACTGCAATTTTTATTTTTTAATTCATGACCAACACCAAACGGACCGGCGCCAATGTCAATCACTTTTGTATTTGGAGCAACAGCATCGATTGCGTACGTGTGTGAACTTGCATAACCAAGCTTCAAACTATATTGCTGATTGTCTTCAATAATATCAAATTTGTTTTGATAAAAAATGCCTAACGAATGTAAGTAAGCACCAAAAAAAACATTGAGTGTTTCCCATTTGGATGTATTCGGAATTTTTATTTGGATATCACTTTTTATTTCAACAAACTTAAAATCAGACAACACCATTTGAATGGCAATTTCATTCACAAAAGATGCTGAATCGGAATTATATAAATATGGAATTTTGGCTAAATAATGTGTGTTATAAATGCATATTTTTGGAAACAAATTCAATTGTTTTTTAAACACTTTTTTTTGAACATAATTAATGATTCCAAATTGCGAAGCCACGCTGTCACCACCAGTTAAATAAGCTGTTTCGGCGTTTAAAGGTGCTAATAATTCGTTTATATTATTTTTAAAATAGTTGTATTGAATCAAGTTGGCAACTACTACAAAATCATAGTTTCTTGCTTTACTATATTCAAAAATAATTTTATGTGTTTTACCAGATTCAAATTTATCTTCTAATAAAATGGTTTGAAGTTTTTTTTGTGCAATCTGTGCAGTTGTATGTGCATCTAACCAAGTATTATTTAAAATTAATTTGGTATCGATTTGAAATTTTTCGTGTTGTAATTCAACTATATCATTTATAGCAACTGTCAATTCAGCAGCATTCGAAAGTTGTATAGCAATTAAAATTTTTTGCATGATAAACTACTTTCTTGGTTCGTACATTTTTAATTTTACCAAACCAATGCGTTGCAAAAAATGCATAAAACTCACGCGCAACACTTCCAAACCATATTTTGAACTGCGTTTAAAATTGATAGAAGATGCTTCCGGAAAATATAAAGTCGGACACGTAATTTCAGCCACATCAAAATCAGCATACACCACTTGCGACAGCATTTCATTATCAAAAACAAAATCATCAGAATTGATTTCGTAATTAATGGTCGTCAATACTTTTTTGGAGAAAGCACGATAACCAGTATGGTATTCAGACAATTTTTGATCGATCAGAATATTTTCAATCAATGTCAGCATACGATTAAAAATGTATTTGTATTTCGGCATACCACCTTTCAGCGCACCTTTGCCTAAAATGCGCGAACCCAACACAACATGATAAACATCATTCGCAATTAAATAGGCCATCGAATGAATCAGCTTTGGTGTGTACTGATAATCTGGATGCAACATGATAACGATATCAGCACCAATTTCAAGTGCTTTATTATAGCAAGATTTCTGATTTCCGCCGTAACCTTTATTTTGTTCATGCTTGATGATATGACGAATGCCAATCGCTTTTGCTACTTCAACCGTATTGTCTTTGCTGCAATCATCTACCAAAATCACATCATCTACAATATCGAACGGAATTTCGTTATACGTTTTTTGTAAGGTCAATTCAGCATTGTACGCAGGCAAAACAATTACTAACTTCTTGTCTTTAATCATCTATCGAAAAATATTGCATAAAAATAGAAAAAAGACAGGTGTTTTTTGGAATTATTTTAAAAGGTTTAAAAATCGATTTTTTATATGTTTGTCAATTTTAAATTTTAAGATATTTGTTTTATCTTAGAATCTAATATTTCAAAAAAAATGAATAATACTATACAGATTGCCGTAAAAGACGAAACTTTTGCAGGCAAAATTTTAAATGAAATTTATTTAGAATTTCAAAAAGAAAATGTGTCAGTAGAGGAAATTATTACTTTGCGCGTCTTAAACGAAGTAAATGAATATAACAAAAAACTACCTGCTTATTTTAATGGATTAGTTGAACCAACCGATGCTGAAAAAACCTTGAATGGCTATAAAATAAAACCAAATAAAATTATTGATTCAGAAAAACAAGTATATGTAGCGTTAAATGCATTTTTAAAAAATGGCTATTTTGTTTTAATTGATAATATTCAGGCAGAAACATTAGAACAAGAAATATTGCTTACCAATAAAACAACGGTAAGTTTTGTAAAACTAACACCATTAGTTGGCGGATAATTATGGGAATTTTTGATAAAATAAAAAGCACACTCAATATTAAAAACGAGTCGGAAAAAGAATTTGAGAAGGTTGTTTTAAATACACTTGATGAATTCAAAGAAACTGGTGGTTATTTTTATAATATAAAAGTAAACAACTTAAATACATACACTCAGAATGTAATAATTTGGCAAGATAAAAAAAGATTTCGTTTATAGTGTACTTGATAAAGAACATTTCGAAGTACAACAATTCGGATAGATATCATAATTATGACGAGCAAAAAAACAGAATCAACAGTGTAGAGTTAGCATTTGTTCAACAATTATTTAAAGCAAAATTGATTGTAAATGACGATGATATTGCAATAATACATAACGCAGTTATCTTGAATTATAACAAAGATTTTGCTCCATTTTTTAGTTATTGGCCTTATCAATCATTTTTTAACCAAATTCAAAATCAATTTAAAGGGAAAGAAATTTCAGAAACATTGAAAACTACTCTTAATTCTATAAAATCTGATTTAGAACAACCGTCAAATGTATACTATAACAAAGACAAACTAAAACTCATAGAAAAAATAGACTCTATTCTATTTCAATCATCAAACGAAATAAACATCGTAAAACCAACGCTATTTTTAGGCGAAGATGATTTTTCTGAATTTGCAAATAAAATAATTGAGAGACTGAATGAAACAGAAAAAACTATATGGTATAAACTGATAACAAAAGCACAAAAAGCATCTGGCTCTAAACCAACTAATAAATATCTTGATGAAACAAAATTACTCTTTAAAAAACTAGGTGCTGATAAGTTTAAAGCAATTATAAATGAGTGGTTTCAATTTGTAATTAAATATAAGGAAAAAGAAAAAACAAGCACAACAGAATATAGTGGTAGAATTTATACACATACATATTACGAGTTTATCAGTGCAATAAATATCGAAGCTATAAAAGGGTTTGTTTGGATGTGTGCACATTTTCATGATAATGTAACCATACATAATATTGCAAAATTAGCAGAACGTTGTTTTAGAAAAATTCCTAATGTTGGTCCGGCATCTGCAGCTATCGGCAATGCGTGTTTGTATACACTCTATAAGTCAAAAGGATTAGATGGTATTGGTCAGCTATCAAGATTAAAACTTAGAATAAAACAATCAAGTACACAAGCATTAATAGAAAAATATTTAGAGGAAGCTGCAAAAGAACAAGGCATTTCAATTTATGAAATTGAAGATTTGGCGGTTGATGATTTTGATTTAAAAAAAGGCGAACGGATTTGGGAATTTGACGATTATAAAGCGGTGTTCAAAATTACAGGAATTGGCAAATCAGAAATTAACTGGTATAAACCAGATGGATCGCAACAAAAAACAATGCCAGCATTTGTTAAAGACAAATTTAGCGCAAAGCTGAAAAAACTAAAAGATGCTACAAAACAAATAGATCAAATGACATCTGCTCAACGAGATAGAATTGACAGAATGCTTCGCGCTGATAGAAAAATTAATTGGAATAATTTTAATGAACTTTATCTTCAACATGGATTGATGTGTTTTATTGCAGAAAAAATAATCTGGAATTTTACAGAAAACAATACTACCAATACAGCAATTCTTATAAACAAAGAATGGACCAATAATAAAAATGAAATCATCAAACCATCAGCAAATACTATGGTTTCACTTTGGCATCCAGCTACAGCATCCGTTGAAGAAATAAAAATCTGGCGCGATTTTTCAATACAACAGCAAATACAACAACCTTTAAAACAAGCTTTAGAGAAGTATATTTATTAACGGCCGCAGAAATCAATACAAAATCATATAGCAACCGAATGGCTGCACATGTTTTAAAGCAACACCAGTTTAATTCTTTAGCAAAAATACGTGGTTGGAAATATTCACTATTAGGTTGTTTTGATAATGGAATGGATAACGGAACTGCTTCTTTAAATTTACCAGAATATGCGTTAAAAGCAGAGTTTTGGATAAATGAAATTAACGCTGATGATGCATATAATGATACAGGTATATGGAATTTTGTAGCAACCGATCAGGTTCGTTTTATAAAAAAAGATTCAAATGATGTAGTTGATTTAGTTGAGATACCTATTATTCCTTTTTCCGAAGTAATGCGTGATGTTGATTTATTCGTAGGTGTAGCAAGCGTTGGAAATGATCCAAGTTGGCAAGACAATGGAGGAATTCCTGCATATAGAGATTACTGGCAAACATATTCATTTGGCGATTTATCTGAGTTAGCAAAAACAAGAAAAGGAATTTTAGAAAATTTATTGCCTCGATTAAAAATCAGTAAGATTGCAGAAATAAAAGATAAGTTCTTAGTAGTAAAAGGAAAAATCAGAACCTATAAAATACACATTGGAAGCACCAATATTTTAATGGAGCCGAACGATGAATATTTATGTATTGTTCCAGATAGAAGTCAAAAAAATTATACCGAAAATTTATTTTTACCGTTTGAAGGCGACAATGGTTTATCTGTAGTATTATCTAAAGCTTTTTTATTAATGGATGATGATAAAATCTCAGATACTACTATCACATCTCAAATAAACAGAAAATAAAATTTAAATTTTAAGCCAACTGAGTTTCAAAAAAACTCATCATTGTATTAAATGCTTTTTGACCTTGATCGTTATTAAAAAATAAATGAGGAATTCCATGTGGTAAGGTGTACCAATGTGCTTCTAAATTTCCATGCAATTCTTCTTCCAGTTTTTTTACGCGCCACACAGGACACATCGGATCAACATAGGAGAAATGACCTTGTACTTTTTTATCAATTAATGAAGAACAGCTTTTAGGTATTCCACTGCCTTTTAAACCAAATGAATGATGGAAAACTACTGGTGCTTTCACTTCAGGTCGAATGGCAGCATGCAGTACAAAACCACCGGTTAAGCATTGTCCAACCACACCAATATTATCTGCATCTACGTTTTCAAATTCTTTAAATTGATCTAAGATTTCAAAAAATTCTGCTAAAGGCGCATTGCCAGTTGGTTCGTTATTTCTAACTAAAGAATTCATAAAAAATTGCACGCAATAGTTGCGCAAACTCGTGCCACCACTATACAAATCAGGAATTAATACATTGTAATTGCCTTCTTCACTCAAAATCTCAGCACACTTATGTGTAGTTTTTTGAATGCCAGTTAAATCTGGTAAGAATACAATTCCAGGTCTTTTTTCACCTGAAACTGCTTCATAAAAATAGCCATCAATCGTGCGATTCAGCAAAGGCATTTGTACTTTTTCCATTGAGATTTCTTTTGGTTGTCTAAATATTCATTCTTATAAGATCCTGAAACAATTCCGAATCTATATTTTTAAATGTGTTTAATTTTTTTTCTTGATTGAAAATAATTAATAAAAACTGAAATACCTAATCCGGAAATTGGCGCATACATCATAGTGATTGGCAATTTATAACGCACTACAGGCAAAATTCCGTAGATCAATAAAAAATAAAACATACAGCCAATAAATAAAAGTGCAATGATTTTTCGTTGTTGAAAGCAGTTTAAAATACCAATCGCATAAAATAAATAACATGCACTTAAAAACAACAAAATAAAAACGCCTAACAAAATTTCTGTGATCGTTTTGGTAGCAAAAAACAATTTAGCTTGCTGCCATAAACCAAGTGTGTAGCGTTGGTTATAATTCCATTTGTTTTGATTTTTTACATGCAGTTTTTCCAGAAAATTTTGCGTGCCCATATTAATCATCATGCGCACCATGCCTAAAGAAGTAGCTTTTGCAAATGCCAGTTTATGTTCGCTTAAATATGCACTTGCAAACTTGCTGTAATAATCTTCATTTTCAAAGGTTGAGTATTTCCACATTTCCTGTGTTGAATCAGGAATATGTGTTGCGTTTGGATATTGCTGTTGTAAAATGCGTAAATTTTGATTGCCTATGGAATCAAAATTTTGATGCGTCAATGTTGCTTCTGTTAATGGAACACTATTAAAAAACAACGACAAGCCGGAAATTGAAGACATGCTGAAATGGTTGAATTTACTATAGTTTCGGTACATCCAAGGCAACGTAAAAATGATAGAGAAAAATAAAATTAAAATAGATTTTACTGCTTTCTCTTTCCATGAAAATTTGCACCAAATCAATAGAAATATTATTAGTGCAAATGGCAAATATTGTAGCACTGGTTTGATGATAATATTGATTCCAATTAAGCATCCAACTAAAATAAAGTAAGACGATTTTTTGTTTTCTAATCCTAAAATATAAAAATAAATAGTCAGTAAAAACAACGTAGAAAATAAAATATCAGGATATAAAAAATGACAAATTAAAATTTGGTGTGGATCGATAGCAATAATAAATGCTGCAAATAAACCAGCTGTTTCGTTGAATGCTTTTGATGTGATTTTGTAAATTAAAAAAACGCAATACGAGTTTAAAATAATTTGAATCAGTATTACGATCCAAGGTTTAAAACCAACAATAAAATAAATAATCGATAAAAAAAACGGATAACCTGGTGTGCGCATTTCGTTGTTGGCAAACGAAAAATGATCC
This sequence comes from Saprospirales bacterium, assembly GCA_016711605.1. GTDB lineage: Bacteria > Bacteroidota > Bacteroidia > Chitinophagales > JADIYW01 > JADJSS01. The sequence continues at coordinate 300,897 of JADJSS010000007.1, forward strand.
ATTATAGATTTTGCTAAATATTGATACAACACGGCATCTCCTGCAATTACTTGTGTTTTTTCAATTTCGGAAATCCATGGTTGGTGAATTACAAAAAAGATGATGCGCAATAAAAAAGCAAGCAGAACAACGTGTGCAATTCGGATTTTGGAAAACATGAACGAATTTACGAATTACACTTAATGATTTATGATTTTTTATTGAATGATTTAGTGATTTCATTCAGTGCACTTACCTTTTCTTCAAAATTTCCTTTTAATGTTTTTCTGTATTCATTTAAATTCAAAATCAAATCATTGATATTTTCTGGTAACATTTCTTCAAAAAACTCTCTTATTCTTTTGCTTAAAGTTGGTGATTTTCCGTTGGTGGAAATCGCGATTTTTAAATCACCTTTTGTAACGATAGAACCTAAATAGAAGTCACATAATTCCGGTGTGTCTGCTACGTTTATCAATATACTTTTTACTTTTGCTGCATGATAAATACTTTCATTTAAAGTTTTATCTGCGGTTGCCGCAATTACCAATTGTTTGTTTTCAAGATCAGATGCTTCAAAAGATTTTTCTAATAAAACGATTGACGATTGACCTTTAACCATTGACTTTATTTCATCAGAAATCAACTTAGCAACTACCGTAATATTTGCGTTTGGTGAGTTTTTTAAAATGAAAGACAATTTTTCTGTGCCAACAAATCCACCACCAACAATTAGAATATTGAAGTTTTCGGTTTTTAGAAATATTGGATAAAGTGTGTTCAATTTGGCAATTTTAAAATTAGCTAATTTGATAATGAATTTTCATCAACGACATCACCAATAATTATAATTGCAGGTGATGTAATTTGTTCTTGTTGTACTAATTGTTGAATGTTATTCAAATTTCCTTTTGCAATTTTTTCATTTTTTAAAGTACCATTTTGGATAATGGCTATTGGATACATTTCTGTTTTATGTTTTTTAAAAACTTCTACGATTTCACCAAGTTTTCCAATTCCCATAAGTATCACAACCGTTGCTGTGGATTGTGCTGCGAGTTCAATATCTTCTGATAATTTTCCGCAAGACGTTGTGCCAGTTGTTATCCAAACACTTTCAGTAATTCCACGTTTAGTAAGAGGAATTTTTTGTGCTGTTGCTAATGCTGTTGCGCTCGAAATACCTGGAATTACTGCTGTTTCAATTCCATGTTTTTCTGCGTATTCTATTTCTTCTTGTCCGCGACCAAAGATAAAAGGATCGCCACCTTTTAAGCGAACGACACAACCATATTTATTTGCATGTTCTACAATCTGTTGGTTGATTTCATCTTGTTTCATGTAGTGCGTGCCAGCACGTTTGCCACAAAATATTTTGATAGCGTTTGGTGCATGTTGCAACAACTCTTCACTTACTAAAGCATCATACATGACAACATCAGCTTGTTGTAAAGCTTTTATTCCTTTCAAAGAAATCAATTCTGGATCACCTGGACCTGCACCGATGAGTATGAGTTTTTTTATCACTGATTACGCAGATTGAAATGATTTTTAAGATTTAGTTTTTAATCTTTTTCTCCAAAGTGATGGCTTTCTTTTTTGATGAAAAACGCCAACAACAATAATTTTATCGCCATCAATTCTAAAGAAAATATTATATGGAAAATGAAGTGTCGTTGTTTTTCTAAATTGTTTGAAAATGAATTTGAAATGAAGTGGTTGGACACAAATCTCATCATACATCATTAATAAAACTTCGTAGAATTCAAAACCAAGATTTTCTTGTTGTTCGTTGTACCATTTTATAATTTCGAAAACATCATTTTCTGCTTCTTCTATAATTTCAATTTCATACTTCATATCCAAACTTATCTTTCATATTTTGTTTGAATTGTTCTAAAGAAATTACACTTTTAGGATTTTTTTTATACTCTTTCCATCGTTCTTCCAAAACATCTTTTATTTCTTGATTTACATCTTCATATTCTTCAACTTCAGTAACGTAGTCTAAACCATTTAATAATTTTTTAAATTCGACAGAATTTTCTTCTTTATCTATTGTTATGGTAAGCGTTGGCATTTGATGATATTTAATAATTAAAGTTAAAGAAAAATTTTCATTTACGCTTTATAGCTACTTTCCACAACCACCTTGTCTTTATTTAAAGAAGATTCTCTATGTGCAATAACATCTTTTAAAAAGTAAGTGAATTGTTTTACATAGTTTTCTGCAAATTCTTTTTCCGGTTCGTGTTGGTTGATTTGTAAAACCAAATTTTCAAAGCCATCTTCTATTTTAAATTCACCAGTTTGTACTAAATGCAGATCGAAATCTTTTAAGATTTTTATTTGTGTATTGCATTCTACATCTTTACTTAGCAATAATGCTTTTGCACCAATAACAAAACCTGTGTATGCGTAATAAATTGCTTCCGGAAATTTATTTTTTGCTAAATTTTCTTTCGCATCCATTAATTTATTTTCTGCATCTTTTATAATGCCACCAACCATATCATACATCACACCGGCACATTCGCCAACGCCAATTTCTGGTATAAAATTTTCTACACCATCGTAATCAATAAAATCATCATCAACATAAAGGTCAGCATTTGCTAATGGTTTCAAGATGGTATAAAAATAATTTTTGCCTTGTCTTCTGTAATAATCATTAAAATATTCACCTTCTGTGCTGTTGGTTTCAAAATCATTTAAAATAATGCGCAACATTTGCGGCGTGCGTTTGGTTGGAATTTTTACAATTTTATCGCCAACACTTCCTACACCATTCACATCAACGCCACCACCTAAAACTACTTGCATGGCTGGTGCTACGAGTTCACCAACTTTTATTGAACTTCCATGCAAACCAATATTTGCAGCCATGTGTTGTCCGCACGAATTCATACAACCACTTATTTTTATTTTAATTTCTGAATCAAAAATTAAATGATAAAATTCATCCAAGATTACATCTTCTAAAATTTTTCCGAGCGTCATACTGTTTGTAACACCAAGGTTACAAGTATCTGTTCCAGGACAAGTAGTAACATCTGCAATGCTATCAAAACCTGGTGTTGCGAAGTTCATTTTGTTTAATTCCTGGTAGAAATATGGCAAAGATTCTGCGCGTACAAACTTCAATAATAAACCTTGATTCATCGTAATGCGCATATCTTCTGATGCATAGTTTTGCACCATTTCTGCAATCTTTCTTGCTTCATCAGGTTTCACATCACCTTTTGTAACTTTCAACGCCACGGAAAAATATCCTTTTTGTTTTTGCTCAGAAACGTTGGTCTTTAACCAATCTTCATAACGTTGTTTATCTTCAATTTCTACAAGTGGTGCAATATTGTTATGTGTTGGTGTGCCTACTTCAACTTTTGTTGTATCAATCTTGAAATGCTTTACTTTATTGGCTTTTCGCTCTGTTTCCACCAATTCCATAAATTTTTCCAACCCAATTTCTTTAATCAAATATTTCATGCGCGCTTTATGTCTGCGCACACGTTCGCCATATCTGTCGAACACACGCAAAGCAGCTTCCATAAACGGAATGATTTGATCTTCATGCAAAAACTCATACGCTGTTTGCGCCAAAATTGCTTGCGCACCAAGGCCTCCACCAACTACTACTTTGAAACCACGCTCACCATTTTCTATTCTTGGAATAAAACCAAAATCGTGCAAGAAAGTATAGGCAGAATCTTTATCAGAAGAAGAGAAAGCTGGTTTAATTTTTCGACCCATATCCTGACAAATCGGATTGCGTAAAAAGAACTCGAACGCTGCTTGTGCGTACGGTGATACATCGAATAATTCATTTGCATCGATGCCTGCTTTTGAAGATGCTGTGATGTTGCGAACGGTGTTGCCGCATGCTTCGCGACCAGTTGCGCCAACGTCTTCCAAACCTGCCCAAATTGCTGGCGCATCAGTTACTTTTACGTAATGCAGTTGTATATTTTGTCGTGTAGTTAAATGTAAATTGGAGCTTGCGTATAGTTCTGATAATTCAGCAACGCGTACCAATTGTTTTGGTGTAATTTTTCCGAATGGAAATTTGGTGCGAAACATTTGCACACCAAGTTGGCGTTGTCCATACACACCGCGTGTTAAACGAAATGCTTTGAATTTATCTTCTGGAATTTCACCGTTTTGAAATCCATTAATTTTTTGTTGTAGCTCAAAAATATCTTTTGCTGCTTCTGGTGAAATGTTTTTGGTAATGGTTACACTCATAATTCAGATTTGAGATTTGAGATTTGAGATTTGAGATGACTGTCTATCATCTCGTGTCTCATTTCTTTACATCTAGTTATAAAAAAACCTATCTTTTTATAGATAGGCACATAATTTTTTATACAATAAATCAACCTATCCGCTATTGCAGAAAAGAACAACAACAATTGTATAGCTTGACTAATTTTTTCATTTCTATAAAAATATAAATAAATAATGAAAGATGTTGGTTGTTAATGATTTTTTAAACACAAATTTAATGATTGAACACGGATTTGATTGATTGTTGATGTTTGATGTTGGGGTTTTGTGAGTCAGTGTTTGATCCCATTTGTATGAACTTGCCATTTGGACTCTAAAATTTCTTTAGTTTATAAGAAATATGACATCGCAAATTGCTTCATTAAGCAATTTAATGTTTTACACATGAAATTGTTTGGAGAGCACTGCTAAATTTTCTAATTCAGGATGTCTTATTATTTGTGCATTAGTCATGTCACCAGCATATCTAATATTACAACAGAATCCAATATCGTTCGCGGCAAATTTGTGGTTTGAAAATATGGAAAGTTGGTTTGTGATGTAAATATACAAATGAAATAAAGAAAGACGTTTATCAAACATGAGTATCGCAAGTTAATTTTTTAGACCATGATTATAAAAATTTTTGAAAAAAATAAAAATATAATCCAAGTATAGAAAACAAAACAAAAACAACTGCTATAAAAACATGGCTTTGCGCAATTACTGTATAAGAGTCATGTAATTGTATGTCTATGGTTTCGTTTGTTGGAATGAAAGAAAAAGCAAAAAATAATATTGCTGGAATTAATAACAGTAAAAATGGTTTCTCCTTAATCTTCTCAATCATAAAAATCACTTAAATCTGTGTTCCATCAGCGATTACTCATTTTCAGCTACCACTTCTTGTACTTCAGGAACGAAGCGTTTCAGTAAGTTTTCGATGCCTTGTTTTAATGTAACTGTTGATGATGGACAACCACTGCAAGAACCTTGTAATTGAAGCGTTAGTTTTCCGTCTTCAAATTTTACGAAAGAGATATTTCCACCATCCATTTCTACAGCTGGTTTCACATATTTATCGAGCGCGCCTTTGATGCGAATTTCAACATCGCTGTCATCTTCGCTTACTTCATTGGTTGCTGTTTTAGTTGGTTTCACGAATTTTTCATTCAGAATAATTCCACCATCATCAATATATTTTTTCAGAAAATCTTTAATTGGAATCATGATTTCTGTCCACAATAATTCTTCTTGTTTGGTGATGGTCACAAAATTATTGGTGATAAAAACATTGGTTACGCCATCAAAATCAAACAATGCTTTTGCCAAAGGCGCGTTTTCTGTTTCTTCAACCGATTGAAATTCTACCATATCATTCAGTAATAACGCTTTGTTCGTTACAAATTTCAAGGTATTCGGATTTGGTGTTGATTCTGTATAAATCATCACTGGTATTTGTGTAGTTGTATTTTCCATGTTTAAGTATTAAGTAATAAGTGGTAAGTTTTTCTTTTTATAACGTTTAATTGGTGTGCTAAGTTCAAAATAATTTTTCTCAGATTTCGCAAATTTCCGCAGAATAATTTTCTCACAGATTGCACTGATTTTCACAAAACTATAAAAATCATCTTAATCATTTAATCTGCGGTCGATGCGTAATTGTTGCAGTGGCTTGTGCGGTTGGTAAAATAAAAATTTCTTCGATGTTGACATGTGCTGGTTGTGTTGCCATAAAATAAATACTATTGGCTACATCTTCTGCTTGTAGTGGTAAATAACCTTCGTAAACTGCATTTGCTTTTTCTTCATCACCTTTAAATCGCACTAAAGAAAATTCTGTTTCTGCTGCACCAGGACTGATTACTGAAACCTTAATATTGTGTGCCACCAAATCAATTCGTGCACTGCGCGAAATAGAACGAACCGCATGTTTGGTACCGCAATACACATTTCCACCACCATAACTTTCCCAACCTGCTAACGATGAAACATTAATGATGTGACCTTGATTACGAGTGATCATCAATGGTGAAACTTCTCGCATCATGTATAATAAACCTTTGATGTTGGTGTCTATCATTTGTTCCCAATCATCGTAAACACCATCTTGAATTGGACCACGACCTGCTGCCAAACCTGCATTATTTAACAACACATCAATCTGTTTCCAATCTTCGTTTAAAGATGAAATCGCATGTTGTACTTCATTCAAATTTCGAACATCAAAACACAAACTCAGCACTTCTATATTATACATTGATTTTAATTCGGTTTCTAATTTTTCTAAACGTTCTTTTCTTCGTCCAGTAATAATTAAATTCCAGCCATTTTTAGCAAAAAGTCGAGCCGACGCTTCACCAAAACCTGCAGTAGCACCTGTAATTAAAATTGTTTTCATTTGTACGCAAAAGTACGAATTAACTTAGTATTTTTATTTTCTATTGACTAATCTCTACTGACCAATGACCATACAAGAAGCACAACAAACGATAGATAAATGGATAAATACGACTGGTGTTCGCTATTTTAATGAATTGACCAATATGGCGATTTTAACAGAAGAAGTTGGTGAAGTAGCGCGAATTATATCGAGAAAATATGGCGAGCAATCGTTTAAAGAATCTGATAAAGACAAAGATTTAAGCGATGAGTTGGCTGATGTATTATTTGTGTTGATGTGCATTGCTAATCAAACAGGCATTGATTTAACAGAAGCACTTCAAAAAAATCTCGATAAAAAAACCAAAAGAGATACTGAAAGACATCAGAATAATGAAAAGTTAAAATAAATTCGCTATTTTTAATATCTAAAACAAACATTATGAGTTTATTAAAGAAATTATTACTTGGCTTGTTGGTGCTCGTTGTAGCAGCAGTTGGCAGCACATTTTTTATGGATGATAACTTTAGAGTTAGCCATACGCAAGTGGTGAAAGCTACACCAGAAGCAGTTTTTAATCAGATAAACACGATTAAAAACTGGAACAATTGGTCGTATTGGAACACATTGGATCCGGAAATGAAAACTACCTACAACGATATTCCGTCTGGCGTTGGTGCTGGCGATTCTTGGACGAGCGAGAAAAAAGATGTTGGAAATGGCTCAATGATTATTAAAGAATCTACACCAAATACTTACATTTCTTTCAATTTGGATTTTGCTGGTGAAGGCAAGGCATTTTCAGAATATATACTAAAACCGGTTGATGGTGGAACTGAAGTTATAACTGGTTTTAACATGGATACAAAAGGAATTATGATGAAATTAATGTCGAGAACATTAATGAAAAGAGGCATGACAAAAGCATTTGAAGCAAGCATGACTGCTTTAGATAAATATTTACAGGCAAATCCTACGGTTGCTGCTCCAATAGTAATTGCAGATTCAACTGTAATAAAAACGGATTCACTTAAATAAAATTCGGACTATTTGTCGTTATATTAAATTAAATTCGGACTATTTGTCCGAATTTTTTATTTAAATCTGTTGGTTTGGCTGGAAAACTGAGTTGGTATATGCTTTGTAAAATCTCATTTGTATTAAAAATTTATCACAATAAAAAAATAAACAATATGAGAACATTAGTAAAAGCACAATGTGGCGCACCAGCAAGCAACCGATTTTTCTTTGATGATTTATTCGGCAAAGATGTATTCGATTTCAATCCAAACAATTTTGGAAAATCAACTGTTCCTTCTGTAAATGTGAAAGAAGACGACACAAAATTTGTGTTAGAAGTAGCAGCACCTGGTTTGCAAAAAGAAAATTTTAAAGTTGAATTAGAAGACAATTTATTGACAATTTCTGCTGAACAAAAAAGCGAAAACACAGAAAGCGACGAAAAAGCAAAATTCACACGCAAAGAATTTTCGTATTCAGCGTTTAAAAGAAGTTTTACGCTAGACGAAGAAACGGTTGACGCTGAAAACATCGAAGCGAAATACGAAAACGGAATTTTGAATATTTCAATTCCGAAAAAAGTAAAAACTGAAGAAGTTAAAAAAACAAAAGTGGTTTCGGTTTTGTAAATAATGAAGTTGATTAACAAGAAAATGCATCGCTTTCGCGATGCATTTTTGATTTTTAATAAAGAAAGAAAATTAATTATCGATTTTCTTTTTCAATTTTGCTGCTCTGTCTTTATCTATTGGCAATAATTCAGTATATACTTTTCGAGCACTTTCTTTATCACCTTGGTTTACATACGTTAATCCTAAATAATAACGAGCCAATGATGCTTCACTATCTTTTGCAATTGCTTTTTTTAATGTACTAACTGCCTTTGTGTTTTCTTCTAATTTATAATAAGCATAACCTAATTCAGTTAAAACATCAGATTTGCTACCATCTAATTTTACAGCAGATTGCAAGGCATTTCGTGCTTTTGTATAATCTTCTTTATCATTATAACACCAACCTAAATGATAGTATACTAATTCGTCTTCTTTATCATATACTATTCCTTTTTCGTACCAATCAATAGCATTGTCAACATCTTTTGTATCTGAATAGTAATAGATATCAGCAATATTGAAATAATAAATGGCATCTTCTGGTGCTAGGTCTACTGCTTTTTTATAATGATAAATGGCCTTTGAATTGTTTTTTAGTTTGGAATAGCAATATCCTAATTCATTATAGGTTTCAGCACTTTTCGGATCAACATCAATAGATTTTAATAATTTTTTTTCTGCTATATCATATTCTTTTTGTTCGTTGTAAATCCAACCCATAGAATAATAAATATCACCATTTTCTTCATCTAACAATAAATATTTTTTGTAGTAGGTTAGTGCATCATCATAATCACCATTTTTTTTATAGGAATCAGCCAATCCTTTAATTGCTATTTTATTTTTTGAATTTATAGTGTAAGCAGCTTCATATTCGCCAATTGCATTTTTGTAACTTCCTTTTTTTCGATATGCATAACCAGATTCATTGTACAAGCGTTCGTCTTTTGAATCCAATAACAAACCTTTGTTTACATAAATAATTGCAGTATCATAGACTTCTAAATCATTATAAAGCCAGGCAATTTGGTAAATTGTTTCTTCATTTTTAGGGTTGAGTTTTAATGCTTTTAAATATGAATTTAATGATGCTCTATAATCTTCAGCTTCTTTAAATGATTTTGCTTTCTCAATCCATTTTTTTTCATCCGTTGTTTGTGCAAACACACCAAACGTACTTACGCAGAGCAACGCAATTAGAAATACTTTTTGCATGGTTTTAATAGTTTTATTTAATTAAAGATAAATCTTCTATTGTAAAACTGCCAAAAAAAATGGATTTTCTTTTTATATTAGTTGCACCTAAAATTACAAATCGAAAATTAAATCAATATGATTATTCAAACACCATTAGAAAAACTATATAACTGGACAGCTAAGCAACCAGAAAAAACTTTTTTACGCCAACCGTTTAATGGTGAATGGCTACATTTTTCTTGGAAAAAATCCGAAGATGAAGTTCGCAGAATGGCTGCCTATTTACGTTCCTTAAATTTGCCACCACAAAGTAAAGTTGCCATTATTTCTAAAAATTGTGCTCATTGGATTTTAGCTGATTTAGCTATAATGATGGCTGGTCATATTTCAGTACCATTGTATCCAACAATTCCTGCTGATTTGATTCGTTACTGCTTAGAACATTGCGATGCAAAAGTAGCATTTATAGGAAAACTAGACGATTGGAGCAAACAACGCAGCGGTTTGCCTGACCATATAAAAGGAATTTCATTTCCACTTTGGACAGAACCTGGTTATGAAAACTGGAACAATATAATTGCCAAAACAGAACCATTTACAGAAAACTACGTTCCAAAACCTTCAGATATTGCTACTATTATTTATACTTCTGGAACTACAGGTTTACCAAAAGGTGTAGTGCAAACGGTGAATGCTTTTTCGTATGCAGCTTGTTGGGCACTGAACGAAATGAAAGATTTATCAGAAGGAGAACGCTTCTTTTCATATCTGCCTTTATCGCATATTGCAGAAAGAATGTTGGTAGAAATGGGTGGCATTTATTGTGGTGCAACTATTTCTTTTGCAGAATCATTAGATTCATTTCCAGCAAATTTAAAAGATACAAAACCTACGGTTTTCTTGGCTGTACCACGTATTTGGACGAAATTCCAAATGGGAATTTTAGGAAAAATGCCACAATCACGATTAAATATTTTATTGAAAATTCCAATAATTAATGGTGTTATCAAGAAAAAAATTAAAGAAGGTCTTGGTTTAGATCAAGCGAAATATTTATTAACTGGTGCCGCACCAATGCCTGTTGCTGCTATAAATTGGTTTGAAAAAATTGACTTCATAATTTGTGAAGCATACGCAATGACAGAAAATTGCGCATACTCACATTTAACCAGAAAAGAAAACAGAAAACCAGGCAGCGTAGGCACGCCAATGCCAAACTGCGAAGTTCGCCTTGCTGAAGATGGCGAAATACAAGTGAAAAGCGAATGCACGATGTTGGAATATTACAACGAACCAGAAAAAACTAAAGAAGCTATAACAGAAGATGGTTTTTTACGAACTGGCGATGAAGGCAAAATTGATGCAAATGGTTTCTTAAAAATTACTGGTAGAATAAAAGATATTTTTAAAACCGACAAAGGTAAATATGTGGCGCCAGCACCTATTGAATTAGAATTATCAAAAAATACTTTTATTGAGCAAGTGTGCGTAGTTGGTGCAAACTTACCGCAAACAATCGCTTTAGTGGTGCTTTCTGCTGATGGAAAAAATGAAGACAAAGAACAATTAACCAGCAGTTTAGTAGAAACCGTTACCGAAATAAACAAAACTTTGGACAAACATGAACGCATCAAAAAAGTAGTAGTGATGCGCGATGAATGGACAGTTGACAACAACCTACTAACACCAACCATGAAAGTAAAACGAAATATCTTAGAAAAAGAAAAAGAAAAAAACTACGAAAAATGGTACAAAGAAGCTGGTGATGTTATTTGGGAAAACTAACAATTATGAAAAATTATTTATTGCTTACCTTTTTATGTGTTAACAGCTTTAATTTAAAAGCTATTGATTTTAATTTTTGGGGAATTGATATCAGTAAATCTCATGTAGAAATTTCTGGTTGTTTAGTAGAAGAACTAAAAGACAATACCATCTTCAGCAAAGTAAAAATTACTGCTGACACCTATACATTTGCCAATGAAAGACCTGTGTATTCTTGCTATTATGGTGATGAAATAGCTTGTTTTTCAAAAGCTACAGAAATTATAGGTTCAAAATTTGGAAATCCTCTTGAAGTTTATACTTACAATGAGAATAATCCATTTTCAACAAAAGCATCTTTTTTTAATATTTGGAAATACAACCAAGATGACCAACATTATGTGTTATTGCTTTTTGGAAGTGGCGAAGGAATGACACTCGATGTTATACATTTTGTTTCAGAAAAAAGATTGAGACAATACATCTTATCTACAATTAATAGTTTCCATTTTTCTATAAAACCAGAATTAAATCGTTATCTCGACAAATAAACAGTGCTGTTATTTTTTTTGAGAAACAAATAAAATTCCTATAACAATATTTTTTATAACTTATTCAACGCATCTACATACGCTTTGGCTGTTGCGTAGATTACATCGGTATCGTTTCCAAAACCATAATAAAATACACCATCTTTAGATACTTGTATGTGTACTTTTCCAGTGTCGTCGCTGCCACCAGTAATAGCTTGTACTAAATATTCTTCTAAACGGACTGGCTCTTTCACAATTTTATCAATTGCTTTCAAGGTAGCATCTACCGGACCACAACCTTCTGCAATTTCCACCACGCGATTGCCATTTTTAATGAGTGCAACCGTTGCCGATGCTTGATGTCGTTTGCCACAATGCACTTCTAAATAATCAATTTCATAAATTTTTCCTTCACGGCTCTGACCCATCATTTCCAATAAATCTTCATCGTAGATTTCTTTTTTCTGATCGGCAACATCCAAGAATTTTTTATATGTTTCATCTAATTGCGCTTGATCCATTTCAAACCCAATTTTTCTAATCGATGTTTCAAAGCAGCTCTTCCACTTCGAGCAGTTAACACAATTAACGACTCAGGCACACCAACATCGTGTGGATTGATAATTTCGTAATTTTCTCTGTTTTTCAAAACACCATCTTGATGAATACCTGATGAGTGTGAAAATGCATTTCTGCCAACAATTGCTTTGTTTGGCTGCACAGGCATGCGCATCAAACGCGTAATTAATCGTGATGTTGGATATATTTTTTTGATATTGATATCACATTGTAAATGCAAATTTGCTTCATGTGATTTTAATACCATCGCAATTTCTTCTAATGATGTGTTGCCTGCGCGCTCGCCAATTCCGTTCATCGTTACTTCTACTTGTCGCGCACCATTTTGCAATGCTGCCATCGAGTTTGCCGTTGCCATACCTAAATCGTTATGACAATGCGCCGATAAAATCGCTTTGTCAATATTTGGTACATTATTCATTAAATAAGCAATTTTTGCACCATATTGTTCAGGTAAACAGTAACCAGTAGTGTCTGGAATATTGACTACGGTAGCACCAGCAGCAATTACGGTTTCTACCATTTTTGCTAAAAATTCCAAATCAGCTCGACCAGCATCTTCGCAGAAAAACTCCACATCATCTACATAGTTTCTGGCGTATTTGGTTGCCCAAGCTGCTTTTTCTAAAATTGCTTCTCGTGTAGTTTTTAATTTATTTTTGATGTGAATATCAGACGAACCAATACCTGTGTGTATACGACCGCGTTTTGCATGTTTCAACGCTTCTGCAGCACAATCTATATCAGCAGCAACAGCACGTGTGAGTGCGCAAATAGTTGGATTGAAAATATTTTTGGTAATCTCAACAACTGATTTAAAATCACCAGGCGAAGAAATAGGAAAACCAGCTTCTAACACATCAACACCTAATGCTTCGAGTGCTAATGCGACTTCAATTTTTTCAATAGTATTTAGTTGGCAGCCAGGAACCTGCTCACCATCTCGCAAAGTAGTGTCGAAAATAAAAATCTTGTTGTTCATGTTTGTTTGTTCGTTAACAATTCACTGTTCACGTTTTGTTGTGAAACAAATGATTGTAATAATTAGCATTAAGAATCAAATAAAATTACAAAACAAATGCGTGCATTTCATTAGCAAACGATTATGATAAGTTTAAATGATAAGGTCTTTTGTTTCAAAAATAACTAATCTTACCAACCATCTTTTTTGTAAGTTTACAACATGTCGACTCTAATTCAAATAGAAACTGCAAGATTAACACTACAATTGTTGACGTTAGAACAAGTAGAACTTTATTTATTAGGAAATAATTTACTTGAAAAAAAAATGCATTTGCCAAACGCAAACCGCGTGGTAGATGCACATTTTAAAGAAGTTGCTGAAACTATATTTATACCAAATTTCAAAAAAGATAAAGAAAGCAGTTTATTTTATTCGTTTTTTATTTTGATTGAAAAGGCGTCAAAACAAATAGTTGGCGAAATTGGTTGTCACGGAAAACCAACCGAAAATGGCGATATTGAAATTGGTTATAGCACGCAACCAACACACCAAAATAAACGATTTATGACAGAAGCGGTTTCTGCATTCTGTTCTTATTTTATTGCTTTAAACCAAGTAAAAACAATTATTGCAGAAACGGACATTATAAATATTCCATCGCAAAAAATCTTAATCAACAATCATTTTATAAAGACAAAAGAAATAGAAAACAGCATTTTTTGGAAATGGAATGCATGAGTTATTTTTCATAATTTTGATGTATATTTTATTTGGATTGCTTTTGCTAAAAAAGAAATTACTTTACAAAATAGATTGATTAAATTTAAAGAATTATTAGAACAAAAAAACAAACGATAACAACGTGCTTTATCTTTTTTTATTATCCTTTATACTAACCGTTATTTATATCATCATCATGCAAACTTATTTGAATGAGTGGCGTGAAATTGAGGAAGTGCATACATTATCAGATGACGTTAAAACACCTGTATCTATTATCGTTCCGGCACGAAACGAAGCAAAAAATATTGGTAATTTACTTACAGATTTAACACAGCAAGTATATCCAAATCATTTAATAGAAATAATTGTGGTTGATGATTTTTCAGAAGATGAAACCTTTTCAATTTGTCAGCATTTTTCAAAAGATTTTTCATTTATAAAAGTGTATAAACTTCAAGAATTAATCAATGAAAATGAGATTGGCGATGCCTATAAAAAGCGAGCAATTGAAGCAGCTGTGCAAAAAGCAACTGGAAAATTAATCATTACAACGGATGCAGATTGCCGACTTCAAAAACATTGGTTGCATAGTATTGTTTCATTTTATGAAAAAGAAAAATGTGTGCTTGTTGCTGCACCAGTTGGTTACTACAACGAAAAAACTCGGTTTCAGCATTTTCAAGCACTTGATTTTTGTGGAATGCAAGCAATTACTGGCGCCATGATAAACATGGAAATTTATAATATGGCAAATGGTGCCAACTTGGCTTATGAAAAAGAAGCTTTTTTAGCTGTTGATGGATACAAAGATATTAGTCAAAAAGCAAGTGGCGATGATATGTTGCTCGTTTATAAAATTGCACAACAATTTCCAGATAAAATCAGATTTTTAAAGAATAAAGCGGCAATTGTATTAACAGAACCTATGCAAACTTTATCAGATTTTTTACAGCAACGATATCGTTGGACCAGCAAATCTAGGTCTTATCAAAACAAAAAAGTTACCTTAATTCTCGGACTCATATATTTATTCGTTGTAAGTATTTGGTTTAATGTCTTTTTCTTTGTTGGAAAAGCAATTTGGAGCACCATTTTTCCAGATCCAACTATTGGTGGTTTATTAAGTTTTTTAACATCGTTATTAGTATTAATGGTGGCTATCGTTCAAATAATATGCAAAAGCGTGGTCGATTATTATTTTCTTAAAAGCGCTTCTTCATTTTTTAACCGACACGATTTAATGAAAACATTCTTCAGCAGTGAATTATTGCACATTTGGTACATCGGATTTGTTGGAACTTTTGGAAATATTTTAAAATATAACTGGAAAGGCAGAACATTAAGATGAAAAAATTGTTTGATGGTATAAGTTTACTTTTTCCAATTCAAAACATTCTTGTTTTGCTATAATCCTATTAATTTCAATTAAATAGCACTGTAAACGCTTAAAAAATGTGAATTTTTCTTATCTAAGCATTAATAATTGCTTATAAACCTACCTAAATTTTAGAATTCAACGTTAAATCTGTATCTTCGTACCTCTAAAAAATACACTCTTTTGAAGAAGGGATTCTCTATATTTTGTCTTTTGGTAGCTAGTATAAGCATACCGAAATCTGCATTTTCACAAGAAAATGAGATTGGTGCTTGGATTGGAACCACCGTGTATTTAGGAGATTTAAATCCAACTGTATCCTTTAAAAATGCACGTTGGGGCGCAGGTGCCTTTTACAGACGCAATATTAACAACAGAATGTCAGTAAAAGCTGGCTTTAATTATGGTTTTTTAGATGCTGCAGACAATCGCATCAAACGCTATCCATATTTGCAGGCACGGAACCTAGATTTTAAATCGCAGATTGCTGAAGTTGCTATTACATACGAAATAAATTTTTTCAAATATTCTACTTTTGAAAGAAACACCAAACGCTGGACACCATATTTATTTGGTGGAATCAGTATGTTTTATTTCAGTCCTTACACAAAATACGATGGCAACAAAATTGCCTTAGAAAAAGTTGGAACGGAAGGACAAAAAACACCTAATCGTCCAAATAAAAACCGTGGATATAATAGTTACTCATTTGGAATTCCATATGGTGGTGGTTTTAAAGTAGCACTCAATCAAAATTGGTCGCTAAATATTGAAGCAAGTACACGTTTTACATTTACTGATTTTTTAGATGATGTAAGCGGTAGTTATGCAGAACCAGAAGACGTAAATTTTTTCATAAATGGCAGCGGTCCCAATATTGCACCTTTTTTAGCTGACAAATCAAATCCAAAAATTGGTATTCCTGGAAAACAACGTGGTACCAGCAGCGAAAAAGATCGTTTTATGATGATTGGCGTTGGTATTACCTATACTTTTATCAATATAAAATGTCCAAAAGTACTTAATTGAGCACCGAAATCGAAATATCATTTAAAGAGAAAGTGGACATTAAACGCTTACCTGAACATATTGCAATCATCATGGATGGCAATGGAAGATGGGCAAAAGCACAAGGCAAACATCGCATTTTTGGTCATAAAAATGGCGTGAAAGCAGTGCGCGAAGTTACAGAAGGTTGTGCTGAATTAGGTGTAAAACACTTGACTTTGTATGCATTTTCTACTGAAAATTGGAATCGTCCAAAAACTGAAGTTTCTGCACTCATGCAATTATTGTTTCTAACTATTGGAAAAGAAATCAAGACTTTGCAAAAAAACAATATTCGCCTAAATGCCATTGGTCACATTCATAATTTACCAGAATCTAACCAAAAAGCATTGCGCGAAGTTATGGAAGCAACCAAAAACAATACACGCATGACGTTAACGTTGGCTTTGAGTTATGGTTCAAAAGAAGAAATTACAGAAGCAACCAAAATTTTGGCGCAACAATATAAAGATGGAAAAATTTCGTTAGAAGATATTAACACTGAAACCATCAGCAACCAATTATATACCAAAGACATTCCAGATCCTGAATTAATGATTCGCACAAGCGGTGAACATAGAATCAGCAATTTTTTATTATGGCAATTGGCATATTCAGAATTATATTTCACCGAAAAATTTTGGCCGGAATTTACCAGAAACGATTTATTTAAAGCTATCTACGACTACCAAAATCGTGAACGAAGATTTGGTATGACCAGCGAACAGATTACTGAACAATTAACTACGAACAACTAAATGAAGATTTTTAAAAAACAATTAACCGTAATTTTATTTTTTTGTTCTTGCTTAATAGTAGCCAGCTTGGGTGTTTACGCACAAGGTGTAACTATGAAATCAATTCAACCAACAGAAAGATTTGTAGACTCAATTCCTGCTTCTGCATATGAAACTGTAGTAGTTGATTCTGTAATAGCTGTTACAAATACAGTTGCTGATTCAGCTTCTGTTACTATTGATTCTGCCGCGGCTGCTATTGATGAAGAAGCTGCACGCATCGCCGATTCTATTCGTATTGCAAATGCGGATCCAACGTTTAAGGAACCCAAAAAATACAATATTGCTGGATTAGAAATTACAGGAACGAACTTTTTAGATAAAAATATTATTCGCTCTTTAACAGGATTAAAAATTGGTGATAAAATCACAGTTCCTGGCGATGAAATTACAAAATGCATTAAAAGCTTATGGAAACAAGGTTTGTTTGGCGATGTAAAAATGATTGCTAACAAAATTGAAGGCGATAATATTTACATGACTGTTGATGTGGTAGAGAAACCACGGTTGAGCAATATCACTATTAAAGGTTTGAAAAAAAGTGAAGTAGAAGATTTGATGAAAAAGCTGGAAGTTATGAAAGGCAAACCTCTAACAGATGCCTTAAAACTAAACATCAGAAATACTATTGTAGATCAATATGAAGACAAATCTTACTTAAATCCAACTATTGTAATTACGGAAGACAAAGATAAAAGCTTAATAAATTCTGCAGCTATTATTGTAAATGTAGATAAAGGAAATAAAGTAAGAATTGACAACATAGACTTTATTGGACGTAAAGATGGCGAATTGACAAAAATGCGCAAAGCTATGAAAGGAACGAAAGAAAGTTCTAAAGTAGAAATCAATTTACATGATGGAAGATCTAAAAAGCAAAAAGCAAAAGATGCCTTATATACATTAGCCAATTTGAACATCAATTCAGTAAAAGATTTCTTTCTTGATAGGTTTAGAATTAATTTTAAAGGTTCGAAATTTAATGAAACTAAATACGAAGAAGACAAACAAGCTCTAGTTGATTACTACAATGCAATTGGTTATCGCGATGCTAAAATCACATCTGATCAGGTAATTAATAATGAAAACGGAAACGTAAGTATTAAAATTAATATTGACGAAGGACACAAATATTTCTTTAGAAATATTATCTGGAAAGGAAATACCAAGTTTACAACAGAACAATTATCTCGTGTATTAAACATTAAAAAAGGTGATGTTTATAACGCAAGTTTATTACAACGTAGAATATCTCAAGACCAAGATGGTGGCGATGTAAGCTCTCTATATTATGATGATGGTTATTTATTCTTCAACATCAATCCAGTAGAAACCTTAGTTGAAAACGATTCTATTGATTTGGAAATTCGTATCAATGAAGGTCCACAAGCAACCATTAAAAATGTAATTATTGAAGGCAACGACAAAACCAACGAACACGTAATTCGTCGTGAATTGCACACGTTGCCAGGCAACAAATTTAGCCGTTCAGAATTAATTCGTTCACAACGCCAAATTGCTCAATTAGGTTATTTCGATCCACAGGAAACTAAAGTTGAACCTATTCCAAATCCAATTGATGGAACTGTTGATATCAAATATACTGTAAAAGAAAAATCTGCAGATCAGGTAGAATTATCTGCTGGTTATGGTGGAAGACAAGGTGGTTTAATTGGTACCTTGGGTTTAAAATTCAACAATTTCTCTTTAAAAAACATCGTTAATAAAAAAGCATGGTCGCCTTTACCAACTGGTGACGGACAACAACTTACACTTAGAATTGAAAGCAACGGAAAAAGATATCAGAATTACAATTTCTCTTTCACAGAACCTTGGTTAGGTGGCAAAAAACCAAATGCGTTTACCGTTGCTGCATTCCGTTCTCGTGTACAAAACGTAGATCCAAATGACTCTAAAAAAGTACTTGGAAAACAAATTACAAACGGTATTTCTGTTTCATTAGGCACACGTTTAAAAAAACCAGATGACTTTTTTATTGTTCAAGCTGGTGTAAATTATTATGGTTATCAATTAAAAAATTTTATAGGTTATTATGTAAATAATACACCTTTGGATTCTGGTAATTTCAATAACTTTAATTTCAAACTAACACTATCTAGAAACTCTATCAATCAGCCAACATTTCCAACTAGTGGCGCTCAAGTAGAGTTATCTTGTCAATTTACACCACCGTATTCTTTATTTAGAAAGGACAATAATTTTGACGGCAAAACATTGGCAGAAAAATATAAACTGCTAGAGTATTACAAATTTAAGTTGAAAATAGATTGGTATCAAAAACTAACAAAAAGTGCAGACAAACCTCTTGTTTTACGTGTTGCAGCTAAATTTGGTTTCTTAGGTTCTTATAATAAAACGTTAGGTGTTACACCATTTGAGCGTTTTGAAGTTGGTGGTAATGGTATTCCATCATCTGTTACTTTATTTGGTACAGATATTATTGCACATCGTGGTTTTGAAGGTGCTTACTCAACAACTGGTGGTGATCCTTTATACAATAAATTTTTATTAGAATTAAGATATCCGTTTTCATTAAATCCATCTGCAACCATTTTTGGTGTAGTTTTCTTTGAAGCAGCAAATACATACAAATCATTTAAAGACTACAATCCATTTAAATTAAAGAAAAGTGTTGGTCTTGGTTTACGTGCAATTTTACCAATGTTTGGTTTAATCGGAATCGACTATGGCATACGTTTTGATAACGCTAATGGTAGTCCAATTAAAAACAGTACTGGATTTTTTGATTATATAGGTAAGAACGGAAATATTTCATTTATTTTAGGATTTGAACCTGAGTAATTAAAGACTGACGATTAACAATTAAAAACAATTAAAATGATGAGTAAAAAAATTATTTTATCAATAGCACTCTTGGTTGCTGTAGTTGTTTCTGCTAATGCACAACGCTTTGCGTATGTTGATACTAAATACATTTTAGAAAAATTAACTGATTACAAAGCAGCACAACAAAAACTAGATGAGCAAGCAGCAACCTGGCAAAAAGAAATTGATACAAAGAATGAAGCATTGAAAAAAATGTACACAAAATATCAAGCTGAAGAATTTTTATTATCTGCTGATTTAAAAAAACAACGCGAAGATGAAATTGTAAAAGCAGAAGATGAATTGAAAGATTTGCAAAAAAACAGATTTGGCTATAATGGCGATTTATTTAAAAAACGTCAAGAATTAATTCAACCAATACAAGACAAAGTATTCGATGCAATTCAGAAATTAGCACAAATGCGTGCGTATGATTTTATCTTTGATAAAGCATCTGGAAGCACATCGATGTTGTACACAAATCCAACGTATGATGTAAGCGAAGAAGTACTCAAAAAACTCGGCATGTAAATTGTAATATCTCAATAAAAATTAAAATAAATCAAAACCAATAATTAAAAAAAAATGAAAAAATTAACTATTCTATTCGTTGCATTGATTGCATTAGCAGCAAGTTCATACGCACAAAAAGCAAACAAATTCGGATACTTAAACTCTGCTGAATTATTATCATTGATGCCAGAAAAAGTAAAAGCTGACTCTGTAATAGATAAATATGGTGCAGATTTAGATGCATTAGGACAACAAATGTATGCTGAGTATCAGAAAAAAGCTACTGATGCACAAACTAAAGTTGAGAAAAAATTATTATCTGATGAACAAGCTGAAATCATTGGAAAAGAATTAGCGGATATGGAAAAACGTATTCAAGATTTCCAACAAACATCTCAACAAAAAGTGCAAGACAAACAAGATAAAACGTATGCTCCAATTTTACAAAAAGTAAACGAAGCTATTAAAAGTGTTGCTAAAACCAACGGTTACACATACATCTTCGATACAGCAGCAGGAAGTTTATTGTATGTTGATGAAACTGACAATATTTTACCTTTATTAAAAGCATATTTAAAATTGCCTGAACCAAAAGTAAAAGCACCAGCACCTGGCGCAACACCAAAATAATTTTATAAAACACTATACAACAAAGGTTCTGAATTTTAAACATTCAGAACCTTTTGTTTTTTAAAGAAGATTGTAGAACTTTGTTTTTAACTAATCAAAAAAATAAAGACTTTTTGCAATAGAACAAAGAAATACTTAGTTGTATAGAAACTTTGTTCCTTTGCGTCTTTGCGTGAAAAAAATGAATACAAACGCACAACAAGCCATTGGCTTATTCGATTCTGGAATTGGTGGTTTAACCGTTGCCAATGCTTTAATCAACCAATTGCCAAACGAGTCGCTTATATATTTTGGCGATACAGCGCATTTGCCGTATGGTGATAAATCAGCAGACACGATTCGTTATTTTACCAAAACGATTGGCAATTTTTTATTGTCGAAAGAATGCAAAATCATAGTAATTGCGTGTAACACAGCATCGTCTGTTGCGTATGAAATGTTGCAAAATTTGGCTGGCGACAAAGCGCATGTGTTTTCTGTAATTGAAGCAGTTGTCGATGAAATCATCCGAAAAAAATATAAAAAAGTTGGCGTCATTGGAACTTTAGGAACCATCAATTCAAATGCATACAAAACGAAAATAAATGCAAAAGATGCAACGGTTGAAGTGCATCAGTTAGCAACACCATTGTTGGCACCAATGATAGAATCTGGTTTTGTGGATGGACAAATTTCTCACTTGGTAATTGAAGAATATTTGAACGCACCTGAACTGCAAGATATTGAAACTTTAATTTTGGCTTGCACGCATTATCCTTTAATAAAAAAAGAGATTGAAGAATACTATGCTAAAAAAAATAAAAAAGTAGATGTGCTGGCAACCAATGAAATTGTGGCGATTCATATCAAAAAATTTATGATAGAAAATGGTTTGGTGAATTATGAAAAGAAAGGCAAAAACTCATTTTATGTTTCTGATTACACCGAAAGTTTTGAAAAAACTACGCAGCTTTTCTACAAAGAATCTATAGATTTAATTCAGATGCCGTTGTTTAAATAAGCAGTTTTTCCAACTCATTTTCCAGCACTTCAGAATTGGTTTTAAACCTCGAAAAACCATCAATCGTTTTTAATTTTTCCAACGCATTTTCAATATCTAAACTTTCTTGTTTGCATTCGACTGCAACACCATTTTTTGCTAACGTTTCTGCTAAATATTCCTGTTCGGTTTGTCCTTCAGCAGGAATTAAAATTGCTTTTTTGCCAAGCACTGCCAAATCCATTATAGTTGAATAACCAGAACGACAAATAATTGTTTGTGCTTTTTGCAATGCAGTAAATAAATCATTCGTATTTAAATAAGAAACCGTTGTGATATTATTTTCTGTTGATTTAGTAAAGTTTTCTGTTTTACCTTGTACGAATAAAACTTTTTTGATTCGATTGTTTAATTTCTTTTTTAATTCATTTTCTAAAAAAGTACGTTGCGGTTCTGGTCCGGAAAGCACGACTAGAATATCAAACTCTATCTCGTCAATAAAAGAAATCGTTTTTACAAAATTTGAAAACCTACTTTGAATGCCAATATAAGTATGCGGAATTTTGAACGAAATGCCATGTGATAATTTTCCTGAAAGATTATGCTCATTTTCTTCATCAGGAATCCAAAGTGCATCGAATTTATGAATTTGTCGCAGATGCAGATTCAAAAAAAACGGGTTCATAAAACGCAATGCATTCGGTGCTTGCAGCGCAATTTGGTGGCAAATAAAAATGCTTTTTATATTTTCATGTCGAACACCATAACGGTTGTCAGAAATAATCAAATCTATATTTTCATTTTGTGCAATTGCTGCAATTGCTTTGTTTTCTTCACGAATGGTTTTTAAAATTTTCGGTGTTTGTAACAACGCATGAAACGCAGCATTTTTTCCAACTGCATACGAAATATTATAACCAGGCAATTCGTAAAATGTCAGATTTGGATATTGTTCTTTCAATAAAAAAAAGGAATCGCCGTTGCCAGCAATTAAAACACGATGATTTTTTTGCAACAATAAATCTATCAAAGGCATGCAGCGCGTAGCATGACCCAAACCCCAATCTAATGGCGCAATTAATACAGTTTTATGTGTTGTTGGTTGAATGTTAATTTTTTTATAATGATTTATTTAACCACTGAAGAAGCTAAAGTTATTTTAAAGGAACAAAAATTAAATTAATTTAGAAAGCTAAGTTTTCTACATCATATTAATTGCACTTATCTTATTTTTTTCGTTTCTTATGTTTCTAAAGTGCCTTTAGTGGTTAATTTTTTTGTGTTAATTAATTTTCTCTAATTGTTCCAGCAACCACTTTTTTTCAGAACATGGTTTGCTTTCTTCAATGAATTTTTTGGCAATTTCTTTTTTCTTTTTTAAATACGAACGCTGGCTTGCAGTCATTGTTTTTAACGTAATTAATCGCTTGGTTAATTTAGCAATATTGATGTAATTATTTTTATAAATCAAATCTAATTTTTTGCGTTTCAACAATGCTAAAATGCTGCCAATTAAATATTCGAGTGGTTCTATATAATTCAGTTCGAAATAAATTTTCATCAAAATATTTTTTGCTGCAAGATTTAATAACAAGTCATCATAGTCTGCTTTTTGTAATAGTTTGATAGCTGCATCATAATTTTTTCGTTCGTATTCCAAATATGCTTTGTTATAACTCAATGAACTTTGCTGATATTTTTCTTCTAAAAAACCGATATAATCTTTAATAAATTTTTCTGTCCATTTATATTCTTTTAAGCGAATACCAACGGTTACAATATTTTTATAAGTAAATCGCGACAAAAATCCTTTTTCTAAAAACGCACCGCTTTTTATGCCAATTTTATTAATGTCAAACGATTTTCGTGCATAACCATCTTTGCCAATATTGTTCATTTGAATGCAATAATTGTTGGCATAAATTAAAATATCGCGAGCTTCAATTTTTGGAAATAAATGTAAATGTGTGTTGATTAAATTCAATAATTTCTCAAAATTTTCTTCGTGATTATTTTGCTTTAAAATCTGAAAGATATAGTAATATATGGCAATTGCAGGTATGTCTAATAATTTTTTATTATTATCTAAATGAATTAAAATTTCATCGAAAAACCATAATCATATTTTTTTTGATGCACTTGCTCATGCGAAACCAACATGCAAGCTTGCTTCATTTTTTCTGCCAAAAAATAAATATCAAAATTAGAAGTCAGTTTTTGAAAATCGTATTCTGCAGTTCTGCTTAAATTTCGTTTTTCGTTATAACGTTCTGTTTCTATATCAAAATAACGTTCGTAATAAGTTGAATTTTTGTACGGAAACGTATCCATTATTTTTATGGTGTCTTCATATGTTTTGTAAAAATTTTTATGCTGACTTAAATTATTATACGCATCCATTAATTTAACTTTTTGCAAAAATGGATCTTCTTCAATTTGTTCAAAAATCAAAAACTTCTCTATCGTTTTAAATAAATAACTCATGTACAAACGCAACTGTTGATCATTGTACGTTTGCTTCGGATGGATTTTTTTATAAATGGTTTCTTTCGTTGGAAATGTTGCATTGTTTTCAACACAATCATTTAGTATTTTATATAAAACTGCTACTTCTTCTTGACTGTTTAAATATGCTGATTGTACAAATTTTTCTAAACTTCTGCGTTTCCATTTATTCAACACCAATAAAATGGTATATACTTTACTGTTTTCCATTTAACTATAAATAATTGTTTTGCAATAAGATATGCAATATAATATACATTTTCCAATTTACAAAGCACAAAATTTGTATTACTGCAATTCGATAATTTTGTCTACATTTAAAAGTTATAATAGTAGCAAAAAAACATACGTTTTCTTGTAAATAAAATACTTCTAGTATGCAAAAGGTTTTCCGATATCTGTTTATTTTATTATGGTTTTGTTCTGCAAATAGTTTTGCAAATTCTGGCTTTGTAAAACCGCTTTTTGGAATAGAACCATTGCAAATTGTGGAAGCAAATAATAAAGGTGCTATTTTATTAACGCGTGCTTACATTGGTTATGTTGGTTATGATTATTTACAAGCAACCGATTCTGTTGGTAATGTAATTTGGCTCACCAACCTTTTTTCAATACAAGATACTTCGGTTATAAATGGAGTTGATTTAATAAAATCGAATGATGGAAATGTTTGGATTATTTCACACTTTAAAAACGGAAACAATTCTTTGCAACAAAAAATATCAAAAATAATAAACGGAAATATTCTTTCAACAAATGCATTGAATACGCCAGATTCATTGCAACCATTGCCATTGCGAACGTATGCAACAACAGATGACAATGGAATTTTACAAGTGCTGTCAAATTCAAACAGTACACAATTTTATTTGCAGAAAATAAATGCACAATCACAAATTGAATTTACAAAACCAATCAACAGAATTAATTTCAACCATACATTAGAAACGATTTAAATGTATGGTTTCCAATATCAAATTAGAATTTTAAAAGAAAACAGCAATCAGTTTTTTATCACAGGTTTAGGTTTTAATGCATCGACATTAAAGTATGAATGTTTCCAAACCATAGCAGATTCAACAGGAAATTTTTTACAATACAATCATTTTCCATTGCCAGAAATTCCTAAGATAGACAGTTCGTTTGTGTTTTTGTATGATGCAAAATTTTTGAATACCAATAAAATGCGCACAGTTATTGCGCAAATCAAGCCAAATCAGCCATTCAGTAATTTTTTCGTGCATGATTTAGATATCAATACTACAGCTGAAAATTTGATGTATTCGTTTCAAGATTCAAGTACTTTGTTGCAATTGCCTGTTCGTCTTTTGTTAGAAAAATCAGGTAATTTAATAACGTTCAAAGCAAATTCTATAGCTAAGAAAAATGCAGTTGGACAACTTTTATGGAACCGAACTATTTTTCCGGATCGAACAATTGGAGTTGGCACCGAAGTTGGCGATTATGTGCTTTTAAATAATTTGCAAATTCTGAATGATAGTTCCTTTTATATTATTGGAAGATTTGGAAAAAAGTTTAGCAACGGTTTTAATTTGGTATTAGGCGTTCTAATTAAAGCAAATAAAAATGGTGTAATTTACGAACGATTGATAAAAGGTAATGTGTTTGTAGATGCCAGTAAAAACTGTATGTTCGACGCAGAACCAGGTTTTCAAAATGTATTGATAGAAGCAAAAAACACAAACAGTATTTTCTATGCTGTTACAGATAGTATAGGCAATTACAGCATTCCAGTTGACAATGGAATTTATGAAGTGAAACCATATTTGCCAAACAATACTTATTGGAATGCCTGTGTTGCTTCGGTTTCTGTTAACACATTAATTGATACAACAGTTGCAAATTTTGCGTTTCAAAAAAATGCAGAATGTCCATTTTTAAATGTAGATATATCGACACCTTATTTGCGTCGGTGTTTTGATAATACCTATCAAATAAAATACAGTAACAACGGAACAGCAACTGCTCAAAACGCTTTTATAAAATTGAATTAGATAGTAATTTTCAATTAACTACATCAACTATTCCATGGAGTGCTGTGAATGGAAATATTTATACTTTTCCTGTTGGAAATATAGATGAACAACAATCAGGAACATTTAGTTTTCAGGCATTTTTGGCTTGTGGCGACAGTACAGTTTTAGGTCAAACGCATTGTGTAGAAGCAAGTATCTTTCCTGATTCTTTATGCGTTGCAACAGATGCACGTTGGGACAAATCGAACATTGTAGTGAGTGGAAAATGTGTTGGTGATTCTGTAGAGTTAAGTATAAAAAATACTGGTGTTGGCAACATGCTTAATCCAAAAAAGTTTTATGTTTTAGAAGGCGATTTTTTACGTGCTGCACCACAAAATTTCCAACTAAATAGCAACGAAGAAATTTTTATAAAAGTGCCTGCTACTGGAAATACAATAACGCTAACCGCACAACAATCTGATTTTTTTCCTTATCCAGGAAATGCAACTGTTAGCATTGAAGCGTGTAATGGTGACTTGCAATTAGGTGTTGTCAATCATTTTTTACAGGATAATTCTTCGCCTTTTATTTCCACATTTTGCTCTCAAAATATTGGCTCTTACGATCCTAACTTTAAAGCGGCAACACCAATAGGTATTGATAGTTTGCACTATGTTACGAACAAAACACCAATCAAATATATCGTCCATTTTCAAAATGTTGGAACTGATACTGCTTTCACCGTTTCTGTGGTTGATTCTATTTCTGCTTTGTTAGATATTACCACTTTAAAAATGGGTGCGAGTTCGCATATTTATACCTATCAGATAGAAAACAACGGTGTGCTAAAGTAAACTTTAGCAATATTTTATTGCCAGATTCTTCAACAGATGCATTGGCTTCTAATGGTTTCTTTGCATTCACTATTTTGCCAAAAATTAATTTGGCTGACAATACTGTTTTCACCAATAATGCAACTATTTATTTTGATTTTAATAAAGGTATTTCTACCAATAAAGTCTTTCATACTATTCGCGAAGATTTATATCGCGTGTTGTTAACTGTACATCAAAACAATAATGAGTATATCAACATCCATTGTTACCCAAATCCATTTTCAGATAGAATTACGTTTGATATCGACAGCAACGAAAATCAGCAAAAACAATATCTGTTGGTGTTGTATGATGTAAACGGAAAAATTATTTTTTCTGCATCGATAAAAAATAAACAGGAAATTGTGTTGCCAAACTTATCAGCCAACATCTATTTATATACTATCTCAGATAACAAAAATGTGCTGGCTTCTGGAAAGATTTTGAAAGAATAAAAAATCAAATCAAAATTAAATTTAAACTGTTTCTTATATTTGATGTATGATTGCGCCATGATTAGTATGTCGTAATTACTTAAAATCAAATACATGAAATACAAGTATTCACGAACACAAATAAAAACTATCAAAATGGTGCCTAAAAAAATCAATCTTTTATTACTTGCCTTTATTTTTGCTTTTGTAAGCTGCAACCACAACACAAAATCTGGCGCTGGCGATGCTGCATTCGACAAATTAGCAGAAGAATATTTGAAAGGTTATTTGACTTGGCGACCACAATCTGGTACTTATTTAGGTTTGCATGAATACGATGGAAAAATTACCGATTACAGCAAAACATCCATAGATGCTGAGCTTTCAAGGTTAAAAGACTACGATCAAAAATTAGCGGCCATTGATTCTGCTTCTTTAAGCACTAAAAAATATTACGATTGGCGCATGTTGCATTCATCTATTAAAAATGAAATTTTTACAACAGAAGATCTTCATTATTACACCACCAATCCGATGGCGTATGCTGGTGCAATTGATGTGAATATTTATATTAAAAGAAATTTTGCACCTATTGAACAGCAAATAAAATCTATCATTGCTATTGAAAATGAAGCACCAAAATTATACGAAAACGCAAAATTAAATTTAGTAGATTCTTTATCGAAACCACATACACAACTCGCAATTGATATTGCAAAAGGCACGGCTTCCTTTTTAGGAAATGATTTATTGGTTGCGTTGAAAGATGTAAAAGATACGGCGTTGATGAAAACATTTAACGAAGCCAACAAAAAAGCGATCGATGCTATTAATGATTTTGCTGCTTTTTTAGAAAAAGAAAAATTACCGAAAACGCATAATCATTATGCTATTGGAGTTGATAATTATAAAAAAATGTTGCTATACGGCGAAGGCATCACTATGACACCTGACGAAATTTTAGCAATTGGCATGAAAGAAATTGCTAAAGAACAAGCGTCTTTTGATGCTGCAGCAAAAATCATCGACCCTACAAAAAGTGCTGTTGATGTATATAACGATGTACAAAAAGAACATCCTACAGCAGCCAGTTTAATTCCAGATGCGAAGAAAACATTAGAAGCCATTCGCCAGTTTGTGATTGATAAAAAAATTGTAACCATGCCATCAGAAGTGCGTGTGAAAATAGAAGAAACGCCACCGTACGCGCGTTCGACCACCACAGCTTCTATGGATTCGCCTGGACCTTTTGAGAAAAAAGCAACCGATGCTTATTATTATATTACACCAGTTGATTTAAAATGGACACCAAAACAACAGGAAGAATGGTTGGCAAATTTTAATTTTTATACAACAGATGTAGTATCTATTCACGAAGCATATCCTGGACATTACACGCAGTTTTTGCATTTAAATGCTTCTGATGCATCGAGCATTCAAAAGATTTTTGGCAGCTATGCATTTATTGAAGGTTGGGCACACTATACCGAAAAAATGATGATTGATGAAGGTTTTTGCAATAATGGCGATGCTATAAAAGCTGCAAAATATCGCATTGCACAATCAGGTGATGCATTGTTGCGTTTGTGCCGTTTGTGCGTTTCTATTAATACGCATTGCCATGGAATGACGGTTGACCAAGCGACTAAATTTTTCCAGGATAACTGGCATCAAGGTGAAAAACCATCGCGACAAGAAGCGTTGCGTGGCACGTTTGATCCAGGTTACTTATTTTATACTGTTGGAAAATTACAGATTCTAAAACTA
Organism: Saprospirales bacterium; assembly: GCA_016711605.1. GTDB lineage: Bacteria > Bacteroidota > Bacteroidia > Chitinophagales > JADIYW01 > JADJSS01. The sequence continues at coordinate 330,667 of JADJSS010000007.1, forward strand.
CGCGAAGATTATAAAAAACAAGAAGGCGCAAACTATAGCTTACAAAAATTCCACGATGCTATGTTAGATAATGGCATGCCACCAATTCGCATGATGCGCGAAATTTTATTAAAAGACAAGAAAAGCTGGAACGAGATTTGATTTGTTGGGAATATATGACTAGTTTGATCTGTGATAAAGAAGAGAATATTATTTATAAAACCCAATTAGGATTTTTAGAGATTTTGAATATCTCTTGTGCTTCTGTTAATTATATTATATATATAGTATATGACGGAACAAAATAGTATTTTCTTGATAATTCAAATTATTAGAGGAACTAAGACATTTTATTTAAGTAAATCAAGTCTAATAATTAAACGACCCTTCTTACTCGGTATCATAAATGATAAAGAATTTAAGATAAACGATTTAAAAGAAATAATATTTAGAACTGTGCAGAGATTTGGAAATTTAAAATCCAAAAAGTGAATCAATAAAATTGATATAAAACAAAAGATTTAGATTGTTTATTAAACATCTTCACTTAGAAATTAACAGGTTTGCAAAACTTTTCGTATTCAAAGACGAAGCTAAAAAATCAATCTGAAAACTTTAATTACATCTTGAATGAGTCGTAAAAGTCAGGTTTTCAAGTTTACCTTAAAAATTTTATCAAAAGGAAAAAATTTAGGTATAGAGCATACCAACTAATGTAGAGATTGATAAACAGAACTGAATTACCGGTTTCGGGTATCTTCGCCCCAACTTAGCTTTTCGCGCAGTGTTTTTAGGTAAGAGCTTTCTGGCATGCGCACCAATTTGAGCGTGAAAGGTGCTTTTTTAACTGCTAATTGATGCGTAGTATCTGCATGCTTAGAGCGCGAATCGATAGAACATAAAAAATTATTGCTTCTGCATTCTACTTCAAACGAGAGAATGGTATTATCTGGAATAATGATTGGTCGCGCATTTAAATTATGCGGCGCCACTGGCGTAATAACAAACGCACCAGAATCCGGAAACATAATTGGTCCTCCACAACTTAGAGAATAAGCTGTAGAGCCAGTTGGCGTGGCAACAATTAGACCATCTGCCCAAAAAGAATTTAAAAATTCTCCATTTAAATACACATGCACTACAATCATAGATGATGAATCGGTTTTGTGAATGGTAAACTCATTTAAACCAAAATTTACTTCGCCAAAAATAGGTTTGTTGCTTTCCACGCTTATTAAAACACGATTTTCAATAGTGTACGTATTTTGTTGAATCGACTCAACTAATTCTTTAATTTCTTCTTTATGTATATCAGCCAAAAACCCAAGCCGACCCATGTTGATGCCAGCCACTGGAATTTCGCTGTTGCGCACCAGTTGAAGAGTGTCGAGCAACGTGCCGTCGCCTCCAAGTGCCAGCAATAAATCCACTTTATTTTTTACATCGCTGTGGTTTTTAAATGTATTTATTTTTTGTTTAGGTAGATTTTTTTTGATGGCTTTGTGGTATTCATCAAACATTAAAACATCGATGTCGTGCTTGTGCAGTTGCTGCAATAATTCTAATACATACGGTGTATGATCTTCTTTATAAACTCTGCTATAAATTCCAATAGTCATGGTTGATGTTTTAATAAAGTGAAAGTGATGGTGAAAGTGAATATGTTTGATTTTTCCATCAACTTTTTATAACTCATAACAAATTACTAATAACTTTTTTCTATAACGGCAATTCAAAATGTACGTAGAAACCGTGTTGTGAATATCGGTTTACGCTGTATTCTAACCGCAATAATCTATCGTTGAAAGTTAGTAAATTTAAGCCAACACCGTAGCCAAACTGCCATTTATTTTTCAATTTATTATTTTCTTCAAAATATCGATCCCAAACATAACCAGCATCAAAATAAGTAGTTAGATAAATATTAAATGGTAAAAAAGTTAAGGTTGAATTTAACAACACTTTATTTTTTTCTTTTACTTTTTTGAAATCTTTAAATCGGAAACTCAGCAAACGGAAACGATATTCATTTTTAAATAAAAAAAAATGTTGTCCATCCATCACATTTACTTCGTAGCCACGAATACTGTTTTCGCCATAGCCAAAAGATTTAATTGGTTGTAAGTTATAAGGTTGTTTTAATGGCCATGATGATTGCCAGCGAATAGATGCTGCAACAGAAAATTTCTTATGTTTTTTCCAGGTTTTATATTGGCTGAACTGAAAACCTGTGGTGGTCATTTTTGTTTTCAAAAATCCTAAACCATAATTGGTAAAGTTGAATCTAAAATACCAGCCATCCGTTGGATAAGTGCGTAAGTTTCTGTAATCAGCTTCAAACACGTATCCAATTTTGAAGTATTGCTGTTTTTTTTCACCATTTAAAAAATAGTTTGGATTGGCTTGATGTACAGCATCGCTGATAACCGTAATTCCATAACCAGCACTAAAAAAATGCGTGTCGTGAATTTTTCTTCTGTAAGAAACAGTAGGCGAAATTTCTGCTTTTTGTAATTGAATAGGTTTTCCTATTTCCAAAAAATCGAGTACATCATTAGTAGTGTTGAATGCAACACGTTTACTTCGTAACAATAATAAATTAATAGACAGACCAACGGTTTCTTTTTTTCGGTTGAAATTTGGAATAGTGTATCCAAGCTCCAGCTTTTGCGCAAAACCCAAACTAAAAGCAACATACAATAAATCATTTCTGCCTGAAACATTTTTCCATGGAATTTGCAAACCGTATTGTAAGCGTTTAAAATCGTGGTTGTATTGTCGCCACCATTCGGCTGCATTTCTATCTGCAAATTGGATAATTGGCAACGGAATAATTGCCCAACGTTCTTTTACATTAATTGCCAAATCTAAACTATCGTCTTCCCAATTTTTTATATTGATAGAAATATCTTTAAATAAAGTAAGATTGAAAATGTTGATTTTGTTTTGTAATAAAATAGCGTCCATTTCTTTAGCTGGAAATGAATCATTTTCGTGTAACGTCATTTCGCGCTTTATGACAAATGGTTTTGTTTTCTTATTGCCTGTGATGGTAATGTTTCTGATTTTTAAATATTGCACAGGTTCTTGTGCTTTGATAAGCGACAACGAAAAAAAGACGAAAGTCAATAAAATAAATATGCTGCGTTTTGAATACACTTTTGCAAAAATACCTAAAAATAATAGCTATTTCGATGTGTGAAATGTAAGCAAATGTGAATATTGTATTGATTTAAAGTATAATATCTACACTTTAAAAAGCATCAATAAAAAAATCCTGCATAAAAATTATACAGGATTTTAAAGTTTAACGAGTATTGTTATTAGTGCAACAATCCGTTTTTTGCTAAATATTCAGCAATTTGAACAGCATTAGTAGCTGCACCTTTGCGTAAATTATCTGCAACAATCCACATATTTAGTGTTTTAGGTTGTGTTTCGTCGCGGCGCAATCTTCCTACAAACACTTCATCTTTTCCATGTGCATTCATCGGCATTGGATAAATGAAATTTGCAGCATCATCTTCCACAATTACACCTTCAGATTTTTCTAGGATTGAACGTACTTCGGCCAAATCAAATTCGTTTTCAAACTCAACATTTACGCTTTCGCTATGGCCACCCATTACCGGAATTCGAATCGTGGTTGCTGTTACTTTGATGTTGTCATCACGCATGATTTTGCAGGTTTCCTTCACCATTTTCATTTCTTCTTTGGTGTATCCATTTTCCGTAAACACATCAATTTGCGGAATCACATTCAAATCTATTTTGTATTTGTACGCCATTTCGCCTTCGATGCCGTTGCGTTCGTTCATTAATTGGTCAACTGCTTTTTTGCCAGTTCCAGTTACTGATTGGTAAGTAGAAACTACCACACGTTTGATCTTATATTTTAAATGTAATGGATTCAAGGCAACTACCATTTGTATAGTAGAGCAATTTGGATTGGCGATAATTTTATCCTCTTTTGTCAACGCATCAGCATTGATTTCAGGAACCACTAATTTCTTAGTTGGATCCATGCGCCAAGCTGAAGAATTATCAATAACAGTGATGCCAGCTTCTGCAAATTTTGGAGCCCATTCTAAAGATGTAGAACCACCAGCAGAAAATAATGCCAAGTCTGGTTTCATTTCGATGCAAGTAGCAGGTGTTACCACTGTATATTCATTTCCCTTAAAAGTGATTTTTTTTCCAGCAGAACGCTCTGAGGCAACTGGAATTAAATCTGTAACTGGAAAATTTCTTTCCGTTAATACTTTCAACATTTCTCCACCAACTAAACCAGTGGAACCAACTACTGCTACTCTCATATAAAATGCCTTTTTATTTTGTTATTATTTTATTTCTTTTTATTTTACAAAAATAAACAATTGTCTGACTCTTTATTTTTAATTTAACATTACCAATACAACCAATTTTGATATTAATTCGACTTAAGTTTATACAATTTTTTGTTTCTCAATGAAAACCTTATTTACATATCTGTTATTATTTGTCTCCATATCTTCATTTGGACAGTTTGAAGAACATTTTACAGATGGTGGATTTAACGCAAACCCACATTGGGATACCTTGGCTCCACTTCAATTCAGAGTATTCAATAAAGTCTTATTTACAACTGGTAATTCTGGTGGTGGAAAAGCTGCATTGGTAACTGTAGATACTGTTGGCCCAAGTGCAGAATGGAGCATTTATATACGCTTAGGATTTGAACCAACCGATTCAGACAACGTAAAAATTGTTTTAGTTTCTGATCAGTTTGATATTCGTGGAGATTTTTCAGGTTATTTTGTACGCATTGGTCAAAATGGTACCAACGATGGTTTAGATTTTTATAGAAAAGATGGCGTAGCAGAAGTTTTAATAAAAAGCATGGATACTGCACATTTTGCAACAGGTGCAGATGGAAACTTAAAAGTCATCAAAAATAATTTAGGAAAATGGGTTTTTTATTGGAAAGATAGCACTCAACCTGATTATGTTGCTATCGATAGTACAAACGAACGCACACATACTACAGCTGCATATTTTGGAATGCTTTGCACCTATACAGATGCATCCAAAGATAGTTTTGCATTTGATGATGTATATTCAATAAGAATGCCTTTGTTGCCTGAAGATACCACACCACCTTTTGTAGATAGTGTTGCACTTATAAATAGTCAACAAATTGATGTTTATTTTAGTGAAAAAGTTGATGCTACAACAGCGCAAGCCATTTTAAATTATAGTCTATCAACTATTGGCAATCCAATAAATGTTGTAATAGATGCTAACAATAATCGATTAGCACATTTGTATTTTGGCTCTAAATTATTATCCAATACTGCATATACATTAACCACGCAAAATGTACAAGATTCTATCGGAAATGCAATGGTATCAGCAAGTGATAACCTTTTGCAAACACCCTATTTTGCTGGTGCAGGCGACGTATTAGTAAGTGAAATAATGACAAAGCCAGCTGGCTCCTTATTGCCAAACAAACAATACATTGAATTTAAAAATAAAACAGCAGAAGTTATACGATTAAAAGACTTCAGTGTAAATAATCAGTTACTACAAGATGGATATTTGCAGCCAAATGGCTATGTGATTGTGTGTAATGCAAATGATACAACAGCATTTAAACTCATTGCAAATACAGTTGGAATTGTTGGCTTTAATGCGTTGCAAAATGATGGTGCCATTTCTATTCGTTCTAATGACAATACATTACTTGATTCGTTAGATTATAAAGATGATTTTTACCAAGATGCTACAAAACAATTGGGTGGTTGGTCTATGGAATTAAATGAATCTGGTTATTCAAGTGGTTGTTCTTATGAATTATCATGGTCTGCTTCAAATGATTCAAAAGGCGGTACGCCAGGAAATTTAAACACAAATGGATTTCCGGTAAATCAAGTACATGCAACCGATTCGTTGCTTTCATTAAATAAAATTGAAATAAAATTCAATGCACCAATGGACAGCAATGAAGTGTTGAATATTGCCAATTACATTTGGGATAATAGCATTACTGTTCAATCAGTTTCAATATCTAATATAAGAAATACAACAGCAACAATAACGCTATTAACGCAGTTGGATAGCAATATAATTTATCATCTAAAAATCCCTTTATTTTCTGGTTGCGCAGGTTATGTGCATTTAGCAGATACCTTTGAATATGCAATTACACGCGAACCTAATTCAGGTGAATTAATTTTGAATGAGATTTTGTTTCAGCCAAATTCTTCTGTTTCGCAATTTGTGGAAATTTATAATAAATCATCAAACTTGTTTAAAGTAAAAGATTTGATGTTGACGCAAGAAGATATTATTACTGGAAATGAAACATCAACTACTGATATTTCTACAGCAAAAGGATATATTTTTCCAAACGATTATTTAGTATTTAGCAAAGATAAAAACAGTGTGAAAACTGCATACGAAGATGCAGTTCTTTTAAAATTTATCGACCTAACAATACCTACATTGGACACAAAAGAAGATATTGTATTGCTCAAAAATAAATCAAATGTAGTACTTGATAAATTACATTATAACAGAGACTGGCATTTTCCATTATTGAGAACTACTGTTGGTGTTTCGTTAGAAAAAACAGCTTTTGATTTGCCAACTCAAGTAAAACGCTATTGGCATTCGGCAGCCGAAGAAGTTGGCTTTGCAACACCTGGTTATTTAAATTCTGAAGACAGTTATGAATTATTGGGTGATGTACACATCATACCAGAAGTATTTTCACCAGACGGTGATGGTGTTGATGACGTGGCAACTATTACTTACAATTTTGATGATGATGGCAGCGTAGTGAATGCATACTTATACAATACAGAAGGCAGATTGGTAAACCATTTAGTTCATAACGAAAACATACCTAAAGAAGGTGTTTTTATATGGAATGGCAACAATGAAAATGATAATAAAAACGATATTGGCATTTATTTTTTGGTATTTGAGCGCATCAAAGCAGACGGAAAAAAATTAGTGTATAAACGCAAATGCGTATTGGCTGGCAAGCTAAATTAAGTTTTATTTTTTTTGTTGGCATTATTTTAGCTTACTTTTACATTACAAAAACTATGTCAATTATGTATGATGACTTCTCGTTGAAAAAATCTCCAACATATAAAATACTCTTATTTATTCTCTTTTTTTCTGGATGTTTCGTTGCTTGTAAAAACAAAAAAGCACAAGCTGAAACTATTGAAAATACAATTGAAACACCAAAAGATGATGTAGAATTTCAACAAAAAATTTCTGCCGTATTAGAAGAATACATTCCAACTTTAAAAACAATTCAAAACGATACTTCTAAATATTTGAGCTGGCACGAAGCTGTTAAAGAAACCTACGCAGCCAATCAATATAAAACAATTTGGGTGAGTAAAGATGTGCTTTCTTCGAAAGGAAAAGAAATGTATGATTATTTAAGCAAAGCCGAATTTTTAGGGTTGAATAAAGAATTGTATGAATTTGATAATATTCAAAAACTAGTTGATTCTATTTCCAAAATTCAACCAAATATCGATTTTAATTTATCAAAACAATTAGAAGTTGGCCTAACACGCTCTTTTTTCCAAATGGCTTTGCACTTAGATAAAGGTATGTTTGGCGATACTACAAAAGGAATCAACTCAAATTTTTGGACAACTAAAAAGAAGTACGAAGAACTATTGACAAAAGCAACAACTGATTCTGTTTCTTCAGTTTTGTCTTCTTTAGAACCGAACAATCCAATGTACAACAGATATATGGATGCCTTAAAAAAGTTTGTATCTAAAAATAATATTTCAGATAATCCAATTCATATTCGCGATGTAAAATTCGATTCTATTGGTGCTGTCAGCGATGCGAAAAAAGCGTTGGTGTATCATCATTATTTAGAAGATACGTTGAAACAAATTGATTCTTGTTATAAAGTAGCATTGAAGAAATTTCAAAAAGACAATAACTTAAACGCTGATGGAAACATTGGTGGAAATACCATAAAAGCATTGGAACGCGACAATTCTGCGAAGTTTCAGTTGTTGGCGATTAACGCAGACAGATGGCGCAAAGAACATATTATTGAGTTGCCGAAAAATACGTTTGGGTAAATTTGCCATCGTATAAATTAAAAATTATTGAAGAAGATACGTTGCGTTTAGAGAAAAAAGTGGTGATTGGAAAATCGAATAATAAAAACGAAACACCAATATTAGAAAGCTCTATCAACCAAATTGTATTATGGCCAACTTGGAGCGTGCCGCAAAGCATTGTAAAGAATGAGATGAAAAGTTTTAAAGGTTACAATGTAAAAAAGACAGGCTCTTACACACAAGTGGTGCAACCACCAGGACCACGAAATGCATTAGGTTGTGTGAAGATTTTATTTCCAAATAAATACTCAGTTTATATACACGACACACCTTCAAAATCTACATTTGGCGCTGATTTGCGTGCTGCGAGTCACGGTTGCGTGCGCTGCCAGGAACCATTAGAAGTAGCAGCTAATTTACTGTTGATGTCTGAAAATGATTCTATGAAAATTGATTACGATTCGCTGAAAGTATTAAAAGATAGAAAAATTGCTACTCGAACCTTTAAACTCAAAAAATCAATTCCTGTTTATTTTAGATATTTTACGGCTGAAGCAGATTTTGAAGGCAATGTAAAATTTTATAATGATGTGTATCATCGCGATAAAGATATGATTGCGTTTATCTTCAAAAATAAAAAACCACATGTTATTTCTAAAGAAGAAAAACGATATTTAGATTCGATTGCTGTGGTGAAAAAAAGAAAATCAGATTCGCTTTTAGCAGAAGCTAAATTGAAAAAAGAACAAGAAAAATTGTTGTCGCCAAATGTGGTGAATCCAAACAATAATTTAGACAGACCAATTCAAGACACGAATAAAGTAGCAAGAAGAGATTCGATGTAATAAAATACTCACCTAAATCGCACAACACATCATTCAAACAATCTTCATTATAATGTTTTACAAATGCAGATTGTTTTTTGTAATTTTTAGTTGGATGATAGATAAAAAAGCAAGAACCACCTTTTATTAAGTTTATGATTTTAGCATTTTTTTCAATTGGCAATGCAGGACAACCTTGGCTTCTGCCTAATTTTCCATTGTTTGCAATAAAATCTTTGCTTACATAATCTGCGCCATGAATTACTACACCACGATCGCGTGCTTTATCATTGATGCCTGGCTCTTGTCCATCTAATTTTAATGAAAAACCGTTAGATCCATCATACGTTTCACTTGCTACATAAAAACCTAAACTGCTTTGGTAGGATTCGCTGTTGTTAGAAAAATTAGTTGCCCAAATTTCACCACTATTTCTGCCGTGTGCGCACAAACTTTTTGCAATTACTTTTTTAGTTTTTAAATTAATTACAAACAAACGTTCTTCGGTAGATGGTTTGCTGAAATCTAAAATAGTAATGATGTTTTTTTTGTTGAGTTTGCCTTCGTTGTTGAGTTGCATGTAACCAGCTAATGCGTATTTCATCGCATCTTCAGAAATAAAAGAAAAACAACTCAAAAAATCTTGTAAGGTATTTTGAGGGTCAACTGGTTCTGTTAAATCAACTATTTGGTTTTGAGCAACTGGTGAATATTCATAAGTAGCAATATCATTTACGTTGGTATTACCATACGTTTGCATGTTGTTGAGTGGAAAAAATACAACTAACCAAATCAAAAAGATGGATCTTTTTTGCATGTTAAAATTCTTAATTGTTGTTTACGTTTGTAGAGTTGACTCTATATTGTTGCGTTTCTTAAAACAAAAGTATATGCAAAACGCAAAGAATACCGATTTATTGGTACAAAAATTCATAAAATTTTGTTAAACGATGGTTTTTTAGGAGTTTTTTAAGAAGCGATTTGATGTAAATCAATCTTGCCAATCGTACTACGATTATCATGGTAAGATAATTACATTTTCCAACCTTCAAAAAATGAGGTTTGCAACAATTGATACGTAGAAAAATTTCGGTTGTATTTTCCTGAAAATAAAAAACGCAATTGCATTCTGAAATAAAAATAAATAATGTTTAGAAATGACCAAATCGAATTTTGTTTGCGCAAGTAATAAACGTGATTTCTTGTGATGAGATGAATATAAAAATTGTTGAATTTAAATTTTTTGGCGTTGCCTTTTTTCATGTTCGACAAACCACCAACTTTGTGGTATAATTTCTCAAACGGATAATAATATAAAACGTGCTTTTGTTGTTTGTAAATTCTGTAAAAAAAATCGGTATCATCGTAATACGCGAAATATTTTTCATCCATCAAACCAATATCATCAACCACTTCTTTTTTCAGTAAAACACAACAGGTTGGCGCGTAATCCATTTTTTCAATTTGGTCAAATTGTCCAACATCTTCCTGCTGAATACCAATATGATTGGTCATACAGCAATTGATTTTTTTAAATTTTGTTCCAGACCACCAAATGAGATTTGTTTCTGGATAGTACATCATTTTTGGCGCAACCAAACTGCAATTCAATGCTATCAATTGTTGTGATAAATTTTGTAATAAGGTGTTTGAAAATTCAACATCGTTATTGATAATTAAAAGTTCATCACAATTGTCTTCTATTGCATTTTCAATACCTTGATTATTACCAGCAGCAACGCCAACATTGGTTTGGTTTTTTATAATTACAATTCTTTCGTCATTATATTTTTCAAGTATTTCTAACGTATTATCAGCAGAAACATTATCAATAATGTATAAAATAAAATTGCTGTGTGTTTGGTTTAACACGCAATGCATAAACGGCTCAATAACATGCGCACTGTTGTAAGTAATGGTGATAATGCCGATTTTTTTGCTCATTTTTAATCTTATTTAGTAGTCGTCGGACAACTTGTTTTGAGTTCAGACGACTCCAAGTCGTCAGAACACTTGTTTATTTTTATAAAATGTTATAAACATCATCTCTAATTATTTCATAGCTTTCTTTGTAAAATGTTTTTTCAATAAATAAATCAAATTTTTTAGCTAATTCAACATTACACAAATTTGGTTTATTAAAAAGATATTCATTAAATGATGAGTATTTCCAATCTTCTATTTTATCAACCATCTTTGCTTTTAACGGATTTTGGTGTATGTAATGAAAACAAGTTTGAAGATATTTATTATCTGTAACGTTTATTGCTTTTGCTTTTTGTTGAAAAACAGAACCAGTAGAATCATTTTGTTTTTGAATGGCTCTAGTATATGAGCTTTGCAGCGTACCAATTTTTCTAACTAATGGATGATTATCAAGATAGGTTTTAGCTTCAGTTTCTTTCACATATACCATCAAATGAAAATGGTTTGGCATTAAACAATATGACAAAATATCACAGGAAGGCAATAATTCTTTTTTTATTTTCGACAAAAAAAACTGATAATTTCTATCTTCAAAGAAGATTAAACCTTGATTATTACCACGATTATAAATGTGATATATTTCGTGTTCTGTAAATTTCATTTCTATCTTATCTTTTATAAATGTTGGATAGCTGTGTGTGGTCAGACGACTCCAAGTCGTCCGAACACTTGTTTTCATTTAGTCATCTGACGGCTTTGAGCCGTCTGACGACCTGCGTTGTGGTTAGAGTTATCAATCATAAAAATCATATCAAGTTACCTTCTATTTCATCAACCCTTTTATCTTCATTTCCAATAAAGATTCGTCGTAATTATCGGTTAAAATATTTTGCTGATTGACCCAATTACAAAATTGTTGAATTCCATCTTCAAAAGTAATTTTAGCTTCAAATCCAAGGTCATTTTTAATCAACGAAATATCTGCAAAATTATGTCTGATATCGCCTTTCCTGTATTGTCCGGAAATTTCTAACGGCACTTCAATTGCATAGTTTTTCATCAAAGCTTGTGCAACATGCAAAACAGAAATAGCAGTGCCCGTTCCAACGTTATATACCTTGTTGTTTGCAGTTGTTTTTTCAATTCCACGTATCGTTGCATCAATTACATCATCAATAAAAACAAAATCTCTGCTTTCATTTCCATCTTCAAAAATATTAATTGGTTTTTGCTGTTTGATGCGTGTTGAAAATATCGATAAAATGCCAGTGTATGGATTTGATAACGATTGTCCAGGTCCATATACATTTTGATAACGCAACGCAACGCACGGAATATTTAGCGATTTGCAACAAATTAGAATCGCTTGTTCCTGATGATATTTTGTTAAACCATAAATAGAATTTGGCTGAATTTTACTTTGTTCATCGGTTGCGCAAACGGTTAAAAACTCTGTTTCATCTGTTGGATTTTTTATTTCAAAAATGCCATTTTGCAAATCAGTTTCGCTTCTATTCGTTGGATAAAAAAACAGGTTAGATTTTTGTGAGAAATATTTGCCTTCACCATATACAGCTCGCGAACTGGCAACTACTACTTTTTGAATATGGTGTTTTTGATTGGTCAAATAATCTAATAAAATAGAAGTACCTAAAACGTTTACATTGGTGTAGCGTTCGATTTCGTACATGCTTTGTCCGGTGCCAGTTTCAGCAGCCAAATGCACCACAATATCTTGATTTTGCAAAGCAGTTTCCCAATTATTTTTATTGGTAACATCGCCTTTTATAAAACGTACTTTATCTTTTATAGATTGATATAATGGTGAAGTTTCGTCAGGATTTGCACCATGAATTTGTGGATGTAAGTTATCTAAAATAGTAACAGCATAACCATTTTCAATCAATCGTAAAGAAAGATTAGAGCCAATAAAACCAGCGCCACCAGTGATGAGAATATTCTTCATTTTGCGCTGACAAAATAAGAAAATTTAGTGGAAGTTTTTTGTACAAAAATCTTAGTTAACCATCTATCATCACACTTATTGGTTCAAAACTAAGTAGATTAATAATTATCCAATGATCTTTGTCATGAATTGTAGTATAACATATTTCCCAATTTATCGGTGATTTATTTAAATCTGGTATTTTTATACTTTCTATAGCAAATTCTATATCAAAATTTTTAGTTTCAAAATTGTCTTGCCAATCATTAAATTCTTTTATAATTAATGGAATAGATTTTTCTTTGATTGTATTATAATTATTTTCAATCGCTTCATAAAAATCTCTTTGAGATTGTGTAGGTGTAGAGCCATCTGAAATAATTGTTAATCCAATTTTTTCACCAGTTGGTAAAAATATTTTTTCACCTTCAAATAAGGCATTTTTTCCAGATGAAAAAGATAATTCGCCAAAAAAATCATCTTGTATTTTCTTCGGTTTTAATCAAATTCCCTTTTTTTTAAAATTTTTTTGAAAATTTTATTTGAGTTTGCTCAAGTGTAGATTTTAATTTTTGTGGTGGTAGTGTTTTTATTTTTTTTGGTGTTTTTCTAAGAGTGAATGCAATTTTTGTCATTTCTTTATAGTGTTCGGTGGCGGTTTTGAAATATTTGTAAGCTTGGTGTTGCAAAATTAGTGATTCTATCTTCAGCCATTTTTTGTTTTTTTTGCTGAATAGTATTTCATTTTGAACCGTTTAGATAGTTCTAATTCATCTTGAGAAAATGGATTTTCTAGTTGTGTATTTCTGCTTTCGAGTAATAAATAAATTTCATGCAATAATTCATTGTCATTAGAAGATTCTAATTGATGTAAGATTGATTTCTTTTCTTGTAATAATTGTTCTGTTGACATAAAATAAAGTTACAAAAAATTATAATAAAATGCTACCTCAACACATTAATCACCAAACCAGATTTTTGTTTTGGTTTGAACCAAGTAGATTTTGGTGGCATAATATTTCCTGAGTCTGTAATTGCAATTAACTGGTTTAATGAAACTGAATAATCTGTATTTGCTTTACATTCAGTTTATACCGTTAACCAATTACGTACTAAACTAATAAACTCAGTTGTATTTCTTATAAATTTTATAAAAAGTTGTATAAGTAAAAAACCACCTTAAATGAATAGTAATCCAATTTTTTAGTATTAAAAAAAAAATTACTGTTCTAAAAAGTAAATCCGCTTTTTCGTTCGCTTTCTTTCCATAATAAATCTTGTACATTTTTATCGTATGAAATGGCTGATGATTTTTTTGCTTTGCAATTATGAAAATAATTTGCAGTTATGTTTTTTACTTCATCGCTGGTTGCCAAATAAATGTGTGAACTTGCGCCTTTTTCTACGGTTAAACCAAATAGTTTAGATGCTGCATTCCATACCATTCCAAAAAATTTATTTCCATTTTTATTTCCAATTGGTGTGTACACAAAACCTGGATGCAATGCGTTTACAGTAATATTAAATGGTTTTGCTTTTTCTGCTAATGTATATGTAAACAATACGTTTGCAAGCTTACTTTGTTCGTAAGCACTTAACACGAAATATCTACCTTTCTTTTCATAAAATGATTCGACGTCTATTTTCTTTGCTTGATAATGCGAATCGCTCGCAACATTTACAATACGTGCGCCATTTGCGTTTTTCAATAAATCAAACAAATAGTATGTCAGCCAAAAATAATTAAAATGATTATTCGCCATGGTCATTTCAATGCCATCAACTGATAATTGAAAATTATTAAAAACGCCACCAGCATTATTAAGCAACACATCCAATTTCTGAAAATCTTTTTTGATTTGTGTTGCAGCAACTTCAATAGATTTCTGTGAAGATAAATCTGCCTGATACACATGAATTTTGTTGTTGTTAGAAAACGCAATGATTTCTTTTTTTGCTTCATTTGCTTTTTCTAAATTTCTGCACAACAAAATAATTTCGTGATTTTGTTTAGCTAATTGTTTGGCTGCTTCCAATCCTAAACCAGAATTGGCACCTGAGATGAGTATTGTTTTTTGCATAGTGAAAGTTTTAATCAAAGTTAGGTAAATTTTTCTCACGCAAAGAACGCTAAGAGGCAAAGGTTTTTTGTTTTAACTTAAGGAACAAATTTTACATTTAATCCTTTTGTTTTATTTTGTTCAGAAACTTGGGACATTTGTGGTTCATTAATAATAACTATTGTATTATTGAAAATTAATCTAAATCTATATCTTTTAAATCATCTATTAGTTGATCTCTTTTTCTTCGTATTCTTTTTGTCTTTTATAGTTATAGTAGGGGTCACAAGGGGTTTATAGATTCTAAAAATCCAATATGCAAAAAAAAATAAAGAATAATATAAAAAGAGAATCCATTATCCTAATTTTTCCTGCCATTTAAACATCTCATCTCTTAATCGAGCTGCTTCCATAAAATCCATTTGTTTAGATGCCTTCTGCATAGCTTTTTTTTAATTTCTCTACTTTTTTCTCTATTTCATTACTGCTTAAATATTCGCTTTCTTCTTCAGCTGCATAAACCAATTTATCTTGTTCGTCTTTGTATTTATTATCTGCAGTTTTATCGAGTTTTCGAATATCTAAGATTGTTGCGCGATGCAAAATATCTTCTTTACTTCTAAAAATAGTTTTTGGTGTAATGTTGTGTTCGATATTATACGCAATTTGTTTTTCGCGTCTTCGTTCGGTTTCTTCAATCGTTTTTTTCATCGATTTTGTCATCACATCTGCGTAGAAAATAACCAAACCGTTTGCGTTTCGTGCTGCACGACCTGCAGTTTGCGTTAAGGAACGAACATTGCGCAAAAAACCTTCTTTGTCAGCATCCAAAATGGCAACCAAACTCACTTCAGGAATATCTAAACCTTCGCGCAATAAGTTGACACCAATCAGCACATCGAAATCGCCTAAACGCAAACCCTGAATAATTTCTACGCGTTCCATGGTATCAACATCGCTGTGCAAATACTTGCATTTGATATTTAGTTTGGTTAGATATTTCGACAACTCTTCACTCATTCGTTTCGTTAAAGTAGTTACCAAAACGCGTTCGTTGGCAGCAATGCGTTTATGAATTTCATCTAATAAATCATCAATTTGATTAACACTTGGTCGCACATCAATTGGCGGATCGAGCAAGCCAGTTGGTCGCACTACTTGTTCCACAAATTCGCCTTCTGTTTTCATTAATTCATAATCACCTGGTGTTGCTGACACATAAATAATTTGGTTCAACAACGATTCGTATTCATTAAAATTCAACGGGCGATTATCCATCGCGCTCGGCAATCGAAAACCATATTCCACCAAATTTAATTTTCTGCTTCTGTCGCCACCATACATCGCACCAATTTGCGGAATGGTTACATGACTTTCATCTACAATTAATAAATAATCTTCCGGAAAATAATCAAACAAACAAAACGGTCTGTCGCCTGCATGTCGTCTATCAAAAAATCGAGAGTAATTTTCGATACCACTGCAATAACCAAGTTCACGCATCATTTCCAAATCAAAATTTACGCGCTCATCTAATCGTTTTGCTTCCTGTGTTTTTCCAGTTAAATTATAATAATCAACATGCGCTTTTAATTCGTCTTGAATTTCATTGATGATGGTTGGCATCATGTTTTTCGGTGCGATATAAATGTTTGCAGGAAACAAGGCAATATCATTTAATTGTTCGATTCGTTTGCCAGAAGCTGGCTCAAACGACTCGAGTTCTTCGACATCGTCGCCCCAAAATACAATACGATATGCATAATCAGCATATGGTAAAAAAACCTCTACAGTATCGCCAATTACTCGAAAATTTCCACGCTGAAAATCAGCAGTGGTGCGCGAATACAAAATGCTCACCATATTAAACAACAAGGTATTTCGAGAGATAGTTTGTCCTTTTGAAATGCGAATAATTTGATTTTTATATTCGGCCGGATTTCCTAAACCATAAATACACGAAACCGAAGCCACCACAATTACATCGCGTCTTCCACTCATTAAAGAAGTTGTGGTGCTGAGTCGTAATTTTTCTATTTCTGCATTAATCGATAAATCTTTTTCGATGTAGGTATCGGAAACAGGAATGTATGCTTCTGGTTGATAATAATCGTAATACGATGTAAAGAATTCGACTTTATTATCAGGAAAAAACTCTTTGAACTCAGTATATAATTGCGCAACCAACGTTTTATTGTGCGACAAAACCAGTGTAGGTCGTTGTGTTTTTTCAATAACATTAGCAATAGTAAATGTTTTACCAGAACCAGTAACACCTAATAAAACCTGTTCTTTTTCATTATTAAAAATACCATTGCTTAACTGTTTAATAGCAGTTGGTTGGTCGCCTGCTGGCTGATAATTAGAATGAATTTTGAATGGCATGGTGATACAAATCTAACATAAACAAAAGATAAGAACTCTATTTTGATTTAGAAAATGTATGTTTAAATAAAACAAAACCGTATTTTTAATTAAACATAAAAAGATGAAGCAACTGATTTTTACACTATTTCTTCTTTTATTTCTTTTCAATAATTCTTCTGCGTCTGATTGTGGAAACGGAAGATATAAAAACAAACTATTTTCTACGGTGAAGCGCACCAACAATATTGTGTACGCAACTAAACCGCAAAGCAACGGCGTTCCAATTCAGTTGCGTTATGATGTATATGAACCGCAAGGTGACACAGGTCGCAACCGCGCAGTGATGCTATTGATTCATGGTGGTGCGTACTTAAAATTATTAGACCAAAATAGTCCTGATATAGTTTTATTGTGCAATTATTTTGCTCAGTTAGGTTATGTTGCTATTTCTATAGATTACCGCCAAGAGCCAAATTTATTAGGTTTGCTTTCAGAAGAAGTTATGGTGAAAGCAGTTTCGCGCGCGTTGATTGATACAAAAGATGCGATTGATCATTTAATCGATACTTATTCTAATGGAAATCCATATCGCATCGATACATCTAAAGCATTTATTGGTGGTGTTTCGGCTGGTGCGGTTTCTACCATGTTTATTACTTATTTAGATAGCTTGCAAATGTTGTCACCGAAATATCAGCAATGGATCATAGATGCCAATGGTGTGAATGCTGATTCTATTTTGCGTCATCGTTTTGATAAAATAAAACCAAAAGCAGCTATTAGTATTTCTGGTGCCATTTTAGATACGAATTGGATAAAACCCAATGGAATTGATTTATTATTAAATCACGGTTCTGTTGACCCAATTGTTCCATACAATTATGGAAAACCATTTAGTATTCCTACGTTGCCTTATTTATATGGTGGAAAAGCCATGAATGCAAGAGCTTTGCATCAAGGTATCTATGTTGAGTTTGAAGATTGGATTGGCAGAAGTCATGTGCCATTTTTTAATTTAGATTTGGGAAATATTTTAACCTTACAATTAATCAACCAACCTATTTTTGACAGTACCAAAAGTCACATCAAGAATTTTTGTTATCGTTTGTTGGATTGCAACCGCGTTACTGGAATTCGTGAAAACGTAGTTGGCAAAGCCAACATATTTCCAAATCCAACTCAACAAAATTTTACAGTTGAATTACCTAAAGCAATTGGTTCAAAAGACTGGACTGTTGAATTGTACGATATTTTAGGAAAACAGGTTTTTGCTCGAAATTATGATAACAGCTATCAATCTATAGAAATAAACCAAAATCTATCGCCAAATATCTATTTCTTAAAAATGTATTATGAGCAAAACGGCGAGACTTTTGTTTATACTGCGAAAATTATTATTTCGGAATAATATCAATTAACTAGCTGTGGTTCGTGTCTCACGAAACACCACATAAAAGGTTCATGAGACACGAACCTTGGCAAGATAAGCACTGAAAGCAAATCAAAACAAAAGAAACAAAATAATTTTATAAAACTTTTAAAAGTATATTTATGGTATTGGTTCATTAGTTGCAGAGCGATGAGCACTGTGAGAGAAACAGCATTACATGAAATTTATAAAAATTTATTTTATCACTAACAATAGGTTTAGCGTTTTTAGGATCACTTATGTTCGGTATTATAGATTAACGAATAAACAACATCTACAAGAAATTAAAGAATTAAGATCTAAAGCAAAATATACAATTGGCAAAGTAACCAGGCAAGGAAACATGAAAGGCAATTATGCTGTTTTAGAATATAAAATAAATGGGAAAAAACATACAACTAAACAAGATTGTGGTACTAATGATATTGAAGAAGGTGAGTATTTTAAAATTATGTATGATTCAACAGATATTTATAATTGTTATGTTTTATTTGAAGAGCCTATCTTTCTAAATACTGAATATGTAAGTACTTATTGTGGTAAAATAATTTATGTTCAAGATGGTTATAGCGTTAGGATAGAGTTTTATGTAAATAACACCAGATACACGCGATCACAAAATATTTATCCTGACGACACTTTTTTTAAATTAGGCAGAATGTATAATGTTAGATATAAAGTAAGCAACCCAAATATTGCAATTATTGACAGAGTATCTTGTGATTAAATGCTATAATTTGCATTTCCTTATAAATTCTTGACAACTTTAATGTACCATCTTTACCAATAGAGAAACTCACTGCCTAAAGATTGTCGCTAGTACAATAATCAAGTGTTTTATAATTATTTTTTAGTGATTTATAGAAAACGAGTTTAAAAAGGAATTAAGTCACAAACCATTTCCTCTATTAACATCTTTTTTGCTTATCATTCCATAACATTTCCTATTTTTACCGTATAAAATTAAAATATGGAATTTAAAGAAATTATTGCAGTGACTGGTGTACCAGGTTTAAAAAAATTAGTAGCGAACAGAAATGATGGTTTAATATTGAGCGAATTGGATGGCTCTAACAAAAAATTTTATTCTAATCGTCAGCATATGTTTTCGCCGTTAGAAAACATTTCAATTTATACAGATAACGATACGGTGGTTTTATTGGATGTGATGCTGGAAATGAAAGCGCAAAAAGCAACCAACGCGCCAGTAGAACCAAATGCATCAAACGATGATTTGAGAAATTATTTAGGAAAAATTTTACCGAATTTCGATAGAGAACGTGTAAATATTTCTGACATCAAAAAACTACTAAAATGGTTTGCTGTTTTAGAACCGTTAGATGTAATTAAAAAAGCAGAAACAACTGAAAGTGATGAAGCAAAAACAGTAGCGAAAAAAGAAGTGGCAAAACCGAAAACAGTTGCGCCAGCAAAAGATGTAGTGATGCAAAAACAATCGGTGCAAAAACCACGTCAGACTAAAAATAAAGTGTAACTCAAATATTGCAGTAATCCTTGAAGGTTTTAAAAACCTTCAAGGATTTTGTATGTTTAAAACATAAAGTATATTTAAATGAAAACCATCACTCGCAACAAACGCAGCTATCTTGCAGATAATTTAGTGGTACACACTTGGCAAGATATTGCAACCTATTACGATGAATTATCAAGCAGAACCATTGAAAATAAAGATGAATTATTGAAATGGATGCACGATAGAAGTGAAACCGATGCCGTTTTAGATGAAGAATATCGCTGGCGTTATATTCGCCAAACATGCGATACCGAAAACGAAATTGATAAAAAAGCGTACGAAGATTTTATCCAAATGATTATGCCAAACTGGATGACGTTTGCCAATCAGCTGAATAAAAAATTAGCTGAAAATCCATTCATCAATGAATTGGATCAGGAACGATTTTTTATTTATTTGCGTGGTTTGAAAAAAGAAATTTCTTTATTCAGAGATGAAAATATTCCGTTGTCGCAACAAGTACAATTAAAATCGCAAGAGTACGGAAACGCAATTGCTGCGATGAGCATTGAGCACGAAGGCAATGAATATACGTTGCCGCAAGCTGCTGTTTTCCTGCAAAATCAAGATAGAAATTTACGAAAAGCGATTTACGAAAAAACAGCTGACAGGCGTTTGCAAGACCGCGATAAATTAAATGTTTTATTTTCTGAGTTAGTACAAATTCGTCACCAAATGGCTTTGAATGCTGGCTTTGAAAACTATCGAGATTTTATGTTTGCTGAACTCGGCAGATTTGATTATGATGTAAAAGCGTGCGAACAATTTCATGAAGCCATTAAATCAGAAGTGATTCCATTGGTTAAAAAAATTCATCAAAAAAGAAAACAACAATTAGCGGTAACGTCTTTGTTTCCGTATGATTTGGATGTTGATGCAGAAAATTTACCAGCATTAAAACCATTCAATACTCAAGATGAATTGATTGACAAATCTGTTGCTTGTTTAAATAAAGTAGATCCGTTTTTTGCTGAGTGCATTTCCATCATGAACAATATGCATTATTTGGATTTGAATTCTCGCAAAGGAAAAGCACCTGGTGGTTATAACATGACGTTACCAGAAATAGGCGTTCCGTTTATTTTTATGAATGCAGCAGGCACGCACCGCGATTTGGAAACCATGGTACACGAAGCTGGACATGCAGTGCATTCGTTTTTGATGCGCGATCTTCCGTATAATTTTGATCAGGAAATTACTTCTGAATCTGCAGAATTGGCATCCATGAGTATGGAACTGATGACGTTTGATGGTTTGGATGCGTTCTATAACGAAGCTGATGCGAAACGCGCGATTGAAACACATTTGGAAGGTATTATTACGATGTTGCCTTGGATTGCGCTGGTAGATAAATTCCAACATTGGATCTACACGAATCCAACGCATAGTATTGACGAACGCGAAAATAAATGGCTGGAATTTCAGAGTGAATTGAGCAGTGGTGAAATTGACTGGACAAATTATGAAGATTTTAGAAAAACATTATGGCACAAGCAATTGCATATTTTTGAAGTTCCGTTTTATTATATAGAATACGGAATTGCGCAATTGGGTGCGATTGCGGTTTGGCGAAACTATACCCAAAATAAAGCGAAAGCGATTGAAGATTATAAAAATGCGTTGAAATTAGGTTACACAAAATCAATACCTGAAATGTATAAAACAGCAGGCATCGAATTTAATTTCTCTAAAGAATATGTGAAAGAATTGATGGATTTTTTGAAGAGTGCGATTGGATAATTCTAACTTTTAAAAATGAATTATAAAAAGAAGAAGGCATCACAGTGTGATGCCTTCTTCTTTTTATAATAAAGCTTGTTTTTATTTTTTCCATTTAATACTACAGCCAATTGCTTTGGTTGAAGTTGTTGCAACTGGTTTTCCAGCCAATAATGCATCTATAGCGCTTTCTGCATATTTCTCTTTTACGTCGGCTGCTTTTTCCCAATTATCGTCAATCGCGCCTATGTATTTTACAACCAATTTATCACCTGCTTTTTGCACGATAAATACATGTGGTGTTTTTGTTGCACCAAATTGTTTTGCAATATTTTGTGATTCATCATACAAATAAGGAAAATTAAATTTTTTCTCTTTTGAACGCACTTGCATAGCTTCGAAATTATCTTCTGGATATTGTATAGCATCATTCGGATTGATAGCAATTACTGGATATCCAGCTTTTGCATACTTTTTATTTAATGCTAAAATTCTGTCTTCATACGCCATTGCATATGGACAATGATTACAAGTAAAAGTGATAATAAAACCTTTTGAATCTTTATAATCAGCCAAGGAAACATTTTTACCATCAATATTTTGTAAGGAAAAATCTTTGATGTTATCACCAACTTTGTAGCCATCTTGCGCCATTGAAAATAAAGTGAAACTAAAAATCGCTACTAACGATAAAACTAATTTTTGCATAATTATAATTTAGAGTGAATAAAATCTTCTAATGCTTTTTGATCAGCAAAATCACCTTCCTGGAAATTTACATTTTCACCATTTTTGTATAAAATTGTTGCTGGAATAGTGCCTGACCATTTCGGTTCTATTTTTTCAATCCATATGTTTGGATTTCCTGCTGATAATAAAAAACATTCTGCAGTGTATTTTCTCATCTTAATAAATTGCTCAACTCCAAATACGCGTGATTTTGCGTCTTGACTAACCAAGATTATTTTTACTGGTTTGTCTTTATAAGCAATTGTAGCAGTTTGAAATAACGGCAATTCTTCTACACATGGTTTGCACCAGGTTGCCCAGAAATTTACTACATACAACGTATCATTTTTTTGAAGCACGCGATTTTGATATTGTGACAAATCAAAAACAGGCACGTTTGTTTGTGCAAACGAAACAGTGCTGAATAAAATGCAAAGAATTATAAAAAGTAAATGTCGATAGTAATTCATGTATTGCAAGTTAACAAATTCTATTGCGCTTTGTTTAATGATTTTGTAAAAACCAACATAATTTAAGGTTGTTTAAGGTTTTTGATTGGTGTTTTATATTTTTGTAGAAATAGTATTCCGTTTGGTAAAAAACATACAAGAATTAGTTGCGCAATTTGAGCAAGAAAGCTTACCAAAAGAGCAATGGACACACGAAGCACATTTGACGGTTGGTTGTTTTTATGTATTTCATTTTGGAAAAGAAAAAGCATTAGAAACAATACGCACCAACATAAAAAAATATAACGTAGCAACTGGTGGCGAAAATACAGATACTGCTGGTTATCACGAAACGATTACAGTGTTTTGGATTTGGAATATCAATGAGTTTATAAAAAATCACGGAAAAGAAAATACGTTAGAAACTATTATTCAGCAATTTATTACTAGCAAATACGCAGATAAAAGTTTGCCTTTTAGCTATTATTCAAAAGAATTATTACTTTCAACAGCAGCCAGATTAAATTTTATAGAACCAGATATTGCTGGTTTTGTCTAATAATTTAAATTAATTAATTATCAAGTTGACACAATAATTGAACTTTTTAAACGTTTTTAACATTAATATAGCAGTTGACTTAGTTAAATAGCACCTTTTTTTTATATTTTTATATATGCGATTTTTTGGCTCCATAATTTTAATTCTTACTTGCAGCAGTTTATTTGCTATGCAATCTCTAAAATCATTGGAAAAATACACACCAAAAAATAGCAACAGTCCGTGCGTTCAGGCCTTTTTGAATTCAGAAATGTTGAATTGTGGTACCTTTATTTCAAAAAAATCAAAAGGAATTTTAACCGTTTCTAAAGACAATATCAATAAAATTTATTTCAATGTTACCTTAAAGTCGAACATTGGAAAAAAAGATGAGCCACCTATTTATTTGCGTTTCATTAAACAAAAATCGTTAGACATAAACGAAATTATGGAATATGCAGAAGATGGTGACGAAATTTATATCGAACAATTTGTAGCGTCAGTCAATAAAATCGACTTGAATTGTGCGCCAGCCAGTTTTACAGTTAGTACAGATTTATAAACCAAGCTGTTATTTTGCTAATACACTTTGATATGTTTCAGCATATTTCTGAACACCATTTTCCAAAGAAAAATAATCTTTTGCACCTGCAATAATTTGTTCAGGATTGTATTTTTTTATCAAAGAAAAACTGACATCTTCAGAAAAATCCATTTCATAGACATCTTTTACAACATAACCTGCGTTGTAATTATTAACAATAAAATCAGTGTCGCCAACGTGACTGTTACAAATAACTGGCTTGCCCATCGCCATGATTTCGCCTTGTTTTGTTGGTGATGACGCACGTTTAGAATAAGATGGTAAAATAAAAAAGATAGAATAATTACAAATAGAAATTAATGCTGGAATTTCATTTCGATTGCCAGCACGAATGATAATGGCATCTTTTACATTATAATATGCTGCTGTTTTTAAAATGCGTTCATGCTCGTCTTTTGTTACAAACAAAAACTTTGCGGTTGGTTCTTGTTTTTTAAATTCGGCAAAAAACAGCATCATTTCTGTCAGCATATACCAAGTACCAATCGATCCTAAATACAATAAAACATAATCATTTTCTTGAATATTTAATTCGTTTTTCAATGCTGTGATTTGTTGTTGCTCTAGGTTGTTCTTATCAAATAAATCTAAATCGGCGCAACATGGAATAACTTGTATTTTTATTGGATTATTGGTAATATGTTTCCAACTAAGCATTTCGACTTTTGCGTTTTGCGTCAAACTTATCGTATAATCAGCATTTTCTAAAAACTGTTTTTCTTTCTTTTTGAAGTAATTATAAACCATTCTATACAATGGATTTTTTAAGTTCCATAATTTTCCATCAACGCGTTCATCGGCCCAAAAACCGCGCATATCAAAAATAAATTTTGTTTGGAAAGTATGTTTCATTTGCAAACCAATCATTGATGCAATGTAACTTCTGCAATGCACAATTTTAAACTGCTTGGATTGCTGTAATTTAAAAGCTAATTTTTTGATACGATAAACATCAAAAACAGTTGATAAAATTGGTGGTTTTTTAGTGTAGGATATTGGCTGCCAATCTATTTTATGTTCATCTAAAATAGATTTAATTAACTCTTTGTTTTTGGCAAAAACTTCTTCTTTTTCACAACTAATTAAGGTGAAAGAATATCCTTTTTTTGTTAAACCAATTAAATATGGAATTACTTGCGATTGACCGAGCGGATCGGTCATTCCATCGTACGAAATATATAGGCAATTAATCGGCATCAGCTATTTTTAAGACATTTCTTCTAACCACCAATGTAAAATAATAATCGTCCATAATCGTCCATACAAATAATCTTCACCAGCAAGAAATCTGTTTTTTAAATCTTGCACGTATAAATTGGTTAAGATGTTGTATTTATTGATGACAATACTATTTAAATATTTATCGAATAAGTAATTAAATCTGCCTTTTAACCAATATGGCAATGGAATAGCAAAACCCCATTTTGGACGATTAAAATATTCCTTTGGTAAATAATCGTACAAAATTTCTTTTAAGATGTATTTAGAAATTCCTTTATGATAACGCAAATCTGGATCGATATTAATTGCATATTCTATCACACGATGATCTAAATATGGCACACGACTTTCCAGAGAATATTTCATGCTTGCTCTATCCACTTTAACTAATAAATCATCTTTTAAATAGTGATTAATGTCCCAAAATGATTGTTTGCCTTTTGGTGATAAATTTCGTTTTTCTGGATTTGCTTCTTCATTAATTCTATCAAAATTAAAATTTTCATCTAATAGTAAATGTTTCAAATCTTTTTCTGAATGAAAATATTGTTCTTGTGAAAAAATATGTGTGTGTATGTGTTCTAAAGAAGGATAATCTAACAACAAACCACCTCTTTTATAAATTAATCCTGCGTGTTGAGTTGCCCAATACACAGGTTTTCTGAATGTTTGTACTATAGGATTTGCTAACCGAGAAGCCCAATTATACATACCATAGCCAAGAAATAATTCATCTGCACCATCACCAGAAAGTGTAACAGTAACGTGTTGTCGTGCAAGCTTAGAAACTATCATCGTTGGATAAGCCGATGCATCTGCAAAAGGTTCATCGTAGTGAAAAATAATATCAGATAAAATTTCTTCTACTTCATCTTCTGTTAATTGAAACGCATAATGATCTGTGCCTAAATGTTTAGCTACATTTTTTGCATGTTCTGATTCATCATATTTTTTGCTATCATAACCAATACTAAATGTTTTAATTTTATCTTTCTTTAATGTAGATGCAATAGCTGTTACTAAACTAGAATCGATTCCACCACTTAAAAAACTACCAACAGGCACATCGCTGATTAATTGCTTTTCAACAGAATTTATTAATAAATCTTTTAGTTCTTTTTTTGTGGTTATAAAATCTTTTTTTGTAGTTGGTTCAATAGCATTCTCCAATTTCCAATATGAAGTTATTGGAAGCAGGAAATCATTTTTTATCTCTTTAACAGTGAAGATTGAATACGTTGCAGTAGGAAATTTATGTACATATTTATATATCGTATTGGGTTCTGATATGAAACCTAAGTGTAAAAATTCAGGAATTGCAGCATAGTTAATTTCTTTTTTAAAACCAGGAATTGCTTTTAGCGCTTTTATTTCGGAAGCAAATGCTATTTGTTCACCATCAAAATAATAGAATAAAGGTTTAATTCCGATTCTGTCTCTGCAAACAATTACTTTCTGTTCTTGAATATCATAAATAATAAAAGCAAACATTCCATTTAGCAACTCAAATGATTTAGTGCCAATTTTAATGAATGCTTCCAAAATTACTTCTGTATCACCAGTGGTGCGTGTTTGTAATTGAAGTTGTTCTTTAATTTCTTTGAAATTATACAATTCGCCATTATACACCATTACGTATCTGCCACAATTGGAAAAAAATGGTTGATTAGATGCTGGTGATAAATCAATTATAGATAAGCGTTTGTGTCCAAGAAATAGCGTTTGATTTTCATTTTCATAAAATCCTTCTGCATCTGGACCACGATGATTCATGGCATTTGTTGCCCTAATAAAATCTGATTTACTAAGTTTGTTATTATTAGAAATATAACCTGAAATTCCACACATAAATTATCCGAATGATGCTAAAATATTTCTTTTAAATAAAGTCTTCATAATACCTAAAAATCTACGATCAAAAATTGCTAAAGGATTAAAACTTAAAGCTCTAAATAAATAGGTTAGTGAGCTTTTATTGATTTTTGCAATAGCTAAATGCAAAGAAACATATAATAAACTGTTTGAAATAAATTTATTTTTTTGATTTCCGTAAATTTTATTTACTACTTTATCAGCAAATGCATATTGTATCAACAAATCTTTTCTGGTAACTAATGGTTCTTGTTTGATATTGTAAATTACACTTCGTTCTTCGTGCGAATGAAGTGAACAGGTGATAATGTTAGGTGTATGAATTTTAAAGCGAGCAGCCAAACGCATCCAAAGTTCATAATCTTCAGAACCAGACAAATTTCTATCACCATTAAATTGATAGGCAATAGCTACTTCTTTTTTTATGATGATACCACTGCAACCCATGTAGTTTCCGTGTATCATTTTTTGGTTGATGTCAGATGGCATTGCTGCAATTTGCAATACTTTTTTATCAGAATCAACCACATCAAAATCAAACCTTAAAACGTTAACATCTTCATTAGAGTTAATATATTTGATAGCTTCTTCAAAGTGATTTGGATATAAAAAATCATCTGAATCTAGTAGCGTCACATAATCACCTTTTGCCAATAAAAATCCAGTATTTCTTGCTACAGCACGTTCTTCATTTATTTTTTTGTGATAAATTACTTTAGGGTTTTTCACTGATTTCACTACTTCTTCGGTGTTGTCAGTACTGCCATCATCTACTACAATAATTTCATAATTGCTATACGTTTGCAAAAAAGTAGATTCCAAAGTTTCTTTAATCATGTGAGCACGATTATACGCTGGAATTATAATACTAAAGAAAATTGATTGCTCCATTTATTACAAAGAATAGATTTGTTCTAGTTTGTCAATGAACAAAGGTAATGAAAAATACTTTTCTATATCTTTTCTACCGTTGATGAATAATTGATAATCGAGTGCCTTGTCAGATAAAATGCGATTTATTGCACTATTTATTTGCTCAGAATTTTGATAATCAACCACCAAGGCATTTTTCCCATTTTCAATAAATTCACAAGCAACACCTGAAAGTGTAAAAACGCTTGGAACACCAACAGCTAATGCTTCGATGTAGGTTTGACCAAAAGCTTCACTATTTTTATCTACAGGAACATGTACAAAAACATCGAACAATTTAAATAAAGCACCATTGTCATTTTCAAATTCTATTTCAGTAAAACTGTCTTTTGGTAAATGACTAAGGTAATTCTTTACAATAGCGACATCAGAAGCTTCACCTTTTGCGTTTGCTAAAATGAGTAGCGCATTTGGATAATCATTTAAAAATTTAGAAAAAGCTTCAATTGCATATTTCAATCCTTTCCATTTTGTGTATCTGGAAACCAACCCAATAACTGGATGTTTGTTGGTTGGATTGTACTTTTTTTCAACAATAGACAATCGTTCTTCCGAAATATTGTAAAATAATGGCAAATCAAATCCATGATGTATTAAGGTGATTTTTTCAGAAGGAACATGTTCCAAATTAACCAAAATTGCTTTCACATTTTCACTAATTGCTATAATATGTGTTGCAATTTTATTACAATACTTGTCGTACTTTAAACCACTTGGTGCTGTAATATGATGAAATGAAGCATGATGCCTAGTAAAAATTCTATTTTTAATTCCTGCTAAATATGCTGCTGTTAAACCAATAATATTTGCTTCAAAAATGTGGCAATGCACTGCATCTGGTTTTATTTTTCTTAATATTTTATATGTTTGAAAAATAGCAGCAGGAATGCTTTTTTTTGATGAATATTCTATTCTATGAAATTCGATACTTCTTTCTTTACAAAAATTTTCAAAGAATGAATTTTCATTCACGTAAATAGAAATAAAAGACAGTTCAAATTTTTCATGATTGATGTGATCAACAATCCACTCAAATGCTAGTGCTTTATTAAGTTGAAATAAAATGTACGTGATTTTTATTTTTTTATCTGGCATTTTTAAGTGCTTTAAAATAGGTAATAGAAGATAATGTGCCTATTAATCTAAATGTAATTTTGTCAATTGATTTAATGTTTGGCAATACTTTAAATAAAAGCTTTATTAGTGAAAAAAAAGGCATCAACAACGTGAAAATAAACTTTTTAATCGGATTTACTAAAACCGTTTTATTGTTTAACTGCATGTTCTTGAATTGTGATTCAAAACCACGTTTGTCTCTGTCTAAAAATCCATCAATATCTAAACGATCTTTTTGGTTATGAAAACAAGTTGTTCTGGTATATAAAAAAATTCCAATTTTTTGTGCATTCAGTTTGTTTGATAAGTCAATATCTTCACCTTGAAATAAAATAGCGTCATCATATTTTCCAACTTGTTCAAATAACATTTTATGGATAACAAATGAACCGCTTCCAATAGATGCGATTTGCATTAATGGTTCATTTGTGTTTACTTTCTGCTGCAATCTTCCTTCTAATGTATGATAATTTGCGTTCAACAAATATCTACCTATTTTTTGCTCTTGCATTTGTAAAATCAATGATTCAGGATATTGCCAATTGAGCAATGCACAATTTGTTTTGAAAAAATCAGATTGAGTCAAACTATCAATTGCAGCGAGACTTTCGGCTGTGATCCACATATCATCATCAATAAAAAAAAGAAAATCATATTTTGCTTTTGATGCGCCGTAATTGCGTGCAGAGCTTGCACCTTTTTTAGGATTTTTGTAAATAGAAATAGTTGGCTGCTTAATTACAAACGGCAACTCTTCGCCATCATTTACAACTATTAATTCAAATAGAATGTTTGTTGAAAGAGATGCTATTTTCTCAATTGTTTCTTTCGCTATTTCAAAGCGATTATATGTTGGCATGATGATACTGATCATGTCAGATTTTATTTAATCTTTTTTTGATAAATACTGGCAAAAATTTGATGCGTGTTTTTATTTTTTGCAGTTCTTGTTTGTCAGCATCAGCTAAATAATTAGCATTAATTAGTTTCAAAAACTGTTTCGCTTTTGAATAATCGTTCTGTGCATAAAAAATACTTGCTTGTAAAAACCAAAAATAATGAATTGATTTTTGCAACCTTGTTTTATCTGTATTCTTTATTTTGATAAAATCCGAAATCATTTTTACAGAAAAATTATCTTCAAAAAAACGTGCTTCTTCCAATTCATATATTTTTGCAATGGTAAAATAAACATTGAGGTTTTCTTGCATAAATGCGTCTTGGAAATTATTGGTTTTTGAATCGTTCTGAATTCTAAAATTCACTAAAATATCATTCGTTTTTTTATCGAATCTAAACCAAAAATTAATAAGTATATAGTCCACCATTCACGATCCATAACATAATGCAAATTCGCATTTAGAAAACCCATTTTATCAATTGCTTTCTTACTAAAAAATGTTTCTGGCTGATCGATGCGTGCAAAGCCAATGGTTTTTTCTACAGAATTGTAAATATCTGTTCCTGTAGATTGTTTGCAAATTTTATTATTTTTCCAAATGTTACTTTTTCCTGCAACCACTAACGTTGTTTCATCTTCAAAATAATGCGCTACTTTTTTTAGCGAATCTTGTTCATAATAATCATCGCTGTTGAGCCAATTGATAATGTCGCCGCTTGCGTACTTCAAACCTTTGTTAATCGCATCACTTTGTCCATTATCTTTTTCGCTTGTCCAAAAATGCAAATGCTTTTCATACTTCTTGATAATTTCCACAGAATTATCTGTGCTTGCGCCATCTATAATAATATAGTCCAAATTCGGATAATTCTGACTCAAGACAGAATCAATGGTTTGTTCCAGAAATTGTCCTTGATTAAAAGACGGTGTTATGATGGAAATTTTTTGCATTCGTAATTGTACTCAAAAATAAGAAATATCCAAGCATAAAAGCAATTGAGAAAATAAGGAAGTAATTTTTATCTTTGTTACTAATAAAATATAATGAGTTTAACGGTAAGCAATACACCAATTTGTTTGTTTTGTGACAATACACAAACACATTCCACACCTTTTGAAGATACGGTTTTCAATAACAAGACCTTTGAATATGTGCAATGCACAAACTGTGATTTGATTTTTGTGCAACCATTGCCAACGATGGACGATATCACAAAAATGTATCCAGTAGAATATCAAGGTGCGTTGGCTGGCAATGCTTATGGTGCGTATGATTTTTTATTTGACAGAATTAAAACTATAGGAACTTATAAAACTATATTAGATTACGGTTGTGGTGGTGGCAGATTTGTGGTAGAAGCTGTTGAAAAAGGATTTGAAGTAACAGGCACAGAATATAATCCTGATTTGGTAGCAAATCTGACAAAAACTTTTCCGAAAGCTACGTTTTTAACGATTGATGATTTTTATAAAAGTGATAAAAAATATGATATTATTTTCTTGAGCAATGTGTTGGAACACCTAACCAATCCAAAAGAAATTATGCTGAAGCTGAAAGAGCGATTGAGTGAAAACGGCATTTTTGCATTAGAAGGTCCGATTGAAAATAATTTTAATTTGACACAGATTACACGTAAAATTATGTTTTGGGTGCGCAAAAATATTTTCAATAAAAAGGCGTCGCATGTTCCAACGCATATTCTATATTCTAACCGAAAAAACCAGGAAGAGTTATTTAAAAATATTGGTTTGGAAACGCTTTACTTTAATATTGAAGAAAGCAATTGGCCTTTTCCATCAAACTATAAAGATTGTGATACAATGATGAAAAAGGTGATGTATTTTATTGCGACTTTTTCTGTAAAAATGAGCAAAGTGTTTTCATTTTGGGGAAATAATTTTACTTATATCGGTAAGAAAAAATAATACTACTAACACAAAGAATAAACAAATTTTAAACCACTTAAGACACTCAAGTTCCGAATTTTCGGAACAAAGAAAAGTTTAAGGTAATTGTCTAATATAGTTCCGAAACTTCGGAAGAAAACTAAGCTTTCTTGCCATCTTATTTTGTAATCTTCTTTATCACTACTTAAGTTTCTTATGTGCCTTAAGTGATAAATTTTTCGTTAATTTTATTTCGGTTTTATCAAGTTATTCTTTCTTCTTAAAATCACCGCGTGCAAATTGCTTTTCAATCCAGCAATACATTAAAATAAAAAAGTAACGGCTACCCATTTCTTTTATTTTTAATTTAGATTCACCGTATTTTCTGTTTGTCCAGGAATTTGGAACTACTGCATAATTGTAACCACGCACAATTGCTTTCAATGGCAACTCTAACGTTAGATTAAAATGTGGTGACAAAAAAGGTTTTAAACCGTCTATAGTTTCTTTTTTGTATAATTTGAATGCGTTGGTGCAGTCATTATATTTCAATCGAAAAACAGTTTTTACAATAAAATTTGCCAAACGATTTATTCTTCGTTTCAATGCTGGATAATCAATTACTTTTCCACCTTTTTCCCAGCGCGAACCGAAAACGCAGTCGTAGTTTCCTTCAATTGCTTTACGGTAAAATTTCACCAAATCGTTCGGATCATCCGATAAATCAGCCATCATCACCGCAACATAATCACCGGTGAATCGTTCTAAACCATAACGCACAGCATAACCAAAACCATTCGGTCCGAGATTTGTATAATATACTAAAGTTGGAATTGTTTTTTTTAATTCTTCCAAAACCTGCAATGTATTGTCTTTGGAATTATCGTTCGTTACCACAATTTCGTGATCAATATTTTCTTTAGAAAGTGTTGAATAAAGTGTAGTCAAAGTTTCTGGTAAACTTTCTTCTTCATTGTATGCTGGTATTACGACACTTAATTTCATTACTTTCTTATTTCAATATGCTTGCTAATTGTTGTTCGTTTTCTTTTATCCATTCGTAAATTTCAGAAAAAATTTGCTTTGGTGAAATTTGCGGTTTCCAGCCAGTTTTTGAAGTTACTTTAGAGTTGTCTGTAATGTAAATTCTAATATCAGCAGTTCGGTTTTCTGGAACTTGTTTAATTGGAATCTTGTTTCCAGTAATTTCTTCGCAAAGTGTTGTCATTTCGTTCAGCGATAAACTGATTTCAGTGCCTCCACCAACATTGAAAATTTCACCGTTAATTTCATCTAAATGATGCATTTGCCAGTCAATTAAACGAAACAAATCGTCGGTATGTAACATATCGCGCACTTGCTTGCCTGTTCCACCATAACCAATATAACTTAATGGCTGATTCCAAAAATGTTTTGCAATCCAAAGCACTACAACACCTTGATCAATTTTTCCCATTTGCCAAGGTCCTGTTAAAACACCGCAACGATTGATGACTGTCTTTAAACCAAAAAACTGTTTATATTCCTGAATAAATAATTCTGAAGCCAATTTGGTAGTACCATATAATGAGCGATAATTATCTAATGGAAAATCTTCACTGATTCCGTTTTTGGAAAAGCCTTTTATCGTTTGTTGTTCTGCAATTTCAAAGCGCGTAGTTGCTTCAGTAAAATTTATACTTTCAATAGTTTCTATTGGATAAATTCTAGACGTAGAAAGAAAAATAAAATCGGATTTGTTTTTGGTTGCGTAGTTTAAGCAATTGATGGTACCAGTTAAATTGGTGTTGATTAAATAATCAGGTGTGCTGTCTATGCCAGCTAATACGGATGGTTCTGCGCTTGCTTCTAAAATTAAATCAATTTTTGGTAAGCCATCAAAGTCTTCTTTGTTGCGAATATCGCCATGAACGAAATGAATATTTGCTGCTTTTAATCTTGGAATATTTAATTCAGAACCACGTCTTTTTAAATTGTCCAATACATAAATTTCATACGTTGGATATTTTGCTTTTAATTGCAAAGCCATGGATGAGCCAACAAAGCCTGCGCCACCTGTAATAAGAATAGACTTCATTTATTGTTGTTTGTTTTTGATAAATACTATATTTTCTCTACAGGTATGTACGGCAAAATCGTAATTGATAATTGCTTTAAATAATGATTTACTTGTTCCATTGCGCATAAAATCATGTGTTTCTATAATGAGCATATTCACTTTAGAAAGCCACTCATAATTTTCCTGAAACACTTCCAATTCTGAACCTTCTATATCTAACTTTAAAATGTCGATTTCTTCCAGATTATACATCTGCATTAAATCAGGAATGGAAACACCTTTTACGTTACTTTCTGTTTCGTTAGCAACTTCTTCTACTACAAAACCCCAATTTCCGTATTCGTATTTATCGGTAACTTTTAGTGGACAAGATTTATTCCAAATACCAGCTTTTATGCAATTAATATTGCTGTATTTTTCTGTATTTTTTCGCAATGCATCGTAATTTGAGGATTCTGGTTCGATGGCAATAATACTTGCTTCTGGAAATAAATTTTTAAAGTAAATACTTGCCATTCCAATGTTTGCACCACCGTCAATAATTGTTTTTACTTTTGGTAAATAGGTATTATAATTGAATGAGTAGTAGTTATGATAAAAAACCTGATAGAAAACATCAACATCTGTTGTGTTGTATCGAAGTGAAATTGGATGTTTAACAGCATCAAAAGAAATATCTAATGTGCCAGATTTTTTAGAACCTGAATTATATAATTTATTGGCGTTAACTAAACCAAACCGTTTAATTAATCGTGCAAAAAAAAGTGCTTTTTTTATCATTGAAATTTATCGTTCGTTTATAATTTTATTATTTCAGCAAACTTTTGAGTTAACTGTTTTTCGCTGTTTTTTTCAGCATATTGTTTCCATTTTTCTACTGGAAAATCTTTAGTTATAATTTTATTTCTTAAAATTTCCAACTTTTCCAATTGTTCTTCTATATTTTCAGACGCTGCAATTTCACCTAAATTATAGTTTGATACATTTTCGCCGACAAAATGTTGATTGCTTGCCAACACTAATTTATTAAAAACAGCTGCTTTTGTTAATCTGTTGCTGGATGTAAAATGCTCTCGATACACCATGTAAACTATATCAAAGGTATTAAAAATTGCGTTGTAATCTTGTTCGTCTTTCAAATAATTGGTGTTCCATAGTACATTTTTAGGCAGATTTTGCTGAAACGACACAAAAAATTGTCTGTCAGCATCATCTTTACAATAATTTAGGAATGTATCATCATAATAACCACAAAAAACAAAAAAGTATTTATCAGCATTTGCTTTCAATGCTAACTTGGCCATTTCAATACTACCTTTAAAAGTTTCTAAACCTATTAAACCAATTATGATTCTGTTGTTGGCTTTTTCTTTTATTTCAATTGCCAATGCAGGATTTTCATTTGGTAAATTAGTATCGGTAATATCTGGAATGGCTACAACTTTTTTATCAATTCTGAATTCCATACCTAAAGCAATTCCTTCGTCAGCAACAGCAACGCCAGTGCAATTTTTGCTGGTAAATAAATAATCGATATCGGAAATTTTTGTTTTTCTTTTCTCGATGTCTTTGTACATACGCATATAGCGTGTATGAATATAAAAACCAGACCATTTATATTTAAAAAAGAGACGTTGTATTATTGGATGAAAAAAACATGCTAAAAAGGTATCGATATTGTTTAAAAAGAAAAAATCAATTTTGATGTTGTGTTGAAATTCAATTTTTTTTAAGGTCTTATTGTAAATTACCCAACGGCTTAATGATGTAAGAATATCATTTAAATAAGAGAAAAAAAAAGTAACGGATTTTAATTCGACGTCATATTCAATATAGATATTGTTTTTATTTAAGTTTGCGTGATTTTTTCCATCCATGATTTTATAAGATGAACTTCTGGAATTATACAAACAACTTTATATCCTAATTCTGAAAGCGAAATTACAAACTGCTGCATGTGATACAGTCGATGTCCTTTTGCTGAATTATCAATAATTGCAATGGTCTTCATGTTTAGCGGTGCGATTTTGGCGCAAAAAACTTATTTAAAATATGCAAAAATGTATCTTTTTTTAAATAATCGAAATAGAGTTGTTTATATGGATGTTCGCAATAATGTGGATGCCATGCTTTATGCATGCCTGTATAATGTACAATATTTGGTTGTATGTCTTTAATAGCCAAAGCTGCTTTTAGTGTAACATTCCATTTGTGGTCAAGCGTTAAACGTTGTTTATATAAAACAGCATTGAATGCGTCTTGGTCCCAACTGAATAATTTTTCTTCGTTTGCTAAAATAAATTCTGATAGTTTTTCAATAAGATGTTCTTCTCTGAATTTCTGAAGATTCATTAACAACACGCCAGAATTAAAATAATTATAACCAAATGGAATATTTAATAGATGCACTGCGTTATCGTTTTCTTCGTCAGCAGCAGCTAATGCAACACCTTGTATGTTTGTATTGTACAGTTCAAGAATATCTGCATTGAAAAATTCGATAATAATTTACAAAATCGGCGTGTGCAGAAATGCAAAAGTTATTTATTTTTTGTTCTATTTCTTTTGATAAAACGTGAAATGTATAATTACATTGATAGCGTTTCAGTGTTCTTTTTAACAGTTGTAGTTTATACGATTTCGAATTCGTTAAAACGTGGACATGAATCTGATTTTTTTTATTGTTTTCTAACAAAGAAGTCAACATCACACATGCAGGTATGATAAAATCTTTATTTATAGTGATAGCAATATGAATCATTTCTAATTTTTCGTGGTTGCC
Source organism: Saprospirales bacterium (assembly GCA_016711605.1). Lineage (GTDB taxonomy): Bacteria > Bacteroidota > Bacteroidia > Chitinophagales > JADIYW01 > JADJSS01. The sequence continues at coordinate 367,634 of JADJSS010000007.1, forward strand.
CAAATCCATTCCATGGTGCAAGGTCGCACTTCTGCAAATAATTCTTTTTTGGTATAAATATCTTGTTGTTCCGCTTCTTTATATTGATACAGTTTTGCTTTCAAATTATCATCTAAACTGGCAATGGTTTGTATGTTGTGTGTTGATTTAAATAAATCTGCAATTGTTGAAGAAATGGTTAAATCAATAAAATCATGTGTTTCTATCAAAACATCGGTGTTTTTTAATAATGGAACACTTTCAGCAGTAAACAAGTATTTTTCAAATCCTTCGCAATCACAAATAATTACTGTTTTTTTAGTTGAATCTAACTTTTTAATATCATCTATCGTAAACGTTTCTTTGATTTGTATTTTATCTTGAACACTATTCAACGTAGCCATTTCCAGGCATAATTTTCTGGCATTTGCATCTGTATCATACGCCAAAACAGTAGCGTTTGTTTGCATTGCCAAGCCAACCGCATAATAACCTTCAGCGCAGCCAACGTCAATAATTACATCATAATTATTTTGGATGATTTGTTGAATAACATCCTTTAATTCTGCTTCATAGCTACCAATAATTTTTGGAAAAATAGTGCTGCAAACCGAATCAAACGATGGATATTTCATACCTTTAAAAAATCCATTTTTTACAACTGGATCGCCAACAATTGCGATTAATTTCGCATCGTTTTTATTTGATAAATCAATAGCTGTTTGTTCTTTTTTGATTACTTGAACATGATTATTTAAGTAAACAATTGGCATGTATAATTTGTATAACCAATTCTGATTGGCTATTAATTTTGCTAAAAATCGTAAGGCACTTTTTATCATATTAGTTATTTATCAGTTGCCATTTTGGATGCATGATTGTCATTCCTACAGATGGTTTATACAGCGCATTATTATCTTCTGTGTCTTTAGACAGCAACTCAATATTGGTAACACTTGGAACATATTCTAAAATGCCATAAAAACTGGCTGCACCTAAATTAATTTGGTACGAGCCCGATTTAATTGGCAACGGTAATTCACAACGAATTGTATATTGCTTGTTTGGTAACACTTCTATTTTTGGATAATTTTCAGTAGAACGACAATCAATTAAAATATTACCTAACGAATCGGAAATAGAAAAAGCAATAACACAATCTTCAATTTGGCGTTTTGATTCAAAAGTAATCGTCAATTCAATAGTATCTACTTCGAAATATTCTTCGTTGTTGTTTAAATTCCTGAGTTGTAATTTGGTGATTTGAAAATAATCTGCGCGCGGACCAACTCTTGGAATTGCAGATACATTTACCAAATTATTAGTGTTTCCGGAAAGTGTGTATTTTGAAATTGCTGTGCTGATATCTCCAGCAAAAGTTAGGTGGCCATTTTCGAGTAACATGCCTTTTTTACACAAACCTTGCACTTGCGATAAATTATGACTCACAAACAACACTGTTTTTCCTTGATTGGAAGCTGCGTCATTCATTTTTCCAAGGCATTTGCGTTGAAAACTGGCATCGCCAACGGCTAATACTTCATCTAAAATCAAAATATCTGTATCTAAATGCGCTGCAACGGCAAACGCCAAACGAACGTACATTCCAGAAGAATAGCGTTTCACTGGTGTGTCGATATATTTTTCAACGCCAGCAAAATCAATAATTTCATCAATTTTTGAAGAAATTTCTTTTTTCTTCATACCTAAAATAGCGCCATTCAAATACACATTTTCTCTACCAGTCAGTTCGCCGTGAAAACCAGTTCCAACTTCTAAAAGCGAAGCCATTTTTCCTTTGTACTTAATTTCGCCAATAGTTGGCGATGTTACTTTGGATAACAATTTTAATAATGTTGATTTTCCAGCACCATTTTTACCAATCACGCCCCAAACTTCGCCTCTATTAATCTCAAAATTAATATCACGAAGTGCCCAAACATAATCGCTGCTGCCTTTTTGCGTTCGGTCATTCGTTTCACCAATTTTTAGATATGGATCTTCCTTGCCACGCAATCGCGACCACCAACGGTTTAAATCGTGGCTTAATGAGCCAGTGCCAATTTCGCCTAAACGATATTGTTTACTTACGTTTTCTACTTTTATGATGGTGTCTGACATGTTTTAAACGGTATCTGTAAACGTTTTTTCTGTTTTATTAAAGATATAAAATCCAACCAATAATAATAGCAATGTAATGAGGATGCTATATAAAATGTGCATCCAATTAAAAACACCTTTATCAACGCCTAAAAAGGCAACACGAAAAGTTTCCATTACAGTAGTCATTGGATTAGCTAGAATAAATGGTTCTAGACGGCTACCACTTACTTTGCTTAAAGGATAAATTACTGGTGTTGCATACATTAATAATTGTACGCCAAATTGAACCAAAAAAGTTAAATCTCGATATTTAGTGGTTAATGATGTAATAATCATGCCTAATCCAAGACCTAATCCAGCCATAATAAAAATTAAAACCGGTACTAATAAAATATAAATACTTGGTTGCAACGGAGCTTTTTCTATAAATACAAAATAAGCTAATGCAACAATAAATAAACTAAACTGAATTGCAAATTTTAACAAGTTGGAAACTATAATAGAAAGAGGTAAAATTAAGCGTGGAAAATATACTTTACCAAAAATGTAAGCATTGTCTTTAAAAGTAGAAGATGTTTTATTTAAACATTCTGAAAAATAATTCCAAGCAGCAATACCTGATAAATAAAACAAAACAGGACTAACAGGTGTTTGAATATTGGCAACTCGATTAAAAATGACGACATACATTAACATCGTTAAAATTGGCTGAATAAAAAACCAAAGTGGTCCTAAAACTGTTTGTTTATAATTGGTAACAATGTCTCGTTTTACAAACATCCATAATAAATCACGATAATGCCAAACTTCTTTGATAGAAGACAGCGAAAAAGTAGATTTGCTTTTAATGACGTTTGACCAGTTATCTTGTTGCATAGAAAGTGCAAATATAGCTATTGATTAATAAAGATGTATTTTTCAGAATATTTCTCTACTTTTGAGCGTATTTTATCTCCAAAAGTATGTTTAAAGGTATAAAAAATCGAATTTTCAACTTTTTTTTAAATAAAGATGAAAAAAAATCGACAGATATTCAAGTTGGTGATGTTTTTAAGGACATCTATCAAAATAACGCTTGGCATGACGACGAAAGCGTGTCGGGAACAGGTAGTAACTTAAAACAAACACAAGAGATAATTAATCAATTGCCCAATATTTTCAAACAACATGCTATTCATTCTATTTTAGATTTGCCTTGTGGTGATTATAATTGGATGAAACATGTTGATTTGAAGGATATAAATTATATAGGTGGAGATATTGTACCCGAAATCATTAATAAAAACAATCAACAATATGCAAGCTCTTCAGTTAGTTTTGTAGAATTGAATCTCATTACCGATAAACTTCCTGATGTAGATCTTGTTTTTTGCCGTGATTGCCTGGTGCATCTTAGTATAGCTCAAATTAAGGATGCATTACAGAATATCAGAAAAAGCAATGCCAAATATTTACTCACAACTTCATTTACCAACACAAAATTAAACAGAGATATTGTTACAGGTGATTGGCGTCCCATAAATTTAGAAATAGCGCCTTTTAATTTAAAACCCATTTATACTTTGGTTGAAAATGCACAGAAATTTGACGGTATGTATAAGGATAAATCTTTAATACTTTTAGAATTAAAATAACTACCAAAATAAAATTTTTGGTTTATTAGCTAAAATATTTTTATAATAAAGAATTTTCTTTTCAAAAAAGTGTAACTAATTATAGAAACTATGTAATAAATGGTAAACATAGAACTAGAATAAAGGAAAGCAACAAAAGAACTATATCCTAAGGTAGAAGTAAAAATTTTTAATAATATAGGTCCAAATAGAATTCCAATTGGCCAACTGTATAAATACAATCCGTATGAAATTTTACCCGTAAATAATAAAAATCTATTAGATAGTATTTTAACTATTATATTGCCAATGCTATTATTTGTAAAACTTACAAATAGTATTGCACCAAAATATAAATCATATAAAGTATAACCAATCCTAACATTAAAATTAGAGTTTGCTGAAATTATATCTGGGTATATTAAAACACAAGCAGTAAAACAGACTATATATAATAACAATAAATTTGTTAAGTATTTAATAAACGTTTTGTTTTGAATTAAATTAGAGCGAAACAATATTGCAATAATTGACCCAATTGCAAGTCCGTCAATTCTTGTGAAGGTATTATAAAATGCAAATTGCGACAAAGGGTATAAGTTTTTTAATGTTATTGCAAATAGAATAATTAATAAACAGAAAAAGAATAACTTATTTCTATTTATTGTAAAAATTACTAACGGCCAAAAAATATAGAATTGTTCTTCAACACATAGAGACCAAAGATGTAGGATTGAAACGTTTTTAGGAAGGTACCATAAAGAATATATCCAATTTTCAGTATATGATAAAAGGTACCATTTTAAATTGGCAATGCTATTGTAATCGTGTAGAAATTTAAATTTGCATATTGGATATACGACTAATAAAAAAAAACAAAACAAATAATATAATGGAAAAATTCTTAGTATTCTTTTTATATAAAAATTCTTAAAATAGTTTTGTTTGTATTTAGAATCCAATAATATACCAGTTATTAAAAACCCAGACAATACAAAGAATAAATCAACACCAACCCATCCTATATGTGCAAAATAAAACCCATCTAAATTATGACCCATTAAAATAAACAATACAGCAAGTCCTCTGAGACCGTCAAGATGAGGAATATGCTTTTGAATTTGATAGTTGATAATTAATGCTATTTAATTGTTAAAATTTTATATAATCAAATCGTATTGTAAAATTATTTATAAAAAAAATTATTATACACATTATTATACTCTTGTATCATGTTGGTTAAAGTAAATTTATTTTTTACAGTCTTTGCTGCAAAACTACCAATTGAATGAATAAAATTAATATTATGCAAGGTAGTATTTAATTGTTTAATTAATGTTTCTTTAGAGTTAAATAAAAAACCAGTTTCATCTTGTTGTATTATTTCAGGAATACCACCAACAGCAGAGGCAAATACACATACACCACAAGCCATTGCTTCTAACGGAACCAAACCAAACGATTCGGCATTAGATGGAAAAATTAATACATCAACAGATCTAAACAAATCAGCCAATTTCTTTCGGTCGCCGATATAAGGCAATGTGGTTGTTTTGACGCCATCAATAAAAATATTTTTTCCAACAACAATTAATTCAAATGGTATGGTTATTTTCGAAAGCACTTCTTCGAAAATTGATTCGCCTTTAAAAGGATTTTGTGCAGAAAAAATTAATATTTTAACTAATTCGTTTTTATTGCGTTCAATAGTGTAAAAAACGGAATCATCGTATCCGTTATAAATCATTTTTTCTTTTATTTTATTGTCATACACATAAGAAGATAACAAACAGTTTTCGAGCCAATTGCTTACTGGAACAAAACATAAATTTTTATGAATAGAGTAATAGATTTTTTTCTTTAATTCTAAGAAATGTTGTCTTCGGTCTATGAGTGGACTTGAAATTGGTGGAATATGTTTATAAGGTGTTGCTCCAATACCTTTTTTATAATTTTCATTTTCAAAAACATGTGCTTCGCCACCAGTAATTGGCCACATATCATGCAGTGTCCAAACTATTTTTTTCTCTTTGGCTATTTGTATGAGTGCTTTTAAATCGAAATAACCACCATGAATATTGTGTAAATGAATGATATCTGCTTGTTGATATGCAGTAGTTTTTTTAATTTTTGATACGTGCAATTAAATTCTTCTTCTATAAAAAAGCTTTTTTTAAACACTTTTTTATACCAAGTTTTCAAATAACTTTATTAAGAAATAAAAAAATAAATCAATTAAATTCTTCGGAAATGTTTGTATTTGTTCATCATTCTGGAAAGATTCTTTTACAAGCATACGATTTTCGCCATTACTTTTTAATAGACAATATGCAATGGTTTCAGCACCACCAGTCTGGTTAAACGTATTGATGTGCAAGATTTTCATTATAAACCAATTTTCTTTAAGTTTAATACTAAATCGGTTCTGAAATTATCGACAGAGTGATGAGAATTTATATATTGATATGCCCTTTTGCTTTTTGTAATGACCTCTTCTTCAGAAAATGAAAGTGCTTTTTTTACAGCTTTGTCAATTCCTTCCAAATTAATTTCTTCAATAATAATTCCGAAATCTTGCACATCTAAGCTGCATTGTTTTGTTAAAATAGGAACTAGTCCACCATTACCAATAACAGTTAAAGCAGAAGCAGAGGTGCCTTCACTTGCAGATGGATAAATATAAAAATTGGTTTGTTCTAAAATGTTCTGAAAGATTGGTGTGGTAATATCTACAAAACCATGTACAATAATGTTTTTAGACGCATCTAATTTTGGTTTGTAGGTTTCGTAAAATGCAATTTCCTGAAAGACTGAACCACAAACATGAAGCGTTAGATCCGGATGTTGTGAAAAATAATCAATTAATAAATCTAGTCCGCGGTGAATTAGGCCCAGAGCTTCCAAAAAATAAAAAGCTAGTACTACTTTTTTGAAATCTTTTTTCTAAATCAATGTTACTTGTTTTATGAAAAAATGCCGAAATACAAATTATATTTTCAGGATTATGAATATAATATGGAACATACGTGCTTTTAGTGAATTCATTTCCCAAACAAACATATAATCAGAGATGCTGATTTGAAGTGGAAATAAATACCGGTTAAAAAATCATGGAATCTACCAAATATTTATGCGTTGATTGATAGTTTTGTTTGAGCCGCACAAAAGCATTGGTATTTAAATAAAACGTATGGCAACCAGTGGCATAAATAATTGTTTTAATTTGATTTATTTTGGGTGTGAAAATATTTTATCCATTGCATAACCTTGTCCAAAAACTGCAAATATTTCTCTACATCAATTTCTTCTAAAGTTATTTCATCATCATTGTAATTTATTACATCTACATTATAACATAAAGATTTAAAAGCCGAAGCGATTTCAACACTTTCAGCAAAAGCCGTATGTTTATAACTCATACCCGATATAAAAGGTTCAGTAAGGTGTATAAGCAGAATATTTTTTTCAAAAGAAGTATTAAAGATATTATGCAGAATATACTTTTTATAGGTTGGTTTACCTATTCGGATCCCCTT
>JADJSS010000008.1 GCA_016711605.1 Saprospirales bacterium
TACATTTGTAAATATCAATTTTAGTTTGTGCTAAACACACAAAACCGTCACTAATTTTCAACCGTTATAAGAAATTAAATGAATCCGCAAGAACTAATAGGACGAACTTTAACGAATATTTTCGAGACAAAACCTTCATCTGTAATAGAAAGTATTCCAGGACCTGCATCTTTCTTCTATATAGTTATTGAGATTGACTGTTCTAACCTTTACGAATTAGGAGCACATGAGGTTTTGGATTGGACAAAGAAGGATAGATTAATTCCATATGAAAAACCAACATGGGCAATTCAAAACAAATATAATGTTATTGGAAAAAAAATAACAAGAGTCATTCAAAGAAAATATGAAGATTATTATTATGATGGATCTTTGAGTTTGCTTTTTGAAAATAATCTCATTCTTGAACATCAGACAACAAATGGTGACCAATTGTTTATTGGCAAATATGAAGAAAATAATTAACTGCTTATAACAAAAAATTAGTTACAGTTTTGGTAGATTTGGTAATTAAAGTTTTATGTAATAAATTACATTTGTAAATAAATGATAGTTCGTACTAAACACGCACAACCAGCGCCAATTTTCAACCGTTGTACGTCAGCTTCAAAGACAACATAATGAGAATTTAAACAACACAATAAGAGCGATGAAAACATCACGACCAATTCATACAGACTTCCAATTTCTCTTAGACTTTAAAGAGAAGGAATTGGTTGACTTGTTCACAGACCTTAGAGAATATATTTTGGACTTGTATCCTGACTGCAATGAACTTGTTTATCATACTCACGCCTTGACAGCGGTATTTTCAATCTCAGACAAGCTATCAGACGCTTTTTGTATGTTGCCAATGTATACAAACCACTTAAACTTGGGGTTTAACAAAGGGACACTTCTGAAAGACCCAAGTAAACTTTTAACTGGGACAGGTAATTTAATTAGGCACATTGACGTAGAAAAGTCAACTGATTATAGAAACCCAAAAGTAAAAGCTTTGATAAGAGACGCGATTGACTTTGCAATAAAAGATATGGACAAGCCGACAAAATCAGTTGGAGCGACAATTTCAAAAATCAAAAAAAAATGAAAGCCGAACGCATAACATTGGTTTTGCGTCAGTGTGGCTTTTGTACTAAATTTGAACTTTAGTGCTTTCTATTCCACACCGAACGCAATGCCAAAAACCGTTGGCTGTAATTTTTTTAGACAATTCTTCAAATATTAACTTGACAAAGTTACCAATTTTTGGTAAATTTACTTCAAATTTCAAATTATGACAAATAATACATCAGTTTCTCTAGGAAATTATTTTGAAAACTTTGTTGAAAATAAAATAGTAGAAGGTAGATATAAAAATGCAAGTGAAGTAATTAGAGCAGGTTTACGCTTATTGGAAGAAGAAGAAAGCAGAATTATTGTATTAAAAAAAGCTATTCAAGATGGTTTAGATAGTGGAATAGCAAAAAAATTTAATTCTGACAGTCATCTTTTAACTTTAAAAGCAAACAAGAAAAAACATGTCTAAATATCAACTGACAAATAAAGCTGTAGATGATTTATCAAATATTTGGGAATATACAATAGAAACTTGGTCAGAAAATCAAGCTGACAATTATTACCATTTTTTATTAAATACTTTTCAAGAACTTTCTGAAAATCCAAAACTTGGAAAGAACTATAATGAAATAAAATCTGATTTATTTGGTTATTTAGCGAATAAACACATTGTATTTTATCAAGTAATCTCAAATTCTGAAATACTGATTGTGAGAATATTACATGGAAGTATGGACTTGAAAAATCGAGTAAATGACTAAAACTACAGCTAACAAAAAATTTCTATTATGGTTGGTTGATTCGGATTATATACGTAAATTCATTAAATTAAAGTTCGGTTGTAAATAAATTTTGTAGTTCACACGCAAGCAAGAACACAAATTTTCAACCGTTGGTAGCAATTGGAAAAGCCAGTTGAAAAAATCCTTTAAGGAAAATGCAAATTGTAGGACTTTAAGATTTTACATTATAGACTTAATAACAAAGTCAAATATTTGATAATATTGACAATTTTGACAATTTCAATTAATTTTTTAAAGTTATATGAAAGATTAAGAATTATCAAAGAAGAAGATGATTTAGAATTTGAATTAAGGAAAAACAGTTATGAACTGAAATTTATTTAAATTTAGCTTTAACAAACAAAGGAATTATTGTAAAAATATTTTAAAGGAAACCGAAATATTGAAAAATCATTGACTTATATATTGGACACTGAAAATGTATGCGACATTTTTCGAGAAAATGGAATATTGAAAAGTTAAGAAAATCGAATTAAAAAAGTTGACAAATAATTTGGAATTTACTTTTGAAATAGTTCAAAATTACACTCAAAAGATAGACAGAATTATATGTTGAAAAATAAATGAATTAATGAAATTTGCAAACGAAAGAAAATTAAAATAATATTTCAGAAAATTTAAAATAAAATATAAATAAAATAAACTGGCAGCCACTAACATAATATTGGCACTAGTTGTGGTAGACTTGGTAATTTAAGCTTTGTATGTTATATTTAATTTGTAAATATGTGGTAGTTAGTGCTAAACACGCACAACCACAACACAAACTTTCAGCTGTTAGCAGTAAGTTTAACTAATGATATGAAACAAAAATTCTGATAGGAATGAAAAAAAAATAAAAAAATCAACAATGTGGTTACTATCAATTATCATTGGCTATTTATTAGTTGGACTAATAATACATCATTGGGTTTTACCAACAAAAACTCCTGATTACAGCAACTACTTTAAAGTTGGAAAATCTTTTCATTCTAAACTAGAAGGCCTTACTCAAACAGTCGTTAAGGTAGAAAATGGAATTCTATTTACAGATATTGAGATACGATCTAATTCAGCTGGACCAGTGACACACATTCACGAAAATTTTGATGAAAAATTCACGGTAAGAAGTGGAACACTTTCAATGCAATATGGCTCTGAGATCAAAAAAATCACGCCAGGACAGACAATTGTGATTCCAAAGAATACTCCTCACAAACCATTTAACGAAACGGATTCAATAGTTGTAGTGACAAGTGCAATGCCGTTAGACTTTGCGTATTGTCTTTCTCAAATATATCCGTTTTGGGACAAAGACGAAGCCAATTCAAAACCACCTAAAATTCTTTTCCAACTTGCTGTGTTTGGTGACAAATTCGACTCTTACCCAACAGTTGACGCACCACCAAAACAAGTTTTAAAAACGTTAAAATTTTTATTAGCACCGACAGCTAGACTTATTGGCTACAAAAACTATAATGAAGAATATCAACCAAAATGAGAGAAAACCTACTGCTAAAAAAAATTGACAATAGTTGTGGTAGATTTGGTAATTAAAGTTTTGTGTAATAAATTTAATTTGTAAATAAGTGTTGGTTCGTGCTAAACACGCAAAACCGTCACTTATTTTCAACCGTTGGCAGCTATGATTTAAGACCGAGGCTGTCAATTAAATAATGAAAATAAAACAGGAAAATATGACATACAAAATAGGAACAAAAGAAAAGCCAATGGTATTAAAAACTCCACCATTGACGAGTGAATATACAATGCACGTTGACCAAAAAGACGGTAAAGATGTTTTAGTCTGCACAGTTGGCAAAACAGTCTTATTGTATAACATTGACATCTTAGACGACTTACATCAAATGTTAAAAAAGCACAGTGACTGGATGGAACTTGGCAGTGCTGATGAACAAAAACCAGCAAAAGAAGGAACGGTTGAATTTTGGGGTCGTTCAGAAAACAATCCTGTTGGCGGCTGGTATGGCCTTAAAAAAGGACTTCGTGGACGTGTGGGAATGTATATTCCACCTTTGATGGAAGCACTTGGCCTTGCAGAAGTGACACACGATGCAAAGGGTAATAAAATGAAATCAATTTAAAAGTAGCCAATATGAAATTAGGAGCATTTTCAATTAGTCTTACAGTAAATGACATTCAAAAATCCAAAGAATTTTACGAGAATTTAGGATTTACAAAGTTAGGAGGCGATATAAGTCAAAAATGGTTGATATTGAAAAATGGAAACGCCATCATTGGTCTGTTTGAAGGAATGTTTGACAAGAACATTATAACATTTAATCCAGGATGGGATGAAAGTTGTCAAAATTTGGAAACGTTTGATGATGTAAGAATAATTCAAGAACATTTAAAAAAATGTGGGATTCAATTAACTTCCGAAGCTGATACAACTTCAAAAGGTCCTGCACATATTACACTTACTGATCCGGATGGAAATAACATTCTAATTGACCAACACAGGTAATTTTTAATGATTATTATAAAACACTGCACACAACAAAAAATTGGCAATGGTTGTGTTAGATTTGGTAAATTAAGTTTTGTGTAGTAAATTTAAATAGCAAATAAGCGCCAGTTTTTGCAAAACACATACAACCAGCGCCAATTTTCAGACGTTAGATGTTTTTTATATGGATAAAATATTAATTTCACGTGATTTAAATTCTGGCAAATACATCGTGCTTGTAATTGGATTAATACTTGACTAGAGTTTTATTTATCAATCGTAATGACAAAGAAACAGTATCAGCTGCATTATCATTTTTGGCAATTGCAATCCTATTATACTATCTTTTAAATAAAGCTAAAAAAGTTGAGTTTGACGAAAAAAATATGATTATAACTTTAAATGCAAATATTGAAATAATTCCATTAATAGATGTGCAGAATATTAAACTTACAATGAACGAGATTAACTATCGAAGTCTTTGGAAAATTAAATATATTGACAATAATGGAATACAAAAATCAGTAAGAATTTTACCAGACTCTAAGAACTTCGAAAGATTTAAAGAAAATGTAAAAAGAATTAATCCAGATGTAGAAATCAATAATTGGTCACATAGTTTTGATTTTAACCAATAAAATAGAAAACTACCGCTAACAAAAAATTGGCAATAGTTGTGGTAGATTTGGTATTATAAGTTATGCGAAGTAAACTACATTTGTAAATAAGTGATAATTTGTGCTAAATACACACAACCACAACACAAATTTTCAGCCGTTGGAAAAAACTTAATTGGCGAACAAATTTTTTTCGGTTTTTTTGGCGGTTTAGTATCATTTTTTTTTGAAAAAAAGCATTTATATCCTAGTTCGGTTTCGCCGAACAATTTACAACTCACAGAACTATACAGACTGAAATTAGTGTAGTGTAGTAGAAAACAAAATCAATAAGAAATTATTCGTGCAAAATTTCTATCTCACAAAACTTGAATCAGACAATGTCAATAAAAATGCTTTTAAATCTGCTTTTTGTGATGGTGTTAAATCAAGGCCCCAATGTCCAGTAGTTTCCAAGCGTTTATTGGCTTTTTCACGCATAATAGGTTCAAGTGTTGGTGAACCCTTTGGTCCATCGCTATAAAAATCAATCACTTCATCCAGTGTTTGAAATCTACCGTCGTGCATGTAAGGTGCTGTAAAAGCTAGATTTCGCAATGATGGTATTTTAAATCTGCCATAATCTGCTAAATCATTTGTAAATTCTCCTAATCCAAAATCTAAAAAATCTGTTACATTATCTACACTGTCTAAACCGTTATTGGCAAATGTTCTGTCTGGTGAAATAAACACTTCAGGTGCTGTTGAACTATGGCAATGAAAGCAATCGCCTTTTTCCGTTTTAAAAATATCAAACCCTTTTATTTCTGAAATCGACAATGGAACTTCGCCACGTGTATATTTATCAAACTTAGAATTGTAAGAAACTAAGGTCATTTCAAATTGCTCTATTGCTTTTGTAACGTATTCTTTAGTGATTGAATGTATACCAAATGCTTTGAAAAATAAATCTTTGTAAACCGTATTATTTTGCAATCTAAATTCAGCAATTGCCCACGGCAAATGCATTTCTAACGCATCTTCTACTGGTTTTAATGCTTGTTCGCGCAAGGTACTTACACGACCATCCCAAAAAAATCGATCTTTTTGCCAAGCTAAATTTACCAATGCTTGTGCATTGCGTCGTCCAAATAAATCATCAACACCTCGACTCAATCTTCTAATATCAGAAAAACCATCTGCTTGTTTGTGGCAACCAGCACAAGCCAAGGTAGAATCGCGAGAAAGAATTGGATCGAAAAATAATTTTTTTCCAAGTGCAATACCTTCTACTGTCATTGGATTATTGGCATCAACAGGCATATCGCGAAAACCAGGAATTTTTGGTGCAACGTATGGTGTTGTTTTAAATGCTTCTTCATTTTTTTTACAAGAAAAGACAAAAAGCAAACTAAAAGTGCACAGCAAAAAAAGAGATATGAAAAACTTTTTCGTCATTTTGTTTTGGATGTAACCGTTGTTTGAATACTATTTATAAAACTATTTCTGATAGCTACACCATTTGCAATTTCTGATGCTTCGCTATGATTGCTAAAATTAGTTATCTGAAAATTATCATTATCTAAAATAAATAACTTGTCTAAATCTAAGGTGATATTTAGTTGTTCACCAATTTTAGGAAAATTAGATGCAACAATTTGTTGGTATAACGTATCAGAACCTAGATGCATGGAGAATGGTGTAGTAGGTGTTTGATTTTTGGTAATTGAATTATCAATATTTCCTTCCAAAATTAAAAATCGATATTTCAACATGTCCCAATATAATCCTGTTTCCACGCTTAATGGACTAGATGCAGGAAAACTAGAAGGTATAGAATTGTTTTTAATTGAATCTAAACCAAAAGAAAATTTGAATTTTGTATAATTGCCACTTGGCAATTTAAATTGAAAACTATTGTCTGATGACGTCACTAAAAACACATCTTTTACCACTACTTCATTGTTATCTTTATCAACGTAAACGAAGTTAGAAAACAATATTTTTGTTTTAGTAGCACTCAATTGATAGGGTCTGTTATTTGGTGTTTTGTTTGTAGTTTTAAAAGTAAACGAAACCGTCACATCATCTTTTTTGCAAGAAAATAGAATCGTGCTACAAACAAGTATGAATAGTAATTTTTGCATTCTATAAAAATAACCAAAAATGTTTGTTTTTGTTTTGTGTTAACATAAATTAAAGAAGGTGAAAGAAAATATCTTTCACCTTTTTTACTATAAATCTTCAACGTTTTAAAAAACTTGAAGATTTAATACTTGATAGTTTTATAAAAATTAATCTCTACCTAAAACTTGTTTCCAGGTAATTGCTGCTAAAACGCCACCAACAATTGGTGCTACAATAAATAGCCAAAGTTGTATTAAAGCTTCGCCACCTGCAAAAATTGCCGGTCCAATACTACGCGCTGGATTTACAGAAACACCAGTAACTTTAATACCAACAATATGAATTAACACTAAAGTTAAACCAATTGCTAAACCAGCAAAACCACCGTTGGCATTTTGTCCACTTGTAGAGCCAAATATCACTAATAAGAAGATAAATGTAAACACAGTTTCAGCTAAAAAAGCAGCAACCAATGAATATTCACCTAAATAGCCAGTTCCAAAACCATTTGAACCAAGAGCCCAAGGTTTCATTTCAAAACCTGGATGATTACTTGCAATTACATACAAAATGCCTGCACCTAAAATAGCACCAACAATTTGTGAAATTACATAGCCAACTAAATCTTTAGAAGATAATTTTCCAGCCACTGTCATTGCAACAGAAATAGCTGGATTGATGTGACAGCCAGAAATTGGACCAATTGCATAAGCCATTGCCACAACGGACAAACCGAATGCGAATGAGATACCAAGCAAGCCAACGCCAGTAGTTCCATCTGCGCCTGCAATTACTGCACTACCGCAACCCATTAATACGAGTACCATCGTTCCTAATAATTCGGCGATGTACTTTGATGATGTCTTTGTTTCCATAAAAATTGTTCTTTTAGTTTAAAATTGACTCAATTTATTAAGATTAAATTAACATTTCAAACTTTGTATAAAAAAAATGGTGACTAAAGTCACCATTTTTGAGTTATAAACATTGAAATAAATTTTGATAGGAATTGTAAATCAACAACTTACACTAATGATTTGTTAAAATTATTATTTTTCAACAATTACAAAGTTTTAAGCACATCGTTCATTGCGCGAACCGCATCAGCACTTTTGTTGAAAGCAGCTTGTTCTTCTTCGTTCAATTTATAATCGATGATTTTTTCCCAGCCGTTTTTGCCGATTACTACCGGAACACCTAAACAAATGTCTGATTGTCCGTACTCGCCTTCTAATAATACGCAAGAAGTAATTACTTTTTTCTCATCGCGTAAAATTGCCTCCACAACAGCCATACCTGCTGCACCTGGTGCGTACCAAGCTGAAGTTCCGATCAAACCTGTTAACGTAGCACCACCAACCATGGTATCTGCAGCTACTTTTTTCAAAGCGTCAGCATCTAACATATTAGAAACTGGATTTGAATTTAACGTAGCAAAACGTGTTAAAGGAATCATCGTTGTATCTCCGTGACCACCAATTACAGTTGCGTTTAAGTCGTTTTGTGAACAATTTAATGCAACTGATAAATAATATTTGAAACGGCTGCTATCTAAAGCGCCACCCATTCCTATTACTCTATTTTTTGGAATACCAGTTGATTGCAATGCTAAATAAGTCATGGTATCCATTGGATTTGAGATAATTACCAAAATAGCTTCCGGTGAATATTTCAAAATATTTTCTGCAACACCTTTTACAATGCCTGCATTAGTACCGATTAATTCTTCACGTGTCATACCTGGTTTACGAGGAATACCAGATGTAATTACCACTACATCGCTGCCAGCAGTTTTTGAATAATCGTTTGTAGAACCGGAAATTTTTGTATCAAAACCTAATAATGATGAAGTTTGCATCATATCCATGGCTTTTCCTTCAGCCAAACCTTCTTTAATATCTAACAAAACCAACTCGTGGCATAATTCTTTACGTGCGATGTTATCGGCTACTGTTGCGCCAACTGCACCTGCACCAACTACTGTTACTTTCATTTTGTAATTTATTTTAATTAAATGATTGAAAATTCGGTGCAAAGATACGAATTAGTAGTAAGTAGTAAGTAGAAAGTGGTAAGATTTTATGATTTGTTCATTCATTAAAAAAGGTCAAAAAAGTATTGTCTTTTTTGACCTTTTTGATATAATTCGATAGATACTTTACACCAATCCTTTTTTGTAAGCAATTTTTAACAAACCTGCTGTGTTGTTTACGTTTAGTTTTGCGAGCATATTTTTACGGTGTGTTTCTACCGTGTTTTTGCTGATGAATAATTTGGTAGCAATATCTTGAGAAGTTAAACCAAGTGCAATTAATTGCAAAATTTCGAGTTCACGTTGTGTAATCTGTGCAGCTAATTCATCGTAATTTCGTGTATCTTCTTCGTCTGTATTAGACATAGAAGAAATTAGCTTCTCTTGTGTTTCTGTATCTAAATATGATTTATCCTGGTAAACTGTTTCAACAGCTTTAATTAAATCGTCTTTAGAAATATTTTTCAGCACATACCCTTTTGCGCCAACTTCCAAACATTCTTTAATAAAACGCGGCTCGCTATGCATCGTCAGCATTAGTATTTTAATTGTTGGAAAGAGTTGTTTTAATTGTTTTGTTGCTTCAATGCCATCCATTTCAGGCATATTAATATCCATTAAAACTACATCTACTTTTGATGTTTTAATTTTATCAATCGCTACTTTGCCGTTATGCGCAGTGCCCGCAATTTTGATATTCGGTTCATCATCCAATAAAGACACAATTCCATCCAAAAAAATCTGATGATCATCTACTACAAATACATTTATTTCCTGCATAATTTTATTTTTTTGCTTTGCAAAGGTATTTCATAATTATCAAAATACGAGCCCTTTTACCAATATTTTGTAAACGAAAATAATTTCCTTGTTTTTAGGTAATTATAATTGGATTCATTTTGATAAGCTTCACGTTCAAATGAAATATTTAAATACGCTTTGTACCAATTTTTATATTTTATAAATAAAATCAAAAATTCTAGATAATACCATAAAAAAAAGAAAACAAATAACAATTCCATTTGCTGATAAATATGTATCATTTCGTGGTTTACAAATGTTTTATCTTTTTTGATGGTTTTGTTTTCCAAAATCACAAACGGAAAAATAGAAACACCTGCAATATTTTTTGGTGTGAAATATTTTATAAACCGTGGACTGATCAAAATAAACATTGTATCATTTATTTGTTTGTTTTACCTAAAAGAGTAAACGACGATTTATTTGATATTAAACTCTGAATCCATTACTTCGTCTACATCATTAAAACTACCGACTGCGCCATCGCTAATTAAGTATTCTTCTCCTTCGCTACATAAATTTTTTATTAATGAAGCATCTGATGGTGTAAAGAAAGTTGCAGATTTATCTAAACCTAATTTCGGATCATTGTAAACCAAACTCATAAACCTGCCCCAAGCTGGAGCTGCTGTGTGGTTACCTTGTCCCGCTTTCAGCATTGGATCGTCGTAACCGCACCAAACACCAGCGAGCAATTGTGGTGTGTAGCCAATAAACCATGCGTCGGTGTTGCCATTGGTGGTTCCGGTTTTGCCAGCCATATCTTTTGCTCCAATTCCGTAGCCGTTTAGCGATGCAGCAGTGCCACCAGCGCTCACTGGTCCTTTCATAATTTGGCACATTTTATAGGCAGTGTTGTCATTAAATACTTCATGCATTTCTGTCTGGAAACTTTGGATGATGTTTCCGTCTTTATCTTCGATACGCAGTAAAAACTGTGGTTTGGTGCTGATACCTGCATTCGGAAACGTGCTGTAAACAGCTAGCATTTCATACAAAGATAAATCTGCTGAGCCCAAACAAATAGATGGCACTACAGGCAATTTGGTAGTGATACCCATTTTGTAAGCTAAATCAACCAATGCTTCAGGTCCAAAATTTTTCATCATATAAGCAGCTGCGCCATTGATAGATTTTGCCAAACAATATTTCATTGGTCCAGAGCCACCTGGTGTTCCTTTTGGCCGCCAAACTGTTCCATGGTAGGTAATTGTAATTGGTCCGCACGGTATTTGCATGCACGGTGACCAACCATTATCCACTGCTAATGCGTATTGAATTGGTTTAAATGTAGAGCCAACTTGACGTTTTACATCTGGACTGCAATGGTCGTATTTATTAAATTCGAAATTAGTACCACCAACCCATGCTTTTACATAACCAGTAAATGGTTCAATTGCCATAAAGGCAGTTTGCATGTGATTTTTGTAATAAATAATTGAATCTAGCAAAGAAATTAACGTATCTTTTTTTCCTCTTGAATAAGAGAAGACGGTCATTTTTCTTTTTTCTGATTTAAAGAAAGCGTAAATTTCTTCATCCGATTTTCCTTGTTTTTTTAACAAAGGATATCTTTCAGTTTGCTTGATGGCTTTCAGTAATGTTTTCTTACCACGAGTACTTTCCCAGATTGTTTTATAATTTCCTACACCGAAACGTTTTACATTATTGATAGCAGCAATCTCTGCGTACTTTTGGTAGCGTGTATCTAAAGTGGTGAAAATTTTTAAGCCGTCTGTATAAATATTCCAATTAGTGCCATCTGGTTTTTTATTTTCCTTACACCATTTTTTTAAAAATTCTGCGACGGATGCTCTGAAATAAGGAGCCAATCCATCATTTGGCGATTCTGGATGGAAGTTTAAAACGATTGGTTTGTCTTTAGCTGCATCAAATTGTGCTTGAGTAATTACACCTTGTTCAGCCATTAAACTCAAAACAGTGGCACGTCTTTTACGTGTTCTTTCTTCGTGTCGTTTTGGATTGTACAATGCTGGATTTTGCAACATGCCAACAAACATGGCTGATTCTTCTAGATTTAAATCTTTCGGTAATTTATTAAAATAAATACGCGCTGCACTTTTAATTCCATCTGCGTTATTTAAAAAATCTACGGTGTTAAAATACATTGCAATAATTTCTTGCTTCGTATATCTTCTTTCTAACATTGGTGCAATTACGTACTCTTTTGCTTTTTGAATCATACGTTGTACAATATTTTTTGCAGGATCGTTGAACATATTTTTTGCCAGCTGCTGTGTAATGGTGCTACCACCACCATTTGCACCTAAAGTAATTACTGCTTTTACAGTTCTTAAAACGTCAATTCCAGCATGATCGTAAAAACGTTTATCTTCTGTGGCAACCAATGCTTTTTCGAGCCAAGGTGATAACTCATCAAAAGGTATATTAACACGATTACTTGAATAATATTTACCAATTAAAACAGAATCTGCAGAATAAATTTCGGATGCTAAATTAGCGTCTGGATTTTCTAAATCTCTGTAATCAGGCAAAGCACCAAAGATACCTAAACGGACAGCTGTAAAGAATAAAATGATACTCAATAAACCTACACCGAATAGTTTCAATAAATTTTTAGGAATTAATAGCCAGTTTAAAATGTTTTTTATCATTTATTATAATTTTCGAAGTAGAATCTTGCGTATGTTTTTAAGTCTTTTAACTTTTTAATTTTACGGAAATTAGCAGGTGTAATAATATAGTAATCTGCTTTAAACTCATTGCCTGCTCCTAAAATTTGTGTTGGTACAGATTGAATTTTATCATTGTATTTATTTGCATCTGTGATACCTTCAAAGCGTTTTATTTGAATAAACGGACTGCCTTCTACAAAGACTGCACTTACTTTTATTTTTTCTTCATCAAAATGCTTTTTATTGAATTTTGCTATATTAGAAATGATGTCTGTAATTTTTAAATACGGATCTTTTAATTCAACTAGAATCGTTAATCCAGATGTATCTACCGTAAAACTTTTAGTAGAATCAAACACTTCTTTAATAGTATCTTTTGCAACAATAATTGTTGGTGTGGTATCTTTTAAATTACTTTCAAACTGAATAAAACTAACCAAATATTGCTGCGCTTTTTCTTTTACATCACCAGTTGGATATTTAGAAATAATATTCATTAATGCAGTTTTATAATCAGCATACATTTTCTTTTTACCAAAACTAACTGCTGATAAAAATTCAAATTGAGGTATTTCATTGGAACTTGGATATTTGATGCGAGCCAACGAATTATTTTTTATTACATCATCATAATTACCTTTCTGAAACAATTGGTAGGTAGATGCGTAAAAACTTTGAGCTGTTTCTGACAAACTAGTTGAATCTGGTGAATCGCGTTTTTTTAATACTTCAGCTACTTCACTCAACGGATAGTTTTGTAGTATATATTGTTTTTCTTTTTCTGCTAATCCAGTTAAATTTCTATCTAAATAAATTAAATACTGATAATAATGTGCTCTCGCATCATATTCGCTGTTAGAAAAACGACGTGTTAATTCATCGAACTGAATTTTTGATTTTGGCAGATTGTTTAACTTGTTTTTAAATATTTCTCCAGAACTGAATAATGCATCTGCAATTTTTTTGTCAGAAACCATAAAATCTTCTGGTGTTTTTGGAATTTTTAATGTACTATCATTTTTAGCTGAAGCATTTTTTATTTTTTTGGTAGAAGCTGTATCAACTACATCAGTGTTTGATGTAGAATTAATATTATCCAATGAAATTCCTTTACTGCTTCGTCTCCAATTATCTTCTAATGGTCGGTCGCCCCAAATTGCTCTAAAATCGTTATAGCCACGTGCTTTTGCATCAGGATTATAAAAATACCATAAGCCATTAGAAATTCCATCTGAAGCAATTGGACCTGAAACACTGCCTCTGTAATTTGCATCATCCGTTCCAAAACGCGATTTTTTCTTTGCAAGTTTTTCTTGTTTTGCTTGTACATCAACCAAATAAGCAGCTAATGCTTTCGGCGACATTTTTCCTAAACTTTGCAAACTATCTTGTTCGTGAATGGTTTTGAAATTGGTTGCTAACTCAGTCAACGTACTTTTTCTACTTACAATTTTTTCATAATTTTCGTATGTATTTGGTATGTACGCAATAGCACTATCATAAAAATAAGAAGCTTGGAAATATTCTTCTTTATCAAAAAATATTTCACCTAATTTTAAATAGGATTTTCCTTTTTGCTCTTTATTGCTGATGGATTTTTTGATGGATTTTTGCAAATAAGTAATTGCTTGAGCAGTATCTTTTTGAAAATAGTAATAGTTGGCGATCGTAAATAATACTTCATCTGCATGTTCTTTGTTTTTTCCAAACTTAATTAGTTTGGCCAACATTTTCACAATATCTTGATCTGCCAATTCCGGGTTTTTTCCATATAATTTTGCCAATTGTATTTGTGCAAATAAATTCAACTCTTCATCTTTAGTATGTTTGCCTGCTTTTTTATAATAATCAACGGCATCAGCAGGTTGGTTGTTGCGTTCGTAAATTTGCGCTAATAAATATTCGTAATATGCTTTTTGTTTTTTCTTTTTAAAATACAACAATGCATTTTCTAATTGTTCAACGGCTGGCGACAAGTCATTTCTTCGAGTATTATAATAAGCATCCACTAAATAAAAATCTCGGCGTTGTTTTTTGGTAAGTTTACGCAATGCTTTTCCATACGAAATAATACTTTTTGCATCTGCATAGTTTCCTTGTTCAATTAAAGCTTTTGCCATCCAAACAATTGCTTCAGGACGCGACAGTTTATGTTTTATTTTTTCCCAAGCAGTTAATTTATCAAATTTAGCATCTTCTTTTTTTGACAATTCTTTTAACGGTTGATCTTTGCTTCTATCCATACTATCTTTATAATATGGATTTTTAATGTATTGGTCACCCATCAACACATAAGGCAATTTCGGATCAAAATTTGGTTTATCTGTTTTGGTCGTTTTTTTAGGAATTAAAGTAGTATCTGTTTTGCTAGATTTGCTTTTTGCTTTAGCTAACAATTCAGGTGGAATTGGTTTTCCTTTTTTCTGAAGCGCAATAATTTTCTTTTTTGCTTTTATAATTTCTTCAATTTCTTTTCGTTTTTTTATCGATAGCAGCTTGTTGCTTTTCTCTTGCAGTTTCTGCTTTTTCTTTTGCTTCTTCCTGTGCTTTTTTATATTGAAACTCGATTATTGATTTTTTCTTTCCAGCTGCTTTTTCAATTTCTTTTTGTCGTTTGCGAATATATTTTAGTCTGTCTTTATTGCTAAATTCTAGCTTAAGGTTCATTTTTCCAGGTTTCATCGTGGTTACGATGTACTGAAATGTAATTAAAGCAGTATCATATTGTTTACGTAAATACTGCGATTTTCCTAAAAGTAAGTATGCATTATCGCGCCAACGACTATAATCATGCAATTGCAACACGATGCCAGTTTTCCGTTCTATAGTTTCTAAATCAGTTTGATTTCCAGAAAAATCGGCACCATCGTGAAAATAAAATGGAACTAATTCATTATAATTAATGGTTCGGTTGAATTCGTAATTGTGAACAATTTCTTTAAATAATTCATTTGCGTTGAAATAATAGTTATTTCGAGTGGTTAGGTCGCCCCAAGCACGCTTCACAATATTTGGTCTTTCATATTTAGATTTTGATTTTTTATTCTTTGCTTCAACAGTATGAAATGATGCAAAGGACAAAATCCAAACAAATATAAATAGTTTTTTACAGGTAAAAGGATGCATGCTTATTTTAATTCCTTAATTTTAACGCAATTTCTTAAATTTATTTTACTTATTGAAGTGAATTTTATTTAATTCTTATTATGTCGATAAAAAAATTGGATTGGAACAAACTTAAACAACGATTAAAGACTATTTATCGATTTCAAATAGTTGATGAAAAAACATATGACGTTAAGTTTGTATTTGAACTAAAACCACTCAATATACTCATTGGAATTGGATTAGCACTTGCTTTTTTTACTGTTTTAAATTTTTTATTTATTGCCTACACACCTTTAAAGCAGTATATTCCAGGTTATGGTTCATCTTCTGGCAACCGAGAAATAGTTAATTTAAGTGTCAAAACAGAAGAATTAGGTGACAAATTAAAATCGAATGAAAAATATCTTGTTAATCTAAAAAATATTTTGAACGACAAGGTTGTGGTAGATGAAGTTAAAAAAGACATCAAAAAAATAAAAATAGATACTGGAATTTTAGGACAAAAAACTACCGACGAGAGCAAATTTGTAAAAAACATAGAAAGTGGTTTGCAAAATGCCGAATTATTGGAAAATATTCAAAGTTCAAAAAATAGTATTTTCAATAATTTAAGTATACAAAAACCAGTTTCAGGAAAAATAATTACAGGATTTGACGCGACAAAACAGCAATTTGGACTAACTATACTTGCTAAAAAGGACGAAGAAGTTAAAGCACCACTAAGTGGAACCGTAATTGCTGACGGAATTTTGCCAAATTCCAATGCATATCTGATTGTACAAGCTGAAAATCAAATCGTTTACATATTAAAAAATAACACTAAAGTATTAAAAAAAACAGGTAACTTTGTTCAACAAGGTGAAACAATTGCAATTATTGCAAAGCAGCAAAACAGTAATAATTATAATTGTATTTTAGAACTTTGGTATAAAGGACAAGCAATCGACCCATTAAAATTTATAAAACTATGAGTACTTTCTTTTCTAAAAATGAAACTGTTAGCAAAAATGACAATATGATTGCTAACCTAATTAAAAATGGCACTAGTATAACAGGTGATATTTCTGCACAATCAGATTTACGAATTGATGGGAAAATTGCTGGAAATATTCAATGTGCTGCTAAAGTAGTCATTGGAAGTTCTGCGCAAATTTTAGGCAATATAAAATGCAATGATTTAACTATTGAAGGAAAAGTGAAAGGAAACATAGAAGTTGGTGGCGTTTTATGCTTTAAAGCAAATGCAGATTTTGAAGGTGATGTGAAATATAAAAAATTAGTGGTAGAAGAAGGCGCAAATATAACTGGCTCACTTACCAATACAACTTCAGTTGTAAAACCAGTTAACACAGCTGCTACCGTATCAACAACAACTCATAATGGACAAACAACAGCCGTCGCACAATAAACAAAACAATGCTGCAAAAAACTGGCTTGTCTACACAGGCATGGCATTTGAACTATTCGGTATCATTGGCGTTTTCGTAGCTGTTGGTTATTTTTTAGATAAGCAATTTTCTACACAACCATTTTTATTAATTCTATTATTATTAGTAGGAACAGCTGCCGCTTTTTACCGAATTTACAAATCAACTGTTTCAAAATGATTGTTAATTTCACACACCTATTTTTCAAAAAAAAATATCACAGAGAGCATGGAGTTTTTCACAGAGAAACTGTATAAAATAAACTCTGTGAGCTCTGTGACACTTCAGAGTTACTCTGTGATACAAAAACAATAGACAAACAAATGAAATGGTTTTTACATCTCTTTTTTTTAACGCTTTTTTTTATAGTCATTTCCTTCTTTTTAGATGCTGATTTGCGGTTTTCATTTTTATTTATGTCGATGTCGATGGCATTGGTGTCGTTTATTTATTTTTTAATTGTTTTTATCTCTGAAAAGAAAGAAGTTAAAAAATCTATCGGTGGAAATTTAGCAGCTATCACCATAAAATTTATGTTATCGGCTTTGGTAATTGTAGTTTATTCTTACAAATATGGCATGCACTATCTACACGAATTTCTCTACTTTTTCATCGCCTACATTTCGTTTTCTGTGCTCAGTTTTTTAGATGCTTATTGGTATAAACCGAATAAGAAATAATAAAACTACTTTTTAGCACGTTTTTTGCTACTTTTAGTGAAATATTTTTACATGAAATATCCAAGAGCGATTGCACACCAAACGCTAATTAATAATGGATATTCCATGTGCGCCTTTAAAAACAATAAATTTATTCACATGAAAAGTTTCTCTACTTTAATCTTACTATTTTCTGGTATCATACTTTGCAGTGGTTTTAAACCACCAAAAAACAGTGGCGCGCCAAATCCTAAAAATGACATTTTATATTCTATTTACGGTGGTGATGTCAACAAAATGATGGAAGGTGAACGAAGAAAAGATTCAATTGCACGTCCGTATTTATATCAAAACATAACAGAAGAAAAAAAAGAAGAAACCAGCACTGTAGATGACGAATCGAATATAAAAGAAAAGGCAGAAATTATGCCTACTTATATTGCTGGCGAAAAAGCATTACAAGAATATGTAAAACAAAATGCAGTCTTGGTTGGTGATTCTTTGGTTGGTGTAAAAGCTAATATTGTAGTTAAATATTATATCAATACCTTAGGTGATGCTCGCTATACTAAAATACTAAAAACTGATAATCCAACACGTTCATTTGATGTTGAAGTGATGCGCATTATTGATGGTATGGAAAAATGGAATCCTGCAAAACAAAACGGTGTTGAAGTAAATTGCTATCAAACTATCACGATTAAATTTGGTGAATAATTTTTAACCACTTAAGACACAAAGAAACTTAAGAATACTCTATAGAAGCCAAATTTTGTTGTAAAAAGCCAACTTAGCTTACTTCATTTTTACTTCTTTTGTTTTATTGCTTAAAATAAAAATATCTAAAATTTCTTATGCTTCTTAATCAATAAATATTTTTTTTTGAAATTTTACAATCTCTTTTTTCTGAAAAAAGATTTTATCAATTCAGATGCTTCTTGTTCTAGCAAACCACCTTTTAATTCAAATAAATTAGCTTGCATTTTTTTATGCGAATTATCAGAAGCTGCGAATACTACTTTTGCAATTTGTGCTTCGCGAATAGCACCAGTACACATCATGCATGGCTCTAACGTAACGTATAAAGTGCACTTATCTAAATATTTATTTCCTAAAAAATTGCACGCAGCCGTTATCGCTAAAATTTCAGCGTGCGCTGTTGGATCGTTTAATTTTTCTACTTGATTGTACCCTTTTCCAATAATCTGATTTTCGCAAACAATTACTGCGCCAACAGGTACTTCGTCTTCGTCAAATGAGTTTTTAGCCAATTTTAACGCTTCTAACATATAAAATTTATCGAAATCTATCATTCTTATTCAATCTAAATTTGAAGATAGAACTTTTAAGCGTATTTTTACATTCTAAAATTGGTGTAATAATTTAAAAACTTTCCACACTAATCATCTATAAAATAATAACCGCAAAATGTCATTCAGATTTTATAAAATTCTTTTCCTACTTTTTTTTATTGGCAGTTTTCAATTTTCAAACGCACAAGAAATCTGGGATTGGCGAAAATGCATTGAATATGCGATGCAAAATAATTTACAATTAAAACAAACAGAATTAAATGTAAAATTAGAAGAAGTTAATTTACAAAAAAATAAATTAAATTTTTCGCCAAACATCAACGCCAGTAGTAATTACAATTTGCGAATTGGTAATAATTTTAATTTCTTTTCAGGTGCTTATGAGCGTCAACTAGTGCATTACAATGATTATGGAATTAATCTTTCGCAACCAATTTTTGATGGATTGATAACACAAAACAGTGTTCAAAAAAGCAAGATAGATTTAGAAGCATTAAAACTAGACCAAGAAGTTTTAAGAAATAATATTCAATTGCAAATTCTAACTGCATTTTTAAATATCATGAATGCAAACGAACAATTGAATCAAACAATAAAACAAAAAGAAAGCACACTAGAACAATACGAACACACGAAAGCATTAATAGATGCTGGTGCTGCAGCCGAAAAAGCTTTATTAGATATTGATGCACAAATAACAACCGAAGATTTATCTATATCACAAGTAAAAAATCAATTGGATTTAACTTACTTAAACTTAAAAATTTTATTGCAACTTGATGTTAATAAAGAAATCAAAGTTAAAATTCCAGAATTACCAAACGGAATTCAAATTCAAGAATTAGCTTCATTACAACGTATATACAGTGATGCATTGACACTTCGACCAGAAATTAAAAGTGCTGATACAAAAATAAAATCTGCAGAAAAATCTATCAAAATTGCAAAAGGAAATAATTATCCAACATTGAGTTTTATTGGAAATTTAAATACTTTTTATACAAGTCAAAACAAAACAACAAAACAAAGTCTTTCAACTTCTGAATTTACAACCATTGGCTTTGTCGAGAATACTTCAACATTAGTATTGCAGCCAAAAATAATAACTGAACAAACCAGAAATCCATATTTTAATCAGCTTAATCAAAATATAAGCTATGCATTTGGGTTAAGTTTAAATGTTCCGATTTACAATAAATATTTAACGCAATCTGCGGTAAAACAAGCGAACTTACAAGTACAATTATCGCAATTACAAAAAAAACAAGCAGAAACGGATTTGTTCAATACAATAAGTCAAGCGTATCTAAAATCACAAGCGGCAATCGATAATTTTAAAGCTGCAAAAAAGAATTTTGAGACTGCAAAAAAATCGTATGACTATGCTGTAGAGCGTTTGAATGCTGGTAGCATCAATCAATTAGAAGTGAATTTATCCAAAAACAATTTATCAAGTGCAGAATCAAAACTAACACAAGCCAAATACGAATTTGTATTCAATACAAAAAGTGTTGGATTTTTATCAAGGGAAAAATATTACGTTAGAATAAGGAAATAAATGAACATGAAAAACAATAAATTACTTTACATCTTATTAGCACTTGCAGTAATTGGTATAATATGCGCTGTTATTTTTAATAAAAATAAAAAAGGTGGAAAAGGTACAGAAGTCGAAATGCAAATAGTTGCCACACATGATATTGTACAAACGGTAACTGCAAGCGGAAAAATTTATCCTGAAGAAGAAGTAAAAATTAGTTCGGATGTTTCTGGTGAAATTATTGAGTTATATGTAAAAGAAGGAGACAGTGTAAAAAAAGGACAATTATTAGCACGCATCAAACCAGAAAGTTATCAGGCAAATGTAGAGCAAAGTCAGGCACAATTAGATAATACAAAAGCGCAACTTTCAACAGCACAAGCGCGCATAGCACAAGCAAATGCAGTAGTTTCGCAAGCTCAAGCTCAATATATAAATTCTCAAACAGCGTATACAAGAGCGCAAGAATTACTGACAAAAAAGATAATTTCTAAAGCTGATTTTGAAAGTGCAGAAGCTGCGTTAAAAACATCGAAAGCAAATGTAGAAAGTGCAAAAGCTGATGTAGAAGCAGCAAAACATACAGCAGATGCTGCTGGTTACACGATAAAAGCATCGAACGCAGTAATTAAAGAAGCACAAATTAATTTGAACAAAACAACCATTTATGCACCAATGAGTGGTGTGGTTTCTTTGCTGAATGTAAAAAAAGGCGAAAAAGTAGTAGGAACCTTGCAAATGAGTGGCACTGAAATGATGCGAATTGCGAACTTCGACAACATGGAAGTTAGAGTAGATGTAAGTGAAGGTGAAATTACAAAAGTAAAACTTGGCGATACTGCAGAAGTTGAAGTTGATGCCTATTTAGACAGAAAATTTATTGGTATCGTTTCGTCTGTTGCCAATACTTCAAAAGGTGCGAGTGGTAGTTTGGTAAGTACAGATCAATCAACAAATTTTGTGGTAAAAATCAGAATTGATAAAAGTTCTTATGCTGATATTTTAGAAGAAACCAGCAAGCCATTTTTACCAGGTATGTCTGCAACAGTTGATATAAAAACAAAGAAAAAATTTGGTGTGGTGGCTGTACCAATTCAAGCAGTAACTACTAAAGACACTGTGTATAACGGCTCTACGCATACGAAAGAAATTATTTATGTAAATGATAATGGCAAAGCAAAACTAACTGAAGTGAAAACTGGTATTCAAGATGATACTTATATTGAAATTATGAGTGGTTTAACAGGAAAAGAAAAGATAGTTACTGGTCCTTACAACGTGCTTTCTAAAGATTTAAAAAATGGTGAAGCGATTAAAGAAATAACAGAAGCTACAAAAAAGAAAAACGAAGAAAAAGAAAAGAAGAAAGCTGAAGACAAAGAAGAAGACAAGTAATTCTGTTTTTATCCAAACAAATTATACTTTACAATGCAATACAACGCACGAAAGGCGTCTTTCATACCGATTTTTTTACCTTCTTCGTACGTTCTTCCATAATAAGAAATACCAACTTCATAGACTCTGATTTTTGGAATTTTTGACATTTTTGCTGTTACTTCTGGTTCAAACCCAAACCTATTTTCTTTCAAATCAATCGATTGGATAATTTCTCTGCGAAACATTTTATAACATGTTTCCATGTCGGTTAAATTCAAATTTGTCAGCATATTCGAAGCAAACGTCAGCATTTTATTTCCAATAGTATGCCAGAAAAACAAGATTCGATGCGGTTTGCCACCCATAAAACGCGAGCCATAAACAACATCAGCAAAACCATCTAAAATTGGCTTCAATAAAATATTAAATTCGTTTGGATCGTATTCTAAATCGGCATCTTGTACAATTACGAAATCACCTGTTGCGTTTTGAAAACCCGTACGTAAGGCAGCACCTTTACCTTTGTTAATTTCGTGTTTTTTGTACACAATATTTATTGCTGGATTGTTTTTTTGAAATTCAAGAACCTGTTGTTCAGTATTGTCTTTAGAACAATCATTCACGACAATAATTTCTTTTTCAATGCCATCAATTAATTGTACAGCATCTATTTTTTGTAAAATATCTTGAATCGTATTTGACTCGTTATATGCTGGAACTATGATGGATAACTTTGCTGGCATTTTTTAATACTTGCAACAAAAATAAAGATTTTAATGTAATAATTATGGATACAGGTGCCCAAAAAAAAAAAAAAAATAATTTTTTTATTTTTTTCCCAAAAAAAAAAAAAAAAAAAAAAAAAAAAAAAAAAAAAAAACAACAAAAAAAAAAAAAAAAGAAAAAAAAAATCTCCCCTGGGTTTCCCCCCGGCAACCAGAGAATTAAAAATTAATTTAATTTCGGGACGCGAAAAAAAAAAAACCAACCAGGGGCCCCCAACAGGATGATTGTTTTTAAAATAGGTATAAATTTATTTGCAACTATAGGATTACTACCTTCAGTTGTATTTTTCAATTCACCAGTTTTGTTTTTTTATTTTTATGGGACAAACATCAAAATTATTTATTCTTTCCTTTTATCCATCTTTCAGCTATGCTTCCTTTTCTCTCTAAATCAAATAACATAGAACCATAATAAATAGCACCAACTTTTGGCGAACCGTACGCTTCAATATGTTGGTTGTTATAGATCTTTGAGCCACCAACTTGTAGCGTAAACCATCGAGGAAATTCATACGAAATCTGCATATCCAACATATGGTAACTTGGCACTAATCCATCGCCAAAGGTACTTTCCCATTGGTATTTATCTACCCATTTAAAATTCAAACCAAAACCTAAACCTTTCCAAATGCGTTGCGCACTTAAGCCAATATTGAATTTATGTTTAGGTGTATTAAAACCAGGAATAATTGGATCAACTAATTTTTTTGTATTTAAATCTGAATACGTGTAATTCACTGCAGCAACTATACTTTTCCAAATATAATAATTCAAACCAATCGAAGCACCATACGCATTTACATGTTGTCGCGCATTAACTGGTCGCTGATATAAACGAGTATATGCATTTTTTAACATAGCATCATTTCCAGCTTCGGTTCCAATAATAATATCTTCAGCTGATGGAATATAATATCGGATATCGCCAATAAAATTAAAATACCGATT
The DNA here is from genome assembly GCA_016711605.1 of Saprospirales bacterium. Taxonomy (GTDB): domain Bacteria; phylum Bacteroidota; class Bacteroidia; order Chitinophagales; family JADIYW01; genus JADJSS01. Next base: position 23,682 of record JADJSS010000008.1, read on the forward strand.
TAAATATGCTACAAAATCAATGTATAATTTTTTTGCTACAACTCCACGATATCCAAATTCGAAAGAGTTTACTTGTTCTGGTTTTAATTTATCAAATTTCACCACTTTTAATAAATTATAATTTGGAACTAAGTTCGTGTTGTAATCTGCTTGAAAATCTTTTACCGATTGAAATTCATAACCAGTAACTCCATTTAAATTTCCTAATAAATTGATAGCACCTAAATTGAGTGAAATGTACTGATTCTGAAGCGTTGGCGCACGAAATGCTTGTTGATAAGAGAATCGAATTGAATGATTTTTATACGTACCAATTGCTGAAATTCTCGGAGAAAACTGCACTTTGAAATTCTTAGATTTATCGATGCGTGCTGAGCCAACAATTTTCAAATGCTTATCAAAAAGCTCTACTGTTAATTGTGTGTATCCACCAACTTCATAGGTCTTTAAATCCTGAAACTTTGCTTTTAAATTTGGAGAACCATCTGCTAAAGTATCTGCTTTATTTAAAAGTGTATCAAAGAAAATAGAACCATACGAACGAGGAATAAATAAACGATAAGACACACCAGAAATCCAGTTTATATTATGTTTGAAAGTATGATTGTAAGAAGCTTCTACATGGTGCATCGAAGATTTATCCTGAAATTTTGCACCAGTAACCAAATTGGCATCATTTACAATTATATTATAAGCAGAATCAAATGCAGCCGTTCCAGGTTGTAAGAATGCACCATCAAACGCTTTCTGCAATGCGTACGCACGCGTAGTTAACACATCAGCTTCATTTGGGTCATCTTTGAAACCGTTTGTAAATTCAGACAGTTTTCCAAAATATTCTCTAACGAAATTAGAAACATAATTAGCAATTCCAATCTTAGAAAGGTTGATGGCACCAAAAACCATATCATAAGATTTGCCAGCATTTTCTTGTGTTGTGTAATATTTTACTTGTAATCCTTTGTAATCAAACTGCACTTTGTGTTGTTGAAATAAAATATTTTTTATGTTGTAACGATTAGAACCTTGATAGACTGCTGTGCCACGACCGAATTTATACTGATATTCAATCTGCATATCTTTTATAGGTCTCGCGTATAATGCAAATGCAGCTTTTATGCTTTCTGTTTTTCCGTCAGATAAATCTTTTTCTCTGTAACCAGGTGCATTTACGCGTATGGTTCCAGGAAAAGCCACAGGAAAAAAATCTAAATATGCATTCAACGCTCTAAATTGACGTGCTTTTGCAGTATCATCACTGAATTGTAATTTCCGAACAATAGTACTTACATTAACATCGGTACCAACATCACCATATACATTTGCAACAGAATCGTCGGCAACCCAATCATTTGCACGAAAATATTGTGCAGATATTTTAAAGCCAACAATATCACGGCCATGTTTTTTCTTTCCAAATGCGTTTGCATATCGCACTTGAGCATCTACCATTTGTCGAGAGCCACCTTTAATTTTTACTTGTAAATTTTTATAATCGAACGGATTTTTAGTTTGCATACTCACAATTCCTTGAAAAGCATTTGCACCATATAAAGCAGACGATGCACCTGAAATAATCTCAACACTTTCTAAATCCAAATCAGATGCACCAACTAAATTACCTACTGGAAAATTTAAACCAGGTGCTTGATTGTCCATTCCATCAATAAATTGAACTACACGAACAGGTGCTGTAGTGTTGAATCCACGTGTATTAAATACTTGAAAACCCATACTAGAAGTAGTAATATCGACATCTTTTAAATTACCTAAACTTTGATAAAAGTTACCAGATGCAACACTTTGTATTTGTTTTGAATTTAATTTTTGAATAGATGATGGTGATGTTTGAATACGTTCACTTAATCGCGAAGCTGAAATAACGACATCATTACTTACTCTGATTTCTTCTGATTGTAAGGATGCATTAATATTCTGATTAGGTTCTGTAATATCTATTTGTTGAGTTGCAAAACCAAGATATGTAATTTCCAATTTTGCTGGCAAAGTAACCGCTGCTTTTATTTCAAAATTTCCATCTAAATCAGTAACTGCACCAAAGTTGGTTCCAATAATTTGCACATTAGCACCAATTAATGCTTCTTTATTTTTATCGGTGATTTTTCCTTTTACAGTAATATCTTCTGCATGTAATGCATTTGTAATAAAAGAAAATAGTAAAATGAAAAATAATTTTTTAAGATTATTTGCTTGATTCATTTGGTTTGGTTTTTAGTTAGTAAAAAATTAATTAACAGTAAAAGATTTTGTTATTTTCTGATTTTCGTCTTTCACGTCAATAATTTCTAATAAATATTGACCTTTAGCTAAAATGGAAACGTCAAATTGATGCTGTTCATTGATTTCATTCGAAATTAATTTTTCGCCTAACATATTATAAATCGTAGCTGAGTATTTTCCATTTTTATTGATGAATAATTCAAATTTACCATTACTTGGATTTGGATATAGATTAACGTTCCAATTAGGTTTAGTGGTATTTTGTCTGATTGCAGTAATCACACTTTCAGTTCCATACACAGGCAATTCAATATTGGTTGGATATACATCAGAAAAAGCAATACGCTGTACAGATGTTCGCGGCGCAAATTCTATACCGTTGTAAATATACGTTCTTCCATCTGAAGGTTTGCGACGGAAAAATTCTCCAGCCATTATAGGTACATTCGCAGACGACTGAAAACGTGGATAGTTACTACTTGAAATAAGTACTTTAATTTTGTGTCCTTTAGCAAAGGTATATGCAATAGGATAGCATTGGAAATAATATTCGTATAATTTTCCTACATCAATATTTGAAAACGGTGCATTGTCATTTTGAGCACCAACTGCAATAGATTTAGCAAATTCACGAGCTCGCGCATTCACTGCACCTTCTACCACAAAAAATTCTTTTCCATCAGGATACACATCTAGAAAGCGAACAAAAAAATCGCAATCAGTTGGACCAGAAGCTGCGTTTAAAGGATTTGATTTTGCGTATAATTTTACTTTTGGAAATCCAATTATACATAATGAATCTGGAAGAATTTCTGTTTCAAATTTAATTACGCCTTCACGATTCATAGTAAACTTTGCGAAGTTAGTATCTGCTAAATTCATTTGTCCTTGCGACTCTCGATCGCCTTGAGGTGTTTGTTCAATCATGTTACCACCACCAACTGTAATTACTGGATTATCTGGATCGTGCACATAAACAGAATATCCTTCATCTGAAACTGGTTTTTTAAAATCTAATCTGCCACTTTTATGCAAATACATATTGTGCCAATGAATATCGTTTGGTGGAAAAACCTCAGAACCCATCCAATAATTTCCTGCATATGAAACTGTACCACTATCATTAGATGCGCCTGTAACATAATAACGAATACTTGGAATAGTTGTATAATCGTATTGAGGAATACCATCAAACTTTCCGCTAGTTCCAAACCCTTGTAAAATAGGACCCAAATCTGGCAAATCTAATTTGAAAGGAATAACTAAAGCTCCTAATCTTATTTCAACTGGAACTTGTTTTAAACTTTCAGCACCTAAAATAAAATTTAATAATGCTGAGAATGGTATTTTATAATCTTCTGCTGGAAATCTTACTTCTAGTAAAGGTAATTGTGGTAATGGCTTTTGCCATAAGGTTGATTTAGGTATTAAAACTTTTGGTTCTCCTGTTTTATTGTAACCATTATAATTTAAATTGTATCTAAACCAGCTAATAAGTTCTGATTTTGCAATATCAGCGATATTAATTTCACCATCAGCACCAATATTTGCAATGTCTATTTTGGTAATATCTGTAACATTTTTAGGATAAGTTTTATCACCAGTTTTTGTTGATGCAATTGTTTGATGTGCCCAAGGTCCAATAATTATTTTCTGCAGATTTTTTTTTGCTGTAATGTTATCTTGAATTAGTTTGTGTGTTTCCATTGATCCATCTACAAAAATGTCCCACCATCCAGCTACATGAAAAGTAGGAACTTCAATATTTGAATATCTTGAGTAAGTTCCGTTTTTATCGCCTTCACCATTAATATCTACTGGTGCTTTGCTGGCGTCCATATCACTTCTGCCAATAGAATTTGGATAATAACCTGCAGGACTATTTTCATATTTTATTGTTACAAAATGGTCGATAGCTTTGTTGGCTGCCTCAAATTTATCTGCAGTTCCATAATCTTTTGATGAATGAATATCATCATTTATACTCATATCAATAGCTATGTCTTCATCTCGTGTGTCTTTTATTTGTCCACGCAACCAGCCAGTTACTAATCCATCTCTTAAACAACCATTTTGATAACCTGTACTTTTATAAAACTCCAACGGGCCAACAATCGGAAACATAGATTTTAAACCAGGTTGTGTTGGATCTATTTTATGTGCTGCAGCAGCTTGTAATTGATTATATCCTAAAGCTGAAGCTCCAAATGTACCAATCGAACCATTATAAACTAAATCAGTTGTTTCAAAATTTCCATCTCTGTTTAAATCATATTTTCTTACTAATTGATTTTTAACAAACTCTAATGTGTTGTAACCATCTTCGTGATTATTTCCATTTCTTGGGTCAGAAGGTGCAGTAATATCTAATATATGAGTATAATTGTGATAAGGCCATTTTTTCCAGCTATCAGAATACAAAGGTAAATATGCACCTTGTGATGTATATCTTCCACGCATATCTTGTACTGCACCAGCATAACCTAAGAGCGCCATTGCTGCTCCTTCTACTGCACCTCTTTTATTATAAGGTGTACGTTCCAAAATCATTGGTAGTTGGTAAGGGTTTGGATTTGGAACTCCATTTATAGTGTCGTATATAATAAATTGAGCACCTTTTTGCAATAGTACTGCAAAAATTGGAATACGTACTGGTGGAAATGGCGCTGGCAATAAATTGAATGTGATAGTGTCTTTATATACAAAACTATCCTGTAGTATAGGTAAATAAATATCTGTCATTAATTTTGTACCATCAGGCATAGTAAATGGTACTTGAGTTCTTGTTGAAAAATCACTGATGTCATCTAATGTTCCATTTATTTTATCACCAACAATTTCTCTAGCACCTGGTATAGGAAAATATTTAGTTTGAGCACGTGATATTATTACCAATAACATTAAGGTAATGATTGAAATCAAATTTCTCATAGTAGTTTATTTTCTGAAAGTTAAGAAAATAAATTCTAAATGTTAAAAATAGTTATTAAATTTTTTTTTGACAATTTTAGGTATGATAATTTATCTTTGCAAGAATGGAACATATTTTAGGTGATATTTCAATACAGCAAGCAATTTTAATTGTAATCAATCTAATAGTGATAGAAAGCTTATTGTCAGTTGACAATGCAGCCGTATTGGCAACGATGGTGATGGATTTACCTAAAGAACAACGTGATAAAGCATTAAAATATGGAATTATTGGTGCCTACGTTTTTCGAGGTATTTGTTTATTATTAGCAGCATGGTTAATTAAAATCTGGTGGTTAAAATCTGTAGGTGGTTTGTATCTTATTTATTTATTTGTTGATTATTTTAAATCTAAATCAACTAAAGAAACAGAAGATGACACATTAAATAAAGAGGAAAATATAATTTATAAATACACCATTGGATTGTTTGGAAAATTTTGGTCGACTGTAATTTTAGTCGAGATTATGGATTTAGCTTTTTCTATTGACAATGTTTTTGCTGCTGTTGCTTTTACTGATAATATCTACTTGATTTGGATTGGCGTTTTTATTGGAATTTTAGCCATGCGTTTTGTAGCACAAGCATTTGTAAAATTGATGGAAAAATATCCATTCTTGGAAACTGCTGCTTTTGTTGTAATTGGAATTTTAGGATTGAAATTATTACTTTCATTTCCTGCACACTTTTTACATGACAGTGTAGCATTTAAATTTATTGAAAGCGAACGATTTGATTTAATTATTTCATTTGTAACTGTTTTGGTTTTTGTTGTTCCAATTGCAACTTCATTTCTATTCAACTTTCCTAAACGGAAATAAAGATATTTTTCATTTTTTATTTAGCAGTTTTTTCATTTCTTCAAATTCTTTATAATATCCTTCAATAATTCCGTCTGGTTTATCAATTATATTTTTATCTGTAACCACACCTAAACAAACTTTATCGTTATAACTGATAATACTAACTCCAATACCTAGAGGACTGGTTTGTGGCACCCAAAACATAATATCTTTCACTTCAACACCAGCAAGAAAAATGGAGTTTTTAGGACCTGGTACATTGGTTATAACACCTGCAATTCTGGTACCAATAAAATCAGAAAATTTTTGTTCAAGAGATGAAGGTATTACATCTGCTAGTATATTCAATAAATTATAAATCAAAACAGGTTCAATCGAATGTTTTAACAATTCAGTTTTTTTTTAATGTATTGAATTCGTTTTTTTATATTATTTAAATGAACAGGTAATTCAATCGACAGCATTCCAATCTTATTGTGTACTCTTATGACTTCGTTTTTTTGCGCAAATTTACTGGCACAACAATTCTAATGCATTTATCCAATTGCTGTTTATGTTTTTCAAATGTCTTCTTAAGGCACCAGTTATTAATGCTATAAAATATCATTAATGGTTGCATTATGATGTTTACCAATTGCCTTAATTACAGATAAAGGAAGTGGTTTTGACCAAGCAGCTATTTTACAACAACTAAGTTCACCTTTATAGATAGTTCCTTGCACAGATTCACCTAAAAACAATCTTCCAAGTTCTTTTGTAATACTCCAGGATTCTTTTAAAGTATCGTTTAAATGTTCAGGATTTTTAAGCAATTCTTTAGCTTCATGGAAGATATCCTGACCTGTATGCAATAATGAATCAATATCTTTTTTTAAGGAATGTATTTCATTAACAACATTTTCGGTTTTAATTTCCATACTTAAAGATTCTTTTTTAGTAGAACCAGTAAGAGAAAATAATACTTTGACTAATGCAATTCCATCTGCAATTGCATGATGCAATCTCCACAGAACTACGCTGCCTCCATTATAATTATCTATCAAATGAACCTGCCACAATGGTTTACTTTCGTCTAGTGGTTGACTAATCAAATCACTGATAATATTTTGCAGATTAAAATAATTTCCTGGAGCTGGAAGCGCAATATGGTGAAAATGAGAATTCACATTAAAATGCTCATCCAAATGCCAGGTTGGTTTTTTATTCTTAAGAATTACTTTCTTCTGAAATCTTTCAAATTTCAATAAACGAGTTTCAATTATTTCTAATAGCTTTTTCTTGTTCACTGGCTTATCCAGTATCATCATACCTGTTATTGTAACAAGACTATTTGGCATATTAACGTCCCACATCATATGGTCTATTTTCTTGAGTGGCTTATCCATTTATTTTAATTTTAAATGAATTTATGCAAGAATTCAATTATAAACTATGATGAAAATCAGTTATTTAAAAAAAAAAGAAAAAATTACTTCTTCATTCTATCTTTAAAAACTTTCTCAAATTTTTCTATTTTTGGCTGAATTACAAACTGACAATAACCTTGCGTTTTGTTGTCATTGTAATAGTTTTGATGATAGTCTTCCGCTTTATAAAACACATCAAACTTAGTAACTTCTGTGACAATTGGCTTTGGATATGCTTTTTCAGAATTTAATGCAGCAATAATTTCTTCAGATGCATTTTTTTGTGCTTCACTATGATAAAAAATTGCGGAACGATATTGAGTGCCAACATCATTTCCTTGTTGATTCAACGTAGTTGGATCATGCATCGTAAAAAATACTTTCAATATTTCTGCAAATGAAACTTTAGTGGTGTCAAAAGTAATTTGAATCACTTCAGCATGACCTGTTGTGCCACTGCAAACTGCATGATAGGATGGATTTTTAACATGACCACCAGAAAAACCAGATTCTACTTTTTCTACACCATCTAAACGCTGAAAAACAGCTTCGATACACCAATAGCAACCACCACCAAACGTTGCAACTTCGTAATTTGTATTTGTACTCATATTATTTTTTTTTGCTGATTGTTCTGTTTTATTTTTTTCTGAAGATTTAATTGCTTTAGTTGATTTCGCGTTGTTGCAACTCGCAATTGCAAACAATGAAAAAAGTGTGATAATAAATTGCATATTGTTTTTATTCTAATTGACGATATAACACTAATAAACTTACAAAGGTTTTGTGAAGTTTAGTTAATTATTTCAAGTAAAAATAAATTGGCGTTGAAATGGATTTATTTCAAAATTTGATAAACAACTAATGAAACTATATAAGCCAATGTGCTCATATACGCAAATTGAAGAGCTGGCCATTTCCAGGTTTTGGTTTCTCGGTAAACGGTTGCCAAGGTGCTGAAACATTGCATCGCAAATAAATAAAACAACACCAATGAAAGTGCTACAGCAACAGTGAACACTGGTTTTCCTGCTGCATTTTTTTCACTTGCTAATTTTTGCTGAATGGTTTGTCGGCTAGCATCTTTGCCAATTGAATATAAAGTAGAAATAGTACCAACAAAAACTTCGCGAGCAGCAAATGATGTGATTAGTGCAATTCCAATTTTCCAATCGAAACCTAATGGTTTTATGATTGGTTCTATAATTCGACCTGCGTAACCTGCATACGAATATTCCAATTTTTTGGAAGCAATATGCAATTCGGTTTGTGTTGCATCGTATTGCATTAATGAAGCTTCAATAGTGGCTGTGTTTATGGCTTCTTTTATTTTATTTGATGGACCAAAACTTGCTAAAAACCATAACACAATAGATACTACCAAAATAATTTTTCCAGCACCAATTACAAATGACTTTACTTTATCATACACGTTGAAAAAAACATTTTTCCAATGTGGCATTTTATATGCTGGCAATTCTAACATTAAAAAAGAATGTTCATTTGATTTTAATATCTTTTTAAAAACGAATGCTGAAAACAACGCTGCCATCACACCAATTAAATACAGCATCATAAAAACAAGTGCCTGTGAATTAATAAAGCCAAACACTTTAAATCTAGGTATAACAAAACCGATAAGCACTGCAAATACTGGTATTCTGGCAGAACAACTGATTAATGGTGTTACCATAATAGTAATTAATCGTTCTTTCCAATTGCTTATAGTACGTGTGCTCATAATTGCTGGAATGGCACATGCGCCACCAGAAATCAATGAAACAATGCTTCTTCCATTTAAACCAAATCGTTGCATGATTTTATCAAACATAAAAACTGCACGCGACATATAACCAACTTCTTCTAAAATCGAAATCAATAAAAATAAAATGAAAATTTGTGGTACAAAAACCAACACACCACTGATGCCAGGCACCATTCCTTCGCTTACTAATTTTGTAAAATAAATTGCTGGAAAAATGTTGTTGAATATAAAAACTTAGATTTGAAAATTGTTGGTCAATGAAATCCATTGGAAAAGATGACCAAGTAAAAATAGCTTGAAATATAAACAACATCAGTAGAAAAAAAATAATTGGACCCAACAAACGATGCGTTACAATTCTGTCAATTTTATCTGTTAATGTATTTCCAATGGCAATTTGTTTATCTAACGTTTGGTTGATAATTGGCACAAATTGATTGTAACGGTGCATAATTTCATCCAACTGATTATTGATGGAATTGAATTTATAGTTTTCATTCAGATTTAATAATTCTTGTTTTTGTGCTGCATTTAAAAATGATATTTTTTTTACATGATGTGCAATTAACAAAGCTGCATATTCATTTTTAACGTGAATTTTTTCTTGAATATGTTTGGCAATTAAAGCTTCATTTTCCGTTAAATTATAAAAATTTTTAAAACTTGATTTTTTAGTTTGCAACAATTTCTGTAATTCATTTTTCAATGCATTTAAACCATCACCAGTTCGTCCATTAACAGAAATAACTGGCAAATCATACAAAGCAGCTAGCTTATTTATATCAATATGTAATCCAGATTTTTCGGCAATATCATTCATATTCAACGCCAACACAATTGGAAATTTCAAATCAATTAATTGTGACAATAAAAGAGAATGACGCTCTAAATTATTTACATCAGCTACATAAATAACTGCATCTGGATAATCGATATCATTTTTATTAGTGAGTGCATTTAAAACAATACGTTCGTCGAGTGAAGTCGGAAATAAGCTATACGTTCCTGGAAAATCGGTAACTAAAATATCTGTATTGTTATCTAATTTAAAGGCGCCATTTTTTCTTTCAACAGTAACACCTGGAAAATTCCCTACTTTTTGTCGCAAACCAGTTAATTGATTAAACACAGAAGATTTTCCAGTATTTGGATTTCCTAGTAACGCTATTTTGAAGGTTTGATTTGCCATTTTAATCTTAATGCATTTAATGCATCCTTACTTTTTCATTTTTAATCGCGATTATCAGGAATTTTTCATCAACAATACATGTTCTGCTTCATTCGTGCGCAATCCAATATAATGATTTTCTGTTTTAATATAATAAGCACCACCAAATGGCGATTTTCGCACTAATGTAATTGAAGTTCCTGAAAGCAAACCCATTGACATTAGTTTACAAGCTACAAATCCGTTTGAAAATTCAAGGATGGTAGCTGTTTCGCCAATGATTAATTGTGTAATATTTTGGGTATTGTTCAACTTATTTAGAATAAATCCGAATAGCAAAAATACAATGTTGGAACGATAAAAATGGAATTTGATGTATTGTAATTCAAGATTACCAAAGATTAGGTATCGACAAGCTATTTCGGTGCACGAATTAAAAGCAACAAAGCTACAACACCAAAAATCATATTTGGAATCCAAACGGCAATCAACGGATCGAGGTTGCCTTTAGTAGCAAAAACAGTTGAAAATTGTTGGATAATAATATATGCACCACTGAGCAACATTCCTGCTACAATGTACAAACCAAGTCCGTTGCGCACTTTTTTTGTAGTCATCGCCACAGCGATTAGTGTTAAAATAATGGCTGAAAAAGGAATGGCTGTTCGTCTGTATTTTTCTACTTCATACGTTTTCACATTTTCATTGCCTTTAATTTTTTGGTCTGCAATAAAACTTTTGAGCTGTTCTGTAGTCATCGTTTCAATATCATAATCTTGTCGCACATATTCTTTTGGTGTAATTGGCAAGCGCATTATCGTGTCACTACCTTTTCGAACAATATCTTTGGGTCCATCAAATTGACGTAAATTCCAATTGCTTAGTTTCCATTTTTGTTTAGTGCTGTCCCACTGAATATTATCTGCACTAATTTTAAAATACTGCACTTTGTCTTTTATTTTTTCCATGGTGAATTTGAAACCGTTGTACGATATACCATCAAAAGATTGCGTATAAATAAAGGTATCTTTTCCAATTTGATAATGATAGTTGATATCGTAGGTTCTGGTGTCTTTTTTAGATGCATATTTTTCTTCAAATGCAATTTTCACTTTGTTGTTTTTTGGCAATAAAATATGATTGTAGTAAGCAAACAACATGGCTAAAAGTGTTGCTGTAAACATGTATGGAAATAAAAGTCGGTAAAAACTTACACCACCATTTAGCATGCAAATAATTTCAGTATTTTCGGTTAAACGAGATGTAAAGTAGACAACAGAAATAAACACAAATATTGGTGCAAGCATCAACCCTATCCAAGGAATAAAATTGAGATAGTAATCAAAAATAATGTTGTACAATGGTGCTTTGTTATCAATAAATTCATCGATCTTTTCTGTTATATCAATAACAATAGCAATGGCACTCAGCAAAAATATTGCAAAGAAAAATGTTATTAAAAACTTTTTTATGATATACCAGTCGAGTGTTTTCATTATAATCGTTGCATCAGTTTAACAACCATTTCATTTTTCCAAGCAGTAAAAGTACCTTCTTTAATTTTAGTTCGCGCTTCATTTACCAACCATAAATAAAACGATAAATTTTGCAAACTCGAAATTTGTGCGCCTAAATATTCTTCTACGATAAACAAATGTCGCAAGTATGCTTTGGTATGTATGTTGCTCGTAGTGCAATCAATTCCGCTATCAATTGGCGAAAAATCGTCTTTCCATTTTTGATTTTTTATGTTGATGATGCCTTCTGTGGTAAACAACATTCCATGTCGTGCATTTCGCGTTGGCATCACACAATCAAACATATCTACACCTAATGCTATTGCTTCTAAGATATTAGCTGGCGTGCCAACACCCATTAAATAACGTGGTTTGTCTTTGGGCAAAATGCTGCAAACCAAATCTGTCATTTCGTACATTAGTTCGGCTGGTTCGCCAACAGCCAAGCCACCAATAGCGTTTGCAGGTCGGTTTTGTGCTGCAATAAATTCCGCAGATTCTGTACGCAAATCTTTATACACAGAACCTTGCACAATTGGAATCAATGTTTGTTCGTAGCCATACAAAGATTCTGTTGTATCAAACCGATGAATACATTTTTGCAACCAATCGTGTGTAATGCGTAACGAATTTTTTGCATATTTATATTCGCACGGATATGGTGTACACTCATCAAAAGCCATAATAAAATCAGCACCAATAATGCGTTGTGTGTCCATCACATTTTCTGGTGTAAATAAATGCCTTGAGCCATCAATATGCGATTGAAACGTAACACCTTGCTCGGTTAATTTTCTTCTGTGTGATAAAGAATAAACCTGATAACCACCACTGTCTGTTAATATTGGCTTTTTCCAAGAATTAAACGCATGCAAACCACCAGCTTTTTTTAATATTTCCAGGCCAGGTCGCAAATATAAATGATACGTATTTCCTAAAATAATTTGTGCTTTCACTTCATTTTCCAATTCAGAAAAATGAACTGCTTTTACGGTTGCTTGTGTGCCTACAGGCATAAAAATTGGCGTTTCAATATCACCGTGATCTGTAGTAATCTTGCCAACGCGAGCGTTAGAATTTTTGTCAGTATGTTGTATTTCGTAGGTCAAAGTCTAAGATTATTATAACCACATAGAAACATAGGTTTAAAAGATGACATAATTCAATTTTGAATTATCTATGCAATCTTTTTAAAATGAAAAAAGAGAATTTCTCTTTATTTCAAATCAGAAAAACATAGAAAAGAATAAGATTCTTTTTTTATGTTTCTATGTGGTTTAAATTATTAAAACAAGTATTTCTAGTAAAACACAAAAATACGACAAAAACCTTTATTTTTATTGAGTGATTTTTCTAACGTATTTATTTATTAGTTGCTGCATTTTTCAAATTGTATATCAATTAGTATTAGTTATTTCAATTCTTTTAAAAAAGAAAAATCAAAATTTCAAAATCTCCAATTACAAATCTGTAAGCATAATAATTTGTGCAAAAAACGAAGCAGTAAATCTGCAAAAAAATCTTTCTTTTATTTTAGAACAAGATTATCCGAATTTTGAAGTAATTATTGTTGATGACAATTCAACAGACAATACGAATGAAATTATAAAAGCGCAACAACTTATAACCAATAACTTATTTCTTATAACTATTTCTAAAGAAGAAAAAATTGGATTAGGTAAAAAATATGCACTGCAAAAAGGTATTCAAGCTGCAAAAAACGAGTTAATCTTATTAACAGATGCAGATTGTCAGCCAATTTCAAAAAACTGGATTGCAGAAATGGCAAATTGCATCACTGATAATAAAAAAATTGTCTTAGGAATTTCGCCCTATAAAACAGAAAATACATTTCTGAATGCATTGATAGAATACGAAACTGCACAAACCATGTTACAATATATTGGCTTTGCAATTTTAGGTAATCCATATATGTGTGTTGGACGAAATGTGTTGTACGACAAAAATTTATTGCTTTCCAAAACCTGGACAAACGATGAGTTATCTATTGCTTCTGGTGATGATGATTTGGCGATACAAACCTTGGCAACCAAGCAAAACACAACTGTTTGCTTATCTGAAAATAGCTACACATTCAGCGAAGCAAAAACCACTTGGAAATCTTATTTCAACCAAAAAATACGACACAACGGAAGCGGAAAACTGTATAAAATCCGTCATAAATTGATTTTAGGTAGCTATATTTTATCTAAAATCTTGATTTACACCACATTTTTTTTATTATTAACTTGGAATTTTAAATTAAATGTTTTACATTTATTATGTGTTATTGCTTACCCAACAATAACATGCATGACAAACATGCTTCTAAACATAACCCTAAAAACCCAAAAAAGATGGTATTACAGTCTCATTCTGGACTTAATCTATTGTTTCTTCCTGTTGTACACTGGCTTGATGAGTTTATTTATTCCAAATCAAAAATGGAAATAAAGTCACACAACACAATTGACAATGATTTAATTTCAGACGCCAAAAATGGTCGCCAAAAAGCATTTGCATCACTCATGCAAAAGTATCAGAAATCCGTTTATCATGTGATTCTGAAAATTGTAAAAAACAAAGAAGATGCAGAAGATCTGACTATTGAAACGTTTGCAAAAGCATTCGATAATTTAGAACAGTATTCTGAAAAATTTGCATTTTCTACGTGGTTGTTTAAAATCGCATCTAACACGAGTATTGATATGCTTCGTAAAAAACGCATAGAACAGGTTTCATTAGAATCAGAAAGTAAGCAAATTTCTGACAACATAAAGTTTAGTACTAAATCAACACCAGAAACTGAGATGATCACTGCACAACAAAAAACACAATTAAAAAATGTGGTGCATTCGATGGACGAAATTTTTTCTCGTGTAATTGATTTGCGTTATTTTAAAGAATTGAGTTACGAAGAAATTTCAGAAGAACTCAACATTCCAATAGGAACGATAAAAGTGCAACTCTATCGTGCAAAGAAGTTATTGATGGAAAAATTTTTAACTGATACTAATTATAAAACAAAGTAGATTCCGTTAATTATTATTTTAGTACAGTACTCCAATTTTAATAATATTTGAACATTTTTATTGCGATGCAGAAATGCATCGCATTTTTTTTACTAAATAATCCAACCATTTATAAAATGAAACCGACCATTCATGAAATGTTTTAAAAAGTGCAACCAAAAATCAAACATCTTTGCACTACAAAAATAATTTATTTAAACAATTAAAACAATTCTAAAATGAAAACAACAACCAAATTATTTGCAATTGTAGCTGTATTCGCTACTGTATTATTTGCATCTTGCAAAAAAGAAGAAACTTCAAAACCTAGTGTTAAACCTATTGAAACACTTATTAAAACAAAAATGGAATTTAGTTCTTACGACATAGATGATTTTACAAGAACAATGGCAATTGTTTTTAAATCTTCTAAAGCTGGAAAAATAACGCATTTAGGTGCAAAATTAGAACCTGGAACATATAATGTTGCACTGTTAGATTCTAGTTCAAGGTCTGTTTTAAGCACTACAACAGTAACCATTTCAGATACTTCAAATTATGCATATACAAAAATTAGCGACATTGCTATTGTTGCTAATAAATTTTACTATGTAACTGTTAACAATGCAACTACTAGCAACACACTCAATAAAAAATATTTTTCTTATAACTTACTTGTAGATAATTTCCCTCAAACAGATGGTAATTTTACGTATCTAGAACCAGAGTTTTTACTAAATACTACTGATGCCACAAAGATTATCGACGATGGTTCTTATTTACAAAACAATGGAATTACTGGTGTACCAAGTTTTATATTTGAGGAAAACTAAGCCACAAAAACCATAAAACTTGTGAAAAATAATTGTTTTATTTCATTAACAATTGTTTTGGAGCGATACTGGAAAGCATCGCTTTTTTATTTAAACAAAATAGAAATTACCATTCATGAAACGAAAACGACTATTCGTGAAGTGTAATAAAAACAACATCTAAAAATCAAACATCTTTGCACTACAAAAAACAATTTATTTAAACAATTAAAACAATTCTAAAATGAAAACAACAACAAAATTATTCGGAATCGTAGCATTATTTGCTACTGTATTATTTGCATCTTGCAAAAAAGATGACAACACACCTACACCAGTAGCAAGCTTTACTATTGCACCTGATGATACCATTTACTACAATCAAACTCTTACTTTTACTAATACATCAACTGGAGCAGATAGTTATGCTTGGAGTTTTGGAGATGGTTCGACAAGTACTGCGACTAGTCCAACTAAATCATTCGAAGATTTTGTTTCAACTGACTGTGAAGAAACCTTCACTATCACTTTAACGGCTACTAAAAATGGAAAAACATCTACAACATCCAAAAATGTTCTTGTTTATTTTTGTTCTTAATTGCTAAAAAAAAGAGATGAAAAAGCGATGACAAATGTCATCGCTTTTTTAATTTATTGGAATTTGAATACTAACTTTTGTACCTAATGCATTTTTATTTTCATCTTCTATATCATCAAATAACACAGCAATATTTTCTTGTTTTCCTTGATTTAAGAGTTGCAATCTTTTTTCTGTTGCTGATGTAGAAAAAGACACGTGCGATTGTGGTCGGTTTTTATTTATTTCAGATGATGCTATTCTTCCAATTCCATTGTCTATTATTTCGCAAACTAAATTCGTTTCATCATCGTTTAAAATGAAATTTAACGTTAGATGTTTTGTACCTTTTTTATGCAACAAGCCATGTTTTATTGAATTTTCCACGTAAGGTTGAATCAGCATTGGTGGTAACTGTACATAATCAACATCAATATTTTTGGATAAAGTTATTTGATATACAAAATCATTTTCAAAACGAATACCTTCGAGTTCTAAGTATTTAGTAAGTATGTCAATTTCATCAGCTAAATCTATTTTTTGTTTACCAGAAACATCTAAAATTTTTCTGGTTAATGTTGCAAAATTTGCCATTTGCTCGTTCGCTGTTTTCTTATCGCCAATTGTATATAATTCTTGAATAGAATTGAGTGCATTGAAAATAAAATGTGGATTCATTTGCGATTTCAATGCTGTTAAATCTGCTTGGTTTTTTTGTAATTCTATGGCATTTCTTTTTGCTGTTTCTTCTAATTCAATTTTTAAAAGTTCATTTTGTTTTTTAATTCTAAATCTATTAAATAATAAAAATGCAAACAATAAAATAAATGCTAATAAACCAATTATACTACCAAATAAAATTGCTCTTTTTTGATTTTTTAATTGTAAGTTTTTTATTTCATTTTCTTTCTTTTCTGTTTCAAATTGTGCCGACAGTTGATCTATTTGTTTAGTGCGCTCTTCGCTAGTTAGTTTATTGTGCAGCTCAACATATTTATCTAAATATAAAAATGCAGAATCATTTTTACCTAAATAATTATAACAATAGCTCAATCCTAAATACGAATTATCGAGTAAATGTTTATTGTCAAATTGCTCAAAATTAGACATTGCTTCTTTATAATATTTAACAGCCATTACCGTATTATCTAAGTTATCGTACGACTGTGCAATACAAGTTAATGGATATCCAATTTTAGAAAAATTATTTGTTTTTTTATAATAATCAACTGCCTTATTCGCATAAGCAATAGCATCGTTAAAATATTTGCTATCTCTATGAATACCCATTTGACTGTAAATATTTCCCAATCCAGAACTGGTGGTTGCAATTAAATATTCGTTTTTAGAAAGCAACGCAATGTTATACGCTTTTAAGTACGTTTGAAAAGATATTTCTATACTATCATAAATATAATTGGAAGCTAAAGTATAAATAGCTCTAACATAAGCAAACGTATCAACTAAAGGTTGTTGCTCAATATTCTTTACTGATTTTTCTAAGTAAGTTGTAGAAAGTTCAATCTTTTTATCTTGCAAATAAACTTGTCCGTATGATGCGTAAACACCAGCAAGCAATGGATGTTTGGTGTTTATTTTTAATAATAATTTTTCTGCTGTATTTAATGCAATAATTGCCTTTGCATAATTAGTTGTAAAAATATAATAGTTACCTAATTGTATATATACTTTTGCTTCAAACGATTTATCATTTATTTTTTTTGCAATTGCTAAACACTTATCAATATAAACTACAACACTTGTATCATTGTTTTTTGCAAAAATATTAATAGCAGCAAGCACCTTATTAATTTTTGATGTATCAGCAAAAGTGTTGTTATTAAGAATTTGTAATACACTATCATATTTTATCTGTTGACTTTTAACCGTTGTAAAACTCAAGCTTAGAATTAATAAAAATGAAATACGCATTCAAAAGATTTTGATAAAGATATTAAAAACTATTTGGTGAAAATGAAAATTTTCTACCATTCATAAACTAAAATCTATCATTCATGAAATGTTTTAAAAAGTGCAACCAAAAATCAAACATCTTTGCACTACAAAAAACAATTTATTTAAACAATTAAAACAATTCTAAAATGAAAACAACAACAAAATTATTCGGAATCGTAGCATTATTTGCTACCGTATTATTTGCATCTTGCAAAAAAGAAGAAACTGTAACTGCAAATCCAGTGGCAAGTTTTACCATTGCACCAAATGACACCATTTATAGTAATGAAACAATTGAATTTACTAACACATCTACAGATGCTGATAGTTATGTTTGGAGCTTTGGACTTGGTGATAATAGCACCTTAACAAATCCAACAAAATATTATGGTGGAATAGAAGCAAGTGCTTGCGAAGTAGATTATACGGTTACGTTAACGGCAACTAAAAATGGAAAAACTTCAACAGCAACTAAAACTATTCATGTAATTTATTGCTCTTAATCCTTTTTTATATTTTGAAAAGCAACGCAAAAGCGTTGCTTTTTTAATTTATTGGAATTTGAATACTAACTTTTGTACCTAACGCATTTTTATTTTCATCTTCTATATCATCAAATAACACAGCAATATTTTCTTGTTTTCCTTGATTTAAGAGTTGCAATCTTTTCTCTGTTGCTGATGTAGAAAAAGATACGTGCGATTGTGGTCGGTTTGTATTTATTTCAGATGATGCTATTCTGCCAATTCCATTGTCTATTATTTCGCAAACTAAATTCGTTTCATCATCGTTTAAAATGAAATTTAACGTTAGATGTTTTGTACCTTTTTTATGCAACAAGCCATGTTTTATTGAATTTTCCACGTAAGGTTGAATCAGCATTGGTGGTAACTGTACATAATCTACATCAATATTTTTGGATAAATTTATTTGATACACAAAATCATTTTCAAAACGAATACCTTCGAGTTCTAAGTATTTTGTAAGTATGTCAATTTCATCAGATAAATCTATTTTTTGTTTACCAGAAACATCTAAAATTTTTCTGGTTAGTGTTGCAAAATTTGCCATTTGTTCATTTGCTGTTTTCTTATCGCCAATTGTATATAATTCTTGAATAGAATTGAGTGCATTGAAAATAAAATGTGGATTCATTTGCGATTTAAGAGCAGTTAATTCGCTTTGTATTTGTTCTAATTTTAGTTGATTTAACGCAGCTTCTTTTTTTTCAGTTTCATATTTTAATTGTAATGTATTAAATGATTTTATTTTTTCATTATTTAGCATTTTTTCTTTTAGTTCTATATAATTTTTTGATGCATGAAAAGCATTTTTATAATCTTCTTGTTGTTCGTAAATATCAATAGTAAGCTTAATAATTAAAATTTCTTTTTCAACATCTTGAATTTCTTTTGCCAAAAAAAATCCTTTGTTTGCATATTGTAGTGCTGTGTCATATTGATGAAGCCGTTCATAAGATTCTGCATATTTTAAATAATTACCAACCTGAATAAATTTATAGTCATCTGTTTCGCAAATTTGTTCAGAGATAGCTAATTGCACTAATGCTTCTTCAGGTTGATTCAATAAAATAAGGTGTCCAGCCAGATTTGATTTACTCACAGCAATACCATAGTTATTTTCCAATTGTTCAGAAATTTCAAGTGCCTTTTTGGAATATAAAATACCACTTTTCGGATCTTTTAAAAAGCAATATGCAGCATCTATATTTATATACATTTGCGCATGAATAATATCAATTGGAATTAACTTAATTTCATTTTCAATCTCTTTATAAATACGCAAAGCTTCTTCGTATTGTTGTGTTTGCATATAAACCATGCCAATATTTGCTTTCGGTTTTATACGATTTTTCCAATTCATACTTTTCGACAATAACACGTCAGCTTTTAGATAGTTAATGAGTGCATTTTCAAAATCAGAATTACGATAATAAAAAATACCAAGCTGAAGAAAAGAGGTACCAATACCTTCGTCATAATTTATTTCTGTAGATATTTTTTCTGCTTCATCGATATAAACCTTTGTTTTATTGAGATCGATATTTAGATAGTAAGCAATTAATTGATGAAGAATATCAACTCTTTCTTTAGAGCTTTCAGTGTTCTGTTGCAGATTAACCTCTAGTTCAAGAATTGTTTCGTTGGAAGACATCTTTAAAAGTATTTAAATAGGATTTTAATAAAGGTATAAAAATAAATTTAAAATCATTATTTTATGCAGATTGGTATTTAGAATAATTGTATTTTTATACGTGGAATTCATTAATCAAATTCGTCGATTTATTTTATTGTTTATACTTCACAGAAAAACTGCTGTTAGTAAAAAACAAAATCCAGTAAATTTAGAAGTAGCCAAACAAATTGGTATACTATTTAATGCTGAAAATATTCCACAAAACGACATCATTGTATCATTCGCAGCTAAACTAAAAGCATTACAAAAAGAAGTACACCTTTTAGGATTTGTGCCCAAACGCGAATTTGGTTTTCAATATCCATTTCCTTTAATATCAGAAATAGACACTAATTGGTATGGCAAGCCAAAAGGTGGAACAGTTGATTTTTTTATCAATACACCATTCGATTTAATGGTAGATTTTTTGTTCAGATGAATGTTTACAGTTGGAATATATTTCTGGTGTTTCATCTTCAAAATTTAGAGTTGGCTTTAACAAAGAAATAAATAATGCTAACTATGATTTAATATTAATTCCAAAAGAAAAAAGCGATATTTCTAACTTAATTCAGAACTTAGAAAAATATTTGAAGTAAAAAGTGAAGGTGAAAGTGAGAATTAAAGTGTGATAAAATCATAAATCGAAAATTATAAATTTTATGTTGAATTTAAAAGGCGTTGGTGTAGCATTGGTAACACCATTTAATGAAGAAAAAGAAATCAACTTTAGTGAGTTTGAGAAAGTAGTTAATCATGTAATTGAAGGTGGTGTGGATTATGTGGTAGTGCTTGGCACTACTGGTGAAGTGGTTACTTTAAAAAAGCAAGAAAAGCAAGCATTAATTTCGGCTTGTGTTACTTACACCAATAAACGAGTGCCTGTAATTGCTGGATTTGGTGGCAATGATACTAAAAGCATTATAGATGATTTAACTTCTTTTGATTTAACTGGTGTTGATGGAATTTTATCTGTTTCGCCTTATTACAATAAGCCAACTCAAGAAGGAATTTACGAACACTATAAAGCCATTGCAAACAGCACAAATTTGCCGATTATATTATACAATGTACCAGGTAGAACTGCATCCAATATTCGTGCAACGACTACCTTGCAATTAGCTAATAATTTTAAAAACATCGTTGCAATAAAAGAAGCAAGCAATGATTGGCAACAGATTTTTTGGTTGGCTCGTGAAAAACCAGAAGGTTTTTTATTGATTAGTGGAAATGATGATTTAATTGTACCACAAATTTCTATTGGTTATGATGGTGTGATTTCTGTAATTGCAAATGCATTACCAAAACAATTTTCTACTATGGTACATCAGGCATTAGATGGTGATTATGCTACAGCAAGAAAAACGGTGTATGAATTAGATGAGCTCATCACCTATTTATTTGAGCAAGGAAATCCTGCTGGTGTGAAAGCTGCGATGAAACATTTAGGTGTTTGCGATGATTATGTTCGCTTGCCGTTGATGCCAATAAATGCTGACTTGCGCAAGAAAATTGCAGAAAAGGTAGATAGCTTATTTGTTGTATAATTTTTGAAATAATTATAAAAGTTGCGAATAACGAACTTGAATTTAGTTAAAATACTAACTCAATATCATGTTCAGTAAAGTTTATTTTTTCTGTTAAATTTTTAGTTTGTTCTAGTGTTAGATTATAGTCAAAACATAAGTAATCATTCAATTCTTCCAAAGAACTAAATCCAACTGATGTTGTATAATTTTCATAAAAATCTTGAATCTCATGCCAAGAATTAAAATTTCTTTTTGATAAAAACAGCTTAGTATTATTTAGAAATATGAGATTATATTTTTTCATTGTTGAACAATAAAATCACAAAACAAACAATTTTCTTCTTCTCACTTCATCTTTTAATAATTTTAATTCGCGACCCATTTGTCCGGAAACACTCGTGTTTTCTTGTGCTCTGCGAATTAAATATGGTATCACATCTTTCACAGGTCCGTAAGGCATATATTTGCTCGAGTTATATCCTGATTTTGCGAGGTTGAATGTGATATTGTCGCTCATTCCATACAATTGCGAAAAGTGTATGTGTGGATGGTTGCTTTTAAGTTGGTTGGTTTGCATTAATTGTGTTGCTAATAAAGTACTTTCTTCATTATGTGTAGCAACGCAAATTGCAATATGCTCAATATTTTCAATTGCAAATTTTAACGCAAGATTGTAATCTTTATCTGTATTTTCTTTGGAAGTTTGAATTGGATTTTCGTAATTTAATTTACGAGCACGAACTTCTTCTTTTTCCATGTAAGCACCACGCACTAATTTAGCAGCATAAATAAAACCAGCATTTTTTGCTTTTTCAGCTGTGGTTTTGAAAAATTCCAATCTGTCTTTTCTATACAACTGAACCGTGTTGTAAATAATAGGTTTTTGCTTGTTGAATGTAGCCATCAAATCAAATGTCAAATCATCTAATGGTTGTTGAATCCAGCTTTCTTCTGCATCTACAAATAAACTTACATCATTATCAAATGCTAATTGTGCAATACCATAAATTCGTTTTTTAGATTTCTCTAAAATGAAATTTTCTTCTGAAGATAATGGCTCATTTGCATGCATTTTTTCTAAAATACTAAATGGAATTAAACCGGTAAATTTTGAACAAACGATACCAACTGCATCGTAATTTTTTGCAAATAAAATTGCCTGTTTTATGGCGTTTTCTGTTCTGTTGAAATCTTCTTCTTCTTCTTTTCCTTCTACACCATAATCTAAAATTGCCTGAACACCAAATTCGTAAAGATTATTAATTTTTTTGGTTGCATCTTCCAAAGTGTCACCACCACAAAAAGTAGCATATATAGTTGGACGCATACCAATTGCAATCGGTGTTTTAATACCTAAATTCATTAATTTGGATGCTGTATTGGTGCCGAATTTTACCAACCAACTTTGATTGATTAAACGAAAAATCTGATAATCACGAATCAGTGAATTATTTGATTTGTGGGCAAAAGCTGTTTTGGTATCATTAAAATTGAGAGTGGTCATTGGTAATTAGATATTAGTCATTTGACATACGTAAGAAAAGATTGAACAAAATTATTGATTTTTTTTGATATAGAACTATTGACTTCTAACTAATGTTTATTGACTATTCCAAATTTCCCAACTTCGTTCTGCTTGCAGGTATAACATTTCCAAACCGTTTTTTGTTTTCGCACCACGTTGTTTTCCTTTTTTAAAAATAAAGTTTCTTCTGGATTGTAAATCAGATCATACAATAAATGTTTGTCAGTGATAACATTGTATGGAATTTCTGGTGCGTTGTTTACATTTGGATACATACCGATTGGTGTTGTATTTATAATTAGTGTCGTGAGTCGTAAGTCGTAATTCGTTAGTAATTCTTCATAAGAAATAGTTTTCTCACTTTTTGTTTCGAGAAACATATTGAAACGAAATTCCTAATTTTCTTAAAACATATTCAACTGCTTTAGATGCGCCACCAGTTCCAAGTATTAAAGCTTGTGTATGATGTGATTTTAGCAATGGTTTCAAACTCATTTCAAAACCGTAAGCATCAGAATTATATCCGATTTCCTTACCGTTACTAAATTTAATCGTGTTCACAGCACCAATGTTTGCTGCTGTTTCATCGAGTTCATCTAAAAATGGAATTATTTTTTCTTTGTAAGGAATCGTTACGTTTAAACCAATTAGATTTTTTTTATCGTTACACAACTCAACAAAATCTTCTATTTTTTCTAAAGGAAAAATATCGTATTTACAATCAACAATATTTTCTTTCGCAAATTTTTCTGCAAAATATCCTTTCGAAAAAGAATGTGATAATGGATAACCTATTAAGCCGAATTGTTTCATGGATGGATTAATGACTGATGATGAACGATTAAAAATGAACGATTAACTAATGACTATTAACTAACTAATGACCAAAGACTAATGACCAATGACCAATTATCCAAAGAAAATATAACACACTACAATACTCAATATAATACTTACTAACTCAGCAAATAAACTGGTAGCAACCACATAGCGTGTTTTTTTGATAGCAACAGAACCAAAATAAACTGCTAACACATAAAAAGTTGTATCGTGACTGCTGTTAAAAATTCCAGCTAATCTTCCTGCAAAACTATCAACGCCTAAACCATTTGTATTTTTTGGGTCGATTAATTCTGCCATTAAACCTTTGGCGCCACCACCACTAAATGGTTTCATAATCGCAACTGGTAACGCATCTACAAAACGCGTATCAAAACCTAATGAACTAATCAAATATTTAATTCCATCTGTTATTGTCGACATACCACCAGAGGCACGAAAAACAGAAATGGCAACTAACATAGCTACTAAGTATGGAATAATCTTTACAGCTACTTCAAATCCTTCTTTTGCACCATCAATAAACGAATCATATACGTCTACTTTTTTATAAAATGCTAAGGAAATAAACGAAACAATAATTGAAAAAATAATAAAACCTCCTAAATTATTACTGACAATTTCCATTTTTTCTTTCGACATGGAACTGAATAAATACGTCAAACCAGCAACAAACGCTATCATTCCAGCAATCCATGCAGTCAACACAAAATCCCATTTTATTTTTTGGATGAAGGTGCATAAAATCAAACCAGAAATCATTCCACCATAAGTAGCAATTAATAAAGGAATAAAAATATCGGTTGGATTGGCTGCATTTGCGCTTGCTCGAAAGGCAATGATACTCACAGGTATGATAGTAAAACCAGCTGTGTTCAAAGTCAAAAACATAATCATTGCATTCGAAGCAGATTCTTTTTCTGGATTGATGGCTTGCAATTCTTTCATCGCTTTTAAACCAAATGGCGTGGCTGCATTATCTAAACCTAACATGTTAGCTGAATAATTCATTAAAATGCTACCCATTGCTGGATGATTTTTTGGTATTTCTGGAAATAAGCGACTAAAAAATGGTGTAATTAACCTGGAAAAAATAGCAATGGCACCACCTTTTTCACCGATGCGCATGATACCTAACCAAAAGCACATCGCGCCAGTTAAACCTATCGATAATTCAAACGCTGTTTTGGCTGAATCTGTTATAGCGTTTACAGTTGCAGGCATTACGGTGTAATCTTGTAATACAATTGTTTTATAAAGTATTATGATAAAGGATAAAACGAAAAATAAAATCCAGATAATATTTAATACCATGCGTTTAATTTTGATGTACAATTTACAAATTTAATTAGCTAATTCGTTAATTAGCTAATTAATCAATAAATTTGTTGCGTGAGTAAGAAATATGAATTGCCAGAAATAGTGAACCGAAAAGCAAAGTTCAACTACGAATTTATTGATACGTATAAAGCTGGTATGGTGTTAACTGGTACCGAAATAAAATCGATAAAAGAAGGCAAAGTAAATTTAGGAGATAGTTTTTGTTATTTGCGAAATGGCGAAATGTGGTTGAAAAACCTGCATATTTCTTTGTATAATTTTGGAAGTTACGCGAACCACGAACCGATGCGTTTGAGAAAATTATTACTCAACAAAAAAGAAATAAAAAAACTCGAAGGAAAAATTAAAGAAAAAGGATTGACTATTGTGCCGTATAAAATTTTCTTTAGTGATCGTGGTTTGGCAAAAATTGAAATTCATTTAGCCAAAGGTAAAAAAGCATACGACAAACGCGAAAGCATCAAAGAACGCGACACGAACAAAGAAATTCAACGCTTGAAGAAAGAAATGCGTTAATTATTTTATTCTTTTTAAATCCACTAATAATTTATTACATTTAAGTATGCTAAAACAATTGATTTGCATATGTCTTTTATGTTGCTTTATTTTCTGTCACGCAGATGTTCCTGGAAATAAACCACGTGCAAGTTATGATGTGACAATTACAGGTTTGAATAAGTATAGTGATTATACTTTTTACTTTCAAAGTAGTTACGGCGAACAGCAACTATTGAAAGACAGCACTGCTTTTACTGTACAAGGTGGTTTTGGCGCACCAATTTGTCAGAATGTTTGGGCTGTTAATAATAAAACAAAACAACATACTGACAGCATTTATTTTTGCAGTGGTGATCACCATAATTCTATTACAATTATGGTACATATTGTTGGCAAACATCTGACATATGTGAAAAAAGGTCCTGTAAAAAAATCAAAGAAAATGAATCAACAAATCAATATTGTTGGAGATATTTCTTCCAATAACAATCAGCTAATTATGTATTCTATTTCAGGATTTAGTTTTTTATTATTAATTGCTATGGTTTTTATTATTTGGAAAAAGAATAAACAAGCAAAAATTTTAAAAAGTATATGAAAAGTTTTTCTGTTTTATTAGATGAACCAGTGCCGTTTTTTATTGGTGGAAATGCACTCATTCCATTGATTGCTATTGCATTTACTGCTCTTATTATTTTTGGCGTGATTTTTTATTTCAGAAAAAAGAAAAAAATATAACATGATTTTATTGGATCCTGTTGTTACGAACGAAACTTTTGCTGCATCAAATCAAAATAAAATTGTTTTAATTTCAATAATTTCTTTAATTTTATTAATCGGAATCTTTTTTACTTTCAGGAATTTGAAAAATAAAAATAATTCTAATCATTTTTAAATTTGACAGCATGATAAAAAAGATAGTTTCATTATTACTTTTATTTCTATTTATATCAGTTTCATTTGCCGATATTCCAACAGATGCAAATGGATACAATATCGATTCAAATGCGTTTAATTATTTGCCGTTAACACTTGGTCTTCTATTTGCCATCGGTTCTACAATTGCTTATTTCACCTATAAAAACCAAAAAAATGCAGTTCAATAAAATCCTACTTTTACTTTTAGTGTTCCTCATTGGCAATAATTTGTTTGCAAATATGCCACCACCACAATATCATCCTGTTACCAAATATTATTTCGGAAACATTGATTCGTTGTCCGCATATAAATTTTATATAAAAAATTCGGAAACTGGAAAAACGTATAAAATAAAACAAAACGCAGTTTTTGAAGTTTATCCAAATGAGAAAGATGGACCTAGCAATAAGTTAGAAGTTTGGGCAATTAATAAAGAAACAAAATTGCAAACTAACACCATTTCATTGTATGTAAAAGAATCATTTAAACCATTGGAAGAAAATACTGCGCACTATGCAGTAACGTTGTCTTTTGATAAAAACAAAGTGCTGACTTCTGATTTTTCCATGTTAACACCGAAATGTTATTCTAAAAATGATAAAGAATTTATGCCAGTTATTTCGTTCAATAAACCAAATAACAACAATCTTTTTCCAATACTTTCTTTTGCAGCTATTTTGTTATTGACCATTCTTTATTTTACTACAAAACGCCAACAAAGAAAGGTGTATGTATAAGTATTTGTTGCTGACAATGCTGATTGAAATTCCAATTTATTTTTTGTTTGTTAGAGAAAAAATTGCGTATTCAGTTTTAATTTTGATTTTAGCAAATTGTTTTACTTGGCCAATTTTAAATATTTTATTCCACAACACACACATTCATTTATTACTTTTAGAAACTGGTGTTACTGTTGTTGAAGCGTGTGTCATTTATTTATTTTTACAACAAAAATTTTCAAAAGCGCTACTAATTTCATTCGTGCAAAATGTAGTTACTACTTTTATTGGTGTTTGGATAAATCATATTAAACTATAAAAAAACAAACGTAAAGAGCACTAAGTATTTCCGCAAAGAATTATAAGAAAGGTTTAAAGAAAAAAATTAAGAAAATAAGTTCTGATTCGTGTAAATGCCTTCTAGTCTTTTTTTAAACTTAGTAAAAAAACTTTGAGAACTTTGCGAAAAAACTTATTAATCTTTGCGTTTAAAAATTAATACACCTTGAACAATAAATACAAAATAGCAACTATTTATGGAGCAGCGCATGGAATCAATGATTTTATTGCAGGCTTTTTATTATCAATTTTAGTGTACCAATCGAATAATTTAACCGCAAATTCCATTGCGTTTTTGGTGTATAGCGTTATTGCATTTGGCGGTCAATTACCAGCAGGAATTTTAGTAGATAAAACTCAAAACATCAAATCATTTTCATTAATTTCTTTGTTGTTAATGATTGTAGCCATTGCACTATCATACTTTTCTATATTTACAGCCATTGTTTTTAGCGGTCTTGCATCTGCATTTATACATGTGTGTGGTGGCGCAGCATGCTATGTGTCTGAACAAAAAAATGTAACCATAGCTGGCATTTTCACTTCGCCTGGTGTAGTTGGTTTAATAGTTGGTGGCATTGCAGGCACCATGCATTTCAGTTATTTCTATCTATTTATTTTGCCAATTGCACTCTTAGTTTTTTTATTATCCAGAATAACAGTTCCATCTTATTCAAACATCAAGAAGAATAACAACGAATTACAATTATTAGATACACATGATTTTTTTATGTTGATTTTATTACTAGCCATCGCGTTTCGTTCTTTAATTTGGAACGTGCTGCACATGATGTGTTACAGCGACACCAACTGGTTGTTAGCCATCGCGTTTTCTGCTGGTTTTGGTAAATTAATAGGTGGTTTTATTTCAGATAAAGTTAATTGGAAAAAGTTCGTATTCATCACCACTATTGGTGCTGCAATTTTTTTAAATATCGGAAAAAATATTTTGCCAATATTTTGCATCGGTGTTGCTTTGCTACAAAGTGCTGTGCCAATTACGTTATTGCTGATGCAAAACTATATGCGGAACAGTCCAGCAACTGCTACAGGTTTGTCGCTTGGCGTAGCTATTGCTTTGGCAGGTTTGCCTACTTATTTGCAACAATTCAGACAAATACAAAACAACAAGTTGGTGTTTCTTGTTTTTAGTATGTTCTTTATATTGTCGAATATCTGGACGGTTTGGAAATTTAAAAAATCGTCATTCACCTAAATGTTCTAGATCTTGTTCGTGAAATACGATAATTGCAAAACAGCATAAGAATACTAAAACCGCAGAGCCGAACATTTTGCCACCATCGCCAACATCAATTTTTGCTAATGTTAAATGAAAGCATAATGCGCCAAACATCATAAAACATCCTAAAATTCCACCGCGCCAAACTGTTTTTGGAATGGCTAATAACACGATAGCAATAATTTCAATAATGGCAATACCATATCTGCCAAATGGTTCTAATCCAACTTGTTGAAACATATCTATCACAACCGGATTTCCTGATAATTTCATGTAAGCCGAATACCCAAAAACGGCAATGGCAATAATTCTTGCTGCGATTTCTAGTAGTTTTGTACCTTTTTCCATAATGCTAGTTTTAATTTCCTTAAGTTAATAAATTATTAAGACTTTCGCAACTTATTTATTTATGGAAGTTGTCGGACGACTTTGAGTCGTCTGACAACATGCGCTTGGTCAGATGACTCAAAGTCATCCGACCAATAATGATAAATAAAAAAAGAGGAACAATTTGTTCCTCTTTTTTCTCTATAAAATTTTAATCTAGAAAATTAGATAACACCTTCCGTTAAAACTGAAACATTATTTTTTAAAACTTCTACGATACCGCTTTTTACTTTAAATTCTTG
Organism: Saprospirales bacterium; assembly: GCA_016711605.1. GTDB lineage: Bacteria > Bacteroidota > Bacteroidia > Chitinophagales > JADIYW01 > JADJSS01. The sequence continues at coordinate 53,683 of JADJSS010000008.1, forward strand.
TTTGTCGCTGCCTTTGCGCACTTTTACAATACCATCTTTAATAGATGCTATCATGGGTGCGTGATTGTTCAGCACTTCAAACTTACCATTAATTCCAGGTAATATTACCGAATCTGCTTCGCCTGAAAACACTTTTAATTCTGGTGTAAGTATGTTTAAGTTCATTTTTCTAATTTAATAATGGCTGAGATTCAAATAATTATTTCATTATTTAATTGCTTAATTACTACATTATTTTGCTTCTGCTAATAATTTTTTACCTTTTTCAATAGCATCTTCAATAGTTCCAACTAAGTTAAATGCTGCTTCCGGATATTCATCTACTTTGCCATCCATAATCATTTCAAATCCTTTTAAAGTATCTTCGATAGAAACGAATACACCTTTCAAACCTGTAAACTGTTCAGCAACGTGGAACGGTTGAGATAAGAAACGTTGAACACGTCTAGCACGAGAAACTACCATTTTATCTTCTTCAGATAATTCGTCCATACCTAAAATTGCGATAATATCTTGTAACTCTTTGTAACGTTGTAAAATCATTTTCACACGTTGAGCAACACCGTAGTGTCTTTCACCTAAAACTACAGGATCTAATATTCTTGATGTAGAATCCAATGGATCCACAGCTGGATAAATACCTAACTCAGCAATTTTACGGCTTAATACCGTTGTTGCATCTAAGTGAGCAAATGTAGTTGCTGGTGCCGGATCCGTTAAGTCATCCGCAGGCACGTAAACTGCTTGTACAGATGTAATTGAACCTGATTTAGTGGAAGTGATACGCTCTTGCATCAAACCCATTTCTGTAGATAACGTTGGTTGGTAACCTACCGCTGACGGCATACGACCTAATAACGCTGATACTTCAGAACCTGCTTGTGTGAAACGGAAGATATTATCTACGAAGAATAAGATATCTTTTCCTTTGCCATCGCCATCACCATCACGGAATTGCTCAGCAATCGTTAAACCAGATAAAGCAACACGCGCACGTGCTCCTGGCGGCTCGTTCATTTGACCGAATACCAAGGTAGCTTTTGATTCTTTTAATGCTTCTTTATCTACTGATGCTAAATCCCAATCACCTTTTTCCATTGAGTGTTTGAATGCATCACCATATTTAATTACGTCTGATTCAATAAATTCTCTTAATAAGTCATTTCCTTCACGCGTTCTTTCACCAACACCTGCGAATACCGATAAACCACCATGACCTTTCGCGATATTGTTTACCAATTCCATGATCAATACTGTTTTACCTACACCAGCACCACCGAACAAACCAATTTTACCACCTTTTGCGTATGGTTCAATTAAGTCGATTACTTTAATACCAGTATATAAAACTTCTTTTGACGTTGCTAAATCTTCATATTTCGGTGCTTTTCCGTGAATAGAATAACCACCAACTTTGCTTACTTCGCCAATACCGTCAATCGCAGTTCCGATTACGTTAAATAAACGACCTTTGATCGCTTCGCCAGTTGGCATCGTAATTTGAGAACCTGTGTCAATTACTTCAGCACCACGCGTTAAACCTTCTGTTGCATCCATTGCTACAGTACGCACGCTGTTTTCTCCTAAATGTTGTTGACACTCTAATACTACTTCAGTACCATCGTCTTTTTTTACGATTAATGCATTTAAGATTCTTGGTAATTCTGAACCTTCGTTGCTGAATGAAACGTCCACCACTGGACCGATAATTTGGGTAATTTTACCTACGTTTGCCATAGAATATATTGCTATTTAAGTATTGAATGATTTTAAAATCGGTGCAAAAATACGCTTAAGTAGTTGTTTTTCAAAATTGAAACGACAAAGTTCTCCACAAATAAAGATTTGGTAATTTTTAGTGGAAAATGCTACAAACTTTTCCAAAGTTTTAAACTTTGGAAAAGTTCAGTTGCGGAAGATTTCGAACCTTTTCCAAAGTTCTGTTGATGTTGTATTTAAACTTTGGAAAAGTTTTTTTGATTTTTTATGGAATTTGCCCTGCTTATGTATCTCAATAGTAAAACGATTTATGATTTACTTAGAATTAAATGGAATTTACCATATTTACAACCACGCCAACGGAGACGAAAATTTATTTAGAAATAATGAAAACTATGCTTATTTCTTAAAACGATATGCGCATTTTATTCATCCAATTGCTAAAACATATGCTTATTGCCTGATGCCCAATCATTTTCATGTATTGGTAAAGATCAGAAGCAAAGAAGAAATCGTTGCAACTCTTCCAAAGTTTGAAACTTTGGAAAAGTTATCGGAGTTGGAAAAGTTAACGTTCGATAAATTTATATCTAAACAGTTTTCCAATTTGTTTAGCAGTTATACTCAATCCTTCAATAAAGTTTTCAAAAGAAAAGGTTCTTTATTTATTAAAAACTTCAAACGCAAACCAATCAAAAGCAATTCCTATTTTATTTCAACACTTCAATACATACATCGAAATCCGGTACATCATGGCTCTTGTACAAATATTGAAGATTGGAACTGGTCTTCTTATCATTCGCTTATTAGCCAAAAATCAACGCTATTAGAAAAGAAGGAAATAATGGATTGGTTTGGAACAAAAGAACATTTTGCAGAAGCGCATAAATTGTCTGATAAAAATTATGTTGAATTAAGCCAAGATGATTTTTACTGAAGACCTTGGAAAAGTCCTTGAAGGTTTATAAAACCTTCAAGGTCTTCAACAATTATATTCAAGCGGACATAGTGTATATCCGTGCGGTCAAGTAATATATTCGCGCGGACATGGTTCTATGTCCGTGTGGTAAAGACATTTATTCGTACGGACATGGTCATCTGTCCATACGGTCAAACGATATATTCGCACGGACAAAGTCGTATGTCCGTGCGGTCAAGCCATATATTCATGCGTACATAGTCATATGTCCTTACGGTCAAACGAAATATTCGCACGGACATAGTCGTATGTCCGTGCGGTCAAGCGATATATTCATGCGTACATACCACAATTTCACCGAACGCAAACGAAATGTTCTTGGTGACATTGACGTTTGTATCAAAGTATAATAATGAAAAAATCTTATCCATTCATTAATCACATAAATCATCAGCTAAGTACAGACACACTACCAATACAATAAATTTGTATATTTACAATGTACTAAACCGTATCAAAGACCTTCAAGGTTTTAAAAACCTTGAAGGTCTAAATACAACGAAACCAACTTTTCCAAATCTTTCAGCAAACGATGTTGGATTTGGAAAAGTTAACCACCCTCTCCATTTGGAGAGGGTCGACAACAAAGTTGTCGGGGTGAGGTTAAAAAGTTAAACTATTAAAATAAACCAAATGAAATATCCATGAGTATTAAAACACATCAAAGAGAAATGAATAATGGATATTCCATGGGCGCCGTTAAAAACAATAAAAATAAACACATGAAAAAACTACTACTACTTACTTTTCTTTTTATTAGCTTTTTTGTGCGAAGCAGCAAAAGACTTTATTACGGATTGGAAAAAATCATACGGTGGTAATAATATTGACAGAGCTTACGACATAAAAAAAACAACTGATGGTGGATATATAGTTTCAGGAATAACAGGAACTCCAAATAATGGCGATGTCTCAGGTTGGCATGGTGCTTCTGATGTATGGATATTAAAGTTAGACCCAAATGGTAATAAGCAATGGGCTAAATGTTACGGTGGTTCATATACTGAAAGTGGACCTACTGGTGGAAATTTTCCTGGAAACCAAACAAATCCTATAAATATTCAACTAACACCAGATGGAGGTTATATTTTTGCAACAAATTCTTTCTCAAATAATGGTGATGTTACAAACCATAGTAATTCATTTGATTTCTCAGATTGCTGGATTGTGAAGTTAAATAGTTCTGGAGTAATAGAATGGCAAAAAAGTATTGGATACTCATACAATGAGTATGCAACTTCTATTGTTTCAACTTTAGATGGTGGTTATATTTTTGCAGGTTATTTTGATAATGGACCTGTAACACCAAGAGATATAATGTTAGTGAAAATAACAAATTCTGGTAATATTGTTTGGAGAAAAAATTATGGTGGATCGAAAGATGAAACTTATCCTCAAATAATTAAAACACATGATAATGCTTTTGTGATTGCATGTAATACCACATCTAATGATGGCGATGTTGGTTCAACACATTTAGATAGTGTGTCTTGGAGCAGAAATATCTGGCTTTTTAAAATAAATGATACTGGCAGGATTGTATGGCAGGAAGTCTATTCTGGGTCTAAAGACGATCAAGTATATTCTATTTCTGAAACAAATGATAATGGATTTATTTTATCTGGCACATCAGAATCTAATAATGATGATTTTAATGGCAATAGAGGTTATAATGATTACATTATTATAAAGTCAAATAGCATTGGCAAAAAAGAATGGCAGAGATCATTTGGTGGCAGTAAATACGATTATGGAAAAGTATTATACAAACATATGACAGCGGCTATTTGGTAACCGGATATATAAATTCAATTGATGGTGATATAATTGGAAATAGTGACATATCTCCTTTAAATCCGAATTCAGGTTGGATTATTAAATTAAATTCAAATGGCTATTTGCAATCGCAAAAAACTATAAGTGAACCTCAAGGTGTGTATACGTATTCTACTGTACAAGATTCAGAAAATCAATTTGTGGTTGCAGGATCTTCTGGTGTTGTTGAAAATATATATATCATTAAACTTTTATTAGTTAACGCTGATTCTATCAATGGTAAAGTATTTCAATCACAAAACTCAAATTGCTCTCAAGAACCCAACGAAAAAGGCATTCAAAATGTTATTGTGAATACAGAACCCAAAAATTTCTTTGGTATATCTGATACAGTTGGAAAATATTCCATCCTAACTGATACAGGAACTTACAAAGTAAAACAAATTACTCCACAAATTTTAAAACCTTTTTTACAACAATCAGTTTGCCCAACACAAGGCAACCACACCGTTTCTTTTTCACAATACGGACAAGATACTTCTGAAATTAATTTTGCGAATTATGAAAAACAATGTGCTTACTTGCAAGTTGAATTAGCACAAGGAAGAATGCGTCGCTGTTTTGATAACAACACAACTATCAAATATTGCAACATTGGCAATGTAGATACTACTAATGTGCAAGTAATTGTAACACTTCCTGAATATGTAACGTTTGTTTCTGCAAGCAATCCTAACTATACGATCAGTGGCAAAAAAATTACGTTCAATATTGGCACACTTCGTGCTAATGAATGTGGCACGATAAATTTAATTACAAATGTAGATTGTGTTGAAGGAATTGTTGGTTTAACGCAATGCATCAGTGCGTACATTTTACCACGCAACAAATGTGTTGATCAGATCCAACCAGACTATGCACTTTGGGACAAAAGCGAAGTAAGCGTGGATGGCAGATGCACTGGAAACACCGCGCGTTTCGTCATCAAAAACATCGGTCAAAATAACATGACGGATTCTTCATTGTACAGAATTTATAAAGATGCGGTACAAGCAGTCAGCAAAAAGTTTCAAATTAATTGCTGGCGATAGCTTAGTAATAAATGTTACTGCGCTTGGATTTACCTATCGCTTAGAAGCAGACCAAGTACCACATTTTCCATCAGCATCTTTGCCAAGTGTTACTATTGAAAACTGCGGAACAGGCGCAGCTTCACGGCTATTTGTAAATCAAATGCCACAAAATTTTGCAGCACCACATCAAGAAAAAATATGTTTGCCCATCCGTGATAGCTACGATCCAAATGATAAATCGGTATCGCCATCAGGTGTTGGTGCAAATAAATTAGTGAAACATAAAGTACCGTTGGATTATCTAATTCGTTTCCAGAACACAGGAACAGATACTGCATATACAGTAGTAATTATTGATACGTTGGATCAGAATTTAGATTTATCTACGTTAGAATTTGGCGCATCTTCGCATAAATATAAAATAGAATTTACAGGAAGCGGCAAGCCAATTTTGAAATTTACGTTTGATAAAATAAACTTAGTTGATTCATTTACCAACGAACCGAAAAGTCATGGTTTTGTATCGTTTAAAATTACACCATACGACAGCATTCCAAACGGAACACTCGTAAAAAACAGCGCTGATATTTATTTTGATTTTAATTTGCCAATTAAAACAAACACCACACAAGTTAGCATCGATGATAGATTACCAACAGGCGCTACGTTGAGTTTTGTAACTACAGTCAAAGAACAAAAAGCAAATTACGAAGCAATTTATGTGTATCCAAATCCATTCAATACTACAACTAATTTTGAGTTTGTATACAACACCAAAGCCACACAATTAATAGTGTATAATATAAACGGTGAATTGGTGGCTAATGAAAATGTCGCGAACCAAACTAGATATCAATTCCATAGAAATAATTTATCAAATGGTATGTATTTCTATGTGATTCAAAACAAAGAAGGCGAAACCATTGGCCGTGGAAAAATTGTGTTGCAATAATTTTTTTTAATAACTAATAAACTGTTTAAAATTAGTTTTATTAGTCAAAGAGATCCTGAAACAAGTTCAGGATGACAGCGTCACGGCACGGCGTCGCTGTCATGCCGAATTTATTTCGGCATCTTTCGCCACGATAATTTATTTTCAAATTTACTACAGCATCTAATATATATGTTCCGTAACTTCGTAACTATACAATTTAATTTTTTGTAGAATGAGATACTATTACTTTTAATTTTTATGTTGTAAATTTGAATAATGTCAAATCATTCCAACATAAAAAACCTGTTACTACTTTTTATTTTTTTGAATAGCAATGTGCAAATTTTGCTTGCTCAAAATCCTGAAAAGTGCGCTACTGTTTCCGTTGCAAAACGCTTGGCTGATGAAAATCCTGCGCTGATTGATATTAGAAAACAATACGAAAAAGATATCCAACAATGGATTGAAAATAATAAATCACTAAGACTGAGTGAAGATCAAGAAGCCATAAAAACGATTCCTGTGGTAGTACATGTAGTATATAAAAATACAACTGAAAATATTTCAAACTCGGTAATTACTTCACAACTTAATGTTTTAAATAAAGATTTTAGAAAACTAAACACAGATATGGTGCCGAGTTCGCATCCATTTTATACAATTGCTGGCGATGCAGGTATTGAGTTTTGTTTAGCTTCTGTTGATCCAAGTGGAAACCCAACATCAGGCATTACGCGCACGTCTACAACCGTGTCTAGATTCTCAGATGACGAAAAAGTAAAATCCAGTGCAACTGGTGGTGCAAATGCTTGGGACACCAAAAAATATTTGAATTTATGGGTTTGCGATTTAGGTTCCAGTTTGTTAGGTTATGCAACGTTTCCAGATTTAAATGCATTTCCATCAGTTGATGGTGTGGTAATTGGTTATCAGTATTTTGGTTTGTCTGGCACCATTGGTGGTGCCAATAATTTAGGCAGAACGGCTACGCACGAAATCGGACATTGGTTAGATTTATATCATATTTGGGGCGACGAGCCAGACTGCGATGCAGATGATGAAGTAACTGACACACCAAAACAAGCTGGTGAAAATTATTCTTGTCCAGCAGCAAGTAATGGCTTTGCAACAGATGCTTGCACTGGTTCAAACCCAGGCATCATGTACCAAAATTATATGGATTACACCGATGATGCATGTATGAGTATTTTTACCAATGGACAAATCTGCAGAATGAAAGCAGTGCTAAATACTACTAGAACTGGTTTGTTTACTGGTGTTCGTTGTTCAGGTACCACTGCAGTAAACACTAGCATTGCCGATAAAATTCGTATTTATCCAAATCCAGTAAATCATTATATTTCTATTGAAGGATTGCCTCAAACAAAACAGCCGTATTTCAATGTTACATTTATCAATATGCTTGGCAAAGTAATTTATACTACTCAATTTTCTTATAAAGATGCATTATTAGAACTTGGAGATTTAAATACTGGCACTTATATTATGACTATTTCAAACGATGATTTTTATACTACACAGAAAATTACAGTAGTGAAATAAATCGTGATCAGAGTCGTAAATCTTAGATTTTTAGTTATAAAAAAAGCGATGCATTGCTGCATCGCACCAAAACAATTGTTAATGAAATAAAACAATTATTTTTCACAAGTTTTATGGTTTTTGTGGCTTTTACAACATTATGAAATTTCTGTTGTATTCTTTTGATATTATAGTTTGCTTACCAGTTGTACTTTGCCATCCATCTCTGATGATGCAACTAATAACATAGCGCCTTTTTTGCCTTTTTCGTACACAAAGAGTTTATCACCTTCATCCATTTTTATGGTTACCACCGTGTTCTTAGACAAACGGTATGTGCCACCACTGCCTGCGTTGATGACCGTCATTTCATCATCGGTATCATTTTTTAATTTGATGCTGATAGATGAACTACTTGTAGCAGTAGTTGAAGCAGTAGTTTTTGAAAATCCGATTTGAACGCTCGTAAATAATGTGCAAATGGCAATAGCAATAGTTAAAATTTTCTTGTTCATGTTGTAAAATTTAAAAGTTAGTAATTAATTGTATCACAAAGTTGAAGAAAATACAATCGTCTTCCGTTAATCGTTTCACAAACGGTCGTTTTCATTTCATAAACAGTAAAATTTCTTGTTTATGTAGAATAAATTCTTTTATTTTGGAACAATGAAGTATAAAGCAATTATTATTGATGACGAAGCAAAAGCGCGCCGCTTGCTTCAAACATTAATTGAAGAAAATTGTCCTGAAATAGAAATTATTGCACAAGCAGAAGATGTACCAAATGCGGTAAAAGCAATTCATCAATTTAAACCTGATATTGTCTTTTCTGATATTGATATGCCTATTTACAATGGCTTTCAATTGTTGGACTTTGTAGATAAAACAGATTTTGAACTCATCTATTGTACCGCACACAATGATTTTGCACTTAAAGCATTTGAAGTTTCAGCCGTTGATTATTTAGTAAAACCTATACAGATCTCCTTATTAGTAAAAGCTGTCGAGAAAGCTATCCGTTTGCGCAATGCTTCACCAACCATCACACAACGATTAGATACGTTAAAAGAAAACTTAAAAGCAAATGCACTCAAAAAAATTGCATTACCAATTGCAGATGGTTTACGTTTTGTAGATTTAGATAACATTTTATACTTAGAAGCAGAAGGTGCATATACACACGTTGTATTGAAAGATAATTCTAAAATATTAATTAGTAAAAAACTAAAAGAATTCGAAACGTTATTGAGTGATAACAAAAACTTTTTTCGAACGCATCGTTCTTTTTTAATCAATATAGATGCCATCAAACAATACATAAAATCTGATGGTGGTAGCATTATCATGTCTAACCATACAGAGATTCCAGTTGCACGAGAGCGCAAAGATGATTTTCAATCATTGATTGAATCTATCCGATTATAGGATATCTTTCTTCCTATTTTTGTTTTTTTGACCATTTATGAATCCAAAATAACCGTTCGTGAATTTTGGTACTAAACTGCTGCTTGAACGTCTCATCTTTGTCCTATTCTAAAACAATTAAAATTAAACAAAATGAAAAAAACAAAATTAAGACTGATAGCAGTTGCAATGACATTATTGGCAATAGCTTGTAAAAAAGAAGACAATTCTCCAAAACCTGTAGCGAATTTTAACATCACATCAAATGACACCTTAGACGCAGACGAAACGTTTGAATTTACTAACATCTCTGAAAATGCAACTGTTTTTCGTTGGGATTTTAAAGATGGTACTTCTGCAACAACAACCAACGCAACAAAAAACTATGGTTGGGACTCGGATATACTAACTGCACCTAGTGGTTATAATACGATAGGCATTCAATTAACTGCAAAAAATGCGAATGGAGATTCTTCAGTTGTAACAAAAAATATAGTTGTTAAATACTTTCTTTAATCGATTAAGGAACTTTAAAATATAAAAACACAATCTTCCTATTTTTATTTTTTCAATAGCTTTAGTGTAGAGTGTATCCAAAAGATACACTCTTTTTGATTTTGTTTTAAAAAAAACAATACAGAGTTGTAAAAACCAAAAAAAGTAGTATATTTGCACTCGCTTAAAAAAGCAAGGTTCGGTAGTTCAGTTGGTTAGAATACGTGCCTGTCACGCACGGGGTCGCGGGTTCGAGTCCCGTCCGGACCGCCAATAAGGTCAAAGTCCACGAAAATTCGTGGACTTTTTTTTATTTATTGACTTAGATTTCAATTTTGTTGTATTTTTATTTCAATAAATAAATTTCATGGAAGCTAAAGAATATACAGCTAGCCGATTAACAGAAGGCAACAAATTATTTCCTGCAAAAATAATATTGGAAGATAACGGCGTTACATTCAAAGTGCCTTCCTTTTTCAGTGGACAAGAAACCACTATTCCATATTCCAGAATTTCATCTGTTAATTTAGATTCGCCATTTGTTGGTTTTAGCGATATCATTATAGAAACTACTGGCGAAGGAAGAGTGCAAGTACATGGTTTCACAGCTGATGAAGTGAAAGAAATGAAACAATTGATTTTGGAAAGGATTAATACGTTGTGATTCTATAAAAACCGCCTGATAAATGGAAATAGGCGTAATAAAAGTCTGTTCAATTTTGTTTTTCTTGTAATTTTTTTATCGTTATAAGGATTTTTATCACACGCTTTTTTTATTTCAAAGCAATCCTTTTTTCTTTCTCCAATATGTTTTAATAATTGATTTCCAAAATTCAAATCTTTAATAGTTGCCAAATTTTCAGAATTCATTCGGTAACTGATATTATCGAAATTATAACTACCAACAATGGAAATACTATCATCTATCAGAAACAATTTATCGTGCAGCATTTTTTCGCCGTTGTATTCAAACACGTTGATGTTGTGTTTCAAATATTTTCTGCGGTCATTCATATAAGCAGCCGCAATAATTCTAGCATCGCTCATTTGTGCAGAATTACTCATCAAGGTAATTTCAACACCTCTTTTGCGTGCAGCTTTCAGTGCTTTCATAAATGGAATTGGTGGAATCAAATACGGACTTACTGCTATAATACTTTTGTTAGCTTGCTGCAAGGCAGTTAAAATAGTATTCGCTATACGTTTGCTTTTTGGCCATTTTTTGTAATTATCATTTATAAATTTTGCATGGTTCACAGGCACCAACAAACTATCATAATTTTTATCCGTACGATTTTTAAACATACTGATGTTCTTTAGAATAATTGTTTTTAGTTGCTTATATTGAACACTATCTACCTTTTTCTTTTCTACATTATTTGCATATTTCGAATTCAATAAATGATGTATGTATTTTTGCGCATCGGCACCTGGCTTTCCTTTTATCAGCGTTTCAATATCTACCAGTTCGGTTTTCTTTTCTTTATTCGGATAATATTTATCATTCAAATTTCTGCCACCAAGCACCACATACGAAGAATCGACCACCAACAATTTATCGTGCAGCCACGAAAAATTTTTATATACTTTTCCTAAATGATAGCTATTGTAGTATCGAATATCAATACCATATTCTTTAAATATTTTTATTAAATTCTTGGTGACTTTCGATCTGCTTTTTTCTATAATAATTTTCACACGCACACCTTGTTTTGCTTTGTAACAAGCCGCAGCAACAAACAGCAACCCAATTTCATCTTCATTAATTCCATAATACGACATTGAAATACTTTCTCTTGCCTTCAACATTAAATCGATCTTGCAATTCAATGCCAGTTTTTCATCTGCTAAAATAGCGATACTGTCATTTGAAAATAAAATGCGAGAACTTAGTAGTAAGAAAAGTGTAAGGAATATATTTTTCATCTTATGCAGTAAGACGAAAGTAATTAAATAATGCTGCAACAAATTCTATTTAAGCAATATGCATCTAAAATCACTATTTTACAGTAATAAGAATTGGATAATACAGTATGTTGAAACCGATCATTAAACTCTTAGCGAGCCACGAAATCCTCTGACAGCATAAAAAGACTCGGCACCATTATGATACACAAAAACAGTATCATAACGTCTGTCACAAAAAACAGCACCACCTAATTTTCGAATAGCATCCGATGTTTTTATCCAATTTGATGTTTTCAAATCAAACTTTCCTAATTGTTGTAGCGCACGATATTGTTCTTCTGTCAAAATATCAATTCCCATTTCTGCAGCCATATCAACAGCGCTGTTTTTAGGTTTAAATTCTTTTCTCGAATCCAAAGCTGCACGATCGTAACAAAGACTTCTGCGCTCTTTCGGACTTTCTGCAGAACAATCATAAAAAATATATTCACCGGTTTTTTTATCAACGCCAACCACATCAGGTTCGCCACCAGTTGCTTCCATTTCATTAAGCGACCACAATTTTTCTTTATTGATTTCCAGCTTGGCTGCTACTTTATTCCAATCAATATCTTTGTGTCGATTTATATTTTTCTCAAAACGTATTTTTAATGTATTGAGTAATTCTTTTGCTTGTTCAGGTGAGAGTTCTTTTTTATTGCTTTTTTTCATTAGTATATTTTTATTGATTTTAACTATGAAAATGTAGTTATTTTTGTTTTGTATGAATACTTATGCTTAATTCTTGGTATTCTATTTAAATTATAAATTTACAATTCCTTATACAATCTATAGAAATGCTTATATATTCAGAATAGTCAATTAAAAAAACCTAACCTAAAATATTACAAACTCATTTTCATCAACTCCATCTCAAGTTTATCGAAATTTTCTTCATTTTTCTCAATAGCAAAAGGTTTTATTTTGTTGCACTCATCTGCAGTATCAAATACCATCCTGAAAATAATTTTTGTTTGGTTGCTGGCTATTTCTTCAAATTCTGCAACAACATTAAATAATGGTTTTGAAATGCGTTTCCAAACAATCAATTTTGGTTTTTCTATTAATACAAACTCACATTCATTAACATAGTTTCCTTTGTCAGGTCCGTGCATAACAAAACTCCATTTTCCACCAGGTCTTAGGTCAAACTCCTTAAATGTATTTGTAAATCCTTTTGGTCCCCACCAATTTTTTAAATGGTTTGGGTTAGTCCAAGCAGTAAAAACAAGTTCAACAGAATAGTTAACAATTCTTGAACTTCTTATTTCGCAATCTGGTGTAGTCTGTAAGATTTCTGTTTTCAATTTATCCTAATTTAGTTCCTTTTTTTTTTATTTCAAATATACTTTTTTATCAATCAACAAAAAAAATCTAACGGTGAAGTAAATTCATAATTTACTTACTCAAATAAGCAACAGCCATGCGTAATTGGCCAAAAGAAAACCGATCACCAAAGTGTTGTTTTAATGGTGTTAGTTGGTTCGTATCTAAATCAGCCATAGCCGTTTTAATGGCTGTTAATTCCACTTCTTTTAGAAATGAAGAAATCGAAACCTCACCAGTTGGAATAAAACTTGCCAAATGACTTTCAATAGTTGAAATTGCCATGTTGCGTTCTTTTGCAATATCTTCAATCGATTTATTTTCTAAATACAACCGCAAACTTTCTTTATTAGATTCTCCTTTTTCCGGTTTTGTTTTTAGTTTTTCACTAAACACTACATCGTCTTTATAAAACGAATTGCCTTCGTAAAAAGCAGTGTCGCCAAACTGCAGTTTTTCTATTTGTTTTAGTTTCGATTTTAATGCTTGTTCAATCTCATCTGCTTTTTTCAGAAAGCCACGAACACCTTTTTTATTTTGTAAAGAAATGATAGTATCATGCAATGGTTGAATTAAATTTTCTGCCAAGTTCTTTCCAAAATAATGAATCGATTTTACCACTCTTTCTTGTAATAAATCTTGATTTTCTGTTAAATGAATCTGATCGAAAATAGTTTTTAACTGATGCAAAAATTTATCGGCAATTTCTTTTTGCGCACGCACATTCGTTTCTAATTTTCTTGCCAACGCCAACACCGTTTCTTTTTCAGGAATCTTTTTTTCTTCCACCAAATCACCAAACGAATAAATAACATCAACCGTTTTTGTCCAGTCAAATGCTTTTAGTAATTGCGTTTTTGAAAATTCGATTTTCGCCATTGGCAATTGTTTTTGCAGCGATTCATCATCACACAAATATTTTTCAGAATAATCAATAATGCGCTGATCTGTGGTAATGGCTTCTTGTGAAATGCGTGTCATCAGATGCATACCATGCAACGTTTTACAACGACTCAAAGCCACATACACTTGTCCAGCAGCAAACGCATGACCAGCGTCAATCACTGCATTTTCAAACGTCAACCCTTGACTTTTATGTATAGTAATTGCCCAAGCCAAGCGAATCGGATATTGTACATAACTGCCAACCACTTCTTCTTCAATTTTATCGGTTGCGGTGTTATACGAATAACGAACATCTTCCCATTTTTCTTTTTCCAACACCATTTCATTTTGTTCATCATCAAAGAACTGTACCGTAATTTCTGTTTTACTAATCTTTTTTATGGTGGCTAATTTTCCGTTAAAATATCTTTTTTCTGGCTTACTGTCATTCTTAATAAACATAATTTGCGCACCTTGTTTTAGCTGCAAATTAAATTCAGTTGGCAACGCATTTTCATTAAAATTTCCGCTGAGTTCACCTTTAAATTCAAACAAATCAGATTCTAATTTTTGCAATTGTGTTTGATTAATTTTATCGGTTTTCCAGTTGTGTGTTGAAAGTGTAATATAATGTTCGAGTTCAGAAAGTAATTCCGGTTCGTAGCGACTATTCAGCAAATAAAAATCATCTTCATCCATTTCATTGTTGCGCACTTTATTCAGTAAACGAATAAATTTTTCTTCGTTTTGTCGATAGATTTTGGTGAACTCAACATTCAGCAAATTGCATTCTCTGATTACTTGCGCACTAAAGAAAAACGGACTTTCATAATATTCATTCAGCACTTTCCATTCTTCATCTTTTATCACTGGTGGCAACTGATACAAATCGCCAATAAAAATAACTTGCACACCACCAAAAGGCGTTTGCTGATTCTTGCGAACGGTTCGTAAAATCGTATCAATACAATCTAAATAATCACAACGCAACATACTAACTTCATCAATAATCAGCAACTCCATTTCTTTCAGCACTTCAATTTTTGCTTTGCTTAATTTTAGATTTTCAAACAAAGTGTGCATATTCGAGAAATTGGCTGGCACGCGTTGTTTAGTTGGCAAAAATGCATTGAATGGCAACTGAAACAAAGAATGCAACGTCATTCCACCTGCATTAATGGCTGCCACACCTGTTGGTGCTGCCACCACCGTGTTTTTCATCGAATTATTCTGAATAGATTTAAGAAAAGTAGTTTTACCTGTTCCAGCTTTTCCGGTAATAAATAAATGTTCCGATGTTTTTAGTGCAAATTCAATTGCCAGTTGTTGCAGTTCGTGTAAATCTTCGTGTTCCATCATAATAGCAAAAGTAAAGGTTAATAATTTATTTTACTATTGAGATACATAGATTCGACAAATTCCATAAATTTTGTCAATTATTTTTTCTGAAATACATTATTATTTCACAGAGTTGCACTGAGTTCTCTTTGATATTCTTTGTGTTCACTGTGATACTATTTCAAATTTTGGAGTAAATTCCATAAAAAATTACCTATTTTACATGCGCTTATTTCAATAAAAATAGTACATTTGCCACAGTTTTAATTATGATTTTATTCGTTACCAGTAGAGCATTAGATTATCTTCCAATAGTGTTGATGTTCATTGTTGCATTAGGATTTGTAGGTCTTGTAATGGGTGTTACTCATTGGATGGGTCCAAAACGCAATTCAAAAATAAAATTAGAATCTTTCGAGTGCGGAATTGATGTACAAGGAAACGCACGAACTCCATTTTCCATCAAATATTTCTTAGTAGCTATTCTTTTTGTATTGTTTGATGTAGAAGTAATTTTCATGTATCCTTGGGCCGTGAACTTTCACAAACTAGGTTTGTTAGGTATAGTAGAAATGTTTTCATTCATTGCCATATTCTTAATCGGTTTTTACTATATAGTAAAAAAGGGTGCTTTAAAATGGGAATAAATAATAAGTATGAAGTATGCAGTCATTTAGTAAGCAGTTCAACTGCAAACTGCCTACTCAAACACAAAATACTAAAAAAATGAGTACAACAGCTATAGATATCAATCCTGCTTATGAACCAGAAGGAATTACAGGACAAGGTTTTTTTGCCACTTCTTTAGACAAAGCTGTCGGTTTAGCGCGTGCCAATTCACTTTGGCCATTGCCTTTTGCAACATCTTGTTGTGGAATTGAATTTATGGCAACCATGGCTGCACATTACGATTTAGCACGATTTGGGTCAGAGCGATTGAGTTTCTCGCCACGTCAGGCAGATTTATTAATGGTGATGGGTACGATTTCTAAAAAAATGGGACCAATACTTCGACAAGTATATGAACAAATGGCTGAACCAAAATGGGTTTTGTGCATGGGTGCTTGTGCAAGTAGCGGTGGCATTTTTGATACTTACAGCGTGTTACAAGGAATTGATAAAATAATTCCAGTTGATGTATATATTCCAGGTTGTCCACCACGACCAGAACAAGTGCTAGATGGTATTTTACAAATTCAGGAATTAGCAAAAAACGAATCTCGTAGAAGAAGAGAATCACCAGAATATAAAGCATTATTAGCTGAATACGGAATCGAATAGATAGTATACAGTAAGCAGTCAATTAAGTATGCAGTAGTTCTGCCTACTGCCTACTTAAATACTTAATACTAAAAAAATGAGTGAATTATTACAAAAAGTAAAAGATAAATTAGAGTCAAAATTTGGCGATGCATTACTATCAGCTGAAATGCATTACGATTTTCCTGTATTTATTTTAAGAAAAGACAGTGTAAAAGATGTACTTATCTTTTTAAAAGAAGATACTGATTTAAACTTTCATTTCTTAACTACGATGTGTGGCATTCATCAACCCGATGAAACCGAAGATAAACAATTTGGGTTGATGTATCAGTTGCACAATATGCCTAAAAATTTTCGCATTCGACTAAAAACATTTATGTCTAAATCAGATTTAGACATGCCTACAATTTCTGATATTTATCCAACTGCTGGATGGATGGAAAGACAAGAATATGATTTTTTTGGGTTCAATTTTATTGGTCACAAAAATTTATCGCGCATTTTAAATATGGATGAGATGAATTATTTTCCAATGCGAAAAGAATATCCATTAGAAGATCTAGGTAGAAGTGATAAAAGTGATAAAATGTTTGGAAGATAACTCAAAACGATACTAATGACAGCACCAAATAATACATACGACGAAAAAAATTATTCAACCTTAAATCTTGGCCCAACGCATCCAGCAACACATGGTATTTTCCAAAACGTGTTAACTATGGATGGCGAAATGATTGTAGATGCTGTTTCAACCGTTGGCTATATTCATCGTGCTTTTGAAAAATTGGCTGAGCATCGTCCATACAATCAAATTACCACTATTACAGATAGATTAAACTACTGCTCATCGCCTATCAACAACATGGGTTGGCACATGACAGTAGAAAAATTAATTGGTGCGGAAATTCCCAAACGAGCGCAATATATGCGTGTTATTATCATGGAATTGTCGCGCATCGCCGATCATATTGTGTGCGACACTGTAATTGCAGTAGACACTGGTGCAATGACTGGTTTCTTGCATTTGTTTCAATACAGAGAATGGATTTACGAAATTTTTGAAGAAATATGTGGTGCTCGTTTAACCACAAATATCGGAAGAATTGGCGGCATGGAACGCGATTTTTCACCAAAAGCATGGGAAAAGATTGATCATTTTATGAAAGGTTTTCCGAAAGGATTGAAAGAATTTCAATCTTTGGTGGATAGAAACAGAATATTCATGGACAGAACCATAAATGTTGGGCCAATCACTGCAGAAAAAGCACTGAATTTTGGTTTTACAGGTCCAAATTTACGTGCTGCTGGTGTTGATTATGATGTTCGAGTTGCCAATCCGTATTCATCATACGAAGATTTTAAATTCGACATTCCAGTTGGAACCAATGGCGATACTTACGACAGATATTCTGTTCGCATGGAAGAAATGTGGCAAAGTTACAGCATTATCGAACAAGCTATAAAAAACATGCCTGATGGAGCATTTCATGCAGATTTACCAGAATTTTATTTACCTGAAAAGCAAGATGTATATAGCAAAATGGAAGCGTTAATCTATCACTTTAAAATTGTAATGGGTGAGACAGAAGTTCCAAAAGGCGAAGTATATCACGCAGTAGAAGGTGGTAACGGTGAATTAGGTTTCTATTTAATTTCCGATGGCGGACGAACACCATTCCGTTTGCATTTTCGTCGACCATGTTTCATTTACTATCAAGCTTATCCTGAAATGATAAAAGGCAGCATGTTGAGCGATGCCATTTTAACCATGAGCAGCATGAACGTTATTGCTGGCGAGTTGGATGCTTAACAGTTTCTGCACTAAATAATTATCACAATTTTTCTTAGTTTTACAACTTAGGAACAATAGTTGTAGTAGCTATTGTACTTAATATTTATTCCATACAGCTTAATACTTTTATATGCCGAAAATTTTAATTGTTGATGATGAAAAAGCGATTCGCAGAACGCTGAAAGAAATTTTAGAGTACGAAAAATATGATATTGATGAAGCTGAAGATGGCGAAATTGGTTTAGAAAAAATTGAAAAGAATAATTACGATGTCGTTATTCTCGACATCAAAATGCCAAAAAAAGATGGCTTGGAAGTGTTGACAGAAATGCAGCAAAAAGGCATCGAAACACCTGTGATTGTTTTGTCTGGTCACGGTAATTTAGAAACTGCAGTGGAAGCCGTAAAAAAAGGTGCGTTCGATTATATTCCAAAACCACCTGATTTAAATCGTTTATTGATTACGGTTCGAAATGCGATGGATAAAGTTTCGTTAGTTACAGAAACTAAAATCTTAAAAAAGAAAATTGCAAAATCTAAAGATATAGTTGGTGATTCTAATCCAATTTTAAAAATAAAAGAAACCATCGCGAAAGTAGCGCCAACAGAAGCGCGCGTTTTAATTACTGGTGATAATGGTTCCGGAAAAGAATTAGTAGCACGCTGGCTGCACGAACAAAGCAACCGCGCCAACGGACCTTTGATAGAAGTAAACTGCGCAGCGATTCCATCTGAATTAATTGAAAGCGAATTATTCGGTCACGAGAAAGGTGCATTCACATCAGCTATCAAACAACGCATCGGAAAATTTGAACAAGCAAATGGTGGCACACTTTTTTTAGATGAAATCGGCGACATGAGTTTGTCTGCGCAAGCAAAAGTATTGCGTGCCTTGCAGGAAAATAAAATTACCAAAGTTGGTGGCGACAAAGAAGAGAAAGTAGATGTGCGCGTGGTAGCTGCAACCAATAAAGATTTACTGAAAGAAGTTGAAGAAAACCGTTTTCGTATGGACTTGTACCATCGATTAAGTGTAATCTTAATTCATGTACCTTCATTGAATGAACGCAAAGATGATATTCCTGTTTTAACCGAACATTTCTTAAATGAAATTTGTGGCGACTATGGAATTCCTGTGAAAAAAATTGAAAATGATGCGATTGAAACGATGCAGGCACGCAACTGGACAGGTAATATTCGTGAGCTGCGCAATGTAGTGGAACGCCTGGTAATAATGAGTGAAAAAACAATTACCAAACAAGATGTAATTGATTATTCTGGACCAAGTACAAAAGCAGAAAACAAAGGAATTGACTTTGATAAATTTGCAAATTTGCAACAATTGAACGATTATGTAGAACGCAGTTTTATCGAAAATAAATTAGATAAAAACAGTTGGAATACATCTAAAACAGCAGAAGACATTGGACTCAGCAAAAAACAACTAGAAGACAAACTGGAAAGTTTGGGTTTGAAGAAAAGATAGAAATGAAGAAAAAAATTCTATTTATATTATCTGTTAGTTTGTTTCTTTTCTCAAATATTATTTTTGCTCAAAAAAAGGATAGAAATCTTTCTGAACTCATTAATAAAAATGAATCAGCTTGGTCATATATTAAACCTTGGATTGATACCGCAAGAAATAAAGTAGAAATTTTACCTAAAGATATTTTAAGAGCAGATAGTGCTTTATATCAAACTCAAGTAACGACTAAATCTACTATGGGTTCGATTATTTATGAAACTGGTGGAATTTTAATCGACAATGGTTGGATACGAGTTTTAGGTTCTGGTTCAAAAAAATTAGATAGAAGTTTAATGGATTGGAATAAAGGAAAATCTTATTCAATATTGGGAAGTTCGCTTTCTTATTTATTGGTTGCTGATGATGTTTTAGGTGGATTTTTCGCCATCAATAATGGCGAATTTGGAAAAGAAAATATTGGCAAGATATTTTACTTTGCACCAGATAATTTAAAATGGCAATCATTAGGAATGACTTATTCAGAATTTATTCAATTTTGTTTCAGTGGTGATATAAATAAATTTTATGATGGCTTTAGATGGAAAAATTGGGAAAAAGAAATAGAAAATATTGATGGAAATGCAGCCTACACATTTTATCCATATTTATGTACTAAAGAAGGTAATGATATAAATAAAGTAAGTAAAAAGATTGTACCGATAAATGAAGTATGGACAACAGAAATGGATTTACAAAAATTGTTTTTAGGCAAATAAAAGAATCGGATAAAAAATAATATTGCTATTCTTTAAATATAATTATATCATCTTGTGTTTAAACCCTAATTCGTTTTCAACGCAGTTTTAGGTTTTGGTTTGGTAGCGGTTTTGGTAGTTGTAGCTTTTGTTCCTTTCGTTCCGTTTTTGGTATTAGCTTTGTTTTTATCGTCTTCTCTTTCTTCGTCCGATTTTTCTTCAATCACAAAACTTGCTGGAAACATCGATTTCATTTGCATCAAAAATTTAAATGCTTCTTCTTTTGAAGCAAACTCACCGGCACGCAATTTAAAGTTAGGTGATGCATACGTTATAAAAGTAGCGATGCCTGGAAAACGTGCTGAAAATTTTGCTTTCGCATCAAAAACCTGGTCGCGCGCAGTTGCCTGAAACACTTGCACACGCACTAATTTCTTTTTCGGACCAGCTGGTTTGCGCGAATATATTTTTTGCAATACATCAACTCTTGGGTCTTTAAAAAATAAAATATTATTTTCTGCATTCAAACTCAGCGAATCGTTATCATTTGCTTTGCAAAAGTATGCAGCAAACAGTATGCAGTATGTAGTAAATAAATATTTCATCTTATCAAAGTTATACGTTATCGGTTAGAATTTATAGTTTTTTTACAATATTACTAATAACTATTGACCAATGACTATCAACCATTATGCCATTTCTTTGCCGTGGCATTGTTTGTATTTTTTTCCGCTTCCACATGGACAAGGATCGTTTCTGCCAATTTTCACTTCTGCACGCACAGGTTGTTGTTTTTCGCGTGTATCTGTAGCAGCTTCAGCACCCTTGTATTCGTCTTCAATATTTTCACCACCACGAGATTCTTTTACTTTTTCAGTAGATTTTGGCAAACGAACTTGTTGAATATTGTTTATTCTTTGTGCTGGCAATGCTCCTTTCAACAAAAATGTAGTTACATCTTTATTTATGGCAGATAGCATTTGTTTAAATAATTCAAATGCTTCAAATTTAAAGATTAACAAAGGATCTTTTTGCTCGTGCACTGCCATTTGAACTGAATGTTTTAACTCATCCATTTGACGTAAATGGTCTTTCCAGTGATGGTCGATAAATGACAAAATAATATTTTGTTCAATTGTTTTAATCAGATCTTTTCCTTTACTGCTCAACGATTTTTCAATGTTAGCCAAAATTTGTATTTCTCTGTTTCCATCAGAAAAAGGAATAACCATATTTTGGAATTTATCGCCATTTATTGTGACCACATTTTGTATAATAGGCAATGCTTCTTTAGCAACAGAATCAGATTTGCGTTGATATTTTTGATATACTTCATGATACAAATCGGCTGCTAAATCATCAACTTTCTTATTCTTCAAATCATCAGCAGTAATTTTTGTATCTACTGACAGAAAACGAATAGTATCTAATTTAAATGCTTCAATATCTTGAGAAATTTTTCCATCGTTAGCAATTTCAAAACTCAAATCATAAAACATATTTATCAAATCGAAAGATATTCTTTCTCCAACTAATGCATGATGTCTGCGTTTATAAATTACTTCGCGTTGCGCATTCATTACATCATCATATTCTAACAATCGTTTACGCGTACCAAAGTGATTTTCCTCTACTTTTTTCTGTGCACGTTCTATTGATTTGGTTACCATTGAATGTTGAATTACATCACCATCTTTGTAACCCATTTTATCCATCATGCCTGCAATTCTATCAGAGCCGAACAAACGCATTAAGTCGTCTTCCAAACTTGCATAAAACTGCGTAGAACCTGTATCACCTTGACGACCAGCACGACCACGCAACTGTCTGTCCACACGGCGCGAATCATGTCGTTCAGATCCGATAATAGCCAAACCGCCAATATCTTTAATACCTTGACCTAATTTAATATCTGTACCACGACCAGCCATGTTGGTTGCAATAGTGATTTGTCCAGCCAAACCTGCCTGAGCCACAATATCAGCTTCACGTTGATGCTGTTTTGCGTTCAACACGTTGTGTTCAATTTTACGCATGCTTAGCATTTTGCTTAGCAATTCAGAAACTTCAACATTGGTAGTTCCAACCAAAACGGGTCTGCCTTCTTCTTTAAGTTTTATGATTTCGTCAATAACAGCGTTATATTTTTCTCGCTTCGTTTTATAAATTAAATCTTCTTTGTCGATACGTTTAGTTGGTCTGTTAGTTGGAACTACTACAGTATCTAATTTATAGATTTCCCAGAATTCAGATGCTTCCGTTTCTGCAGTACCAGTCATACCACACAATTTGTGATACATACGGAAAAAATTCTGAAGCGTAACGGTTGCAAATGTTTGTGTAGCTGCTTCTACTTTTACATTTTCTTTTGCTTCTATTGCCTGATGCAAACCGTCGCTATAACGACGACCATCCATGATACGACCTGTTTGTTCGTCAACAATTTTTACTTTTTGGTCAATCACTACATATTCAACATCTTTATCAAATAAACAATATGCTTTTAGTAATTGATTTACGGTATGCAGACGTTCAGATTTGATATTAAAATCTAACAAAACAGCATCTTTTTTTGTTAATTTTTCTTCATGAGAAATAGGTTCATTTTCTACTTCAGCTATTAAACCACCAATATCAGGCATTACGAAGAAATCTTTTTCTTCGCCAGAAGAAGTTATTAATTCAATACCTTTTTCTGTTAAATCAATTTGATTGTTTTTTTCATCAATCACAAAATATAATTGTGCATCGGCAATTGGCATTTCTTTTTGTTGATCTTGCAGATAATAGTTTTCTGCTTTCATTAAAATTTGCTTCATACCTACTTCACTCAAAAACTTAATGAGTGCAGTATTTTTTGGCAAACCACGATGCGCTCGAAACAAAGCCAAGCCACCTTCACCTTCTTTGTGTCCTGTTTTTCCTTCAGTTATTAATTTTTTTGCATCCAATAAAAATTGTTGTGTTACTTTTTTCTGTGCAGCAACCAATTTTTCGATGCGTGGTTTCAGTTCATGAAACATTTGCTCATCACCTTTCGGCACTGGACCTGAAATAATTAATGGTGTTCTTGCATCATCAATTAAAACAGAATCGACCTCATCAACCATGGCGAAATGCAATTTGCGTTGCACTTGCTCTTCTGCAGTTCGCACCATATTATCTCTCAAATAATCAAAACCAAATTCATTATTGGTACCATAAGTAATATCTGCCAAGTACGCAGCTTTTCTTCCGTCAGAATGTGGTTCGTGCTTGTCGATACAATCAACAGTTATGCCTAAAAAATTAAATAATAAACCGTTCCATTCACTATCACGACGCGCTAAGTAATCATTCACGGTTACCAAATGCACACCACAACCAGCCAAGGCATTCAGATACGCAGGCAAGGTAGAAACTAAGGTTTTACCTTCACCAGTTGCCATTTCTGAAATTTTTCCTCGATGCAACACAACGCCACCCATTAATTGGACATCGTAATGTACCATGTTCCAAACAATTTCACCACCTGCAGCTGTCCATTTATTTGGATAAATAGCGGTGTTTCCATCAATTTTTATGTGTGGATTTTTAACAGCTAATTCTCTATCTAAATCGGTTGCGATAACACGCAAGAATTCGTTGGTTGAAAAACGACGTGCTGCTTCTTTTACCACAGCAAATGCTTCTGGTAAAATTTCGTTCAAAACCTCTTCTATAGCTTCGTCGCGTTCTTTGTTTAGTTTATCAACTTTTGCAAAAATCTCTTCCTTCTCGTCTAAATCAGCATTGTCAACTTCTGCTTTTTGAGTAAGCTCTGCAATTTGAGCATCAATTTCAGACAAATACTCTTTTATACGTTCTTTAAAGGATTGCGTTTTATTGCGTAATTCATCGTGGTTTAATTGCTGATATTGCTCGAAATGTAGATTTATTTCAGTAACAATTGGTTCCACAGACTTTATGTCACGATTGGATTTGCTACCGAAAATTTTGGAAAGACCTTTTTGTAGGAAGTTTAGCATGATATTATAGTATAAATAGGTTGCAAAGTTAACATTTTACCTAAATTTTAAATGGTAATTAATGTGAATCTACAAAATATGTGCAAAAATTAACCAAAGGACAAAATGGCATTGAATTAAAAAGGAATTATCTTGCAAAAAAATCTTTTATGAATATTTTATTACTTGGCGCTGGTGGTCGCGAACATGCTTTTGCTTTCAAAATTGCACAGAGCAAACATTGCAAAAAATTGTTCATCGCTCCAGGAAATCCAGGAACGGCACAGTTCGGCGAAAACATTACCATTTCTGCTACTGATTTTCCAGCCATTAAAAATTTTGTTTTAGACAATGAAATAAAAATGATGGTGGTTGGACCAGAAACGCCTTTAGTAGAAGGTATTTTTGATTATTTTAAAACTGATGATGCTCTGAAAAATATTCCAGTGATTGGTCCATCAAAAGTTGGCGCGCAACTGGAAGGCAGCAAAGCATTTTCTAAAGCATTTATGTTTAGAAATAATGTACCAACGGCTGCTTACAAAGAATTTACACAAGCAACTATTGAAGAAGGTTTAGCATATATTGAAACACAAACTGTTCCTATTGTTTTGAAAGCTGATGGTTTGGCTGCTGGCAAAGGTGTATTAATTTGCCAAACCATAGAAGAAGCAAAAGCAGAGTTTATAGAAATGTTGGATGGTAAGTTTGGCGATGCGAGTTCGAAAGTAGTGATCGAAGAATTTATGGACGGCATTGAGTTTTCTGTGTTTGTGTTGACAGATGGAAAAGAGTATAAAATATTACCGACTGCAAAAGATTACAAAAGAATAGGTGAAGGCGATACTGGTTTAAATACTGGTGGAATGGGTGCGGTTTCGCCGCCTTCTTTTGTTACCGATGCGATGATGCAAACCGTTGAAGAAAAAATTATCAAGCCAACCATTGCAGGTTTTCAAAAAGAGAATATCGTGTATATCGGTTTTGTGTATATTGGTTTGATGTTGCTGAAAACTGGAGAATTAAAAGTAGTGGAATATAATTGCAGAATGGGTGACCCTGAAACGGAAGCTGTTTTTCCTCGAATAAAATCTGATATTATCGAATTATTTCAAGCAACTATTGACCATCGACTAATGATGATTGACTTAGAAATAGATGAACGTGCTGCAACAACCATTATTTTAGCAAGTGGTGGATATCCTGAAGATTTTGAAAAAGGAAAGGTTATTACAGGAATTGACTCTATTGATGATTCGATGGTGTTTCATTGCGGAACAAAATTAATTGCACGCAAAGACGCAAAGGACGCAAATGAGATAGATGAATTAGTAACGAATGGTGGTCGAGTATTAGCAGTTACATCTTTGCATACAGATTGGAAAGAAGCATTAAAACTTTCTAATAAAAATGCAGAAAAAATTCAATTCGAAGGAAAATATTACAGAAAAGATATTGGTTTTGATTTGTGATTTTTTTCACGCAATGAATGCAAAGAAGCAAAGTAAATTAAATACAAAAAAACTAAAATCTATCTTATAAAATAAGATTGCAAACTATTTTTTTGAACCACAAAAGGAACAAGAGAAAACAAAAAGTATTACGAATTTAATTGCAAACCATTTTTTTTGCAAATTACAAACTGCATTAAAACCAACCTTTTACCAATCTATTTTCAGTACCACACGAAACGCAGTTGATTGGCTTTGCTGGATTTTCTGGAACTGGATTTTCTGTTCCGCAAGAAATGCAATGAAATACTTTTTGTACCGTATTTACTTTAAGACAATGTTCACACATTACTTTAAAGGAACCGTCTGGCACAAAAACATCATGCTGACAAAACAGACAAGATTGTTGCTTTCCATTTACCGTAACTGCGTCTGTAAATTCTGTAGTAAAATTAGTTTGTTTCAATAATTTTTGCGCATCGTTTTCTCTTAAATATGGAATCCATGCTTGCACATACACCGATGTTTTCATTTTCAAATTTACATCAGGTGGCAACAAATCATACATAATTTTGTAGTTCGGATTTGCATAAAAATCTGAAAAAGATTCTTTCAAATATCCTAAATAAAAATCGGTGAGTTTAAAAAATGGAACGCTATCAGCATACGTTTTTCCATCTTCTGCATTGTACGAAATTCCTTGTTGCAGCAATGCTTGTTCGCCTGCTTTTTTCGACCAATTTTCATCAAATGCATATATCGTTGAAACATTTGCGCATATGTCAACATACATTTTATATTTCTCATCTGTATTAATAGTTGGCGGCAAATATTCTGGATAAATTTTATAATACAAATCCCAATAATCGAATTGTATTTTCTCATAAGCTTCTTTATTTGCTTTTCCTAATAGTTCAGCAAGCTTCGATTCAAATTTTACTTTTTCTTTTGTATATCTTTCTGTACGTTTTGGGTCTTTATTCCAAGCATTCAAACTTTGTTCAAAATCAATATCGGTAAACGTGCCGCAGAAATCGCAAACAATATAAGGTGAAGAATAAGGATTTATTTTTGGCGCACCGCAACTGATGCAGTTGAATTTTTTAATTTTCATGTGATTATTTTTATTGTTTTAATGGTACACATGGAATATCCAAATAATCAATTAGTTTTAACTTACAAATACTCATGGATATTTCATAGTTGAATAGTTTTATCAAATTTAAAAAAAATAAAACTTGTTAAACCATCATTTGTCTGAAAGTTAGATTTATTCTTGGCGTGTTTATTTTAGTAGTTGGTGGCAAGCGATGCAGCCAATTGGTTTGCGTAACATCTTTCATCACTAATAAACTACCATGTTCTAAGAACAATGAAACTGTTTGTTTATTGGTTTTATGTTTGAAAGAAAATTTCCGTTCTGCACCAAAACTCAAAGATGCAATTGCACCATTTTTGCGCAATGCAGTTTCCGCGTCGCTGTGGTAAGCCATGCCTTCGTTTCCATTGTGATATAAATTCAGCAAACAAGAATTGTATTTTTCATTCGTTAATTGTTCTGAAAGATGCTTTAATTCAAGCAACTCTTTTGTCCAAGCCAAAGCTTGCTTTGTTGTTTTTGAATAGGTGTAAGAAAAATTTGCATCAGCATACCAAGCTACTTTTCTTGCTGTAATAATATGTTTACCAAAAATCACCGCTTCATCATTTCGCCATTCAATGTTGTTCATTAAAATATCGTAATAATAATTGGCTTCTTGCAATGGAATTATTTTTCCGAAATAATTCACTGTTCCATCAAATGGCAATAAGTTTTCTGTTGGATTTTGACGGAAAGAGTG
Organism: Saprospirales bacterium; assembly: GCA_016711605.1. Taxonomy (GTDB): domain Bacteria; phylum Bacteroidota; class Bacteroidia; order Chitinophagales; family JADIYW01; genus JADJSS01. Next base: position 81,654 of record JADJSS010000008.1, read on the forward strand.
ACATTGTATTTTTGGCATTATCAAAAATAAATTTTATATAATATCCAAAAAAATAAAAAAAAATCCGCACAGTATTGCACGGATTTTTATTCAATCAACTTTTTTAAAGTTTTAAACTTTAGAAAAGTATGTTTGTATTAATCGATAATCAACATGGCATCACCATAAGAGAAGAAATTGTATTTCTTTTCCATTGCTTTTTGGTATGCTTCCATTGTTAAATCGTAACCAGCAAATGCAGAAATCATAATTAACAAGCTTGATTTCGGAACGTGGAAATTGGTAATCATACTGTTTGCGATAGAAAAATCATATGGTGGATGAATAAATAAATTTGTCCAACCTTCCATTGGTTTTAATAAACCTTCTGCAGAAACTGCAGTTTCTAATGAACGCATTGAAGTTGTACCAACTGCGCAAATATTTTTCTTAGCTAGTTTTGCTTTATTTACGATTTTCGTACATCTTTCATCAATTTTAAAATACTCAGCATCCATTTTGTGTTTCGATAAATCTTCTACATCAATAGAACGAAAAGTACCTAAACCAATATGTAAGGTTAATTGTGCAAAATCAACACCTTTAATTTCTAAGCGTTTCATTAGCTCTTTACTAAAGTGCATTCCAGCTGTTGGTGCTGCTACAGCACCTTCTTGACTTGCGTAAACGGTTTGATATAATTCTTTATCTGCTTCTTCTGGCTCGCGTTTGATGTATTTCGGTAATGGTGTATTTCCCAATTTATCTAACACTGCTCTAAATTCAGCTTCACTTTTATCAAAAAGAAAACGAATTGTTCTACCACGAGAAGTTGTATTATCAACTACTTCAGCAACTAAATCATCATCGCCAAAATACAATTTATTACCAACACGAATTTTACGCGCTGGATCCACTAAAACGTCCCAAAGTCTCAAATCGTGATTGAGTTCTCTTAATAAAAATACTTCAATTTTAGCACCTGTTTTTTCTTTTGTGCCATACATTCTTGCAGGAAATACTTTTGTATTATTTACAACCATCACATCACCATCATCAAAATAATCTAAAACATTTTTAAATACTTTGTGTTCAATTTTTCCAGATTTGCGATGCACTACCATTAGTTTGCATTCGTCGCGTTGTTTTGAAGGATACAACGCAATTTTTTCTTTGTCTAATTCAAATTCGAATTGTGATAATTTCATTTTTGTGTTTTTATTATTTTACGGAATAATACTTTTTTTATGTGGTGCAAAGATAAGTGTAAGAAGTTCTAATTACAAACGACTGATATTTTTATTTGATTAAATTTTGTAGGTTTGTTTTATGCAACAGCTGCTTCGAGTAATTTCAGAAACATTTAAATTAACTATTCAACAATTATGGTTGAATAAGTTGCGTACTTTTTTGTCACTGTTTGGTATCACCGTTGGTATTTTCAGTATCATTTCTATTTTAACTGCAGTAGATGCATTGAAAAATAATATTAACCAATCCATTTCAAGTTTAGGTGATAATATTTTGTTTGTAAATAAATGGGCCTGGACTTTTGATGGACCAAGTGATTATCCTTGGTGGAAATATTTTCAGCGTCCAATTGTAAAACTGGAAGACTATAAATATGTGCAGGCAAAATCGAAACTGGCTGAATATGTTACATTTGAGTTGAATCCACGTCAATCACCAGAATTTTCTTATAAAGACAAAAAAACATTTAAAGGTGTAGTTTCTGCAGTAACTGCTAATTATGGACAAGTATTTCAACTCGAAATTGCGCAAGGCAGATATTTATCAAATATGGAAATCGGAAATGGTTTGAATGTTTGTGTAATTGGTGGTGATTTGGCTGAAAAACTCTTTAAAAATGTACCTAATCCTGTTGGTTTGGAAGCAAAATTAGATGGAAAAAGAATGACCGTCATTGGCGTTATCAAAAAGAAAGGCGAAGATTTATTAGGTTTTAATTACGATAAGGCGATTATCATTCCATTGGCATACTATACACGCAATTTTTCGTACAATGAAAATCAAATTGACCAAACCATAGAAATTAGAACAAAACCTGGTGTTTCGATTAATGAATTAAAACAAGAATTATCTGGATTGATGCGTGCTTCACGCAAACTTCGACCCAAACAAGAAGATAATTATTCTGTCAACCAATTAAGTGTAATTGCAAAAGGATTTGATGGACTTTTCGATTCGCTTGGAATTGTAAAATGGGTCATTGGTTTTTTCTCTTTAATTGTTGGCGGCTTTGGTATTGCCAATATTATGTTTGTTAGTGTTACAGAACGCAAAGCATTAATAGGAATTAAAAAAGCACTTGGCGCAAGAAAGAGCGACATCTTATTAGAGTTTTTATTAGAAGCCATTTTTTTATGTATGATGGGTGCTGTTGTTGGTATTTTGATTGTTTATTTATTATGCAATTTGGCAACCGAAGCATCTGGAATGGAATTTAAATTAAGTTCGGTAAATATTATCATTGGCTTTGGAATTGCGTTTGTGTTAGGTATTTTATCAGGAATTATTCCAGCATATTTAGCTGCTACAATGGATCCTGTAGAAGCGATTAGAAGTAAGTAATTTTTAGAGTGAAAGTGATGGTGAAAGTGAAAGTGAAAATCAATCAGCAATGCGAATTTTTAATATCATAACTTCATTTTTTGCTTCTTTGCCAATTATTGCATTTCCATTTTTTACTGCTTTAATTATCAGTTTTATTTTATATCAATTTATACCAACAAAAACAGGAACTATTTTAGCAATTATAATATCTGCAATAGGTTTAATTATTGGAATTGCACTTGCAATCTATATCTCAAGAAAAAAAATACAGTTGATGCGTTTCGGCCGCCGAGGAAATAACAACTTAAAAAAATTCCTAGAAAAAAAAAAAAATTCTAAAGGTAAGGCGCACCAAAAAACCAAAAAAAAAAAACAAACACAAAAAAAAAATAAAAAAAAAACCCCCCCAAAACCACAAAAAACACCGTCCCCAACCCACCCCCCACCAAAAAAAAAAACCAGCCCCCCCTGCCCCATCCCCAAACCGAAAAAAAAAAAAAAACAACCCCACCCAAAAAAAAAAAAAAAAAATTCAGTTTTATGGCTGGAAAAAACATCATAGTTCTTAAATGTTTGATTTTGAACGAAAATGTGATTTGGATAAAACTATTGAACTTAAGATATAAAATAAAATTGACACGCATTACAAATCCAAAGCTAAACTGTTTCAGATAATTTTCTTCAATATCATACCATTTCACACCACCACGATCAGTACCAAGTCGAATAATAATGACGTTTTTGGTTTCGTTAATCATTAAAATTTGTCCGTTAAAACCAGCGCCATAATAAATATCATTATCAGCATCATCTACAGAATAATACCAACCTAAGCAATATTTATCATCTTCTTTGCATCGATGTAAAGTATCGTCACAATAGTTAAACCAATCTTTCGGAACTAGCTGATGCTTTTTAAGTTTTCCTTCATGCAATACCATAATGGCAAACTTTGCCAAATCGCGCGCAGACATATTTAAACCACCGTAAAACTTTGGATTTCGAGTAATTTTGCTGTCTAAACTCCAATACGCAGTATCTTGCATACCTAACTTGCTCCAAAAATTTTCCTGGAAATAATCAAAGAATTTTTTATCCTTATTCTTCAATGCATTGCGCATACACTCACCCAAAATTTGCGTATCTATTGATTTGTACTTAAATTGTGTGCCTGGTTTCTGAACAAACTTGGCATTGTAAATATTTTTAGAAAGATTTTTTTCATAATAAAAAGAAAGTGTTTGATATAAACTTCCATACTCATCATAATTTAAACCAGATTCCATTTGCACCAAATGACGCAACGTTAATTGTTTAAACAAAGTATCTTTTAAATTCGGAAAATAGTTGGTTACTGGTTCGTCTAAATTTTTTATATATCCATCTTTAAGCACAGTGCCTAAAAACGCAGTAACCAATACTTTAGTTACCGAAAACAACTGTGTGTTCTCTCCTTCTTTTACACCATTTAAATAGCGTTTAAAAATTAGTGTATCGTTTTTTATGACTAAAAATGCTGTTGTGTTGCTGTTTTGCAACAATATATCAGGATATGAGAACTCTGAATATGTTGCGCTGTCTGTCCACAAATTCATTTCAGGCAAAGCTGTAGGCTTTTCTATTAAATGATATGGCTTTTCAGATGGTTTAATAAATTCCGTGTTATAAATTCTGCCATCAAAAATTGATGGAACACGCAAGGAATCGTTGTAGTTTAAAACCAATAAACTTAAGCATGCAACCACTATTACAGTTATAATTTTTAACGTCGAAATTTTTTTTTGCATGTGAATAGTGAATTATTTAACTGCATATTTTTTCTTTGTATTTACAGTAATATTGATGCAAAAACCTGCGTTTACATGGAAGTTATTGAAGGTAGTTTTTTGGTAGGTATCTCTATTGTAAATTGCAGAATAACCTTTTCGTTTATAGACTAAATAATCATAATCGCAACCTAAACTGAAACCGAATTTTCTTTTTATCAGATATCGAATTTTAAAATCTGCACCAAAATAAAATTTCTTACCAATTCCTCTGTCATAATAATCATCAGCCGTGTAACCACCAAAACGAACGGATGGTTGAATTTGCAAGCATTTATTTTTTAAGAATTCAAAAACATATCCAATTTGTGTGGCAACTATAATAAACATGGAGTTTTTCTTAGATAATAAATTTCCCATGTTCGGATCTTTCTTATAATTATTGATAGTAAAAAACTGATAGTTCATGCCGAAATACAATCCTTTCCAAAAATTAAACTGTATTCCAAATTGCAAGTTACTTGTTTTTTTAAAACGTGTTTTAGTATCTCGTTCCGTGAAAACAGAACTTGAATCTTTTATTGGAAAATATTCATCTCTATAAATATCGTGTTCGCTAATCAATGGATTTAAAGGTGATAAATCTAAAGAAAACAAGATGTGTACTTTGTCTACAGAGAACTTTTTATTTTTTATAAGATTGTCTGAGTTATCTTCATTAAGTACAGAAACAGTTGGAATTGGTGTTGGAGCGTATAAAACATTAATATCTGCATTTGCAGAATCTTGTGCTGTGTTTATTGAATTAGAATCATTGACTATAATTGTTGTCAAAGTATCTTGTTGAATGATTGGCGCAAGTGTATCTTGTGCAAAGCAGTGAAAAGAAAAAAGAAGTAAAAAAATAAAAAAGAAGTTTCGCATAAGGTATAAAAATAAAAAAAAAATCCGACAAAAATTTGTCGGATTTTTTGAAAAAATTTTTATACTCTTTAAAAATTACTCTTTCATAAATTTAGCATTAAACTTCTCTCCTGAATTTATATTATTTATTTTAATAATATACAATCCTTTTGCGTATTCAGCTGCATCAACTTCAAGAGTATGAATGCCAATATTTAAATCAACTATTAGATTCAACATCGACTGTCCAATTACATTAAACACATTTAAATCTATTTTTTGCTGACTTCCAGCTTGGTAAACTATGTTTAATTTTCCATTCGTTGGGTTTGGATAAATATTAATGATCGAATTGTTAATTTTAGTTTCTTCTACTTTAATTAAAATAACATCAGAATATTTAAACGTACCGTCATTATCAATCATTTTTAAACGATAGTAATTATTTCCAGCGATAGGATATTCATCATTCAAAGAATAGTTTAAAGCAATATTACTAAATCCAGCAGCAGTTCGCTCTCCAATGTAGTTGAAGTTAATGGCATCAGTGCTTTTTTCTACTTCAAATTTTAATGAATTTTTCTCAGAAGATGTTGTCCAGTTTAAAACATTGATAGTTCCATTATTGTAACCAGTAAAAGAAGTTAATTCAACTGGCAATGGTGATGTGCCTTGCCATGGACCAACACCAGCAGCACCTGTTCCACCAGAGAAGTCTACTATTGCACCGAGTTCAACATATAAAGTACCATTACATGAAATTTGATTATCTAAAGCAGTTAAATTAAAACATCCGTTAGGACTGCCAAACAAAGGACTACCTAAGCAACCAGTTTGCGAATAACCAGCTGTGATCCTAGCTGGATTAATTTGAGCTGGTGATGTTGGAATATATTGAATACCGCCTGCAGTTTTAAACCACTCAAAAGGTTCATAATATCCTCCACAGTTTGCTAAAAATGTATTTGCAGCGTTTATAATAGCTGATTTTTCAGATGCAATATAATAGAATCTAACTTTTACAGGTTGTAAAGGATTTATTGTACCACTTGTAATCTGAAAATCCCAAATTCTACGCATACTATATTCTGCCATAGATGCAGCACAAACAGTTGCAGAATCATAAGCTGTTTTGTATCGAATTTTTGCAACTCCTTCAAAATTATTTCCGTTTGGATATAATGCAAAGATTATAATGTTGTTTCTATCGTAATAATATCTCCAACCGTCTTTACAAATCCATCTGCCAACACTAGTATCATTGAAGGTAACTGCCTGAACATTTACACAACGCTGAATGGTGTCAATACGAATAAACCCATTATTAATATATCCAGATTCATTTTGCCCTTGACCGTCAATCTGTATAATATATGTTTTATTTGTATCTAAATTTGATACTCCAACGTTAAAAGACAACACATCACTAATTGCTGTAGGTGATGAGCATATATAGGATTTTGAAACTAAAGCACCATCTATGGTACCATCACATAATAAATTATCTTCTCTGTAAATACTTAAAGAAACAATTTGATTATTATTGGTTCCACCACCTTGTAAAAATTGATTTGGTGGTGTAGGTTGCCACATTCTTATATTAATACTATCGCATGGACTTGGTGTCATTTTAAATTTGAAATAAGCAGAATTTTCTGTTGGATTAACATTAGAATTTGATTCACCATAAGCAGAAGCTGGTGTTTCGCCAGAAGCTCCTTCTGTATTCCAGCAATAATCAACACCATACGTCATATGAGGAACATCATTTAATTTCTGACATAAATCGACACCGAACCGTTTACCTACACAAATAAAGAAATCTTCTTCATCGTCATTATCCTGATCATTGTTATTTTGATCGAAAACTTGTAAATAGATGGTTTCACCTGCAGTGCCAGCTACTTCAAAATGGAAATAATCTAACGTTAAAGCATTATCATCCGTTTTGCCACAATCTATCGGTGTTAAACTGCCTGGTGTGCCTCTGTAGGCAATTGCTTTTAGGTCGTTATGATATTGTGAACCAATAGCTGCTTGATTACTATAACCTTGGATAGAAACAACACTTCCTAACATACATGCATCATTTGGCATGGTAAATTTATACCAAATATCACCGCAGTTATCCGTAGTGTTACAAGTTCCAATTAAATCTTTTTTAGTGATGGTTGGTTTCTTGTAATTTCCAGTCGTCCACGTACCAGTACCTTGTAATCTATCTCCAGAAACTGCAATACCAGCTAAAGTTGCTGCCAATGGAACAGGACATTGCTCTTGATTTACAGTTAAAGTTACAGCATTAGCAGGTTCATCGTTTGCTGGTTTTTTAGGTGACGAAGTATAGTTTGGCAACATATCTTCTATTTTAATATCGAAGAAACCTTGAGGACCACCTACAGTAGTACCATCCACCTGAATATAATACACTTGTCCAGGAATGAAACATTCATACTCTATTACTTCGTCTCCAGTAGTTGATGACGGAAAATTTGGTAGTGGATTGTAAGCACTCTCTAACTCTACAAAGTTTGTAAATGTTGGAGAAGCAGATGGACAACCAGACAAAGTACCTTCATATAATTTCATTTCAGGATCAATACCGCTTAAATATCCATCTTGATCGTGCAAAGTAATTTTGGCTCTTCCAGAAGTAGGTGCAGTAAATTTATACCACACAGAACGTTGAATAGAAGAAGTTGGGTTAGAAACAGTATTTGGTTCATTAACTTGAATAGATGCGCATTTGTTACTATCACCAACAATTGCAAAAGCTCCTGTTCCATTTGCATTTGTAATATTGCCAAAATTACGAGCATTACAGATATTATCATTGTATGGATAAACAGTAACACCACCAATATCTTGAATTTTAATTTTGAAAGTACCTTCTCTCCAAATACCAATATTTTCACTGTTTACTTGTAAATAGTGCCAGTATTGATTATCTAGACATTTTATAGTCATTGTTTCACCTGGTGCTAATGCATCATATTCTTTACCTGATAAAACTAATTGGTCTATTGGTGGACATGTAGATGACGCTGTTGGAATTAAAGATTGATAAACGGCTAACTGAGCGCCGATATTATCTCCTGATTGACTTTGCAAATCAATGGTAATATTTCCTGATGCAGGTGGAATAAATTTAAACCAAACAGTTCTGCTGTCAGCATTAGTCCATGGCAAATTCTCATTTACTTGAGTAGTTTTACATAAGTTATTGTATGTACCAGAAGTTGGTTGAAGGACGTTTGTAACCGGAATTGTAATTGCACCGCAAACACTGTCATTTCCTTGATTTGGTGTCAATGTTGTTGCTTCCAATTCTACTTTATAATAACCTTGACCTTGTGCTCTGAAAATATTAAATGGACCTGAATAACCATCAACTTGTAAGTAATATGTTTTTCCAGGAGTTAAACACGTTAGTGTAATATCTTCATCATATAACAATATATTAGTTCCTGTTGCAATATTAGTTAAATTTGGAAAACTAGCCGTGCCATTTAATTCATAAACTGCTCCTAATAAATTAACGCCATCATTTTTTGTTCCACCTGGATCGCTTAATAATCGAAGTGTCATATCTACATGTTGTCCAGTATAAATACCAGTAGTTGGTACAGTAAATTTCCACCAAACTGTATTATCAATATCATATAATGTCCATGAATCTGGTTCACTAGCTTCAGTTCCTGAACAATAATTATGTGCTAAAGCTGAAGTTGTTTTTCCACCAGCACCAGTAGCAGTTGGAACGGATAAAGTAACTGCATTAGCAAATAAATCATAGTTAAGTGGTCCACTTGGAAAAGGTGTAATTGGCGAATAATCATCAATAGAAATATCAAAGAAACCTTGCGAATTTAAAGCAGATCCATCTACCATGACGTAATAGGTTTTACTTGGTTTCAAGCAATATCCAATCATTGATTCTGTGAATGGAACTATATCATATTCACTGGCTATTTCAACCATATTTGCACCATTTGTGCCCCAATTACAAGTTCCATCCTGAGATTCATAAATAGCAATTTGTGGATCCATTTTATCAGAATATCCAAAAGGAAAAGGACCCCAGCCGTTTACATCTACTTTAACTGCATAATCAGCAATAGCTGCTGGTGTGGTAAATTTATACCAAACCGTATGGTCTAAATCAAAACCAGTTGGGTCGTTTTCAGAAGTTGGATCAATTGATGTACGCGTAATTCTTGCACAGATATTAGTATCTCTTGTTCGTCCTACAGCTGCACCTGTAAAAAATGAATTACTTAAAGTATAAGCACTACATATATAATCATTTGCAGGACGTGGATCTGGAGCCACACGGCTAATTTTCATTCCGAAATAACCTTCATCAGAACCACTAAAGAAGCTAGACCCATCTACCATTAACCAATAATATCTATTAGGTTCTAAGCAAGTTACTTTTATATCTTCATCGTAACTACCTTGGTCATAATCACTATTTAATTCGTAGAAATTACCATTACAAGTATTATCAGAAGATTCGTAAACAGCGACGCGTAAATCAACACCATCTTTATGTGTATTTAATGAAATAGTTTCTTGATTTAATTCTATTAATACAGCTTCATTTCCATCACTGTCTAAATCAGCAGGTGCTTTAAACATAAACCACACAGTTTTTCTCGGTTGTTTATCTCCTGCTCCTGCAAAACCTGCCCAAGTAGACGGCACAGAATCACCTACTGCAGTAGCGCAGAAATTATTAAATGGATATAAACTTCTATCATAATCTGAAGAGATACCATCAATACTACCTGGATTTGGCGTGCTGCTTAATGCTACTTCACCTGCTAATGCAGCACCATGATTATTGGTTGCATTTTTTAATGTAACACCATGTGTACCCAATGTTGGAACACCACCAGATGTTCCGCTCACATTTCTATTAAAGTTGGTACAAGATGCCGCATTAATGTATCCTGCATTTCCTGAACCAAGAGTGACGTTTGCTGGTTGACCTAAATAAATTGGATTGCATTTGTTATCATTTTTAGCTGCAGGATCTTGTGGATATGAACGGATGGTTAGATCAAACACACCTGTGCCCAAATCATTAATACCAAGTGTATTACTATTGATTCCTTCTATGTAAATATAATATAAGCTATCTGGTTGTAAACAAGTAACGGTCAAATCTTCATCGGCAGCAAATCCGATGTATGCATCGTTACTAGAACCTAAAAATTCTAATGGTGACGTTGCTGGGTTATTAATAGTAGCAGCGACTTGTACTTGGTTGCAAGTTAAACCAGGTTTGATACGATATACAGCAATTTGTGCGTTAATTTGGTCAGAAGTTAATGATTGATTTTCCAATTCAATTTCTACTTTACCAGATGGTGGTGCTGTGAATGAATACCAGCCACCACGAACGTTATTTGTGGTTGCCCATTCACCACCAAATGCAGATGCATCAGGTTCATTTTGAATTACGAAACAATAATTTTCCTGATTTGTTTTTGTCAATTCAGCTTCTTTATTTACAGTTTTCCAAGCTGGTGTAGGTGTAAAATAATAAGGATTTCCTGGTACTCTTCCTGGTGTAGCACCACATATAGTATCATTTGGACGTTTAGGTTGACCTAAATCTTTAATTTCTAAACTAAAAAACCCTACTTTGGTACCAGCACCACAAACTTCAGCAATAGTAGTAGCACCATCAGTAACTACATAATACGTTTGTCCAGGAGTTAAGCAACGCACATCTAAAATCTCTGTTAATAAGTCAGGATCGCCAATTTCTAAGATATCATCCGGATCTTTTTGATCAAGGTTAGTTGTATTTAAAGCTGTATTACTACATGTACCAGGTGAATTCTCTTGGAATACCCAAATTTTAGGTCTGATTTCGTCGCCTAAATTTGTAGAATCCGATTTTATGCGTAGTTCTACAGAACCAGAAGCAGGTGCAACAAATTTCCACCAAACAGGTTTTTCATATGTCCATGGTGCACCTGGCGCACTAGCATGTCCACCTGGCGTACCACAAAAATTAGCTGCTAAATCAATTTTATGAATACCAGCTGTCCATGTACTTGTTGTAACACCTGGCAACCATTCAGCAGAACAAGGTAAGACTCCACCTTCTTTCGGATAATATGTATTGAGTGTAAAATTACCAGTTCCGCAAGAAATCAATTGACTATTTCCATCTACCATTAAATAATAATCTTTTGCAGGATCTAAACATGTATAAATGTGATCTTCATCTGCAGAAGCACAAAGACCTGCTACTGAATTCCAAGCCAAAGCACTGTAATACGAACCTGTTACTAACGATGCACCAGGTGCAGAACAATTTGTAGGTGCTGATGCTTCATATAATGCATATTGCATATCTGTTAAATCTCCACTGGTAACACCTTTAATTAAAATATCTTTTCTATTTGTTGCTGCTGGCAGTTTGTACCAAACACCATAATCATTATCATTATTGAAACCTCCAGAACATATGCCACCCCAGGTTGGGTTTGGATCAAAGCAGTTAGTACCTTTGATATTAGTACCAGCTTTTGAAATATTATTCACAGACCCAATATTTGAAGCAACAGTTGCAGCAGTGCCTATATCATAAGTTGTAACACTGGCAGTATTACAAATTAAATCGTTTCCTGGATAAGGACCATTGTCTCTAACTGTTAGTCCGAAAAATCCTTCACCACCACCAATAAGATTTACACCATCAACCATAATATAATATGTTGTAGAAGGTTTTAAACATTTTGTATTTACAGATTCAGCATACAATGGCTGTGTACCTTCTGCAAATATTTTTGTCCCACCACATCCTTCATACAGAGCTAATCGTAAATTAGTTTGATCACCTAAAGATGCTGGGTCATTATATGCCTCAAAATCGACATCTCTACCAGAAGATGCGGTAGTTGTAAATTTAAACCAAACTGATTTATATGGTGCGCCCGTTCCCCAACCTGGATTTGGATCACCTGTTGCATTTGCACACATATTATTCCATCTGTTTGTACCTGCAGCATCACCAATGGTTGCTCCTGCATTAAGTGTTCCCATGTCAATAGCACTTGCACATAAATCATTAGAGAATTTTGGTGCACCATTACTTGTAACTGTTAAAGTTACTGCACCAGAATTACAAACTCCTCCGACCTGTACTTGTACATAATATGTAGTAGAAGCTGCTGGGCAATTGATTACAAAATTGTTTCCTAAATTTGTATAATCAATTAGTGAAAGTCCATTATAATTTGAAGCAGAATTGTAGTTAGAAAAAGCGTTACCTGTACAAGCACCAGCAGCAACACCAGAATATACAAATGCTTGACCAGTACAAAGTCCACTTGCAGATGGATTCAGTGTTATAATTGCAGGTGGATTTGTACCTGTTGTGAACTTATACCATACTGATTTTTCATTTGAATTATCAGGTTCGTTTGTAGAGCAAACATCTTCGCTTGATGCATTATCAGTATTTGTAGAGACAGATAATGCTGCTGAATTGTAATTAAATCCAGTTCCCATACTAGCAGCGCCACAAAAGTTATCATTTGAAATTGGTGCACCACCAGAAAAATTAACAGTTAAATTAAATTGTCCATCTTGACCTACAGTTGGAACACCGTCAGCTCTAATATAATAAGTTGTATTAGGTAATATTACACCATCTACACTACCACCTGCATCAAATTCACCTGGTAATGGGTTAACATCATACCAATTGCCTATCTCTTGTAGCACACCTGCATTTAGTGCTAATCCGGTACAAACAGTTCCACATGCTCTGTATAAATAAACATCTGCATTTAAACCATTGCCAAATGCATCCATATTTACATTTATAGTTCTACCAACAGTTGCTCCCGTTGTAAAAGTGTACCAAACTGTTTTCTGCCCGCCTGCTGGTTCGTTGGTTTGTGTTCCTGCACATATATTAGATTGATTTGAAACTGATAAAGATGCTGCAGTTCCGTTTAAGGTACCCATGCTTACAGCAGAGCATACGTTATCAGCACCAGTCGTATAAGGAGTTGAAGTTAATCTTAATCTATATCTACCTGACGATCTGCCACCATTTATTAAATCTGTACAAGCGGAAAAATTATAACCTGTACCGCCTTGAATATAATATGTAGTATTTGGTAATAAACAATTAAATGTAATTGAACCACCATCTGAACCGCACCATCTGTCGAAAGCTCGTTCTGTTAACCCAGTAGTACCACTACAAGCTCCTGACTTTTCATATAATGTAACTGCTGCATAATTAGCACCTTCTCCAGCTTCATAAAATTCTACATTTATAGATTCTAAACCAGACGCAGGTGTTGTAAATTTATACCACATTGTATTAGACATATCTCCAAGTCTTTGTTCACCAGCTTCAGTACCCAGGCATTTATTAGAATAATAAACATCTCCACTATTATAATTTGAAGTAATTGTACCAAAATCATGGGCCGTACAAACATTGTCTTTACCAACTGCAGTTGAAGGAGAAGAAATGGAAATATTATAATTACCAGTTGTGCCTCCATCTAATGAACAATCTTGCGTTGCAAACTGAACGTAATATGTTGTATTTCCAGGTAAACAATTAATGGTTTGTGTTGTACTTGTACCAACACATGCATAATCAGAAGTTAATAAACTTAAATTTCCAAAAAAACAATTACTAGCACTTTTTTGGTATATAGCCACCATTGTATTGTCATTACCATTTTCTGATTGAGTGGCTGTTACTGAATTTAACCCACCAGCAGGTGTTGTAAATGTATACCAAGCAGTATTATATGCACCATGAGGAAGAGGTTCGTATTGTTGATTATTATATCCAGAAGCATTGTTAAAGCTACCATTATAAGTGGTACCTGGATTAATAGTTACCGCAGTTGCATGTTGTACATTATTATTAGTTGCTGAACCTGCTCTCGATACAACAAGGTTTGTATTTCCACCACCACTTGCACCTAATCTTATGTAATAACGACCTACCACTGGACCATTAACTGTAGCTGCGCCGCTACCTTCAGCTACTTGACATAAATCTGCACATGAATTAGTAGCAGAATACCAGACTGTAACATAAGAAGAATTTTGGCTGGGATCAAATGTTAACGTTTGGGCAGTTGCTGTGTTATCGAAATAGTACCAAGTTTCTGTACATTGAGTGACATCGTTTGTGCGGAGCGTTCCAGTTGTTGTGCCAAGATTAACAGCTGTAGCACACGTTTTATTATTAACATTTCCAGAAACATCTAAATTTGTACCCGAAAACGCACCTGCAACAATTTGTTGAGCGTCATATCGGTAAGTAACATTTGCTGAGCAGCCACCACAATTAGTTGCCATAGAAATATCATCCCAACTTGTTGTTGTTCCTACAGTTCCAATAAATGCCCTAGCTGTACTTATCCATTGCCCACCGCATTCTTCGTCACAATTTGACAAACCGTTATCTTCTTGTCCTTTAAAATTGATATTAAAATTTCCGGTAGGATAACATTCTAATGAATAATAGGTATTTGTGCCAAATAATGTAATATCTCGTGCATCTGTCATTGTGACAACGTCACCATCTCTTTCTACACAAACATTACCATTAACTGTATTAAAGAGCCATTCTTTTTCATCGTCGTTACCATCGCAATCTGTAACACCATTTTTGTAAGTTTCTGAGATACGTATTCTTAATGATTTTTGTGCAAATGACTGTTTGCATAAAATCATAATTAGACTAATAAATAATAATTTGTAAATATTTTTCATTCTGTTATTTTATAATTACATTTAAAATAAATATGTTTTTGAATTATTTGCTATAAATAATATTTCATGTTCTAATAACTTTTCTGTTTTTGTGTCACTGAGTAATTTATAAACAGGTTTGGGTTTTAATAAACGTACATATTCTTCATTTCTCAGATAGGTAACAAGATTATTATTATATAAAAAATCAAAAATTTGATTTTGTAAATAAGTTTTATATTACTTTCAAAATATTTACCTTTCTCAAATTTTAAAAGATTTGCAACCGATAATTTTTCTTCCGCACTTTCAGATATAATGTCATTAATAAGTTTAATTTTTAATTGCTCTGCAATAGTTCCACACAATTTATATATTATTGTACTGTCTTTATAAGTAGATTTATTAGAAGGTTTTGTTAATTGTGCGATAGAGATGAAATCGAAAAATGGTATTGAATTGAGTATTTTATTATTATTCCATAAAATTTTATACGTACTAGTGTCATTAGATTTTATAGAATCACCAACGACAGAAAATGATTGTAACTGAGTATCACTTAATATTATTTCATTTACATTTGCTTTAGAAAGTAAATTTATTACTAACAAAGAAAGCAAGATTGTTTTCTTTTTCATGTTTTTACATATCTTTAATTTAAAAAAATAGAGTAATAATTATAGAAAATCCCTTAACAGAACATTCAATAATTTTAAATAAAAACGGCGAATGAAGATACAATTAAAATTTAAAAAAAACAAATTATTATTATTCTCTTTAAACATTAAAAATATACGTAATATGAAACCTTTTAAATAATAAAAACTAATGTCTATGCAAAATAATAAATTTTACCAATATCTTCTTTTGGCATTGGCAATTATTCTACTATACTCAAAAACAGTTTATTTTGACTATTGCATTGATGACAGCATTATTAGTGACAGTTTAGATGGCAAAGTAAATTCCTTTAACGACCTTCTGTCGTTATTTAAATTGAGTTATAATAACACAGATTATAGACCCATTGTATTTATAAGTTTTGGAATAGAAAGGTTGCTTTTTGAAGAGTTTAATCCGATGGTTTCGCATGCTGTAAATTTTATTTTATATTTTTTAATTTGTTTATCTGCATTAAAGTTTTTTGAAATATTATTTGAAAACAAGTATGGAATTATATTATTTTTCAGTGTATTATTATTTTGTGTTCATCCAATAAATACCGAAGTAGTATCTAGCATTAAATGTAGAGATAATTTATTGAGCATGTTGTTTGGATTACTCAGCAGCAGTCTATTTTTGAAATATTACAAAGAAGAAAAAAAGAAATATCTGCTTTTGTTTATTGCATTCATTTTTTCATGTTTGTCTATTTTATCGAAGTTAGACGGATTTGGGTTTCTGATATTTAACATTTTGTATGCTATTCAAATTAAAAAAAACAAAAAAATATTGTTTGGTTTAGTTTCAGTATTATTTTTATTTAGTGTTTATTTCATGAATAATCTTTTTAGAGAAAATCTGATGGTCAAAAATTTAGATTTGCCGCTTACACCAAAAGTTACTATTACAGAAAACCCTTTAGCTCTAGCATTTACATTGCCTAATAGATTAGTTGCAAGTGTAAATACTGTTTATTTTTATTTTACAAAATTTACTTACACATCATCTTCTAAATATTATTATGGATACAACTATTATGATGTGCTGTCAATAAAATCATTGTCATTTATAGGTGGTCTTATAATCATAACAGGTTTTATTTTTGCATTTATTTATAGCATTCTAAAAAAAGAAAAAATCATAACAATTTCAATAATTGGAATAATTTCTACTTCAATATATGCTCTAAATTTTATACAACCAGTTGCAGGCATTATTGCTGATAGGTATATTTTTATTGCAAATTTATTTTTCTGCTTATTTGTCACTTATTGTATTATTTATTTTTGTAAAAACTTTAAAATAGAAAAGTATGGTTTTGCAATATTGTCAGTTATTATGATTGTTTTTTCAACTGTATCATTTTTACGTGTAAATGCATGGAAAAACCTAAAGACACTGATAGACACTGATGCACCAAATTTATATAATTCGTACGAAGCAATGCGTATTGCATCATCAGTATACATGAAAGAATATGAAAGCACTACCGATGTACAAAAAAAGAATGAATACAAAGAGAAATGTATTTTTTATGCATTAAAAGGAATTGAAGTTTATCCAAAAAATTATTTGTTGCATCAATTTCTAGGTCAATATTACTATAAATTTAACCAAGTAGATCAGGCAAAAATGCATTTATACATCTCATTAAAAAATGATAGTACAAAATCATCGAATTTTTATTTAGGAGACCTATACTATTCTATTAAAAACTTAGACTCTTCATTATACTTTTACAAAGAAGCATTCTTAAATAAAGAAAATTCTGCCGTATTAATTAATAATATTTCATCTGTTTATTACGAAATGAATGATAACGATGGTTGTTTGAAATTCAACCATGATTTACTTACAAAAGATTCTACTATTTTTGCAGCACATGAAAATTTAGGTTATTTTTACTTGAATAACAACGACACTATTAAAGCAATTGATTACTTCAAGAAGTCAATAAAATATGGCTTAGATGTAAACTCATTACCAATCAAAATTCAATAGAAACAAAAAAAATCTCGACAATAATTGTCGAGATTTTTTATTGAATGAAATGTTTTAAATGATTATTCTTTCACAAACTTAGAATTGAATTTTTCACCGCTATTTGTGTTTTGCAACTTAATGATATACATACCTTTTGCATAATCAATTGCATCCACAACAATCGTATGAATTCCTACATCTAATTTAAATTGATTATTCATCATCGACTGTCCAATTGTATTAAATATATTCAAATTCAATTGCTGTTCTTTTCCTGCTTGATAAATAATATTCAATTTATCATTTGTCGGATTTGGATACACATTTAAGATACCATCTGTTATTTCTGATTGTGTTACTTTAATCAAAATTACATCAGAATATTTAAACTGACCATCAATATCTATCATTTTCAAACGATAGTAATTGTTACCAGTTACTGGATGCTCATCATTCAATGTATAATCACGTGGTGTGCTACTATTTCCTGCTGCAGCACGTTCGCCAATGTAAGCAAAGCTATTACCGTCTAAACTTTTTTCTACTTCAAATTTCAACGAATTTCTTTCTGAAGCAGTTGTCCAGTTTAATACGTTTATTGCACCATCATTGTAACCAGTAAATGTTGTCAGCTCAACTGGCAATACTGTTGATGGATTTAAAGTTGATTTTATGATAATTACTTGTCCAGACGATGCACAACTTGCAGTGTTTTCATCGCTAATAATTTGCATAACATATGTTGCGCAACCTGGTAAAATATAGGTTTGATTAAAATTAGTAGCGGTTGTTCCACCTGATACTTCTTCAAATACAGCACAGTTTACTAATAAATCATCGCCTTGAGAATTAGATCCGATTGGTGCATCGCATGGTGTATTATCTAAGAATAAAGACATTGCTGTAGCACCGCAACCAACTGCTGTAACAGAGAATACAACTGTAACAGTATCAACAGGTGTACCATCGCAATCTGTTGTAAATTTGAAATAATTTACTGAATTGTTGCTGCCTGGTAAACAGTCATAATATCTTGGTGTAAGATTTGTACCATTGGTGTTCATGTTCCAGCATTGCGCTTGTCCATAAGTAAGTGCGTTTGTGCCACAAGTTGTTTTTGGTGGACAATCCACTGAAATACAAAACCCAAATCCTGTATTGGATGGACTTGTTGGAGCATTTTCATTAAATACTTGAACGTACAAAGTTTCTCCTGGAAATGCAGCTAAAGTATAATCAACATCTGCAGTTAAGCCACCACTTCCACAATTAATTTGTTGCAATGTTCCACCACAACCACTAGTTGCCCTAAAAATACCAATATTTTCAACTGAATTATTTAATGGACCTGGATATTCATCATTTCCTTGAATATGTATACCTGTTGCATCTAATGGAACCGTGAATTTAAACCAATAATCATTACAGTTATATTCACCATTACAACCAATAGCTGTTTGTGTACGTGTTGCATTATCTACATTTGGTGATACTGAATTATCAATGCTGTAATTATTAGTATAATATTGACCATCAGAAGTACATGGACCTTGTGCTTGTGTTCTGACAAATTGTGTTACATCAATAGCTCCACATGGCTCATCATTTGCAGGTGGAGTTGGTGAATTATCTAAATTTGTTAAGTTGAAATTCCAAGTTCCTTTGTCGGTGAATAAATCATTTCCATCAAACTGAATATAGTACGTTCTGCCAGCCATTAGACAACGTAAATCCCAAGTTGTAGAAATTGAAGTTAATGTACTTGTATTATCTTCTCTAACTAAACCATTAAAGCCAGCAACACCACAATTGTAACCAACTGGAGCTAAGTATAAACTTGCATTTAATGATAATAAAACAGAACTGTATGATGAAGTATTCAACCGTACTTCGCCAGATGCTGGTGCCACAAATTGATACCAAAGCGTTTCATCGTATGCACTACCATCTACTGGTGATTGTGGCACTGGTGAAATATTTGGTTCTCCAGTTTGTGATGTTGCACAACGGTTATCAGCTGATTGATTCACACCATTTACTGGAACAGCTGGTGCTGTACAAATATTATCTGGTAAATAAGTTGAACCAGCAGTGAAACTTACTGCTACATTGAAGTTAGTACCAGCATCTAAGCCACCAATTCCGTCCCAACCTTGTATTTGGATGAAGTATGTTTTTCCTTCTTCAATTTCCCAACATTCTAAAGTAAGCGATTCATCATTAGTAACACTATTTACAGCTGGTGATGCTTTTATTTCAGACATATTGCCAAACGTTGGAGTAGCTCCAGAACATACGTTGGTATTTTGTCTATAAACAACAATAGATGCATTGATAGGATCGCCTCCACTATTTGTTACAGAAACATTGTAAGTTCCATCGGTGCTGCTTGCTGTAAATTTATACCATAAAGTATGATCGTAACTTGCATCCGTAATATCATTGAAAGGTCCATTTATATTTGGCTCGCCAACTTCTTGTGTTGCACAACGATTGTCTTGTGCAGTTGCAGTTTGTGTTGCAGTACCTACAAATGTTCCCATATTTCCATTTGCAACAGTTGCACCAATACCGCAAATATTATCATTTACTGGAACAGCATGAACGGCTGAAGTCAATTCAATATTAAAATTACCAACATCATTAGAACCAATTAAGTCATTTCCATCTACCTGTAAGTAATATCTTTTCGCAGGATCTAAGCATGGCCAAGTTTCAGTTACTCTATCTGTCGTTCCAATCGTATTTAAAACTAATCCTGTACCAGATGCAATTTCATTTAATTGCGACCAACTTGGAATATCAGCAGGTGAACCAGAACATGAAATATTGGATGTTCCTGTTTTTTCGTATAAAACATAATTAATACCACCATTAATTCCAGAAGTTGGCTCTAAAGTCATCGTTACATCTGCAGCTGCAGGAACCGTAAATGTAAACCAAACTGTTTCATCGTAATTATTTGATTCCACATCATCGCCAGAGCCACCCATATTATCAGACGTATTCGGTTCACTTGCTTCTTCCCAAGCGCATTTGTTTGTTCTACCTAAAACACCAGTTGGAATTGATAAATCTTCTGCGTTACAAATTAAATCGTTTGAAGGACCAGGATTTCCAGAGCCATCATCTGTTACAGTAACAATGAAACTGCCTTGATCAGTTGCTATATCATTTCCGTCTATTTGAATCCAATATTTTGTATTTGGTAATAAACAAGTGAATGAATTTGAAACGGATGCGTTATTTAAAAGATTATCAGCCGAACTACCTTCCTGAATTAATTTGGATGAAGGTGCATTTGGAATTCTATAAGTCGGACTTGTTCCATTATTGTAATACAATCTGAAATTAGGTTTAGTAACTTCTGATGTTACAGCTGGATCATCTGCAACATTAACCGTAATTACACCTGGTTTTGATGGTGTTGTGAAATAAAACCATACTGTTTCATCTTCATTAGAATTGGTATGATCAGTTGCATCTAAACCACAATAATCACCGTTTTCACCAGTTTCGCAAGTAGCACAACGGTTGTGACCATCTATTGTAAGTGAACCACCTGCGGTTAACATTCCATCTATTGGTGCTGCATTATCTACTGGTATTGCATTTGCCAAATCGTCATTGATTGGTCTTCCAGTTCCAGCACCTAAATCTCTTACAGTTAAGTTATAGTAGAAATTATCTGTAAATGTTGGAATGGTGATTCCGAATAAACTGGCGTCACCACCATCAACCTGAATATAATACGTAGTATTTGGTGATACGCAAGGCAATGTTACTTTTGCTGAATCAATTGTAACAGTTCCTAAAAGCGTTGCAAAACCCATATTCGATGCTATATCAGCAATATTATTAAATGGCGATGCTGAACATGGTGTAGAACCAGAAGTTGCTGGATATACATATTTATAAACTGTAATAGATGGAACAGAATTAAATCCACCAACACCTAATAATGATTTTAATACTACTTGTACTGCACCAGGATTTGCACTGGTTGTAAATTTGTGCCACATGGTTTCGTCATAACAAGGTTCGTTTTGTACACAACTTTGCGATGTATTTGGTTCGCCAATTTCTTGTGTTGCACAAATATTATTTTGGTTAAGAATATTTAAAGTTCCACCTGTTGGAAGATTTCCACTACCAACATTTGTTGCACCACAAATATTATCATTTGTTTGGAAATTGATTCCAACACTGCTTTCAGCAATTGTAATATCAAAATCACCTTGATCTGAACCAAATAATGGACAAGTGCTTGAACCTAGTATTCGTAAGAAATAAGTTTTGTTAGGTTTTGGACATGAAATTTTTATTTCTTCTTCGCGTGGACTCAATATGTTTACTACTTTTCCTTCTCCAACTCTTACTAAATTATTGAATTGAGAATTAGATAATGCTTGTGAATTACAAGCTGCTGTAGTAAATGTACCATTGTATTCATATAAATCCATGTCAGGATCGAAACATATACCAGATGGATTGGTTACAGAAATAGTAATATCACCTGGACCAAATGGACCAATACTTGGACCAGTATTAAACGTGTACCAAACTGTCGGATCGCTTCCTTCGTCAAATGGATTTAAATCCCAACCATTTGCTTCCGGTTCATTAAATTCTGCAGTTGCGCATCTATTATTATGTGTGAAACTTATTGTTTCATTTAAACCTAAATAAGTATTTGCATTGAATGGATTGTATGGACCACCAGCATTTGCTACTTGATGAGCTTGACAGAACATATCATTTCCGCCTGTTCTTGTTGTTGCTGGTGAAGAATAGACTACATTAGATGCATACGTTTGTGGTGCAGTTAATGTAGTGATTTTCATTCTAAACTGACCAGTTTCGCAATCTGTTCCGGATAATAACGGACCGCATGTTGTTACATTTCGGTTACCATCCACCTGAACCCAATACGTTCTGCCAGGAACCAAACATTCTACTGTTATTTCTTCGTCATCAGAGCTTGCAATTCCAAAAATTGCAGGATCATAGTCATCATCAAATTTGAAACCACCACTTTGAATATTAGCACAATTTTGGCTTGGAATATCAAAAATCGCAAGACCTAAATCAATATCATCAACACCACCATCTTCAATTGCTTCAATTTTGACTTTACCTGTTGCAGGTGCAATAAATTTAAACCAAAGCGTATGTTCTACATCAAAATCAAATAGTGTTCCGGAAATATTATGAGCAATTTTTCCAGGACCTTCGTATGATTGATCTATAGTTGCACATTCGTTGTTAAATGCAATTGGAGAATTATAGACAGAACCTGCAGCATTTCCAATTGGAGTCATATTATATGCCATACAAATTGAATCATTAGTTGAAGCTGGAATTCCGTTTAATGCTTGAACTGAGATTCTAAAATCGCCTTCAATATCTTCCACATCTGCACCACAAGTATAACCTGCATCACCATCTATCATAAGATAATACGTTTTGCCAGGAATCAAACATCTAGATACCATATACTCATCAAAACCACAAGAGCCTACACATGGCACACAAATTCCAGTATAATCTTCAGAGTTTAACGGATCGATTTCAACAGCACCGCCATCAAAACCATTTCCACTTCCAATTTCAGAAAATCTATTTTTATCAAAACAATTAGTTGCTGTTTCGTACAATGCTAACTGAAGATTGATATCATCGTGATAATCTGCATCACCTTTAATTTGAGCTATATTTTCTGTTCTTATTTTTACTTTTCCGCTAGCAGGTGCTACAAAGCTTGCCCAAACTGTTTTATCTGTTGATGCATTTCGTGCACGCCAAACAGATGGAATTGGATCGTTTATGGATGTTGCACAACGATTTGTCATATTAGTCCAATTTAATGAACCATAAGCTGTAGCAGAAGCGTTTACAGTAAGTAATTGTGAAAAGCATGGTTCATCATGTTTTAATGTTGAATTTGGAACACCTAAAGACGTGAAAGGAGTTCCTACATCACCTGGTGAAGCTGAATTATATAATCCTAAGCCTGCGTCTAAAACTTGCATTTTAAAATAACCACTGATACAATCGCCTGCATCGATCAAATCACAAGTTGCCCAATCACCACCATCTACCTGTATATAATAATATTTATTTGGATCTAAACAAGTAGCAATTAAACTATTACCTTCATTACAAGTGGCTGAATTTCCGCAAGTATTATAGATGTCATAAGGAAAAAATCCACCCAAGAAACAGTTTGTAAAACCAGTTTGTTGTTCAGACAATTCACAAACGCCATGATCTTGAGAAATAATTGGAGTCCATAAAAATCTTGGATCTGAACAATGTGCATTAGTACCATCACCTAAAATTGGTTCCCAAATAGCAATTTGTAAATCCAAATCATCATCAATACCACTTGGTTGACCAGAAGGTGCTGATTGTGCTAAAATTTTCACAGATCCAGACAAAGGTGGTTTAAATCTGAACCACACGTCTCTATCTAAAGGTTGTGTAAAATCAGCACGCCAAGGAAAATCTGGAGTCGCACAGAAATTATCAAAAATATTTGTCCCATTTCCATTCGCATTCGTACTATAACTTAATGCACCGGCAACATACGTTCCACCTAAATCTATGGCACCGCAAATTGTATCGTTAATAGGTGCACCACCAATACCTGGAGCAGTTGATATTTTGTATGATCCATTATCAAATGACCAAAGTCCTTCGTAGCATGTAGAGATAAAACCTGCATCTGTTACTTGCACATAATAAGTAGTGTTTGGTTCAGGACATTTTAAACGGAACATATCTTTATAACAAGGTGCACCAAACCCAATGCCAGTAGTGTGATCGCATAAATCACCTGAGATATTCATTTCGTCTTGTAATTCTAAATTGCCACCAACTGGACATGCAAATGATGAAGTATTTTTAAAAAATGACACTTCTGAATTAAAGGTAGAACCTAATAAACAAGCACCACCTCTGTTTCCATTGCCGAATACATCATCGTTATTGTACCAATAAATCCAATCTGGAACTGTATTACCTGTTATAATTTTATACCACACTGTTGCACTATGGGAGCCAGAAGAACCTGGACCACCAGGTGTTGCATTCGGTTCACCAGGTTCACCAGAAGCGCATTTATTGGTATGTGGCAAATTAAAATATGGTGCTCCAGAAAACTTAGAACTACTTGTCCAGTTTACACCTGTTGGCGTACCTGTTGCTAATCCATTTGTTGTAATAATACCTAAATCAGTAGCACCACAAATATTGTCAGATGGGCGAAATGCATCTTTCCGAACTCTAATTGAAAAATCAACATATTCATCTGGCCAAGGTGTAGAAGCATGGTCGACTTGGATATAGTAAGTTGAGCTAGGTTCAAAACAAAGTAAATTAAGACTTGCATCACCAAAATCTAAATTTTGAGTATAATCTAAATTTGAAAGATTAGCAAAACTAGTTCCATTTTCAGGTGAACAATTTCGAGTAGTTGCTGATGTTTCTCTGTATACAGCAAACGTTGGCCATGATGTAGAAGCAGAACTGGATAAGCGATTTACTTCAATTGCATATGTATGCTGTAAGGTAGTGCTTCCTGCAGGTGCTGCTGGCGTTGTGAATTTGTACCATACAGTTTTATCAATACTTTGAACTGGAAATACATCTGGTTCACCACCAACGGTAGTCGCACAAGCGTTCGATTGATTGGTAATAAATAAATCAGTATTGGTATTGTTAGATAAAGGTGAAGGATAAGCATCCAAACTTAAAGCATTACAGATTCTATCTGGTCCAGCTTGTCGACCATTATCTGAAACAGTTAAATTAAATCGACCTTCGTCACAAGTACCTAAACAACCTACTTGAACGCCAGGCGTACAAATTTCAACTTGAATATAATATGTTTGATTAGGTTTTGGACATTTAATATCAATATCACTTAAATCCAGTCCTGTACTTCCAACTTGAGAAATTTGTGTAAAATGATTTGAACTATAACTGAAAGGGCAACCTGCTAAATTATCTGGACCTTCATATACTTTACACCATGCAGCAACTGTTTCGCCAAATAAACAAACACCACCTGAACCAGATCCACCGATGGCTGAAGCATCTACATTAATATTTGTTCCTGGATTTGGGCCTGTTTTAAATTTCATCCAGACACTTTCATCACCTGAACCTAAATTTGGTTCATTGGCTGAACAGATATCTTCATGTGAGTATCCGTAATTATTAAAGTTGTTTCTAACTAAATTACTTCCTAAGCCAAGTGTTCCTAAATTATTTGCACCACAGATATAATCGTCACTGGCTTGCGGTCGCCAATTACCTGAAACTTCCCATTGATAGGTGACGGTTATTGTTCCAGCACAGTTTCCATTTCCATTGTAATTGGCATTATAGTTACAGGTTGCTGTAAAAGATCCATAAGTTCCATTTACATTTGACGGAAAAGACCTATTCACATTAACATTACAAATTAAATCACTGACTACATTGGCAAAACCACCACCAATACATGCATCAGCGCAATCTTCGTCCCAACCTTCAACATTAAAATCAATATTTCCAGAAGGCCATTGACAACCATAATCATAGTTTTGATCAAAAGCAACAAAATTTGGTGCGATTGAGTTATTGTTATTGTCATCACTTAAATTATAGCAATCTTCATTTACATCTGTTCCACCATCATCAATATCAAAAACCCAATCTAATCGGTTGTTTGAAAGGCCAATACAGTTAGCATCACAGTCTGTTCCAGATGATGTTGCTGCTGAAATATTGGTAATTCTTAACTTAAGATTTTTTTGTGCAAACGTGTTATTCGACAAAAAAATCAAGGTTAAGAACAGAAAGAAGGAAATTATGTTGGTGTATATATTTTTCATACGAACTGTATTAATTGTATTGATATTATTTCTGAATTTGCTGTGCCTGCTGCGCTGCCTGAGCTTCTTCTTTGGCTTTCATAAATTCGTTGTAAGATGTAGTATTTTTTGACTTCAAAAAATCTTCTATTGCCATTGGTTCAAAGCTAGCAAATACTGTTTTTGCTGCCTTTTCAAATGATGCTGCATCAAATGTATCTGATGTGAGTAACATAAATGAAGTCCATTCTTTCATAGAAATTTTATAGATTGTTACATCATTCTCAAATGCTTTAAAAAGTTTGGCAACAGCATTAGTAGAGTTTCCAAATGAAAATTTGTACGCATGTAATTTATAGTTCAATACATCGTATTGATTTAATGCTTTGTTGAGTTCGTGTGTGCGTTCTGTTTTTTTGTCGCAACCACATTCTGTACTTGGATTTAAGTCAATAGTTTGATAATATCCACTAACAACTTTAGCTGTTTCGCCAACTTGCGCGCTTGCAAAAAGCGAACATAAAATTGTAGGAATTAACAACAAAAAATGTAAATCTTTTTTCATTTGTATTCAATTTTTATTTTTATAAATGCTAACTGCAAAAACATCTTTGTTGCTTATTTATTTTGGTTTATAAACACACGTGGATATTTTACGTAAATATATTTTAAAATCTTTGAAATAAAATATTAGTTAAATATAATAAAAAAATACACAATGCTTCTAAAACTTACATTTTTTTGATAGTTTTTTCACTTTTCAACTTAAAATAAATATTTTCAAAATTGCTGAAGTAATAATGCTGATGAAAAATTAAAGATTAAAATAATATGTTTGAAAAAAGTGAGCTATTTTTCAATATAATTGATTTAAAAACCAACATCAATCTTATAATTATCCGTTACTTTTAAGAAAGCCAAATAACCACCATCTACTTTTTTAAGTGTCATTAATTCTGTATTATTTCCAGAAATAATTGGCTCGCCAAATGCATCAGAAATCCATAAAACAGTTTCACCTTTTGTGGCAGTTTTTGCTTCAAAATGCATGGTTCCATTATCAGAATTTGAACTTAATTTTAACGGTTTACCACAAATTGCAATAGGTCTTGTTCTGCTTAATATCTTTAAATAAAAATCATTTACATTTCCAGTAAAATTCCCATTTTTATCTAATTCTATCATTGCCATAGATGTGTTTGCGTATTGCGTTCCATTCCAGCTAATTCCATGTGGATCGCCAGGTGCTTGACACCATTGCCACCAAGTAGAGCCCGTAAAATTTTCGTCTTCCTTTAGTGCGAAACGCTTATATTTTGCTGCATCTGTGGCTGGATTACCAAAATATCCAAACTCACCAACAAACATTTTTGCTCTATAAATACTGGTCAACGTTTTTATCAAATCATAACCTTGTTCAACTGTAAACACATACGAAATAGCTTCAAAATAAGTGTGTGGTGCAAACACCATATTTCGTTCATTTGTAAGGTCAGGAAATGCCACAAAAGGCACTTCTTTTCCGTTCCAAGTTACGCTGGTTTCAAAAAAATGATGTGTTCAAAATTTCCGTTTTTATTTTCTGCTTGCCGAATCGCTTCGATGCATTTATCATAAAAAATGCTAATTTTTTGAGTTTCTTGGTCTAAACCTTTATAACCTAAACTTGGTTCATTTATCAAATCATAACCAAGCACATTTGCGTATTGTGCTGTTTGCAAAACAAGAGCTGACCAAGCACCAACGCAAGCATCTTGAATACCATTGGTATTGTCCCAAAAATTTTGCCAAGCATGCACTACAGCAGGCGCACTTTCGCGCGAACCATTAACTGTACACGTTGAAGCATTATCGGTAATCGTTGCCCAATCTGGAGCACCGTCCCAACCACGATTTGGAAAATCGCAAATTGTAGTAGTTGGTGTTACAATGTATTTTGAAAATGCATCTTGATGCATATCTAATAAAATATAAATATTATTTACAGCAGCATCTTCAATAGCTTTTTTTATTTCATTTATATAATTCTGGTTGTATTCTCCACGACGCGGTTCTAGTTTGCTCCAATTAAATAATAAACGCACAACATTGACGCCATATTTTGCCATTAGTTTAAAATCGTCAGCCGAATATTGTTTTTGGGTGGCCACATTTGCATTTGCTTGCCAATAATCTCCGAGTACGTTATAGTTAACACCACGAAGCAACATAAATCGTCCTTGTTGATCATAAATACCAGCATTTGTTCCACGTGTTGCATACAATAAATTAGTTGGCGTTGATGTTGGTGTTTCCTTTTTACAGGAAAAAAAAGCAGCCGATAAAATAACAGAGATTACATACTTTTTCACATTCTTTTAATTTCTCTAATTTAGCGAAAAATAAATTGTCTGACAAAATTTCCTTTTATAAAATAAAATCTCATTCGGCACGCATCTTGCAAATATTATAAAACCTTAATTTTTGTAAGGTAGCTGTCATATTGTCGAAAATAAACTAAATTTATCCATGTTCCAGAAAATCCAAATGCAAAATATTATTGAAGATGATGTTGAAATGGTACCACTATTATCTATAGAAGAAGACGACAATTTCAATGCTGATAATTTACCGAAAATATTACCAATATTACCATTGCGCAACAATGTATTGTTTCAAGGTGTGGTAATTCCGATTTCTGTTGGTCGTGAAAAATCTATAAAAGCAGTAAAAAAAGCGTACAAAGAAAATAAATATATTGGCGTTATTGCGCAACGTGATACACAAATTGAAGAACCAGAACCAGGTGATTTGTATAGCATAGGTTGTACGGCACGCATCATTAAAATGATTTCGATGCCTGATGGCGGAAATACGATTATTTTACAAGGTGTGAAACGGTTTATCGTAAAACAAAATCATTCGTCAGATCCAATTATTACGGCTGAAGTAGAATATTTGAACGATGTTGCAATGACTGATGTAAAACAAGAAAAAGCCATGATGGACAACCTGAAAGATATGGCAAATAAAATTATTGAGTTGTCGCCAAACATACCAAACGAAGCAAAAATTGTATTAAATAATATCAACAGCATTCAGTTTTTAGCCAATTTTATTACATCAAATTTAAATATTGAACTTCCTCAAAAACAACAAATTTTAGAAACAAATGACACATTAGAACGCGTTCAGCAAGTGCTAAAATTTTTGGATCAAGAACTGCAACTGCAAGAATTAAAAGCAAATATTCACAACAAAACCAGAACAGATATTGACAAACAGCAACGCGAATATTTTCTAAATCAACAATTAAAATCGATACACGATGAACTTGGTGGTGATATGTATCAGGAAGAAGTAAATCGTTTAAAAGAAAAATCAAAAGAGAAAAAATGGAGTGAAGCTGTTGCTAAAACTTTTGAAAAAGAAATTGGAAAACTACAACGCATAAATCCTGCAGCTGCTGAATATTCAGTGCTTTTGAACTATTTAGACATTATGGTTGAGTTGCCTTGGAACGATATTACAAAAGATAATTTTGATTTGAAACGTGGTAAAAAAATACTCGATGAAGACCATTTTGGATTGGATAAAATAAAAGATAGAATTTTAGAATACCTTGCTGTATTAAAATTAAAAGGTGATATGAAATCGCCGATTTTATGTTTTATTGGACCACCAGGTGTTGGCAAAACATCCTTAGGAAAAAGCATTGCGCGAGCATTAGATAGAAAATATGTTCGTATGTCATTAGGTGGTTTACACGATGAAAGTGAAATTCGACAACGCCAAAAAACATATATTGGTGCCATGCCTGGTGGGGTTATTCAATCGCTAAAAAAAGTACAGTCATCCATTCCGGTTTTTTATTTTAGATGAAATTGATAAAGTTGGAAAAGACCATCGTGGCGATCCTTCTTCAGCATTATTAGAAGTGTTAGATCCTGAACAAAACACTACTTTTTACGATAATTATTTAGAGCAAGAATATGATTTATCGAAAGTATTATTTATTGCAACTGCCAATAATCTAGGTGAGATACAACCAGCTTTGCGCGACAGAATGGAAGTGATACAATTGAGTGGTTATTCGTTAGAAGAAAAAATAGAAATTGCAAAAAAACATTTGGTTTCTAAACAACGCGAAGCACATGGTTTGAAAGCAAGTCAAGTGAAATTAGGAGATAAAATTATTCAACATTTAATTTCATTTTATACATATGAAAGTGGTGTTCGTGAACTTGATAGAGTCATTGCTTCAGTGATGCGCAACATTGCAAAAAGTGTAGCAACAGAAGAAGAATACAATATTTCTATTTCTATAGAAGATGTGACTCGCATTCTTGGAAAACCAAAATACAACCACGATAAATATTCTGAAAACAATCCATGTGGTGTTGCCATTGGATTGGCTTGGACACCAATGGGTGGCGATATTTTATTCATTGAATCAACTGTAAGTAAAGGAAAAGGAGAATTGCAAATTACAGGAAATTTAGGCAATGTAATGAAAGAATCTTTCAGCACAGCACTCACCTATTTAAAATCAAAAGCAGACACATTAAGCATACCAAAAGAAGCATTTACAAATTGGAATTTACACATACATGTTCCTGAAGGCGCTATACCAAAAGATGGCCCAAGTGCAGGAATTGCTATACTTTCGGCGTTAACATCCTTATATACACAACGAAAAATAAAAGCATATACGGCATTGAGTGGCGAAATAACGTTACGCGGAAAAGTATTGCCAGTTGGTGGCATTAAGGAAAAAATATTAGCTGCTAAACGAGCTGGAATTAAAGAAATAATACTGTGTAAAGAAAATGAAAAAGATGTAGATGAAGTGCAAGCAGATTTCATCAAAGGATTGAAATTTCATTATGTAGAAACAATGGACGAAGCATTGGAATTTGCATTAGAAAAAAAACAAATAAAAGATGCGATTGCATTTGTATAGAAAATAATTTTTCTAAAAAAAATAAATCTTCTTAAAATAAAAAAAGAATGTTGGACAATTGTCCAACATTCTTTTAATTTAAAAAGGGTTTCTATGTTTATTGTTGATTACCGATTATGGTAAACTGTTAAAATCTACTGAAGGTTGACTTCCACTAGATGTTTTGTTTAATAAAGATTGTAATGGAGTATAATTCGTAAAAAATCCATTGCTAGTTAAGAAGAAACTTCCTAAATCTACTGATGCTGAATAGTCTAAACGTTGATTGTTTTGTGCAATTGCATCACCAATTAATTTTGCTTGTTTAAGCTCTGTCCAAGTACCATTAGCATCAGTAATCCACTCATTAGAGTAGCGTGCTTTTCTCATCAAGAAACTATTTTCTGTACTAGTGCTTTCGATTGAAGAACTAATATTTTTTAAATAGCTGCTTGTATTAGGTTTAGCACAACTTGCAATTAGTTTCCATTCAGAATTTTCAGGAGCATAAAACCAAGAAGTATAAATTGTATTACCATTTCCATCTGGTTTTCCATGAGTAATAAACTTGTAATTAGTTAAGTTTGACCAATTGTAATTTATGTAGCAATAAACTCCAGTTGAAGTTGATGAATGAACAACATCAATGCCTTTTCTAAGTAATGATACTGTTCCAGAAATTGGATTTTGTAAAGAAAATACAATTCTTTTTTCACCGCTCGCAGTAATTTCAATACCTGCAGATCCACCATTAAATAAGTTTGTATTAAATACGGTGCCATTTTTTTCTCCATTTGTTGGAATTGAAAGTTCGCTATAAAACCACTCAATATTGGAGTTTATTGGAGTTGTGTATTGTAGTTGTAAAACTGGACCTTTTCTTGATGCTGTATAAGTTGCAGCATTGTTTGCATAAACCACATTGGTTAATGCTGCCGTTCCGTCAATTAAAAAATCAATAACGTCTGCATAGCTGCTGCCTGTTTTTGAGACACCTTGTATATCAACTTTTACATAACCTGTTTTTGTAATATCAACCGTTCCTACGGTATAAGATTTAATTACATTTCCAGAAACTGCAACAGTGTAAGGTATTCCATTAATAGTTACTTTTATAGTGCTGCTACCACTATTTACTTTTGCATTTATTTTCACATCTAACGAACCGGTAACACCAATTCTGAAAAATGTACTGATGACAGCAGATGAACTTGTCCAATTTTCTAATCCGTTTTTTGTAATACTTTCAGTGCCATTTGTAACTGCTGTTGTTATAAATGCATTACCAGCCAAAGGAATACTTAAAACTGTTGAAAATGGTGGAATTGACGGACCTATGCCTCCTAGTCGTTGACCAGAATCACCTGGAACTATGGAATCGTTTTTTTGGCAGGAAAGAAAAAATACGACACTAAAAAGTGTAATAATCTTGATGAGGTTGTTTGTTCGTTTCATTTTAAAAGGGTTTTAATGTTATGAATGTCAATATTGTGAATTTAATTTTCTTTGCTCAAACAATTAATACTTTCAAATACATTAACTGAGTTAAAGTATAAATACTAAAAGAATAAGCTAGTTACAATTAAAAAAACAAGTAAGATGATTTGGCTTTTAGGGTTTTTACCTTATAATCTTATTACAAGTTTAGCTCATATTTTACAACTTCGCAAGTGGTATTTTTGATTTAAATAAATTTATTGATTTAAATCAAGAAAAATAAAGAAAAGCATGAGTTTATATCAACCAAAAATACTTTTTCGTTGCTTTAAACCAATATTAACTAAATTCTTGATTTCTGCTTTTACTTCGTTCACCATTTCTTCCACTTCAAATTCTCTTGAAGCATCACCTTTAAAATACATCGGTTTACCAAAATTCATAATTACTTTGGTTGGCAAAACAAATGGTAGCAATGCAGGAGCAGCAGGAAATTTTATCAGTTTTTGTAAAAAATCTACATTACCAAAATTGATGATTGATTCCTCACAACCAACAATTCCAACAGGTATTATTGGCGATTGTGTCTGAAGAGCCATGTACATAAAACCCAATCCAAATCGTTGGAATTGATAACGTTTGCTAAATGGTTTTGAGATACCACGTGCACCTTCCGGAAACACCATCACAGCTTCTTCATTTTGCAACATCTTGATGCAATTTTCCGGATCACCAACAGTGCCACCCCATTGTGAAAAGATAGAACTAATAAATGGCACTTGTGGCACAAATCGTTCATACATACCTTTTGGTGCACGTGGTGCCACTTGATTAGTAACCATAGAATAACCTAACATCATAGCATCTAATGGAAGCTGACCACTATGATTTGCTACAACCAAACATCTACCTTGTTTAGGAATATTTTCTAAACCATACGTTTCAACTCTAAAATAATTTTCGTAAAAAAATCGACCTAGACCTACAAATGGTTTAATTCCGTTTATATTAAAACCCCAAGGATCATAACCATAAGAACCAACTTTATTAGGAAATTTGGTTATAAAATCGTGCGATTCTGTTACTTCTTTTGGCTTCGTAATTTGTTGTATGATTTCTTTAAATGTCATTGAGTATAAACTTACTAAAAGTTTTCGATTCTATATTATATCAAAAGCTAATTTCATTAAATCTTTTAACAGTAAATAAGCAAAAAATAATTGTAGTTGTCAGTAAATGGTTCTAAATTTGATTATTATTTTTTACAAGTGGTTTAAAGCACTTTAATTCTGATGAAATACAGAACAAACATATCAGCCATCTTAATTGCATTTGTCGTGCTTTTTGCAACGAATGGTGTTGTTGTGTTTGAACATATTTGCAATTCTAGTAATTTGCGAGATTATTCTATCTTGACAGATACGCATTGCGAAATGGAAAAACCTGTAGCATCTTGTTGTGCAAAAAAAGGAATCAAGAAGAAAGATTGTTGCGAACACAAACAATTTTTCAGCAAATTATCTTATGATGGTTTTACAGCAAAACAGCTAGAAATAAAACCGTTGGAAAAAGAAATTAACTTAAAATATTTTACAAGTAATTTTTTACATCATAACCAACAAATTTTTGAAAGATATTATTCAGGTATTCCACCACCTGAAAATCTGTTTTCTATAAAATATTTTTTAAAACCATCTCCAATTAAATTGCAAATTTTTCGTTGTTAGTAGTTGATATTGTTCTCAACAATATTTTATCATTACTAAACAAAAACAATGAAATATACTTTCATAATGTTGTTTTTTTCATTGCATTATATTTCAATTTTGCAAGCTCAAAATCCAACTCCAAAAATTACTATTAAAATAAAAGATGCCAAAACTAAAGAGCCGTTAATTGGTGCAAATTTAGTTTGGAAAAACACTGCTATTGGTGCTGTTTCCAATGAACTTGGTATTGCAGAAATAGAAATAATAGATTCGTTGCCACATCAATTAGATGTTAGCTATATCGGCTATCAATCAGATTCATTTTTGGTTGAAACAGCTATTTTTAAATTATGGTTTGAGTTAAATGCTACTAATGAATTAACTACTGTAAACGTAAATGCAAAACAATTAACAAATTATATTTCTTCAATCGATGCAATGAAAACGGAAAAAATTACCAACGGCGAACTCAAGAAAGCAGCATGTTGCAATCTTTCCGAAGCATTCACCACCAACTCATCCATTGATGTAAATTACAGCGATGCCGTAACTGGTGCAAAGGAAATTAAGTTGCTTGGTTTAAGTGGTACATATATTCAAAATACTATAGAAAACCAACCGTTTTTGCGTGGCATTACTTCGTCATTTGGATTAGATAATATTCCAGCACCATGGATAAAATCTATCTCTATTTCTAAAGGTACACCAAGCGTTCGTGCTGGTTACGAAGGTATTTCTGGCTCAATGAATGTGGCTTTAAAAAACGTCGAAAATGAAAAGCAAAAATTATTCTTTGATGTATTTGGAAGCTCTGATGCTCGCATCGAAACCAATCTTATTATCAATCATAAAATAAAAGAAAAAATGGGAACAACGTTGTTTTTCAACGGCGCATTTCGACCCATAAAAATGGACAATAATAAAGATGGTTTTTTAGATCAACCATTGCTTAAGCAATATAATTTTGGCAATAGTTGGATGTTTGCAAAAGATAAAGTAGAAGGCAATTATTTCATAAAAGTGTTAAGTGAAAATAGAATTGCCGGACAAGCAAATTCTACGCATGTTCATCATATAGATTCGTTGCCGTTGTATGCAATTAACATCAACAATAAACGTGTGGAAGCATTTGCAAAAACTGGCTTTTTAATCAATGATGAATCTAGTATTGGAACGCAATTTTCTGGCTTTTGGCATCAGCAAAAATCAATTTATGGCAACAGAAATTACAATGCCACGCAAGGTAGTTTTACAGCTAATCTATTATATCAAACGAACATAAAAAACGATAATAATACCTTTGTTGCTGGTGCAAGTTTTGTATATGACAATGTGCTTGAAAATTTAGATTCATTTCAATTGTACTATCAATATTTTGTTCCAGGAATTTTTTCCGAATATACGTTTAAATGGAAAGACAAAATTACGTTAGTGGCTGGTCTTCGATTTGATTATCATACCAAAGCAAAATTTCAGGTAAATCCAAGAATTAATTTGCGTTATCAAGCAGCAAAAAACACAACACTAAGATTTGCCGTTGGAAAAGGATTTCGTGTACCATTTACCTTGAGTGAAAATCAACATTTATTAGCAAGCTCAAGAATTTTGGTATTAGATGATTTGCCAACAAAAGAAGTTGCCTGGAATTATGGAATCAGTTTATTGCAAAAATTTTCATTAAAAAACAGAGAAGGTAGTTTTAATGTAGATATTTTTAGAACTGACTTTGTACAACAACAACTAGTTGATATAGACAACGCTGATGGATTGGCGACGTTATCATCATTGAATGGAAAATCAAATGCGACAAGTGTTTTAACAGAAATAAATTACGAAGTAGTAAGAGGTTTAGATGTGAAAATTGCATACAAATGGGAATTATCTAAAACTACTTACCGAACCAATTATTTACAAAAACCATTAACCAATCAACACAAAGGTCTATTGGTTTTATCTTACAAAACACCTAAACATAACTGGCAATTTGATGTAAACATGAGTATCAATGGTAGAAAAAGATTGCCTAATAGTTTTGTTGGCGACGCAGGCAATCGATTCTCAAAAGTATTTGTATTACTGAATGCACAAGTTTCAAAAACATTTAAAAATGCTGAGATCTTTATTGGTAGCGAAAATTTGACTAACTTCAAACAAGCAAATCCTATTATTGGAGTGAGAAACCGTATGGTAAAACATTTGACACCAACCAAGTTTGGGCTACAATCATGGGTGCTAATGTTTACAGTGGCTTTAGGATTTTTATTAATTAAACACAAAAATAGAGTTTGAAATTTGGCTATGGTGCGGGTTCAAAGGGCGGAGAAATAAGTGCATTGAAATGGGAAAACAGTATTTCATTTGAAGAAGCATACACGTTGAATCAAGGCAAATTTTCCCATTTTTGCTGATTTTATTGTGTATGATAAAATTATTTTAGAAGTAAAATCATGTTCTGGTTTAACAGATGAATTTACAGCACAAGCAATTAATTATCTAAAAGTATCAGATTGCGAATTAGCAATATTAGTTAATTTTGGAAAATCATCTTTAGAGTATAAACGAATAGTATTATAAAAAAGCCAATGTCATGCTCAATTTAATTGGAAAATTGTGAAGCTAAAAAACGACATTTCGTGGCATTAAAATTGTAAATTATTAATCATTGCAACAATTACATTTTGAAAATAATTAGTGAAAATTCGTGGCTTTTAAAAAACAAAACAAAATGAACAAAACAAAATCAATCGTAGCTATCATTATGGTAATGATCGTTACACTAATCGGATTTACAGCATGTAAAAGCAAATGTGAAAAAGATGGCAAATGCGAAAAAGCAAGTTGCTGTAAAGACACACCTTGTTGTGACAAATGCAACAAAGATTGCACTTCTGAGAACAAATGCTGTGATAAATGCAAAGTAGAGAAGAAAAAGCATGCTGCAAAAAAGATAGCACTGCTTGTGGAAAAGATTCTGCTACTTGTGCTAAAACTGAAAAAGATGAATGTTGTAAAAAAGATTCTACAAAAAAGGAATAAATTTATTAATTCAAATTATTAAATAAAATGAAAAAGATAAAATTAATTCTAGTAATTGCAATTACATTATTTGCAGTTACTTCTTTTGCAGCAAATAAACAAACTGCAACTATTTTGGTAAATGGCAACTGTGACATGTGCAAATCACGCATCGAAACTGCCAGTAAAAAAGCTGGTGCAACCAATGCATTTTGGAATGAAAAATCACATCAATTAAAACTAGAGTTTGATGCCGATAAAACATCACTCACTAAAATTGAAGAAAGCATTTTAAAAGCTGGTTATGATACAGAAAAATTAAAAGCAACCGATAAAGCATATAAATCATTGCCAACTTGTTGCCAATACGAAAGAGAATAAAATTAAACCTGTAATATTTCTCAGAACCATCCTACTAATTAGGATGGTTTTTTATTTTTAATAAAACCAATAAAATTGGTATTTTTGTCAACTAAATTAAAATAATGAAATATCCATGAGCGTTTGCACACCAAAAGCAAATGTTTATTTGGATATTGCATGTGCGTCTATAAAAACAATAAAAAAAAACACATGAAATTCTTCAAAAATGTTATCCTATTAGTAATTGCTTTTTCGTTTATATGCTTAAACGTTTATGCAAAAAAAGATAAAAAAAAGAAAGATAGCGATACAGCTACAACTTTAATTGATACGACAAAAACCGTAGCAAAAGATTCTATCAAAAAAGAAGGAAAACCGCAATTTAAAACAATAAAAGAAGTAACAGAAAAATGTAAAAAAACGGCTGGACTTTTTCCTATTTACCAAGACACTACCACCGGAAAAACGTATATCGAAATCAGTGAAGATAAATTTGGCAACGAGTTTATTTATTTTGCAACTGTAATAGATGGTATCATCGATGCTGGTTTTGCGCGCGGTGGTTACAAAGATAATTCTGTTTTTAAAATTGAAAAATATTTTGATAGAATTGATTTCAAACTACAAAACACTAATTTTTATTTTGATAAAAATACTGAACTTTCAAAAGCAGAAAATGCCAACATCAATCAACCGTTATTTTATTCAGAAAAAATTGCCGCGTCTTCAGTCGATAATTCAACAAAAAAAAGAAGTTATTTAATTGATGCTGATAATCTTTTTAGCAGAACAATTTACACAAGTAAAACCAACAAGAATGCCAACTGATAAGCCAGATGCTTTTTCATTGGGTGCATTGAGTACGAAGAAATCGAAGTATTTAGCTATTAAAAATTTTCCAAACAACACCGATGTTGCTGTAGAATATATTTACGAAAATCCATCGCCAGTAAATGGTGGTACAGATGAAGTAACTGATGCGCGTTTTGTTTCGGTAAAAATGCAACACAGCATGATTGAAATGCCAAAAAATAATTTCAAACCACGTGCTGATGATCCACGTGTTGGATATTTTATTGAAAAAATAACCGAACAAACTTCTAGTTCATCCACGCCTTGGAAAGATTTAATTCACAAATGGAATTTAGAAAAACAAGACTCAACAGCGAAACTTTCTTATCCAAAAAAACCAGTTGTTTGGTGGATTGAAAAAACAACACCAAAAGAATTTCGACCTATAATAAAAGCTGCTGTTTTATCATGGAATAAAGCATTTGAACAAGCTGGTTTTAAAGGTGCTGTAGAATGTTATGAGCAAGCTGATACTGCAACTTGGGAAGCCGAAGACATACGCTACAATGTGTTGCGTTGGGTAGCTTCGCCTCGACCGCCTTATGGTGGTTATGGACCAACGTTTGTAAATCCACGCACTGGCGAAATTTTAGGAGCAGATATTATGTTGGAATTTGTGTATTTAACCAATAGAATTAATTTAGAAAAATTGTATGATATTGCTGCATTAGATAATTATTCATCATCACCTAAATTGAATTATACAAATTGCGAATTTGGCGAAACGATGCATGAAAATATTTTATCTGGTATGCAGTTTTTAAGTGCATTTAGTTTTAATGATTTAGATAAAGATGAATTCATGAAACAAGCACTCACGAATTTAGTGATGCATGAAGTTGGACATACTTTTGGATTGAATCACAATTTTATTGCATCACAAATGAATACCAAAGAGCAAATGCAAGACAAAGAATATTGCAAAAAAAATGGTTTAACTGCATCTGTGATGGATTATACGATTGCCAATATTTCACCAGATAAAAATAAGCAAGGTCTGTTTTTCGACGATCAACCTGGTGTGTATGATAGATGGGCAATTCAGTTTGGTTATATGCAGGAAGAAAATGATGTAAAACTTGAAGAAGCAATTAAAAAAACAATTGCACTTTCATCCAATCCAAACTACCGGTTTTTTAACGACGCTGATGATATGCGTTCTGCAGGAAAAGGTATTGATCCACGTGCAAATTTATTTGACATGAGTAGCGACGCCATTGGTTATGCGTTAGATAATATACAAATGGTAAATGATGCATTGCCGAAACTATTAACAAAATATAGTGTTCCAACGCAATCGTATAATGAATTGAGAAATGCGTATTTAATTTTGTCTGGAAATTATGCACGTAGTTTAACTACCATTACGCGATATTTAGGTGGTGTTTTTGTAAACAGAACTATGGTTGGACAAGACACCACAAAACCATTTACACCAGTTTCATTAGCAGAACAAAAACGTGCGATTGCAGCATTAAATAAATTTGCATTTTCTAAAGATGCTTTCAAAGTGCCAGAAAATATTTATGCGTATTTGCAAATGCAGCGCCGTGGTTTTGATATGAGAAGAGAAACGGAAGATCCAAAAATTCACGATAGAATTTTAAATATTCAGAAAGGAATTTTCGACCAAATTTTAAATCCGTTGGTTTTACAACGCATAAACGACTCTAAATTTTATGGAAACAAATACACTTTAAATTCTGTCTTAGCAGACATTACAGATGGTGTTTTTGCTGAAGACTTGAGTGGTGCTGTAACTACTATTCGTCAAAATTTACAAGAAGAATATGTGAACCGTTTATTGAATATTGTTGATACAAAATCATCGTATGCACACATCACAAAATCTGCTGTTTTTGGTGAAGTCACTAAAATCTTGAGTATGATGAAAAGCAGCAATAGTGCTGATATTTCTACACAATCACATCGCAAACATTTAGTGTATTTAATCAATAAGAGTTTGGAATTGAAATAAAAGAATTGAAAGAATTAAAAAACAAAATGCCTGTCAAAGTTGACAGGCATTTTTATTTAAACTGAATTATTTTAAATCGTCATAATTTCTTCTTCTTTTACCACTAACATTTTATCAACTTTTGCATTGTATTCATTAGTGAGTGATTGAATTTTTTCTTCGCTATCTTTTCCAATATCTTCGCTTAACCCATTTTTCACCAAATCTTTAATCATTTCGTTACCATCTTTGCGAGCGTTACGCACCACAATTTTTGTTTGTTCACCATGATTTTTTGATTGTTTTACCAATTCTCTACGACGTTCTTCGGTCATTGGTGGCACAGTTAAGCGAATATTTTCACCATCATTTTGTGGTGTAATTCCAATATTACTTTGGAAAATAGCACGTTCTACATCTGCAATCATTTTGCGTTCAAACGGCACAATTACCAACGTTCTAGCGTCTAATAATTTTACACTTGCAACTTGGTTTATTGGTGTTGGTGAACCATAATATTCAACAGTGATGCCACTCACCATATCTGGACTGGCTTTGCCTGCGCGCACTTATGCAATTCTTCTTCTAAATGTTTTAATGCTTTAAACATCGCATCTTTGGTTTCATCCAGAACCATCTGTACTTCTTCTTCCATTGTATAGAAATTTATTGAGGCAAATATAAAAAGAATTTGCTTGTTGTTACACTAAAATTAAATGTATAAGATATGGATTAAAATGATTTTAACATTAGTATTAAAAATTTCAATCTGAATTTAAATTTACGATCAGCTAACCAAAGTTCCAATCTTTTCGCCTTGTAGAATGCGTAAGATGTTTCCGCGTTGTTTTATATTAAAAACAATAATTGGCATTTTATTTTCTTTGCATAAAGCAAAAGCAGTTTGATCCATGATACGTAAATTTTTCATCATCACCTCTTCAAAAGAAATGGTTTCAAATTTTGTTGCATTTGCATCTTTTTTGGGATCAGCTGTATATATTCCATCTACGCTGGTTCCTTTTAAAATCACATCTACTTCTAATTCATTGGCACGCAATGCAGCAGCTGTATCTGTAGTAAAATAAGGATTTCCAGTACCAGCAGCCATAATAATACATCTGCCTTTTTCTAAATGTCGCATGGCTTTTCTTCGTATGTATTGTTCACAAACTTGCGAAATATTTAATGCCGACATCAAACGCGTATATACACCTTTTGATTCCAAAGCACCTTGCAACGCCATACCGTTTATCACCGTAGCAAGCATACCCATGTAATCGCCTTGCGCGCGTTCAATGCCAATGTTTCCTGCTTGCAAGCCACGAAAAATATTTCCACCACCAACTACAATTCCAACTTCGTAACCTGCGTTTACCACTTCCTTAATTTCATCTGCGAAAATAGAAAGTGTTTCTGATTGGATGCCAAATTGTTGATCACCCATAAGTGCTTCGCCGCTTAGTTTTAATAAAATTCGCTTGATTGGTTTTTCCATGTTTGGTGTATATTATTGGTTATATGTTATTAGTTATCTGTGATATTTATTTACAAACTTTGTTCAAAACACCTGTTACTACGCTATCTGCATTCTTAAATTCATAGCCATCAAATGTTTTCATTGCATCGCACCAACTTACTGTTGGATAATAGGTATTAAAGGTTTCTTTCGTAAGTTTAAGCGTATTATTTCCTCTAGCATCAACTACATAAAATGTACAATTTTCACAATCTGTTTTTTTACAAGAAAAAACAGAAATTATGCTGATGGCAATAATAGCATAAAAAAATAATTTGGCTTTCATCATTTTTTTTATAAATATAAACAAAAAAAAAGAGAGATTAAAAATCTCTCTTTGTAAAATATTATGATAAAGTCACTCGCTTGAATGACACAACGGTCAAATCTTTATCGGCAGTTTTTAAATATTGTTCTACCGTTTTGCCACCATCTTTTACAAATGGTTGTGGCAATAATGTATTTTCTTTCAACATCGTATTTACTGCACCTTCAGAAATTTTGTCTAACATATTTTCTGGTTTTCCGGCAGCGATTGCTTTCTCACGAGCAATTTCTTTTTCACGTGCTTTCATTTCGTCAGAAACACCTGAAGCATCAACAGCTACCGGATTCATTGCTGCAATTTGCATGGCAACATCTTTTCCAACAGTTGCTTTTTCTTCATTTAATGCTTGGTTTAATTGCACTAAAACACCCATTCTGTAACCCATGTGAATGTAAGCAACAACGCCTTCACCTTCTACCACTTCGTATTTTTTTACTTCGATTTTTTCGCCAATTTTAGCTACTGTATCTAATAATTTATCTTTTATTGGAGCACCATCTAAAGATGCATTTAATAAATCTTCCAACGTTTTGATTCTACCAGCTAAAGCAACATCTGCAATAGATTTTGCTAAGTTGATGAAGTCTTCATTTTTTGCAACGAAATCTGTTTCTGAGCTTAAGTTTACAGCGCAACCAAACTTTCCATCTTCAGATGTAAGTGCGATTACCACGCCTTCATTTGCTTCTCTGTCTGCACGGTTAGCAGCGATTTTTGCACCTTTTTTCTTAAATAATCGATTGCAGCTTCGAAATCACCGTTTGTTTCTACTAATGCTTTTTTGCAATCCATGATACCAGCACCAGTTTCTTGTCTAAGTTTATTTACATCTGATGCACTTATTGTTACAGTTGACATATTAATTTAATTTGAAAATTTGAAATAATTTTTATACTCGAAGTCCATTTTAATCATTATATAGATATGAGTAAAATGAGTTAATTTGAAATGAAAAAAGTAATAAATTTTTACTTATTACTTACTACTTTTTTCTTTTTTCATCTTGAATTATTCTGCTGCTTCAGCTACTGCTTTTGCGTCTGTTTCTGTTTTTGTTTCAGCTTCTTCTTTGTCTTTTTTACGTTCAGCTAAACCTTCTTTAATTGCTTCTACTAAGTAGTTTGTAATTAATTGGATTGATTTAGTAGCATCATCATTTGCTGGAATTGCAAAATCAACTTTAGTTGGATCGCTGTTTGTATCCACAACGCCAATTGTTTTGATACCTAAATTTTTAGCTTCTGCTAAAGCGATATGTTCGTGTGAAATATCCACTAAAAATAAAGCAGCAGGAATTCTTGGCAAGTTTTCAATACCACCTAATACTTTATCTAATTTTTCTTGTTGACGACCTAACATCAATCTTTCTTTTTTGGTGATGTTATTTAAAGCGCCATCGCCTAATAATTTTTCAATGCTTTGTTTTTTCTTGATTGATTTACGGATAGTAACGAAATTCGTCAACATACCACCTAACCAACGTTCTGTAACGAAAGGCATGTTTACTTGTTTAGCTGCTTCTTGAACAATTTCTTTCGCTTGTTTTTTAGTTGCTACAAATAATATTTTTCTGCCAGATTTTGCAATTGAACGCATTACAGAAGCAGCTTCTTCTAGTTTTTCTTGTGTTTTATTTAAATCGATAATGTGAATTCCTTTGCGTTCCATAAATATATATGGTAACATTTTCGGATTCCATTTTTTCTTTAAATGTCCAAAGTGAACTCCTGCGTCCAACATTTCTTGCTGAGATATTTTAGATACTGACATATTATTCTTATAAATTTTTGAAGATTAACGTTTACTGAATTGGAAGCTTTTACGTGCTTTTTTCTTACCAAATTTCTTGCGTTCTACCATTCTAGAGTCACGAGTCATTAAGTTTTCTGCTTTTAAAGCTGGCTTCACCGATTCGTCATTTTTTACCAATGCACGTGCAATGCCTAAAGAAATAGCTTCTGCTTGTCCTTTAATACCACCACCTTTTACATTTACAGTGATGTCAAATTTATCGATAGATTCTGTAACGTTTAATGGTTTGATTGCTCTATCTACTAATTGTTTTAAAGAAATATACTCTTTAATGTCTTTGCCATTTACGATAAAAGTACCTTTGCCACTTTTTAAATAAACGCGTGCAACTGCAGTTTTACGACGACCTAATCCGTTGATTGTTTCCTTTGCCATTATTATATGTTGTTAAATTTTAAAACTTCTGGTTTTTGTGCTGCATGTGGATGATCTGTACCTGCAAACACGTGTAATTTTTTGAACATTGCTCTACCTAAACGTGTACGAGGCAACATGTGACTGATTGCGTTTTCTAATACAAACTCAGGTTTTTTAGCCAATGCAATTTTTGGAGTCATAAAACGTTGACCA
Source organism: Saprospirales bacterium (assembly GCA_016711605.1). Lineage (GTDB taxonomy): Bacteria > Bacteroidota > Bacteroidia > Chitinophagales > JADIYW01 > JADJSS01. Next base: position 126,622 of record JADJSS010000008.1, read on the forward strand.
CCTGGATAGCCAGTATGTCGAACGTAAACTTTATCTGTTAATTTTTTACCAGATAAGTGCACTTTTTCTGCATTGATGATAATTACATGGTCACCAGCATCGAAATGTGTTGTGTACGATGGTTTGTTTTTACCTTGTAAGATTTTTGCAATTTCAGATGAGATTCTACCTAATGTTTGGTTTTCTGCATCTACGATGTACCATTTGTGCACTACTGTGCTTGGCTTGGCAACTTGTGTTTTGTAACTTAATGTATCCACGATGAGTTATTTTTTCGTATTCTAAAAATTGTTCCAATTCTACTTTCTTTTCAAATTGGAGTGCAAAAGTAATTATCTAAATACGAAAAACAAACTTTTTTGCAAAAATAATTTCAATCAATTTTGCATAAAACGTTGATTTACAGTAAAACTTTAGTATTAATTTTTTATTAAGGAAGGTATTTCTCCATAAATTCTTTACAATATTGCTTGATTTCGTTTCTGGTATTTTGAAATGCGGTGTGTATTTCCAGTTCTGTTCCTTTTATTTTTGATGGATCTGAAAAATTATGATGCAGCATTTTTGCATTGCTCGGAAAATAAGGACAGACTTCTTTGGCATGATCGCAAACGGTAATCACGAAATCAAAATCAATATCTTTATATTCTAAGATATTGTTTGACGTATGATGCGAAATGTCAATTCCATCTTCTTGCATAATTTTAATTGCCATTTTGTTTAATCCGTGTGTTTCCACACCAGCACTATAAATATTGGCTTTATCGTTTGCAAAATGTACCAAATAACCATGCGCCATTTGGCTACGACAGCTATTTCCTGTGCAAAGCACTAAAATATTTTTTTTCATGTTAGAATTATTATTTGTTCTTACTTAAATTTATTTTGTTGTTTCAACGCAAAATTTACAAGTAATATCAATGCTGGTACTTCAATTAATGGTCCAATTACGGCTGCAAACGCTGCACCTGAGTTGATGCCAAATACTGCAATAGCCACCGCAATTCCTAATTCAAAATTATTGCTTCCAGCAGTAAATGCAATGGTTGTCGTTTCTTTGTAATTGCCTTTAAATCTCTTAATTAAATAGAAGGTAGAAAAGAACATTATACCAAAGAAAAATAATAATGGAATAGCTATTCGAATAACATCTAATGGAATTTGCACAATCATTTTTCCTTTTAAACTAAACATCAAAACAATAGTTAGCAACAATGCAATTAATGTAATTGGACTAATTGCAGGAAGAAATTTTGTGCTGTACCATGTTTCGCCTTTCCATTTTAAAAAAAGAAAGCGAGTAATCATGCCACCAAAAAACGGAATACCTAAATAAACTAATACGCTTTTTGTAATTTGCCACATACTAATCTTTACTTCGTATCCTTTTATGCCAATTATTGGCGGCAAAAATGTAATAAAAAACCAAGCATAAGTGCTGTAAAATAAAATTTGCATAATACTGTTAAATGCTACTAAACCAGCTGCTAATTCATTGTCGCCTTTTGCTAAATCATTCCAAACTAAAACCATGGCTATACATGGTGCTAATGCGATTAACATTAAACCAGTATAATATTCCGGAAAATTATGCATAAAGATAACTGCCAAAATAAACATCACCGTTGGACCAACAATCCAGCTTTGAAACAAACCTAATAGCAGTACTTTTGGATGATTAAAGAGTTCGCCTAATTTTTCGTATTTCACTTTTGCTAACGGTGGAAACATCATTAAAATTAAACCGACAGCCAATGGAATATTGGTAGTTCCAGTATTAAATTGATTAATAAAATTTGATGATTCTGGAATAAAATATCCAATTGCAATACCAATAAACATGGCTGTAAAAATCCAGATAGTTAAGTATCTGTCGAGGAAGTTTAATTTTTTAGTTGTTTCCATTTTTTAAGATTGTTTAATCCGCATTTTAATTCCTTTTTTAACAACAACTACTACCTGGTGTGCAACAAGCCGTTTTTTCAGTTTGTAAATCAGCGATATTCACTTTTAATTTTTCTGGTGGAATTCCGCATTTATCTTGTGCCAGACAATTGGTTTGTTTAGTAGTTAAAATAAAATTTTCGCCATCGAAATCTAAGCCATATTTTCCAATAGTATCTGACTGATATTCTACTTCAATTTCTAAATCTTCAATTCCTAACGTTTTTTCGGAAAGCGAAATAATATTTAGTAATTTTTGAGGTTTTAAACGATGGTCTGTATCGTTTGCATTCCATAACTGAAAGTTGACTACTTTTTCGTTGCGAACGGTGCCACCACAATCGATGAAATGTTTGGTAATTAAACCAACTTCGGTTACATGAAAATGTGCGGGAACCATTGTGCCATCAACTAATTTGAAGTTTACATCGTTTAGCTGTTGTAATTGATTTTTGATTTGTGAAAGTTTCATTTTTGTTATTTTTTATTAGTTTAAAATATTGTTTTGACGTGAACTGGGTTTGGATTCAGATTTTTTTGGCAACTATTATTTACTTTATAGTGTAGTTTAAAATAGCTCATTAGCAGCACGATTGTTTTAGTTTTGCTTCGATAGATTTGTCGATAAATTGTTTCATTAGTTTTTCCATTTTGGAAAATGTTTTCCAGTTGATGCAATAGCATACATTTTTTCCTTCAATTTCACCTTTTATTAAATCGCTGTTTTTTAATTCTTGTAAATGTTGCGACAACGTGGTTCTGCTTAATGGCAATTCGTTGGTGATATCACCAGAAATGCATCGATTTTCTTTTGCCAAAAATTCTAAAATGGCTATGCGTGCTGGATGCGATAATAACTTTGCAAACGCTGCTAACTCTTGTTGTTTTGGTGTAAAATTTTCTATTTTAGAAATCATGTTTTAAATTTACTATTTGACTTATGACGTAAACATACGTCAAATATAAGCATAGTTTTTTGAATTGTCAAAATAAAAGAGAATAATTTAAAATTAATTGGATAATAAAATGAAATACTTAATCTTTAAAATGATACTTTTTACATGCATTTTTGTTTCCAGTCAGAGACTGGTTTAATTAGTACACACGAGTGATCCTTCGGAACTCTTTTGTTAGTCGACGGTTTAACGTGTTGATCTGGCTTCAAAACTGCAGTATCATTTAAAATCTCCTTAATCTTAACTCGCCGTGTTTCCCCCGGCCTTGAACACTATTGCGAGACTGATTTTGGTCCATTAATTCCCAGCAAACTAAATGAATCATCTTTATATACATAATCAATTACATACGTATTTCTACAGGTATATACATAATCAAGCTCAATTTTATATACTGAATCAACAACATTTATTTTTGAAATATTATAATCATAAAATCTATTAAAAAACAATGCTCTAGTTATAGAATCTAATTCATGAATCTGCTCATAAAACCCTATTTTTCTTTCAGGAATATAAGTATACTTTGAAGTATAAAATTGACTTAATTTCGGTTTTTTTTTGATATTAAAAGCCGAATCTTGAACATATTCATTTTTAAATTCTTTTATATCAAATAAAAGAGTTTTAACATCCTTATTATCAACAAAAATTTTTAGTTTTTCAGAAGAATTACATGAAAAAGAAAAATTTTTAAAACTAATAACAGATATCGAAAACAGCAATGGTATAAAGACTAAAATGTATCTAAAGTTTATTGCTAATTTATTACTCATATTAGTAGTTAATAAGTTTCCATCTTTAAAAATACATCAGTCGCCTTTATTGTTTTGCAACCAACTAACCGCTATCCTTTTCAACTTGCAAATCAATCATCAGCATTAGTAAAAAACTTTTCCTAGCTCGTTGGTTTATAATCAACAACGGTTAGAGAAACGAATTATATACTGAGAAATTTAGCCAGAAATAAATACCAATTTTAATCTCTACTTCTGGATCCAGTTAAAATTGAAATGTAATATAATAAGGTAACCAAAGAACCTAATGCTGCTACCACATACGTTGAAGCTGCCCATTTTAAAGCATTTTTTGCTTTTTCGTGTTGTTGTGATTGCATAATTCCAGAAGTATCTAACCATTTTAAGGCGCGTGCTGATGCATCAAATTCAACTGGTAAGGTTACAAATGCAAATATGGTTGTTAATGAAAATAAGACAACTCCAACTAATAATAATGTTGTATTGCCTTTATATGCTAACATTAAACCTGCCAGAATTATCCATTGTACAAATTTAGCACTGAAATTTACGGCTGGAACTAATTTTGAACGCAAACCTAACCAAGTGTAAGCACGTGCATGTTGTACTGCGTGGCCACATTCGTGTGCCGCAACGGCTGCTGCTGCCACATTTGCTTGTGCATAAACCCAATCACTTAGGTTCACCGTTTTATCAGCTGGATTGTAGTGGTCTGTTAATTGTCCTGGAACCGAAATAACTTGTACATCTGTAATTCCATTTTCGTGTAACATGCGTTCTGCAATTTCTTTTCCTGTGAGGTTTAATGGTATTTGTGAGTACTCTTTAAATCTGCGTTTTAGTGTACTGCTTACTAACCAACTCACAGCCATAATGATAATCGATATTAAATAAATGCCATTCATTCCCATAATTTTTACTTTTTATACTTTTTTTAAAACTGAACTGAAAAATAATACTTTTTCTCCAAATCTATTGCCAATTTCTGTTTTTAGTGCAACATCGTTAACAACAATATAGGTGTTGAAAGTTCCAAGATCTTCAAAAATAAATTGCAGACAATAGGTAATTCCATCTGTATTATCATCGTTTAACAATTGATATAATTCTTTGTTCAGCGTTTCATCAGAAAAATAATTCTCAATAAATAACTTAAACGATTCAATCATTTCTAAATCTACTTTAAAGGTGGTGTTGTATAGAATCATTGGTTATTTGTTATTGGGTTATTTGTTATTCGATATATGTTATTTGTTATTTGTTATTCGTTATTGTAGTAGATTTCAAAAACTTACATCTTGTAACCTATAACTTTTATCTTATAACAATTAACTGTTTTGTCAAAAACATCAATTAATATCACCACGTAATTTACGGTAGCGTTTTCTGGCTTCGATGGCGAATGTGCTGTCTTTGTATTCTAAAATAATTTTTTCGTACATGGCTTTTGCTTTTTCGTCGTCTTTTTTATACGTTTGATAGATTTCACCTAAATAGAAAATTGCATTATCGCCTAAAATATCGGTTGCATAATTATCTGCAATTTTTTGCAAATAACTCATCGCTTTATCGTAATGCTGTCTGTCTTTTTTCAATTTTATATTTCAGAAATAAAATATCATCATCTAATGAAGAACCAACATAATTTTTAGCAATTTCATTCAACGTATGTTCGGCTTCATCTAATTTATTTTGATAGCGCAACAAATCTGCTTTGGCAAATTTCAGCATTGGAAAGTCAATAGAATCGGTATTTAAATTATCTAAGATAAAAACCGATAAATCAATTGCATCATTTGAAATTAATTCAGAAGTTGATGCTTTTAAAATTTTCAATTGCGTTTGCGACCACTCGAAATCGCCTTTATAATAGGCAAGTTTGGCGTTTCTGAATTTTGCGTCTTCACCAATTGGATTTCCTTTTTGTTCTTTTTCTACTTGTGTATACAACAAAATACTTTCCCAAGGTTGGTCGGCAATTAAATAGTAATCACCTAAATATAATTTCGATTTCGCCAACAAATCTTTATACGTTCTTGTATTTTCAACAATTGGCGTTAACAAAGAAATTGCAGTATCAATTTCATGAATATACAGCGCTTCGAGTTGTGCTAATTCTATAGTTGCATTTGTTGCAGTGTACTCATTTTTATAATCATTAATAAAGTTTTGATACGTTTGTTTTAATGAAATTAAATCTGCGTTTGTATAGTTTGGCGAATTGACTAATTTATCGCGTTTTACATTAATCAATTCAAGATTTGCATCGACAAAATTTCTGAATTTTGCACCTTTATTTACGACATATTGATAACCGTTAATTGCTACATCGTAGTCTTTTTGTTCCGCAGCAGACTTGGCAATGCGCATTACATTTTCGCCGTCTTCATTGCGCAGTACATCGAGTGATTTTGCTTGTAACAATGCACCATCAAAATCGTTGCGTTGCATATACAACCAAACCAATAAATCCTGATAAACATATTGCGATTTGTTGGCTTGCGTACGTTTCAATAATTCTTTTTCCAACGCATCTTTTTGCTTTTCATCTTTCAATGCTTTTTGCAAACCACTTTCAATGACAGATAATTCATTTTCTTTGTAAGGTGCTTCATCTAAATAAGCTTGCATCATACTATTGAAATCATTTTTCAATAAATACAAATTTGCCATTTCCAAATTAAATGCGCCTTTATCTTTCAGAATATCTTTTCCTTTCAGGTATGTTTTTTGTGCAAAATCGATTTGATTAATTTCGATAAATTTTTGAGCTACTTCATTAATATTATATCGATCTGGTTTTAATTCTTTAATGGTTTTATTGAATTGTTTTTCAGCATCTGCATCTTTATCTTGTATTGAATATAAATTTCCCAAATCCAATAAATACATTGGATTTTCATCAGATTGTTTATATAAAGTTTTAACTGTTTTTTCAGCTTTTTCAAATTGTTTTAATTGAATTAACAATTTTAGATATTCCTGATAATACTCATCTGGATTTATTTTAACTAAATCTTCAAAATATTCGGCTGCTTTTTCATATTCACCATTTTGTAAAAACTGACGTGCGAGAAATGCATCGTAATCACCATCTTGTGCAAACGAAGATGCACTAACAAAAAGAAATAATATGCAAAGTATTTTTTTCAAGGTTTGATTTTGTTTTTTGTGCCACGAATTACACGAATTTACGCTAATTATTTTTCTATATTAAACTTATCAAAAATAGTGCTAAAAAGAAAGTTTATTTAGTTATGAATTTTTAATTGCACAATTTAATAATTGAAAATACAGATCCTGAAACAAGTTCAGGATGACAGCGTCGCGGCACTGTGTCGCTGTCATTCCGTCCAGAAATTTTTGGATTGTTTCGATATCTACTTTTTACATTTTAGCTGATCTAAATAAAACTAAACTTTATTTTTTATAAATAAAATTGCAAATCCAACACCAGCACAATTGGCAACAATATCAAATACATCAAAACTTCTATTTTGTATGAATGAAGAACCTTGAACATATTCGATTAATATTCCTTGACACACACAAAAAATAGCAGCTATTACAAGTTGTTTCTGACTAGTTAAAATAGTCTGTTTAATTCCATAAAGTATTAATAGAAACAAAATAAAATAGAGTGCTGCATGCACTATTTTATCAAAATAAATCTTATCGAGCCAATCTTCTTTTGGCAATTTATTTCCTGGTAAAAAGCACAGAAAAAAAATAATTCCAGACCATACTATGGCTGGAATTAATCGTTTTATAATTTTTGAATTGTAATTCATTTGTAGAACTTTTCTAAAATTTTAAACTTTAGAAAAGTTGGCATTCGATTTAACCAATCAATGCTTGGTAAGCTGCAGCATCTAATAAATCTGCAATTTCTTCAGGATTGGTGATTTTAATTTTAATCATCCAGCCATCTTCGTAAGGTTTGCTGTTTACCAATTCTGGTTTGCTTTTCAGTACTTCGTTAAATTCTAATACTTCACCAGTAATTGGCATAAACAAATCAGAAACTGTTTTAACTGCTTCAACAGAGCCAAAAATATCATTTTTTGCTACTGTATTTCCAACGCAATCAATATCTACATAAATAATATCGCCTAATTCGCCTTGTGCAAAAGCGGTAATGCCTATTGTTGCGGTGTCACCTTCAACACGCAACCATTCGTGTTCTTTTGAATACTTTAATTCTACTGGAATGCTCATGTTATTTTTTTTACGAAAATAAGATTAATTAAAACAATATCGAAATTCTAAACTAAAATAGTTGTGAACCATAAATAAAATTATTTTTTAAAAACCACAAAAGGAATAAAAGAAAACAAAAGAAAAATCGTTTCAATCAAAATAATCAACTAAATCTGTGGTTCTGACAATTTTTATGGTGTTAATGAGAAACGGAACGTGATGCCTCCACGATGTGTACGTGTTGGATACGATGCTAAAGTTGCAGGAATTGTTTTTCTGAAATCGTAGAAAACACGCACGTTTAATTTGTTGTTGATGACATAATCTATAGTGGTTGCTAGTGAAATAGATTTTTGTCCACGTGTTGGTTCAGCAATATTCTGGTCTAATCTGTAGTTAATTGTTTTATCGTCACGATAAGAAAAATCGGCGCGCAAGTTAACATCATTATTCAATACAATACGTTTGCCTTTAATTTTAAATGGCAATTTAAATTTTGCTAATTTATAACCAACAGCTGCAACATACTCTGTAGAATGTGTTTCTGTCAATTTATAATCTAGCAAACTCAATCCAAGTGTACGCGATTTTCTGAATTCAAAATTTGTAATTAAACTATTTTTCCAAGAAATTTCAACACCTAATAACGGAGACAATTGTTCCGTAATATTTACTTGTGGAATAGAATAATATGCATAGAAGTTTCCATTTATAGAATCCAGATTTTGTGGCACGAAATACAAATCTTCGTTGTAGTAACCAGGTTGACCAATGTAGTTTAAGTTTGTAACATACGAACCAACATTGAAAGTTGAAGTATAACCGTGCGTGATATTAAAAGATGTAAATAATTTTTGGCCCCATTTTGTTTTAGCAAAACCATTGTACGAAATTCGCCAATTTGGCAATGGCAATGTTTTTAATGGATTTAATTTCACTTTGTTTGGATCTCTACCTGTGTAAGCAGCAATTAGAGATGGCACCAAAACATCTTGTGAAAATGGTCCGTAACCTTCTTTAAAATTTGGCAATTTAATAGAATCATTTTCATAAATTCCAATTGATTTTGGATTTGCATCACCAAATTTCTGTGAATATTGTTCTCGTAAAGTTTCAAAATTTCTGAATGCTTCGCTAAAATTATTCGCATCAATTTTATCGAAAATAGTGTTTATCATTAAAAACGAAATCGACATATTTCCGTTTACCGTTGGTGTTAAATGTTGAAAAGGTCCATTAGCCGTGGTTTTTTTAAAGAATTCTGTATAGTTTTCGCCTTGTGTTTTTTGCAACGAAATTTCCACGCGCAAATCTCGAATTGGTTCTAAAGTTACACGCAAATTAAATGATTTTTGTTTGGTTTGAATAAACTGATAATTCAATGTAGTATCATTTGAAATCCAACCTTTTGACGCTATGCTATTTAACCAATTCGTATCTTTTTGTGCACCAAATAAAAATGCGCCACCTGGTGCGTGTTGTTTAAAATCAGTTCCTAACAACAAAGGTGATGGCGTAAAACCTGGCAAAATGGTGCTTCGTTTTACATCGTAACTAATTGAAGCACGTTGTAACATTAACAACGGTCTGAATACATATTGCAGTTTTGGATTTTCAGGAATTGCCAATTGTTTTTTCGTCAACTTCATCTGACGTAAATCGTTTTTCAATTGCTTTTTCTGATCGACTAATAATTTGATTTGATCTTTTGTAAATGCGGTATCTTTTTCAGCTTTTTCAATTTCCTCAATTTTCTTTTGAATATCTTCTTTCTTTTTTATTATGGCATCTTTTGCTGCTGCATCTTGAGATTTATACTTTGCGTAATCGTCTGCATATTGCTGTTTAGATTTTGTAGGCGATGTTAATGTATAAGGTTTTAAGTATTTTGATTTTGCAAATAAATTTCTAAAATTAACTTCACCAGTAATCTGATAATCTTGTGTATTTCTTATCGTATTTCCTAAACTGGTTAAACCTAACGGTGCACCAGTCCAAGAATAATTTGCACCGTAGCGAGTTTTTACCGTTATCCAATCTAAAGAAGGAAATAACTGAAATGGCAAATTATAACTTGCATTAAAGATTTGTTCGTAATTGGTTGTTCTGCCAAATTTCCAGAAATTTTTCATTACGGTATCTCGTTTTGCTTTGGAATCTAAAGCACCAAATGGTTCATCGATTCGTGCTTTATTGGTTGCCGTAAAATCAACATTTATAGATTTTGTGATATTATATTTCACACTCCAAAAACGATCCCAAGTAAAATATTTATCAAAAGTTGGTCTTATAACCAATCCGTCATTTCCAATATCTCTAATTTTGGTAGAACCATATTGACGATTGATATCTGTTCGAAACGAGATGCTGTTCGGTTTCAGATTCAAGTTGAATTCTTTAAATGGTTTTAAGTGAATATTGTTATTTTTCACTTTTTTAAGAGGTTGCCAAACAAGTGGTTTTGGTGAAAAGTTCCAACCAATGGAGCCACGATGTTTTTGTATTACTTCTTTTTCTATAATAGGATTTCGTTTGCTGGTTTCAGTAAATGCATACGACAACGTAAAATTCTCAACATCATACACACGAGGTTGCTTTTCAGAATTGGTTCTTACTTTTTGTAAGTTAGTTACGTTTACACTTTTGATGGTTGTTACATCTTGAATAATCTGTTTGATAGAATCTTTTGCTTGTTTTTTTTCAGCTTTTGAAAGCTGATCATCTGCATCAATGGTCGCAAATTTATCTTTTACTTTGATATCCAATTCATATGGATCGTATTGTGGTGTAGAAATTGTTTGAGAAAACTGTGTATAAACTGGAATTTTTAAACCAGCTTTTTCCGGCAACAAATTACCTAACTGTAGGTTTGCAGCAATATCGTATTGGTAATAATTATCGCGATACCGTTGATTTAATTTTTGTTCCAAATCACCAAAACCGATGGTGTGCATATTTCCTGCAATGACTAAATTACCTAAGTTTCCGAGTTGTAAATCTACTCTACCTAAGGCAGCCCAACCGCCTTGTTCATCTAAACCAGACATTCGTAATTCATTCACCCAAATTTCAGCGCATTTTGAAAATCCATCGTCTTTGTTATCATTTACACCAATAATTTGTTTTGGATTTTTTACACCAATCATCAACACAGCAGCCACACCTAAGTCAGGATTTCCTTTTACACTAATTTTTTTACCATCTGTTTGCAAATAATCAAATGGTTGAATTATGGATGCGTTTCGCTGGTTTCGTAATTGTTTTACTTTTGTCAACGAATCCAATGCAATATTTATTTGGTTCGAATCTGGCCAAATCAGACGTCTGTCTGCATCGTTTTCTACATTATAAGCACCTGGTTGAGTTACCTTTAATGGAATTTCGTATTCATAATAATTATCCGTAAAATCAGAACCAATACGAATAAATGCATGCATATCGTCATCTTTTATAGGAAAAGAAGAACCTCTGTCACCTGGAAAATTTTCTGCATGCGTAAATAATTTTAAGCGTTTATAATTTCGCAAATCAATATTTGCAACTTTGAAAACAGCACGAGCATCACCATCGCGTAATTCGCAAACCTGTAAGCTCATGGCTTGCTCATTTTGCAATGCGTTGTTGTAACCACTGATATTTTGTTCTCTATTAATTCCTGGTGGAATTGCGTAAGGAATTGGTTTTCGCGTTGTGTTTTCTTCTACACTAACTGCCGAAACATTAAAATCTGTAGTGTTTCCGTTGTCGCCTGGTAACTCTTCACCTGGTTCTGCTAAAGATAAATCGTATCGGCGCCATTGATTTCTCAATAAGCCAAATTGTGCAAAACGCAAGGTTACAGGTTGGTCAAAATCAGTTAAAAGTAATCGTACATATCGAATAGAACGAAAATCGGAAATATTACCAACTCGTTCAGTAAATTCTTTAATTGGAATTTTAAATTGATACCAATAAGCAGTATCATTTCCGTTTTGAATAATTGGTGCTTTAGAAGCAATATATGGTGAAGTTGCTAAACTATTTAAATCAAACGGAATTTTATACTGATAATATTCTTCTGTTTCATTCAATGTATTATCGTTGTTTAAATCTTCGTTATCTGGTTGTGTTTTTGAATTTCCATTTACATTTCCACCGCTTAAATTATTTGAAGAGTTTCCTTGCGGATTAGCAAAACCTGCGTATCGTTCAATGATTCCTGCTGAAGAAGGATATCTTCCATCTTTTGTGAAAACGTAATCATCACTTGATGGATCGTTATTTAAAGAAGTTGGATCTACAACAATCGTGGAAGCTTTAGATAAGAAATTATTATAAAATATTTTTTCTGCATCGTTATTCAAACCATCTAAACCTACATCTTGATTTTTAATTACATCTGGATCTGCATCAAACTGATTGGTTAATGCATTGGTGATTGTTGGAGTCACGCCCCATTTTGACGTATCAACTGTGGTTGCAGAATTTGGACGAGGCAAACCATTTTCATATTGTTTACGTGAATCTTTTAAGATATCTTCAGAGATAGTTCCTAGCTGAATATTTAAATTACCTTTTCTATTATTTGCTGTAGCGCTTTTAAATGGATCGAGCACCCAAAACTGAATAAATTCAATATTAGCTGCTTCAAAATCTGTTGTAGATTCAATAGTTCGCATGATACCAGCCCAACGTGTTTCAGGATTTTTTTAATTTTCTGCTTGGATCAACACCTTTTGAAAAGGTAGTTGGTTCGGTTTCATAATTATATTGTCCACGTTCTTCTGGATTGTAGTGTAGATCTAACGTAAAAAGAGGTGGATTGGCAACTGTTGGATTTTGTTTATTTACAAAAATCTCCTGTTCATTGAATTGTCTTGAATATATATCAGCATTTGCTGTTGCAATGGCTCCATCATCCATTGGATTACTGCTACTTTTAGAATAAAAACTGGATCAATCGTATACCACGACATTTTTGCTCTATTAAAACCGTAGATTAAACTATCACCTAATCGAGCTTCTGGAAATTTTTCCACACCAAATTCATTCAGCATATATTTTGGAGCTGATGATAATTGCCAAGCTAATGCATTTCCTTTCAAATCAAATAAAGTACTTGTACCTTCAAAATCGTCTACGTAAACTGTTCCAGCATTGTCAACATCAATTGATTTTGCATGTCCAGGAATAAATCGTGCAGCTTCAGCTGAAACTGAAATTTTTGAAGGTGCTTTGGTGTCTTGAGCCGTAATTTTGTTAAATGCACGCGTCAATCCTTTTGATTCAGTCGAGTAATTTAAATCTAATCCAATAATGTTATTTTTTACAGGATCATCGCCTAAATTTACTTTTTGAGTAAAAGGTTTTTCTGCTAATCGTAAATGAGTTAAACCAATCGTGAAGTTTTTATTGACTGTGTAATCGATTCTTGTTCCAATCAATGATTTATTGACAACACCAAATAAAATATTATTTTCAAATTTTATATCTATTGGAATTCCAGAATTTAGCACACCTTGATTTAAGATATTTACTTGACCAATTCCATAATACACCACATAATCTACATTTTCAGTAAGCAAATTTCCACCTGCACTTACACTGACAGAACCTTGTGGTAAATTAAACGCACCTGGTAATTGATAAGTGCTATTATCAACTCCACGATACGAACCTTTTAACAAAAACCGATTGAATTCTGGAAATTGCAATGCAGCAGTTTTGGTTGTATCGTATAAATAACGATAAGCGTATTTATCTGAAATTGCAGGATCGTTGATTGCTTTTACCAATGCGCTACCAAATGGTTCCAATACAGGAAAATAAATTCTTCCGTTTCTTGGATTGATTGTTACATTAGGAATAAAGTCAAAACGTCCATCTTGTTGTGGATCGAGTTGATTATTTAAGTTATCTAAATTTAATACTTGTAATAATTGTTTGCCAGCAATTGGATTTGGACCTGGACTTTCTGGCAAATAGCGTTTTTGACCACCACCTGGATCTTGATAATAGATATCAAAGAAGAATTGTTCTTGACTAACGTTATACGCATTTAATGAGTATACATTTTTCATCATCAAATCCCAAATTGGCGTTGTGGTTCTGATGGAAGTTGCTTTTAATAATTTCAATGCCAATACTCTGTCTTTTGATTTTGCACTATCAGCCAATGGTGGTAAATCGGTTGCGAACTCACCTACTTGAAATAATTTACCGTTTATGGTATATTGAATAGCAACGCCTAAAACTTCATCAGGACGCAATTGCTGGTTGAGTGAAATATAACCTAATTGAGTATTGATATAATATTCTGAAGCAGCTAATTTTCGTGCACTTGTTTTTTCAAAATCATCTACTGCACGTAATCCATTATTATCTAAATAACTGATTACACGATTTGGATCTCGGAAATCTTCAGAACCAGCATTTCGCGCAATGATATCGTATATTCTATTTGATTTATTATCTGGATATGGACTCGTTGTTCCATTACTTACAGTTGGATTAAACAAGATATTATTTTCACCTAAATCTTGAAATGCTACTATTTCACGTACATCTTCTGTTTGTCGTGTTTTATTGGTTAACCATACTTCAACTTTGTTTATTACTACTTGCGAGCCAACGAAAGGCAAACGACTTAGATTTTGCTCATAAGTATTTCTGAAATATTGAGTAATGAAAAAGTGTTTATTCTCTTCATATTCATCTGCTTTTATGGTAAACTTCTTTGTTTGAGCGCCATTTTCAATTCGAACATTTTCTGTTTTTGATTTTTGTTGCGATAAAATATTGGTAATCATAAAACGACCAAACTTAAATTGGGTTTTCATACCAAACAAATTTTGAGGTCCTTTGATCAAAGCACTTCGCAACGGCAAACTTACATTTCCGAATTCTAATGCCTGAATGATATCGTCTTCTTTTCCTTTATAACCTAACTTCAATTGATTTTCAAAAGAGAAACCAGATTTTGTGTTATAGGTAATTCCTAATTTTAATTTATCACCAACAGATGCCTGCAACCCTAAATTGATATTCATATCAAAATCGAAATTGATATTTCTTCGTTGGTTTTGTAATAATATTGGATTATCAATGCGCTGAGAATTAACACCAACGGTTACATCTACATTTCCAGTTGGTTTAATTTCAATTTTTGTTCCACCTAAAAAACGGTTAAACAATTCCGGACCTTGATACAAAAATGGCTGTTTGCTTTTGCGTTCAGCTAAATCAATTGCACGTGATCGATTTAAGAAATAATCTTGTTCTGCTTGAGCTTTAGAATACTTTGTGTATTCTTCGTACGTCATGTATGTTGGTGAACGATAATAGTTGTCGCCAATTTTCTCGTACAAAACAAATTTTCCTGATTTCGGATCGTACTCTACTTTTTGAGTAATAATTTTCGGATCTTTTAAATCAATGTTTGTACTTGGCTTCGTTAATAAGAAATCTGTATTTCTATCTTGAATTGGATATTTTAATTTAGATGTATCTTGTGAAAAGGAATTAGGTTGGCTTAAAAAAGCCAAAACAAAAAACATAGCACGTCCAATAATGTATGGTTTACTTCCTTTCACTAAAATATGTGTGTCTAAATGGCAAATTTACAAATTTTTTAAGCTAAGTTTTATCAAATCTTCTACAGATTGTATGTCAATTCTGTCTTTTAGTGCTTTTTGCACTGCTTTTTCTGCTTGTAATTTCTGAAAACCTAGCATATTTAAAGCTGCTAGCGCTTCTTCTGTTATTACCGAGCGTGAATTTATTGATAATGACGTATCTAAAATATCTGTATTTGCATCTTTTTTCAATTTATCTTTTAATTCCAAAACCAAGCGTTGTGCAGATTTTGGTCCAATTCCTTTTATCGATTGTATTAAACGAATATCTTCTTGAATTATTGCCTTGTGAAATTCTTGTGTGGTTAAAGAAGACAAAACCAAGCGTGCGGTGTTGGGTCCAACGCCTGAAACTGAAATCAAATGTAAGAACATGTTTTTTTCATCTTCTGATATAAAACCGTATAAAATTTGAGCATCTTCTCGAACTACTAAATGAGCAAATAATTTAATACTTGCGTTTAATTCAATATGAGAATATGTATTTAGTGTAATGTTGACAAAATAGCCGACACCGTTGCAATCTACATAAACATGCGTTGGTGTTTTGTGTGTAATTTTTCCTTGTAAGTATGCGAACATGTTTGCTTGAATGTTGATGTTGACAAAAGTATAAAAAATACGTCAAATAATGGCAATTAAAATTTACCGAAACGTATATACATATTTTCAGATATTTGATGCTTAATTGGTGGAAAAACAAGTAGGTAGAATTGGTGATTATTAAAATCTAATATTTTACTTGCATTCTATTTTGCGCACTTTAATTTCGTCGCCTTTGTGCAAAATTGGCGTTTTAGCAAAACCATTCCATTGCATTAAATCTTGAACGGTTACGTCATCATATTTTTGTGCAATCGTCCATAAACTTTCACCACCTTTTATTTTGTAGGTTTCGAAACAATTTTTATTTTTTGCTAAAATTTTTATTGGATTTATTTTATCAATAATAGATGTAGAATCTTTTTGTGCTTCTTTAAAAGCTATAAAATCTGCTTCTTCTTGTGTTTCAATTTTTGCACTTATCAAATCTTTTAAACGATTACTGATATAATTAAATCGAACAAATTTTTTGTAATCATTATTATGTACATAAATAAGCAATTCGTCATCAACATCGATAAAGTTGCCGTTTAGTTCATTCCATCGTCTTATTTCTTTTACTTTTACATGAAACCAGTTCGCAATAAAACCCAGGTTATCGCCTTGTTTCACTGTATAAACAACTACTTTATAATTATCATCATCTTCTTTTATAAGTTCTGGTGTGTTAATTTTTTTACTTGTTGATGTATTTGTATTTAATGGTTTTATGGTTGGTTTTTCAGGTGCTTTTACAATTGTAGCTGTTGGTTTTTCTTCATTTTTAGCTGACTTTTTAACTTTAACTTCTGCGACAGGAATATCTTTGAATGCATCTTTCTTTTTGTCGTTTTTAAGTTCAGTTTTTACTGGAACTTGCTTAGTTTCTTTGGGTTTTGGTGTTTCTTTTACTGCAACTGGTTTCTCTGATTCTTTTGGTTTTGATGGTAAAATTTTATTTTTTAATTTAGTAAAAAAAGATTCATCATCTACAACATCTTTATTATCAGTTTTTGACTTAGAAGTTGATTTATTTTCTTTTCCTTTAATAATTGGTTCTGTAGAAAATTCGTCTTTGTTTTTCACTACCAATGCAACTGGTTCATCACAATTTTCAGTAACTGGCGATTCTTTTGGTGAACTTACTGGACGCACCACTTTGGGTACCACTAATTTTTGTGCAACTGTAACGTTTTCGGCTTTCACATACAACGAATCCTGATATTGATTAAACGCAGTAAATCTCGAAACTGGAATATTCAATGTAAAATCTGCAGGAATTAACGTAGTTAGTAAAGAAGGATTTTCATCGATAATTACTTGTCGTGGAATTCCAATAATATTTTCCAAATCGCCTACCGTAATTTTTTCGCGAACGGTAACTCGTTGCGTTGACTCTCTGTCAATAATTGCAGGTGAAATTCCGTACTTACTTGCATATTTCATAGAATAGACAATGGCAATAAACGATGGCACATACGCGCGTGTTTCAGCTGGCAAATATTGACGAATGTCCCAAAAATTATGCGAACCACCAGCTTTACGAATTGCCTTATTTACGTTGCCAGCGCCACAATTGTAGGATGCAATGGCCAGTTGCCAGTTTCCGTATAAATCATACATTTCTTTTAAATAATGCGCTGCTGCTTCGCAACCTTTGTATGGATCGCGTCGTTCATCTACTCGCTTTGAAATACCTAACTCATAGCGCAAACCAGTGCTATACATAAATTGCCACAAACCACTGGCACCTTTAGGAGACACAGCAAACGGATTTAATGCAGATTCAACCACTGCTAAATATTTCATTTCTTCAGGCACACCATTTTGTGAAAATATTTGCTCAAAAATTGGAAAGAATTTTTTAGATCGACCTAACATTTTTGCAATATGTTCTTTTCGTTTTGTGTTATACGAAATAAATTTTTGAACATGTTCATTATAATCTAACGGAATCGTTTGTTGAACTTTTTTTAAACGAACCGCAATTTGCGCACTCATCACAACAGGATCTGGATCGTCCTTAATTAATTGCTCTTCCGTTGGAATTTCTAATTCACTTGATGCGTCTTTGTATTGCGAATTTTGTGCTTTTACACAAAAAGATGCAAAAGAAATCAAAAGAAGAATATATATTTTATGGTATTTTAGCCATCTCATTTTTGCAAGATATGAAAAAAATAAATGTTCACAAGGAATTAACTATTTTTTAGGGTTTTGGAAAGACTATAATTCAACATTAAGTTCAAATAATACAGACTTTCCATCGTCATTGTCCGCTACTAAAATCAGATTAAAATTTTTATTTTCTGAGTGAACAATACAAACTGATTCAATTTTTTGTTTAGAAAAAGAAATATCAATTATATCTAATTCAATATAATTATCAATAACTAATTCTGATTGATTAATTTGTTTTGATGCATTTTCAACAATTGCCAAAACGCTTCCAATAATTTCACCATCATCATATGCATTGCTGGTATTCTCAGCAGATGCAGTTAAAAATAAAATATCGTTTTTTGCATCGTAGCAAGCACCAGAAATTCCTAATTGAATACCTTGTAAAGCATCAATTTCTATTGGAATTACTTTAAATTTATCAGGAAATTTTTTCTTCAGAATATTATAATCTGTAATGATTAAATGATTCGGTTGCTCTGTGGTTGCTCGATTAAAAAACAACAATTTATCACCACAACTGGTAAAACCTTCGATATTCATTTCTTTAAAAAAATTTCTTTCTCTAAATAAATTATTAAACGAAGCAGTATTTATTTTTTTTACAGAGTTATGGTTACACAAATCTATCCAAAAAGAAACATCGCGTTGTGGCGATTTTGAACCAGAACCAACAATATATAGCATTTCATCAATAATTGTGGCGCATTCAAGGTCTGGTTTTATTGGCTTTGGAATGCGTTCACCATCAAAATCAAATAATTTTATACGATTCGTTTCATTCCAATTTTCATCCAAACACAGCACATAATTTACATCATCACCAATAACAAATAAGGTGTTTTTGTAAAATTCTAAAGCAGAACCAGATGGATAATTTATTATTTTTTTGCGTACTAAATTTAATTGCATAATTTCACCTTTAGATGAATCGTTTTTTAGAAAAATTAGGCAAGGAAGATACTACATATTTACCAAAAATAGATGCTCATTTTTTTGTAGCAATTTTTGTTTTGCTTTTGGTTGCAATAAAACAATTATATGGTTTAAAACATCAACTTGATATTACTTTTTTTGATGAAACCGAATATTTGCATAAAGGCGTTGGCTTGGCTACAAAAATATATAACGATTGGGGCCCGAGTTACAATTTATGGTATTTTTTTATTTCAAAATTTACGAATAATAATATCAATACCTTTTACCTGAACGTATTTATTTTATTGACGATTACGCCAATTTTGTTGTATGTTTTTTTAGTGTTTCATCGTGTGCAAAATACTTGGGCATTGTTGTTGTCGCTTTCTTTTTTAATGCAAGAATTATTGCTGAATAATTTTACATATGTCAGTCATTTTTGTTTATGTGTTATCTTGATTGGATTTATTTTTATTGCCATCACTAAAAAGAATGAACACAAACTAATTATTGCAATTGCTGCTGCTTATATTTGTATGTATGCGCGACAAGAATTTTTGCTGATTGTTGCTTCGTTAATTCTTTTGTATGTGCTTCAAATAATTTATCAAAAGAAAATACAATTGCATGTAAGCTATTTATTGTTATCAGTTGTAATAGTTGGATTGTATGTAATTTTTGGACCACTTTCTATGCAAGCAGAAGGCATGGATAGAAGTTATTTTGCGTTTATGCAGCACTTTGTAAAAAACTACATGTTCTGGAATCGAAAATATTATTCGATCGATGAATTGCGTGCTTTAAATTTATTTGATGACAGCAAAACGATGTTTCAATGTATGTTTGCGAATCCAGTTTTATTTGGCAAACATATATTAACCAATATTGCAAATTATTTCATAAACCTATTTTTTTATGTAGAAAGTTATTTGTTACCTAAACCTATTTTTCATTATTTAGGAAAAGCGAAACATGTATTATTTATTGGTGTTTCAGGATATTTAGTGTATATTTTCTTTAAAGAAAATTTTATCAAAAAAGCTGTACAATTTGTGCAAGCACACACTTTGTTATTTTTGATTTATGCTGTTTTTTTATCGCTGAGTTTTTTCTCTATTGTGTTTATTTATCCAAACAGACATTATATAATTATGCAGTTTTTTTGGTTGATTTTATTTTTAGGATTTTTATTGAAAGACAAAGTAAAATTACTAAACAAAAGCTTTGTTTTTTATGGAATAATTTTATTGATTTTGTTTTTTATTCCAACAGCAAAGCATGTTTCATTTTACACATTATCGAATAAAGATGCACAACACCAACCTAATTTAAAAACCATACAATATCTAACTAAATATAATTCACACCAACCACAAATTTTATTTACAACAGAAAATGGTTTTGAAACCTATTTACCTAAGAATTACAAAGCATTATTTATGAATGCAGATGATTTGAAACCATACTTAGTAAACAATGATTTTAAATTAAGCAAATTTGTAGAAGATAAAAAAATTGACATTTTTTACATGAATGAAAAATTGACTTTTTATGTTGATTACGCAAAAGTAAAAGAAACCGAGCTGTTGCTTCAGCATCCAGATAGTTTAGGTTTTAGAAAACAATTGTTAGATACTTCGATGCAAGCGTATTTGCTGGTGAAAGAGTAGCTTCTCATTTTGTTAGTCAAAATTAGTTCTGAAGTTGACACCAATTTTCTCTCTTACTTTTTGATGCCAAAAAGTAAGCAAAAAGCATTTTATCTAATTTTGTTATTTTATTATTTTGTCTAGATAGAATATCTTATTTCATTTTCAAAAAAAATACTATATCAATGATATTTGCGAAATGCAAGGCAATTTTTAATCTTATTTTTCCTGCGGAAAAGATTAAAACCGAAGTTAAAATCAAAAAGCCAACTCTAATTGCCATTCAATTTTTGATTTTACTTCTATTGCTGTGCCTTTCGCAAACCTAACTCTTCTGCGGCATCTGCTTTGATTATAGTTTGTAAGATATTAATGAACGTTAATAATTTTGAATTCAATTACATTCTATTTAATATTGTTTGAAATTAAAATGAATGAAGAAAACAGTTTTGTTATCAGTTTTATTAGCTTTATTTTATATAACTTTTTCTGCAACCACCAAAATATATGTATTGAATAATATTTCTTTCTTAAAAGTAGACTATAAAACTAATCCATATACTAAGTGTTGGGAAAATACAGAAGAAGAATATTGCAAATTGACATTAAATGATAATTCTTCATTTAATTTTTTATAGAAAAGCGGAAAGGCTGTATAGGTTATGTTAAATGTGATACATTTATTTATACAGGAAAATGGCATAAGCAACATGACACATTATTCTTAATGAAAAATCATTCAAAAAATAGCATCACTCAACATTCAAGATATTTTCGAAATCCTATCTATTATGAGTTAGATTATGAACCACCTTATGAAACTAGTTACGAACCTTGGCAATCCATAAATCTATTGTTTATTGATAGCTTATCTTATATTCAAAAAATAAAATTTCCATTAGTTTTAAAAAACAACATTAAAAACATAAACGACTATTTGCATTTTTCCTTTAACTCTAATACTATCACGGAAGAAAGATGATTTTTCACTTTATGAAAAAAGTTTGCTTACGATTCCAAATATTTCCCAACAATAGGTAATCGCCGTCCGCTTCCAAATGCTTTAGGTGAAACTCGCAGAATTGGTGGTGTTTGATGACGTTTAAATTCATTTCGGTTCACCATTCTTAAAACTCTTGTAATTAAAGCTTCATCAAAACCTTGTGCTTCAATCTCATCAGGACCTTGCCTGTTTTCAATATACTCAAATAAAATTTTATCTAAAATAGAATAATCAGGCAATGAATCTGAATCTTTTTGTCCAGGTCGCAATTCGGCACTTGGTGCTTTCGTCAATATATGATTTGGAATAATTTCTTCGTCTTTATTGATGTACTTACACACTTCATAAATCTGCGTTTTATACACATCAGCCAACACAGCCAAACCACCGCACATATCGCCATACAGCGTGCCATAGCCAACTGCAGCTTCACTTTTGTTGGTCGTGTTCAATAAAATATAACCGAATTTATTACTCAACGCCATCAAATAATTTCCCCGAATTCTTGCCTGCAAATTTTCTTCTGTAACATCAAAAGGTTTGTTTTCAAAATGTGGTTGTAAGATTTTATCATACACATCAAATACTTCTTTTATCGGAATGATTTTGTGTGGCGAGCCTAAGTTTTCCAATAGTTTCAGCGAATCATCAACAGAATGTGATGTCGAAAATTGCGAAGGCATCAATACACTCAACACGTTTTCTTTTCCAAGTGCGCGCACTGCTAACACCAACACCAACGCAGAATCTACACCACCACTTAAACCCAAAATTGCTTTCTTAAAACCAAGCTTTTTAAAATAATCTCGAATACCACAAACCAGTGCATCGTGAATTAATTGAATAGAAGAACAGTTTTGAATTTTGAATTCTGAATTCTGAGTTATTGTGTTGTCATTATTTATTTCATAAAATTTTATAGCTTCTACAAAATAATCAAACTCATCAATTACATTACCTTTTGCATCCACCACTAAACTTCCACCATCAAAAATTAATTCGGTTTGTGCACCAACGCAATTACAATAAAACACAGGCAAATTAAACGCAGTCGCATTTTTACGAACAACATCAATTCTTTTTTTTGCCTGATTATAATTAAAAGGCGACGCAGATAAATTGAATAAAATATCAGGTTGCAATTTTGCCAGTTCTGCAATCGGATTTATTTTATATAACGGATTTTCTTCACCAGTGTCCCAAATATCTTCACAAATAGAAATCGCTAATTTTTTGCCTTTAAATTCGAAAATATCAAAAGAATGATTCGGTTCAAAATATCGATATTCATCAAACACATCATACGTTGGCAATAAGGTTTTATGTGCTAAAAATTGCACTTTACCATCAGCAATAAAATACGCAGAATTGAATAAATCTTTTCCGTTTTTTGATGGATTTTTAGAAGGCGCACCAACTACTACAGCGATTTTATTACCACAAAATTCTGCTAATTTTTGAATTATAGTTGAGCATTCATTTATAAAATGATGAAATTCTAAAAAGTCGCGTGGTGGATAGCCACAAACCGATAATTCACTAAATAAAATCAAATCTGCATTCTCTGCAATTCCTTTTTCAATAGCAGTTTTCATTTTTTCAAAATTGCCGTTGAAATCACCAATCATATAATTCAGTTGTGCTAATCCTATTTTCATCTATATTTTTTTGGGTTTTAATTTGGTGGGGGGGGGTTTGGTTTTTTCCCAACCTTAGATGAAAATAAGATATAATGTAAGAATAAACGTTAACAAAATATCGACATGGCGATTTTTATCTTATTTTTGCAAACAAAATTCAGTTCAAATGAATCCATTTCAAAAAATAATTGGCATTGCATTTTTGATGCTTGCTACCTATTCTTGTACTTGCAATCGTTCGCAAAATCAAGCAAAAAAAGAAAAAGAAATTAATGCATCAACAGTTGATGTAAATATAGTTCGTTTTGAGAAAGAATTACATGCTTGTAAACCTGAAACGATTGAAATCGATTTAGAAAAATTAAATCAAAAACATAAATTATTTTATCCAATTTACTACAATCAAGTATTAAATATTCCTGCGGTTGGAGACAAAACTGCACAATTAAAAGTAATGCAGGATTTATTGACCAATAAATATAGTGTTGCCTTATATGACACTGTTCAGTATAAATTTCCTGATTTAAAATTTTTAGAAGATGATTTGCAAACTTGCTTTGCTAATTACAAATCCTATTTTCCTAAAAAACCAATTCCAAAAATTTATACGTGTATTTCTGAGTTTTCGTATTCTGTTTTTACCATCGCTGATAGTTTAATTGGAATTTCGTTGGATAAATATTTAGGATCAAAATACATTTACTATGCTTCCGTTTTCCAAGAATCATCGTACATGATTCCAACTTTTGATAAAAAATTTATGGCAATTGATGTTGCAAATGCATTAGCATCTAATGTTATTGATGCACCAAACGACAAATCTACATTGTTGGATAAAATGCTAACCGAAGGAAAAATCTTGTATTTTATGCAAAGTGTTTTACCTAAAAAAAAGGATGCTGATATCATTAAATACACAGAGCAACAATACAAATGGTGTATTGAAAGTGAAGCACAAATCTGGACGTATTTTTTAAATCAGAATATTTTGTATGACACCAGATTTGAACAATTTAAATACGTGAAAGATGGACCGTATACTTATGGAATGCCAAAAGAAAGTCCAGGTAAAGTTGGTGCGTGGCTTGGCTGGCAAATTATCAGAAAGTACATGCAAGAAAATCCGAATACCACATTGAAGCAATTGATAGATGAGAAAGACGGACAAAAAATTTTAACAGCATCGAAATACAAACCAAAGACTTAAACTACAAGTTGATATTTATTCTTTTTATTACTGATAATTGTCATTAAATATTTCTAAACGCTGTTTTAATTTTGTAAAAAAAATAAAATGGATATTAATATAAACGGACACACAAAACTATCAGACATTCAACATGAATTTATGAATCGTTTTCCATTTCTAAAATTGGAATTCTATAAGCACACACATCACGAAGGTGAAATTTCCAGCAATGCTGATAAAATAAATTTATCACACACAATTAACGATATTAACACATCTGCAACAGAATTTGAATGGCATATAAGTGGACAAATGACCGTGAAAGAAATGGAAGCTGATTTTCAAGATAAATTAAAAATTGGTGTTCACGTTTTTCGTAAGTCTGGAATTAATTGGTTGCAAACAGGTGCGACAGACAATTGGACTTTAGCAGAACAAAATACACATGCAAAAGAAATGCTGGAAGAATTACCTAAAGAAGAACCTGAAGATTACCACGAACACGAATAGGACTTCTTCATTACATATTGATTTGCAAACCGTCAAAAGCCAGAAAAATATTATTAGGTAATTCTTTTTCTACTTCATCATGCAAACCTAAATGATGCGAAATGTGCGTAAAATAAGCTCGTTCAGGTTTTATTTTAGCAACGATTTCCAATGCTTGTTGTAAATTAAAATGCGAATAATGTGTTTCTTTTCGCAATGCATTTAACACCAGAATTTTTGATCCTTTAATTTTTTCCAATTCTTCATCAGCAATAAAATTTGCATCCGTGATGTATGTAAAATCATTTATTCGAAAACCTAAAACTGGCAACGTTTTATGTATCACACGAATTGGAACAAACGAAATATCATGAATTGAAAATGGATTTTCATCGATAGTATTTAATTGAATTTGCGGCGCGCCTGGATATTGCTGCTCTTCAAACGCATAACCAAATTCTCGTTTCAAGATTTGCTGCACCATCTCTTCTGCATATACATCAATTTTCTTATTCAATAAATAATTAAAAGGTCGAATATCATCTAAACCAGCAACATGATCTTTGTGTCCATGTGTAAACAAAACTGCATCTAAATCTTGTACCTTTTCGCGCAACATTTGCGAACGAAAATCTGGTCCAGAATCAACAACCACAGTAGTTTTGGCAGATTGTATCATCAACGAAGTACGAGTGCGTTTATCTTTAAAATTTGTGGATTGACAAACTTCGCATTTGCAAGTTATTACCGGAACTCCTTGCGATGTGCCTGTACCGAGAAAAGTGAATTGCATGATAGTGAAAGGTTATAAGTCGTGAGTCGTATGTTATATGTTTGAGCCGTTTTACATTTATCTTATAACCAATAACTTTTATTCTAACACTAATTTATGTTGCGCAACTTTATTGTAGATTTCTAATTGTTTTTCATCCAAACCATCGCTACTTAATTCAACTTGGTGCATAATTTCTATCAATGCATTTATGCGCGATTCTGTGTCGTAAAATTTATTGACAACAGCCACGCGTTTATCTTCTAAAATGCAATAGCCAGATTGGAACGAACCTTTTTCGTAGCGAACAACATATTTGTTCTCTTTCATAATTGATTCGAGCAACGTTAAAGTAGTAGCATTATATCTAAAAGCCATGATGTAAAAGTAGTAAGTTATTCGTTATTTGTTATTAGATTTTTTGCACAAATATTAATCTTTCCACATAAAACCTACCTAATCCATAGAGAAATAAAAAAATTGTATCTTTAAAACATAGATTTTAAAATTCAAACCGTAAAATGTTATCTAAAAAAACAAAATACGCTATCAATGCATTGGTTTATTTGGCAAAAAAACCACCGAAACAGCCAATTTTAATTAGTGAAATTGCAGAACATGAACATATTCCAAAAAAGTTTTTAGAAACTATTTTGCTGGATTTGCGCAATGCAGGAATTTTAAATTCTAAAAAAGGAAAAGGTGGTGGCTACTACTTAATTAAAAAACCAAGTGAAGTAAATTTGGCTGAAATTATTCGGTATTTTGATGGTGCGATTGGTCTGTTGCCTTGCGTTACGCATAAATATTATGAAAAATGTGATGAATGTGAAGACGAAATTACTTGTGGAATTCGACATGCTTTTTTGCAAATTAGAAATGAAACAGTTGAATTATTGAAAAAAGATACGTTAGAAAAAATCATTAAAAACGAAGAAAAATTGAAGAAAAATGTTGACAAATGATACGCTGAAATTCCTTAAAGAATTAAGTAAAAACAATAATAAAGAATGGTTTGAAAAAAACAGAAAACGCTACGAAAACGCACAAACCGAAATCAAATCTTTTATTGCAGCTTGGATAAATAATTATGGCAACAAAGATGAAAGCATTGCACATTTGGATCCAAAGAAATGTATTTTCAGAATTAATCGCGATGTTCGGTTTTCTGCAAACAAAGCACCATACAAAAATAATTTAGGTGCATACTTAACCAAAGGTGGAAAGAACACCAATTTAGCTGGTTTTTATTTACACATTGAGCCAAATAATTGCTTTTTTGGTGCTGGAAATTATATGCCAATGCCTGATCAATTAGCGAAAATCAGACAAGAAATTGATTATAATTTTGCTGATTTTAAAAAGATAATTTCATCCAAAAAATTCAAAGATAGTTTTGGTGAATTGAGCCAGGAAAACAAACTCAAACGACCACCAAAAGGTTACGAAGAAACCAACGAAGCTATTGAATATTTGAAGCTAAAAGGTTTTACCGTTTTCAAAAAAATAACAGACGAAGAACTCGCTTCAAAAGATTTTGTAAAAACAATTACCGAACTTTCAACAACTGTAAAACCATTTATCGATTTTCTGAATGGTGCAGTTGAGTAAATTTTTGTTTGCTAAAAGGGTGTATTTTTTTTTTTTAAAAAAAAAGGGGGGAAAAAAAAAAATAACCCCCAACCAATTGGGGGAAACCCTTCCTAAGGGATCCCTTTGTGTAAGTTTTTATTTTTTTTTTGGTTTCGGGAAGACATTGGTGAAAATTTTGAAGATTCCCAACTTAAGAAAAATTGCTTAATAAAATTCTAACTCAACCTTTACCAAAACCTTAAATAAATAGTATTATCACATTCAAAACAAAATTATCTTTCAGATAATTGCTATTTTTGATTTATGGCAAAAGAAGTTTCATTTCCGAAAGAAAAAATCAAGATTTTATTGTTAGAAGGTTTGCACCAATCTGCATTCAACGAATTTCATAAAAAAGGATACACAAGCATCGATAGCTACAAAGAAGCTATGACAGAAGAAGAATTGTTGGCTTGCATCGAAAACTATCATATTATAGGTATTCGTTCTAAGACAAATTTAACTGCAGCCGTTTTAGAGAAAGCAAAAAAACTCATGACTATTGGTTGTTTCTGCATTGGAACCAACCAAGTAGATTTAAAAAAAGCAACAGAATTAGGTATTCCTGTTTTTAATTCACCATATTCAAACACACGTTCTGTTGCCGAATTAATCATTGGAAATTCCATTATGTTGTTGCGAGGAATTCCACAAAAAAACAAAGCAGCACATGAAGGTAACTGGCAAAAAACAGCTTCAAAAAGTTATGAGTTGCGTGGCAAAACCATTGGTATTATTGGCTATGGTCACATTGGAACACAAGTTTCTGTGATGGGTGAAAGTATGGGTTTGAAAGTAATTTATTTTGATGTAGAACCGAAATTGCCTTTAGGAAATGCAAATGTTGTTGATACGTTAGAAGAATTATTCCAAAAATCTGATATAGTAACATTACATGTGCCTGCAACACCTCAAACAAAAAATATGATTGGCGAAAAAGAATTTGCTCTCATGAAAGATGGTGTTATTTTCCAAAACCTTTCGCGCGGAACAGTAGTAGATATTAATGCGTTGGCTGCTGCCGTAAAAAGTGGAAAAGTTGGTGGTGCTGCTGTTGATGTTTTTCCTGTTGAACCAAAACAAAATGGCATTGGCTTTGAATCTCCATTAATTGGTTTAGACAGTGTAATTTTAACACCACATGTTGGTGGCTCTACACAAGAAGCACAAGAAAATATTGGCTCTGAAGTTGCTGTAAAACTAACTGGCTTTTTAGATAATGGCTCTACATTAGGTTCCATGTCGGTACCAGAAATAAGTTTATCTATCCAACAAAATACACGTCGAGTATTGCATTTCCATCATAATGTTCCAGGTGTTTTGAGCGAAATAAATTCTATTCTTTCCAAACACGATGTAAATATTTTAGCACAATATTTAAAAACGAATGAAACTATTGGTTACGTAGTTTTAGATGTTGACGCTAATGCAGACTTAGAAATGATGGAAGATTTAAAGAAAGTAAAAAACACGATTAAAGCTAGGATTTTGTATTAGCAAATATTTGTCTTTTTACAACAAAATAAATACATGAAGCAATATATTGCACATATAGCAATAGTAGTTGATGACTATGATGATGCTATTGATTTTTACACTAAAAAATTACATTTTAATTTAATTGAAGATACTATTTTGAGTGCCACAAAACGTTGGGTTTTGGTAGCACCTAATGGCTCAAATGAATGTTGTTTGTTATTAGCAAAAGCAGCTAATGCTGAGCAAAAACTAAGCATTGGCAAACAAACTGGTGGTCGAGTTTTTTTATTTTTATATACCGATAATTTTGAAAGAGATTATCAGAATTTATTAGCCAATAACATAAAAATTGTGCGACAGCCAATTTCAGAACCTTATGGCACAGTTGTTGTTTTTGAAGATTTATATGGCAATTTATGGGATTTAATTGAACCAAAACCGATGTAATAAAGTCGTATATTTACATTGAATGAAAAAGCAATTACTCTTCTTTATATTGTTTGTAACCACAATCACAAGTACCGTTATATATTTTTATTTCTTTGGTTCTTTACAAAATAAATATCTTACAAAAGAGCAAAAAGTAATGGTGCAAAATATTCCGTATTCTGTACAATTATCAACTCTCAACATTGAAAAAAATCAACTTTATAGTAACTATAAATCAGCAAATAAAAAAGAGAAAACTGCTTTAATAAACAAAGCAAAAACACTTTATATTGAACAAATCTCAAATCATATTTTTCCTTATTGGTATGGCACAAAATGGGATTTTAATGGTACAACACAAACACCACAACAAGGTAAAATTGCATGTGGTTATTTTGTAACAACTATTTTAGAAGACATAGACTTTCCTTTAAACAGAGTTTCATTAGCGTGCATGGCTTCAGAAGAAATGATTAAAAATCTAACACAATCGAAATACATCTATCATATTTCAAACACTTCCATTTCTGCTTTTGAAAGTAAAATAAAAGACATTGGAAAAGGAATTTACATTGTTGGCTTAGACAAGCATACAGGATTTATATTGTATGATGAAAAAGGAATTTTCTTTATACATTCAGGTGGCCGATTTCCTTGTCATGTTCGTAAAGAAAAAATAAAAGAAAGTCCTACCATAATAAAATCCAAATATAAAGTAGTTGGAAAAATTTCTGACGATGAACAATTTATCCTAAAATGGCTAAGCTATTAAATATCAAAATGAATAAAAATTATTATTCTTTGTGATAAACCAACAATGGAACTTTGGTTTGCATTGCCATCAGTTTCGTATTACTTTGCATAAATAATCTTTCTAAAATTGTTTTTTTATGTGTAGACATTACTACTAAATCTACTTGTTTTTCTTCCAAGTAATGATCAATTCCTTCTTTTACATCTGCGCCATCAACAGTGTCTAATTTTATTTTTTCTTCACCAAATGCACGGTTTAACTGAATCATCAAATGCTCGTTAATTGGTTCGAAGAAAAATCCAGTATTAACATTGAGTAAGGTTACATTATGTGCACCTATTTCATCAGATAGTGCAAATAATTTATGTAATACAGAAGTATCATCTTCCTTCAATTCATCTAAATAAACAATTGAAAATATTCCGTCAAATACAGCATCTTTTGGCACTAACAACACTGGAACTTCAACACGCATTAATACTGAACTTGCATTACTACCAATTAATTTATTCACCAAATTATGGTCGCCAGTGGTACCCATAACTAACAAATCACACGCATTATTTTTAGTAAAAGAAATAATTTCATCCGTAATGGTTCCCATTTCAACGGTTGTTTCTACATCAAAACCTTCTTCTTCCAATTTAGATTTTAAAGCTGAAGTTTGATTTTCAGCTGAAATCCTGATATCATCTAATAACTGCGGTGGAATCACTGTTTCCACATGTGCATACATGGTTGCAGGTATGTTGTAGGTATGAAACAAATGAATGGTTGCAGTTGATTTGTTGGCAAGATATTTTACAACTTGCAATGCTTTTTCAGATGCTTCTGAAAAGTCGGTTGGAAATACAATTTTTTTCATATGCTTATTATTTTTTTAAGAATTTGATTTTCGGTTGTGATTACGTTGCACAATTACATTACGTTCACTAAGTAACATTTACACTAACAAAGTTTAACAGAAATCAGCAATTTAACCATGATTAAAATCATGTTGTTATTTGAATTAAATCAGTTTAAAGAAGTTCCGTACACCATGTAAGTTACCAAAATTTTGGCACAAATGCAGAAGTATTTTTGATGTAGTCTTGGTATACAATATTGTCTTTGTATTTGCTTTCCAGCATTGGAACACCTGACACTTTGGTGAGCAGCCACGTTAATGTAATTGGTGAAAGTATACTGATAAATGTTTGAATTGGATGAAAGAAATTAATTGAAATAATCCAGATGGACCACCACATTAACGCTTCACCGAAATAGTTTGGATGTCGTGTATATTTCCACAAACCTGTTGTTAAGATTTTACCTTTATTTTCAGGATTCTTTTTAAAAACATTCTTTTGATAATCACCAACTGCTTCAAAAATAAAACCAATCAACCATAAAAAAATTCCTACATAAGTAAGATTTGAAATTGGTGTAAAATATTGATTCGAGTGTATCATCGGCAATGCAATAATGAACATAAAGAAACCTTGCAACAAAAATACTTGCAGCAAAGCACCTAGCCATTGCGGAATATTTTTCTTCGTCCATAATTTTCTGAAATTAATATAACGCCAATCTTCTGGTTGATTCCAGTTCTTCATTAAAATATGAAAAGCCAGTCGAAAACCCCAAATAAAAACTAAGTAATGTATTATCGTAGAAGTTGTAGTAACACCGCGAACGCCTTGTAAATAGGGCTCTGCGTTCATTTCAAAAACAAACGCCAGCAAACAAAAACCCAAACTCCAAAATATGTCAACAATGCTGTTGTTTTTCAGCACTTGCGCAATTACAAAAACAATACTCATAAAAATGAGAATGATTGAAAGAGGTGCCAAATAAGTTTGCATGTTTTATAATTCTAACAACGCTTTTACTGGATCAACGCCAACCAACATTTTTTCTGGATTTTCTAAATAATCTTTCACAGAAACTAAGAATCCAACACTTTCTTTTCCATCTACAATTCTATGATCATAACTCAAAGCCAAATACATCATCGGTCGTATTTCTACTTTTCCGTTGATTGCCATGGGTCTGTCTTGTATTTTATGCATACCTAAAATAGCGCTTTGAGGTTGATTGATAATTGGTGTAGACATTAACGACCCAAATACGCCACCGTTAGTTATCGTAAACGTGCCACCTTCCATATCTTGCATCGATAAATTGCCATCGCGACCTAATAATGCTAAGCGTTTGATATCTTTTTCTATTTCAGCAAAACTCATACTTTCTGCATTTCTGATAACTGGAACCACCAAACCTTTTGGTGTAGAAACCGCAATCGAAATATCGCAAAAATCATGATACACAATATTTTCATCGTCTATGTAAGCGTTGATCGATGGATATTTTTGAAGTGACAGCGTGCATGCTTTCGTGAAGAACGACATGAAACCTAAACCGATTCCATTTTTTTCTTCAAACGATTTTTTATACGTATCACGAATTTGATTGATGCGTGTCATGTCCACTTCGTTGAACGTAGTCAACATAGCCGTTTCATTTTTCACAGCAACTAATCTGCGAGAAATCGTTTTGCGCATACGCGACATTTTTTCTACTCTTTCGCTGCGCGAAAAGTTATTTGTTATAGGTTGTATGTTATTAGTTTCAACTGTTGATTTAGTTTCCTCCTTATTTCTATTAACAAATAACTCTTCACTTTTCTCAACCTTCAACGCATCTTCTTTCGTTATTCTTCCATCCACACCAGTTCCTTCTACATCTTTATTTTCAACACCTTTTTCGTCTAATATTTTTTGTGCTGCAGGCGATGCGGTGCCTGTTGCGTAGGTTGTTTGGTCATTAGCTATTTGCGACTGGTCATTGGTCAATGGCTTTTGTTCAATAGTTTCTTTTACTTCTTCTTTTTTGTCTTCAGTAGTTACTATTGACTGCTGACTATTGA
The DNA here is from genome assembly GCA_016711605.1 of Saprospirales bacterium. Lineage (GTDB taxonomy): Bacteria > Bacteroidota > Bacteroidia > Chitinophagales > JADIYW01 > JADJSS01. The sequence goes on from JADJSS010000008.1 coordinate 159,718, forward strand.
CTATCGCCTGAACACCATCTGTATCAATAAATGCTACTACTTCGCCGATTTTTATATCATCGCCTTCTTTTGCAACAAAGCTTATTGTTCCTGAAACTTCTGCAGGCAACTCAAAGGTTGCTTTATCAGATTCAAATTCTGCTAATGGCTGATCGATTTTTACAAAATCACCATCTTTTACTAACCAAGATGCCAAGGTTACTTCTGTTACCGATTCGCCAACGGTTGGTACTTTTATTTCTATTTTGCTCATTGGAATGGTATTGATAATTAAATTTTTAGATTCAAGATTATTTGACAACTCGTGCAACATTAAATTCTGCAATATCATAAGTATTATTCTTTAGGCCAATATTTATTATGTAAGAAATTTGTTCTTTCAGAATTGGCAATTCAATTTTAATTATTTCAAAAACAATATCTGAATCCACATTAATATATTCGTGTACAATAATATTTCTAAACCCTTTTATTTTAACAATTTCCATTATAAGTTGTTTTTAATTCTTCGCTAGTTTTGTTTACATTTTCTGCTAGTTGAATTAGTTGCGAAGTTGCTAAATGAAATTTTTCATAATGATTTTTAATTAAATCATCTTCCACACAAACATCTTTTGTAATACGAATTCAATAGATTTAGCTTTTTTAAAGTATAAACCTTTTTTTACTTGGTATATTTTATATTTTTTGCATTGTATAAAATAATGGATCGCAAATTCTTGTGGCACAATTACTATCAGCAATTAATACCATTGCACTCATTTTTTCTTTTTTCAATAACTTCTTCAATCAATAAATCAATGTCATTAAATTTCTCGCCACGCGCAAATGAACCGAACACGCCAATTTTAGTTAAACCGTATTTGTTAAACAAATCGTGTTCATTAAAATAATTTTGTATGTCTTGTATCGTTTGCGGTTGCATTTTTTGATATTTCAAAATAATTAATGCAGAAAATTGAATTTTTAAACTTAGAATTTTTAAAATCCCATATCAAATCATTTATTTAAATCAACTAAACGCCAATTCTACCAACGCTTTTTGTTCTTTTTCGTGTAATTTGCTAAAACCTGTTGCAGGTGATGCTGCTTGCGGTCGTGCTATGCATTGTAAGTATTTTGCTTTGCTGTAATTTAATAATAAGAAGCCATACGCACCCATATTTATTGGCTCTTCTTGCACCCAATGGAATGTTGCTTTACCATATTTTTTAATGATTGCATCCAATTGCGTATCAGCTAATGGATATAATTGTTCTACACGAACAATAGCCACATCAGTTCTGTTGTCTGCTTCTTTTTTTGCTAACAAATCATAATAGATTTTACCAGTACACAACAACACTTTTTTTACTTGCATCGCCTCCACTGTATTGACATCATCAATTACTTCCTGGAATTTTCCTTCGTATATTTTAGAAATATTGTCAACGCATTTTGGATGGCGCAACAATGATTTTGGCGACATATTGATCATTGGTTTTCTGAACGACCATGCTAATTGTCTTCTTATTGCATGGAAGAAATTGGCTGGTGATGTAATGTTAGTCACCACCATATTATTTTCACCACATAATTGCAAGAAGCGTTCTAAACGCGCCGAACTATGTTCTGGACCAGCACCTTCGTAACCGTGTGGCAATAACAAAACCAAACCACTTTGTCGGTTCCATTTTGTTTCGCATGATGCGATGAATTGGTCGATGATAATTTGCGCGCCGTTGTCGAAATCGCCGAACTGTGCTTCCCAAATGGTTAATGGAGCTGGCGATGGTAAGGAATATCCAAACTCAAAACCTAAAATTCCATACTCAGATAAGTGTGAATTAAAGATTCTGAATTTTCCCTGATTGCCGTCTTCTGCAATAAAATCTAAACGATTGTATTCTGCGCCGGTTACTTCATCATATAAACACGCATGACGATGTGAGAACGTTCCGCGTTTTACATCTTCGCCACTTAAGCGCACATCTTTTCCATCTAATAAAATTGAACCATAAGCCAATAATTCACCAGCAGCCCAATCTACCGTATTGTTTTCACGCATCATTATTCTGCGTTGTTCTAAATATTGTTGTATTTTTTTTAATGAATTAAAACCTTCTGGCACTTTCACCAATGCTTTAATTATCTTAACTAAATTCTCTTTCGATATTTTAGTTTCTGGTGATGATTGAAAATCTTGTGCAGTTGCTTTTCGCAAAGCACTCCAAGCTAATTCGGTTTTTTGTGGTGTATATCTTTTTTCTTGTTGCTTATAATCATTCAACCGATTTTGCAATTCGCTCCAAAAATTTTCTTCTAATTTCTTTGCCATTTCCGCTTCGGCAATTCCCCAATCGTACATCTTTTTATTGTACAAATCTCGCACACCAACATGGTCTTTAATGATTTTATACATTTGTGGTTGTGTGTAAGATGGATCATCGCCTTCGTTGTGGCCCCATTTTCTATAACACACCATATCAATAAATACGTCCTTATTAAATTTCTGACGATATTCAGCAGCCAGCTCAGCAACATAGGTTACGCATTCTACATCATCGCCGTTGACGTGAAATACAGGTGCTTGAATAGTAGATGCAATAGATGTGCAATAATTGGAAGTTCGTGCATCGTCAAAATCAGTAGTGAAACCAATCTGATTGTTGATGACAAAATGGATCGTTCCACCTACTGTATATCCTTTCAGCGATTGCATTTGCAACACTTCATAAACAATACCTTGTCCAGCCACCGCAGCATCACCATGTATAGTAATCGGTAAAATTTTATCGTAATCTGAATTGTAAATGGCATCTGCCTTTGCTCGACAAAAACCTTGCACCACAGGATTTACAGCTTCTAAGTGAGATGGATTTGGTAATAATTTGATGTATGGTTCTTTACCATCCATCGTTTCGTATTGCGAAGAATACCCTAAATGATATTTTACATCACCTGTACCCGTAGAAAAATCATTGGGTGCAATTCCTTCAAACTCTGAAAATACTTGCTCGTACGTTTTACCAACTATATTACACAATACATTCAATCGTCCACGATGTGCCATGCCGATTACTACTTCTTGAACATCTAAATTGGCTGCCACATTTATCATAGCATCTAACGCTGGAATGGTAGATTCGCCACCTCCAATACCAATTGCTGTTCCAGCATGAAATTCTATTTCTAAATCCGTTTCATCTAAACCAAAATAATGCAGTTCTAAATCAGCGTGACGGTCGCGGCGAGGACGCAACGGATTGGTGTGTGCTATTAAGTGACCTTTATTTCTATAACCAGAAATTAATTTTAAAACTCTGAATTCTTTTGGCGAAACAACATCAACAGATGAAACACCTGCACCTAAAGTGGTTTCTTTGACGCTGTCAATGGCAATGCCTTGGTTCGCGTCTTCACGAACCACATTCTTGTTGCCAGTATTAAATTCACCAAATTTATACGCTAAATCGAAACCAGCAAAAAAGTTACGCCAATCGGCATCCACTGCATTTGGATTTTTTAGATATTCTTGATATTGCGCATCAATAAAATGTGGATCGGCATTGGTTAATATGGATAAATCTTGCATACGAGTAAAATAATATTAGAACACAAATATCGTTGTTTTGTTGGGAATTATTTTGATAAAAATTGTGAAATACAAAGTGAAATATTGTTTTTTAAGATAAGATTTAATGGAGATGATATGAATGAATAGCACTTTTAAAGCTGATAATCAATAAAAAAGCAGCATTTTAGACAGTTTTAACCGTTATTTTACGTTCAGCGTTTTAAAATCTGAAATAAATCACTATCTTTGCACACTCAAATAAAAAAAATGGCACATCATAAATCAGCAAAAAAGAGAATCAGACAAACGGTGAAAAAACGTTTAGAGAACCGTTATTATGGTAAAACAACCAGAAATGCATTAAGAAAATTCTTGGCATCAACTGACAAAGCAGAATCGGAAAAAACAATGCCGTCTGTAGTTGCAATGATCGATAAATTGGCGAAAAGAAGTCAAATTCACAAAAACAAAGCTGGTCACTTAAAATCTGAAGTGATGTTGCATTTGAATGCATTGAAAGCGAAATAAGTATTGTTGAAAAATAAATTTCCATTTTTTATGGAAAATGAATAGTTGGTGTATCTCAATGATACACCAATTTTTATTTTATGCAACCTTACGAAAACAAATTCACCATTAAATGCTGGGCCGAAGAAGACCGACCGCGCGAAAAGCTACAACTTAAAGGCAAACAAGCACTTTCAGATGCAGAACTCATTGCCATCATCATTGGCTCAGGCAATGCAAAAGAAAGCGCCGTTGAATTATCGAAACGCATTTTAGCATCGGTCAATAATAACTTATTTGAATTAGGTCAAAAATCAATTGAAGAACTGATGCAGTTTAACGGCATTGGCGAGGCCAAAGCAATTTCTATTATTGCTGCATTGGAGATCGGAAGGCGAAGAGCATCTTCAGAAGTTATATCGCAAAACAAAATCATTACTTCAAAAGATGTTTTCCAGATGATGAGTCCGATTTTATCTGATTTAAAGCACGAAGAATTCTGGGTGATCTACCTGAATAGAAATAATCGATTTATATCCAAGCAGAAAATTAGCAGTGGTGGTGTGGCTGGCACTGTTTCTGATCCTAAAATAATATTTAATATGGCATTGAAAGAACTGGCTTCCAGTATAATTCTTTGCCACAATCATCCTTCAGGAAACACAAAGCCAAGCGAACAAGATATTTTTCTAACCAAAAAGATAAGGCAAGCTGGCGATTTTTTAGACATAAAATTATTAGACCATATTATAATCGCACATCAGCAGTTTACGAGCTTTATAGATAGTGGTTTACTTTAATTAACTCAATAACAACACCATATACACATCGTTTCGTTGTAACATTCATCTAATCAACGTATCTTTGTGCTTTAATTATTAATTATATTTTTACATGGAAGGATTTAGAGCCCTAGGGCTGAGCGAGGACATTCTACTCGCATTAGAAACAAAAGGATACGAAGTACCAACACCTATTCAACAACAAACAATTCCGCTTTTATTAAATGGCGATTTAGATATTGTAGGACAAGCACAAACCGGTACTGGAAAAACAGCAGCATTTGGTTTACCAATTTTAGAACGATTTGACCCAAACCAAAGAGCAGTTCAGGCACTGATTTTAGCACCAACACGCGAATTAGCGATTCAAACGGCTGAAGAAATTAAAAGTTTTAAAGGTTCGAAGAAAATCTGGATTACTACGGTTTATGGCGGCGCGCCAATTAGCTCGCAAATGCGCGAACTGGAAAAAGGAACACATGTTGTGGTTGGAACACCAGGACGTGTAATCGATTTAATCGAACGCAAGAAATTAATTTTAGACCAAGTTAAATACGTGGTGTTAGATGAAGCTGACGAAATGCTCAACATGGGTTTTATCGATGACATCGAATTAATTTTGAAATCTTGCGCAACTGACCGAAGAATGTTATTGTTTTCGGCAACGATGCCAGACCGAATTTTATCATTAGCAAAACGCTACATGGGAAAATTCAACATGGTACAAATTGCAAAACAAGACATTACAAACGTCAACATTTCTCAGTCGTATTTTGAGGTTCCAGACAGAGACAAATTCGATGCGTTGTGTCGTGTGTTAGATGTTGAAGAAGATTTTTACGGAATTATTTTCTGTAATACAAAAGCAGAAGTTATTGAGATTGCCAATCACTTAAATGACAAAGGTTATTCAACAGATGCGCTACATGGAGACATTCAACAAAATCTGCGTGAGAAAGTGGTAAAACAATTCAAGACAAATAAATTCGGTGTTTTGGTAGCAACAGATGTGGCTGCGCGTGGTATCGATATTTCAGATTTGACACACGTTATCAATTACGGTTTGCCACAAGATCCGGAATCGTATGTACACAGAATCGGAAGAACTGGTCGCGCTGGAAAAGAAGGAAAAGCAATTGCAATTATTTCGCCTTCAGAAAAAAGAAAACTGCAATTTGTAGAACGTATTTCTAAAGCGAAAATGAAAAAAGGCAAATTGCCTGATGCGAACGATATGGTGAAAATCAAAAAACGCCGTTTGGTGGAACATATCGAAACTATTATCGAAACAGAACATTACAGCGAATACACAGAACTTGCAAATGAAATCTTAGCAGAGAAAAATCCTGAGGTATTAGTAGCAGCGTTGATCAAACATTTTGCAAAAGATGAGTTGAATCCGAAAGCATACAAACAAATCAAGGAAGTAGTTAAAGAAGAATTTGGTAGCAGATTTGATCGTGGAAATGACCGTGGCGACAGACGTGGTGCTGAGCGTCGTTTTGAAAGACGTGACGACAGCAGACGCGATGACAGACGCAGCGACGACAGAAAAAGCTTTGGCGACAGAGAAGCTGCACCACGCAGAAGAAATGCTTCATCAACACGTTTGTTTTTTGCACAAGGCAGAAGCGAAGGCATGTCACCAAGACAATTATTAGTTATTTTGAAAAACGATACAGGTGTGGAACCACGTAAAATTGATGATATCAGAATATTGGATAATTTCTCATTTTTTGCGACTAACAGCGACGATGCAGAACGCATTTTATCGCATTACAAACGCAACAAAGGTGCCGGCAAACCAATGGTTGACCGCGCAAGAGAAAGAGAAGAAAGATAATTTTCTTACTGAATACATTAAAGAAAAAGTCAGCGTAGTGCTGACTTTTTTTTTATTTTTTTTCCATAGAAGAAAAATAAAAAAAATAAATTTGCATAATCCATTTATTCAATTTACTTTTGCATTCGAAAATAATCTCTAACTATTAAAACGAGGGATTTTATCATGCTAGAACAAACTTACATATCATCTCTTTCTTTCACTGCTTAATTGGCAGTTGAGTTTGTTATTCTATTTTTACATTAAATTTCTTATAACAATTTTCAAGCTGCCATAGCTGAAACTATTAGGTTTTATTAAACCTTTCATAAAGAGTATATCCTTTTCAAGGACGAATTATTAATCTAAAAAATTTATTATGCACAAATTAATTTGGTCGTATGGACACAAGCGATTTGTCGTATTTTATCGAATGTAGTCGAATTAAATCGGCTCGCCGAAAAACACGACTTCAAAAAAAAGATAAAGAAAAACAACTTATTCAATTAGATAAAAAACAACGTGATTTAAGAAATCAAAAATGGAATTTACCATTATTGCCATTGGATATTCCTTATCAAAAAGGTTGGAAACGTTTTTTTGTTTTAAGAGATGATGTAGCAAGATCAAGAGATGCTGATTTTTATACTGAATTACTTCTTAAAATAAATACAACTCAACATGCTAACAATAAATCTTTCACTAAACGCAAAAAGAAAAAAAGAAAGAAAATTGTAGTTGATATCATCCAAGAACTCAAAAGTTATGAAGATTGGGAATGGAAAAATATCAGATTCTGTAAGTTAAATGAGAAAGAGAGAATATTGTTTAAGCCAATTAAAAGATGGTGTAATCGCAGAAAATATTTTTATACAGAATATGTATTTAGCGAACCTTGGCGTTTTGTTTTAAAAATAAAACCACATTTTATTACGCACTTTAAAATGCACGATAATGTGTTAGAACAACAAATAGCTGAGTTAGAGAATCATATAGAAAATCATCATTTACAGCATAAAATGGCAAAACTTACAAAAGGAAGAAAAAATCATCATCGTTGTTGGAATCAAAATAAGTTGAAGTATCTGCATCCATTTAAACACAAAGCATTGCATACGATTTTGTATGAATGCGAACAAGAAAAATATTAAAAGAAAAACAAATGAGCAATTTAAAAACAAAAGAATTAAGTAAACTCGGATACACTAATGATAAAGCAAGAAGTCTAGTAATTACTATCGTTTCTAAGCATTTTAAACATCATACAAAATCCGAAATTATCACATTATTAACTAACCTAAAAAACAAACCAGAAGATTATGTAAACGATGAAATAGTTGGCAAAATAGCCGAGACTTTTATGGATAAAATAGAGAAATGCAATTTTCAAACACATCAATTATTACAAGAAACAAGTCGACTTAAAATTTACGGCGGAAAAGAAATTGATGCTTCTGCTAAAAAACAAATGTCGATTGCCATGTCGTTGCCTGTTTGCGTGCAAGGTGCTTTAATGCCAGATGCACATACTGGTTACGGCTTGCCTATTGGTGGCGTATTGGCTACGCATAATGCTGTAATACCTTATGCTGTTGGCGTGGATATTGGCTGCAGAATGGCGTTATCTATTTTTGATGAAAATGAAAAATTTATCAATAGAAATACATTTCAGTTAAAACAAGCTTTACGCAATTACACACATTTTGGTATGGATGGTGCATTGGAATTTAAACAAGAACATGCAGTATTAGATCATTCAATGTTTCAGGAAACAGCATTTTTGCAACGCTTGCATGCAAAAGCAGTACGACAAATTGGTACTTCTGGCGGTGGTAATCACTTTGTTGAATTTGGTGAAATTGAACTGAAAGAAAACAATAGTTTGAATATTCCTTCAGGTAAATATTTGGCATTGTTATCGCATTCAGGAAGTCGAGGTTTGGGTGCTAATATTGCACAGCATTACACCAAAATAGCAATGGATACTTGCAAATTACCAAACGAAGCAAAATCTTTAGCTTGGTTAGATTTGAATACTGAAGCTGGACAAGAGTATTGGTTATCTATGAATTTAGCAGGCGATTATGCAAAAGCATGTCATGATAGAATCCACATCAATTTATCTAAAGCATTAGGATTAAAGCCAATGGCAACCGTTGAAAATCATCACAACTTCGCTTGGAAAGAAACTTTACAAAACGGACAAGATGTTGTTGTACATCGCAAAGGAGCAACTCCAGCGCATAAAGGTGAAATGGGAATTATTCCTGGATCTATGACAACGGCTGCATATTTGGTAAGTGGTAAAGGTATTAATGATGCATTGAACTCAGCTTCGCATGGTGCAGGCAGAGCGATGAGCCGACAAAAAGCCAAAGAAAATATGACCAATTCTACTATGAAAAAAATGTTGTCTGATGCTGGTGTAACATTGATTGGTGGAAGTGTGGAAGAGAATCCATTGGCTTACAAAGACATTGAAGCTGTCATTAATGCACAAAAAGAGTTGGTAGAAATTGAAGGGAAATTTTTACCCAAAATTGTAAGAATGAATAAAGATTAAAAATGGAAAAACAAACAAAAATAGTGCAAATTACAGCTGGTCGTGGTCCAGTGGAATGTTGTCGTGTGGTTGCCAAAGTATTGGAATTGATGTTGAAAGATGCTAGTAAGAATAACATTAAAGCTGAGTTGTTACACAAAGAAAACGCTATACATAATGGAACACTATATTCAGCTACGATTAAAGTTGAAAGTACCAACGTAGATGTATTTGCGAAGCAATGGAAAGGAACGATTCAATGGATTGCACAAAGTCCATATCGCAAATACCATAAACGCAAAAATTGGTTTGTTGGCGTTGAGTTTTTTGATATTGAAAATCAAATACAATGGAATGAAAAAGATGTGGTATTTGAAAGCTGCAGAGCTTCTGGACCAGGCGGACAGCACGTTAACAAAACAGAAAGTGCGATTCGTGGTACGCATAAACCATCAGGAATACAAGTGTTAACAATGGATTCAAGATCTCAACTGCAAAATAAAAAATTATGTGTAGAGCGATTGAAAGCGAAAGTATTGGAGTGGCAAATGCAGCAAATTATCCAACATCAGCAAACACAATGGCAAGAACACAATGAATTAGAAAGAGGCAATCCGGTGAAAGTGATTGAAGCTAAATTGAATTAAAATAGTCTGTCAGAATCTCTGGCAGACTAAATTTATTAAAAAAAAGGTGCATGAAAATTAAAAATCACCATAATACACTTGAAAGCAAGGAAGCTTTAACTCATTTCGCCACATATCTACTACTTGGTTTCTATCGTCTAAAACAAATTCAATGAAATATTTATCTTGGATATGTTCAGCAAAAATCTCTTTTTTGATGATGCTGTCTTTTCTATTGTCGGAAGTTTTTCGCATCAGTAAAATATCAAAATTAATTTGATGTGTTTCTAAGAAACGTAAAGTTGGTTCTTTGTATTTTTCTTCTCTTCCAGATAATAAAATAATTTTATAACCTAACTGATGATAGTTTTTTAAGGTATTTGCAACTGGCGCATTCAATAAATCTTCATCACAACGCGAAGCATCAAAAGGATTTCTACCATTCATCAATGCCAAAGTTCCATCTAAATCACAAATGATAGCTTTCGGTAAAGAAGTGTTTTGTTCTGCATAATTAGCTGTAGAATTAAAAAATTGTCGATGCATATTTTTAATTACTTTCTCACCAACTTTCTTCTCTCGATTATTATCACGTTTAATGCATTCTTCCAATGTTGTTTCCATTTCTTTAATTTCCACACTTACAGTATCGTTATGTTCTTTATTAAACTGTTGAACTAATTGAGAAATTCTAACAAAATTTTTGTCAGACAAATTAGTGTCATCAACTATAACATGCTTTCCATCTTCTAATGCTTTTATAATTAAGATATCACGTACTTGTTTGGCAAATTTCTCATTGCCTTTTGTAACAATACCATTGTCAAACATCATACGTAAATCATCTCGATTTATACGTTTATATGCATTCGGATTTTCTTCAACTAATTTTTTAGCATAAGTAGATTTTCCACTTCCTGGAAGTCCACGCATTAATATTACTTTTTTACTCATTTTACTTGTGCTTTTTATTATTTATCGTTTTTCTTATTCTTCTTCCATAGTACAAAATGGTTTTTCAAAATTTGGTCGCAGGTGTTTCCAGATGACATAGTCGTAAGGTTTTCCATCCAACATATTAAATAATACGGATGGATACTGACAAGTTTGGAAATATAGAGCCGTTGCTTTTCTGTCTTCTAATAGTTTAAAATCTTGTTTGCATTGGTTTTCTATGGCATTGTATTTATCTACTAACTCATTTTTTGTTTTCTTTACCCAATTATAAAACTCATCTGGAACACGTTCTAAAATTTCATCAAATGAATTTCCAGCTTTTAAATATTCCCAAATATTAATAGACGATACTTGTGTAACAATACGATGAATGCGTAGATATTCAGCAAACTTTACTTTGTAGCGCAAGCCACTTTTGTATTTAATAACAAAACCTTCTTTGTTATTTACTTCCAATTGTTTTAAAGTATGAATATCGCTAACGCCATCGTATTTGCTAACTACAGGTAATCCAATGTTTTCTAATGGTTGTTCTTTGCCGGTTTTGGTTTCTACAACAGCCAATAAAACGAGCATTTCTTCGTTTCCATAATCTAAAACAATTCTGTTTTCTGGATAGATGATTTCTAATAAATAAGTATGATTTCTGTTTAATGTAGAAATACTATCTTGATATTTGGTATTTAATAATTCGTTTGCTTTTTTAGATTGCTCACTGGTGAATGAACCGCGCGTTGCAATAAATGGAACATCATTGATAAAATAAATAATACCTAATGAACCATCCATTTTTTCATATACTTCAAAGGTTTCGTTTGGGAAATGCTGATTTTCCATTTCGCCTAAATTGAAAAATTTTGCAAATGGTCGAGCAATAATTTCGTGATTATGGTTCATAATTAAACCACGACAAGCCAAAGTGATGTCGTTCCAAACTCTTTCGTATTGCGCTTTTGCAGTATAGTTATAAATGTATAGCTCATGATTTGGATGTTTGTTGCGTTGCACAAATCCATCTTCTATAAGTTGATATAATTGTTCGGTGTTCATAGTGTTTTATTTTTAATCAAGACGATTCTATTGGTTGATATTTGTATTCTGTGGTATTCTTCATAAATGGTATTCGTTCTTCTAAAGTTATAATGAATGTGTTTAAAGCATTTTGTAAATCAGTAAAATTTGTTGACTCGTCTCGATATAAGTATGGTTTTAAGACCTTAAAATTTGAAGCAACTTCATCTTTTGTATAGACTTCAATTCCTCTGTTTAATAAGATAGTCTGACCTAATTGGAATGCTATTGTTTTTTTAATTTCAGTTACATCTGCATTTTTACCAAAGTCGACAATCTTATTTAAGTCAATATTTTTTAATACTTCCAATTTTGTTTGAATGTTTGTATTTAAAGCTTGTTTTATAATTCCTCTATAAGTTGTTTTGGTTAGAAACGATAATATCATTCTGGCGCAACGCAAGTATTTTAAATTGATATCGCGCACTGATAATTTTGTTATTTGATTCACATGTTTTTGTTCATGTAATGCATACGTATAAAATAAAGCATTATTTAATTCATCTACAGTTCCTTTAAAAACATCTTGTAAATTTCCATTTTGAACAACAGCAAGATTGACATTTGTTTTTTTATTCTTGTCAGATGTTGAAATCAATAATTCACTATATTGTTTGCATAAATTCGCAGCATTATTTATTGTGTCAGGAATTTTGTCTACAAAAAAGACCACATCAACATCTAGAGAATTTTGCGATCCAAAAATTTGATATATTGGTATGGTGTTCATTTGTTAATTCTTCAATATCCAATAAAGAATCTTAGCAATATTTTTGGCATCATCTTTTCCTCTGTGGTGTGTGCCTTCTAAAGGAATATCTAAGATTTGCAAAGCACCATTCATGCCAACTTTTTTCTTTATTCCTTTCTTTTCTGTAAATAATTCTTTTACGTTAATATGGTTTTTTGACACAGGAAAATCCATCTTTCTAAAGCTACATTGTTTCTCTAACATGTTGTAATCGTATGCACCATAACTTGCCCAAGTGTATTGATACGCGCTATATTCCGTTCGTAAAACATCACAAGCTTCTTTAAATGATATTCCTTCTTTGTCTAGCATTTCTTGTGTTATTGTAGTAAGCTGTGTGCAAAATTTACTTACTGTAGAAGCTTCAGGTTTTATTAAAATGCCTTCATTTTTTGTAATATCACCAGTAATCGTGTCTAACACACAAATGCCAATTTCTATAATTTCGCTTGTATTGTTTTTTCTTTCTTCGCCTTCCCAACAAGTTGCTTCTAAGTCAATGACAATTATTTTATCTGTAGTATTTTTCATCATTCGTTAGTTTTATAAATCACTTCATTTTTAAATGCTGCTTCTACTACTTTTCCAAAAATTAGTTGCGTCCAGCCATTTTCATAACCATGGTTATTGGCAATTAAAAATCCTTTATTGCTGTCTATCTTAATTATTTTATGTGCATCAATATATCTTCCTTTTACTTTACAAAATACAATATCGTTAATTTTATATTCTGGTTCTTTTTTAAATGTCAATAAGCTTCCGCTTTTTAAAATTGGCAACATCGAGTTGCCAAATGCTTTCATTTTTCCTGTTTCGTTTGTTTCTAATTCATTTTTTAGTCTTTCAAATTTATTCATTTGTTTGTTTTGTTTTTTTATAATTTTTTAATTAATTAAATAGCTATAGCTATTTTGTAACCTTGATGAGACTCGAACTCATATTCCTTCTCAGGCAACATAGCTGTAAATGCGCTTCCCTACTTTTATATAAATTTCGGTGCAACTGCAAACTCTGCTCATAATAATGCAAAATCATTACGAGATAATCTATGTACTCAACGGTAAGGATAACTTTTGCCGCTGGCTTTTCCTTTTAAGCTACAAGGCTGTTTATAAAAAATAAAGAGGCAATAATCATAAATAGTGTATTTTTCTTGGAACGAAGTAACTATTTATAACGGCACTCTTCATCCATCAGGCAACAAGCGAAAAGAGACTGTTGCGCTCTGCCACTGAGCTATCCTTTTGTAAAGGAGCAGGAATCGAACCTGCGACCTCACGAACCACAATCGAAGTAACTCTTTTCTACAGCACTGATTTAATAAAATGGTAAAATTCAAAAGAAAGGAGTTTCTGCGGATTTGCACAGAAAACATCTGTGTGAATCTGAAAAATCTGTGAGCAAAATATTAAATGTATTAACAAGGTTAAAAGCGAAAAAAGACTATAATGGTATTTTGTTTAAACTAATAGATTGCTCTATGTAAGATTGCTTACAACTCCAGCGTGACAGGCGAAGTAACTCTTTTCTACGACACTTGTTAAATGTATTTTGTATAGATTTTATTTTTAAAACAAATAAGGTAATAAGCGAAAAAAGTATTTTTTCCTGCTCTACCACTGAGCTACATTTCCATTTTTTATTGCTTTGCGGAAATGGTAGGATTCGAACCTACGACCTGGTCGTTAACAGCGAAGTAACTCTTTTCTACGACACTCGTTTGTTTTAATTTTTTATCAAAGAACTCTTTAAATACACGCACAATTTTTTTTATTGTGCGTGCTTTTTTACAACTCTATTTGGTTAATTTGTTGCAACGCATTTCCTGAATTTTCCAATGCAGCTAATACATCAAAAACCTTATCAGACCAACCAGCAATTAAATACACATCCTTCTCTTTTAACTCAATTGGTGTGTTACCTAAACCAGCTAAATCAAATAAATACAATTTTGCATTCGGTGCTATTTTTTTGTAGTTATTCCAAGATTTTTCAAAAGAATGAAATGTATCGTTGCTATTCCAAAGTTGAACGTCTGTAAACAACATTACTTTATCTGTTATTTCATTCCTTTTGATTAAATCTTCAATTACTAAGTACCCATTGGTAGAATAACCTACTTCACCTTCTCTTTTGTAATATTCATTGACATTCGACAATACCGATTTTTTAGGCATATTGATGATTTTCCATTTGTCGCCAAACATTCCGCTTATTACATTTTTACATCTTGACTGCATCAACATACCTAACATTAAACCAATATCATACAACATAATTTTGCTTTTTGGTGAGATAGCTTTTTGCATAGAACCAGAAACATCACAAGCAATAACTACTGAAGTTGACAAGCCAAAACCTTTTATGTTAGCAGCACTTTGCATCACAGCATCTTCTAAAGCATCTAAGATGTAAGAAGTGTATTTTGATTTTACTTCTTTTAATTCTCTGTAAGCAGCCAAAAATCTAAATGGCAATTGTTTTGACTTCGCAACTGCTTCGGCGTTAGCTAAATAATTGCAGACAGCTTGTACATGGTTGGCAGATACATTGGCTTCCAAAATATTTCTTAAGTTTCTTAACAAAGCCATGTAACCTAACTTTTTGCTATCAATTAATTCTTCCCATTTTTTAGTAAAAGCTATTTGACGTACTTTTTCATTCTCAAACTTTGTTTGACCTAATGCAGAAAGTTCAGTTTCCCAAGTATATGGTGTTGTTAAAGTACCTGTCGCAATTTTATTAAAGATGATTTGTTGATTCTCATCTTTTGCTTTTGGATGCACTAAAAACAAAGCATCTTTTAATTTTATTTCTGCAGCGGTATTGTATTTTGCAAACTGATACTCATCAAATTTATTGAAAGATTGCATCAATCCTTTTTGAATTTGTTTTGATAATTTGTTCAACTTTTTTACACCAGTTCTTTGATTGGCTAATTGATAGTATGCTAATAATTCTGCGATTTCATCAGCACGTTGTACCACACCATTTACTGTTTTGCTTACGATAGAATGACCTGAAGTTTCTTTCGCTAATTCTACAGAAAGAACTAATGGAACCGAACGCATATACATCGTGTTTCGCGCATAGATAGCCAATTTTGCTACAAACTCAGGATTACATTTTTTTATCAATGATTGTATTCTTTCTAATCTTTTATTTCCTGTTTCATAAAAAGAATTGTTTAAACCTGTTGTTACAACTGCTGCATATAATTCATATTCTGGAGTCATTCTATAAGCTTTTGCACCTTCATAGTTGGTAACTATTTTTTTGTTTTGTTGAATATATTGAATCTCATCTTATTTCGTTTTAACTTGTTTAATTTTGATATTGCAAATATAGTAGCACTACTGCGCAGTATACTTGCGTAATAAAAAATAATTTTTGTTTTTATTTTTAGTAGCTTGATTTAGAGTAAATTATAGTGAAAAATAATTTAATTTAATTTTTGAAATAAATTAATACGCAGATAGATTGCGTAGTTTATTTAAGTTTTTTGTAGTTTTACAAAAAGAATTTGATATGTCTACGAATAAATTAGCATTGATACGATACAAAACCATTGATGAATGCTTGCAAAACAAACATAAGAAATGGACACTCGAAAAATTGATTGAAAAAGTAGCAGATGCACTATACGAATACGAAGGAATTACTTCAGGAATTTCTAAGCGAACAATACAAGCAGATTTACAATTAATGCGTAGTGATAAGTTAGGTTACAATGCACCAATAATTGTTAAAGAGAAAAAATATTATTGCTATGAAGATGCAAATTATAGCATTACCAAAACTCCAATTAACACAACCGATGTTGCCAAAATGCGAGAAATTGTTGGCATTTTGAAGCAATTTAATGGATTTAATTATTTCGATGAGATGAGTGAAATGATTGCTAAGCTTGAAAATAATTTATATAAATCAACCAATAAAAGCAAAAACTGTATACAGTTTGAAAGCAATAAATTATTAAAAGGTATAGAACATATCAATCCATTATATCAAGCAGTACTGAATAAAATTCCATTATTGATTGAGTACAAATCATTCAAAGCACATCAATCACAAGAGCAAATTTACTTTCCATATTTGCTAAAAGAATATAGAAACAGATGGTTTTTAATTGTAAAACCTAAAAAAGGAAATATGCTATTGACATTAGCATTAGATAGGATTATTGCATTTCAAGAATTGCCTAAAGAACCTTTCGTTGATTACAAGAACGTAAATTTTGATACCTATTTTGATGATGTAATTGGTGTTACCAAAACAGAAAAAGATAGAGCTCAAAAAGTGGTTTTGCAAGTCGGAAAATTCAATGCGCCTTATGTGTTAACTAAGCCTATACATGATTCTCAATTAGTTTTAAAAGAAGATAAAGATGGAATTATTGTCAGCATACACGTTGTTGTAAATTTTGAGTTGGAAAGAGAAATTTTGGGCTTTGGCGAAAGTATGAAAGTATTATCACCACGCATTCTAGCACAAAAAATAAAAAAACGAATTCAAACAGCGAATGAATTATATAGTGTGTAAAATAGAATTCGTAACTTGTTTGACGATTTGACTATTGAATAATTGTTAATTACCACTTTTTACTAAAATGGATTACAAACAACGTTTTTCCGACCGTGTAGAAAACTACATAAAATACCGACCTGGTTATCCAGATGAAATTATTCCAACTTTACAGCTCGAAATTGGATTAATGGCTGATGATATAATTGCTGATATTGGTTCAGGAACAGGCCTTTCTGCCAAATTATTTTTAGAAAATGGCAATACCATTTACGGCGTAGAACCAAACGAGCCCATGCGCAAAGCTGCTGAAGGTTTGCTCAGCGAATATGAAAATTTCCATAGCATTCATGGAAGTTCTGAATCAACTAATTTAAAAGATAATTCAATTGATTTAATTGTTTGCGCGCAGGCATTTCACTGGTTTGATAGACAAAAAACAAAACAAGAATTTCATCGCATTGCCAACAACGGCGCGCATTTGTGTTTGATATGGAACGACCGAAAAGAAACCGAACCATTTCAAATAGATTATGAAAAACTCATTCAGGAATTTGCCATTGATTACAACGAAATTTCGCATCGCAATATTACACAAGATATTATTGAAGATTTTTATGCGCCAAACAAATTCAAGAAATTTATCTTAAACTACGAGCAACATTTTGATTTAGATGGCTTGATTGGTCGAATTATTTCGTCTTCGTATATGCCAAATCAAAACGATGTGAATTTTCCACAGTTAAAAAGTGCTATCGTTAGTCTTTTTGATAAGTATAAACAAAACGAAATTGTTACATTTGCCTACAATACAATAATTTTTCTTGGAAAAATTAAGTAAATAGTAAAATAGTAAGCAGTATGCAATATTTGACATTTTGAAAACTGCCTACTGCCTACTAATATAATTAATACTAAATACTAAAAATATGAGTTACATTGTTTCCGTACACGCACGACAAATTCTGGATTCTCGTGGAAATCCAACCGTAGAAGCTGACGTTATCACCGAAAATGGTTTTATTGGCAGAGCCGCAGTTCCATCAGGCGCATCTACTGGTACACATGAAGCTGTAGAATTACGCGATGGTGGAAAACCTTATTTAGGCAAAGGCGTTTTAAAAGCAGTAGCAAATGTAAACACGCATATTGCAGAAGCATTAGTAGGCGAAAACGTGTTGAACCAACGCGAAATAGATGCCATTTTATTACAATTAGATGGAACAGAAAACAAGAAAAAATTAGGTGCAAACGCCATTTTAGCTGTTTCTTTAGCAGCAGCAAAAGCAGGTGCACAAGCTGCAGGTTTGCCATTATATAGATATGTTGGTGGAACAAACGCACGCACCTTGCCTATTCCATTAATGAATATTTTAAATGGTGGCGCACATGCTGATAACAAAATAGACTTTCAGGAATTTATGATTGTTCCAGTTGGTGCTGATACTTTTTCGGATGGTTTGCGAATTGGCGTAGAGATTTTTCACACCTTGAAAAAAGTCTTAAAAGCAAAAGGATACTCAACAAATGTTGGTGATGAAGGTGGTTTTGCACCGGAAATTAAATCGAACGAAGAAGCAATTGAAACGGTATTGAAAGCGATTGAAACGGCTGGCTACAAACCAGGCGAACAAGTAAAAATTGCCATGGATGCTGCTGCTTCTGAATTTTATGATGCAAAAAAGAAAAAATACATTTTTCATAAATCAGACAATAAAATATTGACTTCTGAAGAAATGGTAGATTATTGGGCAAAATGGGTCAAAAAATATCCAATTGTTTCTATTGAAGATGGTTTGGCAGAAGATGACTGGAAAGGTTGGAAATTATTGACGGAAAGTGTTGGCTCAAAATGCCAGTTAGTTGGTGATGATTTATTTGTAACCAATGTAAAACGCTTACAAGAAGGCGTCGATAAAAATATTGCAAACTCTATTTTAGTAAAAGTAAACCAAATTGGTTCTTTATCTGAAACGATTGACACCGTTGATTTGGCACACAGAAATAAATACACATCTGTGATGAGTCACAGAAGCGGCGAAACCGAAGACAGTACGATTGCTGATTTAGCTGTTGCTTTAAATTGCGGTCAAATCAAAACTGGTTCTGCATCGCGCAGCGACCGAATGGCAAAATACAACCAACTTTTACGTATTGAAGAACAACTTGGTGAAGAAGCATTTTATCCTGGAAAAGGTTATCGGTTTTTTTAAAACAACTGAAAGAAAACTTTTAAAATGCGCTCTAAACTAATATTGTTATCATTTATTCTAATTATAACTCAAAATATTTTTGGCAATGAAACTGCAAAAAAATGGTACTTGTTACACAAACAAGCTACAAAAACAAATTATTTAGATACAGAAAAAGAGTTTGAGAAAATAATAAAGAGAAATAAAAATAATGAATATGCTTTTTATGAAAGAGCGTTATTTTATTATAAATTTCATAAAGATTCATTATCTCATTTAGATATCTCTAAAGCAATTGAATTAAATCCAAGTAAACAATTATTTTATTTATTTAGAGCTTTCTTACTAACTGAATTTGGAAAAAGCGAACAAGCTATTAACGATATTAATAAATTAGATAAAACAGACTTTGAAACAAATTATTTATATGGTAAATATTTTCTTTCTATCGACAGTTTAGAATTGGCATTTGAATATTTTAATCAAGCAATAAAGATTATTGAACAATATCACGCACCTTGATTTATTACTATAGATAATTGTTATAGAAATAGAGGAAAATTGTATTATGCTATGAAGCAATATGAAAATGCAATACAAGATTATACAATTGCACTTTCAAAATCACCAGATAAAAAAAAGGATAATCTTTATATGCATCGAGCCAATGTTTATTTGGCTGTTAATGATAAAGAAAAATCATTAATAGATATTGGAAGTGCATT
The DNA here is from genome assembly GCA_016711605.1 of Saprospirales bacterium. Lineage (GTDB taxonomy): Bacteria > Bacteroidota > Bacteroidia > Chitinophagales > JADIYW01 > JADJSS01. The sequence continues at coordinate 179,773 of JADJSS010000008.1, forward strand.
TGCTTTAAATCCAGATAGTTTAACACTTGGTTATTTATATGCATTAAAAGGTGATAAAGAAAATACAGAAAAAATAATTAATACTTTTTTATCTAAAGACTTAAATCAATCTTGTTGTAAAAGTGGCAATAGGTTTTATAACATAGCATGCTTTTATTCCATTCTAAACAACAAAGAAAAAGCATTAGAAAGCTTAGAAAAATCGTTGCAATTAGGTTACAATAATTTTAATTGGATTCAAGTAGATTATGATATGAAAAACATCAAAAATCTTCCAGAATTTACTCAACTTATTCTAAAATATCAAACCAAATAAATACTTTTGCTCTTGTAGCTTGAAAAAAAACGTTAGCATTATTCAGTATAAATTTTTATTTTTAATCAATGGAAACGTACATCATCAAACCAAAAAATCAAAAAGATGCCGAAATTGCAGAAGCTGTGATGAAGAAAATGCGCATTCCTATTGAAAAGATAAATTCAACAATTGAAGAAGAAGAACTAATTCCAATCGAAGATTTTTTTAAAGATTTAAATAATCGATTGAAAAAACATTATTCAAAAAAGGCGAATGCAAGTTCTATTTAGCAAGAAAGCATACAAATCCATTTTATCTTTAGAAAAATATTTAACGGAAGAAATACAGATGCCGTTGACTGCATTTAGATATTCAAATAAGATGGAAACATTTGGAAAATCAATTGCAAAAAATCCATTAGGTTATAAAGTTTGTGTTCGTCCAAAATGGAATCTAAAAAATTATCACTGTGCGACATTTGACAAAAATGGATTTTTGTTTATGAAATTCGTCAAGATAAAATCATTATTCGCAAATTAGTTTTAGGAAAATTATTAAAATAAAATAAACAAACTCAAAAAATGGACATTACATTAGAACAAGCAGAAAAAATTCTTGCAGCAGCAAAAGCAAAATCAACAGAATTAGGATTGAAAATGAACATCGCCATTGTAGATGCAGGTGCCAACTTAAAAGCATTTGCTCGTCAAGATAACGCATGGTTAGGTAGCATTGACATTTCCATAAAAAAAGCAAAAACCGCACGCTTTTTTGATTTTCCAACTGGTGTAATTGGCTCACTTTCACAACCAGGTGGCTCATTATTTGGCATCGAACATTCAAACGGTGGTTTGATTTCTTTTCCAGGTGGCTTGCCAATAAAAGTTGGTGATGTTGTCATTGGTGGCATCGGTGTTTCTGGTTCAACTGTAGAAAACGATCATGCAGTTGCAGAAGCTGGTTTAGCAGCTTTATAAATCAAATAAAAACATAAAAAGGTCGAACATTTTATTGTTCGACCTTTTTATTATAATATTCTATTCACTAATTTTCCGCTATCGAATTTTTCTCTACCTTATTCACTATTGGTTTTAGTGTTTTCAGATATGCAAACATAGCACTCAAATCACTGCTATCCATACCAGCATACATGCTCCAAGGCATTATTGACTGATAATCATTCGGCGATTTATAATCTTGCAATTTTGATCTGTCTGAAAACGATTTAAATTTATTGACAAACGTGGTTTCTGTCCAATATCCAATTCCTGTTTCATTATCAGGTGTAATATTTGCAGCCACAATTTTTTTGCCTTGCGGAAAAATAAATTCTCGGCCACCAGCAAAATCCATACCTTCAATAGGTTTTCCTTTATTTACATTTGTATGACACTCAGAACAACCTGCAGCATTTACTAAATATTTACCGTAATCAATTACATTATCTTTAGATGGCAAAGTAGTAAAACTTGCTTTTTGTGGAATCGTATTAATAATAAAATTCATTGGAAAATCTGGTTTTGAAGCAGGTGCATCATATTTTATTGGCTTCAATGTTCTGAGAAAAGCGATAATGGATTTAATATCTTCTTTATCCATAGTACCATATTTGTGATATGGCATCACAGGAAATAAGGCAACACCATTTTTATCAACACCACAAGTAAAAGCACGCATAATTTCGCCGTCTGTCCAGTTTTTTAAATTATAAGGTGTAATATTTTTTGCATAAAAAGTGCCTGGAAACCCAAATTCTTTAGTAAAAACATCACCACCTTTTCCTTCTGTGCCTGCAATTGGTGGCCCTGAAAATTTGGTCCAATCTCTTTGCGCATGACAATCCATACAAACACAAACATGAAACGCAAGGTATTCGCCACGCTTTATCATGTCTGGTGTTGCTTCAAATTTTAAGTCTTCAGCTTTGCCTACATTTGGAAGTGCTAGCTTCACATAAGCCAATCCTGTTGCAATAACAATAACTAAAACTGCAACGATTCGTTTAATCCATTTTGCCATAACTTTATGATATTACATAAAGTTATAATGTGTTTTTCAAAAAACCAACTTACAAAAAGAAAATTAATATTGAAAAACTTGTGGATTTCGCATAAACCAGCACTTTCGATTCCTAATGAAATATTCATTAATCAGCAAAAAAATAGTTTATCTTTGCACCGTGAAATTGAACTTTTTGTACAATTTCTTTTTAAAGTATAAAAACAAACAAATGAAAAACGTATCACTCATTTTAAATGCCATTTTATTTTTACTGGTTGGAGTATTATTCTATTTGCATTTTGGTTCTAAAAAATCAAATAATCAACCTCAAGTCATTCAAACTGATGGCAAATCTGTAACAGTTCCGCAAATAGCTTATGTTGATATCGATTCTTTACAAACCAGATATGCATTTTTCAAAAAAGGTGTTGCAGAGCTTGAAGCATCTCAAGCAGCTGCTGAAAGTGAATTAGGTAGAAAAGCATCGGTATTTCAGGCAGAATATCAAAAATTTATGCAACAAGCGCAAGCACAAACCTTAACTGAAGAACAAGGTGCAGCTATGCAAGAAAAACTAGCTATCAAAAAACAAGAAATTGACGCAAGAACACAACAATTACAAGAAAAATTTGCTTTAGATTCTGAAAAATTCAATGAAGAATTTAAACAAAAAGTAGTTGATTATTTAATAAAATATAATGCAAACGGAAAATACACTTACATTCTACCTTACATGCGCAGTGCTATAAACTTACTTTATGTGAACCAAGCAAATAATATTACTGATGAAGTAATAAAAGGCATGAATACAGAATATGTAAATGAGAAAAAATAATCAAAATTCCATTTAAGCTTAGAAAAGTTCAAGTAATATGCTTGAACTTTTTTATTTTTAGAAAGTACGTTGTATATTGTACTATCCATGGAAATAAACGCTGCAGCTGAAAAGCAAGCTATCTTAAAAGATTATCGCCAATTATTGCGACTCGCACAACCACGCATGGAAGTTGGTGATGACAAACGCATCAGGCACGCGTTTGAAATGGCTGTAGAAGCGCATAAAAATATGCGTCGTAAAAGTGGCGAACCGTATATACATCATCCAATTGCTGTTGCTAAAATTGTTGCAGAAGATATGGGTTTGGGTACTACTTCGGTAATTTGTGCGTTGTTACACGACACCGTTGAAGACACCGAAATTTCTTTAGAAGATATTAAAAAAGAGTTTGGTGCCACTGCTGCAAAAATCATTGATGGTCTTACTAAAATCAGTAAAATATCGCATCAAACAGAATCAATACAAGCAGAAAATTATCGCAAAATCTTATTGACGTTAAGTGATGATATTCGTGTAATTCTGATAAAAATTGCAGATCGTTTGCACAACATGCGAACATTGGATGGTCAAAGTAGAAAGAACCAATTAAAGATCGCTTCGGAAACGATTTATTTATACGCACCACTTTCACATCGTTTAGGTTTATATTCTATCAAAGGTGAGTTGGAAGATTTGGCAATGAAATATACGGAAACCGAAAAGTATAAAGAAATTGCCAGTGGTTTAGAATCTACTAAAAAAGATCGTACAAAATACATCAACGATTTCGTGAAACCATTGCAACAGGAAATGGATAAAGCTGGCTTAAAGGCAAGTGTTTTTGGTCGTCCAAAATCTATTTCTTCTATTTGGAATAAGATGCGAAAAAAAGAAGTTGAATTTGATGATGTGTATGATAAATTTGCTATTCGTGTAATCATTGACACACCTCTAGAAAAAGAAAAAGAAGATTGCTGGCGTGCCTATTCAATTGTTACAGATAAATATTCACCGTCGCCAACTCGTCTGCGCGATTGGATTTCGCATCCAAAAGGAAACGGTTACGAATCGTTACACACTACGGTTATGGGTCCAGGCGGCCAATGGGTCGAAGTGCAAATTCGCACTAAACGCATGGATGAAATTGCAGAAAAAGGGTTGGCTGCACATTTTAAATACAAAGAAAATAAATTCAAAGCGCAAAATTCAGCCGAAGAAGCCATCGAAAGTTGGTTAATGCAAGTGCGCGAATTTTTAAAAAATCCAGATGTAAATCCGATTGAATTTATCAATGATTTTAAGTTACAATTATACCAAAAAGAAATTTACACGTTTACGCCAAAAGGTGAATTAAAAGTATTGCCTGCTGGTGCCACTGCATTAGATTTTGCGTACTCTATTCATACAAATGTTGGCGACACTACAATTGGTGCTAAAGTGAATAATAAATTAGTTGCTATTAGTCACGTTTTAATAAACGGTGACCAAGTGGAAATTATTACATCACGCAAACAAAAACCAAGTGAAGATTGGATAAATATTGTTACTACTTCGCGTGCAAAATCAAAAATAAAAAATTCGTTACGTGAAGAAAAACGAAAAATTGCTGAGGATGGAAAAGAAATTGTAGAACGAAAATTAAATCAGTTAAAAGCAAATTTCACAAACGACAATATTAATGTGTTGGTGAATTTTTATAAAGCGCCAAGTTCCATGGATTTATTTTATGGTGTGGTGAAAGGCACTGTAAATTTAAATGAGTTAAAACAACTAAAAGTAATTGGTGGAAATTTAGAAATTGTAAAACCAGAAAAAACGGCGAAACAAAAAGAAGAATACATAGAGCAAGAAGAAAACAATGGCGAAATTCCGAAGAATGCAGAATTAATTATTTTTGATGAAGCTTCAAAATTTCCGTATGAGTTTGCGAAGTGTTGCGCTGCTATTCCTGGTGATGATGTAATTGGGTTTATATCGATAAATGGTGTGATTAAAATCCACAGAACCGGTTGTCCAAACGTCGTAAATTTGGCATCAAAATATGGTGGTCGAATTATAAAAACACGTTGGACTGCAAACACCACGCCAGCATTTTTAACTACTATAAAATTAATTGGTTTGGATGATATTGGTGTAATTAGCAAACTAACTACTATTATTTCTGGCGATATGAAATTGAATATGCAATCAATTTCTATTGAAACAAAAGATGGCGTTTTTGAAGGTATTATAAAAGTGTTTGTGAAAGACAATAATCAAGTAAATAAACTAATCTCAAAACTAAAATCTATTGGTGGAATTAATTCAGTTATTAGAGAAGAGATTTAGTTATTAGTCAATAGTCATTGATCAATAGTTATTTGTAATTTAATTCTAATCAAGATAGCTAAATATAGATAGAAGATACCGAAATAATTCCAAATCTTCGGAACAGCATGACAGCGTCGCAGTGCCGCGTCGCTTTCATAGTGAACTTGTTTCACTATCACTGCTAAAAAATATAACTATTTATTTTAGAACTAAACCTTATTTGTTTATAATTAGATAAAAAATTGAATGTATACATTATGATACAACTAATAAGAACCAATTCAGAAAATACAGATTTTCAAAAACTAGTAAAATTATTAGATGCTGATTTAGCCATTCGCGACGGTGAAGAACATGCATTCTACGCACAATACAATAAAATTGATTTAATAAAACATGCTATTGTTGCTTATGAAAATGAAGTAGCAATTGGTTGTGGTGCAATAAAAAAATTCGACGAAAACACAATGGAAATTAAAAGAATGTATGTTCCAGTTGACCAACGCGGAAAAGGAATTGCAACACTTATTTTAAAAGCATTAGAGAAATGGACTGCAGAACTATCTTATAAAAAATGTATTTTAGAAACAGGCATAAAACAACCAGAAGCGATTGCATTATATCAAAAAAATGGCTACATCATTATTTCAAATTATGGACAATATGCAAATGTAGAAAACAGTGTTTGCTTTGAAAAAATAGTTTAATGTATTTTACACGCAACAAATAACCAATAACTTGTAACTATTTACTATTTTTGTTCAATGGCACTCGACCAAAAAATATTCAATGAAGTAAAGCATATTTTCACTACTTATTTAGAAAATAACAAACAGCGTAAAACACCTGAACGATTTTCTATTTTGGAAGAGATTTATACTCGAGAAGACCATTTCGATGCAGAAGAACTATATCTTCAATTAAAAAATAAAAAAATGAATGTAAGCAGAGCTACTGTTTACAATACCTTAGATGTTTTGGTGCATTCTGAGTTGGTAACCAAACATCAGTTCGGACAAAACCATGCAATGTATGAGAAATCATATGGTAACAGAAACCACGATCACTTGATTTGCATCGATTGTGGTGTTGTTTTTGAATTTTGCGATCCACGTTTGCAACAAGTAAAAAACACAGCAAGCGAATTGTTTAATCAGCAAATAAAATCACATTCTTTAACATTATATGGCAATTGTACAAAAGAAAATTGCAGCAATAAAAAATAACTTTACACTTAAAATGCGAAGCTCAAGATTCTTTCTATTTACTTTATTTATTTTATGCATCTCTATTTCATTTGCACAAATTTCAATCATTCCGTTACCAAACGAAATAAAATACACTACTGGCAGATTTAGTTATGCAAAAGGTTTTGATGTAAAAACCATTCGTGGCGACGAAGGCACGCGTTTGGTTTCTAACGAACTTCTAGGTTTTTTTTCTTCTAAAAAAATTCCAATAGTACAGTTTTCTCCAATTTCAGTTTCTATTAACTTGTTAAAAGAAAATACAGTACCGAATGATGGTTATACTTTATCCATTACCAACAATAACATAGCTATTGCATCATCAACAAACGCTGGATTGTTTTATGGTTTACAAAGTTTATTTCAATTAATAAACCAAGATACTTCAACTTATAAAAAAGGAAAATTAGATACGCTGTATAAAACGTTACCATGCGTTGAAATTAAAGATATGCCTGCGTTTAAATTTCGCGGTTTTGAAATAGATCTTTGTAGCCGTTTTTTCTCGGTTGATGTAGTGAAAGAATATATTGACGAAATGGCAAAACTGAAATTAAATCATTTGCAGCTAAAATTAGTTGATAGAAAAGTATGTAGAATTCCAATTTCCAATTTTCCAAAATCAACGCTTAGCGATTCGGTTAAAGTTCAAAATAGTGAAGGTTATTTTAGTTCCTACTCTAAAGATGACATTACAAGTCTTGTAAAATATGCACGCGAACATTTTATAACTATTATTCCTGAAATAGATTTTTCTTATTTACTATTGAATGATACTTCACTTAACCAGAAAGCAAGTGTTGATGAAATTTTAGCATTATTTCCTGGAAACTATTTACACATAAACGGCGCAAATTATTTTAGCACAGAAACAACAGCATATATTACTGCGAAAGGAATTAAAATTATTGGTTTTGATAATGCATTATCAACTTCTATAGTTCAAAGCTATAAAAACAATAACGCTGGTGTTAATGCAGCTCAAAAGAGTAAAGATGTAATTATGTCGCCGAGAAATTTAACGGCACTCGATAATTATCAATATTGGGACGACAGTAAATTATCAAAAAACATGTTGTATTTACCATTAGATATGGTCTATAAATTCGATCCGTTATCTAAAATAAAAGATGATAAAACAGCAGAACACATTTTAGGTGGTGCTGCAACCATTAACACTCAATTTTATAAAACTAAAAAGGAATTACAAAAGCTAGTTTTTCCAAGGTTATATGCAATTGCTGAATGTTTATGGACCAAAAAATCAAATAAAAAATCATTCAAAGATTTTGATATTCGTTTAGAAAAAATTGGCTATCCAGGTCAGCTAACAGAAAAAATAAATTGGGTAAAGTTTAAGTAAGTAATCAACCAGCATTGATCAAAATAACACCTGCGATAATTACAAAAGTACCTGTAATATGTTTCCAGTTCATAGCTTCGTGAAACCAAAAATAAGATACTAAAAACAGTCCGACGATTGTCAATGAAAAGAAAATTGCGCTTCCTGTATTTAATGAAATTGTTTTTAATGCCTCTGTAAAGCACACCGAATTTAAAAACCCGAAAATTAAACTTGCAAAAAGAATGGTCCAGTATTTTACTGGATTTTTTTCTGCCATAGATGCATATTTAAATCCAATGTTTGTGATAATATTAAAAAAAATTGCTAGCCATAGCATATAGTTTGAAAGCACCATTATTTATTTTTTAATTAATAAATGTACATCTATTTTTCGTCAAACATAACTTAAACTTAACAAAACTACTTACTCTATGTATTTAATAGATTATGTAGATTTGTTTTTATGAAATCATTAGTATCTATAAAAACTTTAATTGTTATCTGTTTTTTGATGAATATGCATCATATTGATGCTCAAACCAAAAACAAACAACATCAAGGTTCGATGTGGTTTAGATACAATACTAACATTCAATTACCCAAAAAATATTTAATAAAAGCAGAATTAGAAGAACGATTTTTTATTTCAAAAGCGGTTAAACAACAACAATTTTTGTTCAGGTTTACTTTAGATAAACAACTAAAAAATAATTGGAATATTGGTGGTGGATTTTCAATGTGGTGCGTTGGCACCAATGATGAATTAAATACTTCAACTTTACAAATACCAGAATGGCGTCCTCATATTGAATTTAATAATAGACAAAAAATAAAAGAAAAACTTAGTATCAATCACCGAATAAGAGCAGAATGGCGTTTTATTAAAAATACCAACAAAGAATTTACAGAAACAATTGATGGTTATACAAATAACTTTCGTTTTCGTTATCAAATAACAATTGATTATGCAGTATATAAAAAGGATGAAAAAGCACTGCATCTGATTGTATTTGATGAAGTAATGCTAAATGCAGGAAAAAGCATTCAACGAAATATTTTTGATCAAAACAGAATTGGATTTTCAGCTCGATATAATTTTAATAAAAATGTTGGAGTAGAACTCGGTTATATCAATTGGTTTCAGCAGCGACCAAGTGGTCTAGATTTCTTTAACAGGCAAATTCTTCGTTTTACATTACATACTAACTTTAGTATTCACAAAAAAGAAAAGAAAACAAAAGAAACAAACATATCAAAAATATAAGCATGGAAAAAATAAGTTTAAAATATGTTGCTGGTGTAATGCTTCTATTAAAATCAAGTTTAATTGGATTTCTGGTTTGGAAAATTGTCTCTTCACCAAACGAGTTACAATCATTGCATTTTGACAAAGAATTTTTATTGTTTGTAGGTGCTGGTTTCTTAGCACAAATTATTGATGGTGCATTAGGCATGGCTTATGGTGTTAGCTGCTCTACCATGTTATTAGGTATTGGAGTTCCACCTGCAATTGCATCAGCAAGTGTACACACAGCAGAAGTTTTCACAACTGGTGTTTCTGGCCTATCGCATATCGTCATGCGGAATATAGATAAACGATTGTTTTTCCGTTTAGTATTTACTGGTATTATTGGTGCTATTATTGGAGCATATTTAATTTCAAAAATATTAGATGGAAAAATTGTCAAACCATACATTGCTGCTTATTTGTTATTATTAGGAATTTATATTCTGATAAAAAGCTTCCGTACGATTAATGCCAAGAAGAGCAACTGGAAGTACGCACCATTATTAGGTTTTATAGGTGCATTTTTCGACTCTATTGGTGGTGGTGGTTGGGGGCCGATTGTTACTTCAAATCTAATTGATAAAGGAAATTCTCCAAAAGAAGTTATAGGAACAGTAAACACTGCTGAGTTTTTTGTTACTTTTTTTAGTACAGGTGTATTTATATTCTTTATTGGTGTAGATGCATGGAAAACTGTACTTGCATTAATTATTGGTGGTGTTATTGCAGCACCAATTGGTGCATATTTAATACGTTTTTTATCACCAAAAACCATCATGCGTTTAGTAGGTGTATTAATAATTACAACAAGCACCTACACAATTTATAAATCATTGCATTAAATAATTTCTTCTATTGATATTAAATCACATTATATTTATTGAAATGAATGTAATAATGAATACTAAGAATAAACAACCAAAAATTATTTATTTATATTTATGAAGCGCTATAAAATTATAGTGTAAATTGACTTATGAATCAAAAACATTCAATCAGTCTTTTTAAAGGCATCTCATGGCGCATAGTTGCCACCTGTGATACTATTCTACTTTCCTATATTTATACAGGTAGTATCGGAAATTCGTTAAAAATTGGATTTGTTGAAGTATTTACAAAAATAATTTTGTTCTACATACACGAACGTGTTTGGTTAAATATAAAATGGGGCACCAAAATCAAAGCTATATTGCAGGAAAATGAGAACAATAACATAGATGTAATTACTAAAGAAAAAATGCTGACAGAAGAAGAGCATTATAGAAGTTTAATAAAAGGTATAAGTTGGCGATTTTTTGGAACATTAGATACTATTATTATTGCAACATTTATAACTGGTGATTATTCAAAAGCATTAAAAATTGGTGCAACTGAATTAGTAACTAAAGTTATTTTATTCTATTTCCATGAAAGATTATGGATGCGAATGACTAAGTCTAAATAAACAATCTTCTCAATTTCCTAACAGTAACATAGATTTTATCTACATGATTTGTTTTTGCTAAATAATTTTCTCAACTTCATTTTCTGATTTAAAACTTATTACTTATCACTTTTAACTAATAACTAATACATGCAAGTAGATGTAATTTTAGGGCTTCAATGGGGCGACGAAGGCAAAGGAAAAATCGTAGATTATTTAGCTGACAAATATGACATTATTGCACGTTTTCAAGGCGGTCCAAATGCTGGACATACCTTAGTCATCAATGGAAAAAAACATGTATTGCATACTATTCCTTCTGGTATTTTTCGCGAAGGAAAAATTAATTACATTGGTAATGGTGTGGTAATTGATCCAGTTACTTTAATGAAAGAAATAGAAAATCTGGAAAAAGATGGTGCTGATGTATTAGGTAGACTAGTTATTTCAAAACGCGCCAATCTAATTTTACCAACGCATAAGATTTTAGATGCAGCTTCTGAATCTTCCAAAGGAACCTCTAAAATTGGATCTACACTTAAAGGAATTGGACCAACCTATATGGACAAAACAGGCCGAAATGGTTTACGTATTGGTGATATTTTAGAAGATGATTTTATCGTAAAATATGAACTTTTAAAAAGTAAACATTTGCAATTATTGCAAATCTACAATTACACTTTTGAACTCGATGAATTGGAAGAACAATGGTTTGAAGCCATTGAAAAATTAAAAGCATACAAACAGGTTGATGCTGTTTATTATATCAATGAAGCATTAAAAAAAGGTAAAAAAATATTGGCTGAAGGCGCACAAGGTTCTATGTTGGATATTGATTTCGGCACCTATCCTTTCGTCACTTCATCTAATACCATTTCTGCAGCGGTTTGCACTGGTTTAGGTATTTCACCAAAACAAATTGGTGAAGTAATTGGCATCACCAAAGCATATTGCACACGCGTTGGTGGTGGACCATTTCCAACGGAATTAGATGATGCAATTGGTGAAAAACTACGACAAGTTGGTGGTGAATTTGGTGCCACAACTGGAAGACCTCGTCGTTGTGGTTGGATAGATTTACCTGCATTAAATTATACATGTTTGATAAATGGTGTTACAAAAATTGTAATAACTAAAGCAGATATTTTAAATTCTTTTGAAGAATTTGGTGTTTGCACTCATTACAAATACGACAACAAAGAAACGAAAGATTTACCTTATGATATGGTAAATAAAAATATTCAGCCAACAACAATCACCTTTAAAAGTTGGGGCAACATTGATGCAACAAAACCATTGCCAATAGAATTAAAAGAATACGTTGATTATTTGGAAAAATACCTTAATGTACCAGTTTCTATGGTTTCTAACGGACCAGGCCGTGAAGAATTGATTGATATGGAAAATGGAAAATTGTTAGCGTAAAATCATTATCTTTCTATTTAAATTTGAAGTGTTCGGTTTCGAAAAAGCGAAAATTTAATGCGCAATTTTTATCCATTTCCAGTAGAAAATATTGAAACGTTCAAACTTCAATTATTAGAAATTTCTAATGCAGTAAAACATTTCTGTTATTTAGATTCTAATAATTATCCGAATTATCCGTATTCAACTTTTGGTTCTTTGTTTGCTATTGATGCTATTGATGTGATTTCTGTGAATACAAATTGCTTAGAACAGTTTGAAAAATTTCAACAAAAATACAACGATTGGATGTTTGGTTTTTTAAATTATGATTTGAAAAATGAAATTGAATCTTCTTTAATATCTAACAATATTGATAACATACAAAATCCTTTGCTGCATTTTTTTGTACCTAAATATATCTTAAAGATTGAAAATGACAAAGTTGAAATTGGTGTTTTGAGTGAAAGTGAAGGTGAAGGTGAAAGTGTTTTGGATGAATTCAAAAATCTTCTACAAAATAAAACTATAGAATCTCAAATCATAAATCATAAATCTGAAATTCTACATCGGATTTTAAAACAAGATTACATTAAATCTATAGATAAAATCAAGCAACACATTCAACTTGGCGACATTTATGAATTAAATTTTTGTCAGGAATTTTATGTTGAAAATGCTGAAATAAATCCTGTTGCTGTTTTTAAAAAATTAAACGAAATTTCGAAAGCACCTTTTACTTCTTTCTTTAAAAATGAACAAAACTATTTGCTATGTGCTTCGCCTGAACGATTTTTAAAACGACAAAACAATACACTAATTTCTCAGCCAATTAAAGGAACTCGCAAAAGAAATAAAGATAAAAAAGAAGATAATTTATTGAAGCAACAATTATTTTTTGATGAGAAAGAACGCAGTGAAAATGTAATGATTGTTGATTTAGTTAGAAATGATTTCTCAAAAATTGCTATTAAAAATTCTGTTGAAGTAGATGAATTATTTGGAATTTATTCTTTTGAGCAAGTACATCAAATGATTTCAACGGTTTCATGTAAGATAGAAAATTCATTATCTTTTTCTGATATAATAAAAGCAGTTTTTCCGATGGGTTCGATGACTGGTGCGCCAAAAATTGCAGCTATGCAATTAATAGAAATGTATGAACCAACGAAACGTGGTTTATTTTCAGGTGCAGTTGGTTACATTACACCAAAAGGAAATTTTGATTTCAATGTTGTGATACGAAGTATTTTATATAATTCCACCAATAACTACATTTCCATTCAAACTGGTAGCGCCATTACTATAGACTGCGATGCCGAAAAAGAATACGAAGAATGCTTACTCAAAGCAAAGGCGATGATTGAAGTAATATCGTAAATTACCGTTTACTCATTCATATTGCCGTTTACTCATTCAAATTGGATATAGAATTAAAATTTATTCATTTTTATACTCGAAAAATGGCGTATGCTGAAAAGCCAAATCAGAGTAAGCAAAGTAAAACTATAAATTATGAAAAATTTAATGAAACCGTTTTTAGCACTATTGGTAGCAATTACCATGCTGTCTGCATGTAAAAAAGATGTACAAAGAAACAACTCTTCAAATGTACCATCTGAATTTTTAGGAAGAGCAACTGACATTCAAGACGAAATTGCATTGTCTAGTAGAAATGTTAGTATTTCCGTTTGGGATCATGGAACAATTGATGGTGACATTGTTTCTGTTTATGTAAACGGAAGAAAAGTAGTTGACGAAGTAACATTAGATGGTCCAGATAATAAGTTTGTAGTGAATACAACTTTAGATTTTAACGGATACAACTACATATTACTACATGCACACAATGAAGGTAGTATTTCACCAAATACTGCTTCTTTAGAAATTAATGACGGAACATCACATACTGTGTCATTAGAGTCAGATTTATTGACAAGTGGTGTAGCTGAGCTTATTGTAAACTAAACAATTTAACTTTCAATTTTTAAAACAAAAACGTCAGCAATTGCTGACGTTTTGTTTTTATATAAATCTCATTATACTTCTTATTGTTTTTTAGTATCGACGTCTTTTATAAATTTAATTAAACCTTTAAAATACGTTTGTTGATCGTCGTACATACACATGTGGCTTCCGTTTGCACAATATAAATAAGTGCCATTTGGAAATTGTGTAGACATCCATTTCATGTGTTCAGGATCCATTGAATCATATTTTGCGCCAATAGTAAGCGTTGGTGTTGTTATGTTTTTCAATAAATCTTTTACATTCCAATTTGCTAGATTTCCTGCAATTCCAAACTCGCTGGGTCCTTGCATTTGCGTATAAATAACACTATTCAAATGTTTAAATGTGCGTTTTACTGGATCTGGCCAATTACTTTCAGGAAAACGACAAATATGTTTTTCATAAAAATTTGGTGTTAATAAACGCATATAGGTTGGATTAGAAAAATCTTTCTTTGCTTCTATTGCTCTAATTGTATCTAATACATTTTTATCCATTTGTTTGGACAAAACATCTTCAGCATATTTTCCATATTCAGGTGCACTCGACATCATATCAGAAATGATCAATCCTTTTAAATGCTGCTGATATTTCAAAGCGTATTGCATAGCCAAAATGCCACCCCAAGAATGACCTAATAAATAGAAATTGTTTTTATCTAAATTCAATACTTTGCGCACTTGTTCTACTTCTTCTACAAATCTATCTAGTTGCCAAAGCGAAGTGTCAGTTGGTTGATCGGAATAATAAGAACCGAGTTGATCGTAATAATAAAACTCTATATTTTCTTGCGGAAAGAAATTTTCAAAGCATTCAAAATATTCGTGCGTGCATGCTGGTCCACCATGCAACAACAACACTTTTATAGTTGGATTATTACCAATACGTTTTGTCCAAACATTGAATTGTCCAATTGGTGTTTCAATTGGAATAAGTTTGATATTTCCTGTTTGTATTTCTGAAGTTGTATTCGTTGTGTCAGTTTGCTTTTCATTCTTTTGTTGACAAGAAAATAAAAAACTACACAGGATTAATAAAGAAAATAAACGTATCATAATTTCAATTTATACAGTAAATATAACTTTTCAAAAATAAAAATGGCTTGATAAGATTTTTAAAAACCTATCAAGCCAAACATATAACTTATATCTTATAACCTATATCTTTTATTTAATGATGATGTCCACCTGGACCATGAACGTGTCCATGTTCTAATTCTTCAGCAGTTGCAGCACGCACATCAACAATGGTTACCGAAAAATTCAAATCTTTACCAGCCAATGGATGATTAAAATCCATCACTACAATTTCGTCCGTTACTTCACGAACCAAACCTTGAAACTGGTGTCCGTTTTGATCCATCATCGGCAACACACTACCTGGACGCACCATATTGGTATCAATGTTTCCATCTTTATCTTTAAAGCTATCGATAGGAATTTGCGCCAAATTTTCTTCGCTGTGCAAACCGTAACCGTTCTCTGCTTTTATAGAAAAGTCTACACTGTCACCAACCGTTTTGCCAGCAATATTACTTTCAAATTCAGGTAATAACATGCCTGAACCTTGTATAAATACTAAAGGATTTTCTGGTGCAGATTTATCAGCTGTAACCAACTGACCATTATCGTCTACTTTTAATTCGTAGTGAACACTCACTACCATGTTTTTCATTACTAATAACATATATTGTTTTTTAAATTCCGCACAAGGTAGGCAAATAAATAAATAGATTGGCTGGTTTTTAGTAGTTTTTTAAACGATTCTAGCTTTATTGATATAAGACAAACGCAGTTCTTAACCTTGAATTTGCATTTATATCGAAGTAAATTAAAATCAAATAGGTTTTAATTCAGAAATACTTAATATGACTGTAACGCTTGATTAATGCAACAGGTGTAATTTTGTAGTGTAATTAAAACAATATTAAAATGGATTCAACACAAAAATTTCAACAAGCATTTGATACTTTATTAAAAGATTTTAATGCAAAAGTAGAAGAAGTAAAATCAAACATTCAAAATTTGACTGCTGATGTAAAAGTACAAGTAGAAGGACAAAAAGAAAACCTACAAGAGTACGGCGAAAAAATTAAAGGAAGAATTAATCAAATTGTTGATGTAGATAAAGTACGTTCAAGTGTATTAGCAGAAGCTGAAAACTTAGTTGATGAAGCGAAAGTGAAAATTGAAAAAGTTTTTCAGTTTGTAAATGAGCAAGTAAACCAAGGTGAGAAAAAAGCAAAATCTGCTGCTGCTGATTTTTCTAAAAAAGCAGAAAAATTCACCAATGAAATTGAAAAAGATGTTGTAAAAGCAACTAAAGATTTTCAAAAAACAGTAGAAAAAACTACTGATAAGTTTGAAAAAAACTTTAATAAAGTAGAGAAAAAAGTAGAAAGCAAAGTAAAAAAAGCAGTTAAAAATGTAGAATCAACTGTTGCAAAAGCTACTAAAGATGCAAAAACAAAAGCTGCAACTGCAACTAAAACTGTAAAAGAAACTGCTGCAAAAGCAACAACTGTAGCAAAGAAAACAACAGCACCAGCTAAGAAAGCTGCTGCATCTGCTAAAAAAGCTGCTGCTCCAGCAAAGAAAGCTGCAACTAACACAGTAAAAAAAGCATCTAAGTAATTAGATTAACAATAGAATGGATTTTATTTGGTTAGTAAAATCTGGGCGCGCCTTCGGCGCGCCCTTTTTATTTTCAAAGTTTTAAAAAATTAAATTTATTTATTTTTTCTGATCCCAAGTTTCAATAAATTTTATCAAAACTTTTTTCATGGCACTTAGAGCTGCTGGATTTATGGCTTCTATTTTATCTAATCGTGTATGATAAATTGGATCAAGTTTTTCTGAATCCATTCCTATAACTGTAGCCACAGGCAAACCAGCAATATGAAAAGATGTTCCGTCTGACGCACCAACATGCAATGCTAATTTTTTGTACGGAACGTTGGATGCAATAAATGCATCTTCAACAAGTTTAATGTATTGTTTTTCGTAGTACACTAACGTATTCGTTTCTGATGTGGCAATTGTTAGGTGTTCGATATCTTTTATAGAATCTAAATTAAATAGAAATGCATTTTCAGCCAACAATTGTTGTTTATGAGTTTGTGCGTAAGCATGCGACCCACGCAAAGCTGCTTCTTCTGAGCCAAAACTGATTAATCGTAATCTAGTATTTGTTAATCTGTTAGATGAAAAAACTTTTGCCATTTCAACAGCCATCGCAACACCAGTTAAATTATCTGAAGCACCATCTACCACATCAGTACCATGCATATCAAAAAACACAATTAGTATTGGTGTGGCAACTAAAAACAACCACCAAATATAACTAAACCACGTTGCTGTAATAAATAATGAAAGCAAAGAATAAATTCCTAATAAGGCAATTTGCACACCAGCAATTACAGATAAAACCGCACCTGTCTGTTTCAATTTATACCACCATTTAAATTCTTTCACGCTATCAATATGTCCTGCAACGATGACAGTAGAAGTGGCAGTTTCAGTTGGTTCAATATCGCCGATTACATTCCACGATGGTACTTTTTTAAATAAAAAATCAAGCCAATGACGATACGTTACAAAATGGCCAAGAAATAAAATAGAATTTAAAATACCTAAAAATGCTGCAAACTGAATATTGAATTTTAAAAGAACCAACACGAATATATAAACTATACAAAAGATTTTTAGCGATTGGAAGTGCGACTCCAAAGGTGATTGAAATTCTTCCACAACAACTTTGTCACAATATTTTTTTAAAACATCAGCTGTATAATATTGTGCATCTTTTTCTTGCTGACTACCAAAGTATCGGCCGCCAAAACGAGCAATAATATCTTGAATATAATCTATCATGTGTAGGAATTTAATGGTAATATAAGGATTTATATTTATATCTAATGTTCAGCTCTTTCTTAATATAGAATAAATGACCTGTGATTTTTTTAACAATTTTCTTACATTTGAAAATATAAAAAACAGCATGGTAAATGCATTTATAAAAACATCTGTTAATGCATGGAATAACTTATGGACTAAGAGGTATTTCAAAGCTACCTTCTTTGTAACCATTGTTATATTTTTTGCTACTATTCATTACTCTTGTTATTTTATTGCAATTTGGGAAAACAGAGAAGGAATTCAATTAAATGATTTTATACTTAACAAGATTCCACCTAAACAATTATCACCTTTTATTTTTTTTATTATTCATTCCTCATTGGTAATAACATTATTGCTTAATACAGCACAACCAAAACAATTATTAAAAGCACTTCAAGCATATGCTTTAGTTTTAGCATTTCGAACGATTTCCATTTACCTATTACCATTGGAAGAACCAACTGGATTAATCTATTTACAAGATCCGATTACAGGTTTCTTCTTAAACTCAGGCGTTGTTGTAAAAAAAGATTTGTTCTTTTCTGGACATATTTCTGCGATCTGTCTTTTTTATTATTACACAGAAAATAAAGCTTGGAAGACTTATTTAAGTATAGCAATTCCTGTTTTAGCAATTTTGATTTTATGGCAGCATGTACATTATACCGTAGATATTATTGCAGCTCCATTTTTTACGTATTTAGGATGTAAATTAATTGATAAAATAAATGAAACTTGGAAATTTGGCTTAGATAAACTTTTTCCTTAGTATAAATCATTATAAACGAATTGAAGATGTTTCATTTTTTAGTTTAGCTTGATTTAGTTCCATTTGCAAAATACATTCATAAGTTGCTGTTCTTAATGCAAATTCTCTTGGATCGTTAGCGATATGTGTTCCCATTTTGTTCATCACATATGCAAATGCAACTTTTTTTTCTGGATCCGCAAAACCACCAGAACCACCAGCACCAAACGAACCATAACTTCTGTAATTAATTCCAAAATTTTGAAATTCAGATGGTTTGGCAAAACCTAATGAAAATGGTATATCTACATTTAATACAAGGTCTTTTTTACCATGTTTTGGATGTATTGGAGCTGTTTCTAATTCAGCTAATGTTTCTTTACTGATGTGTAAATTTTTTCCACCTGTAGCAAACTCATTATATGTTTGTGCAACAGAACGCGCGTTACCAAAACCATGTGCGGAACCTAATGGAATATGCATGTATTTTCTGTTGTTAAAGTTGTTTAAATTCAACGCATGAGGTGGATTTAACATTGATTTGTAAAAATGCGAAAATGGATTTAAAATTCCTTTTAAAATGCTGCCAAAATCACTAGTGCCACTATCTTTTTTAGCAAAAGCTTCCATTGGTAGAAATGGAATTAGCTGTGCAATTCTATGTTGAGGAATATCTTTTGGTAAACCAATATGAAAATCGATATCTAAAGCATCTGCGATTTCATTTTTAAAAAAAACATGCAATGGTTTTTTTAATGGATCTATACGTTTGCAAATCTCATTTTGATACATGGCAATCGTCCATGCATGGTATCCTTTTTTATCGCCAGGATTCCAATAAGGTTTTTGTTTGGCTAAACAATTTGATAAAATCTCATCGTTAGTTAAAACTTCGTAATTCAGTTTTTTATCGTTGGTAAATAATCCAGCTTGATGTGCTAAAAGCTGTCGAACTGTAATACTTTCCTTTCCGTTATGAGCAAATTCTTTCCAGTAAGTTGATACTTTTTCATCATAATCTAAAAACCCTTTGGAATGTAAAAGTGCAAATGCTAAAGATGATAGACCTTTAGTAGTAGAAAATACGACTGATAATGTATCTTCTTCCCAATATTGCTTCTTTGCTTTGTCGCGATAACCACCCCAAATATCAACTACTTTTTCACCTTTGTAATACACACAACAAGAAGCGCCAACTTCATTTCTTTTTTCAAAATTTTCTTCAAAAACAGTTTTTACTTTTTCAAAGCCTTCTTTAACATATCCAGAAATAGGTACTTGCATTGCATTTTTTTTGAATGGAAAAGATACAGTTTTATTACAACTTTTAATAATACCTTAATCAAAATTGGAATTACAACGCATTTTATTTCTCTAACTTGTCCATTCAATTATTTTTAAATGGCAACAACATTATTTGAGAAAGTTTGGAATGCACATGTAGTTCAGTCAATTGAAAATGGACCGCAAGTAGTTTATATAGATAAACATTTTATTCACGAAGTTACTACACCACAAGCATTTGCTGGTTTAGACAAACGTGGTATCAAAGTGTTGCGTCCAAAACAAACCATTGCAACTGCAGACCACAACGTACCTACTAAAAATCAATTATTACCGATTAAAGAAGCATTATCTAAAAAACAAGTTGACACTTTAATTGAGAATTGTAAAAATCATAACATTGAATTATATGGCTTGGGTCATCCGTTTCAAGGCATTGTGCATGTTATTGGTCCGGAATTAGGCATCACACAACCAGGTTTAACTATTGTTTGTGGCGATTCACACACTTCAACACACGGTGCATTTGGCGCGATTGCTTTTGGCATTGGAACGTCAGAAGTAGAACAAGTATTGGCAACTCAATGCATTCTACAAACCAAACCTAAAAAAATGCGCATCAATGTAGATGGTGTTTTAGGAAAAGGTGTAACTGCAAAAGATATTATCTTATATATCATTTCAAAAATTTCCACCAGTGGTGGAACTGGTTTTTTTGTAGAATATGCAGGTTCTGCCATTCGTAGTTTAAGTATGGAAGCACGCATGACGATTTGTAATATGAGTATAGAAATGGGTGCGCGTGGTGGCATCATTGCACCAGACGAAATAACGTTTGAATATTTGCGAGGTCGTAAATTTGTACCACAAAATTTTGAGGCCGCAAAGGAAAAATGGAAGCTATTAAAAACAGATGACGATGCTGTTTTTGATATGGAATATAATTTTGATGCAGCAGATATTGAACCCATGATTACGTATGGAACCAATCCTGCAATGGGTTTGAAAATCTCTGAAAAAATCCCAACGAATGATGATGCTGGCTTAGAAAAAGCATTGGATTATATGGGTTTTAAAAAAGGTCAATCTTTAATTGGAAAAGAAATTGATTATGTTTTTTTAGGAAGCTGCACCAACTCGCGCATGGAAGATTTTCGCCAGTTTTGTTTATTCGTAAAAGGCAAACAAAAAGCAGCAAATGTTACGGTTTGGATTGTTCCTGGTAGCAAGCAAATTGAGCAACAAGCCATTGCTGAAGGTTTGGATATTATACTAAAAGAAGCTGGAATGGAATTACGCGAACCAGGTTGTTCGGCTTGTTTAGGCATGAATGAAGATAAAATTCCAGCTGGTAACTATTGTGTTTCTACATCGAACAGGAATTTTGAAGGACGACAAGGACAAGGTGCACGAACATTATTGGCAAGTCCGTTGATGGCAGCAGCAGCAGCAATTACAGGAAAAATTACAGATGTAAGAGAATTGATTTAATATAAAACTTTGCGCTCTTTGCGTCTTTGCGTGAAAAAAAAACACAACATGGAAAAATTCACCACCATACAAACCACCGCAGTTCCTTTAAACATGGAAGATGTGGACACCGACCAAATCATACCAGCGCGCTTTTTAAAAGCAACCACACGTGAAGGTTTTGGCGATAATTTATTTCGCGATTGGCGATACAATAGCGACAATACTTTTAAAGAAGATTTCGTTTTAAATAATAAAAATTATTCGGGAAAAATTCTCGTGGTTGGAAAAAACTTTGGTTGTGGTTCTTCTCGAGAGCATGCAGCTTGGGCAATTCACGATTATGGTTTCAAAGTGGTAGTATCCAGTTTTTTTGCAGATATTTTTAAAAATAATGCGTTAAATAATGGTTTGTTACCAGTGGTTGTTTCACCAGCATTTTCTCAAAAGTTGTTTTCAGAAATAGAAAAAAATCCAGCAACAGAAATTAAAGTGGATTTAGAAAATCAAACGATAGAAATTACATCTACACAAGAAAAAGAAAATTTCGATATCAATCCATATAAAAAAACTTGTATGATAAATGGCTACGATGATATTGATTTTTTATTAAGCTTAAAAGATAAAGTAGAAGCGTTTGAAAATAAATCTCACTAATGTTTTTCATCACAAAGAACATTGAGAATAACACAGTGAACACTAAGAAAGATTGATAAAAAAATACGGCAAACTCTAAGAAAACTTTGTACAACTCTGTGATACAAAAATCACTTGCTTTTGAGATGGTCATTAGTCAATAGTTTTTTCTATTTTTACATAGATGTTACTTGAGTTAAAACTTCAACCAACCAAAAAAATCTATTTCATTTCAGATTTGCATTTAGGTGCGCCAAATTATGACGCAAGTTTAGTTCGCGAGAAAAAAATTATTCGATTTTTAGAATCTGTAGAAAATAATGCTCAAGCTATCTTTTTAGTTGGTGATACGTTTGATTTTTGGTATGAATACAAACATGTGGTACCAAAATATTTTATTCGCTTCTTTGCAAAATTAATCGACTTAAAAGAAAAAGGTATAGATATTAATATATTTACAGGCAACCACGATTTGTGGCTGAATGATTATTTGGCAAATGAAGTTGGAGCAACTATTTATCACGATAAGGTTGAGCTCCAATTGATTTCAGCTAATAGCACAAAAAGTATCTTAGTAGCACACGGCGATGGATTGGTCCTGGCGACAAAAAATATAAAATATTAAAGAAAATCTTCACCAATCCAATTTGCCAATGGTTGTTTCGTTGGCTGCATCCAGATATTGGTATAAAAATTGCACAACTTTGGTCAAGACATTCTTTTACTGATCCAAGCATCGAAGTGTTTCACGGCGAAGACAAAGAATGGTTAATTCAGTATTGCAAACGAAAGCTGACTAAAAAGCACTTTGATTATTTTGTAATGGGTCATCGACATTTGCCAATGAACATTGCATTAAACGAAAATAGTGCGTACATTAACTTAGGAGATTGGATTGTAAATTACAATTACGCCGAATTTGATGGTGAAAAAATAAGTTTAATAAAGTTTGATGAAAAATAGTCAATGGTCAATAATCGATAGTCAAAGTTGGAAGAAATTATTTTCCAGCAAATTGCTATGGACTATTGTCTGTGTACTATCGACATTTTATTCTTTTTCAAAAATTCCAGAATTTGTAACAATCATAAAAGAAAAATCATTAGCTGTTTTCATCAACACCAACGACGAAGTTTTTTTGATTCAAAAAGGAATCATTAAAAAGTATAATAATTTAGGCGTTTTACAACAAACGTATGGAAATAAATTTATTGACGATGAAACAAAAATGATTAACATCAATGGCTTTCGATGTATTTTATTTTCACCGTCTTATGGCAAAATTATACAACTCGATAATCGGCTAAATGAAATCGATGTAATTAATGTTTTTGATTTTACAAATCTAAATGTTACTTGTGTTGGCAGCTCTTACAACAATGAATATTTCTGGCTCTGGGACGCTGCAACGCAAAAGTTAGAAAAGCTCGACAAGAATAAAAAAATTGTGTTTGAAAGCAATTCAATTTCGGCCTTATTAGGCAAATCCATTAATCCAAAATACATACAAGAACAAGGAATTTTATTATATATATCAGATGAAGAAAATGGTATTTATATTTTTGATAATCAAGGAAATTTCATTAAAACAATTCCAATTTTAGGCGTAAAAGCAGTAAAAGTAATCGACGATAAAATTTATTATGTAAAAGATAATTGCTTTTATAGTTATGATAAACTTTCTTTTCAGGAAACAAAATATACGGAAAGTCCAAACCTAAGCAACCAGCAAATTGGCACTGCCAGAATTTGTGGCATCAACGCAGATGGTTTTGTTGAAATTTGGCAATTTTAATTATCTCAGTCGATCCATGCTTCTTACCAAATTTTCATCAGCTTTTATAGAGCTGTATGCTAATATGTTGAATAGTAAGATAAATATTGGCAAGATAGCACCAACACCAAAAATATAATTTTTAATTCCGATATGTTGTGTAACACCAAAAATAAACAAACCAATTAATACAACAGAAAGTACACTATTTACCAAAACAACTTTCATTTGTGCTTTTCTGTTATTAAATAAAAATATTGAAAGCAAAGCAATTACAGCAACCACAATAGAGCAAATCATAAGCTGTGGTATATGTTGAATTACTAATGTTTCTGTATTGTCTTCAAGAGTTTTCATTTGTCCAAATGGCACAAAAATAAAAGCAATACAGGCCAATACGGCTAAAAATAAATATATCGTTTGAATGCGTTGTATCATAAGATGGTGTTAAGTTGTAAATAATAAATGAAAAGACAAAAATACTAATTTTATTTAAACCATCATTTTTATTGTTTATTTTTACAAGCAACGTTTCTTACTACTTACGACTAATTACTTACTACTTTTCATGCGTTACTTTTTAGAACTTTCTTACAATGGAAAAAATTATGCAGGATGGCAACGTCAAAATAATGCTATTTCTGTTCAAGAAGTTTTAGAAGTTAATTTATCAAAAATATTAAATAATAAAATTGAAATCGTTGGTTGTGGAAGAACGGATGCTGGTGTACATGCAAAACAGTATTTTGCACATGTTGATATTGAAAAAGCACTTCCTGAAAATTTTCTATATCGTATAAATAACATGTTACCTGAAGACATTGCTATTCAAAAAATTTTTGATGTAAAACCTGATTTTCATGCACGATTTGATGCAATAAACCGAACCTATAAATACTTTATTCATTTTGAAAAAAATCCATTTTTAGAAGACTATAGCTTTCTATTACTGAATAAAACATTAGATATTAGCGCAATGAATCATTGTTTAAGCCTAATTTTAGGTGAGCATGATTTTTCATGTTTTGAAAAAAAAGGCAGCGACAATAAAACATCTGTTTGCGTTTTAAAAGATGCGTTTTTTGAACAAAACGAGAATGGATTGGTTTTTACAATTACGGCAAACCGTTTTTTGAGAAATATGGTTCGCAGAATTACGGCAGCCATGTTAATGCTTGGTTTAAATCAACTTTCAGCAGAAGAAATTATTCTTGCAGTTCTCGAAAAAAAAGAACTGCAAGTAAAAATGGCAGTACCTGCAAAAGGATTATTTTTATGGAAAATCGAGTATGATTTTTCATAGAAATTGGTTAATTTTAAAATAAATAAAATAAAATGAGTACAGTATTAGCAACACGAAAAAAATTATGCAAATTTATTGAAAAGGATGCTGATGATAGAATTGTAAAAATGATTGAAGTTCTGGTAAAACAATACTCAAAAGAAGAAAATCAAATTATTGGTTATAATGATTTTGGACAAGCAATTACAAAAGAACAATTATTAAACGATGTGCAAAAAGCACGAAACGATATAAAATTAGGAAAAGGAACTAAAATCGATGAATTAGAAAAAGAATCGTTGACATGGTAGTGGCATACAAGGTTACCATTTCGCCAACAGCAAAAAATTCATTAAAAAATATTGTAAAATATATTCGAGAATTTTCGCCACAAGGAGCAGAAAATGTAAGAAAAACAATTCTTCGAAAAATAAAAAGTCTTTCAAAAAATCCACAAAAATATCCAATAGAAAGCGCATTGTCTGAAATAAATGGCGAATTTAGGTTTGCAAAAGAATGGAACTACAAAATAATTTTTGAAATCTACGGCAACAAAGTCGATGTATTAGTGATTATACATAGTAAAAAAGATTTGTCTTCAATTATTCAAGAAATAATTTAGATTTTTATAATCTACCACATCAAAAAAATGACATCCAACAAACAAAAAAAAGATACGGATTGGAATACACTTAAACGTATTTTAAAACTGGCATTGCCTTTCAAATCATTATTCTATTTATCATTTGCACTTGGTATTTTAGTTTCGATAGTCACGCCGTTACGTCCATATTTAATTCAAATCACCGTAGATAAAAATATCATTCAGCAAAACGGAAAAGGCCTGGAATTTATGGCGTTTATTTTACTGCTTTCGTTAATTGTAGAGTTTTTAGTGAAATATTTATTCGGCTTGTATTCAACCAAACTCGGACAAACCATCATGCTCGATTTGCGCACCAAACTCTTCAATCATGTGCAAACGATGCGTTTGCAATTCTTCGACAAAACACCTGTTGGCATCATCACCACTCGAACGATTAATGACATCGAAGCTATCAATAATATTTTTTCAGAAGGCATCATCAACATCGTTGCCGATGTGTTAACACTAATAATTGTTATAGGTTTTATGTTATTCATTAATTGGAAACTCGCACTGGTTTGCTTAACTACTTTCCCAATTATCATTTATGCAACTTATGTATTCAAAGAAAAAGTACGCTTGTCTTTTAATGATGTTCGCGAAAAAGTGGCGCAGCTCAACGCTTTTGTGCAAGAGCATATTTCAGGCATGCGTATCGTGCAAATTTTTAATGCACAGGAAAAAGAATACAAAAAATTTGAAAAACTCAATCACGAACATTTCGTGGCAAACGACAAATCCGTGTTGTATTATTCTATCTTTTTTCCAACTGTCGAAGTTATTTTGGCACTCGCAATTTCTTTGTTGGTTTGGTATGGCGCTACTCAAGTCATGAACAACGTGGCAACCGTTGGTATTTTCACATCGTTTATTTTATATCTAAATATGGCATTTCGTCCGTTGCGAATGTTGGCTGACAAATTCAACACGTTGCAAATGGGTATCATTGCGTCAGAACGTGTTTTTAAGTTAATAGATACCAATGATAAAATTGAAGACAACGGAAAACAAGCACCAAAAAAAATAAATGGCAACATAGAATTTAAGCATGTTTGGTTTGCATACAATCACGATAATTTTGTATTGAAAGATATTACGTTTCAAGTTGAAGCAGGCAAAACACTAGCAATTGTTGGAGCCACAGGTTCAGGTAAATCATCAACTATAAATATTTTAAACAGATTTTACGAAATCAATAAAGGCGAAATTTTAATTGATAACATCAACGCAAAAGATTATAGTTTAACTGCCTTGCGTTCTTATATTGGCACTGTCTTGCAAGATGTGTTTTTATTTTCTGGTTCTATTTATGAAAATATCTCATTGAAAAATCCGAACATAACTAAAGTGCAAGTAATAGAAGCAAGCAAACTAGTTGGTGCGCATAATTTCATTATGGAATTGCCTGATAATTATGATTATAATGTCATGGAACGCGGCGCTACTTTGTCTGTTGGTCAGCGACAACTCATTGCTTTTATTCGTGTGTTGGTCTATGATCCGCAAATTTTAATTTTAGATGAGGCAACGTCTTCTGTTGATACTGAATCAGAAATTTTAATACAAAACGCTATTCAAAAACTAGTTAGTGGTAGAACATCAATCGTTATAGCACATCGACTTTCTACAGTTCAAAATGCAGATAAAATTATGGTGCTAGACAAAGGCGAAATCAAAGAAATTGGCACACACAATGAACTCATTCAACTAGAAAACGGCTATTATAAAAGATTGCATGAAATGCAATTTCAATCTGCCGAATTTGCTTAAAGTCAAGAATTTATTTCAATTTATATCCTTTTCTCTTTTGCATTTTAAATCAATGTTATTTAAAATAACTAAAAGTTTGTTCCATTCAATTTTTCATCAAATATACCTAAATTAGCTACTTGCAAAGCCAGCATAGCTACACACAACTATAAATTGAAAATAAGAAATGAATCCTGATTTACATGCAAATTATATCGCACCAGACACTAAATATTTCAAAACAAAAGAAGAATTTAACAAAGCAGTAAGTAAAGATTTTGTTGCACATGCAAATCAAACATTAATTAGTGGTAAAAAATTCTTGGTTGGTTTGTCACATGGACAATCACCAGCTGGTGCTTATCAATTAATCGTTCAATATTTTTCTAAAATAAAAAATAAAAAAAATATCTACTTCACATTTGTAAATTCTCCTTTAAAAACTCAAGAAAACTTAACAGACGTTTTTACTGCAAGCCAGTTTTTAAAAAAATTAGTGCGTGAAAGCTTAATAACAAAGGAACAAGTACTTGGAAGAAATATTCATCAAGAAATTTTAGAGGAAGATGCTGTTGAATTTAATAATGAAATAACCAATTTTCTAAAAGAAAATAAAAAAACTGGCTTTGATTATGTTTTCTTAGCAACCAATTCAAAAGGAAGAATTGCTGGCATTGAACGCAATTCGAAAGCATTTGATTCAAATGAAATAGCCACGATTGTTTCGATTAATAAAGAAAGAGAATTAACGCTAACACCATCATTTTTAATGCAATCAAAACGGATTGCATTTTTGGCTACCAAATCAGAAAAACGCAGACCTTTAGCTTGGCTGTATAGTACCACTGGAAAAGAAAACGAAAGTCCAAGTTTTCTGCGTTATATAAATAACGTAAAAGAACGTGTAACTGTTTTTATTGATGATAAAGCACTCACGTGGCCAGAATTAGAAATAAAAAGAGAAACACCGTATGGCGTAAGTAATATCAGATTAGATTTAGCTAATGCATACAAACCTACCGCCAAAGAAAAGCTACCTGTTGTATTATTAATTCATGGATTTTTGGGTTTAAATTCTTTTGATGGATTGTTAACAACCATTCCGTCAACTAAATACATTGCTGCAGCTATGCATTATGGTTCTATTCCAAATGATTTACCTATCGATGATTATTCGAAACACGTAGCTAAAAATATTGATGCAGTAATTGGCTTTTTTGGTGACAATGGTCATGCTGTTTATGTTTTTGACCATTCTATGGGAAATATTTATTTTTTAATGATGGACAAAAACATCGATGATTATCCAAATTTCAAAAAATATTTAAAAGGCAGAATTGGCGCCAATCCTTTTTTTGGTGAAGAAGCTAAACATGCATTGTTAGGTTTTCTAGACAATGTCATTATTCCATCTATGTCGTTTACAGGAAATTTGGTAGAAAAATCAGTCATGCTTACTGCACGTAGAATAATTCCTTTAGATTCTAAAACTGGTGTTCGAAAACGAGGTATTAATTTGTCTGAAAGTTTAATCACTAAAGAAGAATCTGAAAAAAGTATGATATGGAAATCCATGAAAGAAAGAATTGTTTTTTTAATGACTAATATGGATTCCTTACCACATTTAAATCGTATTCCTATCGAGCGTGCTCTAAATAAAGTGCCACCAAAAATATTTGCTATCCAATCTCATTCTGCATTACAAGAATCTATGGCTTTCGACAAACAAGTTGGTTTGGTAAATATGTCAAAATACAAAATTCCAATTTTAATATTAAAAAGCGAAAGAGATGGCGTTGCCAAATTTGTACCGCGATTATATCAAGGAAATGGTGTCGAAGTAGTAGACATCACTCATCCAAACGAAAAAGATTTATTTAGAGAACATTTGTATCACATGGTTAATCCACAATACACTGCAAAAATTATTGATGAATTTATTAGTAAAGGAATTTCTGACAAAATATAATTTTCTAATTTAGATTCATTCTTAATTTCTTAACTGTATTTCACCTAAAAATCCAATTTACATACGTATTTTTGTTATTGTATGAAATTCACACAACAACAAATATTAGACGCTTTATCGCAAGTAGAAGATCCAGACTTTAAAAAAGATTTGGTAACGCTAAATATGATAAAAGATTTATCTTTTACAGATGATGAAATTAAATTCACCATTGAACTCACTACACCAGCTTGTCCGCTCAAAGAACAACTCGAAAACGATTGCAGAAATGCTATTGCTCAACTAATTTCTAATGAAGTAAAAGTATTTATTGATTTTACTTCTCGTGTTACCACATTACGCGATATTAAATCAGATATTTTACCAACCGTAAAAAACATCATCACTGTTTCATCAGGAAAAGGTGGTGTTGGAAAATCAACTGTTGCAGTAAATTTAGCATTAGCATTATTACGCACAGGTGCAAAAGTTGGTTTAATTGATGCTGATATTTATGGACCGTCGATTCCAACCATGTTAGGTTTGCAAAGCGCACGACCAACCATTCAAAAAGTAGATGATAAGAACAAAATTGTTCCTGTTGACTACCTTGGAATGCAAGTAATGTCAATCGGTTTTTTAATCCAAGACAAACAACCTGTTGCTTGGCGCGGACCAATGGCAACCTCAGCTTTACGACAAATTATTACAGATGTACTTTGGGAAGAACTAGATTATTTAGTACTGGATTTGCCACCAGGAACTGGAGACATACATTTAACATTAGCATCTTTAGTACCTGTTACAGGTGCAATTATTGTTACCACACCACAAGAAGTTGCTTTAGCTGATGCACGAAAAGCCATCGCATTTTACCAATTAGAATCAATTAATATCAGAACATTAGGTGTTATTGAAAACATGTCGTATTTCACACCACCAGAATTGCCAGACAAAAAATATTATATTTTCGGAAAAGGTGGTGGACGCTTATTGGCTCAACAATTTGATGTGCCTTTTTTAGGTGAATTGCCAATAGAACAGGATGTTCGTGAAGGTGGTGACTTAGGCAAACCAATTGCATTACAAACTGCAACAGCTGCAGCAAAAGCATTTGAATTATTAGCTCAAAATGTGGCTCAACAAATTGCTATCATAAATTCAAAAACAACAATTGATGAAGTAAATTCGTAACTTTATACAAATGACAGAAACTATAGATAAAACAGATTTAAAAGAAAGAGTGGAAATTGCGTTAAATAATATTCGACCATTTTTACAGTCTGATGGTGGTGATATTGAGTTAATTGAAATTACAGATGATTTAATTGCAAAAGTAAAATTAGTAGGTGCTTGTGAATCTTGCAAGATGAGTGCATCAACCATGAAGTCAGGTGTGGAAAGTACCATTAAAAATTTTGTTCCGGAAATTAAAGAAGTAGAAGCAGTATAGAAAGTTTGCAGTTTGCAAACTGTAAAAATCAATAATCAATAATAGAATTACAAACTCATTAATTGACAACTGCAACCATGACACGCAAGCAACTCATACAACAAATCAAAAAAAAGAAATCGTATTTATGTGTTGGACTAGATACCGATATTTCTAAAATTCCGCAGCATCTTCTAAAATATAAAAATCCAATCTTAGAGTTTAATAAACAAATTATTGATGCTACGCACGATATATGTGTTGCGTATAAACCAAACATTGCTTTCTATGAAATGTATGGTGCAAAAGGTTGGGAAACGCTAGAAAAAACGGTCAACCATATTCCTGAAACTATTTTTAAAATTGCTGATGCCAAACGTGGAGACATCGGCAACACATCCAACATGTATGCAAAAGCATTTTTAGAAAACATGAATTTTGATTCGATTACGATTGCTCCGTATATGGGTGAAGATTCTATCAAACCATTTTTAGAAATTAAAAACAAATGGGTTATTATTTTGGGTTTAACTTCCAACAAAGGTGCTCAAGATTTTCAATTTTTAAAAACGAATAAAAAACCACTTTTCCAAAACGTAATTGAAAAATGCATGCAATATGGAACATCAGAAAACACGATGTTTGTAATTGGTGCAACAAAAGAAGAATATTTTGAAGACATCAGAAAGTTTTGTCCAGACCATTTTTTCTTAGTACCTGGTGTTGGTGCACAAGGTGGCGACTTACAAAAATTATCTAAGTTTGGAATGAACAAAGATTGCGGTTTATTAGTGAATGCAACACGTAGTATTATCTACGCTTCCAACGGAAAAGACTTTGCAGAAAAAGCACGCGAAGAAGCAATACGCATGCAAAAAGAAATGTCAATACTTTTAAAGAACAATAAATGATTTTATTGACATTCTATTTGCACCAAAAAAATTAACAGATACAAATAAAATGTCAATACTTTTAAAAGAAAACAATAAATAAATCCTTTGCTTCTTTTCATTCTTTGCGTGAAATAAAAACAACAACATGCAATTATCCAACCAAGAAAATGAATATTACAATCGTCAACTTATCTTAGATAATTTTGGATTAGATGCACAATTAAAATTAAAACAAGCACGAATTTTAGTCGTTGGTGCTGGTGGTTTAGGTTGTCCTGTTTTACAATATTTATCGGCTGCTGGTATTGGAAATATTGGCATTTTGGATGGCGATGTTGTTTCTATTTCAAATCTACATCGACAAATTTTATTTTCTATAAATGATATTGGTAAGAAAAAAGCAATCGTTGCAAAAGAGAAACTAATTGCACAAAATCCTAATATTTCTATTGAAAGTTTTGCAGAAAATATTACAGTAAATAATGCTATCGAATTAATTCAGCAATATGATATTATTGCTGATTGTACAGATAATTTTGCTGCACGATATTTAATTAATGACGCTTGCGTACTTACAAAAAAACCTTTTGTTAGTGCTGCTATTTTGAAATTTGAAGGGCAACTTTCTGTTTTCAATTATCAAACAAAAATAAACTACAGAGACGTTTTTCCGGAACCACCAACTACGATACAGAACTGCGCAGAAGCTGGTGTAATTGGTGTTTTGTGCGGAATTATTGGAAGCATGCAAGCCAACGAAATCATAAAAATGATTACAAACATTGGCGACAATATGGAAGGCAAATTAGTTTGCTATGATGCATTATCCAATAAAATACAATCCTACAAAATAAAACCTTCAACTATTGAAATTAAAAAACTGCAAGACAATTATGAGTTTGCGTGTGAAACAAAATCGACTCAAATAAAAGAAATTTCTGTTCAGGAATTAAAAAATAAAATTGAAAAAAAAGATGATTTTCAACTGATTGATGTTCGTGAAATACAATAATTTTAGAAAACCAACATAAAATATCAAAAACAAAACAAGTTATTGTCCACTGTAAAAGTGGTGTTCGTAGCGCAAAAGCAATTGAACAATTACAACAAAATGGTTTTAGTAATTTGTATAATTTAAAAGGCGGAATGGATGCATATTATACTATCGTGCCACGATAATCGAGGCACCACAGAGCGACAATCTCAGCACGATTAGTTGAAGAAGTTGCCATAAAATACTATCTTTGTACTATGTCAGCAAAACCAAAACCTATATTTCACAAGCGTATTTTTTGGGACGTAAATTTCGAAAATTTAGATTACGAAAACAAAGCTAATTTTATTATTGAACGAGTATTTGAACGTGGCGATGTAGAAGATATTCGTAATTGCAGAAGATATTATGGCGATGAAAAGATAAGCAATGCACTTACAAAAGCAAAATGGTTAAATTTACAAACCATCTATTTGGCGAGTGCAGTTTTATCTAACAACTTAACAGATTATAAATGTTATATACAAGCACTGTCGAACCCAACACACTGGTTGTTCTAAAACAATTAATGTTAATTCCAGAATTGCAAGATTTTTATCTTGTTGGTGGAACATGCTTGTCATTAAGATATGGACACAGAATTTCAATTGATTTAGATTTATTTTCTACAAAAGATTTTGAATGCCAAAAAATAATTTCAGTTTTAGAAAAAAAATTTCAAACATTTCAATATCGAAATGCAAATAATCCAATTGGCGTTTTTGGATTTATTGGCGATATAAAAATTGACTTAGTAAAACATCATCATTTTAAGAAAATAGACGATATTATTATTGAAGATGAGATTAGAATGTTTAGCGACAAAGATATTATTGCTATGAAAATTTTTGCGCTATTGAAACGTGCACAAAAGAAAGATTTTTGGGATGTTGCAGAATTATTACAACATTATTCTGTTCAAGATTTCATCGATTTTTACAATGAAAAATATCCAAATCAAATGTTATTGATTTCAATACCTCATGCGCTTACCTATTTTGAAGATGCCAATGAAAGTGAAGATCCAATTAGTTTAAAAGGACAAACTTGGGAAAGTGTGCAAACCATCATCAAACAAAAAGTGAGTGAATATTTATCCTAATTTTATCATTCCATATTTAATTAATTATCTTTACAAAAAATAAAAAAATGGCATTACCAAACATTTATAACCAATCTGTTGCACAAGATTTAATCAACAGAATAAACAACCTAACACCAGAAACACCAGCAAATTGGGGAAAAATGAACGTTTCACAAATGTTGTCGCATAGCAATATTACATACGAATATGTATTTGATGAACGAAACGATCATCCAAATTTTTTAATGAAGTTTATTTTAAAAATGTTTATTAAAAGTAAAGTAGTAAGCGAAACTCCATATCCACAAAATGGACCAACTGCACCAGCTTTTATTATTAAAGATTCAAAAGATTTTTCAACAGAAAAAACACGTTTAATAAATTATATTAATGATGTAGTAAAAAAAGGTGCCTCTTTTTTTGAAGGAAAAGAATCATCTTCATTTGGTGTTTTAACATCCATTGAATGGAATAACATGATGTATAAACACTTAGATCATCATTTGAAACAATTTGGTGTTTAACACATTTTCAATTAGTTTCAATTAGTATTATTGAGTATTTCGTTTTATGAAATACTAATTTAATTTTGCATCTTTTGTTTTGATGTGATATTTGCAACAATTGCATTGGTACAAAATAATTTCAAATCAGTAAAATTATTTGACAATACCGTTTTCTTTGGCACAATTAAATTGCCATTTTTATTAAAAACAAAATAAACAAACTCATCTTCTATTTGATAAGCTGAAATATCATGAAGATCGTAGTTTGTAATTTCGTCGTCTATATTTAATTTTAAATAATGTTCATCATTTGAACTTAAGACAACTGATTTATAGGATAAAAGTTCTTTGTAATATTCTTCTGAATAATTCCAACTAAACGTTTTAAATGATTTTTTCATTTTAAGATATTTAGCAACTCTGTTTATTGTATAAACCAAAATAAATATTGCTTTCAGAATATAAATAGCAAATAAAATGGAATTTAGATTGACAAAACCAAATGGGAAAAAGAGTATTAGAACCAACAATGGAATCTCTTTTAGAATTTGATTGAATTCTGCTTTTGATTCATCATACAGTTCTTTTCCAAGATTGTAAAACAACTCTTCAAAATATTCGCGTTTACAATCTAATTGAAATTCCAACAGAGAAAATTATTTTATATTACGATAAAAAAAATAGCAATACAAACACAAACAATCTTACGGCTCACGACTTTCCACTTACAACTCTTCTACACATGCATCGCTCTATTTTCGGTAGCAGCTAAACAAGCTTCTTTCATAGCTTCTGTGTAGGTTGGATGTGCGTGGCTCATACGTGCAATATCTTCGGCACTGGCTCGGTATTCCATCGCAACTACAGCTTCGGCAATCATGTCTGCAGCTCGTGCGCCAATCATGTGAACGCCTAAAATTTCATCAGTTGTTGCATCAGCCAATACTTTCACCAAACCATCAATATCCATACTTGCACGCGCTCTACCTAAGGCACGCATTGGAAACGAACCAACTTTGTACGCAATATTTTTTTCTTTCAGTTGATTTTCCGTTTGTCCAACCGAAGCCACTTCTGGCCAAGTATACACCACACCAGGAATTAAGTTATAGTTGATATGCGGTTTTTGTCCAGCAATAATTTCAGCTACCAACACACCTTCTTCTTCTGCTTTGTGCGCCAACATCGCGCCGCGAATAACATCGCCAATTGCATAAATGTTTGGCTGCGAAGTTTGCAAATGCTCGTTCACTTCAATTTGTCCGCGCTGATTTGGCGTGATACCAATATTTTCTAGTGCTAATCCATCTGTATAAGCACGTCTTCCAATTGCTACCAAACAATAATCGGCATCGAGTTTTAGTTCTTTTTCTGTTTTATCTAAAGCCGTTACGGTAACACTTTCACCATTATTTACTGCACCAGTTACTTTGTGCGACAAGTAAAACTTCATACCTAATTTTTTCAAGGTGCGTTGCAATTCTTTGCCTAAATCATCATCCATTGTTGGAATAATTTTATCCATAAATTCAATAACAGAAACCTGCGTTCCTAAGCGTTGATACACTGAACCTAATTCCAAACCTATTACGCCACCACCAATGATTACCATGCTTTTCGGCAATTCAGGCAATGATAATGCTTCTGTTGATGTGATGATTCTTTTTTTATCGATTGGTAAAAATGGCAACGCTGTTGGCTTAGAACCTGTAGCGATTATCGCGTATTTTGTTTCGATTTGTTCTACACTTTCATCTGCTTTTTTGATTGCAATAGTTGTTGCATTCACAAATGAACCAACTCCATTATACACTGCAATTTTATTTTTTTCATTAAATAATCGATGCCTGTTTTGTCATGAGAAAAGTATTAAGTTCTAAGTAGTAAGTAATTAGTATTTTATCTTACAAAAATAAGGTAAAAAATACGCAATTAGAAATCAGATTTTATGAGATCTAACTAAAATCACACGTTCATTTTTTCTTTCATCCATAAATAAGGTGCGTAGTTTAACAATATCGGCACATTTGCATTTAAAATATTGGTATTGGCAATTTGAATTTCATTTATTGCTTTTGTAGATAATTTCTTTTTACCATTATTCGATAAAAGATGTTTAATGCAAACGAAAAAATAATCAGCGACTAACCCAAAATGTGTGTCAATTTCTTTCATTAATTTAGAACGTTGTAGGTTTTGAATTTCCGTAAAAGCAAAATCAATTTGTTCATCTTGAATAAAATAAATACAATAAAATAAGCGATAAAAAATACGTTCAAACGGTTGTAATAGTTCAAAATCAATAGCAAATAATTTTTTTAATTTTTTAGCATCCTTTAAATAAAAAGCAATAACCATTTCTTGCGTTCTAAACTGTGGTGTTTGTTTAATGCTATCGCCAAAAATAGCTGCTGATTTATTTAGCTGTATTTCTGCTTCATTATATTTTGTTAGTTTGTTTAAGTTAGTAATAAAATTCAAAGAAATACCGACGTTTTGATACAAAACAGATTCATTGACTGTTGTAAACAAGATATGAAAATAATAATCTGATTTTTAAAATCCAACCGAATAGAGCAAATGGTTGCTAAATTGCTTAGAGTAAAACAAACTTCTGTTTGTATATCTTTAAATTCTGCTGGAATTTTTTGTAATAGAGTATAAACATTTTCCCATTGTTCTATAGTTGAAGTGTCAAAATTAGTGTATGCATTTGCATAAGCAATGTAATAATCGCTTAATATATTTTGATGTTTTTGTATCAATTACTAAACTTGTGTATTCAAAAAAATTGATGTTCGTTTTATTGTGTATTTGTTTTTGCTGTAATAAAACATGCGATTTCATTAAATCAAATCTTGATTGTTGAATCGTAATAAATTGATGCAATTTATTTTCAAAAACAATAAATTTTCTTCTAATAGCTTTGCTCGTTCCAGATAATTCAGGCGTATTGATTCGAATAAAATCTGCATAATAAAAACTATATTCTATACAATCATTTTGCTCAAATTGATTGTTCTTTATTGTTTGATATTCTTTTAAAGAGTTATAAATTGATCTGTGATTTTAAATCTTTATAAAAATCTAAGTATTTTATCTTCAATTTCTTTTAAGTACTTTTTCCCAGAAAATTCTATATAATATTCTTCGATTTTATCTTTCAAAATTTTCAATTCATTTCGTAATAAGTAATCATTTTCTTTAGTCCATTTTTTTAAATAATTTAAAAAAATCCTCGTCTCTATTTATTTCCGAGTCATCTTTTTTCTTCTTACTGTTTGATATAATTGCAGTAATGAAGAACGTTTATTTTCTTTAAACGATGTTAAAAGGAACTTATTAAAGTCATCTTTTATACTCAAAACAATTCGAACTGTTAGCAAATCTTTCATTACAAGAAATTTATGTTATAATATTGATTATCAGCGTATTTAAGCAATTTTAAATCAAATTATTTGCTTAAAAGCCATTACAAGATACTACAAATTGATTTTATAGATTAAATTAATTGATGCAATTTTGAATTATCAATAAATGCAAATAAAAAAATCGTTTAAAAAATTAAAACCAAACTATGAAAACAATCAAAATCATCACACTTATTGCAATAGTCATTCTTGCTATAAGTTGTAAAAAAGAAAATGTAAACAATAACACAGTTGACAATCCGAATATTACACATCGAATATTGAACAAAGAAATAATTGCCAAAGCTGATTTAACTGAATTTTCTCTAATTGATATCGACAATAACGGTGTAGATGATTTTGCTGTTGAACTCTATTTGCAAAATTTTCGGAAAATGTGCGTCTGCTTGGAATACCTAGTGGCAACGCAAGTTTGGCAACAACAGCAAGCAGCGAAGATCCGTATATTGTTCAAAATTTGGCAGCAAAATCAAAGTTAAATACTACCAAAGACTGGTCGCAATTATCATTTCTTTCTATCTATAAGAACTTACCAAGTATTCCATTAGTAGATGTTAGTTATGCAGGCAAAGGTGATGTTGGTTTGGTGTCAATTTCTAATTTTGATGAAACACTCACTTTGGATGGTTAATCATAAATATTTCTTCTTCACGAAAATATATAATAGTAAAAGAAGTTGCTTATGACATTCGACCAAACGTTGAAATTTTAGCAGCTGAAAAGTAAAGCAATTATTAATTCAATCAAAAACAAAACTATGAAAACAACTAAAATCATCACACTTATTGCAATAGTAATACTTGCTATAAGTTGCAAAAAAAAACAAAACGATGTAAACATCGATGAAAAGACAGTCAACATATCCATAAATGCTGGACTTTCAGGCAAAGACACAGTTATTGATATAGATGGTGACGGTTACTATGAATATAATTTATACTCTAACTTTCCTGGTGGAAATAATTCTAATGCACAAATTGGAATTAACAGCTATGCAACTGGCAATTTTGATTTAGAATTTTCGACAGAAGTTCAAGGTGTAATTAATGAAATTACTAAATTATTTCCAGAGAATAGTGAAATCAATGCGTTTACAGGAACATGGAAAGGCAGATGCTATATTTTATTTTATGATGCTGGAAACTGCAAAATTAGGTTTTAATGATGTTGGCGACAAATACATTGGCGTTCGATATAGAAACAGAATGATTTCTACAACAGATTATTATTATGGCTGGATGAAAGTGAATGTATCTAATCAACATAATGTTTCAATTAAAGGATTTGCTTTTCAAAACAAAAAAACAGCCATAAATGCTGGTGCAATTTAATTAATAACCGATAAAAATTAAACTATGAAAACAACAAAAATCATCACACTTATTGCAATGGTTGTACTAGCCGTAAGTTGCAAAAAGAAACACTAAAATTAAAATACATCAACAACTGGAAAATTAATCAATAAGATTGGCATGCTTCTGGACAAATCATAAATGACGAAGATAAATTGTTTTACTGCAGTATGCATATTACATATCGCTATAGCAACAACGGTGATTTTTTACAACGATAGTGCTTTGGTAAGAGGATAGCCTGTCGCGATTAAGTGTTGGACAGTAGAAAAGAAGAGAAATCGGATGACGGAAATGGATTATAACAAATCCAACTACTGCAACACAATATGATTCTTTGCAAATTTAAAACCTTAACTGATTCATTACTTATAACAACACAATCTATTATTAATGAACAATAACAATTACAATAGAGAAGAACGATTTATAGTTTTAATTTTTAAGAAAGAAAATTATTATTAGGATTATAACTATGTTTCAAAAACAAACCAGAGCTGTTAGATTAATAACAAAAATAAATTTTACTATGAAAAATAAATTATCATCCCTTGTTGCAATGGTTTTGCATTGCACGGTAAGAAAGTTGTAAAAAGAAAGGAAGCAGACAATCCAAAACATCAATCACCGAACGGTTAATTTAGAAATGAAAGTCAGTTCTTGTAATGCTGAATCCAGAAATGAGCATAGGCATCAATGTGATGACATGCTCGATTTTGAAATAAATTAGATTTATATAAAGATGCTTGAAGATGATTTTGATTACGAATTAGTGGTTAGACGCATGAAGAATTTGGCAAAGAATTTTTCTTACGCAAGAAATTAATTCCGAAAGAATACAATAAAGTCGCTCAATAAAAAATGATTTAATTTCAAATTGGTGGTTCTTCTATATATGGCATGATATTGGATTTTTTTTTGAAATTGAAAAAACACCAGGTAATCAGAAG